>NZ_WUWM01000027.1 GCF_009846885.1 Paenibacillus puerhi
ACATGTTTCGTCACTCCATCTGCAAGGTTTTTGAGCGTTTTGCCACGTTTTCCTTGCAGATATATTCGACGGAAATGCCCGGTAACCCTTGTGAAATATGGATTTATTCGCATTCAGCAAGCCCTAAGTAGCTTCTCGTTTAATTTATGTCTTAACTTCCCATATGCAACGGGTTTTCCATCTGCGTACATCCAATAAATTGTTTGGGGTACATAACCATCTGGAAGATCTATTGCCTGTGAAATTTGAACTTGTCGAGCTAAACTTCTCTTAAATAATTCATAATCATTCTCGGGAAAATTTGAAGTAAAACCATTCTCCCCTAATCCTATTTCCTGCAACATCTCAAAGATATCTTGACCGTCAGATTCACTTAATTCTTTTAATTCAATCTGCATTGATTCAACCTCTTTGCTAAGATTTTTGGCGGTTTCAGATAACGTTTTTGCATTCACGACGTTGAGAACCTTAAGGCCCATAGGGCCGGGGTGGCTCCGCCACTTAGGTTCGCAGATGTGTCCGCCTGAATCCGCCTCCCTGCTTCCCACTTCGGGCGGACCGAGGGGCGCAAGCCCCGATGCGTGAATGCTGTGTTATCTGATGCCGGTGCCTTCTTGAAATATCCTTCAAAAAAGTTCTTTACTCTTAATACCTACAGATAAGTCTTTGAAGATGTTATAATGGATATTATTAATGGTGGAAGGGAGTTGTTGGTCTTGGCGGTTAGTAAGGAACGAATTAACTATCTAATAAATCAATTATCAGAAAAAGATCTTGGACTCATTACCGACATCATTGAACGACTTGCCCAAAATAATAAACAAACCAATATTTCTATCGACGACGAACCCACTACTGAAGATGATCTAAGTGCAATTCGAGCTGCTCATAAAGCAATCAAACAAGGTGAACTAATTAACCTAAAGGACATTGAACATGAGCTACGAAATTAAGATCTACAAAGAAGTATTGAAAAGTATCCAAAAACTAGATAAGCCAACTAGGAATCGGATTCTAGACCATATAAATATCTTAGCAGAAGATCCCAGACATCCGGAGTTAGATATCCAAAAAATGCAGGGTATCGACAATCACTTCCGACTTCGGGTAGGCTCATACAGAACCATATGTTCAATTTTTGATGATCAATTAATTATTGTAGTAATAAAAGTTGGCTCACGTGGAGATATTTACAAATCTTGAGACTCTTGAATTAGCAAGTGTCTTTTTAATTTCTTCAATATGTTTGCACCGGTTTCACATAACGTCTTTTCCACGAACTTCGTGAATACCTTCCATCTCACCTTTTCCTCGAAGTTCGTCGATGCCTACTATCTGTCCTTATCCCCGAAGCGTCACTCCCACACCATGTCATCCAGAGGGCTTTTAATCCGCCTCACATCCTTGATACTCACATGCGTGTATCGTTCAGTTGTCCGTGTACTTTGATGCCCCAGAAGCTCCTGAATATAACGAATATCAATCCGGACCCTCCAGCAAATGCGTTGCAAAGGAATGGCGCAGAACATGGATACTTACTTTTTTGGTTACTCCAGATACGGATAATGCCTGGACAAACAGCTTCTGAGCGGAACGCTCAGTCAAATGGCGCGTCTTGTCCTGTCCCGGAAACAGCCATTTCTCCGGTTTGTCTTGCTCCAAGTAGGTTTGTAACAGCGCGTAGGCGGCCTCAGACAAAAGAGTGAGCCGGTCTTTCCTTCCCTTACCTTGACGGATCCGCAATGTCTTGCGTTCATGATCAACATCCCGGAGCTGCAATCGCACCACTTCACTTACACGCAGGCCAGAAGAATAGGTGAGGTGCAGGATAGCTCGATGCTTCAGATTTTCCGTTGCTTTCAAGATACGCAGTACTTCCCCTCGCGACAATACCTGGGGAAGCTTGCTCTCCTTCTTAGGCCGGACGTAAGGCGTGGTGACAGGCTGCTGACACCATAAAATTAAATCGCGCTTATCGCCTGATTCACATAAGCATGGGAGCATCCGCGATCCAGCAGCGATAAAGATTGTTGTTGAACATCATCCTCGTGCCCCCGGTGCTTAGAGGCTTGGGCAACATTCAGAAAAAGGCTCAACTTGATTCCGGTAAGCCTTGACCGTTTGCGGGCTGTAACCTCTCAGCCGCAGAGCCTGCTCCAGAGCCTGCCTTTCAGCCCGACTCCATGCCGGCCAATGACTGCTTGAGGCCAAGCTTGTCGAACCAGTCTTCTACCCGTCGCTAAATAAATAGCATTCCTCCTGTAAGCTTGGATCCACTTGTATCTCCACATCCGAAAATGTCTCAAGAAACTTCTCTACAACCTCCAAGGTATACGGAATGGTCCATACCGACTCTTGCAGGACCCAGACTCTTCCCGGCAAGGTTCGTATTCGCTCTACCCCATCTTTCCAATAGCGAAGCAGCTTAACGGCCAGTTCGGTCTCATTTCGCTTGGTAATAGCAATGACCATAATATCTCCCTCCATTATAGCAGCGCACCCACAATGTGGAAATCAAAAAAAGGAGGCCCACGCCGTCTTCCTGACAGCGTGGCCTCCCGATGCTTTCGGTATGCCCTTCGTATGGATAAATCATAGCATGAGAACGATGCCTTCGTCACGTCCAGTCCTACCTAGGATAAGCCGACTGAGGCGGATTAACTTGCGTCAGCCAAGACCGCCCAGCCTGACGTGTGCGCCCTCACTCACTCCCTCCCGCCTGCCCGATCCGCCCGCAGCATATCGCCGATCGCTCCGATGCTGCCCAGCGTCTCAAGCGCCTTGGTCGGGATGAATACTTTATTGGCTGAGCCGGAGGCGATATCGCGCAGCGCCTCCAGCGACCGGTAGGTAAGCACCTGGTCATCCAGCCCGCCCTCGCGGAGCAGCTCGATCCGTCGTTTCTCGGCCTCGGCCACGGCCTGGATGGCCTTCGCCTCGCCGAGAGCCTCCAGCTCCTGGGCCTGGCGCAGCCCTTCGGCTTCGCGGATGCGGGCTTCTTTGTCGCCCTCGGCCTTCAGTATCTTGCTCTGCTTGTCGCCTTCCGCCCGAAGGATCATATCCTGCTTGGCTGCCTCCGCCTCGAGGACGATGGCTCGCTTGCTCCGCTCGGCCTTCATTTGCTTATCCATCGCTTCCTGGATATCCTTGGGCGGTTGGATGTCGATGACTTCGACGCGTTCGATCCGGACGCCCCATTTCTCCGTCGCCTCATCCAGAGCCACGCGGATGTCTGTGGAAATTTTCTCCCGGCCGGATAGCGTTTCGTCCAGCTCCATTTTCCCGATAATTTGCCGCATGGTAGCCGTGCTGATGTTGCGTACCCCGTACACATAATCCGAGATGCCGTAAGTTGCCTGCTCAGGCCCGGTGACCTGGTAGAAAATGATCGTATCGATCTGCACCTGCACGTTGTCCTTGGTAATCACCGTCTGCGGCGGCACGTTGGCTTGCTGAATCCGCAGGTCATGGTAGGTGCGCACATGATCGATCACCGGTACGAGCACGTTGACTCCCGGGGTCAACAGCCGATTGAACTTGCCGAGCCGCTCTACGATGCCGACTCGCTGCTGCGGCACGATCTTGATCGACATGGCCGCGAACACGATCACGATCAGCAGGATCACGACAACTACCAGCATTCCCATTTAACCATCTCCTTCGACTTGTTGGACGATCAAGTGCGCGCTGCCCCTGGCGGTAACGATAACGGAGGCTCCCTCGGCGAGCCGTTCCCCCGACTCGGAGTAGGCGCTCCACGTTTCGCTGCCTACCTTGACGATTCCCTGCTTTCCCGGCTCGATCGTCTCCAGCACGATGCCTAGCTTGCCGACCAGCTCATCCACGGCGTCCTTGTAGCTGCCCGATGTGCTGAAGCGGCGGGTAATCGGCTTCGTGAACAGGGTCAGCACCAGCACAACGAGGCATCCAACCAGCACTTGCGCGACGATGGATGCCGGAAACAACCAGGCAACGATAGCAGCAGCGATGGCCCCGACAGCGATCCATAGCAAGTAAAAGGTAAGCGTCATCATCTCGGCAATCAACAAAACACCGGCAGCGATCAACCATACCGCCCATAGCTCCATACGGTTCCACCCCCTTCCTCTCTCGGAGAAATTGCAAGCCGCGGGCTCTTCTCCAGCGCCTTTTTCTCCGTCTTAACAAGATATGTCGGCTAGAGGAAAGCTATGTTCTTATTCGTATACCGGTAGCCGCCAATATCCGACGGGAGCGCTCCGGTCATTATCCAAATGATGGAGCATCGCTGCTCCGAATGGCCCAGCCCCGCTGCACGCCAAAAAGAGCAGCTGAACGCATCAGTTGCTCTTCTTCATGGGCTTTGACGAGGCATGCCCCGACTAGCCGCCAAGGGACTCGCACTCCGTGGCAGCTGCCGATGCCGCTAAGGCCGGGTCGTGCAGCAGCGCCGGAGAATCCTCGCGTTCCGGTCATGGGCGCTGCCCGTCTCCGACTTGTCGGCCGGCTTCCACCGGTCATCGTCGTCGTCATAATCGTCATAATCCTCCAGGATCGTGTCCGTGTTCGGCTGATCCTTCTCCTGCATGTGCCGCGCCCTCCTTCTCTCTCCCCGCCCGCCTCAGATCTCAGATCAACAGATTGAACAGATACGGGTCCTTGTTAATTTCACTATATTGCAGTCCCCGCTCATCCATGCGCTTCAGCAGAGGAAGATAGTCCTCCTTGTGCTTAAGCTCGATGCCGACCAGCGCCGGACCGTTCTCCTTGCTCGTCTTCTTCGTATACTCGAAGCGGGTGATATCATCGTTAGGTCCGAGCACGAATTCCAGAAATTCGCGCAAGGCTCCCGCACGCTGCGGGAAGTTAACCATGAAGTAATGCTTCAGCCCCTCATAGATCAGCGAGCGTTCCTTGATTTCCTGCATCCGGTCGATATCGTTATTGCCTCCGCTTATAATGCACACGACGTGCTTGCCGGCAATCTGCTCGCGGTAGAAATCCAGCGCCGCAACCGGCAGCGCTCCGGCCGGCTCGGCGACGATAGCATTTTCGTTGTAGAGCTCCAGGATGGTCGTACACACCTTTCCTTCGGGAACGACGACAATATCGTCCACCACTTCACGGACGATCTCATAGTTCAGCTCCCCGACACGCTTCACTGCGGTGCCATCGACGAATTTGTCGATTTCGCCGAGCGTAACGATGCCACCGGCTTCCAGCGACTGACTCATCGAAGGGGCTCCGGTCGCTTCCACGCCGATCACCCGGGTGGCTGGGCTGATGCTTTTGACATAGATGCCAACGCCCGCCATCAGACCGCCGCCCCCGATCCCTCCGAAGACGAAATCTACCGGCTCCCGCATATCGGTTACCAGTTCCATCCCTACTGTGCCTTGTCCCGCGACCACCTTGGGATCCTCGAACGGGTGGATAAAGGTCATCCCCTCCCGCTCCGCGCAAGCGACGGCCTCCCGCAGCGAATCGTCGAAGGTATCGCCGGACAGCAGCACCTCCACAAACTCGCCGCCAAACAGCTTAACCTGCGAGATTTTCTGCCGCGGCGTTGTCGTCGGCATGTAGATTTTTCCGGGAATCTCCAAAGCCTTGCACGAAAAAGCGACGCCTTGAGCATGATTGCCCGCGCTGGCGCACACCACGCCCTTGGCAAGCCGCTCATCCGGCAGACTGCGGATCATATGGTAGGCGCCGCGAATCTTGAAGGAACGGACAACCTGAAGATCCTCCCGCTTCAAGTACACGTGGCAGCCGTATCTTTCGGATAAAATATAATTTTTCTGCAGCGGAGTATGCGTCACGACGTCCTTGAGCACATGGCTCGCCATCATAATGTCTTCCAGCTTCACGCGATTGTCATTCATGGTAACGCTCCCTCCTGTCTCTCTCTTAAAGTCATCTCTCTATTATACACGCAAAACCGCCCTTTCCGATAGCCGAGAGGCTTCGAAAAGGGCGGTTCGCTTGCGTGTAAAGCTAACCTTTTTCTCTGTACATGACTTCTATTTATTTGATAATGATGGTGTGAACGGATTGTTGCTTGCCGCGCAGCTCGATCGAGCGGCCGGCCGTCAGCAGGCTGACGTCGCCGGAAATATATACATTTTGAGCCACGTTGTATACAGCGGTTTGAACACCGCCGCCATCAACAGCCTGGTTGATCGAGAGCGTGCCCAGCGAGCCTTGGGAATTCAGCGTGTAGCCGTTGAGCGTACCTGTCACGACAAAGTCGACCGTTTGCCCGTTATCGCCGGCCATCTTCGTCACTTCCACGAAGATCGCTTTGCCGCCATATGTGCGGACCAGCACCTGATCGCCGGTTAAGATCTGGCTTGGCGATACGCGAACGCCATTGCGGAAGATATAAGCCGAGCCGTCCAGCTCTACGTTGATGATTTCATTGTTAGCTGCTTTCACGGACAAGAGGCTGTTCGCCACAGGCGCGGTTACGGTCCCTTTGTACGCTGTGTTATCCGGCAGCTGGCTGCCCGTGCGGTCCAGCAGCGCAGCGAGCTCGGCACGCGTCACCGGCTGGTTCGGACGGAATGTATTATCCGAGTAGCCGTCGATCAGACCCTTCTCCAGCGCCACGGCAATATAGCCGACGGAGCCTGCCGGGATTTTATTCGCATCCTTGAACGGCAGCTTGGCATTCATCTTGGACTTCGCTTCATTCTGCAGCTTGAGCGCCTTCACCAGCAGCGTCGTAGCCCACAGACGGTCTGCTTCCTTATCCGGCTGCACGGCGGCATCCGTCTCAGCGAACAGGTCGTTCTGCAGCGCTACGGACACGTAGCCGACCGCCCACGAATATTTATCTTTTACTTTATTGGCATCGGTAAAATTAAGATTCGCTTGCTTCGCTTCAGCCGACTCGGCCTGGTCGCGCAGTCCCATCAAGCGGACAGCCGCCGTAATGGCCTCGATACGCGATATTGTCTTGCGCGGCTGGAACGTGCCGTCCTCATAGCCTTCGAATACTTGCTTGGAAGCCAGACTTGCAATGTATCTTGCCGCCCATTCCACGTCGCTGCCCTTCAAATCGTCGAAGCTCAGCTTGATCTTGCCATTGCCATTCCCAGGCTTGATATCAGACCAGTTGCGGGATTGCTCGGATTTGTAGTCTTTGTCGCGCTTGTCATTATCGCGTCCCTTGCCCTTGCCGTTGTCGGCAAATGCCGCTGTAGATCCGCCCATCACCATCACCAGCGCTAATCCGGATACGATGGTCTTTTTAATTATAGGGTTCATGTTCATATCTCCTCTACGTCATATTGTCAAAGATAAGCTTCAGAACCTTCGCGAAGGGTTTCTGGATTCACTAGAATACGTTCGCCGGTTGGAAAATTTTTGAGGGGGTGCGGCTGTGCAAATAAAAAAAGCTGCAGAAAATGAAAGCGGGAAATACCCACGCTTCCCTGCTTACCAGGCATCCTGTAACCGTCGATCCTCCAAACCGCATAACCGATATGGACTCAACGGTCGCCGCACTGACAAAAAGATGGTAAACTGGACAAGACAATGAACGAAGGAGTGAATTTCCCCACATGACACGCAAAGGCAGGAGACTGTCCGCCCTTCTCCTCGGAGCGGCCCTCATCCTTATAGCAGCGATTTATTTCTTCACCAATCAGGCCAAGACCGGCCCTGAGATCGCCTCCGGCGAATTGCCTCCGGCCGCCATCCCCGATACCTCGAAGCCGGCGGCTCCTCCCCCCAAGGCCGAGCTGCCTACCGAAAAGGTGGACGTGCTCGTCGTCGGCTCCGAGCTGGAAGGCTTGTACTTGGCCAGGGCAGCCGCAGACGAGGGCTTGAAGGTAAAGGTCATCGATCCCCGGGAAGCCTTCGGCGGCCAGGTGCTGCAAGGAGAGATGCTGTTTCTCGACGAAACGCGAGACGATCAGTACAAGCTGCTCGTGCAGGGCCGGGCCAAGCCTTTGTTTGACGGGTTCCGCAGCGGCAAGATCCGCAAGCTGTCCGAGTTCGAGGCTTACTTCGCCCAGCTGATACAAGGAATTCCCTTGGAGCAAGGCA
Source organism: Paenibacillus puerhi (assembly GCF_009846885.1). Taxonomy (GTDB): domain Bacteria; phylum Bacillota; class Bacilli; order Paenibacillales; family NBRC-103111; genus Paenibacillus_G; species Paenibacillus_G puerhi. The sequence goes on from NZ_WUWM01000027.1 coordinate 8,032, forward strand.
TCAAGATCGCGGGCCTGGAGCTCGAGCCGGGCGAGTTCGGCCAGGAGCAGGCTGGCAAGCCTTCGGCCCAGCAGCGGATCAAGGCGCTCGAATACGAAGCGAAGGATGGCCAGAAGAAAAGAATCGAGGCCGCATACTGGGTCGAAAATACCGACTACGCGGCGTTCGCCAGCAAGCTTCAAGTAACGCGCTTGCCGGGCCTGGAGGCCTTCTACGGGCAGTCCAATATCGAATATATGAGCGCCGGCATGATGATGAAGTTCAAGAACGTGGACTGGGCGAAGTTCCAGAAGCATTTCAACGAGCTGACGAAGGAAGAACGCAACGCCAAGTACGGCTATGGCTCGGTTGACAACAGCTTTGCTATCGGGTTAACCGGCATGACGAACCGGTATAAGTCGACGAATGACCGCGTCTTTCTGCGCGGGCTAAATGCAGTGTCCCAACGCGACGGCGAGGTCATTATCAACGCCTTTCTAATCTATACGGTCGATCCAGCCGACGATGCTTCGGTGAAGGCCGCCATGGAGCTGGGCAAGAAAGAGATCCCGCTCATTCTGGAGCATTTCCGCAAAAACATCGTAGGCTGGGAGAAGGCGGAGTTGAACGGCTTTCCCAACTACTTGTACATCCGCGAATACAACCATTATGAGACCGACTATGTATTGAAGCCTTCGGATATGCTGGGCGCGAAGATGTTCTGGGACAACGTCAGCATCGGCGGCTATCCGCTCGATCTGCAGGGCACGAGCGCCAACAAGTGGGGCATTGAGATGGGCCGGCCCGACAAGTACGGCATGCCGCTGCGCAGCTTTCTGCTGAAGGGCTATGACAATGTCATCCTTGCCGGCAAAAATGTCGGGGCATCCGCCATCGCCTACGGCAGCGCGCGAATCCAGCCGAACACGAGCCTTGCGGCCGAGTCGATCGGCGTCATCCTCGGACAGATTCAGGGCAAGAAGAAGCTGCGCGAGCTGAAGGAAGCGGACATGCCTGCGCTGCATCAATATTTGCAGACCAAGTACGCGATTAAACTAACCGGCGTAACCGGCAACAATAAGCTGGCCGGCTGGACAGCCGACGAGCTGGCCAAGCTGGACACGGGCGAGATCGTTTACGCCTCCTACGTCAAGACTAGAAAAAAATAACTGGCATTTGGTTTTCGCCAGCACCTGGGCCGGTCACGGGCCGGTCAGACGCTAACGCGTGTGGCCGGCCCGTTTTATTTACTGCTTTTGCTACAGTACCCTATCCAGGAAATAACATTTCCTTTGACAGTCAAGAATGAAAAAGCTACAATACTATAGTTCATAGCTTTGAATATTTTATATCTAAAATATATAAAACGAATCAACCATTCACACAGACCGGTCAAACCGGCAATTACATTCATTTAGGAGAAGGAGCATTCCCCCATGTCAGTAAGCAAACCATCCGCCCGCAACCCGGAACCCCTTGCCCCGGAGCCCGCCTCCGTTGCGTTCTGGCCGGTGCTGATCGGGATCTTCCTCGGATCCTTCGTATCCCTGCTTGGGATGAGTACGATCAACGTTGCTATCCCCGTCTTAATGCATGAATTTCAAACCGATCTCGGCATGGTCCAATGGACCTTAACCGGCTTCATGCTTGCCACCGGCATCATTTCCCCTATTACAGGCTATCTGGGTGACCGGTTCAGCACCAAGTATTTGTATGTCATCGCCTTGATCGGCTTTACGCTGATGTCCGGCCTATGTGCGATAGCCTGGAATGTGGAGTCGCTGATCGGTTTCCGTATTTTGCAAGGCATTTTCAGCGGGATGGTCATGCCGGCTACGATGACCATCATCTATCAGGTTATTCCACGCGACCGACAAGCCTTCGCGCTCAGCATGTGGAGCTTGTCGGCGATGCTCGCTCCGGCCCTCGGCCCGACGCTGGCAGGCTGGCTGATCGAGTCGCTGGACTGGCGCTGGCTGTTCCTTATTAACGTGCCGCTTGGCCTAGCAGCCGTATGGGTCGCCTCGCGCCTGATTCCCTACTACAAGCTGACTACGCCGAAGTCGTTCGACCTGTACGGCTTTATGACGGTAGTCGTCAGCAGCGCCTCTCTGCTCTTCGCATTTAGCGAAGCGCACCGCTGGGGTTGGCTAGCCTGGCAGACGCTGTCTCTGATTGGGGTCGGTATCCTAGGACTGTTCCTGTTCATCCGCAGGGAACGCCGCACCTCCCATCCGCTGCTTAATCTGAGCGTCTTCCGTTACAAACGTTACACCTTTACGCTCGTGATCAGCTCCATGATCACCATCAGCTTGTACTCAGGCACTTATTTGACACCTGTCTTCTTGCAAAATATCCAGCATGTGTCCGCTCTTCAAACCGGCTTGATTCTGCTGCCGTCCTCGCTGGCCATGGCGCTGTTCATGCCGATTACGGCCAAGCTGTATGCGCGGCTCGGTCCCGTCACGCTTATCATCTCGGGGATTACGCTGATCGCTGTAGGCACGCTCGCCATGGCGAACCTGCATGTGGGTACCTCCCAAATGTATATCGTACTATGGATGACCGTACGCAATATCGGCATCTCGCTGGCGATGATGCCCGCCTCTAACGCGGGGATGGAAGTGATCCCGCGCGAGCTTTCCGGTCACGCCTCCTCGGCGAGCAACTGGATTCGTCAAGGGTTCGGCTCGTTCTCCATCGGCCTGTTTACCACGATGCTCGCAGCTAGGGTGGCCACGCACACCGCAGATTTGACGGCTGCCGGCGAGATGAAGGACGAAGCGCTGCTCGGCGCCACGGCATTCACGGACAGTGTCAATGATGTTTACCTGCTGGCCACCGTCGTCGTCTTGCTGGGCATTCCCTTCGCCATTCTGATGCGCACCCGGCATACCGACAACCAGCGGGGGACAACAGCGCCGGCTGACAAAGCCGATCTTCGCCAAACTTAAGTAAATGGAACAACCCAAAGGGCGTGAGTCCGGCAGATGCGTATCTGCCGGGCTCACGCCCTTTGGTTAAGTATTGCGAATTGAAAGGCCACTGCTAAGCCGACACCGAGGACGGGCGAATCGGTTTCCGGAGCTGAAGCTGAAGCCTAACCTCCGAGCCCTCGAAGGTCATGCCTTTGACGCCCAGCGGCCCCGGGATGTAGGCATCCGGTTCGATTCGGATCGGCTCAAGGCGGAACCAGCTGACGGGCAGAGGAAGCCCCCGAAGGTCCGTTCCGGTATGTGTCACGACCATGTAAGGCGCTTCCCAGGACAAGGCAAAGGTTAACCTCGCCCCAACAGCCCAGCGTTCCTGCAGCAGCAGATGGACATCGGCCTGAAGCTCGTCGTTATGCAGGGTAAATCTTGCTCCCGTGATGCGGCCGCCCTTCATAACCTGAGGCTGCGCCGACAGTCTTCTCTTGATCAGCGAGTCCACCTCGGATTCGCTAAGCACCGCTTCAAACCTCCGGTTCAGCAGCATCTCCTTCACCTGATCCTGGATGCGAAGCGGCTCGTAGGCGAGGTCCAGCCGCTCGGTCGGCTTAACCAGCCACAAGCCGGCTGCCGCCAGCGCTACTGCCAGCAGAAGCACAGACACTATCCCCTTAATCCTCTTCACGGTATGCGGCTTCCCCTTCCGCGTGTTACTTCGACTTGCCCTTGCCGCCCGGGCGCTCCGGCTTATCCTTCAGCCAGCGCGGCGCCCCTTTGTTTTTGCGCTCGCGCTCGAGCTCCGCCTTGCTCTTGACCGGTCCCTTCGGCCGATCCGTGGCCCGGCCTTGGGCCTTTGCCGCCGCCGGCTTCGCGGCCGGCACAGATCCTAGCGCCGCATCGCGTCCGGCGGCGCCGGTAGGCATCCGCGCGCCGCGACCTTGCGGGCGTGCCGCAGCTTCTTCGGCCGGCGCACTGCGGCGCAGGCCCGATGTAACAGATGCGGACGCGGTACGCGCGTCCGGCTGTGAGTCTTGACCCGCACGCCGGTCCACCGGCGTGCGCTTGACCGGGCCAGCCTCGCCCGGCGGCTTGGCATCATAGATCTTGCCGTGCGACATATACTTGCGCTGGATGTCGATGCCCAGCGACTTGGCGAACTTGTCCACGATGAACTGCTCCCGGCGCGTAATAATAGATACCGCCGTGCCCCGTTTGCCCATCCGGCCAGTACGTCCGACGCGATGCACATAGTGATCCGCATCGATCGGCGGGTCCAGATTGAATACATGGGTGACCTGGGGCAGATCAAGCCCCCTTGCGGCTACATCGGTAGCCAGCAGCAGCTGGAAGCGGCCCGCGCGGAAGCCCTGCATCGCCCTCGCCCGCTCCTGCTTGTAAGAGTCGGCATACAAGCCCTCCACAGATAACCCGACGTATTTCAGCTTGGCTACCGCTTCCCCGATATCATCCGTCTCGTTGATAAATACGATCGCTTGCTTCGGATTCCACAGCCTCACCAAGCGGCGTAGCGTATCGACCCGTTCCCGTTCCTCGCAAACAAAGTACAGATGCTCCAAAGTCTCCGCCGTGCGCTGAGCAGGATTGACCCGTACATATTCCGGCTCCCGCATCCAGTGATCGATCACAGCTTGCAGCTGGGGAGGCAGCGTAGCCGAGAAAAACAGCATTTGACGGTCGCGCAGCATGCCCTTCAGCAGCGCCTCCACCTCATGCATGGAGCCAAGCTCAAATACCTGATCCACCTCGTCCACCACTAGCGTGCGGATTCCCGCCAGCTTCAGCTTTCGCAGCTTCACCAGCTCCTGTACCCGGCCGGGCGTTCCAACCACGATATGCGGCTTCAGCTTGAGCTTGTCCAATTGACGCTCGATCGAAGCCCCTCCAATCAGCTGCTGCACGCGTACCTCCGTTCCTTGAGTCAGCTGATCCAGCGTATGTACGATCTGCATCCCGAGCTCGCGCGTGGGCACCAGGACCATGACCTGCGCTTCGCGCAGCTTGACATCGATCTGCTGCAAGGCCGGGAGCGCATAGGCCAGCGTCTTGCCCGTACCTGTCTGCGATTGGGCCACGATATCCTTGCGCTGCAGCGCTGCCGGAATAGCCTCCGCCTGGATCGGAGAAGGCTCTGTAATCCCCAGCTCCGTCAACCTTTTCACGTAAACCGGATCTATTCCCAGAGCAGCGAATCCTGTAAAACTCATCTCATCATCCCTTTTTGGCTTATCATTCTCTCAAGTATACCAAATTGCCCCGTTTATTGCCCCTACCTGCGCCTCGTTTAATCGGTGCGGCAGGCCGGCCCGGTAGCGGCGCATTAGCGCTCTCCCATCATCTCTCCCCGCTTGCGGGTTATCCAAGCAAACACCGCATCAAGAGCCCGTTCGTCCTCCTCTTTGGGAAACCGGTGCCCCAAGCCGTCATACAGCTCCATCGCATAATCCTTGCCTGCGGCTTCCATGGCCAGCGCGAGCTTTCTGGCGTGATCGACGCCGACCTGTTCGTCAGCAGTGCCATGAACGATCAGCAACGGCACATGGAGCCGATCGGCCCAATACACCGGCGAGCGGTCCTCATAAGCCTCATACTGCTTCTTCGGGTGCCCCACCACGCGCTTCAGCATTCTTCGCAGATCTACTCGCTCTTCATACGTATCGAACAAGCTGCTTACCCCGCCCCACACCACGACCGGTCCCGCATCGGGGCAATCTCTGGCTGCCAGCAGCGCCATCATAGCGCCGCGCGAGAAGCCGATTAAGGGCACGGGTCCGGGAGCGGCCTCTGGCAGGGAGCGTACCATCGTGAGGGCAGCGTATACATCGAACCGGTCCTCGCCGGCGAAGTCTTCTCTGCCCTCGCCTCCTTCGTTCCCCCTGTAGAAGGGGGCAAATACGGCATAGCCCCGCCGGGCCATCGAGAAGATCCGGCGTTTGCGAACCATACCGACCTTGCGGATGCCTCCCCGGCAGAAGATAGCTACCGGCAGCCGTCCCTCGCCTTCGGGCACCGCCAAATATCCCTTTACCTTCAGTCCCTGGGCGATATATGTAAGCAGATAGAGAGATATGCCCTTCGCCAGACTTCGGAGCTCCTGTCTTTCCAGGAGCAGCCCGTCGGGCAATTGATTCGGCGTATGTTCCGTTATATGCTGCGGATCAGCCTTCATATGACCACACTCCATTTTGACACCTATAGATTCCCAAGGTAAACTATAGCTTATTATGACCGGAAAGGTGGATTTTCAATGGATTCCCGCTTCACAACCGAATTCGATGCTCTTGTGGAGAAGTTCGCGGAGCTGCTGACCGGCGACGCTTCCGAAGAGATGACCGAGAAGATCAAAGTCTGGTCCATCTACAATCATATCCATAAAACGATGCCTGCCTTGGCCAGCCACTGGAACCAGAACCATCCCGAAGCCCGCGCCCAGATTCGAGCCTTATATGAAGAAGTGCGCGATCTGAACCAGAAGCTCCGAGAAGCAAACAAGAAAACGGAGGAATAGCTCCGCCGTTTCCTTGTCCTCTATTTTTTATTCAACAGCCGGTAGCCGATCGAATCGAACAAACGCGGAAACAGTTGAAACAGCTTAACGCCGGCAGCCGCGGTAAACGGCAGATTAACCTCCGGCGTACGGCGTTCGATGGCCCGCATCATCCGACGCACGACCCTATCCGGCTTCAGCATGAACCACCTCACGTTGTTCACATAAGTCCCGGAAGGATCGGCACGGTCGAAGAAAGGCGTATCGATGGGTCCCGGATTAATGGCGGTTACATACACGCCGGTTCCTACCAGCTCAGGCCGCAAGCAGTTCGTTAGTCCCAGCACAGCATGCTTAGTCGCCGAATACCCGCTTGATTTGGCCGAACCGATCTTCCCCGCCATCGACGCGATATTGACGATATGGCCCGTTCCCCGATTCAGCATGTGAGGAAGTACAGCCTTGATACAACGGACCGTTCCCATATAATTGACATCCATCATATCCTCGAACTCGCGGAGCGGCGCATCGGCGAATCTGGAGAACACGCCATAACCCGCATTGTTGATCAGAATATCAATTCTCCCATACTCCTCCAGAATCCGGGACATGACAGCATCTACCTGTTCCGTGGACTGCACGTCCAGCACGAACGTACCGTGCGGCCCTGCGACCCGCTCCGACACTTCGGCAAGTCTCGTTTCCGAACGCGCCACAAGCACAGGAACAGCGCCCTGCTCGGCCAGCCTCTGAGCCATCAAAGCGCCTATGCCGCTGGATGCGCCTGTAATCACTACAACTTTATCTCGGAAAAACATGCGGTTTCCCCCTGTTCCGGTATCCGTCCCAACCTTCTCGAGCAATAAAAAAAGCGAAGCGCCTCTGCTCCGGAAGGAGCAGATACGACCCTCGCTTACCACTTTAAGCAATCAACACTTGAATGTCCAGTTCACCGATACCTTCCATAATGAGAGGGATGGTCAGCGCCCGCTTGGCGTCGAAGCCTGCCAGGCTGGCCGAGTGCAGCAGCTTGGGTGGCGTAATATCGACGCGCACTCCCTGATTAAACAGCATCGTACTCGCATTGCCGCTGATCATATTGCCCAGCTCTGAGATGGCGCTTTTGCTCATATCATCCATTTCCGTAATCATAAAACCACCCATCATCGCCGAAACAACCTTTAGTGCCACGCTTTCATGGAGTCCAAATACAATATCTCCTTGCATCTGCCCCGTCATGCCGATCTGGATCCAGATGTAGTTTTCTACAAACTTGACATCCTTAATACCCAGCTGGCCGGTAGACGGTCGAATATTGGCGACCTGTTCGATGACGATTCTAGCCGATTCCAGAAAAGGATTTATTAGCTCTGCTTTCATTCGGGTAGCGGTCTCCTTTCGACAAAATCCTATATTCCCGTAGGACCTATTGTTAATTCATTATACCTAAAATAAAGTCCTGCGTATAGGATTTTTTTACCTTTACCTCTCCCGATTTCCCAAAGTTTTTTCCGGCAAGCATGGTTCATACATCATAAGGGCATGGTTTTCAGCTATAAACTCCTCGCCCAGCAGCTGCCCTTGAAGGTCATACCGGTTGCGATAAAGCTCATTATGCCGGATATATCCACCCCAAAGCTCCTGGGTAAACCAGTGCCTTTTCTCTATAATTTCATACGTGTAGGGAGACGGGCTGTCCGATCTCCACTCCCCCACCAGTTCGTCGCCAGTCATATAGAGACAGAGCTGGTAGGTCGATTGCGTCGGATTCTTGATCTGCAGATCTATATAATTGTAAAAGCATGTCGCCCCGCTGCCGAACGGCTGCGTCCTGCCTGCATCGGGAAAGACGTCATAACTGTGCCGATAGCGTTCCGTGACGACAAGTGGCGTATGAAGCGTCATCCAATAGATAAGGTTGGACAGCTGGCAAAGCCCTCCGCCGATGCCTACCTTGACCTTTCCGTGCTGAAGGAGCATGCCGGGAACATACCCTTTGCGCCTCGTAGGCTTGCCGATGGTCCTCCAGTAGGAGAAAGTCTCCCCCGGTCTTAAGCAAACCCCGTGAATGCGCCCCGAAGCGATCTTCAGATTCATCACTTTGTTATGCTGAAGCCACATCTCCACATCCTGCAGGTTGCGCAGCAAGGGCGTCCGGTGAGCAAAGACGACATGAGCAAGAGGCTCAAGTCTCCGTACCCGACTCACATGTGAGTCCATCCGAAGCCATTGCCAATACCTGCGCAGCCGATAATACGAGATACCCGCGATCAGCCTAAGCCTAGAACGCCTAATTGGCTTAGGTATCGAAGCCGAAGCTGTCATAAATTCCTTCTCCCCGCATGATCTTTTCAATGGATTGCTTCACGTACCCGATCATATCGGAGGGCAGGGAATCCACTGGAAACCAGCCCATCTCCGAGCACTTGTCGGGCTCCCGGTTGCTGGGCTCTCCCTCCCAGGTCCGCACGCTCAGAAAAAAATCCACCCATTCCCCCGAATCCGAATTCCGATGCACGACCCGAACAACCTCCAGGTCCTCCGCACGGACCCGGAGACCGCTCTCTTCATAAGCTTCGCGTACGGCGGCCTGCTTCACTTCCTCACCGCCGTCCAGCTTTCCGGCTACCAGACTCAGCTTGCCGTCTTCGAAGCCGGTATTCGTTCTTCGAAGAAGCAGGATCCTTTCCTCTCGGACAAATAACAAATACACCGCGCTGTGCAGCCGAAACCATCTCTCTGCCATCGGCATTCCTCCCTTTCGCGTGCTCGTTCCTCTTCTATTATGATTCGCGCATTCCGCCTATTCCACCGGGTTTCGAACTGTCCCGAGAAACAAAATACTGCCGGTTTCCATACTCTGGATCGCTACCACAAAGGGCCGGTTGACCGTCATGTTTACCGGCTCTGCCGACGGCGGCGCTGATCCTGCCATCCCGATAGAAGTCACCGCAGCCGCTTCCGTCCCTTGTTCATTGACATGAATATAGGTCTTATGCAGCACCTCATCGATTTGAAGCGATGCTTGGTCGCTGATACCGCCAAATTTCGCTTTATTCCCATCGAAGGCTTCCTTCAGACCCATGGATTGGAGCGGCTCGTTCAGCTTATACTTTCCCTCCAGCTTGAATCGCGGAAGCTCAAGAATCACCCGCTGCGCCTCCATTTCGCGATTCCAAAAACCGGCATCCCCGGCCAGCTTCTCCGCCACGGCGTCTACATCCGTATGAGCGGCAGGCAGCACAAGGGTCATGGCCAGCTTTCCGTCCCCATAAGGGAGGCGCACCGCTTGGTAGAGAGGGTCCTCCGCATAACGGAATTGATTCTGCTGCTTCATCATCTGAACCTGTACCGGCTGGCCCGGCTTGATATGAAAATCGCCCGGCTTCGTTTGGCCTTCCTGAAAGGGATGCTGCCATTGGCCTTTGAAATAGAGGGCGTTAATCACGTAAAGTACCTTCTGTGAAGAGATCGGCCCTTCTATAATATGGTCGATCTTCCCTTCCGTCTTTTGGCTGACCCAGTCGTTTATCGCCTGAACCGCCTTTCGGTCCCTTGTGAAATCAAGCTCCTTCGCATCCGCGGCAAATACAGACCGGGCCTGCTCCACAAACGCCTGCTTGATTCCAGCGCCCTTCCGTATCCACAGGGAATTGGCGGTAGACAGCCTTACCTCACGACCCGAATGCTCCAGCAAATCACGGAGCACCTGTTGTCCCCTGCTCCATGCTTCCGGGGTCATCTGAGCCGTTTGAAGCACTTCGCTCATTTCGTCCCGAGTCGAGCCCTGCGCCCCGAGCTGCACGATCCCAATAGCCGACGCCACGCTATAAGGAGACATCACTACATTATCATCGGGAGCCGCCTTCGTCATGTGAAGATACAGCTCCAACCCGAATCGATTGCCGGCTTCCACGACGGCTGGCTCCAGCTCGCTCAAGCTGTACTTGCGCGCACTTGCTTCTCCGCCCTCCAGCCCCGGTTCTTTTCCGCAACCCACCGCCATACTCAGCATCAATGCGCCCAGTGCCACCAGCGAATAAGTCTTAAACGCACGTCTGACTTTGCTTGCACCCCTGTTCTTCTTCGTGATTTCCCATGCAGCCCCCATGCAGCCCACCCTCTTTCTATTCTATGCTCCTGACGCATCTTGTACATATGAAGTTGCAGGTTGTTCTTTCATCGTCCTGGCTTCCAGAAGGCCTTTACACGAGCTTTCAGATTCCAGAAGACAATATTACGTTTCGGGTTCGGGTAATCCGATCCGATTCGATCAAATTCGATAAAATTCGATTCAATCCGATCCATTCTGATCCATTCTGATCCATTCTTATCCATTCCATTCCATTACTTTCCATTCCGTTCCAATCCTCTCCTATCTGTTCTAATCCGTTCCAATCCGCTCCTATCCGTTCCAACACAGGTCTCCAAACGTTATTCCCCTTCCCGCCTTCCTATAGCCACTATCCCGTTCGCTCAGGGAGGAGCCCAGAACCGGCTGTCCCTCAAGCCAAAGCAATATCGTCAGGAGCACAGCCGATGTTCCAGAAAAAATGTTGATATACGAACGTATACTTGATATAATGGAAACAAATGTTCTTATATCTATTCTGAGGTGATTTTATGTACCCGGAGACTCAGACAACTCATTTTTCCATAGATCATAGTGCGCTGGAAGCATGCATAGAAGCCCTCTACACAGCCAAGTGGCCGGATGGATTTCGCTGTCCTGATTGCGGACATCGCCATGCCTACGAGATTCGCACCCGGAAGCTGCCTCTCTTTCAATGCAGGCTTTGTCATCATCAAGCTTCGCTGATTGCCGGCACGATCATGGAAGGCAGCAGGACCGATCTGCGCAAATGGTTTCATGCCATGCATCTAGTCGCTTCCGCTTCTCCCGGTATCAACGCTCTTCAGCTCAGCAAAATCATCAGCGTCACTTATAAAACTGCCTGGCTTATCCTGCATAAGATCCGGCATGCTATTGCTGCTAATAATAAAGCGCCCATTTCCGGGCATGTTCAGCTGAATTCGGCTTTTTATGGAAAGCCCTGGTGCTCCATTTTGAACCCTCATCCTAAGCGGCAAGCGCTGCTCGTAGGAGCCTCCGTCAATGACCAAGGTGAGATTCAAGAGGTAAGAATCATGCATATGCCCGAACGACATCTGACAGGTACAACCATCCGTTCGACCGGTATAACCGCGTTTACGATGCTTCATGTCGATCAGGCGAATTCACGCATCGAATCCAACATCTTGCATTTCAATCGGAAGCGATTCCGTCCATTGCTGGCTGCGGCCTTAGAAGCCTCACGCTGGTTAAACCAAACGTTCCATGGTATTGGCCCCAAACATCTTCAACGATATTTAGAGGAATTTGTTTACCATTATAATGGGGTTATTGCGCAAACCCCTGTGCTTCCGCACCTAACCAGGCTGTGTGCCACCTCACCACGTACAACTTACTCTGCTATCATACATGGGTCTCCTAGTGCGACAGAACCCATATACCGCCAAGCTCGCGTTGCGTCTTAGTGTTGTTCCCCTATGCCCTCGGATTTGAGCACACTTCCCACGCTTACTCCTGCTCATCCACCTGGGCTCATCCATACTCATATACCGCCAAGCTCGCGCTTCATCTTAGCGTTGTTCCCCTATGCCCTCGGATTCGAGCAAATTTCCCCACGCTTACTCCTGCTCATCCACCTGGGCTCATCCATACTCATATACCGCCAAGCTCGCGCTTCATCTTAGCGTTGTTCCCCTATGCCCTCGGATTCGAGCAAATTTCCCCACGCTTACTCCTGCTCATCCACCTGGGCTCATCCATACTCATATACCGCCAAGCTCGCGCTGCATCTTAGCGTTGTTCCCCTATGCCCTCGGATCCGAGTTATATTTCCCTACACTTACTCTTGCTCATCCACCTGAGCCCATTCATTCGTGCCCCATCCATCCGAGCTTATCCACCTAGGTGCATTCCACCCGAGCACCATCCACCTAAGCTCATCCACCTGAGCGAAGGGGATAGTGTCCATAGAAGCGCGAAGCATCACCCACCTCAAAAAAGGCCGAGGCTCTCGCCAGACCCCAGCTCTCCCATGCGAGAACCTAGCGTAGCAGGGTCCCTCTGTTATCCCTGGGCATCTGCACCGCCAAACCCTCCTTTCAATTTTAAGAATGTCTTAAGAAAATGACTCTGCCCTTGTTAAGATTTAGAGGCTATACTGGAGTCTGTTAGCAAGTCCTCACATTCCCACACAAAGTACGGATTAAAGAAGGAGGCCAGCGTCGCATGGCACAGCCAACCATTCTACTGGTGGACGATGAGCCCGAAATCATCGACCTGCTCGAAATTTATTTAAAAAATGAAGGCTACCGCTTGCTTCGCGCAAGTAACGGCATAGAGGCAATGGACGTCCTCAAGAAAGAAGAAGTGGATCTGATCGTACTCGATATCATGATGCCCAAGATGGATGGGATCGAGGCCTGCCTGAAGATCCGCCAGGAGAAGAATATGCCGATTATTATGCTGTCAGCCAAAAGCCAGGATATGGATAAGATTCTGGGGCTCAGCACGGGAGCCGACGATTATGTCTCGAAGCCTTTCAATCCCCTGGAGCTGATCGCCCGAATCAAGTCCCAACTCCGCCGCTACACACGCCTGAATGTCGGGCAGCCCAATAAGGATCATGAGCTTGAAGTCGATGATCTCACTATCAACACGGCAACGCATGAGGTCAAGCTGGACGGGCGCGAGCTCAGGCTGACTCCACGCGAATTTGCTATATTAGAGCTGCTCGTCCGGCATCGGGGTACAGTCTGGAGCATCCAGAAAATTTATGAAGCGGTATGGAAAGAGGCTTATTTGGATTCAGACAACACGGTCATGGTACATATACGGAAAATTCGTGAGAAAATCGAAGATAATCCGCGGAAACCAAGATTTATTAAAACCGTTTGGGGAGTGGGGTATAAAGTTGAATAAACAAGAGAAGGTACAAAAGCCGCGAAAACCGGTGCTGGAACGTTTTCCGTTCACCTGGTTTCCATTTAATCTGCTCCGGGGACTCCTATATTTTCTGATGGATGTTTACCGGATGGCTCGCAGACATATAGAGCAAAGTATCCGCCTGCAGCTTGTCCTCACCTTCGCCGTCTGTTTCGGAGTGGCCACCTTGTTCTACGCGATCAGCTCTGAGCTATTCGGCCAGATCAATAAAGGGACTGTTATCGACTACACCTCCGGCGTCAGAAAGATCGATAACGAAGCGCGAGAGCTAGTACGCTTGCTCGAGCCGCCGAGTGAGTACGACCATGAGGAATTCGGTACGACCGATGGCGAGCCTGTTCCTACAGTCCCGGCCGCCCGCGAAATACCCTTGCCGGGGCAAACGGACGCAGCCGCTTCTTCTCGGCAGGATGCTCTCCAGACCGGTTCTCAGAACGGCTCTCAGTCCGGGGGCCAGGCAGCCTCCACCAGTCCGCAAAGCTCTCAAGCCGATAGGCTGAAGCGGATCAGTGAATCCAGACTGCGTACATTTCAAAGCCAAGTGAAACGACTCGCCTCCAACGAAAAATACAAAATTGTCATAACCAATTTGGAAGGCAGGGTCGTATTCCGAAGTGACAACGCCCCTGAAACGTATGTGGATGTCCATCATGTGATCCGCAATGCCATGGATACGCGCAACAGCTATGAACGTTTTTCACGGACCGAATTTTCCAGCTTCTATCCGGTTGCATATAACAATCAGAAATCTTACCTTATCGTAAGCGCCATCCCTGAGCCGGAAATCAGCTATCAGAAAGGCCAGAGCCCCGTTTCCTTGCTTAGCGCGCTCGCTATCTTCATCTTCCTCTTCTACTGCTTCACCCAAAGGAAAATGCGGTATATCGAAGAGCTTGCGGGAGGATTGCGCATCATCGCTACGGGCAATCTGGACCACCGGGTAATCGAACGTTCGCGGGATGAGCTCGGCTCATTAGCCCGAGATATGAATCAAATGGTAGGCGATCTCCAGTTCCAAATGGAAGAGGAAAGGCGCGCTGAACGTTTGAAAAACGAGCTGGTCACTAATGTGTCCCATGATCTGCGGACTCCGCTTACGTTAATTATGGGCTACCTGCGGCTGCTCCACGACAAAAGCTATGATTCCAAAGAGCAAGCGGCCTCCTACGTCTCGATCGCTTACAATAAATCGGAGAAGCTGAAGGGCTTAATCGACGACCTGTTCGAGTACACGAAACTGTCCAATCAGGATGTCCCCCTTCACAAGCGCGGCGTAGCTATCAACGACCTGATGGAGCAGCTTCTGGAGGAATATGTGAGCTTGAGCGAGGAGCATAACCTTGTGCTGCTGCGCAGCATTCCCCAAGAGAAGCTGACGGTCCATGCGGACGTGGATAAAATGATACGCGTGTTCGATAATCTTCTGGGCAATGCTATCAAATACAGTCCTAAGCCGGGCGAGATCGCGGTTGGACTGGCCAAAGAAGGTCAGCATGCCGTCATCCGGATCAGCAATAAGGCAGACGCGTTGACACGCGAAGAACTGGAGCAGTTGTTCGACCGCTTCTACCGCATCGATCCCGCCCGCAGCTCGACGACCGGGGGCTCCGGTCTGGGACTTGCGATAGCGCGAAGCATCGTGGAATCGCATGACGGACAGATCTGGGCCGAATCGGCTGACGGCGAGATTCATTTTTATGTTAAACTTAGACTGGTAATCTGAGGAGAGGAAGACGTATATCGATGCCAGGCTATTTATTGGATTTGGATGGAACCTTGTACCATGGGGATAACCCGATTCCCGGAGCGGGACAATTTGTCCTTCATCTGCGCAAGCAGAACTACCCCTTTGTGTTTTTGACTAACAATTCCTCCCGGACGCCCGAGGAGGTGTCCAGGCATCTGGAAGCGACCGGGATCGAAGCGTACCCCGAAGAGGTATTAACCTCCTCACAGGCCGCTGCCAGTCACTTGCTTGAGCTGGAGCTGCCTACGCGCCGGGTATTTTGCATCGGGGAACGGGGGTTGCGAGACGCCTTGGAGCAGGCCGGCTTTGAACTGGCCGAGGCGGGCGACGAGCCTGGAAGTGTGAGCGCCGTTGTACAGGGTATCGACCGTTTATTCGATTACGGGAAGCTGATGACGGCAACCTCGCATTTGCGTAGAGGCGCCGTATCCATTCTTACGAATCCTGACCACCTGCTCCCCTGGAACGGCGAGCTGACGCCCGGAGCAGGCTCCCTAGGAGCCTCTATCGAACGCGCATCAGGCATTGCCCCTGTTGTCATCGGTAAGCCATCGCAGATTATTATGAAAGCTGCCGTAGACAAGCTGAACCTGCCGATTACCGATATATGGACCGTGGGCGATAATTTGTCTACGGATATTCAAGGCGGGATCTCCATAGGAAGCCGTACAGCGCTCGTATTAACCGGGCTGCTGACTGACCTCGCTGCCGCCGAAGAAGCGATTAGTCGCACGGGAATCCGTCCTGATCGCATATGCCGGAATCTGCAGGAACTGCTGCTATAATCGATTGGCCCGAAGCTCCCAGTCTTTTTGACGAAGGGGCTTTTTGGCTATCCCGTTATCCCGTTGACTTCTTATTAACCGAATGATACATTTAATTAAATAATTAAAATATTTTGTTTTAAATTTTTAATCCAAGAAAGGATATACCTTCCATGATAGAACGTGAACCGCATATCGAACGATTCGAACGGTCGTTTTTCGCCTTGTTCCGCAAGTTAGGCCCCGAGCTTGGTGTTCGCGGGGATATTTCGCTCACCGGTCCCCAGACGATGATGCTCTACACCCTTCATAAGATGGGGCCTTGTCCCGGCGGCAAGCTCGCCCAGAAGATGGAGGTTACGCCGAGCGCCATTACGGTGATGATCGAACGGCTTGTTCAGCAAGGCCTGGTGGAGCGTACCCATGATGAGCATGACCGCCGGATTGTTAGGCTATCCATAACGGAGAAGGGCTCGGACACGCTGCAGCGTCTGCGAGTCATCCGGGACGAAACCTTAAAGCGGTATTTATCCTATATAGAGCCGGATGAGCTTGAAGCTTTCCTATCTATCTTCGAAAAAATGGTCAAGCACGTGGAAGAAGAGCAGTTGTAGAACTCCTCTCATCTGCTTCTGCGTTCCATGACATGCTTCAATTTGACCGCCGTATCCGAGCCGGGAGAAGGCGTGTACACGCTCATACGCAAGTCAGTCTGGCCCTGAACCTGGAGCGAACTGAGATCGAAAAGCATTTTGCCCGCTTTGGCATGACGGAATTCGATGAACACCTCAGGTGCAGGGCTTACATCGTTACGGTTCCAGATCGACATAAAATCCGGATTCTGCTTGCTAAGACGTTCAATAAATTCCCCGTACCACGGATCTCCTACATAGCGGCCGTAATAATAGCGGAAGATGGCTAGAAAGCCGCAAACAAACTCATACCAATTTACAGCCAAGGCACGAAACTCTTTGCGGGTGAACAACAGCCAGATCAAATTTCTCTCCTCTGAAGGAACTAGATTAAAATCCATAAATACCGCGGCTGCCGCTTCGTTCCATCCGACAATCTGACAGCGCCGATCCGAGATGATGGCCGGACATGAAGATAGCTCCGTCAGCAGGATTTGCAGCGACGGAGGGATGGACGCTACCACCTCCCACCCAGAAGCCCCGGCGGCAGGCTGGATCGGCTGCTCGGTCGCCAGCATCAACAAATACTGCCTTTCATCGTCATTCAGCCGCAAAGCGGAAGCGATGCATTCCAGCACCTGAGGCGATACGGTAATCTCCCTCCCCTGCTCAAGCCACGTATACCAGGTCGTGCTTACTCCGGCCAGTTGGGCAACCTCTTCACGGCGAAGGCCCGGTGTACGCCTTCTGGTACCCGCTGGCATCCCCACATCGACAGGCTGCAAGCGAGCCCGGTGGGAAATCAGAAATTCAGCTAGCGCTGACAAACGCGCATCCTTATTCACGGCTGGAGTCCTCCCTATTTGCGAGCTACAATCTTATCATGTTAACCATTATACCAGGATAAACAACAACTTGTAATAGGATAAGGCATGTGCCATTATCAAGAATAGGATCTGGTCCTAATATCAACCCAAAGGAGGCTGATGCTTTATGGTACCAAGAGTTGTTGTCACTGGAATGGGTGTCATAAGTCCAATCGGTCAATCTGTCGAAACGTTCTGGGACTCACTCACGTCCGGACGATCCGGGATCCGTACGATTGACTCCTTCGATGCTTCCCCCTACAAAGTCCGAATCGCCGGAGCCGTCCGGGACTTTGATCCCGAAACCGTCATAGACCGGCGCGAAGCGCGGAGGATGGACCGGTACTGTCAGCTTGCAGTCGCGGCAGCCCGGCAAGCCGTTAAGGATGCCGGGCTCGACATCTCAGAGCGCAATGCGAGGCGCGTCGGCGTCTATATCGGGACCGGGGTAGGCGGTCTCCAGACGATGCTCGACAACTACAAGACGCTACTGGAGCGCGGGCCCGGAAGGGTCAGTCCCGCCGTTGTACCGATGATGATCGCCAACATGGCTGCCGCTCAGGTCAGTATAATGACGGGCGCCAAGGGCCCCACCCTTGCACCGGTCACCGCTTGCGCGACGGGCAACACCGCGATCGGCGAGGCATTCAAACTCATTCAGCGGGGCGGAGCCGACACCGTAATAGCCGGAGGCACGGAATCGACGACCCATGGGCTTGCCTTGGCCGGGTTCGGCAATGCATCTGCCGCATCTACGAGGAATGACGCCCCCGAGAAGGCAAGCCGACCGTTCGATGCCGGGCGAGACGGCTTCGTCATGGCCGAGGGCTCCGGCGTACTTGTGCTGGAAGCCCTTGATCATGCGCTGGCGCGGGGCGCCCGGATCTATGCCGAGATCGTCGGCTATGCCTCTACCTCGGATGCCTATCATATGGTCGCTCCCGATCCGGAAGGTCTCAGTGCGAGCGCCGCGATGACACTGGCTCTCGAGGATGCGGGTCTGCCCCCTGAGGCGGTAGACCATATTAATGCCCATGCGACCGGCACTCAGCTTGGCGATCTGGCGGAGACCGTCGCCGTGAAGACGGCATTCGGCAAGCATGCTTACCGCATCCCGATCACGGCGAATAAATCCATGCTAGGCCACATGCTGGGTGCGGCCGGAGGCGTGGAGGCGATCGCGCTGATTCAGACGATTCGCCATGGACTTATCCCCCCAACGATCAATCTGGATCATCCGGACCCGGACTGCGATCTGGACTATGTGCCTCATACGGCACGCCGTGCGGAGGTCGATGTAGGACTGTCCAACTCCGTCGGCTTTGGGGGACATAATGCCATGCTTGTTCTTCGCGGTTACCGCTAATCACAAAAAGCCGTGCTTCCCATGAATGGACGGGAAGCACGGCTTTACTAGTCAAGCGCCTCTTCTTTTCTTAGTCTTCGATCGGCAAACCGCGCAGCCTCAGACGATCCTGACCCGCGTCGGCAGTCAGTCTCTCCAGCCAGCGAAGCTCGACCTGAGCATGCTCCATACGTCCCTTCATCATATGCAGAACACTGCGCGATACATCGGGAATATGGCTTTCATATACCTCGCTCAGTACAGCAAGGATATGCCGCTGTTCCTCTACCTTGGCCAGAAGCAAGTTGTGAATTCGTTGTTGATCCCCATATTTGGCAAAGGCGAGCGCCGCATACAGCGGATGGTACACGGTCTTGGTTTCCTCGAACTGCTCTTCCAGCAGCTCCTGAAACAGCTGCTTGCCCGCATTCGTAATCCGGTATACCGTCCGTTCAGGTCGACCTCCGCTGTCCTTGTACGTTATCGCCTGCTTGACGGCTCCTGTCTTAGCAAGCGTTTCGATTGCATAATACAAAGAGCCTTCCTGCATCTTAATATAGTGGAGCATATTCCGCTCTTTCATCTTCTGCCGCATCTCGTAAGGATGGCTGTCCGCTTCCATCAACAGCCCCAGTATAACAAGCTTCATGGACATAGACGACTGGCCTACATATGCCCATGCTGCGGAGACGGCGCATCGCCCTCTCCCGGCTTACCGGAGCTTTTCCCACCTGGAGAAAGCTCCAATCTCGACTTGCCCAGCAGCAGCACGAAGATAAAAGCAACTATCGCGATAGCGATCGATACCTGGAAGACAAACGCGATCGAATCCGCCAAGCCAAGAATCAGCTTATCGAGCACCGGCTTAGGAACCGCCTGGCGGAATTGTTCGCTCAGCAGCGCTTGCGGATTTGCCGGGGCTTGGCTGGTAGCATTACCCGGCAGCAGCTCAGCGATGCGCTCCCTCAGCGCGTAAGACTGTACCGTACCAAGCACGGTCACTCCCACGGCCGAGCCGATCGAACGGAAGAAGGAAACGAGCGACGTCACAACCCCGCGGTATTCGAAGCTGACGCTTTGAACCGAGGATATGGAGATAACCGGAAACTGGGCGCCGATACCAAGGCCTAGCATGATCATATATAGCGTGACCAGATAGCGCGGCGTCTCTATGGAAATAGTTCCGAGAAGTATAGTGGCAACAAGCAGCAGGGTCGCCGAGCATAGCATGATACTGCGATACGAGGCATTCGCCAGGAAGCGCCCGCCGATGGCGCTGCTGGCTACCACCCCCAGCATCATCGGAGTAAGCACGAGTCCCGCGCTCGTCGCCGAGCCTTGGAATACGCCTTGGATAAACAGCGGAATATAGGTCGCGGCCGAGATCATCAGCGTTCCATAGAAGAAGCTGACCCCCATACTTGCCGTGAACAGCTTGGAGCGAAACAACTGGAAGGGCACGATCGGCGCCGAAGCCCGGCGTTCGATGAAGTAAAACAACACGAGCAGTACAACGGCTGCCGCAAACATGCCGATGATAGGCGCCGATACCCAGTCATATTCCTTGCCGCCAAGCTCTAGGCCAAGCATCAAGGAAATGATCGCTGCCGTGAAAGCCAGAGTGCCGAGCCAATCGATCTTCTGATTCGGATTTTTCGGCAGAACCGGATGGTAGCATAAGGAGATCAGCACCAACGACAGAATGCCCAGCGGTAAATTAATGTAGAAAATCCACTGCCAATTGACATAGTCGGTGAAATACGCGCCGGCCAGCGGTCCAAGCACGCTCGATATTCCAAAAACGGCTCCGAACAGCCCCTGCATTTTGCCCCGCTTCTCAGGCGGAAAAATATCGAATACGATGGCAAAGGTAATGGGCATCATCGCACCGCCGCCAATCCCCTGGATCGCACGGTAGATGATCAATTGCAGCATCGAATCGGATGTTCCGCACAGGGCGGAGCCAATCATGAAAACAACGAGTCCGATCAGGAAAAACAGCTTGCGTCCGTACATATCCCCAAGCTTGCCGAAGATAGGCATCGCCACGACGTTAGCGATCAAGTAGGCGGAGAATACCCACACGAATTGCTCCAGTCCGCCTAGCTCTCCGAGAATAGTGGGCATGGCCGTCGAGACGATCGTCTGATCCAGCGAAGCAAGGAGCAGCGCCAGCATTAGCCCCGTTACCGTCCACGGGATATTGGACTTTTTATTCACTTCCATCTTCGATCCTCCGTTACCTCTGAATAATTTAAAGATAAAACGATTATACTCAAATTTGAGTAATAATCAAGCGCTATAAATGGGAAGCCTGTCCCCCTGTTTGCCCTTCCCTTTCCATTATCATATAATTAAATGTGACTTGATAGCGCACGTTCACGCCTTTGGAGAGGAGGTACGACGTGAACCTGAACCAACTGGAGACGCTCATTACCATTTCCAAAACCATGAGCTTTCGCAAAGCCGGTGAATTGCTGAATTTGACCCAGCCGGCCGTATCCGCCCAGATCAAGAGTCTGGAGGATGAGTTCAAGACCGTGCTGATCGACAGAAATCAACCCGTCACCCTAACCGATAGCGGCCGCGTATTTCTGGATCATGCCGAGATGATCCTGCAGACTGTCGAGGACCTTAAGCAGCGGCTGGCTGATTTGAACCAGACGCCCCAGGGACATATCCATCTGGGCACTACGACTTCCATCGCCATGCAGATCCTGCCCCGGGTGCTGTCCTACTTTCAAAATCAGTTTCCGCTGATCAAGACTACGATCCATTCCATGTCGACCTCGCAGATCATGCAAAGCGTCGAAAATGGAGCGATCGACATCGGCATCACGTACTTGTTCGAGAAGCAAGCTACCCTGGAGAGCTCGGTGCTCTACTACGACACCTTCGAGCTGACCGTATCGCCCCAGCATCCGCTTGCCCGCTTCTCTCATGTACCTATCGAGAAGCTTCATGATCTGCCTCTCATCATGCTGTCCCCGGAGACGGCCGGTCGGCGGTTTGTCGACCAAGTGTTCAAGCTTCTGCATATAGCCCCGCAGACCGTTATGGAGCTGTCCAGCAGCGAAGAAGTGAAAAGGATGGTAGAGCTGAATCTTGGAGCTGCCATCATATCGAAGCTCTCTATCCAGAATGAGCTGAGAATGGGAACTTTGAAAATGGTTAAGGTCAATGAGCTGGAAATCAGCCATCCTGTCGGTGTCGTGTATAAGTCGGGCCGTTACTTGAGCTCGGCGCTGCATCAGTTCCTGCTTGACCTGAAGGGCATGCAGGAAATCCAATTCATAGGTTCGGAGTGAGCATACGCCATGAAATTCGACTTACATACGCATCATGAACGTTGTGGTCACGCGGTCGGTACGATCCGCGATTATGTAGAGGCCGGCATTCGTCACGGCCTGCAGGTTATCGGCATCAGCGACCATTCGCCCTATTTTGCAAGCAGCGAGGAGCAGGCCCAGCCTGGCATCGCTATGGCCAAGAGCGAGTTCAGCCGTTATGTAGACGAAGTATTGAAGCTGAAAGCCGAGTATGCAGGGCGTATCGATGTCCTGCTTGGTGTGGAATCCGACTATTTCCCCGAGCATGCCGAGATCTATCAGGCGATCTACGAGCAGTACCCGTTCGACTATATCATCGGCTCGGTTCATCTGTCGGGAGGGGTTAGCATCTTCAACCGCAAGCGCTGGAAAGGCTTATCCGAGCAGCAGCAGATTGAACAAAAGGAGATTTACTATGATCTGATCGAACAGTCTGCCCGCAGCGGCATGTTCCAGATCCTCGGTCATATTGACGCTATGCGCGGCTTCTACCCCGCCTTCACGGAAATTAAGACCGAAGCCGTCGAGCGGACGCTCAAGGTCATCGGCGAGAACGGGGTTGCCATCGAAATCAACACATCGGGTAAAACAAAGGATTGCGGCGGATGGTACCCGATCCATGAAGTTCTGGAGAGAGCCTTCCACTATAAGGTGCCCGTCACCTTTGGCTCCGATGCCCATGTACCGGAACGGGTCGGCGACGATTGGGAAGAAGTGGCCGCTACGCTCAAAGCCATCGGTTATCGCGAGTGGGTGTATTTCAAGGAGAAGCGCCCACACAGCGTGCCGTTGTAGAGACCGAACGAAAAACCAATCTTAACATAAAGGGGCTGACATTCCCCGCAGAAGCTCTTCTGCGGAGTGTCAGCCCCTTTGTTTGGTTGGCTTGGCATAGCATGCCGCCACTTCTAATGGCGTCCTTTCGGTTTGTAGCCATCTCTGTCGTGTCTGGACGATGATAAGACACGTCCGCCGAGGCGTCCGGAGCGTTCGGGATGTACGGAGCGTCTGGTCCCCTTATGGGTAGAATGCCGTTTTAAGGACGCTGTTTTCGCCAGTCCTCCCAAGCCAAAGCCTCCCCCGAACAGTTTGAATATCGGGCCGAACTGCCTGAAGATCGTTACCATCTTCTGCACCTTGCCCATCGTGGACAGAATACCGTCCAGCCCGCCCATGCGGTTGAATAGCGTCATGAAATCGCCGCCACCCGACGCCCCTACGCCTGCGCCCACGCCTGCGCCAGCCGCAAGACTTTCCCTCTCAGTCCCTAACACACCCCTACCCAGAGCTGTCGTCTGTCCATCTTGTTCGTATGGAGAGAATAGACCTTGTATTTCAGCGGTGTTTATCCGGGGCTGCGGCTTTGCAATTCTCGGCTTGCGGACCGTCCGGCTGCCAGTACCCGCGCGTCCTGCCGCAGAGGAGGAAGCACGATGCCGCCCGGATGCGCGTTGTTGTTTACTCATACGCTGTACACCCTTCCTTCTACGTTCCAACGGTTCTTTTTACCGTACCGCCTTTATCCGATGGCCCTACTTCAGCATATGTCCTTCTTGAGGCGTACGTTTGGGTCCATTCCCCAGGCTCAGACAAAATAGGTAGTTGACCTCCGAGCGAGATCCGAAACCGGAACTTGGGAAGACCACAGGGAGGAGGACTCTTTGAGCAAGATTGGGGATCAACCCCATGGAAAACTCCCCGACAGCTTGAGCCATCGGGGAGTTTTCATGAAGTTTAGGGGCGGGCCGATGCGTCTGCACGAGTCGGACGGACCTTTTCTGCCGGCTCTGCCGGTCCGGAAGCCCGGAACGCTTGAACCGCCTGGCGCACTTCTTGCGTAGTGTCCATATCCAGCACGCGCTGAAGCAGTTCCTCGCTTGCGGCAGCGGTCAGCCTGGATAGCGTATATTTCTGCTTGGGGACAGAAGCCGCATCCATGCTCCATTCATCCAATTCCATCGCCAGCAGAAGCGGAGCAGCGAGTGGATCGCCGGCCATTTTGCCGCACATGCCGACCCATTTGCCTTCGGCGTGCGCCGCTTCGATCAGTCGATGGATTGATCGCAGCACAGCCGGATGGAAGTAATCGTACAGATGCGCAACCTTTTCATTCATCCGGTCCACGGCTAGCGTGTACTGAACGAGATCATTCGTTCCGATGCTGAAAAAGTCGACTTCCTTCGCAAAACGGTCAGCCAGCTGGATCACCGACGGGATCTCGGCCATAATGCCGATCTCTAGCTTCTCGTCGAATGGAACGCCGTCGGCCTTCAGCTCGCGCATAATGTCCTGCGTAAGCGACTTGGCCGTACGAAACTCCTGCACCGAGGAGACCATCGGAAACATGATTTTCACGCAGCCGTATGCGCTGGCCCGCACGATAGCGCGAAGCTGGGTGCGGAAGAGCTCCGGCTCATGCAGGCACAGACGAATGGCCCGCATACCGAGAAACGGATTGTCTTCATGAGGCAAATCCCAATAGGACAGCTTCTTGTCTCCTCCGATATCGAGTGTCCGGATCACAATCGGCTTCCCTTGCCATGCTTCAAGCATGCTGCGATAAACCTGGAACTGCTCATCCTCCGTCGGGAAGCTGGCGGCATTCATGAATAGGAATTCCGTCCGGAATAAGCCGACGCCATGTACCTCCTGCACGATACCCTCGCGCATTTCCTCCGGCATGCCGACATTAACAGCGAGCCCGATCTCGGCGCCGTCGGCCGTGACCGCGGGCAGCTCCCTGTAAGCGGACAGCTTCCGGGCCGCCTCCTGCTCGCGTTCCTGCTTGTGCCGGTAAGCCGCCTCGGTAGCAGGCTCCGGATGCAGGATACAGATGCCCTCGGTACCGTCAAGGATGATACGGTCGCCATGCTGCAGACGGACGAAGTCGTCCCCGGTGCCCACAACCGCCGGGATGCCCAGGGAACGAGACAGGATGGCGGTGTGCGTCGTCTCGCCGCCGGCTCTCGTTACAAAGCCCATGATGATGTTCCGGTCAAGCTGAACGGTAACCGAGGGCGTCAGATCGTCGGCTGCCAGAATGACCGGCTCCGTAATCTGCTTGAGATCGGGATACGATACGTGCTGCAGATGCGACATCAGCCGTTCCGCAACATCTCTAACATCATGTATCCGTTCCTTGACGTAAGCATTCTCCATCTTCTCGAACAAGGCCGTGAGCTGCGCCAGGACCGTCAGCACCCCGTGCTCAGGGGAGGACTGCTTGCGCTTAACCTGACGGACGATCTCTCCATAGAATGCAGGATCGTTCAGAAAGCTTCGCTGTCCCTGAATAATCGCCGTCTTCTCCTTGCCAAGTTTTTTCTCCGATTGGGAAATGATAGCGTCAAGCTCCGCCAGCGATTCGTGCTTGGCTTTCTCCAGTCTAGCCAGCTCGCCCTCCACTTCGCCTTCCTCAATGCGTTCCGGGAAGGCTGCCTCGGCTGGCGGCTTCGCGTACACGAATACCGATCCGAAACGGATGCCTTCCGACACGCCTATGCCTGGAATCCGGATTTCGCTCATGTTATTCACCGAAGCCTTGCTCGAACAGCTTCGCCAGCTCGGAGAGCGCCTGCTCCTCATCCTCGCCTTCAGTCGCCAGCGTAACCTGTGCGCCCTTCTCCAGACCTAGTGCGATCAGATTCAGCACGCTCTTTACATTGGCCTCCTGACCGTCTGCGGTTTGCAGGTAGATATCGGAGTCATAGCCGGAAGCCGCATCGGCCAATGCCTGTGCGGGCCTGAGGTGCATGCCCTCTTCATTGATAATCGTTAAGGTAACGGTTTGCATCGTTGGTAGTTCCTCCTGTTCTATCGATTCATGTTGTCCGTCTGGCTTACAATGCGCTCTCCAGAATACGGATAACCTCTTCCTCCGTCTTGGCCTCCAGCAGCTCTCGGCGGAAGCTCTCGTGAATGAGCTTGCGGGACACCGAAGCGAGGATACGCAGATGCTCCTTGCCGGCCTCTTCCTGCGGGATCGCGAGCATAATCATCATCGAGACAGGCTTGCCGTCCAGCGCATTCCATTCCAGCGGCTGGGCCGTGCGGGCAAAAGCCACTCCCGGCCTGGCGACACCGGAAGACTTGCCGTGAGGAATCGCCACGCCGAAGCCGATCGCGGTAGAAGTGTGCTCCTCGCGGGCCAGAACGGAATCCATATAAGCGGCAAGGTCTGTCACGTATCCGGATGCTTGCAGACGCTCACCCATTTGCCGGATGCAATCGTCGCGGTCTGAAGCCTGGATATCGAGAATCACGTTAGTCGTTTGAAGCAATGCAGGTTCGCGCATGATAGTGTACCTCCGTTTGGTTAGTTACCGTTTGGTTAGTTGGAATGGACCGAGCCCGGCTGAATCACAGCTTGGGTGGGCACCGTCTCCTCTTTGCGCTTCTTCAGCAAGGACACACATACAGCCGTCACAACCGTACCGGCCACAATTGCAAGCGCATACGAAGCCAAGTGCGTAACGGCATTGGGAATCGCCAGTACGAAGATCCCCCCGTGAGGCGCTTGCAGCGTCACCCCGAACATCATCGTGAGAGCACCGGTCACTGCGGAGCCGAGCATCGTGGACGGAATTACGCGGAATGGGTCAGCTGCCGCAAACGGGATTGCTCCCTCCGTGATAAAGGCCAGACCCATCACCGAGGCGACCTTGCCTGCTTCCCGTTCTTCCTTCGTAAATTTATGCTTGGCGATAACAGTCGCCAGCCAGAGTCCCAGTGGAGGCGTCATCCCTGCGGCCATCACCACTGCCATAGGGCCGAACACCTGGCTGCCCAGCAGGCCGACGCTGAAGGTATAGGCTGCCTTGTTGAGCGGACCGCCCATATCGAAGGACATCATAGCCCCGAGCACCAGACCTAGCACAACCGCATTGGCGGAATTCAGACCGGTGAGCCAGGCTGTCAGGGCATCCATAATGCCTTTCACCGGAGTTCCAACCACATAGATCATCAGTAAGCCGACAATTAACGTGGAGAACAGGGGAATGATCAGAATGGGCTTAATGCCCTCAAGGGCCTTGGGAAGCTTGATGTAAGTCCGCAGCCACTTGGCAATATAGCCCGCCAGGAAGCCTGAGATAATGCCCCCCAAAAAGCCTGCGCCGAGCTGGCTGGCCAGCATACCGCCGACCAGTCCGGGAGCCAGACCGACCCGGTCCGCTATAGAGAAGGCGATAAAGCCTGATAAAACCGGGATCATCAGCGCGAAGGCAGCCCCGCCGCCAATGCTCATGAGCGCCGCTGCGAGCGTGCCCTGCTCTTCGAACGCCTTAATCCCGAAAATGAAGCACAGAGCAATAATGATGCCGCCGGCTACAACGAGCGGAAGCATATTGGACACGCCCGTCATCAGATGCTTGTAGGCGCCCTTCCGTTGAGAACTGCGATCGGCTGCCGCGGCAGTCGACGACGGCTCGGCCGCCCCTGCAGCCGGCTTGGCAGCTTCCTTGGCAAGCGCCTGTTCGATCAGCCTGGACGGATTTTTGATTCCTTCCGCCACGCCTGCCCTGACCACAGGCTTGCCTTCGAAACGCCACTCGGCCACATCCGTATCGGCTGCCACAATAATCGCATGCGCCTCAGCGATTTCCTGCTCGGTGAGCTCATCCTCGACTCCGAGAGCGCCGCGCTTTTCTACCTTCATGGGGATCCCCTTCTCCCCGGCCGTCTTGAGCAGCGATTCCGCCGCCATATACGTGTGGGCAATACCAGTCGGACATGATGTCACAGCCAACAGCTTCTTCATCTCTCATTCCTCCCTAGTTATGCGGAATTAACACCTGATTCACCTGGACCTGACTGGCCAGACGCTCGATCTCTTCAAAGGTACATACCTGCGTACCGGACTTGGAGGCCGTAATCGTACCTGCCGCGGTGCTCCACTTAGCCAGCTCGGACAGCGGCTTATTCTCCAGCAGCGCATAAGCCATCACAGCCACCATCGAATCCCCGGCGCCTACCGTGCTTAGCGCCTGGATCGGGAACGGCTTGACGCGATAGGCTTGCTCTTCACTCATCGCAATCGCGCCGTCGGCTCCCATCGAGATCAGGACCAGCCGGACGCCGCGGCTTAAGAGGACGCGGCCTGCCTCCATAATGTCCTTCTCCGTGTGAAGCCTGCCGCCGATCAACTGCTCCAGTTCATAAAGATTCGGCTTGACCGCGTAAGGCGCCGCCTCCACGCCTGCTGCGAGCGCTGCTCCATCCGCATCCAGTATGGTCTTAACTCCCCTGTCCTTGGCCGCGGCGATCCAGCTGCGGTAGAGGCGGTGATCCGCTCCCTGCGGCAAGCTTCCGCCCAGCACCAGCACCTCCGTATTCTCCAGCAGCAGCTCAAGCCTGTCATTCAGCAGCGCCAGCGCGTCCTGACCGACGTTAAAGCCGGACTCATTCACCTCTGTCGTAATGCGCTGCGCCTGGTCCACCAGCTTCAGATTCGTCCGGGTCTCACCGGGAACCTCGATAAATTCCGTGCGGATGCCGCTTGCCGATAGCTCCTGCCGGATCTGCCCGCCCAGACTGCCGGCGATAAATCCCGTCGCGGTCACTCCGATTCGAAAGCTTTGCAAGATCCGTGCGACGTTAATTCCTTTGCCGCCGGGATCAAGACGCGTCTCAAGCGCCCGATTCAGTCCGCCCACCTTCAACTCCGTGAGGAGCACGGTTTTATCCATCGACGGGTTCAGCGTTACCGTTACGACCTGATGCTTACTCATGCTGTTCCTCCCTGCCCGTATCCACTTGATGGATTTCAATGCCTCTGGCGACCAGCATGTCCGAGTATTCCTGCGGAAGGCCGGCATCCGTCACACAAACATCGATATCCTGCCAATGGGCAAACCGTGCAAAGCTCACCCGGTTAACCTTGGTACTGTCGCTCAGCAGGATCACGCGGTCCGAGCGTTTAATCATCTTGCGCTTGATATCAGCCTCCATCATGTTTGGAGTGGTCAAGCCCTCTGTCAAATCCATGCTGTTTGTCGCCATAAATGCCTTGTCGATCTTGATCAGATCCAGACATCGCTCGGTCATGGGACCGACCAGGGAATGCACCCCAGTGCGATAGGAGCCGCCCAGCACCATAATCTCGATGCCGGCAGGCAGCTGCAGATCACGGGGCAGTTGAAGTGAATTGGTAACTACCGTAAGCTTCGAAAACGCTGCCAAGTGCTGAAACAAATAAAAGGTCGTCGTGCCTGCATCAAGAAGAATGGTATCTCCGTTCCGAATCAATTCGGCCGCCTTCGCTGCAATCGCTTTCTTCTCCTGGGGCGAGGAAACTTCCTTCTCCGTAAAGCTTGGTTCAAAATTTACATGCTTCACTGAAATAGCCCCGCCATGCGTACGCTTCAGCAGTCCTGCCTCTTCCATCTCCCGCAGATCGCGGCGGATGGTGGATTCCGAGACCTGAAACCGTTCGCATAGCTCCTGCGAATCGACACGCTGGCGCTCTTCCACCAGCTGCAGAATGAAACCCTTCCTTTCTTCACCAAACATGTAGGTTCCCCCTCCATTCGATCGTTTATGAATGTTTTCACTCCTAATTACGATCGTTTGTGACCGTTTTATCGTATAACCGAATTATATTCAGTCATAACGTTCATGTCAATGCTTATTTTCAGTATCGCTGGCAAACAACAAAAAAACCGATGCCGGTTTTGCTTATCCTGGCATCGGTTTTCGTATAGATGAAACGGCTCAATGAGCTACAGCATTATAGGTCATAATCCAGATTGAGCCCGCTACGATGGTAAGCAGAATAATCAATCCCAGGATCAGGGCCATGATGTTCCAGCGAGCATTCGGCCCTTCTTTCACGTGCATGAAAAACACCAGCTGTACCACGAACTGCAGGATAGCGGCCACAAGAATCACAAGCAGCGTCCCCGTTCGGTTCACCAGCCCATTCAGCACAATGACAAGCGGAATGATCGTCAGCACGATCGACAGGGCAAATCCGATTACATAAGACTTCAGCGACCCATGGGAGCCGCCGGAGCCAGAAGGATGCTCTCCCTGCCCTCTTGGCGGGATCGGAGCCGTTTTGGAACCTGCCATCTTACATCACCCCCATCAGGTAGACGACCGTGAACACGAAAATCCACACAACGTCCAGAAAGTGCCAGTACAAGCTGAGGACCTCTACCTTGCGCTTAGTGACCGGCGTTATACCACGCTTGCGCAGCTGCAGGATAAGACCAAGCATCCAGACCAGCCCCAGCGATACGTGAAGTCCGTGCGTACCGACCAGCGTGAAGAAACCGGATAGAAAAGCGCTGGTGCCGATCGTAGCGCCCTCGCCCACCATATGGACGAACTCGGCGATTTCCAGCGTGATAAAGGCTGCTCCGAGCAGTGCTGTCACGCCCAGCCAGCCGATGAGCCCCTTCTTCTTCCCTGCATTCATGGCAAGCACAGCGAGTCCGCTCGTAAAGCTGCTCGTCAGGAGGATGAAGGTCTCGGCGATAATGCCCGGCATCTGGAACAGCTCTTCCGGCGTCGGTCCTCCGTTGGTATTGCCGCGCAGGACGACATAAGTCGCGAACAGCGTAGCAAACAAGATGCAGTCGGTAATCAGGAAAAGCCAGAAGCCGAATGTTTTCAGCGATTCATGCTCATGCTCGTGATGCTCATCATGACTATGAGCCGCGTGTCCATTTGAAGGATGTCCATGAGAAACAGCTTGTGCCATTAGACCCTCACCTCCCGTAAACTTGCTTCCGTACGTTTAATTTCGTCCACCGGAATATAATAATCCGTGTTGTAGGTAAAGGAACGAACAATCATGCAAATCGCTACGCCAACCAAAGCAGGAATCGCCATCCAGAGCCAGCCCCAGACAAACCCGAAGCCGACGAAGAACCAGAGGAACGACATGACGAAAGGTATCGCCGAGTTGCGCGGCATATGAATCGGCTCGAGCTTAACCTTGTCTCGCTCGGCGTAAATTTTGGCAACAGCTGCGTCTCCGCCGCCGAGCTCCTGCTTACGCTCCCACCAGTCATCCGTCTCTTTTACCTCAGGCAGCACCGCAAAGTTATAAACGGGAGCTGGTGAAGGAATGGACCATTCCAGCGTCCGACCATCCCAAGCATCCCCAGTCGTATCCCGGTCATGCTTCTTAATGCTGTAGGCAATTTGCCATACCTGAAAGATGAAGCCGATCCCCATCAGAAAGCCTCCGACGGTAGACACCAGGTTAAGCGGCCCCCAGCCCATATCGAAATCATACGTATACATCCGGCGCGTCATTCCCATCAGACCCAGGATGTACTGCGGCATGAAGCACACGTAGAAGCCGATGTTCCAAGTCCAGAAAGCCCATTTGCCCAAGTGCTCATTGAGCTTGAAGCCGAACATCTTAGGCCACCAGTAATAAAGACCTGCGAAGTATCCGAATGCTACGCCGCCGATCAGCACTTGATGGAAATGCGCGATCAGGAAGTAGCTGTTATGGAACTGGAAGTCTGCCGGTGCTACGGAAAGCAGTACTCCCGTCATACCGCCGACGACAAAGCAAGGGATGAACGCTATCGTCCACATCATCGGGGTCGTGAAGCGTATTCGCCCCCGGAACATCGTAAACAGCCAGTTGAATACTTTAACCCCGGTGGGTATGGCTATCGCCATCGTGGTTAAGGCAAAGAAGGCGTTGACGTCGGCCCCCGATCCCATCGTGAAGAAGTGATGCGCCCACGTGAAGAAGGACAGCACACTGATAATCAGCATAGCGAATACCATCGACTTGTAGCCGAACAGTTTTTTCTTGGAAAACGTCGCGACGATTTCCGAGAAAATCCCGAAAGCGGGGAGGATAACAATATACACTTCCGGATGTCCCCACATCCAGATCAGGTTGATATACATCATCGGGTTGCCCCCGCCGTCGAGCGTGAAGAAATGCGCCCCCGCAAACCGGTCAAGGAACAGCAAGGCGAGTGTAACCGTCAGAATCGGGAATGCGAAAATGATAATGATGCAGCTGGACAAAACGGACCAGGAGAACATCGGCATTTTCATCAAGCCCATGCCGGGAGCACGCATTTTAAGAATCGTCACAATAAAGTTGATACCCGTGGCTAAGCTCCCGATCCCCGAAATCTGAATGCCCCAGATATAGAAGTTCTGCCCGACTCCGGGACTATGGGACACCTCCGATAGAGGCGGGTAAGCAAGCCAGCCTGCATCCGGCGATCCGCCGATAACGAACGATACGTTAAACAGCATCGCACCGAAGAAAAACATCCAGAAGCTGAGCGAGTTCAAAAACGGATATGCGACATCGCGCGCCCCAAGCTGAAGCGGAACCACGATGTTGAACAGACCGAACATCAGCGGCATCGCCATGAACAAAATCATAATGACGCCATGCGTCGTAAAAATCTGGTTATAGTGTTCGGCGTTCAAAAACTCCGTATTCGGCAGCGCCAGCTGCAGACGCATCAGCAGCGCGTCCACCCCGCCGCGGAACAGCATCAAGATGGAACAAATAATATACATAATACCGATTTTTTTATGATCGACGGTTGTCAGCCATTCGCGCCAAAGCCAGCCCCACTTTTTGAAGTAGGTGAGCACGAACACAATCGCCACCATGGCGATAGCGATGCTGACCTGGGCCCCTAGAATCAGGGGATCGCCGGTCACGAAAAATTCGGACGCGAACTGCTTGATCTTATCCAGCATGTGCGGACTTCCTTTCTATCGTTTAGTGTCCGAAGTATTCGTCGTGGCCTCTATCGGCTCAGTCTTCTTAGCGGCACCGCCATGGCCGGCGTGCCCGCCGCCAACGGCATATTTATTTACAATTTGATCGAACAGGCCTTCTGGAAAAGCAGAGAAAAATTGAGGGTTGGCCTTACCCGGCGTCGCCAGGTGCTCATAGCCGGCTTTGGTCAGAGCTGGCGTGGAGCGCTTGACCTCGTTTACCCATTTCTGGAATTGCTCGTCCGTAACCGCATCGACATCGAAGGTCATATCGGCAAAGTGCTCGCCGCTGAAGTTCGCCCCTGATCCGTAATACTTGCCGACATGGTCGGCCTGCAGGAACAGCGTCATCGCCATACCAGACATCGTGTACATCTGGCCGCCAAGCTGCGGAATCCAGAAGGAGTTCATCGGAGCATCCGAGGTGAGCTCGAACTTGACAGGAACCCGTTCGGGAATCTGCAGATAGTTCACTGTTGCGATGCCTTGCTCGGGATACATGAATAGCCATTTCCAATCCAGAGACGTAACCTGGACCGTAATCGGCTTGACATCGGATTCGATCGGCTTCGACGGCTCCAGGGCATACGTATATTTAACCGTAAACGTGCCTAGTATAATGATAACTACAATCGGAATTCCCCACCAAACGGTTTCCATAGCCGTGCTATGCGACCAGTTGGGCTTATAAACGGCTTTACTGCCCGGCTTATCGCGGTACTTCCATACGATGTACGCGGTAAGCAGCAGGACAGGTACGAGTATCGCTGCGCAAAGCACCGACGCGATGATGATCAAATCTTTCTGACTTTGTCCGATAGGCCCTTTCGGGTCCATCACAATGACCTGCTCCCCGCACCCCGCCAGCAGCATGAGCATCGCCACGATCAACAGCGGAAATACGGTCCGAATCGCCTTTTTCGGATTTGGCATGATGAACCTCCTGTTCGTTGTTCGACAACCTTAGTTAACGAATGGGTGAACTTCCTCTCCGATGTACTTGTGATTTAGTTCACTTTTTCCCCTATAAGTAACATACCAAATTTCGGCCCCCTGTGAATCAGGGTTAACAAATACGTCAACTCTTCGCCATTTTCCTGTAAAACAAATGTCACCGGTTCGACATTGACCGGAATGAAAAGCTATGAAAACGGCAAAAAAGCCTCCAGCCATTCCCAATGGGAGGCAGGAAGCTTACGCTAAATTCATGCACGGCTTACTCCGTCACCGATGCGGCGCGTGAATGAACCAGATGAATGGCTGTACGGATCACATAGACAAACACGCTTCCGACCATGCAGCCGATACCTACCATAAGGGAGGCATTCTTATCGCTGAAATGATGCAGGTTAAGCATGCTGAGTACCAAGCCTAGACCGAGAAACACCCATGCCGCAACCGTCATCATCGTGACCAGACGACCTACATCACGTCCCATCTCGTTCCTGTTATTAGCTGATGTCGTTCTTGTCGTCATGCCAATCACTCCAATCCTGATGAAAGTGCTTACTTCCTCCTAGTATACCACAAATCACCGATTGTTGTTCAAACTTTTTTCACACTATGGCCATAGTTCGGACATAATTGGGCTGTCTCCTGTATGTTTACCCGATTTCGAGCAAAGAAAACCTCTATTCCTCCAACCAACCACCCTCTATAGGTGGACATGAAAAAGCCTGACGCATGATATTCGGCCGTCAGGCTTGCTGTAAATCGTGCTATAAAGCTCTCTTCTGAGGTCAGGCTTGATCGCGTCAGTCCGTCTGCAGCTTAGCGGGGGCCGGGGCCCGAATGCGACGCGGCAGAGCTGCCGGAAGGCGAAGTAAGATTCTTCTTCATGTCAGGCACAGGTGTGCTCTCCGACGTGCCCAAGCGAAGGATATGCGGGTCCTCGGCAAGCATCAGAACGAGCTTCTCATACACATCCTTTTTGGACTTCAGCATCATCTGAATGTGCATCGTCTGCTTGTTCCCCTCTCCACCGTCACGCGCTGGCGCTTGTTGGCGGTTTTCTACCTGCATGTCGGAAATCACCGCTCCCATCTCCTTTATTTGAGTCGCGATACGCCCCAGATGCCCTCCTCCGTCCGGTACCTCCAGGGACAAGCTGCGCTTCTTCTGAGATCCGGCTAATACGCTCGTATCGACCTTGTTCAGGACGAACAGACTGACAAGCACCGCCACGGTACTCAATGCGGCTCCGTAATAAAAGCCCGCTCCGACAGCTAGTCCGATAGCCGCAACCACCCATAAGGAGGCGGCAGTCGTCAAACCGGCCACCGTCGCGCCCGTTCTCATGATCGTACCGGCACCCAGGAAGCCGATTCCGCTTATGACCTGTGCCGCCAGACGGGCAGGGTCCATCCTCACATTCGCTTCAAAGGCGAATTGGGAGAAGCCATAGCTGGACAGCAGGACGATAAGCGCAGACCCGACGCAAACGAGAATATGCGTACGGAAGCCCGCCGGGTGATCGCCCAGTTCACGCTCCAGACCGATTAAACCGCCAAGCACCAGCGCAATAACGATGCGGATGCTCAGCTCCCAATAACTGATTTCCCAAACCTCGGGATTCATGGTCATTCTTGATTGCACCTCACTCCCCAAGTCCTTGGAATGCGCCTTCACTCCAGGGATCCTATATTCATTAAGCTGCTACGCGTGACGGGTAACGACTATTGTTGTCCATTCTATGAAAATACGGAGATAGTGTCAATTGAAGTGTGTTATATTAACAACTTTTGCTTTTATATTTTATTTATTGCAATTTATTGACAATAAAGGCCAGTGAATGATACGATTCTCAATACCAAGTATGTTACTTTGTTTAGTGTGAAAATGAAGGCATCATACTTCATAATTGTCCAAGGGGAAGGGGTTTGCTTCATGAAAAAGTTGTTCGCTATACTTGTTTTCTTATCTATGTTGCTAGCTGCTTGCGGTCAAACTCAAGCTCCCGCCGGTAGCATCGCTCCAACACCGGCCGGTACGAACAAAAACGGAAGCACGAATACCGCCGAGGTCCCCAACGTCAACCCTGCCGAGCCCGCCCAACCAAAGGCAGACAGCACGCCATCCCGGGCACTTGACAAGGTCAAGGTCGGGACGTTAGGGGTTTTCGGTGATTCGGCCATCTATTTGGCAGCGGAACGCGGGTATTTTAAAGAGCAGGGGATAGAGGTCGATATTCAAAAATTCGGCGCTGCCACCGAGCTGATTACCGCACTTGGCACCGGGCAGATTGATGCCGGAGACGGGCCGGCCAATGCCGCGCTTTACAATATGCTGGGAAGCAAAATAAACATCAAGCTCGTCGCTCCTAACGTCACGTCGGAAAAAGGAAGAGATGGGGGAGCGCTAGTTGTAGGCAAGCGTCTATCAGAGGAGATCAAGAAACCGGCGGATCTTAAGGGACGCAAGATTGGCGTGGCCGCGGTCAAAGGCAGTGCATCCCAGATTTATATCGAGAAGCTGCTTGCCCCGGAAGGATTGACGCTGAAGGACATCGAGTTCGTCGGGCTGACGTTCGCCGATATGCTGCCCGCCCTGTCCAATGGCGCGATCGATGCCGCCATTTTACCGGAGCCGCATCTGAGCAACGGCATCACCCAGGGGATCTTCTTCCAGTTCCGCGGCAATGGCGAAATGTTCCCCGGGCAGGAAGCAAATTTATTCATGCTTTCGCCAGACTTTGCCAAGAAAACGGATATCGCCAACCGCCTGACGACCGCTCGCTTGAAGGGCGTTCGCGACTATAACGATGCTTTTTTCAAAAACAAGGGACGCGACGAGGTTGTAAGCATCTTGACCAAAAACACTTCAGTCAAAGAAGCCGCCGCCTACAAAAATATTAACTTCGCCGCCATGCATCCGGACGGAAAGCTCAATCCCGCCTCTTTATTAGAAGAAGTCGAATGGTATACCAAAAACGGGATTGTGACCAACCCGGTCGATATCCAGGCTGCTGTCGACACCAGCTATAGCGAATACGCACTCAAGACGCTGGGTCCTTATGACAAGTAAAGCCATGAGAGAGGAAGAGCCCGATGACGACGGAAAGCTGGAAGATTCGGATCGATTCTCTGGTGAAGCGCTATGAAACCAGAGGCATGCAAGTAACTGCGCTTGAGGGGGTATCGCTGGAGGTGCCCGATGGGAAGTTTTATTCCCTGGTCGGGCCGTCAGGCTGCGGGAAGACAACGCTGCTGCGCATCGCCGGAGCGCTGGAGCGGCATACGGAAGGACAGATCTGGATCAGACAGTCGGCAGTCGGCGGTGCAGCCGGTCCTGCTCCGGCTGTCCTGGTTGGCCGCCCCCCGCTTACCTCCATGGTATTCCAGGAGCAGTCGGTTTTCCCTTGGATGACGGTCCGGGACAATATTGCGTTCGGACTGAAGGCCAGAGGAGTTCCCCGCAAGGTGCGCCACGCGAAAGCCGATGAGTTTATCCGTAAAATCGGACTGGCCGGATTTGAAAAAGCGCTGCCTCACCAGTTATCCGGAGGCATGAAGCAGCGGGTATCCGTGGCCCGCGCATTCGCCAATGATCCGGAAATATTATTGATGGATGAACCGTTCGGCGCATTGGACGAGCAGAATCGGCTCATCTTGCAGGAAGAGCTGCTGCGGATTTGGGAGGAGTCCCGCAAGACCGTACTCTTCGTCACGCACAGCATCGATGAGGCAATCCTGCTGTCAGATCGCATCGTGGTTATGAGCGCCAGACCCGGCCGCATCCTCGAGGTTATCGATGTCGGCCTTCCCCGCCCTCGCCAGGTGGAGTCCGTTCGGGCGCATCCGGCCTTCGGCCAGCTTTTCCGGCACATCTGGCAGCTGCTGCGCCAAGAAGAAGCACCGCCCCCCCTTCACGCTCCCGGGAAAGGAGGCGCCCGATGATCGACATCGCTTCCGAAACGGCGGTGCCGCAAAAAGCAGTGTCCCGCACGCCCGACACCCTGATCGAGCTGGCCTCCGAACGGCGCAGCGTTCCCTGGTCGCGCCGCAGGTCCGTCACTCGGCTCGTTTCCGTGCTATCGCCGCTGCTGCTCCTTGCCATCTGGGAAGCCTCCTCGCGTCTGGGCGCCATCGATGCCCGTTTTTTCCCTGCCCCGACGACAGTGCTCGCCAATCTGCTCCGCCTGTTCGAAAGCGGGGAAATGTGGCTGCATCTGGGCATAAGCCTGAGACGCATTGCCATCGGCTTTCTGTGGGGGGCTTTGCCGGGAGTCGTCCTTGGACTGATCATGGGGCTGTCTCCCCTCATACGGGCGGCCATCATGCCTCTGGTCAATGCCACATTCCCCGTGCCCAAGCTGGCCCTGCTGCCGCTGATTCTGATCATCTTCGGTATCGGCGAGACATCGAAGGTAATGGTCATCGCGATTTCCGTCGTTTACCTGACGCTGATCAATACGCTGGCAGGCGTCACCAATATTCCGGGCATTTATCTGGACGTCGGCCGCAACTTTCAGGCCGGCCGCTGGCTGTTTTTCCGGGATGTGGCGCTTCCCGGCGCGCTGCCGCTGATCCTTACCGGCCTCAAGCTGGGCATGGGCATTGCGCTGCTAGTCATCATGGCGGCGGAATTCGTCGGAGCCAAGTCGGGCGTCGGCTATTTCATCTGGAGCTCGTGGAATGTCTTCGCGGTCCAGGATATGTATGCCGGCCTGATGGTCATCGCGATGCTCGGGGGGATATCCACCGTCCTGCTCGACGCGCTGGAGCAATGGATCATCCCCTGGAGACGCTAATCGCAGATTCCACCGTTCTTCCTGGCCGAAGGACTAGGGCCGACATGCTCGCCAACCCAAATACCCGCTCCGTCTGCATCAGCAGGACGAGCGGGTATTTTATATTTTAGGCGGAGCGCCTTGCGGGCTTTAAGTCGCAAGGACGGAACCGCCGCTGGCCGTCGTATGTACGATATGCCCGGTGATCTGCTGCGGGTTGGCCAGCAAATTCAGAATAGGGCATACCCGTTCGACAGCTTCGTACAACTCTTCGATCCGCCCCGCTTCGGCCGGGGAGTCGATATGAAGCGTATAGCGGATATGATGCGGCCAGAACGGAACATGCTCATACCCCGGCTTGCCCGCATAGGGATGCAGCTCGCCGTTAATTTCGACCTCCAACGCATTCAACGGAACGCCCAGAGACGCCGCCTGAATCAGCGTCACATGGGTCAGGCAGCTGCCCAATACGCCAAGCTGAATTTCCGCCGAGTTCGGCCCCAGATTGAAGCCTGCGAAGTCGGGATCGCTGTCGCTGATGATCTGAAAATCCCGGATGCGAATCTCCCGCACCCCGGTTCTTCCCTTTGCGCGGACGCGTGCCGTCAGAACAGCCGATTCAGCCCGATCCGTACGCTGGATCCGTTCCTCCTCCCTACGCAGCACAGCCGCCCGCTTTTCCTTCAAATAACCGTTTAAATCGCTCATCGTCCTCTCTCCTTTTCCCTAAAAGTAGCGTATACCTAGACAGCCATTCTGAAGGTCCGTTCCTACATCCGCTGAAGCGCCAGCACCCTTCTCGCATAGACCGTACCTATGAAGCCTGCGGCTATCAGAACGGACAGCCACGCTTCAGGCTCACCCCTGGTCTGCGGCTTGGCAGAAGCGGAAGCTTCGCCGATGTCTTCTACCGAGTGGAAGGCACTCTTCCCTTCCTCCGGACCTTGGGCGGCACCTGTGGAGCCGTTCTCCTGCGCCGCATCCGCCG
This sequence comes from Paenibacillus puerhi, assembly GCF_009846885.1. Classification (GTDB taxonomy): domain Bacteria; phylum Bacillota; class Bacilli; order Paenibacillales; family NBRC-103111; genus Paenibacillus_G; species Paenibacillus_G puerhi. Next base: position 47,579 of record NZ_WUWM01000027.1, read on the forward strand.
TCTGAACTATCCAAGCCTTAGAAACATCGCCACCGGCCTTACCGTCCGATAGCGGCTCGGCATCCAAGTGGCTAACCGTCCATACGAGGGCAAGTGCAAGCGCCAGTCTTTTGATTCTCCGATATCTCCCCTGCTTCATCCTTCCTCTCCTCTCCGCAACTCGACTCCCGCTCCGGCCCTATCGCCCTCAACAAAAAAAACTAAATGCATCCCTTGCTCAGCAAGAGAAACACTTAGTTTCCAGATTACCGGTCAACTAAAACCAACTTTTCCTATGAATTAGGTTTAATTAATTCCTAATTTAAATAGTACGGCAACTTCCTTTATCTGTCAATACATCCCGCCTAATAATTTTAACTATACTTATCGGAATAATATGGATAATATACAGACATAGATCTGTTTCCCGAAGGAGCTGATAATCCCACATGAATATCGAGAATATTGAGGCATTTATTTACGTGGTACATTTCGGCGGCTTCAAGAAAGCGGCCCATGCGTTGTTTCTCTCCCAGCCAGCCGTTACCGCCCGCATCCAATCTCTGGAACGGGAGCTTGATCTGCAGCTGTTCGAGCGCAATGGCAAGCTGATCTCGCTCAGCGAGGATGCGAAGCAATTTCTCCCCTATGCGGAGCAAATTCTGGGCACGTACCGAAAAAGCATCAAGCATCTGCGCAAAAGCGCATCCCCGGATGTGCTGCGGATCGGCTGCACGTCTCTGCTTTCCCAATATGTCATTCCCGATCTGCTCCCTTTATTCCGAAAACGTTATCCTGATGTCCGATTCAAGCTGGTCACCGATACGAACGAGCAAATTCTCGAGAAATTGCTCAACAAAGAGCTCGAATATGGACTTGTGAAAAGCTTGACACATCCAAATATCGAGGCAACCCGCTTGTTCGAAAATCATATCGTACTCGCCGTCCGCCCTGACCATCCATTTGCCGCGAAAAAAACGGCGACCTTGAAGGAATTGGCCAGTCAAGCGATCGTCTTCTACGAATGCGGCTCGCTGGATTGGACTGCCCTTCATCGCATGTTCGAATCGTCGGGAACAGTCCCCCGTATCGAAGCGCAGTTGGATAATCTGGAGGCAGCCAAGTCGCTGGTGAGCGACGGTGCGGGCGTAGGCTTCTTGCCTGAGCTGTGCATCCGCAAGGAGCTTGCCGACGGACGGCTGAAGCCCATCACGATCACATCCGTCGCCCATTTATCCCATCCCACCACGCTGATTACGCTTAAGGAATCGGTCCCGCTGTACCGCGAGGCATTGATTGAATTGCTTGAATCTCATATCAAATTTCCTTATAGGGCTAATGATTGACGGCCTCAGGAGGCAGTGATACAGTATATTCCAATAACCTTTTATACCGATCGATTAAATTGGTTTAATCATGAAGCTTATGACTTCACATTTCAGCAACGGTGGCGGTGTAACAGATGCAGTTCGATATGGCTTATGTTTGGACGATCCTACCTGATTTGCTACGCTATGTGCCCATTACGATGTTGATGGCGGTGCTAGCCATGGTCATTGCCGTGGCGCTCGGCTTACTGCTCGCGGTTGTGATCAAGAGCAAGACCCCTATTCTTGTCCAGCTCTCCGGCATGTACATCTCTTTCTTCCGCGGGACGCCGGTGCTGGTGCAGCTGTTTATCATTTATTTCGGGCTGCCCCAGATCTATGAGGGCTTCAATTCGATCAGCGCCTTCAATGCCGTTATTCTCGGATTGAGTCTGAACACCTCCGCTTATCTCGCTGAGATTTTCAGGGCTGCGCTCGATTCAGTGGATCGTGGCCAGCTGGAGGCGGGATACTCGGTAGGCATGTCTTATCCTGCCCTGCTTCGGCGTATCGTACTGCCCCAGGCCGTAGTCAACGCTTTGCCGGGTACTGGCAACATCTTCATCGGCATGATCAAGAATACGTCGCTCGCCTTCACCCTCGGCGTGACCGAGCTGCTGGCGGAGGGCAAGATGCTGTCCTCCTCTTCCATGAAATTTTTCGAAGTGTACTTCGTCGTCGGCCTCATCTACTGGGCGCTGACGATCGTGTACAGCCGCCTTCAGGCTTGGCTGGAGCACCGATTAAGCAAGCCGTATAACCGATGACCCTCTCTACGGGCCGTATACCTTCACATTACCACGACCAAAGGAGCCTACAACCGATGAACATCCGCCCTTTCACCCTAATCCTTACCTCTGCTCTACTGCTGCTAACCGCCTGCGGAGTGAGGCCCGCCCAACCCGCCGCTTCGCCAGACACGCCTGCCGCAACGGCCTCTGCCGCCGAGGTCAAAACGATCAAGGTCGGCGGGCAGCCCGATTCCTACCCTTATACGTTCAAGGAAGGCAATGAGATCAAGGGCTTCAACGTGGACATCGTGAATGCCATCGCCACCAAAGCCGGCTACCGGATCGAATGGTCCCTTGCCGACTGGAACGGGATCGTCGGGCAGCTTGAGGTCGGCAAGATCGATACGGTGCGCAACTTCGCCATTACGGAGGAACGGAAGCAGAAGTACAATTACACGAAGCCCTATTCCTTCTCCGGCGCTCAACTGCTCGTCAAGAAGGACAACAACGCCATTCAATCGCTGAAGGACGTTAAGGGTAAGAAGGTCGGAGCGGCGCTCGGCCAAAACTATGCGAACGTGCTGAAGGAGAATGACCCCGCAGGCGAGATTCAGCTCATCACCTACGAAACACCGGAGGTCGCCTACAAGGATCTGGAAGCTGGACGGATCGACGCTTATGTTGCGGGCAGGGAGTCTCTGCTTGTGCAGATTAAAGAAAAATCGCTGCCGTTCAAGCTGGCGGGTGAGCCGTTCGGCGAGAAGGCCGTCGGGTTCCCTTTCCATAAGAATAAAGAGAATGATTCTATCATCGCGGACTTCGACAAAGCCATCGACGATCTCCGCAGCGCTGGAAAGCTGAAGGAAATATCGGAGAAATGGTTCGGCGGCGACATTACGGAAAGCGGCAGCAGCAAGAAGTAGTCTGTCGGCCGTTCTACTAAATCAGAAGTAAGGAGACGGGTGTACCCATGACCAACAGAGCTCCCATCAAGCTATCCGCCTACCTGGTAGGCACAGGCATGCATATCGCCTCCTGGCGTCATCCGAAGGTTCAGGCGAATGCCAGCCACAATATCGACTATTACAAGCAGCTCGCTCAAACCGCCGAACGGGGCAAGCTCGACTTCGTCTTCATCGCCGACAGTCTCGCGATTAACGAGGAATCGCATTCGAATATTCTGAACCGCTTTGAGCCGATCACGCTCATCACCGCCTTGGCCGGCGCCACTACGAAAATCGGGGTGGTCGCCACCGCCTCCACCTCGTATATCGAGCCGTTCAACCTCGCGCGCATGATCATGTCTGTCGACCATCTCAGCAAGGGGCGGGCAGGCTGGAACATCGTGACAACCCGCGACCTGTCCGGCAATACGGCCCGCAACTTCGGACGGGATGAGCACTTCGAGCATAGCCTGCGTTACAAGCGGGCGGAGGAATTCGTCGAGGTCACGCTGGGGTTATGGGATACTTGGGAGGACGACGCCTTCCTCTACGACCAAGAGAACGGGCGGTTCTACGACCGATCCAAGCTCCACCGGCTGAATCATGAAGGCGAGTTTTTCGCCGTGCAGGGCCCGTTGAATATCGGAAGGTCCCCCCAGGGACGGCCCATTCTCGTCCAGGCAGGCTCCTCGGAAGCCGGACAGAATTTCGCCGCGGGCCATGCCGAGGTGATCTTCTCGCATAAGAACAATATCGAGGACGCCAAGGAGCTGTATGCCTCGTTCAAAAGCAAAGCGTCCGCCGCGGGACGCTCGCCGGAGGATGTATTTATCTTCCAGGGCATTTCACCGATCCTCGGCGAGACGGAAGCGATCGCACGCGAGAAGTTCGAATACCTGGAATCGCTGATTACGTGGGAGCATGCTTTCCGTTTTCTGACTGACTATTTCCATAATAACTTCGACTTCAGTCCCTTCCATCTGCAGACCGGAGCCGCCGACATCGGTCTTCACCTGCTGGAGGACGTCCGCTTCGAATTCAAGCAGCGTCAGCCGCTGATCGGCCGGACCAACCCGACTCTCCGGGAGCTCTACTCGCTGCTGACGGGCTCATTCGGCGTCGAGGAATTCATCGGCACGCCGGAGAAGGTCGCGGACCGTGTCGAGCACTGGTACCGCGAGCGGGCCGCCGACGGATTTATGCTGATGTGCCCGCTGCTGCCGGACGGCCTGGACGACTTCATCCGGCTCGTCGTGCCACTGCTGCAGGAGCGCGGGCTGTTCCGCACCGACTATGAGGGCGATACGCTGCGGGAGCATCTGGGGCTGCCGCGGCCCGTCAACCGGTATGCTCAGGCGACTCTGCATCGCGTGTAGAGCGGGGCCGCGTACACGCCCTTATCTTTATTTCAATCCGGCTGGCGTATCCGTCAACGCAAACTCCAGCTCATCCAGCCGCTTCAGCCTTACGCCGTCCGGCAGCAAAGCCTCGATGCGCGAACGCAGCTCGTCCGAAGCGTGCAGTTCCTCGCTGAAGATAGCGACGATGCCCCGGTCTTGGCGCGAACGGATCAGCCGACCCATCCCCTGCTTCAAACGCAGCAGCATATAAGGCAGATCGATTTCCTCGTACGGGTCGGCCGCCGCCTGTCTTCTTGCCTCGAACACCGGGTCCTTCGGAGGAAAGGGGAGCGACCAGATGATCACGCCCGATAGCGAGGGGCCCGGGATATCCAGTCCTTCCCATAAGCTGGAGGCGCACAGCACGCTGCGCTCGTCCTGCTGGAAGGCGGAGATCAGATTGCTGATCTCGCGGTCCCCTTCGAACAGAAAGCGCATGTCCGCACATTCCGCATAATGGACGATCTCGCTTTTGAACCGCTGCAGCTCATCCTTCCCGGGGAACAGGAGGAGGGCCCTGCCGCCGGTCCGGAGCAGTAAGGAGACGGCCGTCTTCATCTTCTCGGAGAACGTGCCCCGATAGGCCCATGCCGGTGCGACGACTTCAAGCTGACCCTCGTAATCGTAAGGCGAGGCGACCGAGAACGATAAACAGTCTCCTGTACCGAGGCTGTCCGCGATATAATCGAAGGTCCCCTCTACGGAGAGCGTCGCCGAGGAGAAGACGATCGGCATGTGCTGGGAAAACACCCGCTCGCGCAGCACTTCCTTCACGAGGCGCGGCATGATGACCAGCGTCAGGCCGTTCACGCTGTCCGTCGCCCAGCAGATCAGACCTTCCGTCCGGCTGAACAGGCTAAGCGCCTTCTGCATCATTTCCAGATGCTCCTCGACAATCTTCAGCTGATAGTCGTCCAGCGTGAACAGCTCGCTTTCGAACACCAGCTCGTCCTCGACATTCGACAGAATCTCCTGAAACCGTCTGACCTCCTCCAGCAAGCGATCATTGACGGCGATCTCCTTCCGCTCGGAGCCAGGGACGGGGCTAGCCTGACGCTCGATCACCTCGAACATCGCCTCGCTCTGAGCGATGGCATCCTCGATCAGCATCGCGAACGATTCGCGAACCTCTCCCTTCAGCAGACGGATGATCAGGTCCTCGAATACGACATGCTTGAGCTTATACGTCAGCGCCTTCTGAGCCGCGGATTCCAGCAGATGCCCTTCATCGAACACGACAGCGCTGTGCTCCGGCAGCAGCGGCAGCTGCCCTTCGCGCTTCCGGCCCTCGTAGGTCCAGACATGCTCCATATAGAAATCATGCGAGCACACGATCAGATCGGCCGACCGCCGGTAATGATCGCGCGATAAGGTTTGTCCGCACCGGTGGCGCTGGCTGCACACGAAGCAATCCTGAAACGCATCCCAGCTGATCCGGCTCCACTGGGTATCGTTCAGATGCGGATAATCCTTGCGGTCCCCATACGCATGGAAGGACTGCAGAGCTTCCCGCATATGCACGAAATCAGGCAGGCTCTCGTACAATTCCCGGTACGCCTGCACATCCTCATGGCCGAACCGGGCCTCGTCGAGCTTGTTCAAACAGGTATACTGATCCGGCGACTTGGCCAGTCTCGCATCGATATCGAGCTTCAGGTACCTCGACAGCTTGGCGATGTCGCCCTCCGGCTTGACCAGCTGTTCGATAAGCGACTCATCGGCGCACGCGATCACGACCGGCTTCCTCTGATAGCGGGCATAACAGACGGCATATAGTAAATAAACGAGCGTTTTGCCTGTACCCACCCCGGCTTCGGCAAAAATCGTCCGCTTCTCGGCAAACGCGCGTTCGACCTGATAGGCCATATAAATCTGTTCGTCTCGCACCTCGAAGCCGGATTCAGGCAATGTATCGTAGAACACATCGGCAATCCATTCCCCGGCCTGTTGAACGAACGGCCTCGAATGGTCATAGGCAAAAGGATATCGGCTCACGGCTTGTAGCCTCCACAAAAAAGATTTTGGTCAAATAATCGAATCCTGTATTATCGCACGGAATCGGTCAAAAGGCAATTGGAACAAAGTAAACAGCCTAGCGAACGAGCCGCTAGGCTGAGGAAGCTTATAAGGCGGGTTGCATGAGAGGGCTCTAGCCTTCGAGCAGCAAGGTTTCGGGATCTTCAAGCAGTTCCTTGACCTTGACCAGGAAGCTGACCGCTTCGCTGCCGTCCACGATCCGGTGATCGTAAGAGAGCGCGATGTACATCATCGGGCGGTTCTCCATTCTCTCCGCATCTATCGCCACAGGGCGAAGCTGGATTTTGTGCATGCCCAGAATACCTACTTGAGGAGCGTTAAGTATAGGCGTCGACAGCAGCGAGCCGAATACGCCCCCGTTCGTTATCGTAAAGGTGCCGCCCTGCAGCTCGGAAATATCGAGCGAGTTGCTGCGCGCCTTGCCTGCGAGCTCGGCAATCTTCTTCTCGATCTCCGCGAAGCCGAGATGGTTCGCATTGCGCACGACCGGAACGACAAGACCTTCCTTGGCCGATACCGCGATGCCGATATCATAGAACTCCTTGACGATAATGTCTTCGCCATCGATCTCGGCATTCAGCAGCGGGAACTTCTTCAGCGCGCCGACAACGGCCTTGGTGAAGAAGGACATGAAGCCGAGGCCCACATCGTTCTTCTCCTGGAACGACTGCTTGCGCCGCTTGCGGATATCGAGGATGGCCGTCATATCCACCTCGTTAAAGGTGGTCAGCATCGCCGCCGTACGCTGTGCCTCGACCAGACGCTTAGCGATGGTCAGACGACGGCGCGACATCCGCTTCCGCTGAGCCGGCTTGCCGGGCTGAGCGTTCGCTTGTGCGCCTTGGCCGGCAGCGGCAGGCGGAGTTACGCTCACCGCAGGGGCGGCCTGTCCGGCACGGGCCGGAATGGATGGGCTGCCGGATGCCGCGTTCCGGACGTCGGTCTCGTATAAGCGGCCGATCGGATCATGGGCCGCCACCTGGCCTACGTCGATTCCTTTCTCGCGGGCAAGCCTGCGGGCTGCAGGCGAAGCGGACAGATGACCGCCGTCTCCGCCGGCTTCGTCGCGAGCCGCGGCTGGAGAAGCAGCCTGCTTGCCAGCCGCTTCAGCAGCTGCGGGAGCAGCTCCGGCTTGCGGAGCGGCGCTGGCAGCGCCGACCGCAGTATCCAGAGGGGCTCCGCCGGATGGAGCAGCAGCCGCGCCTACAAGGATAGTGCCGATGACTTCGCCGATCTGCACCGTCTCGCCTTCCGGCTTCAGAATTTTATCGATCACGCCGTCTTGCTCGGCGCTAATTTCCATATTTACTTTGTCGGTTTCCAGCTCCAGCAGCAAATCACCCTGCTTCACGGACTGGCCTTCCTGTACGATCCATCTGGAGATCGTTCCTTCGGTGATGGACTCACCCATTTCAGGTACTTTGATTTCACTCACGGCGCTTTACCTCCCAGTGGTTGTAATGACTTCCGAGCTCGGACTAAGCGCAACCGATAGAATGCGCTGCTGCTCGTAGCTGTGCACGTTCTGATAGCCGCTGGCCGGGCTGGAGCGTTCCGGGCGGCCGACGTAACGGACGGCACGAACCCCTTCGGGAGCAATAGCCCGAATACGAGGCTCCATGTAGCTCCATGCGCCCATGTTCCGCGGCTCCTCTTGAACCCATAGAAGCTCCCGAACCTTCGGAAAGCGGGCCAGTATGCGGCGAATTTCCTCTTCCGGGAAAGGATAGAGCTGCTCCGTGCGGATAATATGGAGCCAATCCCAGCTCTTATCCGCCTCCTTGTCCAGCGCCTCCTCCAGATCGACGGCGATCTTGCCTGTGCAGAGAATGATTCGCTCTACCTGCTCAGGCCGTCCTCCGAGATTGCGCTGCTCCAGCACCGGGCGGAAGGAACCCTCGCTGAACTCGATGCTATCCGAAGCCACCCGCGGGTTGCGGATCAAGCTCTTCGGCGCCATCAGCACGAGCGGACGGGCGCGCTCGCTTTCCGTAAGCGACGCCTGACGGCGAAGCAGGTGAAAGTATTGAGACGCGCTGGTCAGATTCGCGACCATCCAGTTATCTTCGCCGGACAGCTGCAGGAAACGCTCCAGCCGCGCGCTGGAATGCTCAGGGCCCTGGCCTTCGTAGCCATGCGGCAGCAGCATGATGAGACTCGACTTCTGCGACCATTTGGAGCGCCCCGCCGATATGAACTGATCGATGGTTACCTGCGCTGCGTTGGTGAAGTCTCCATACTGCGCTTCCCAGATCACGAGCGTATCCGGCGCATATACGTTGTAGCCGTATTCGAAGCCCAGTACCGACGCCTCGGACAACGGGCTATTGTAGATTGCAAACGAAGCCTTCGCCTGCGGCAGCTGATGCAGCGGGCTGTAGACGCTGCCGTTTTTGACATCGTGCAGCACCAGGTTGCGATGAGCGAACGTCGCCCGCTCCACATCCTGGCCGCTGATACGGATCGGCTTGCCATCTGCGAGTATGGAAGCAAAGGCCAGTGTTTCGGCATGCCCCCAGTCGACCTTCTCGCCATCGTTAAGCGAGGTGGCTCTGCGCTCCAAAATTTTCTTGAGCTTAGGGTATACGTTAAAGGACTCCGGCCAGCTCAGCAGACCGGCATTGATCTCCCTCAGCCTCTCCAGGGGAACCCCTGTACGGAGCGCTTTTATTTCACCTGGCTCGGCGAGCTCCGGCTTCTGGGTTACGGGTTCCTGGCCGTCACGCTGCTTAACCTCGTCATAGGCTTCTCTCAGCCGGGTCTGAATGTCCAGCTTAATCTTCTCCGCCTGTTCGGCCGTCATCAGACCTTCACGGACTAGTTTCTGCGCATAAAGCGTGCTGACGGTAGGATGATTCCTGACCTTCGTATAAATAAGCGGCTGCGTCGTTTCCGGGTCATCCGACTCATTATGCCCATACCGCCGGTATCCGATCAGATCGATCAAAAAATCCTTCTTGAACAAATGCCGGTATTCGATAGCCAACCGCGCGGCTGCCAGGCACGCCTCCGGATCATCCGCATTCACATGGACGATCGGAATCTCATAGCCCTTGGCCAAGTCGCTGGCGTAATGCGTCGAGCGGGAATCATGGCTTTCCGTTGTAAAGCCAAGCCGGTTATTCACGATAATATGGACGGTCCCGCCGTTGCGATACCCGTTGAGCTTGTTGAAGTTCAGCGTTTCCGCTACAATGCCCTCTCCGGGGAAAGCGGCGTCGCCGTGCATCAGCACCGCTGCAGCTTTAGCTACATCCTGTACCGGATAGCCGGGCTGTGTCCGATCATCCTGTGCCGCACGGGTGAAGCCCTCGACTACCGGATTGACGAACTCCAGGTGACTCGGGTTATTCGCCAAGGTGAGCCGGGCCCGGGCAGTTTCGCCCCATCTGACGGAGCGGTTGGCCCCTAGATGATATTTGACATCGCCCGTCCAGCCGTAATTGATGCCCATCGAGCCTTCCGACGGGATCAGGTTGCGGTTGGCCGAATGATGGAATTCGGAGAAAATTTTACTGTACGGCTTGCCCAGCACATGAGCCAGCACATTGAGCCGTCCGCGGTGGGCCATCCCCATCAGAATATCGGTAGAGCCGTCGTAGGCGAGCTCACGGACAATTTCATCGACGAGAGGCACAAGCGCATCGGTACCTTCCACGGAGAACCGTTTCTGTCCGACGAACGTACGGTGAAGGAAATCCTCGAACTGCTCGACCTCCAGAAGCCTCGTGAGCAGCGCTTTGCGTTCCTGCTCATCCAGCGCAAACTGAGGGAGCTTGAACTCCACTTGCTCGTTCAGCCACTTTCTTTCCTTCTCGTCATGCACATGGCTGAATTCGAACGCTATCGTACCGGTATACGCTTTGCGGAGCAATTGGATGGCAGCCCATCCGTCGCCGACTTCGGGATGCGGCCCGTCCCATACAAGCTCAGTGGGCAGAGCCGCCAGATCGGCTGGCGTAATGCCGTAATATTCAGGCTCAAGCAGCTGAACATCCGCCTCGGCGCTGATCTCGAGCGGATCGATATCCGCGGCGAGATGTCCGTACGTACGGATATTCCAAACGAGCTTGCCGGCAGCTACCGCTTTCTGAAGCAGCTGACCGCTGACAGCAGCGTCCCGGCCGGCAGCCGAGGAGCGCTCCGGCGTTGAGGCCTGCACGGATGAAGGCGCCGGTTGAGCGGCAGTTTCCTGCGGGTCGGAAGCGGGCGGCTCCCCCCAACGCTCGAACAGATCCCGGTAATCCGCTCCTACGGACTGAGGATCTGCCAAGTACCTTTCGTATTGCTCTTGAATGTAACCCAGATTGGGCCCATAGTACGCTGCCCACGGATCCCAAGCTTGCTGGTTCGTCGGTGCCATGGTTGCTTTCCCTCCGTCTTGGTTTATAGGTTTCGGTTCATGGACCGATCTTTCATTATAGATCATTCCTGAAGTAAATCCTACCCTTATTATAAGCTTCCCCTTCCTTATAACTTAAATAACCATTTTATATGAGTTCGATCTCATTTAGAGATCAATTTACCGGTAAATGATTTCATTGCGAACCAACTTTGGCCCTCGAAAGCCCGCTGCTGCAGCAAAAAAACGGGAAGCTGTGATTAACCCACCGCTCCCCGCTTTGCCTTCGGAACCCGCTAGTTCAGTCGTCCCGCACACCACCGTCTCTTATCCCTCAGAGAGCTCAGCACCCTCGGCCTGCTCGGCGCGGTAAGGGAACACAAACCGGTACGTGCCCGATCCGACGCTCAGTCGAACGCCGCCGCTCTCGGCCGCGATCTCCTGAACGCCCGGCGCATCTGCAGCACGACGCCCGCTCTCCTCGATGTCCTCGGCCGCTGCTGCGGGCAGCCTGATGTCTGCCGTCGCATTGACCGGTACCGTAACCTGCACCTCCGCTTTGCCTTCCGAAACCCGCCACCCGGCTTGCATCCGGCCATAAGGTCCGATCAGCGAAGCTTCGGCATGGGTCAGCCCGTTGCTGTCAAGGCGGGGACGTATGCGCAGCCGCTTGTAGGCCGCCTTGGATTCATCCATATCCAGACCCGCCACCCGGCGGTACATCCAATCTCCGATAGCTCCGTACGCATAATGATTGTAAGAGTTCATCCTGTCGCTCCAGAAGGAGCCGTCCGGCTTCACGCCGTCCCAATGCTCCCAGATCGTCGTCGCTCCCTGATGGATCGAGTACAGCCAGGACGGATAGCTCTCCTGCAGCAGCAGCTGCATCGCCGTGTCATGATACCCGTTGTCCGAGAGAGCGAAGCACAGATAAGGCGTGCCGACAAAGCCCGTGGTCAGATGATAGCTGCTGTCCACGACAAGCTGATTAAGATCTCTGGCCACCCGTTCGCGCACCTGGCCTTCGACCAGATCGAAGTGCAGCGCCAGCACATGCGCCGTCTGCGTCGGAACGGCCAGCCGGCCGGTCGGCGTGATGAATTCATCTTGGAAGCGGCGCACGATACGGCCCAGCAGCTCCCCATAAGTGCGGACATCGTCGGCCCTTCCCAGCACCACGGCGGCATCGCGGACCAGACGGGTCGAGTACGCGTAGAAGGCGGTCGCGATCAGATCCCGCGGCGTCGCTCCCACGTAGCTGCCCTCCTTGGCGTCCAGCCCCAGCCAATCCCCGAAGTGGAAGCCGGTGTTCCACAGGTATTCATCAGACCCTTGCGCATGGATGTATCCGACCCATGCCTTCATGCCGTCATATTGCTCAGCCAGCAGACGGCGGTCCCCATAGCAAACATACATCGTCCAAGGGCATACGACCACCGCATCGCCCCACGCGGAAGAAGAATGCTTCCCGCCCAGAATATCCGGGATGACAAACGGTACGCCGCCATCCGGCAGCTGGTCGGCCTGCAGATCGCGCAGCCACTTCGTGAAGAACGGCCCGACCTGGTAATGAAACGCAGCCGTCCGGATAAAGACCTGGGCATCCCCCGTCCAGCCGAGGCGCTCATCGCGCTGCGGGCAGTCCGTCGGCACATCCAGGAAGTTCCCGCGCTGCCCCCAGCTGATGTTGCTGTGGAGCTGATTAATCAGCGGATGCGAGCAGTCGAACTGCCCGGCCGGCTCCATATCCGAATGCATGACTTCGCCGGTAAAGGCATCCAGCGGGATATCCTGCCGGTCCTGATCCGGGTAGCCCTCTACCTTGACATAGCGGAAGCCGTAGAAGGTAAACGCGGCGGCATAGCTTTCAGGCCCGCCTCCCTTGGCCGTGTAGATCAGCTTCTGCTGGGCGGAGCGCAGGTTGCCTATATAGAAATTGCCCTGCTGGTCGAGAATCTCCGCATGCTGGAGCGTGATCTGCGTGCCTGCCGGCACATCCAGCGTCAGGCGGACGCGCCCTACCATATTTTGACCGAAATCAAGCACGCTCTCGCCTGTAGGCGTCCGGATCAGACTTACCGGCTGCAGCGTTTCCGTGACGCGAGTAGGCCAGTTTTCCTGGGCGACCAGCTGCCCGACCTGCGGCGTGTACGCGACCGAACCGTGCCACGCCGTATCGTCGAAGCCCGCCTCGCTCCAGCCTTCCGGCTCCAGCCGGGCATCATAGATTTCGCCGTCGTAGATTTCCGAGAAGAGGATCCCTCCCGTGGATGCTTTCCAGCCCGGGTCCGTAGCGACGATATGCTCGGTGCCATCCTCCATCTCGACGTGCAGCTGCAGCAAAGCCGCTCTCCGGTCGCCATAATGATCGCGCTTATCCTCCCATGCCAGCCTTCCCTTGTACCAGCCGTTAGCCAGCCGGAGGCCAAGACCGTTCCCGCCCTCCCGCACATATCCGGTCACATCATAGGTCTGAACCTGCAGCCGCTTGTGGTAGCTGGTCCAGCCGGGCGCCATCAGTTCGTCGCCTACTCGGACCCCGTTGATATAGACATCGTACACACCGGCGCTCGTCGCATAGAGGCGGGCCGACTTGATCCCTCCGGGCCCGATTCCGAACGTCTTCCGGAGAAGAAAAGCAGGCTCCGACAACGGATCGATCCCAGCCGGATCCGGCGAGATCCACTGGGCCTGCCAGTCCTCCGGCGCCAGCAGCCCCATTTCCCACCAGCTTTCCTCGCTCCACTCGCTTTCACGCTCATAATTATCGGCCGCCTTGATCCGGTACGCATACCGGGTCCGCGCCTTCAGCTCCGGCCCTTCGTAGGCAAGCTGAATAGAAGCATCGCCGGCGCGCCAGCCCGAGTCCCAGTAAGGGGTTTCATAACCTGCTTCGGCTTCTCTCACCTGGATGCGGAAGCTGGTTTGCAGAGTAGCTCTCCTGTCGGATTCGAGCTGCCAGGCGAGGCGCGGCTGCGGGACATCGATCCCAAGCGGATTGATCCGGTACTCGCAGGTAAGGTTCGTCACGGTAATAGACATATTCAACGTTCCTTTCGTCAGTGGAATGAGAAGGGCTTGCAGCACTATGGCTCTCATCATATACTGAAAAAAACAATAGGAACCGGGGCGAACCCGACATTATACAGAGGGAATTCGGACTTTTTCTAAGGATCGGAGAGAATGCGCGAGGGGAGATGCAAGATGAGCGTAAAGCGTGCGATAGGCCGTCTGTCAGGAGCGTATTTTTTCGAAACCCGCTTGCCGATTTATGTGAACCGGGCCGTCGAATCCTTCGAGCTGGTCGAGCACCAGCATGACTTTCTGGAGATCAGCTATGTGTGTGAAGGCTCAGGTACCCACTATACGAGCGACCGCTCCTTCCATGTCGCGCAAGGGGAGCTGATCGTCATACCCGTCGGGGTCTCGCATGTGTTCCGGCCTTCCTCTCCTTCCAGGAAGCAGCAGCTTGTCGTGTATAACTGTATCCTCGCGACAGATGCTTTCGAAGCTGTGCTGCAGGCCTTCCCCGGCGGAAATGCGCTTGAGGCTGTCCTCCGGCACCGACAGCTGCTGACGTACCACGACCGCGACGGCGAGTGCGATCGCCTCTTCCGCCGCCTTCATCTGGAGTATGCCTCGCAGCGGCTCGGCCGGGAAGCCGCGCTTTATACGATCGTCCTGGAACTGCTGCTCCTGATCCGCAGGATGGAGGAAGACCGGGAGGAAGCCGTGACCGTACGCCCGCCCTCCGGTATGCACGAGGTGCTCCGGCTTCTGCAAGCGCATTGCGAGCAGCCGCTGGAGGTGCGCGAGCTGGCGGCCCTTATGGGCGTAGGCGAACGCCAATTCCAGCGGCTGTTTGCCAAGCATACCGGAACGACGCCGAAGTCCTATGTCCAGGGATTGCGCATTCAAGCGGCGGGCAGGCTGCTGCGGCAGACGGACCGCAAGATCAGCGATATCGCTTCGGCGGTAGGCTACCAGGACGCCGCATTCTTTACTTCGCTGTTCAAGCGCATGACCGGGGTCACTCCGCAGCAGTATAGGCAAAGAGGGCAAAGTAAGGAAGATTGACCTTCGTTTCCCAAGCTCCGCGCAAAAGCAAACAACGGTCAACGGGTATGCCCCCCGTCAACCGCTGCGGCTCATCTATCTCCTGATCCCGATCCTGCTCGTGCTCCTGTGCGTTCCCTCCGCTTAATCCCCACCCTCGTACCACAGCTCCAGCGGCAGACCGACCAGCGCTTTGCCGATCCATTCGCGGGCGATGTTGTTGGAGGGCCCCATCGCGATGCCCGCGCGCGCGTCGCGGAACAGCCGCTCGAAGACGCCCTTTTTATACCCGTAGCCGCCTGTTACGTCCAGCGCGGCCTTCGTGGCCTTGTTGGCCACCTCGGCGGCATGGATCTTGAACTCGACCAGCGGCAGAAGCAGCTCGACCTGCGGCCGGCCCTGCGCCTGCAGATCGTCCAGCTGCTTCGCAAGCGACACCTGCCAAGGCTTCAGGCTGGAGATCAGCACCTTAATCTCCGCGAGCTGCTGGCGGATGATCTGGTAGTCCGCAAGCCGCTTGTTGAAGTCCCGGTGAATCATGCCCTGAACGTAAGCCGCTGCCGCCTCCAGAGCCGCCTCCGCTACTCCCAGCCAGGTCGAGCCGAGACCGATCAGATAGACAGGCGAAACGCCGCTCTCCAAGATTTCTCTTCCCTGGCCTTCTGTGCCAAGCTTATCACGCCCATTCACACGAACGCCTTCGTAACGGATCGGCCCGCTATGATTGCCGCGGACGCCCAGTGCGTCCCACACGCCCGGCGTAATTCCCGGCAGCTTGCCATCGACGATGAAGAAGCTTACATCCGTAGGCGTTTGGGCGCCCGGCGTTCGGGTCTGGAAAACGTAGAAGTCCGCTTGCCCCGAGCTCGTGGTGAACGACTTCTCAGCGTTCAGGATATAGTCCTCCCCGTCGCGGCCTGCCTCGCTGAAGTTGAACCACCAATGACCCCCTGACGCTTTCTCGCTTGTGGAGTACGTGCCGATCAGGCCCTGGCTAACCGGCTTCAGCCAACGTTCCTTCTGATCGTCGTTGCCGTACAGCGCGATCGTCTGCACGCCGCCGACGTGCATGACGTATACCAGCGAGGTGGACGGGCACGCTTTGCCGATCTCCTCGGCGGCTATCGCGAAGGCCACATGATCCAGACCGCGTCCGCCCCACTGCTCGGGGATCAGGACGCCATTCCAGCCGGTTTCGGCAAGCGCCTGCAGATTATCCCGGGGGAAGATCCCCTCGCTGTCCGTCCTCTCGGCTCTAGGCTTAATGACCTGCTCGGCAAGTTCCCGGATTTCCGCTCTCAGCTGCTCGTAATCAAGAGTCGTTTGCTTTTCATTGGCAGATATGCTCATAGTCGAACTCTCCTTCTGAATTGGATTAGATTTAGGGGGCTAGGTTCAGGTTTAAGTTTAGGTGTAAGGTCTCAGGCTTTGGAAGCAACCGCTTCAAGCTCGGCTTCTTTCTGCCGGACGAGCGGGATGACTTGTTCGCCGAACGCTTGAATATCTTCATCGTAATGAAGGAACGCGGTGAGGATAAGATCGACGCCGATTTTCTTCAATTCCACAATACGGTCCGCTACCTGCTCAGCGGTGCCGATCAAGCCCGTCTTGAAGCCGTCATTATACTGCACCAGATCGTCGAAATCGGAATTCGCCCACATCCCTTCCCGCTCCGGGGAAGCCTGGCCCGCGAACTTCACCTGACTGCGGAAGCCTTCCACGGCCTCCGGGTCGGCGTAGTCGATAATATCGCGCAGCACCTGTCTCGCTTCTTCCTCTGTGTCCCGGACGATGACGAAGGCGTTGGCTCCGAACTTGAGTTCCCGGTTTTGAGCCGCTGCCTGCCGCTTCAAATCATCAATCTGCGCCCGGAAGCCGTCTATCGTATTGCCGTTCATAAAGTACCAGTCCGATACCCGGGAAGCCATCTGCCTAGCTGCTGCTGAGTTGCCTCCTTGAAACACGGGAGGAACGACATGGGGCTTCGGCTTTAACGGAGCTTCGTTGAGCCGATAGAAGTCTCCGCGGAAGCTGGAAGTCTCCTGCGTCCACAGCTCCCGCAGCACGCGGATGAACTCTTCCGACCGGCGGTAGCGCTCGTCATGATCCAGCCAGGCCTCTCCGTAGCCGTAAAACTCTCCCTTGAACCACCCGCTGACGATATTGACAGCTGCCCTCCCATGGCTGATCTGGTCGATGGTGGAGATCATCTTGGCGACCGTGCCCGGATGCCAGAGGCCGGGAAGCACAGCCGCGATAAGCTTCAGCTTGTCGGTGACCGCAGCCAGCGCCGAAGCCAGCGCCAGCGATTCCAGCTGATTCTCCGCGCCGTAGCTGGCGATGAACCGGGTTTGCAGCAAAGCGTATTCGAAGCCGGCGTCCTCCGCAGCCTTCGCATACCTTGCATTATCCTCGAACGACCAGCCTGTCTGCTGCGGATATTTGGAGATAACCAAGCCTCCGCTCACATTCGGCACCCAATAGGCAAATTTCAATGACATGGCACTCACTCCCCGAAAGTTATGGTTAAGAGCCGGACCCGGCGGACCGGACCGGATTTCGGACATACAAAAAGCACCGTCTTGAATGGATCAAAACCGGTGCCTTTAGTCGTCTAATCGGCAAAGCAAAGCGTATTCAGCTCGTCGAAACCTCGCGCGCACCCGCCTCCTCTTCCTGCGGACGGCCCGGGATTCGGTTGTTCGCGATCATTTCCCCGAAGGGGCTAATGAAGGCCCTGGCTCCCTCCGCCTTGTCGAGACGCAGCGGAAGCCTCGGAAACAGCAGCTCAGCCGTGCGATAAGCCTCCTCCAGGTGGGGGTAGCCGGACAGGATGAAGGTCTCGATCCCGAGCTCCGCGTATTCCTTCATCCGTGCCGCCACATTGTCGGGACTGCCCACCAGCGCCGTACCTGCGCCGCCCCGCACGAGGCCGATACCCGCCCACAGGTTCGGGCTGATCACCAGATTGGAGGGATCCCCCTTATGCAGCCGGGACATCCGCTTCTGCCCCTCCGAATCCATCCTTGCGAATATGTGCTGCGCGGAAGCGATCGTGGCCTCGTCCAGATGAGAGATGAGCTCGCTTGCCGCCTGCCATGCCTCCTCCTCCGTCGGACGGACGATGACATGAAGTCGGATGCCGAAGCGGAGCGTGCGGCCCTTCTCGGCGGCCAGGGCGCGCATGCGGCTGATTTTCTGCTCCACCTGATCCGGCGGCTCCCCCCAGGTCAGATACACATCCACGTGATTCGCAGCCACTTCCATCGCCGCTTCCGAAGAGCCGCCGAAATAAAGCGGCGGATACGGCTGCTGGACCGTCGGGTATAACACCTCTCCGCCCTCCACCCGCAAGTAGTCGCCGGCATAGCTCACTTCGCCGCCTTTCAATTCCTTGCGCCATATGTCGAGAAACTCATCGGTAAGCCGGTAACGCTCGTCATGATCAAGGAACAGCCCGTCTCCGGCAAGCTCGACAGGATCGCCCCCGGCCACGACATTGATCAGCAGTCTTCCATTGGAGAACCGGTCAAGCGTCGCCGACATGCGGGCGGCGATCGTAGGGGTCATTAAGCCGGGACGAAGGGCAACGAGAAACTTAAGCTTCTCCGTAACGGGAACGAGAGAAGAAGCGACCACCCAGGCGTCCTCGCAGGACTTGCCCGTCGGCAGCAGAACGCCGCTATATCCAAGCTCGTCTGCCGCTTGCGCTATCTGCTTGCAATAGCCGTAGCTGACGGCGCGCGCCCCTTCGCTTGTTCCGAGGTAACGCCCGTCCCCGTGCGTAGGTATAAACCAGAACAGCTCCATCTTCACTCCTCCTTTCGTTTGAATAGACTCACAAAACCGGGGCTATCCTCCCCTTGCTCGTTTCCTTGAGCAGCCTCCACACCGGATCGACCAGCCGATCCTTATCGAAGCTGTTATATAGATTGGCATACGCTCGCATCGGGTCCCCCGCATAGAAACGCTCATACAGCTCGTGTCTGGCGCCCAGCGGACTCCCTATCAGGTCCCAAGCCAGCTTGAAAAGCTGAACCTTCTTCTCCGCGCTCACAGCCGCGCCTTCGAAATAAAGATGCATAAGCCCTGAGATCGGGCCGTAAAAGTCTTCCACCCCCGAAGGCGCCTGGACGAAGCCGCCGCCGCCCACCTGCTGCAAAATTTCGACGGCTCGGGGGTAAAACTTCGTCCCGATGCTCCGGGCCGTTTCAATATACGACAGCTCCGGCACCAGCACTCCGGACTCGTCGGGCTTCGCCTGCGTCTCCGAAGCGATCACAAGCGCTTTGATCACCTCGATCTGCGTAAGCAGCTCCCCCAGCTTCTCCTGGATATGCAGAAAGCCTGTCACGCCGATCGACTCCGCTACCGCGAAGGTAACGCCGGTAATGAACTCCAGCTTAGCGACGTACCGGACCACATTCTGATGAAAGGCCAGCGCGTTCGCTGTGCGATTGGCCCGGAGGGCCAGCACCTTCTCCGCATCGCCGTACAGAAGAACCCGCTCCCAGGGGACGAGCACATCGTCGAAGAACAGCACGGCGTCCATCTCGTCATACCGAGCGCTTAGCGGATGATTCTGCTCTCTGGCGTCGGCGAAGGATTCCCGGCAGACAATATGAAGTCCCGGAGAGTTGGCCGGTACGATCAGCACATGCGCGTGGCTTGCATCCTTCGCCTCGAATTTCAGGAACGAATAGATGATGAAATCATGCGTATAAGGCGCGCCCGTCGCGATCATCTTGGCGCCTCTCACGATAATCCCGTCCTCCGTCTCCCGAACGACATGCAGGTACCGATCCGCGATCCGGCTGTCGTCCAGGCTCCCCGAACGGTCGATCTGGGGATCGATAATCGCCGTCGTCAGAAACAAGTCATGGTCCCGGGCATGCTCGTAGTAAGCCGTAATTTTCCGCTCAAATCCGGGGTCCAGCTCGTTCAGACGGCGGCGAGCGGCATACCAGCCGGTGACGATCGAGCGGGCGTAATCCGACAATCGGCTCATCATGCCATGCGTCTGCGCGGACCAGAAGGCGAAAGACCGGCTGCGCTGCGCCAGCTGCTCCGCCGTATAAGGAACGAGAAAAGCACTATGCGCATAGGGCTCGCGCCCTTCCGCCTTGTAGCCGACTTGGTCCCGTAGAGCGGGATCATCGAGCGTATCGAATAAATCGCGAATCGTCGATAACGTCCCTCTGAAAGCAGGATGCTGCCGGATGCTCTCCACCCGTTTCCCCTCCAGCCAAACGCTTCGTCCGTCATCCAGACTCTGTAGAAACCGTTCTCCTCTCACGTCTGGGCCATCCTCCTCCTCCAAGGTTTTAATTTTGTAAATTCCCATTGATTTAATTGGAATTATTTATTAATATAGCTCATAATCCGTTATTTGCAACAATCAGCTGCTTCGAAAATGATGGATATCCGACACAGCGGGCGCATGCTTCCGTTATCTCGGAAATAATCCTATGTTAACGTTCCGGATGTAGGAATAGTCGGCCGCTTAAAGCCGCGTCCTCGGTGTTGTTTTTCCGACGAACTTCTGGATTTTGTTGACCTTAATGATGAGACAAAGGAGGTTGTCCATGGCAGACCGTCAAACCCAGCCCTCGCTTGACAGACGGATCCGGCGCACTCAGCAATTGATCACGGAAGCATTTCTATCGCTGTGCCAGGAGAAAGATTACGAGGAAATCATCATCAAAGATATTACCGAACAAGCAAACGTCAACCGTTCGACCTTCTATGCGCATTACCAGGACAAGGACGACCTGTTGTCCAGCCTCATGAACGACATGCTGTCCAAATTGGGCAGTCTTCCCTTCTTGCCCCAGGATCAAGCTTCCGCTTACGTTCCCGACAACGAGAAGCCCGACCCTTACTTTCTTCACTTGTTTGAGCATCTGGCGGGCAATGCCGTTTTCTATCGGGTCATGCTGGGCAGGATGCCTGCCCCAGGGTTTGCCGACCGCATGACGGAAGTGATCCGGGAAAGCTTCTATCGCCGTATCTCAGCCATCCGCAATGACCAAAAGCTGCTCATTCCGCTCGAATTATTGCTCGATTATACCAGCCATTCCACCATGGGCATCATCACCAAGTGGCTTGCCCAGCAGATGATCTACTCCCCTCATCATATGTCGCTCCAGCTTACGCGTCTGTCCTTGCTTGGCGTCTATCGGGCCATGGGTATGGAGGAGCATTGACCGAAGAGGCGTTCCTCCCTGCCTATGCCAAAAAAGCGAACCAAGCATACTCCCGCCTGGTCCACGATCGGGCTTCCCCTGTGAACCGGGCGGCAGAGCATCAAGTTTCGCTAAGCGCTGCATATAGGTTAGTTAACTAGCGGCCAGCTAGGCTAGCGGGCGATCAGCCGCCGCCGTGCGGTACGTACAGCTTGGACATTTCATTAGCCCTGGGGCAAGCTAACCGGCTTCATCTTGGCAAGGGCCGCTCACTTCGCCGTTCCGCTTGCGACAGCCTGCTCCAGCGACCGCTCTGCCGCTATTCTAGCCAGCACCCTCGGCTTATCGGTAATGATGCTGGTGACCCCGAGGTCGAGCATCTGTCTCATCATACCGGGATCATTCACCGTCCATACGAAAATATCCTTCTCGTAGCGGGCCGCCAGCTTCAGGAGCTCGGGCTTGACCAGCGGATAAGCGAGGCTTAGCGCGTCGTAATCCGGAAGGGCCAGCAGCTTCTCCCAAGAGGCATTTCCGTCCAGCTTGTCGACGATAAGCCCTGTGCGCAGCTTGGGGTCCAGCTGCTTTACCTTTTGCAGCAGCTTTCCATCGAAGGAAGTGAATACGCAGTCGTTCTCGAACCCTTTTCGCTTCACCACGTCCACGGCCCGCTCCGCAAGCTTCCGTTGATTCCCATTATTTTTGAGCTCAATATTGAGCTTCATTTTCCCGTTTACCGTATCGATGACCTGCTCCAGCGTAGGCACCTTTTCCTGGGCAAATCGTTCGCCGAACCAGCTTCCGGCGCTAGCCGCCGCAAGCTCGGAGGACGTCACCTGCCACATCGGCTTATTGATGCCGGTCGTTCTGAGCGCGTTAGAATCATGCATAACGACGACAACACCGTCTGCTGTCTCCTGAACGTCGAGCTCGGCATAGCCCGCACCCGCCCGGATCGCTTGACGGAAGGCGCTGAGCGTATTCTCGGGGGCTGTCTCCGAGCTCCCGCGATGGGCGGTTATCCGCTCGTAAGGCAGATCGGCGCCGGAGCCGGATATGGCGGGCAAGCTGGGGATCGTGGCGGCATGAACGATTAGAAGACAAAGCAAGGCCCGTGTAAGCGTTGACATCGGCGGCTTCCTCCTGGATTGCGGGATTTACGCTTACCGTATCATAAGAACGTTAGGAAACTATCAGCAACCGCCGTCTTTTTTTCGCTTCCGCCAAATCCTTTCCTAACAAAGTCTCTCCGCTCGGGATGCATGCCTAAACAAGCCGGACCCAAGCAGGACCCGGCTTGTCCGCGCCAACAGCAGCACGACTTAATAATAGGGAGAGATCAACAGATACACAAGCACGCCTGTACCGCTGACATACAGCCAGATCGGCATCGTCCAGCGGGCGATCTTGCGATGGCGGGCAACCTTGCGGCCCAGACCGCTGGCCATCGTCATCAGTGCGAGCGGCACATTGACGATCGCCAGCAGCACATGCGTAATGAGCACGAAGAAATACGTGTACTTCAGCCAGTCGGGTCCGCCGAACTTTGTCGGTTCCGTAAGAAAGTGGTAAATAACATAAGAGACGAGGAACAAAGCCGTCGACCCAAAAGCGGCAAACACCCAATTGCGGTGCACGTTAATCTTTTTCTTCTTAATGGCGAACAGCGACAACAGCAGGAAAGTAAACGTAAAGCAGTTAAAAATCGCATTCAGCAGCGGGAAGATCGAGACGTCGAAGCCAAGCTGCCCCTCATATCCCGGCATAAAAAACAAACAGGCGATGATCACGATCAGGATTAAAGAGAACACCGTGATGACGCCGGTATAAGTGCGCGGTTTTTCCATGAACGAAAAGCCCCCTCCCGAACAAGATTGTCCTTATGATCTTATCCCTTCAAGGATAGGGGGTTTTGCCCGAGAATACAATCCGGTGGGACTGTCGTTTTGTTACGGTTTGATGAAATGAGTGCTGAATCCGTCTTTCGGCCGCCGCCTATGAATGCCCCGAGTCTCGCCCGCTCATTTCTTCCCTGAGCCGGTCCAGCTTAATCTCTATACGGTTCAGCGCTTGGCGAGTCGCCTTGGCGTGGCCCAGCAAGGCGAATACCGCATAAATAATAAAGCCCCAGAACCCCAGGAATAGGAGGGTGATAATAATTCCGATCGGATGGAAAAACACCAATTCATCAACCTCCTTTCCTATACACCATTCATAATAATACCATATTTGGGGCTTTTTATGTCATTTTTATAATTTCCAGAACGTTCATCAGCTCGCCCAGCGCATGAATTCCCGCTTTCGGCTCCACGCCCTTGCTGAGCATAGCCTCCAGACCTGCCTTGTAGCTGACAAATGCGATACCCGCCCCCATCGAGCCTTGCCCGTCGATCCAGGAGTCCCCCACGGATATCCACTCCTCGGCGGGGCTATGAGGGAACTGCTCCAGCACATAGTTGAAGCCTGACGAAGAGGGCTTGAGCGCCGTCATCTGCTCCCGGCCTGCGATCAGATCGAAATAATCCGCGATACCCGTAAGCCGCAGCGCTTTCAGGGCCGCGCATTGCGAATTATTGGTCACGACCGCCAGCGCGTACCGGCCGTGCAGAGCCGCCAGCAGCTCCTCGGCGCCTGGCTCAAGCCCTGCCCCCTCCATCCCCCGGAGTTCGTGCTCGGCAGCTATGCCCATCACCTCGGCATACCCCGCTTCGTTGAGCCCTGCCTCCCTCGCATATTCGATCATGGTCGATGACGTATGCTCTTGCCAAGGGAATCCGATGGGCAGTAGACCGGTGCTAAGCAAGTACTTGTGGATGTGCTGCTTCATAGCGGCAAAATCAATTCGGGACTGCAGCAGCGTATTGTCCATATCGAAGATGATTCCTTTTACAGCCATTGACCTTCTACTCCCTTCACGTGTACTTCCTGCAGCGCTTATTGGCCGGGCATGACTGGAGTCCTAAGCAAAGAACCGTCCGGATTATTCATTCCGGACGGTTCTTTGAGGCTCATGCACGTCTCCGACTTGCATGCAAGCTATCGGCTGAGCTCCTGCACGCTTCGGTCCGCGTATCCTACGATCACTTTGCCGGCCATCTGGAGGAACAGTCCGTTGTCGACTACTCCCGGTATCCGATTGATCCTGTCATGGACATCCTCCGGATCCGCCAAGCTTCCAAACTCGCAGTCGACGATATAATTGCCATTGTCCGTAAGATAAGGGCTGCCGTCTGCTGCAGTTATTCGGCGTGTTGGGACGCAGCCGAGCTTACCCAGCTGTTCTACGGTCAGGTCGGCTCCAAAGGGGACGATCTCCACAGGCAGGGGAAATCGGCCCAGCCGATCCACCAGCTTGCTTTCATCGACAACGAGGATAAGCTGCCTGCTGGAGGCCGCGACGATCTTCTCCCTCAGCAGAGCGCCTCCGCCACCCTTGATAGCATTCCATCGCGGATCTACCTCGTCGGCTCCGTCGATCGTAAGATCAATGGTCCCTAAACCCGATGTCGAAATGATAGGGATGCCCAGCTCCCGGGCCAGGCTTTCGGTCCGGCTGGAGGTGGCAACGGCTTGGATGGTCAATCCTTCCTGCATTCTTTGCCCTATGCGCTGTATAGCCCAGTAGGCCGTGGAGCCTGTCCCCAGCCCGACGATCATGCCGTCTTCGATATATTCCACAGCCTTCTCCGCTGCGGCTCGCTTAGCTTCCATCGGATCACCCGCTTCCCGTCTGCCTTGTTCTCCTATATTCTACCACAAGCGGACGGGACGCTCCATGTCTTCATCGCGTGAGCGCTTGACCCGCCCAGGCGCTCGCATCGCGCAGCTGCTCGATCAACAACCGGGCATGGCGGTCGAGCGCTTGGCCCCCTCTGGACCGGCTGACCGTGGTCAGCGGCAGCCCCTCGAGCTGGAGATAGTACTTGGCATTGACCGGATACAGCTGCAGCTCGACCAGTGACGCCATGCCCAGAAAGGATTGCAGCCTATCCGCCTGAGCGGGATGCGATGACGCATGCTTCAGCAGCCACACATAGAGCTCGGGATGAAAATTCGCCATAACGCCGCTGAAGCCAGCCGCTCCAAGTCTGACGGAATCCAGCAGCGTAGCCGAGTTAGCATTATACAGCCTCATGGGACTGCCTTGCAGCAGCCGTATACGCTGTGCCAGCATCTCCGGATCGCAGCACGTATCCTTCAGAAATATAAATCGTCCGCTTGCCGCGCACCATTCGAGCAGCTCAGCGGAAAGCAAGCGTTTATAGGGATAAGGGCATTCGTACAGTCCGAAGCTGTGCTCCGGGTAAGCCTTCAGAATTCGCTCGGCATTCGACTTCCACACTTCGTCCGACTCCTGCTCCCCGGCCAACCGGTTCGTGACGAGCACGAAGGCATCTGGCCCTGCTGCCGAGATTCGTCCTATTTCCTCCAGCTGCTCCTCCATGCCACCTGCGATATGGCCGGAAGCGATGACCGGCACCCGGCCTGCCGTCCGATTCACGATGTATTCCGCCAGCCGGACCCGCTCATTCAAGGAGAGAAAGAACATCTCGCTCGATTGACATACGGCGAACAGTCCGTTGACTCCTTTCTGTATATACCACTCGATCAGTTGATCCAGCGACAGATAATCAATCTGCCCATCGCTTTGAAAGGGGGTGATCATCGTCGGCCAGACGCCGTCCGGTATGGCCTTCCTTGTATTCCTCAACCTGTATTCCTCCCTGCAAGCTTCTCATTCATCTGGGATTTCGCTTAGCGAATGCTATTGCGTAAATGCCGGTATGCTTCCGTCTCTTCGTCAAGCAGCCGCTTCCGTTACCCGTACAGCGGACCGAATGCGGCGCAAGCGCGATAGTCCGCCCCCATAGGCTCATTCACGCCGAAGGCCGACCAAACGCCCGGTCGGAAAATCCGTTCCTCCGGCACGTTATGCATGCTGACCGGAATCCGCAGCATCGAAGCCAGCGTCATCAGATCGCCGCCAATATGGCCATAGCTGAGCGCGCAGTGATTGGAGCCCCAATGGTTCATGACCGCATACACGTCCTGAAAGGCGCCGCTGCCGGTCAGCTTCGGCACGAACCAGGTCGTCGGCCAGGTCGGATTAGAGCGCTCGTCGAGCTTGTCGTGAATCTCATCGGGCAGCTCTACGGAATACCCCTCGGCAAGCTGCAGCACCGGGCCGATTCCTTTGATCAGATTGATCCGGGCCATCGTCATCGGCATGCCCCCACGGGTGGTAAAGTCCGTCGAGTAGCCACCGCCGCGAAAAAAATCCACCGCCGGACACCAGCGGGTCGCCTGCAGGCAGTTTTGTACGTCTTGCTCGGTAATCTCCCAGTACGGCTTCATCGCCGGCTTGCCGTCTCTGGTCTGCTCGCCCGTGCCGTCCAAGGCCGCCGGTCCGGAGTTGATCAGATGGATAACGCCGCCTGCGGCAGTGCCCGTCAATGCCCGGCCCGTGACACGCTCGACCGCTGCGGGGCTCCAGTAGGTCCGAACATCAGCGAAGATTTGGGCGCTATGGGTCAGCAGATGTCCGAACAGCATCGTCACCGCGTTCAGATTGTCATTCTCCGTCGCCATGACGAAAGGCTCGCGGATGCCATTCCAGTCGAAGGAGCTGGTCAGAATAGCCTCCATAAAGTCGCCGTTCGGGAAGTGATCCGTCCACGCACGCTGGCCCTGGAACCCGGCGGCGATCGCGTTATGTCCGACCGCCTCCTCCTCGTAGCCCAGCTCGGCCAGCAGCGGGTTGCCGATCATCAGATCCCGGCCGATCAGCGTCATCTTGACGACCGTCTCCCAGTCCTGCTCCTTTTGCTCCTCCGTGCGCTGCAGCTCGGGCGGATTGCGGTCCGCCCCCCTCAAGCAGTTGGCCTTGGTCCAGGCAAGCGCCCGCTCATACTCCCGGTGATCATAGATATCGCGTTCCATACGCCGGATGAACTCGCTCATATCCACGTACTCGTTGCGCATGCCCAGATAGTCCTGGAAAAAGCTCTCGTCCACGATGCAGCCCGCAATGCCCATGGATACGGTGCCCATCGCCAAATAGGACTTGCCCCGCATCGTGGCGACGGCCAGCCCCGCCCGCGCAAATTGCAGCAACTGCTCCTGCACATCCTCCGGTATGACCGTATCGCCCATATCCTGAACATCCTGGCCATAAATACGGAACGCAGGCAGCCCCTTCTGATTATGCGCCGCAATCGCTGAAGCCAGGTACACCGCTCCGGGTCTCTCCGTACCGTTGAAGCCCCAGATCGCCTTCGGCAGCAGCGGATCGGTATCGATAGTCTCCAGCGGATAGCACCAGGACGGCGTAACCGAGATCGTCAGGCCGACGCCCTCTCTGCGGAACTTCTCCGCTGTCCGGGCTGCCTCCCCCACACCCCCTATCGTCGTATCGGCGATGACGCACTCCACCTCCATCCCATTGGAATGCCGCAAATTCCCGCTCAAAAATGCTGCGCAAGCCCGAGCCATACTCATCGTAGGCTCCTCCAGCGATTCCCGGATACCGCCGCGGCGGCCGTCCACGATCGGACGAATCCCGATCTTGGGCATGTCGCCCTGCAATCGGTTGAGATAAGCTGATGCCATCGGATGCTTCCCTCCTGCATATCGAAGTTTAGCTAAAACGATTTGCTAATACGTTTTTGCTAATACGTTTTATTATAAAGATCAACCGCTTTCACGTCAATTTACTAATAAAACGTTCCCGAAATAACGTTATTGCTCCCCCATACCTGCATAGGTATCGGGATCGGCTAACGGACATGGCGTACTCTAAGAAGCAGACTTGGGCTTGATGAAACCTGTAACGGACATAGTGGAGGTTGTCGATTCAATGTGAGTAACTGAGTTGAAATCTTCTGCTTTCGCTAACGGACCTCAGCGTCTCTATTTGCAGCATTTTCTCGATATTGAAAATCTAACGGACTCAGATCACGCTATATGGTGCATTTCCGCCCATTCTATGCGGTTTTGACGTAAGTAAGGTCGTCTGTGTCCGTTACAATTTGAACAGGCCCCATTTTTGTGAAATAGCGACTGTGGTCGGATTAACCCCCTAAATTTGGACACTACCGCCTTCAATCTTGTGCTATCGCACTAAAGCGCAATTTGTTTTGGTGTTATCGTCCCATCGGATACGAGCCGTAGATATTCTTTTGGTGGCCAATCGTGAAGACTGCCATGAATGCGATCGTTATTGTAATATCGAATAAACCGATCTACTTCTCTAAAAGCTTCCTCATAAGTTTCAAAGCAATTCCGCTGGTAACATTCCCTTTCCAAAATACTGTGAAAGGATTCGATGAAGGCATTCTTGTTTGGCGTTTGGTTTGGAATTCGCTCATGCTCAATGCCAGCCTGTTCGCAGAAGGCGTAGAAGGCCTTGCTGACGAACTGAGGGCCGTTATCGGTTCGAAGAACGGGATGATTCCCTTGCCCGTATGCCGCGCGTTTCAGAAGCGCCTTTTGGACGATTCGTAAAATGTCCTGAGTACTACAAACTTTACCTCGATGATGCGTGACAATGCTCCGGTCAAACACGTCGATGATGCTTGCCAGGTAAAAATGCCGCCGTTTACCAGCCACATATCCATACTTGATGTCCAGCTGCCAAAGTTGATTGGGGCCGTTCACAACACGATTGTTAGCTACCTTTTTGGGTACGGGATTCGTCCTCTCCCGTTGCGGAGCGAGGATACCCAGCTCTTTGCAAAGCCGGTATACTTTTTTCTTGTTAATGACTAACTTATATTTTCGCCTTAAAAGGACCGTGAGTTTTCGATAGCCGGCTGCAGCATGGGGACCTCTGATTAAACTTCTAAGGTATCCTTTGATCCGGGCATCCAAAACAACGGATCCGTTTTTATCGTAAGAGTGTCCTGGAATAGGACGGCCCTTACCTGCGGGCTGTTGACGTTCCGGATGCCGAAGGCGGTAGTAGTAAGTGGAACGGGGCACTCCGCACAGACGCAGCACCGTACGAACCGGATATCCCTCCCCGATCCAATAAGAGGCTACTTCCAGTCGGGATACTTTTTTTTAACCAGATCTCTGAGGATGCTGTTCTCCAGTTCCTTCTGGCCCAGTAGTTTCATCGCTTCGTCGTATTTCTCTTCAAGCTCTTTGAACTTGGCTGCATTCTGCTTGGTTTTTTCCTCTTCATCACGTTTCTTTACCATAAGGTCGCCCACCTCATCCTGATATTGACGAACCCAGGTGCTAAGCGTTTTAGGAGCCATGCCATACTTTCGGGCTACCACCTCTGTACGGTAGCCGGAGAGTACCTCTACTACGAGCTCCTTTTTGACTTGAACCGGGCATCGAAACCGTCTTTTCATGGATCTTTCCCCCACTTTTTTAGTGTATCTGAAAAGGTTGGGAGTGTCCAAATGGATTAGGGGGCTATATAGTGGTGTCCGTTACGATCAGCCTTTACTTAACTGCGCTGCCGTCCACAATGAATCGACAGCCTCATGGTGTACTCTTAGCGGTCTCAAACGCCCGTATAACCAAGAAATTGACGCTCTTAAGGTCCCATATGTCCCTTACACTCGCATCCATGTCCATCCCAACCGCTAACGGTTCAACATGTCCGTTAACCGTAATCCCGCCACCGCTCCTATGCTGTTCCATGGTTACATGACTTTCAGACCGCTCTACTAGCCCCTTCACAAACGGTTTGTGAATCGGCAATTTCTGTATGCGATCCTTCCGCAGCAATGAAAAAAAGCCCCGGATCGGGACTTTTTTCAAGGAGAAACTCCTCCACATCTCTTATAGCGATACCCCCGCTTTGGGCAAGTACGCTCTCGCTCGGCATTCCTGTCATGCACGGAACTCGCTTCACAAGCGCTTGCCTTCTCCGCAGGACCCGCGGAGCACGATATGCGTATCCAGCATAACGGACGCCGGCACAACCGGCTTATGATGGATGAGATCCGTAATCATCCGTACGCAGGCGCCCGCCATCTCCTCAACGGGCAGATGCACCGTGGACAAGGGGGGGATCGTGTAGCTCGCAACCTCATCGTCATCGTGACCGATGACTTCGATATCCTGCGGAACCCGTATGCCGCAGTCATGCAAACCTGAGAGTGCTCCCACAGCCATCTGATCGCTGATGACGAATAAAGCCGTCGGCAGCGGCTTCTCTTGCTGCATCAGACGACGAGCTGCCTCATATCCCCCGCGTTCGGAAAAATCCGCAGCTAACCGATGCTCCGGCTTCATCTCCAGCCCCAGCTCGGCGACCTTGGCCAGAAACCCTTCCTTGCGCAGCCGAATCGCTGCCGATGACACATCCGGCACTAGCATCCCTAGGCGGCGATGTCCTCGGGCCGCGAACAGCTCCGCCACCGCTTGTCCGCTGGCATAGCTGTCGACATTGACCGAAGCATATTTATCCGAGCTCCGTTGGTACAGCACGACGGGCACGTTCAGCTCCGTCTGCTCCAGGTAACGTTCATCCTCCTCCGTCGGATTGGCAATGATCGCCCCGTTGAACCTCGTGCCCGTCACCAGGCTGCGAACATCGCACAGGCCCGAACCGGCAAACGGTTGAATCAGCAGTTCATATTCGTCTTCTAGCCGGGAGAGCTCCTTCTGCAGGCCCTGCAAAAACCGGCTCATCAGCACGGCACGGGTATCCAGCGCCCAAAACAGAGCAATAATCGGAAGCACCTTCTCTCCCCCGCTGCGCAGACGTCTTGCCGAAATATTCGGCTGATAGTGAAGCTCCCGGGCCGCTTCCCTGATCTTTTGCTGCGTAGCGGCGGATATGCGATATTGATCTCCCTTGCCGTTCATCACCAGCGACGCCGTCCCTTGGGATACACCCGCCAGACGGGCTATTTCTTTAATACTCGACATCGGCTTGCCTCCGGTTGGTTCTCTCATTCGATGGATACTAAATTTGCTAATACGTTTTACTTATCTTACTTGGAGGACCCTGAAGTGTCAAATAGGGAATACAACGGCTTCAGATCCATCAAGTCCTTGGCCTAATGCTGTCATACCACGAAAAAAAGCTGATGCCTTGTGCCCTGGCATCAGCTTTTCTACATGACGTAGAGCCGTCATGATTTAACTTCGAAATGAACGGCCAGCTCATCCAGCAGCAGATTAGCCGCTTTATAGCCGCCTGCCGTATTCCAGATCGATTCTTTGACCTCGAATACCTTGTTCGTCTTGGATACGTTCAAGTTCTTGAACAAAGGATCGTTCTGCCACTCTTGGGCTACTTGGCTAGCATCCGTCTTCCCTTCCGTGTTGGAAACAAAGTAGAACATCACGTCTCCATCCATGCTCGGAATATTTTCTTTCGTCAACACTTCGACGAAGGAATCCTTATCCTGTGAGGCCGGACGGGCAATGCCAAGCTGGCTGAGCAGGACTCCCGAGAAGGTTTGCTTCTGATAGATCCGCACCTGAGAAGGCGAGAAGCGGACAATCGATACCTTAGTCGCCGCTTTGGTCCCCAGCTTGGCCTTCACTTCTTCGACACGCTTATCGAAGGCAGCCATCGCCTTCTCGCCTTCTTCTTTCTTATTCAGAGCCTCCGCATACAGCTTGAAATTAATCTTCCAATCTCCGCTCAAATTAGCGGCGAACACGGTCGGCGCAATCTGCTTCAGCTGCTCATAGATTTTCTCCTGTCTGACCTTGTTGCCGATAATCAGATCCGGCTTGAGACTTGCGATCAATTCGATGTTCGGCTGCAGCTCATCGCCAACGACCGTAACGTCCTTCATCTCCGCTTTGATGTGATCGTACCACGGCTCTCCGCTCCAGGATTGGACGGCGCCTACCGGCTTGACGCCGACGGTCAGCAGAGCCTCGGTCCCTTCATTGGTCAGGATCACGACCCGCTTGGGCGTGCCGGTTAACGTCGTTTCGCCCATAGCGTGCTTGATCACTCGCGGGGCTTCCGCAGCGGCCGGCTCCGTCTTTGGAGCTTCCGTCTTCGAGGCCGGAGCAGTGGTAGTCGGAGCTGCCTCTTGACCATTGCCTGCGCAGCCTGCGACAACCAACACCATGAGGGCCATCGCCAGCAGCATGGATAAACGGGTGAACTTAAACAAGGAATGCATGGTATTCTCTCCCCTAAACGATATAATCTGTTTCTAATCAAATGATATTGCGAATCATTATCAATTGAAATATAAGGTAAATCTTTCATACTGTCAATCCTTAATTGATAATGAGAATTATAATCATTGACAAACTACCGATCTATCTCATACTATTTTTAAGGGTATATCCCGCTACTTCCCAATCGAAATGAGTGAATGGCTTGGCTCTCTTCCGAAATCCTTTTATGCTGAAAACGCTCGGCCTTGCTGCGGGCCTTATCCTTCTTCTGCTCGCTTTGCTCGCCAGTATTCTATATGGCCATCAACAATTCGGCATCCGCGATCTATGGCTGGCCTACACCCAATTCAACGGCTCCAACGAGCATCTTATACTCACCCATACCCGCGTCCCCCGGGCCATCGTAGCGGCTATGGTCGGAGCAAGCCTCGCGGTAGCCGGAGCCGTCATGCAGGTGATCACGAAAAACCCCATTGCCTCCCCCTCTATTTTCGGGGTCAACGCAGGGGCCGTTCTATTTATCGTCATCGGACTTGCCTTCTTCGGCTCGGCGCTAACGATGAGCAGCATGATCTGGATCGCCTTCCTCGGCGCATCTGTCACCGCATTATTCGTCTACCTGCTTTCGCTCCAAGGAGGGGCCCGCTTCGAGCCTGTCAAGCTGACGTTGGCCGGCGCCTCCGTAGCCGCCTTCGCCTCGGCCGTTACATCGGGCATTATTTTGATCCGGAAGGATTCCCTGGAAACCGCCCTGTTCTGGATGATCGGCTCCGTCTCAGGCAGGCAGCTGGAGCATCTGCTTATCGTGCTTCCCTACATGATGATCGGCTGGGTGATCGCTATGGCGCTTTCCGGCTCCTTGAATATTATCGCTTTGGGCGATGATATCGCCAAAGGACTCGGCCAGCGGCTCATGCTCGTTCGAGCTTTAGCTGCAGCCGTCATCGTCCTGCTGGCCGGAAGCTCTGTCGCTGCCGCGGGACCTATTGCCTTCGTCGGCTTGATCGTCCCCCATCTGTGCCGTTCCTTCATAGGCAACGACCATCGCTGGCTGCTGCCCTATTGCGCCTGCATCGGCGCCCTGCTGCTCGTAGCCGCGGATGTAGCGTCGCGCTTCATCATCATTTCCAAAGAAGTTCCGGTAGGAGTCGCTACGGCGCTGATCGGGGTTCCTTTCCTGATACATGTGGCGAGAAGGAGTAATCATGATTAAACGTCGAAAAAGCCATTCGATATCCATCCTGACGATACTTATCCTCATCGCGCTATGCCTATCTGTCCTCAGCTTGTCGCTGGGGAGCGTACGGATTCCCGTACGCGAAGTCGTCTTATCCCTGATAGGACAGAACACAGGAAGCAGCGACTTGATTCTGATGCAGTTCCGGCTGCCTCGTATTGTAGCGGCTCTGCTCGTGGGAGCGGCCCTGGCTGTGTCGGGCGCTCTGCTTCAAGGGGTGATCCGCAATCCGCTGGCCGCCCCCGACCTGATCGGCGTGACGGGTGGCGCTTCCGTTGCCGTGGTCGCCTTCATGACGATATTTACAGGCAAGTACAGCATCCATTGGATACCTTTCATTGCCATTATAGGCGCATTCATCGCTGCCGCGGTTAATTATGGACTGGCCTGGAAACGCGGGGTGTCCCCCTTCCGGCTCATTTTGATCGGAATCGGCATATCTACCGCTATGGGCGCGCTTACGACTTATTTGCTCATCAGCGGACCGGCCTATTTGGCTGCACAGGTTTTGAACTGGACGACGGGCAGCATCTATGGGACAAGCTGGAAGCATATCGGGGCCTTATGGCCTTGGGTATCGCTTTTTATCCCGCTCTCCATGCTCTATGCCAGAGAGCTGAACATTCAATCCCTGGGGGAACCTGCGGCCGTCGGGCTGGGAAGCCGGCTCCAGCTCAGCCGATTGGTTGTCCTTTGCTACACGGTAGCGCTAGCCGGCGCTGCGGTAGGCATCGCGGGCATGATCTCGTTCATCGGCTTGCTGGCTCCCCATATCTCCAGAAGATTGGCCGGCAACTCGTACTATCAGTTGATACCCGTATCAGCTCTGGTAGGCGGTATCATTCTTTTAGTAGCCGACCTGGCCGGAAGAATGTTATTTCAGCCGCTGGATATTCCGGCAGGGGTATTTACCGCAGGCATCGGCGCTCCCTTTTTCATGTATTTGCTGTTCAGGCGCAGGTCCTCATAGGCCGCGCCTGTAGTCCGGGACAACCTTCACCTAGCTCCAGCCGTGCATCGTATGCTTGAATTTCTTGGCCATCTGCGCCGTATACCTGCCGTTCCACCAGCCTCATCGGTTCCCTCGGGTAATCCTTCTATTCATTCGGCCGATCTCTCTTCACCTGCCGCATTCGGCTGCTTCCTTGCCTTTGCGGCTCCTCCCGGCATCAGCTCAGTCATAGACGACCTCGGTCCCCGCAATCAAATCGTGAAGCGAGCGCTTGTCATCCCTGGCAGCGACCATCACGATACTGATGATAAGCCCCAATCCCAGCGTTAATCCGTACACAACCCCGGCTACCACATTGCGCAGCAGCATAGTCCCCAGCCCGGGCGGCGAA
This sequence comes from Paenibacillus puerhi, assembly GCF_009846885.1. Classification (GTDB taxonomy): domain Bacteria; phylum Bacillota; class Bacilli; order Paenibacillales; family NBRC-103111; genus Paenibacillus_G; species Paenibacillus_G puerhi. The sequence continues at coordinate 82,312 of NZ_WUWM01000027.1, forward strand.
CCATCCAGCTTCGCGATGCGAATACCGCACAGCCGCTTACCTACCGTATATCCCCTCCAGAAGACAGGAACAAGCAAGGAATACAGGAAAGATAGAACATTCGTCAGCTGCTTCTCGCCGCTCCCTCCCTCGCCTAATAATGAGGAGATAATGGCCAAAGGAACCGCAATAATCAACGCATCCAATAATAACGCGCCAAGCCTTATCCAAAATCCCGCCTGCATCATGGCACCCCCTTATGATACCGTCCATTATATTCGCTATCCATCCAGGTTATACCGTTTCGATAATGAGATGCTGCCGAACCTTAACAAGGAGGCCGTTAACCTTCTTGACAATTGATAAAAAGCGAATTATTATATCCATATTAGATATATCCATTATGGATATATCGAGTGTCGATATATTATTTTTTACTTAGGAAGTGATCGATTGTCCAGAGCCAATTCGCTTCAGATGGACCAGTTGACAGACTCAGCCTATTACATTTTACTTGCGCTGCTTTCCCCCAAGCACGGATACGCCATCATGAAAGAGATCGAAGAGCTGACCGAAGGAGAAGTGAAGATCGGTCCGGCTACACTCTACACGCTCATCAAGAAAATGCAAGAAACGGGCTATATTCTGCTGGATGACGACAAGGACGAACGTCGTAAAACGTACCGTGTCACGGAGAAAGGAAGGGCAATCGTCGTAAGCGAGGTACAACGCAGATTGAGAATGGCCCAGCACGGAAGGCTTGTCCTTCAATCGATAGAGGAGGAATCCAAAGATGGCTAGACAGACACGCTATATGGGCTCGGCAGGACTGGCATTTGCCGAGTATCGGGAAATGAACAAATTAAGTAAGCTCTCTGAGCAGGGATGGTTTCTCGAAAAATTCGCATTTTTTGGATACAAGCTCCGTAAAGGAACGCCTCGCAAGCTGATCTATTGCCTCGACATACGCTCGTTAGAGGCAGATGAACGCAGCGGCTATATGGATATTTTCGAGGCTGGGGGCTGGCGGCACGTATGCTCGGCGGGAGACCTCCATATATTTGCTGCGGAACCAGGGACGGAATCGATCTACACTGATCACAGCACCACCTATGAGAAATACATGCGCGCCCTCCGCTCCTTCAAAGCCCTCATGCTCGTCATGCTCGCAGTTACCGCGGCCGGGCTAGGCATTTCCTATATGGCAGAGGAGGTTTGGAGCCACGATACGGCCCGCCTTATCTCCATTGTCGCCCTGTCCGTCAGTTCCGCACTTCTCGTGCCTTCCGTTATGGTGTACACCGCTTATTGGCTAAGGGTCAGGAAGCTGCGCTCCCGAATATAGGGCCTCCGAAAGCGACAAAAAGCCGCAGGAAGCTTCTCCTGCGGCCTTGTCTATCCTTCCTTATTTCACTACGTTAACCGTAATCGTCTCGCTAAACGTGCTGCCTGAGCCATTGACCAGCTCGGCTTTGTACTCATACTTGCCCGGCTGTCGGCCGGTGAGAGCCGTCACGGCTTGCTGTGCGGCCGGCGATGCCACCGCAAGCGGCTTGGTTTCGATCAGTTGACCGTTCTCATAGAGCCGGTATTCCGAGCCATTCGTGCCCCACCACATGTTCATCGTGATCTGGTAGCTGCCATCGCCATCCCAGTTATCCTGGGACAGGACAGGCTTTGCCGGTGAAGCGTCCGTAACGGTAACCGTATGCGGCTGGCAAGGCGTCGAGCCGCTGTCATTGATCAGCTCGCAGGTATACGTGTACTTGCCATTGACGCGGTCGGCTACTGCTGTCTTCGCCACCTGAGCGGAAGGAGTCGCTTCGGTCAGACTGGTCGTGTTGATCAGCGTGCCATTTTCATACAAGCGGAATTCGGAGCCGTTAGTGCCCCACCACAGATTCATGGTGATCGTATAGCTGCCGTCGCGCAATCCGTCCTGACCGTTGTCGTCAGAGAGCACCGCTTGACCGGGTGCACCGGCTGTGGATGGTTTGGTCACCTTGAAGGTGAAGCTTTTCTCCGCTACATTGCCGGCCGCATCGGCGACACGGTATTCGACGGTATGCGTACCCGGTCCGAGATCCTTCGCGGGCCGGGACGTTCCGCTGCTGATCTCTTGCCCATTAAGCAGCAGCTTTTGCTCCGCCACTCCGGACAGCGTGTCCGTAACGGCCAGGTCGAAGGTTACGGTTTCGGTATCCTTCACATCGCCTACCGGCTTTCCGGATTGCGTCAGCGTCGCAGCAGGCGCCGTGGTGTCAAGCTTTACGATCACGGACTTTGCGGCCTCTTGATTGCCGGCCTTGTCCGTCGAATAATATTGAACCGTGTTCGTGCCCTCCTGGTCAAGGACGAACGGCCCCTTGTATTCAACTGCGGCTTCTCCATTCACCGAATAATACGTGCTGACAGGTAGGGAATCGGCTTCCTCAGCCGTCAGCGCTACCGTCACATTCCGGTTAAACCAGCCGTTTGCATTAGCCGTATGGGATAAGGAGGCGGTCGTAACCGGAGGCGTAGTGTCGGCTTGAGCCGAAAAATCGCCAAGTCCGCGCGGCTTTAACTGATAAATCCCCTTGAAAATAGCCGAGACCCCTTTCACACTGACGACCTGGCCTTCTTGATAAGGGAAATCCGCTTGCGACAGCCCTGTCCGGACATCTACGCGTACATGGTTGCTGACCGTCCCTTGTACCGCATCGAACTCGAACGAGCCGGCCGGTGCCGCACTTACGATATTCCGGATGGTCACCTCGCGAAGCTCGACCAATTGACCTTGGTTAGCATCATGGATGGATGCGACCTGCACCGCAGCGGGCACTGGCGCGGTTCCCGTTTTCTCGATGGAGACAGGCTCGATCAGCTCCAGCTCCGTGTTATAAATGGCCAGTGGCGCGGTAATTTTAACGACGTCTCCCTGATGAAAACCGCTCAGACTCTGAAATACATAGATGCCGCCGGTCGCGTCCTGCAGGTAAAAGGCTTGTCCGCCGAATGCCCCCGGCTCCGTCGTGACGACGCCTTCTACCGTGACGACCTTGCCCTCTGCTTGGCTGCGGGCTTCCGCCACCGTAATCTTGGCCGGGATCGGGCCCTCTTCGGCCGGAAGCGGCTCAGCCGGCACATTGGCAAGCGTTACGCTGTTGGTGAGCAGATTGGTGCCATTCTGCCTCAGCCGGAGGTTAGCCGCACCGCTGGTGCCTGGCTTAACCCGAACGGTGAGATCCTTATAGCCCCGCCCTTGGCTGTTGGAGGTTACACTGAAGGCCGAGCTATACCCATAAGCGGTCGGCCATGTGCCATCCGCATTCTGGACCAAAGCCACCTGCGTACCGCCGGTCAAATAAATACCTGCACTGAAGCCGGATACCGTAGTATTCGCCGGCAAGTTGTCAACGACGACACGGATCTGAAACTCCTGCGCATTCGGCAGCTGGGCTTGATGCACGAAGCTGTAGGAGGCGTTCGCACTGGAGGCCGGTCCGCCGTAGGAGCCTGCCTTGAAGGTCGAACGATCCCACCACTTGTAGCCCGCGGCCGGTGCCGACCAAGGCTCAGCCTGCGGCTCAGTCGAGGCTTCGGGGGCTTCGAACGGCAGCAGCGCCGTTGGCTGATCAAGCTGAAGTCCCGCAACCTGCGTTAAGCTGGTGTAGCTTTCCTTCTTGGACAGCCAATTGACCGTATTGACGAGCAGCACCGCATCATCCTGCTCCTTAAAGCCGTCGTACGTCGTCTTCCGGGCACCTGTTTCTTCGCGCAAATATTTCGGCGTCGCATCCTCAACCGGCGAAGAGTCGCCGATAAAAGCCGCTTTTCCCGCGCCGACCTTGCTGATGGCTACATAGGGACCTTCGGCTACGCCGCCGCCATTGTACACCCCTTGATCGACCGCATTCGGCCATGCCGCGTTCGTTTGGGGCAAATAGACGATTCCCTTCGCCTTGGTCGGGTCGATGATCGCGAGTGTCGAGCCGGCATGCATCGCCACGTGGGATACGCCTGCGGTTATGCCTAGCGCTTGAGCAGGCGATACGATGTTATTCGCCGTAATGTCACCGAGCGCATTATAGCGGAAGCGGACGCCGAACTTCGTCCCGAGCCAATCGGAGCTGGCTACGTCCTGCATCGCAGCGGAGTTCCTTTCCTCCGTGCTCATGCCCTTGGCCGGATCGGTCCAAGCCCCGCGCCGGTAACCGTTGATTGCTTCAGAGCCGTCCCAGCGGTTTTTATTGCGGTCGGCATTGTAATGATCCCCGATAAAAAAGATAGCGCCGCCTTCCTGTACATAGCGTTCCATGGCCGCCTGCTCGCTTTGCTTGAACGGAATGTTAGGCTCCGCAACGATGAAAACATCATAGCTCTTCAAATCATCATAAGTAAAAGGGGTCGCCTTGCGCAGCTCCTTCACATAATAGCCATTAGCCGCCAGGGCCTGACCGAAATCCGAAAAACCTCCGTCGATGACCCAGTCGGCCGCCCCCGCCGTCTGGGCATGCGTATTGTCGAACAGCACCTTCTTGCCGGCGTTCTCATTGACGACTTTGGCTTCGATGTAGGGAGCCGGGTCAGCCGGGCCCTCGGCCAGTGCCGAGGGCGTCCCCACCAGCAAACCAGCCTGTACAGGCAGGGCCAGGGACAGAGCCAGCACAGACTTCAACCATGTCTTCTTGAATCTAGCAAACGTTACCATCATATTCCTCCCTAGTAAAATAATGAATGTCACATGTTTATTCTACCACAAGGGATATAAGGAAAATTGATAGTTTTTTGTAAATATTCGGGGCTTGCAAATGTGAGGCTTACAATCAGCCGCTCTCCCGCATCAACCATTCGCGGAGCTCATGGCTGCCGCGCGCTGTTGCGTCCATTCGGATGCCTTCCAGCCCTTCCCGACCCGGCAAGCTGAGGAAAAAGCCCCTGGCCATGGCACTTTGCCGCTAAGGACAAGCCAAGATCAGGGGCTATGCTTTTCGTACTTTGCTATCTTCCGAAAGGCTAATGCTTACTCTCAAGCTGCATTCCAGCAAGTCGACGCTCTATTGAGCGCCTGCTTCCTCCCAAAGCCGCTTATGGATTTTAATGACGACTTTCTTGATCGGCTGGTCATGGCCTCCTACCGAGCAGCAAGGCTTATGTACGTCCCACGGGTAAAATACGGCGAATTGTCCGGGCTTCAACAAAAGATCGGAAGCTCCCTCCGCATCCTCGTATAAAGCGTAATCCTTGTCCGCCAATTGGTCCTCGGTCACCTTCAATGAGTCCGAGTGCCTGAGGACGCGGATGCTTTCCGTTCCGATGACCAGATATTGAATATCCACATGCTGCTCGTGCGACTCGAACTTCTGCTCCTGCTCGGACTTCGTTACGGGCTCCTGCACAAGGGCAAACATCAGCCCTTCTTCAATCTCGTAACGTCCTGCTTCCCGTTCAGCCAGCTTCAGGTCGACGATGCTCTCCAGCCCCTTGCGTATGGCCGCCGGGTATGTATGACGTTCCTTTTCATAATGACGCATATCTCCGAAAATCATATGTCGCTCTCCCTATACATGGAGTACGCATACACCTGCCACCTGCCATCTGCCGTTCCTGCTCCAGCTTTCTCTGCCTGAGCCTGAGCGCCCACGACCGGCCAAGGCGCAGCGCCCTATACCCTACTGCCGTTGATTATACGCCTGTTTCAAGATGTTGTACATCGTTCTGTTGTCTCCTCGGTCTGGTATTCCCCCTAAGAAAACAAAAAATCCGTCAACTTGCGAAACCTCGCAGTTGACGGATGATGATTTCCTACATATGGTCGGGACGACACGATTTGAACATGCGACCCCCTGGTCCCAAACCAGGTGCTCTACCAAGCTGAGCTACGTCCCGACGTTGAACAAGTAATCATGGAGCGGAAGACGGGAATCGAACCCGCGACCCTCGCCTTGGCAAGGCGATGCTCTACCGCTGAGCCACTTCCGCATAAGCAATAATGATGAATCTGTTGCTCCGGCGAACCCAAGTGTTCTCATCCCGTTTACACAGGAAGTAATCATGGCGGAGCCGACGGGATTCGAACCCGCGGTCTCCTGCGTGACAGGCAGGCATGTTAGGCCTCTACACCACGGCTCCACACATTAAATTGGTTGCGGGGGCAGGATTTGAACCTGCGGCCTTCGGGTTATGAGCCCGACGAGCTACCGGGCTGCTCCACCCCGCGGTAGTATGGTGAACGCTGACGGGATCGAACCGCCGACCCTTACCCTGTCAAGGTAATGCTCTCCCAGCTGAGCTAAGCGTTCATAGATGGTGACCCGTAGGGGATTCGAACCCCTGTTACCTCCGTGAAAGGGAGGTGTCTTAACCCCTTGACCAACGGGCCTTGATAACATCAGACAGGTTTCAAAGAAAAGCCACCTGAATGGCA
>NZ_WUWM01000028.1 GCF_009846885.1 Paenibacillus puerhi
TTTCCATAAGTTTTATGTGATTCGTTCTCATGTCGCTGCTTTCATGAAACGGATCAATAAATCGCCTCTTGAAGTCATAGACCGTCTGCTTGTTCAGGTATGAAGTTTTTCAGTTCAATCTATATAAATGAAGGAATTACGAGTGAATCAACCGCATCGGCGTCTCTCTTATTCCATACCTTCCCTTGTTCGGCTGGTAGATGATTTCGAATCCGGTAATGGCCTCCAGGTCGTTCAGATGAATCCACAGCTTCATCCCTTTCTTGATCAAGGGATGGCCCAGCCGCCTATCGATGCCGTCGCTGGTGACGATCCCCTTTCCTGTTTCCAGTATCCAACGTTTGTCCCCGTAGTGCAGGCTGACCTGTCCGCTATCATTCCGGATGACGACGCCTCCCAGCTCGGCAAACGTATCTCGCAGCGGCACATAATCGGCAGCTTTATAAGGATCGACGGCCTGCCGCACGATCGTGTTATGAAGCGTCTGAGGCGTAATGCCGGGACTTCCCGCATTGATGCGAGGGATCAGCATTTCATTATCCGCCCGGGTAGCTACCTCGGGAACGACCGTGAAGCCGTATTCCATACCGGCCTTCCGTATCCCTTCAATGGCCATCTGATTGAAGCTTCCGAACGGATACGCATAAGCGTTGACCGTCCTGCCCGTCACCCGGCCAAGGCGATCGGCGCACACCTTCGTATCGTTTTCGATTCGGCCGCGGTACTCTTCTTCCGACTCGCTCCGGCCTTCTTCCGAGAGCCGTGTGGTCAGGAACGGCGCGTTGCCGTCGTGCTTCCGGTGAAGCCGATTGGAATGGCACTCGATATCGATCCCAGACGCCGACATCCGGGCAACATCCTCTTCATTGAGCGAAGGAAGCTTGCTGCTGAACGGTCCGTCCAGATCCTGCGTGATCACGAAGTTGACAGCGGGAATATGCAGGGTCTGCATAACCGGCAGAGCCTGCTCGGCGATACTTTTATAGCTGTCGTCGAAGGTGACCAGCACCGCATTGCTTGGCACGCCTTCTCCTTTCATATACCTCTGGAAAGCCGGCATGTCGATAAAGTGATAGCCTTTGTGCTGCAAATATTCCAATTGATCGCGGAACGCCTGAGGGGTAATCGTCACCGTGCTGGTGTCGGTCTCGCTGATATGATGATAAAGCAGAACGGCAACCTGATTTTCATAGTAAACTTCATCCGACTGGGCGATGGAGGACATGGCCACCAGCAAACCGCCCATAGCGAAGACCGCTGATTGCTTAAAGAAGGAGAGCCATTTCAAATGTCAACACCTCTTGGTAGTTTAATTAATGGGATCCTATTAAATGATAGCGAAACGGACATTTTTTGCAAACGGGGAAAAAGTTAAAAAAAACCAAATTTTATGAATGTCCAGCCTACGGCTCTTCTTTCCGCCCTCTTCCTACCTCTTTATGACCCGACCGCGCATGAAAAAGACCACCCCAGTCACACCCGGGCATGGCCTTCTCCACTCCTTCGCTTACCCATTCAAAAAAACTTCTTCGCCCCTTGCTCCGCCTTCAAAATTTCTACAGCTTCCCGAAAGCGGAGCGAATGGATGATCTCCCTCTCCCGCAGAAACTTTAATCCGTCCTGGAGATCGACATCGTCCGTCAAATCGATCAGCCACTGATAGGTGGCCCGCGCCTTCTCTTCCGCCGCTATATCCTCATACAAATCCGCTATCGGATCGCCCTTCGCCTGAATATAAGTCGCAGTCCAGGGAGCCCCGCTCGCATTTTGATAGAACAACGCTTTATCGTGATTGGCGTAGTAATCGCCCATACCCGCTGCCTTCAGCTGCTCGACCGTCGCGTCTTTTGTTAGTTTATACACCATGGTTGCAATCATTTCCAGATGGGCAAACTCCTCCGTCCCTATATCCGTCAGCAGCCCGATGACCTTGTCCGGGATCGTATACCTCTGATTCAAGTACCGCAGCGCCGCGGCCAATTCCCCGTCGGCTCCGCCGTACTGCTCTATCAAATATTTCGCCATACGCACATCGCATTTCCCGACCTTCACCGGGTATTGAAGCTTTTTCTCATATACCCACATGCCGATTCTCCCTTCTATTGATCATCGTGTGCGGGCCGGCCATCATACCTGCCATGGCCAGGGAGCTTCCTTCCACTGCCAGGGGGCCTTGGAGAAGCTGTATCCGAAGCTGGTCAAGGGGCCAAATTCATTCTGAAATTCTTGGGCAATCTGCATGCGATGCTGAACGAACCGATTGTACTGCTCTAAGGCCTGTATATCGTCGGGGTGGGTGTCCAGATACAACGTAAGCTCCACAATAACGAAATCGATCGCCTGGAGCTCCTTCAGCTTGGTATAGTAATGCTCAGGAACCGTATGGGACATGGGCTCTCCTCCTCCAGGCAACCTATTTTCTCGGTCCGTACGGACTGTACAGCGCGGGCCACAGCGTGCCGTGCTTCAAAGCTTCCATGGGAGAAAATTGCGGCAGATTGGGCGGTTGAAACCCGATAAATAGCTGAGGGGGAGTGCTGTAAGTCTTCACCCGCATGGGCGGACATGGGTCAAAGGGACTGACGTAGGGATGCCATACTCGAACTTGTTCCATGAACCGTTCCTCCTTTACTTAGGATTGGCTACCATTATTTATACAGGGCTCAGCTTGACCGTATGCGTATAAAATTTTTCTCTCAGTCCGGCGAGAAGCGGCTGCATGCCGGACAAAATGAAAAAAGGCCGTCTGCCGACGGCCCTTGCGCGCTAATGAATATCCTTTTTGCGGAATCTTCCGCCCTTCACATCGTGAATATTGCCTACAGCCAGGAAAGCGGACCGGTCCATCTCCTCGACAATGGACTTCAGCTTCGCCTCCTCAAGCCGGTTGATCACGCAGAAGATCACGAGCTTATTGCCTCCCGAGAAGGCGCCCTCTCCCTGAAGGAAGGTCACCCCGCGACCAAGACGATGGATGATGGCATCGCCGATCTCACGGCTGTTCTCGCTTATAATCCAGACCGACTTGGATTCGTCAAAGCCTTCGATCGTAATATCGATCATCTTGTAAGCGATATAGTAGGCGATCAGCGAGTACATCGCATGATCCCAGCCAAATACGAACCCTGCGCTGCTCAAAATGAACAGATTGAAAAACATAACGATCTCGCCTACGGAAAACGGCGATTTTTTACTGAATAAGATCGCCATGATCTCCGTGCCGTCCAAGGAGCCTCCGGAGCGGATAACCATACCTACCCCAACCCCCAGGATGACTCCGCCGAATACGGCCGCAAGCAAGGGGTCGGCTGTAAAGGCCTTGACCGGATGCAGGATAGACGTGCCGATCGACATGATCAAGACCGCGAACAACGTGGAGAACGCGAAGGTCTTGCCAATTTGCTTATAGCCGATAAAGAAAAATGGAATATTGAATAAGATCAGAAAAACGCCGATGGGCAGATGGGATAGATGCGAGGCAATAATCGAAATACCGACAATTCCGCCATCAATAATATTATTAGGTACGAGGAAAATTTCCAGTCCGACCGAGACAAGCGCAGCCCCGATGAACATGAGGACTGCGCGCCGAACCAGTTTGGCGGGCGACAGCTTGGTATGCTGCTTGACACTAGCTAGATTCCCTTGCAACTGCTTGTTCCCCCCTTTGTATACGTTCGTCATTAGCCGTCAAGCTTGAACTCGATCTTTAACAGGCCCACACGCCGCAAAGCGTGGTAGATAATAATCAGGACCGGCCCGAGAAACAATCCTACGACGCCGATCGCCTGAAACCCGACGTACATGCTGACCAGCGCTGCCAGCGCGTTGATGCCGACCGCATCTCCGATGATTTTCGGCTCAACGATTCGACGGAAAATAAGAATAACCAGATATAGGACAATCAGGCCGATCGCGAGCTGAACGTTCCCTACCAGTATGCTGTAGATGGCCCATGGCAGAAGAACGGCGCTTACTCCCAGCACGGGGAGAATATCCACCAAAATAATAACCAGCGCCACGGCCAGCGGATAATCCACTCGCAGCAGCAATAATCCGACCAGGGTTACGATATAAGTGAGCAGGCTGATCAAGGCCTGGGCGAAGATGAAGCCGATTATCGCTCTGCGCAAATCAAGAAGAACGGTGCTCATCTTGGACTTGGAGGCGGCGTCGAAGAGGTTCAGAAACGATTGATGGAGCTTGGGCAGGCTGAGCGAGATCAGATACAGCGCAATGATAAAGACCACGAAAAAGATGAACAGATTGGGAATCGTTTTGGCGAAGCCGATCAGATACCCGGTAATGCCCGATATGATGCTGTTCAAATTACTGGTGAGTCCCGCCAGGCCATCCTCCATCCACTTCAGCACATCCGCAGCCATGGCCGGCGGCAGCTTATCGAAGAAAAATTGCGTTTTGATCGCCGTATCCTCAATAAAGCTCTGCGCTTCGTTGAAGTAGCCGGGAACGTTCTTAAGTAACTGGACAAGCTCCGATATCATTTTAAATCCCGCGAGGTAAATAAATCCCAGCACCAATCCGGTGAATATGGTGCATGCCGTTACAGCGGCCGCCGCCCTGCCGAATCTAGCATACCGGATAAGCGCCTGAACCACAGGTTCGAGCAGGATCGCAACCAGCATAGCCAGCAGAAATGGAAAGCCAATCGTAAATAATCCGTAGAGCAGCAGCGCACCGATCACGCATAAGAGCACCGTTCGTAAAGACATGTTCGGCCAAGCCCCTCCTCCATCTCAGGTATTACTGCTCCTGACTTTCTCCCTCCTCCTGAACCGGATCCTGGATTTGCTGAATCGTCAAGCGGAGCACGCGCAGCCGGTCAACCTCCGTAATTTCGAAGACGAACTGCTCGTGGGCGAGCCGTTTGCCCTTGGATACAGAACCCTCCAGCTGCTTGAACAGCCATCCCCCGATCGAATCCACTTCCTCATCCTCGATCCCAAGACCCAGCATATCGTTAAGATCCTCGAGCAGCACACGGCCGTCTATGGAATAAACATCGCCGATCTTCTCGATCTCCGGACGTTCGGTCACGTCGAATTCGTCATGAATTTCGCCGACAATTTCCTCCAGAATATCTTCTGCCGTAACTAATCCGGCCGTTCCTCCGTACTCATCGATCACAATCGCAAGCTGAGACCGCTTTCTCTGCATAAGACGAAGCACCTGGCTGATCTCCATGGATTCGGGCACCATCAGCACCGGACGGACGAACCGCTTCAGATCGGGCTCAGCACCCTTGTAGGTCAAGATGTCGGTAATATGGACGAATCCGATAATCTCATCTTTATCATGAGTAGCCACCGGATATCGGGTATGCTTGGTTTCGTAGACGATATTCAAGTTTTCCTGGAAGGGCTGCTCCGTGAAGAGGCAATCCATGTCGGTACGAGGGAGCATGATCTCACGGGCAACCCGTTCTGAAAATTCGAAAATATTATCGAAGAGTACCATTTCGTCCTTGTCGATATGACCGCTGCGCGCGCTTTCGTCCATCAGGATGCGAATCTCTTCTTCCGTATGCGCCGCTTCATGCTCCGTTGCCGGGTGGATGCCCACCAGCCGGATCAGGCGGTTGGCCGCGCCGTTGAGCAGCCAGATCAAGGGAAAGAAGATCTTGTAGAACAACATAAGCGGAGCGGACAGCCATAGCGACGTCATCTCCGACTTCTGGATCGCGAGCGATTTGGGAGCCAGTTCCCCAAGGACGATATGAAGAAAGGTAATGACTCCAAACCCAATTGCAATGGCGAGCGCATCGGCATACCAGGCATGTCCAAGCCCCATAAGATCGAACAGGGGCTCCACGATCAGATGCGAGATCGCAGGCTCTCCGACCCAGCCGAGTCCGAGAGAAGCCAGTGTAATGCCGAGCTGTGTAGAGGACAGATAAGCATCCAGCTTCTTAGTGACGGCCAGCGCATAGCGTGCCTTGCCGTTCCCCTCGCTTTCCAGCTGCTGCAAGCGTGTCTGCCTGACTTTAACCAAGGCAAACTCCGCTGCCACAAAAAATCCGTTAAGCAGTACTAAAAATACGACAAGAACGAGATTTAACGCGATGGAGCCGAAATCAAAGGCTGCTAGTCCTGTGCTGTAGCTTTCTATACTACCGTCCAATGCACTACTACTGTCCAATGCGATTCAAACTCCTTTGCTTCTGGTATGGTTTTCATGCGGAACTTTCAGTCAGATAACCGCACGGCGCTTTGTAAAATCGACACCCTTGTAGTACGTATCCGCAACAAGCAGGTTGGGGCCGCAGCACGCGGCAGCCGGACAGTAACATCCGACGGTGGCGTACAGCGGATGCAGCTGCCAACGGGCGAATACTTGCTCCAAACGGTCATAAAGCGCATTACCCAAAGAAGGAACATCTGAAAAATCGGTCACGAACACGTCGCCCGTGAACATATTCACATTCAACCGGTTTCGGCCGTCAGGATCGTTGCGAACCGTCACTTGGGGCTCCTGACGCAGACGGGAGACGATGTCCCGGTCTTCCTCCAGCGCACTGCAGGCATAGAACGGCAGCGTGCCGAACAGCATCCATAAGTTTTTATCCCGGCTATCGAGCAGGCTATGGATCGCCTTGCGGGTCTGCTCCAGTGTCAATACCGGGAGATTCGAGGCGAAAGCGCTCGGATACATCGGGTGCACCTCATGCCGGACACAGCCCATCTGAGCGATCAGTTGATGAATGCCGGCCAGCTTCTCATGCGTACGGAAATTAATCATCGATTCGGCTGACACAAACAGTCCGCCCTCGGACAGCGCACGGGCATTCTCAAGCATCCGCTCATACATCCTGGCGGCTGCCTCACGGCTGGCCGGGCGTTCGGATCGAGCGAAGCCAACCTGATAGAAGTCCTCTTCGTTCAAATAATTAAACGAAATATGCATAACGTCCAGAAAAGGCGCAATCTCTTCGTATCGAGCTAGATCAAGGGTCAAATTCGAATTGATCTGCGACCTGATACCGCGTTCCCTCGCATATTTCAATAGGGGAACGATGTACTCGCGAACCGTTTTCGTATGGAAGCTGGGCTCGCCGCCCGTAATACTGATCGTCTCCAACTGCTCGACTTCATCCAGGCGACGCAGTATGTTCGCCAAAGGAAGCCGCGTGCCTTCCGTCAGCGTCAACGACTCGCCGACCGCGCAATGCTCGCAGCGCATGTTGCAAAGATTCGTTATTGTCAGCTCCACGCTCGTCAATCGGTGTTCCCCGTACTGACGATAAGCCGGCAGCGGATCCCAGGGATCGTAGAGCGGCGATATCTTGGGCAGAAACGCGGGAGGTAACGAGAATGATTCGGACATGATAGTAAGACACCTGACTCTTCTGTAGGATAGTAAAACCTCTTAACATACGTATAATCTTATTGTAGCGCAATCATGCGGAAAAGAAAACCGGAGACGCCAAAAGCCCCCTCCCGGCAGGGAGCGGGCTTTTCCATATGCCTCGCCTTAAGAAGCGATCATCTCATCATTTACGCCGACTATCATGACGCTGAGCGATTTGGACAAATCAATCTCACGGCTGCCATCCAGCTCTTGCCCCGCTTCGTCTTGGAGAATGCGGACGATCGGACGCTGAGGCACCGTAGCATTCAGATCCACGACGACCCCCTTCTCACCTGTGCTGAGGGTAACCGTGATCCCGATCGGATAAATCGCAATCTTGTCCCGGAACAGCTCGATCTTTTCTTTATCATACAAGGAGCCGGTCCCCGTAAATAAGATTTCCATCGCTTGGTGGGGCAGCATCGCCTTCCGGTAAACGCGGTGCGTCGTCATCGCGTCATAAGAGTCCACCAGGCCAATCCATCGCGCATACTCATGGATCTCTCCCCCCTTCAACCCGCGGGGATATCCGCTTCCATCCAATCTCTCATGATGCTGAAACGCGCAATGCGCCGCGAGCAAAGGGATGTTCGGCTCGTCCTTAAGAAATTGAAAGCCGAATGACGTATGATGCTTGATATGTGAAAATTCATCATCCGTCAGCCGATCTCTTTTGCGCAGCAGCTCGAGCGGGATTTGTGTCTTGCCCACATCATGAAGAAGAGCTCCGAGGCCGAGCGTCATCAGCTCATCCCTGCTGTAGCCATGGGCCAACCCGAGCATGGTCGTGTAGATGCATACGTTTAAGGAGTGATGAAACAAGTAATCGTCCATCGCATTGATATTCGTAAGCATGATCATGGCATCCTTATGGTCGCTCAGATCGTCCATGATCATATCCATCAGCCCGCGGAACGCTTTGCCCACCTGCAGCTGTCCGGCTGCCTTGCGCCTGAGCTGGCCCTCCGCAATCTTGCGAAACGAATCTCTGATCTCGGTGACCGCGCGGACTCGCGTTTCTTCGGACAATAAGTCGCGGATGACCAGGTCATTCGTACGCGGATCATCGATATAGGCAAAGTCGATACCGTGGCCTTCCAGCCGGCGGATAATGCCTTGCGTCAGCTCGACCTGCTCACCGAGCAGAATCAAGCCTTCGGAATTATAGATTTTCTTGCCGAGCCTCATCCCGGGCTCCACCATGCTGAGCGGCAGCAGACGCATACCGGTTCCCCATCTCTTCCTAAAGAAAAATTTAGAAAATGTTTTTATCATAAATAGCGTATCGGATTCGCAATAAAAGAGCAATAACTTTTTTTGCAAGATCCGACATCGCCTTGCATGTTTTTTGGCAGAAAAAAAACAAGCCGGCGGCTTGCTTTCTTCTGCCAAATGTCAGTCCACGCGCTTGATCCAGCGTCTCTCTCCGCTCTCCTTCAGGGCCAGAGGATCGCGCAGCTCCTGCTTCAGCACATCCCGGATAAACTCCGGCAAGTAAAATTCGGCCTCCGTTCCTTGACCGATGGATAAATATCCGATGCCAAACGTAAACATATCGATACTTGCCACCGTATAGCGGCGCTGAGGCTGCAAGAGGCTTTCGCCTATACGTACAGACACAATTCGGGCATACGGCTCCGCTTGGGGATCGTATTCGACCGTCATCCCGTCGACGGCCAGCGATCCCAGGACTTTCCCCCGAAAGCCGAAGCCGAATATCGGCTTATCCTGATATTCCGGCAGCAGCGATTCTTCCAGTGCCCTAACAATTTGCTCGCCGGTCAGCTGCAGCCGGCACGGATTGATCGGCGAAGGGCATAAATCCAGCAAGTCGCCTGCAGATATGGGCCCCGGGGATAACGCGCCGAGCAATTGTCCCGAATTGACGATCGCAAGCTCTGCGCCTACCCACCGCTTCAGACCCGACGCCAGCAAATTGCCGAGCTCAGACTCTCCATGCCAATCGATCTGCAGGTTGCGGTCGAGGTAAGCTACCTCCTTGGCGAGCTTTTCCCGCGCCAATCGCGAATATCCTTCCAGCAAAGCTTCCACTTGCGGATCTCCTGCTAAGCCTTCGGTCTCTATAACCCCGCCCCGTGCCAGCACGACGCCTTGTCCGCCCGGCTCCACCTCCAGATCGAGATAGCCGACATACTGGCCAAACTTTCCGGTCGCACCGAGCACGGTGTTTCCTAAGACTAAGGGTTCGGCGAACAGATGGTGGCTATGTCCGCCCAGGATCACATCAAGTTCCGGGAACGCCTCGGCCAATCTCTCGTCGCTGCGCAGACCCAGATGGGACATCAGGACGAGAATGTCGGCTTGAGGGCGCAGCTGGCGTACCGCTTCGCCGATGATCGGGAAAGGATCCCTAACGTCCCATCCGAGCAGCCGATAAAACTCGGAGAACGCGGCGGTAGCTCCGATCAATCCGATCCGCAAGCCATCCCTTTCGACAAGCTGCCAAGCCTTGGCCCACTCGGGGATAAGACCGGTCGAGGTCTCGAACATATTGCCAAGCACAACGGCGAACTCGGCGTGCTCGGCGTACAAGCTTCGCAATACGTCCGGCGTGTAGGTCAGTCCTTCATTATTCCCGAGGGTAACCGCATCGTAGCCGGTCGCATTCAGAACGGCCACATTGACAAGTCCGTCCGTTCCTTCCGTCTCCGGACGCATGCGGTCGATATGGTCTCCGATATCCAGGGTCAGCGTATGGCTGTCCCCTGCTTCTTCACGAAGCTCCCGGATAATTCGGGCTATTTTGCCCATTCGATCGACATGGCTATGAATATCATTCGTATGGATGATACGAAGCTTTTTTCGTTGTTCGGTAGAAGAGCTCATGGTCAGGTACGGCGCGACAGGAGCAGCTGCTCCGGCTCTATCGTATTCAGGAAGCCGTATGTCGCCGTCTCCCCCAGAACGGGATCGTAGGCAATCCGCAGACGGATAACGCTTTTCACATTCAGGCACTCGCTGCTGCCGTTCGGTACGTACAGCCTTATCGGATATCCCTTGCTTAGCGGCTGTCCATCTTCCTGCTCGAACACGATGAAGGCATCCCTGAGCTCGTGCCAGGGGATGGTCGCCTGAAACTCATCGGAGGCCCACACTTGCAGATGCGTAGGCTGATGCCCTCCCTCCCCCTTCTTCCCGGCGCTCCAGGTCTCATACCAATGCCGCCAATCGATGGCGTTGCCTGTCGCTCCTTCCATCCGGCTCCCTGCTGCAAACGGCTCGCCGGAAACCCCGGCCAGCTCGCCAGCCGAGGCAAAAGCTGCACTTCCCTTCCAATCATCGACCACATTGATCATTGCCGAAATGCCTCCGCTTCTAAATGGCTTCTATAACTAGCTTCTTTTGGGCTGCCAGATCAAACACACATGGGCTTACCTGCCATTATATCACTTTTACATGCGGATATGGTATGCTGGACAAGGATACGATCCCGCGAAACAAAGAAAATTATGAAGCTACGGAGTGAAAGGTCATGAAGCTGAATATCCTGCTGTTCGCCGGACTGGCGGAGCTTTGGGGCACCCGCCTCCTGCAGCTCGATCTCGATCAAGGTCATGTTGCCGGGACATTGACAGCGTCGGAGCTGAAGGCCATCCTGAGCCGGCAATACCCCGACGCAGCCGGCGCCATCGCCAATGCCTATATGGCGATCAATCAACAATATGCGGACGATCACGCCCTTATCCGGGAGAACGACGAGATTGCTCTGATCCCGCCGGTTTCCGGAGGAGAGCCGGTCATGGTCGAGCTCACGCACGAAACGATCATCCCCGATCAGGTGACAAGCAAGGTGCTGCACCCGAATCATGGCGCAGCCCTTACGTTCACCGGCACGACAAGGGAATGGACGCAGGGCAAACGAACCGTCCTGCTTGAATATGAGGCCTATGAGCCTATGGCTCTGCGCACCCTGAAGCAAATTACAGAGGAAATAGCAGCGCGCTGGCCGGGCTGCTTATGTGCGGTTACCCATCGCTTGGGCGAAGTGGCTATCGGCGAGATCAGCGTCGTGATCGCTGTCTCGGCCCCCCACCGAAGCGATGTGTATGAAGCGAGCCGTTATGCCATAGAACGATTGAAACAGATAGTCCCCATCTGGAAGAAGGAACGCTGGGCGGACGGCTCCGAATGGAAAGGCCATCAGCAAGGACCGTGGAATCCGCTGGCTTCCCCTTCCTCATCGGACGAGGGAGGGTATTCGCTATGAATTCTACCGATAACTTACTGCCGCCGCTGCCTGGCATAGACCGGGAGCGTTACTCGCGGCAAATGCTGTTTGCACCGATCGGCGAAGAGGGACAAGCCCGGCTGCTGAAGTCGCGCATCGCGATCGTCGGCATGGGTGCGCTCGGCACCGTGCTGGCCAATCATATGGTGCGGGCCGGAGTTGGCTTCGTCCGCATCATCGACCGGGATTTCGTCGAGCGCAGCAATCTTCAGCGCCAGATGCTCTATGACGAGCAGGATGCGGATTCCTCCTCGCCGAAGGCCGAGGCCGGGGCGGCCAGGCTGCGTGCGGCGAACTCAGGGATCGTGATCGAACCCGTCGTAGCCGATCTGAACCGAATCAATGCCGAGGAGCTGCTGACCGGCGTGGACCTGATTCTCGACGGCACCGATAACTTCGCCGTCCGTTTCCTCATCAATGACGTAAGCGTCAAACATCGCATACCTTGGATCTACGGCGGGGCTGTAAGCTCCCGGGGCGTCTCCCTTACCGTGCTGCCCGGTGAAACCCCCTGCCTTCGCTGCATGTTCGGGCAGCCTCCCGGTCAAGGCACGACAGAAACCTGCGATACGGCCGGCGTCATAGGGCCGCTTGTGCATATGGTGGCTTCCCATCAGGCTACGGAAGCGCTCAAGCTTCTAGTCGGAGCCCGCGAAAACCTTAATCGAAAAATGATTCATTGGGACATCTGGTACAATCAATTCGCCGGCATCGATGTCAGCCAAGCCCGAAAAACGGATTGTCCCTGCTGCGGACTTCATACCTTCGATTATTTGGAAGCCTATGTCGAGGAAGATACGATCCAATCGTTGTGCGGACGCAACTCCGTTCAGATCCAGCCCAGCAGCCCGCTTCAGCTGACTTTGTCCGATTGGGAACAAAGACTTGCTCCTATCGGACGAGTGGAGCGCAATCCGTTTTTATTGAAACTGTACATCGATGAAAACGATCTGACACTGGTCCTATTCCCGGATGGCCGTCTTATCGTACAAGGCACGGATGATCCCGTCGTCGCTAAAAGCTTGTACAGCCGCTACATAGGTATGTAGACAGGCCTTCACTTTAGGCGCTAAGACCCTTGTCAAGAGTGAAAAATGCACATGAATCAAGTATATCTAAAGTAAATTTTAGCATTTATCCGACATAAACCGATTATCATAGACAAATTTTGCTGGTACAATGGAAGAGCTAGCTTAGCTGCGCGAAATAGTAAGATTTCGTAAAACGCCGAGGTGACTCTTTTTGCGGATACCGATTAATCGAATTAAGATTGGCGATCGTCTAGGCTCCGATATTTTCAACCACTCCGGTTTGCTGGTCTTGTCCGCCTCTACCGTCTTATCGGAAGACGACATCTTCAAACTGTCGCTTCACCGGATAGAAGAGGTCGACATCAAGACCGAAGAGGCTCCGCCTGCCATTGTCGAAGAGGACGCCGGGGAGGGCCGTAGGAAGGAGAATCCTCCTTCTAGCCTATCTGCGGATCGCTATAAACTTATGGCGCAGGCCGTTTATGAAGAAGCCGTGTCCGGGATCCAAGACCTCTTCGAGCATGCAGCCAAGGAAGGCTATGTTTCTCTCGAACAGATCGATGAAGGCTTCGATCCGCTTGTGGAGCAGGTTCAAGAGGAGAAGGATGTTGTCTCGCTTCTGCTGGTACTGAACAACAAGGACGATTATACGTATCAGCACAGCGTTCAGGTCGGTATGATCTCGTACTACATTGCCAAGTGGATGGGACAATCGGAGGACGAGGCCAAGCTCGCAGGCAAAGCAGGATATTTACACGATATCGGCAAAAGCGTCGCCGACCCGAAAATTCTGACGAAGCCCGGACGGCTGAGCAAGGAAGAATTTGATCATATCAAGAAGCACACGGTTCACGGCTATGACTTATTGAAGAAATCAGGCCTTCCCGAAAGTATCTGTTTGGCGGCCTTGCAGCATCACGAACGTATGGACGGGTCTGGCTACCCGCTTGGGCTGAAGGATAAGGATATTCATCCCTTAGCCAAGATCATCGCCGTCGCCGATGTCTATAGCGCGATGATCTCGACAAGGGTATACCAGAAGAAGCGCGACCTGCTGTCCGTACTTCGTGAGATTCACCGCTGCAGCTTCGGTGAGCTGGAGCCTCATATCACCCATGCTTTTATTAAGCATATGGTACCCAACTTCATAGGGAAACAGCTGCAGCTAAGCACAGGAGAGGTCGGAAAAATCGTCATGACTCATCCGACTGACTTTTTCCGGCCCCTTGTTAATTTTGATGGCGTTTTCATTGATTTGTCACAGCGTCAGGAACTGGGTGTCGAGCATATTTTCGTCTAAACTTATCGCTAGTTGAAAGTGCCGCGTCCTTGTGACTGCGGCACTTTTGACTTCAAGCCGTCCGTCCTAATCGGCCAAACGTATAGCTTTCAAATAAGTTTGCTTCCAATAAGCTTTATTGATGCTTGTGATCTGCACGCCATCTTTAGGCTTGGGCGACGAATGAATCATACGCTGGTCGCCCATATAAATGCCGACATGGCCGACCACCTTGTTGCTTTTGAAGCGTCCAGGCACGTAGAAGAACATAAGATCGCCCTTGCGCAGCGACTTTCGGTTTACCGTCGTCCCCTTAGCAGCCTGTGAACGGGCTGTGCGGGGCAGGCTGATTCCGTATTTACCATACATATACCGGGTAAAGGTTGAGCAATCGAACCTGCCCGATTGGGGGTATGGATCTGCGCCAAAATCGTATTTGACCCCGATATAACGCTTAGCCTGTTCGATGAGCGTATTTTGATTGATATTTTTTAATACCGGTACAGCCACGCTGCCTCCCCACGTCTCTTCCGCCTTCAGGGCTTGGAGGAATGTAGGGGCCGTTTCCTTACTCCCCTTATAAGGGTCATTCGGGTCGTCCGCAAAATCCAATTCGCCGCCCGAGCTCGCTTCATCCGGTCCGTCGATCGATCCCGCTACGGCGACGCCTGACCCGTTAACAATCATCTTCTTTCCTTGCAGCTGGTAGCTGATCTCATCGGACAAGAGAAAAGCGAAGGCGGATACCGGAATCAGCAACTGCGAATTATGCAGGATGGGAGCCTGGGCCAGTTCGACGCTCTGATCGGCACGCTCGGCTTTAAGGCTGCCTGGCCTTAGCTCATAGGCCGCATCATTATCGCCGAACATAAACTTGCCTGCGGCTTCATTCCATTTAAAGCGAAAACCTACGATCGTTGCAAACTCGGAGCCTACGACATAGTCAATGCCGTTCAGGGTTTGGATCGGAACGGTAGCTTGCTCCGAGCTGCCCTGTATCCGAATCGTCCCCCCATTGCCGACGGCCGTCGTCCTTCCATTCCATTCCTCGCTAAGCTTCCTGTCCGCATTCTGATGCTCCTTGCGGGGAATGCTTAGCTGATTAGCTTGCTTCTGCTCTTTGGACAACTGACCGCAGCCCGAAGCAAACATCACACTTAGCGCCAATACGATTCCAGTTAATTGCTTGCTGTAACGCTTCATCCACACCGTCTCCTGTCTGTACTCATATATAGGCTTTAGTTCTAGCATGAGACAGGAAGAATGCAGGTATGCATAGCTCCCCTTGGAAACAAAAAAACACACCTGCTCCGCATAAAATCGGAACAAGTGTGTTGGTAAGCCTTCACTCAGTCGTAGCTAAGTCGCTGCGTGATCAATTAATTCCCAGGTCTGAAGGCCACTTTCCATACCAGCTGTATCCTACTCTTCTTTCTTGTTCAATGTCGCTAAGTTTGTATTTAACTACCCCGTCACGTCCTACAAATATGGGTTTATTCGTCCCAATTTCATTAAAACGCGCCCAGATCGGGGTCGTTACACTAGGATCATTTACAACGATGACATCATCACTTGTTTTCACTATTTTGATCCCCGTAAGTTTCACTGCTTTAAACCATTGTTCAGCCGCTTTAATAGAAGCAGTGATTGGTGCCGTGGCAGGTCTGGATTTGAGGAACTTTACAATTCCTACGCTCTCGGCTGAACATAGAGAAGGAACTTCATACGCTCTTCCCCCTGCAGGCTTTAATGTCACCTCGTCATGCTGTTGCCCCCAGACTGTTAACACTCCATTCGCAACAACCTGTGTTTTTAATATATTGTCTATGCCTTTGGTAACTGCAGTTTTACATTTATCGGCTAAAGCGCTATCTATAAATGAAAAATCGCCTTTTTTGTTTGCAATTTCATCCAAGAGAATCATTACATTCACCATAGCACCGTCATTGAATGTAATACGGGTATGATATCCTGAGCTTTTATAAATTTGGGGCCACCCACCGTTAGCATATTGCATGTTTAACAAGAAATTGATCCCTTTTACTGCTGCTGCGGAATATTTGCTATCTTTTGTTCTCTGGTACTCGCTTGCTAATCTTCTTATTTCTGTATACGTAGCTTTGTTGTCAATAGTTGACTTGGCCCATTCTCCACTGGTTACGGTATAATCTTTTCTCCAACCTCCGTCTGGCTGTTGGTATTTTAGAATATCGGCGAAGCTTGCATTCACTCCGGAAGCATCTGCAGCGAAAACAGTCTTAGAAGGCTGTAGAAATACTCCAAATACAGCTAGGACAAAGGCTAAAGCTAGCATAAAAGATACATGTTTTACGTTTGATTGTGACATAAATTCACTCTCCTTCTTTTGTTTTAATTCTTATCAAGGATCGTCACTCAGTGAAGCACTACCTCCTTATCTTGTTTATCCCCTTGTAAACGCTTACGGGGTGAGATTATTTTATCACATGGGGATTGGAAAAAATTTTATTTAGTTGCCTGTTTTTATATAAATTTTGCTTTTATTGACGAGTTCTCCTGTATTCCGCTGGCGTACAGTTAAACTTGCGCTTGAATATCCGGTAGAAGAAGTTGATATTTTCATAGCCGACCTGGTTGGCAATTGTCTGCACGCTCACTTCCGAATTTCTGAGCAGGATACAGGCCTGACTGAGCCGAATCTGGTGAATCAGGTCCATGAAAGTGCTCCCTGTAATCTTTTTGAGGATCTTGCCTAGGTAGTTGGCGTTAAAATTGAAATGCCGGGCCGTCGCTTCTAGGGTCGCGGTCTTATAGTTTTCCTGCAGAAAGTGGATAATGTCGGTAAACTTTGTATTTTTCAAAGCTGAATAGTTCTTCTCATTCACATCGCCCTTGTACATGCGGAGCATCTCTGCAAATAGAATGACCATATAGGAGTTGATAATCTCGTCCGAGCACGGTTGTTTATCAAAGTACTCGCACAGGATAGCGTTCATGATGCGGCTGATTTTATCGTTGTCGCCGGAATGGATGATGATATAGTCGTTAGAATGCTTGTTTTCATAGATCGCTTGGGTCAGAAAGCTTGAGAAGATGTCATTTCCGGAGAGCCGGCTCAGAAAGGCCCAATCAAAATAGCTTTTCCGCATGAGGCAGTTTATGATGATATCATCTTTACCTGTATCCTCTATGGAATGGAAGGTGTTCATATCAAGGATACAAAGCTCGCCTTTTTTCATCGACACTTTGTTGTTGTTTATCGTTTGGCGGCATTCGCCGGAATAGATGTAGATCAGTTCAATGAAAGAATGGCGGTGACTGTTCACCGGGCTAAACCGCGTGTGCACCGAAAAGCTAATATCTTGCCCAGGAGGAATGAATAGGGCCTCATCGAGAAAATCGGAGTGAAGTCCAAAATATTCCTGCTGAATAGCCTCTTTGTCATCCAGCTTGTCGCAATCCTCTAGTCGCCTCTCTACGGGGGTATATGTACGCAGGAATACGTCCAACTCCAGCTCTGTCATCCGACACACCTCACTTAAAGTATCATCCCTAGCTAATTATACCGAATTTTGATCATGTAGCGTAAGGGAGTTAGTCACAAATGGTCATGGTATACCTCTTCAATCGTCATATATAATTTCTCCAAAACCCTGTAATATAGCTTTTAATATCACGGAAATGAGGGATACCATGTTACTTGCAGGGCAAATCACCGTAGATTATTTGGTCAATCCGATCGGTCTGACCAAACCGCCGCAATTCGGATGGATCGTTGAAAGCGATAAATCGAATGTCATGCAAAAAACGTATCGCTTGCAAATTTCTTGCCAACCCGACTTTCAAAGCCTTGTTTTTGACAGCGGCGTCATTGTTAGCGATCAATCCGCCCATGTCGAGGCAGAAGGCTTGAAGCTGGCTTCTTCCACCCGCTATTATTTGAGAGTGCAAATTACAGACGGATCAGAAGAAAGCGATTGGAGTCAGACGGCCTTCTTCACGACGGCTCTACGGAGCCAAGAGGAGTGGAAGGGTCAATTTGTGTCTGCAGAATCCAAAGCAGATGCGGCCAATTCCAAGGGCACCTACCTACGCCGTCAGTTTCGTGCGAAGTCAGATATCGTCTCGGCTGTCGTCTATTCCACTGCATTAGGACTGTATAAACTCTATATCAACGGCATCAAAGTCAGCGAGGATGAGCTTGCGCCCGGCTGGACCTCCTACAGCAAGCATTTGCTCTACCAGACATATGAAGTGACTTCATTGGTGCAAAGCGGAGAGAATGCCATCGGGACCATGCTCGGGGCCGGCTGGTACAAGGGATTAATGGGATTTGCGGGTCTGAGAAACCATTATGGGGACCAGACGGCTTTCTTGTGTCAGTTAGAGATTACTTATGCAGACGGCTCCAAGGATATTGTAGTCACGGATCAAGCCTGGAAGGGGACGGATTCTCCCGTCATCTTCTCTGAAATTTATGATGGGGAAGTGTATGACGCCAGACTGGAACAAGAAGGCTGGAATACCCCGGGCTATGACGATACCGCTTGGAAACCCGTGGAAATCGTGGAATATGATAAATCGGTGCTGACAGCGCAGGCAGGCTGCAAGGTGAAGGAGCTTGATCGCATCCCGGCCAAAGAACTGATCATCACTCCGCAGGGAGACACG
This sequence comes from Paenibacillus puerhi, assembly GCF_009846885.1. Lineage (GTDB taxonomy): Bacteria > Bacillota > Bacilli > Paenibacillales > NBRC-103111 > Paenibacillus_G > Paenibacillus_G puerhi. The sequence goes on from NZ_WUWM01000028.1 coordinate 18,578, forward strand.
GTCATTAATTTCGGTCAAAATCTGACCGGCTGGGTTCACTTTAAAGTGAACGGACAAGCCGGCGAGCGCGTTGTTCTAAATCACTTTGAGGTTCTCGATGCTGAAGGCAATGTTTATCTGGACAATATCAGAAAAGCCAAGCAAACGGTCTGCTACACACTGAAGGGCGGGACAGAGGAAGCCTTTCATCCGAATTTCACCTTCCAGGGCTTCCAATATATCAAAGTCGCCGAGTACCCTGGCGAGATCAAGCTGGACCATTTTGAAGCGGTCGCGGTTCATTCGGATATGCAGCCTACGGGAACCTTTGAATGCTCCAATCCGGACATCAATCAACTGCAGCACAATATTCTCTGGGGAATGAAAGGCAACTTTGTCGACATTCCGACAGATTGCCCGCAGCGGGATGAACGCCTGGGTTGGACGGGAGACGCTCAAATATTTGGCAGGACGGCAAGCTACCTGATGAACACATACACCTTCTTCAGAAAGTGGCTGAAGGATGTGAGTGCGGATCAAACACCTGAAGGAGGCGTTCCTCATGTCGTTCCGGATATCGTGTCAGGCAAAGCCGATGATGACTGGCTGCTTGGTCAGGGGAGCCATTCATCCGCAGCCTGGGCAGACGTGGCAGTCATTATGCCCTGGACCTTATATCTTACATTCGGGGATACCCGAATACTGAAAGAGCAATATGACAGCATGAAGGCCTGGATCGAATTCATGCAGCAGAATAGCGAGGACGGAATTTGGAATTATAAGCTTCAATTTGGCGATTGGGTCGCGCTGGATGCGAAGGAAGGAAGTTATTTCGGAGCCACACCCAATGATTTGGTAGCTACAGCCTATTACGCCTATTCGACAGAGCTATTTTCCAAGATAGCTAAGATATTAGGGAGAGAGCAGGACTATAACACCTATTCGCAACTGTACCGTGAGGTTGTCGAAACCTTTCAAAACGAATTTTTCACACCTACCGGACGAATGGCCGCCAGAACACAAACGGCGCACATTATTGCGCTTTACTTTAACCTGGTACCGGATAAATTCAGGGCTAGAACCATCCGAACGCTGCTGGAGCTTCTGAGGGAGAACGACGGACACCTGGTCACCGGGTTTGTCGGTACACCGTATTTTTGCCATGCCCTGAGTCAAAACGGCCACTTGAAGGAAGCGTATGAGCTTCTTCTGAAGGATGATTTCCCTTCATGGCTGTATCAGGTGAAGGCTGGAGCGACGACCATCTGGGAGCACTGGGACGGCATCAAGCCGGATGGAACGATGTGGAGCCCCGACATGAATTCCTTTAATCATTATGCGTACGGCGCCATCGGAGAATGGCTGTATCGCGTAGTAGCGGGAATTGAGGCGGATGAGCAACAACCCGGTTATAAACATACGATCATCCAGCCGCATATTGGCGGCGGCTTGGACTATGTCCGTGCCAACTACTCCAGCATCTATGGCGATATCTCCTCTTCCTGGAAGATCGAAGATTCCATGGTTCATGTCGAGGTTGAAATTCCGCACAACACTACAGCCACCATTATTTTGGACCAAGTGCAATCCGTTGCCGCGGTTCAGAATCAGTATGAATTAAATGAACACCGGCTGACCGCACAGGTTGGATCTGGGAAACACGGCTTTTCGTATTTAAGAGTGGAAGACTGAGGAGTGACATCATTCTCATGCCGTACTACTGCTGGAATCCGTATCGGCACGTTGCAGATTCTATATAATAAAAACCCCGTTACAACTTCCATTGTAACGGGGTTTTTAGCGTTTAACCGATGGATCCTTCCATTTCGAACTTGATCAACCGGTTCATTTCCACGGCATACTCCATCGGCAGTTCCTTGGTAAACGGCTCGATAAAGCCCATGACGATCATCTGCGTAGCTTCCGCTTCCGTCAGACCACGGCTCATCAGGTAGAACAGTTGGTCTTCGGAAACCTTGGATACCGTCGCTTCGTGCTCCAGCGTGATGTTGTCGTTCATGATCTCGTTGTACGGGATCGTGTCGGACGTGGACTGATTATCCATGATCAGGGTATCGCATTTGATGTTGGCTTTGGAGCCCTCGGAGTTCCGTCCGAACGAAGCAAGGCCGCGATAGGTAACTTTGCCGCCATGCTTGCTGATCGACTTGGATACGATCGTAGAAGTCGTATCCGGCGCCAGATGCGTCATTTTCGCGCCCGCATCCTGGTGCTGTCCTTTGCCTGCAACGGCGATGGACAAGACCATCCCTTTCGCGCCGCGGCCCTTCAACACAACTGCCGGATATTTCATCGTCAGCTTGGAGCCGATGTTGCCGTCCACCCACTCCATCGTGGCGTTCTCCTCGGCAACCGCACGCTTGGTAACGAGGTTGTAGATGTTCGGAGCCCAGTTCTGAATCGTCGTATAACGCACGCGGGAGTCCTTGAGACAAATAATCTCGACGACCGCGCTATGCAGCGAGTTCGTGCTATATACCGGGGCCGTGCAGCCTTCCACGTAGTGGACGAAGCTGCCTTCGTCGGCAATGATCAGGGTACGCTCGAATTGACCCATGTTTTCCGAGTTGATCCGGAAGTACGCTTGCAGCGGGATTTCGACCTTCACACCCTTCGGCACATAGATGAAGCTGCCTCCGGACCATACGGCGCTGTTCAGCGCAGCGAACTTGTTGTCGCTAGGCGGAATGATCGTACCGAAAAACTTCCGGAAAATTTCGGGATGCTCTTTAAGAGCCGTGTCCGTGTCCATGAACAGCACGCCTTGATCTTCCAGATCCTTCTGCATGCTGTGGTAAACGACCTCAGACTCATACTGCGCGGATACGCCCGCGAGGAATTTTTGTTCCGCTTCCGGAATTCCCAGCTTATCGAACGTTTCCTTGATCTCGGTCGGCACCTCTTCCCAAGTCTTGCCCTGCTTCTCGGATGGCTTGACATAGTACTGGATATCGTCGAAATCCAGATCGTCCATGTTGCCTCCCCATTTCGGCATCGGCATCTTCAGGAATTGATCCAGCGACTTCAGACGGAAGTCAAGCATCCATTCCGGCTCGCCCTTCATCCGCGAAATCTCGGTCACGATTTCCCGCGTCAGCCCTTTTCCGCTCTGGAAGATATTCTTGTGCTCGTCGCGAAAGCCATACTTGTACTCTTCCATCTCCGGCATTTTCTTAGCCATGTTTGTCGCGCCTCCTTTTTCTTCCTAACATTCATTACCCGGTTATTGCTTAGCCTGCTCAATTCCTTTGCGCAGCGCATTCCAGGCAAGCGTAGCGCACTTGATCCGTGCGGGGAATTTGTTAACGCCGGACAGAGCCTCCAGGTCTTCATAATCGAATTCCACGGGCTCCCCCTTCATCAGCGATGAGAACGAATCGGCCATGTCGAGCGCCTCTGCCAGTGTTTTCCCTTTTACGGCATCCGTCATCATCGAAGCGGAGGAGAGGGATATGGAGCAGCCCTCGCCGGTAAACTTGGCCGCCTTCACTTTGCCGTCCTCCACCTGCATCTGCAGCTGGATTTTGTCGCCGCAGGTCGGGTTGTTCAGATCGATACTGACCGATTCTCCCTCAAAGCTCCCGCGGTTTCGGGGATTTTTATAATGATCCATGATGACTCTGCGGTATAAATCATCCAATTGCATGACCGAAGTACTCCTTTGCTTTGATAAGGGAAGCGATCAACCGGTCAACATCGTCTTCGTTGTTGTACAGATAAAAGCTTGCTCGAGCCGTCGCCGTTACATTCAGCCAACGCATCAGCGGCTGGCAGCAATGATGCCCAGCACGAACGGCTACACCCTCCGAGTCGAGTACGGTGGCCACATCATGAGGATGAACGTCATCCAGGTTGAACGTCACGAGGCCTACCCGATTCGTCTGGGGACCATACACGGTCAATCCATCGATCTGCTTCATACGGTCCAGCGCATAGGAGGTCAGCTTCTTCTCATGCTGCTCGATGGCATCCAGACCGATGCTTTCCAGAAAGTCGATCGCAGCCCCGAGGCCGACCGCTCCTGCGATGATCGGCGTCCCCCCTTCGAATCTCCATGGGAGGTCCTTCCAGGTCGAGTCGTACAGACCGACGTGGTCAATCATCTCGCCGCCGAATTCGATCGGCTCCATGTTCTGGAGCAGCTCCTTCTTGCCGTACAAAGCCCCGATGCCGGTAGGAGCGCACATCTTATGGCCCGAGAAGGCATAGAAGTCGCAATCCAGCTCCTGCACGTCAACCTTCTTGTGCGGCGTGCTCTGCGCCCCGTCGACCAAAATCTTCGCTCCGTGCTTGTGGGCGATCGCCGAGATTTCTTTAACCGGATTCACGGTGCCGAGCACATTGGACGCGTAGACGATGGAGACGAATTTCGTTCGCTCCGTTATCGTTTTCTCTACATCCTCCAGCTTGATGGTGCCGTCAGGTTGAAGAGGCATATATTTCAGCACGGCGCCGGTCGCTTTCGCGACCTGCTGCCATGGAATGAGATTGCTGTGATGCTCCATCGGGGTGAGTACGATCTCGTCGCCTTGCCCGCAAACGGACCTGGCGTAGCTTGAGGCGACCAGATTGATAGCCGTCGTCGTTCCCCGCGTGAAGATGATTTCCTCCGTGGAGCGGGCGTTCAAGAACTGGCGAACCTTCTCGCGGGCGCCCTCGTAGGCGTCGGTCGCACGTGACCCGAGGGTGTGAACACCGCGGTGCACATTCGCATTGTCCTGCTCATAATACCTGGTAACGGCTTCGATAACGGAAACAGGCTTCTGAGAAGTTGCCGCCGAGTCCAGATAAACGAGCGGATGTCCGTTGATCTCTTGCTTCAGGATGGGGAACTGACTGCGGATATCGTTCGTATTCATTGTCCCAACTTCCTTTCGACGAGAAGCTGCAGCTGCGAGCGTACAAGCTCGAGCGGTATTTCGGCGACAACCGGATCCAGGAAGCCGTAAATGATAAGACGCTCCGCTTCCTCTCTGGTGATGCCGCGGCTCATCAGATAGTACACCTGCTCGGGATTAACCTGGCCGACGCTCGCTGCGTGACCGGCCGTTACATCGTCCTCGTCGATCAGCAGGATCGGGTTGGCGTCGCCGCGCGATTTCGGGCTGAGCATCAATACTTTTTCCGTCTGCTCGCCGTTCGCTTTCGTCGCTCCATGCTCGATCTTGGTGATGCCGTTGATGATCGCCGTAGCGGAGTCGCGCATGACCGCCCGCGTAATCATCTGGCTGTCCGAGCTTTTGCCGAAGTGTACCGCGCGCGTCGAGATGTTCAGCTTCTGCTCGCCGGTACCTACGCAGATGACCTTGGCATCGGAGGTAGAGCCGTTGCCCTTGAGAATAGACGTCGTATCCGATACGGCGTTGCCGTAATGCATCTCGCCCACGATCCACTCGATCGAGCCGTCGTTCTCCACAACCGCACGGCGGTAGGTAAGATCCGTGATGCTCTCGTTCAAGTCATGCACCGAGGCAAACGTCACTTTCGCACCCGGCTTTACGACAACTTCGACCGCGCCGTTCTGCACAAGGCCGTTCAGGCTGCCTTCGGATACGAAGTTCTCCACATAAGTAACCGATGCATGCTGCTCGGCTACGATCAGCACATGCGGAGAGAAGCTGGCTTCCCCGTCGTCAGTCAGGAAGAGCGCCTGAACCGGCACGTCGACTTGGACGTTCTTAGGCACGTACAGGAAGGCTCCGCCGCTCCAAAGAGCCGCATGCAGCGCTGTCAGACGATGTTCGTCCTTAGCGATTACCGTATGGAAATACTTGCGTACGAGCTCCTCGTGCTGAACAAGCGCGTCTTCCAGGCTGCAGAAGATAACGCCTTGCTGAGCAAGCGTATCCGACAGACTGCTGTACACGACGCCCGAATTGCGCTGTACGAGCAGATTGTCCGGGCTTCCCTCGCCCCCGCCAGTCAACAGCGTTCTGGCCGATTCGGGCAGCGCCTCCAGCGAGGTTACCTTCTCAGCTTGCTTATAACTACCGAAGGAACCCAGGTTCCAGCGGTCGATTCTTGTTTTTTCCAATACCGGCCAATCGAGTGTTTCGGCGAGCTCAAGCGCCTGTTCACGCAAAGAGGTGATCCATTCAGGTTCTTTCCGTGCTTTGGACTGCTCCACCAAGCTCACGCGGTCGATCGGAAGAGTTTGTGTGCTCATTCGTATTTTTCCTCCTGTCCCTCCCGGGGTAGCTGATTAATATTTTGGAGCGGTCGTGTTCATCGGAATCTTGAATTCCTCTTCCTCACTGCCGCCTACGGTTTCGTCGATAATGCCGAGTTCTTCCTTCACCCAGTCGTAGCCTTCGTTCTCCAGACGCTGAGCCAGCTCAGGACCGCCGGATTTGACGATGCGCCCTTGCATCATAACGTGGACAAAGTCCGGCTTGATGTAGTCGAGCAGGCGCTGGTAGTGCGTGATGATCAGGAAGCCGCGGTCTTCGGAGCGCATGGCGTTCACGCCGGCCGCAACGATCCGAAGGGCATCGATGTCGAGACCCGAGTCGATCTCATCGAGAATGACGATACGCGGATCGAGCATCAGCATTTGCAAAATTTCATTACGTTTCTTCTCGCCGCCGGAGAAGCCTTCGTTCAGGTAGCGGTGCATGAACTCAGGGTTCATTTCCAGTTCCTTCATCTTGCCTTCCATCAGTCGGATGAACTTGATCAGGGAAATTTCGCTGCCTTCCTCCCGGCGTGCGTTGATGGCGCTGCGAAGGAAGTCTGCGTTGGTGACGCCGGTAATTTCGCTCGGATACTGCATAGCCAGAAACATCCCGGCCCGCGCTCTTTCATCCGTAGCCATATCCAGTACATCTTCGCCGTCAAGCGTTACCGTACCGCCGGACACTTCAAATTTCGGATGGCCCATCAGCGTGGAAGCAAGCGTACTTTTACCGGTTCCGTTCGGACCCATGATCGCATGAACCTCGCCGCCCTTGATTTCCAAGCTAAGCCCCTTGAGAATTTCCTTGCCCTCGATCGATGCTTTCAAGCCCTCTATTTGAAAATGAGGAGAATTTGCCATAGCGTATTAGCCTCCGTGCTTCTTATATTTTTGGAATTGTTTTCTCTTAAGAATCATTCTAAACTGATTCTCAATGATTCTCAATCATAATATACTATTATATCTTACCATATTGAATCAATAAATACCTGCCATCGCTTATTTTAGCGTTTTTCCATTGAAATCATCGATTTAACGCGGCTTTGATTTTGTCCAGCTCGGATTGAAAACGCTCCTCCGACAAAACCTGCACGCGTTCGACTGAGTTCAACAGCTCCTCCGGAAGCCCTATCCAAGACTTGCACCCGTTGTATTCGGGTAAAACAGGGACATTCACCGGGTCTTTAAGCTTGTACACCCTTAGCAGCATCAGATGAAGCGGCTTGGTACGCTTCCACTTGAGGCGCTCCTCGGAGAACCGATCCGTCCAGATATGGAAAGGCCTCAGCTTGTCCAGCTCCTCTTGCGTCCGGATCAGGATATCCTCCACAAGCTCCGCGTAGATACGGATCGATACTTCGGTTTGCTCTGCACTCCAGCCTTCCGCCAGCTCCTCCAGGCGGAAGGCGAATGGCTGCTTGACAAGCTCTTTACGCTGATGCTCGTATGTAGGGTACAGAAAGAAGCTTTCGCTTTCTACGCGAAAATCTTTCGTCTCCTCGCGAATGCCGCCTTTGCGCATGATCAGAATTTGATCGCCGCGCTCCAGCGCATCCACCGCTACGGCCCATTCCTTCAGGCCCATGACTTGTGCGCCTTCATACATCCGCGCTCTCCCTCCTTTGCAATCCCGTTTTAGCGGGTCTCGCGTCCGGATTGCCGCCCGTACGGGATGTCCATTCCAAGTCATTATAGGTTCTTAGGCAAAACAATGCAATTTTGCAGGCAGCATAAAATCCTTTATCCTGATCGATCCTAAGAGAGCACCAACCAAAAATCATTGGCCAGGGAGGGACAGGACTATGCGTGAAGGACTGATTCCAACGGTATTGGGTACGGCCGTGACAGCGTCAGGCGCCGCAATTCGCAATAAATATCCGATGGCTGCCGCTGCGGTTGTCGGCTTCGGGGTCGCTCATGTCGTGCTCGGCGCGATCGATTTGGTGGAGCATCGCAGAAAATCGCTTTTCTAGGACGGCACGCGTAGGAAAAGCAAGAGTTACCACGGGAAAGGGAGGGCTGCGGCCTTCCCTTTTTCGATTGCGAGCCCTGCGCAGCCGCTTCTCCCGCTTTCCTTCTTCATCCTCCGCGGCGCTATTCCCACGTGCGGCAAATTGTTTTATACTAGAGGGAATGAACCTGTTTTGCTATGGAAAAAGGAGGAATTCGCAACATGTCCGCATATCACCCTTTTACGGAGGCCCAGGCTATCCAATACGCCCGCCAGCTTCCCGATCTGTTCGCTCCGGACAGCGAGCTCGTCAGCCGCGAGATCGGCGACGGCAACCTGAATCTGGTCTTTCACATCTCCGAGCCTGCTTCCGGCAAGAGCATCATTCTGAAGCAAGCCCTTCCTTATGCCAAGGTCGTCGGCGAATCGTGGCCGCTGACGCTTGACCGCGCCCGGATTGAAAGCGAAGCGCTGATCATCCAGGGGTCTCTCTGCCCTGAGCTGGTTCCTCATGTTCACGTCTACGAGCCCGACCTGGCTCTTACCGTCATGCAGGATCTCAGCGATCACGTGATTATGCGCAAAGGCCTGATCGAGCGCCGGCAATATCCTTTATTCGCCGGCCATATCGCGACCTTCCTGGCCCGCACGCTCTTCTTCACCTCCGATCTGGGACTTAATCAACAGGAAAAAAAGGGGCGCGTCAAGCAGTTCGTCAACCCGGAGCTGTGCAAAATAACCGAGGATCTTATCTTCGACGATCCTTATACCGATTCTCCTAACAATAACGTACCGCCCGCGATACGCGATGCGGTAGAGGCTATTTGGCAGGATACCGAGCTGCATCTGGAGGTTGCTATCCTGCGCGACAAGTTCCTATCGAAGGCCCAATCGCTGCTTCATGGAGATCTGCATACCGGCAGCATCTTTATCAAGTCCGATTCTACGAAGGTTATCGATCCGGAGTTCGCCTACTACGGACCGATGGGCTTCGACATCGGAGCCTTGTTCGCCAACCTGCTGCTGAATTTCGCGGCACAGGAGGGCTGGAGCGAGGATAGCGCATCGCGCCGCGAGTACAGGGAATATTTGACCGGTACGATCCGCGATATCTGGACGAAATTCGAAGCCGAATTCCGCTCGCTCCTGGAAACGCACGGGGTGGACCGGATGTTCCGCACGCCGGGCTTTGCCGATTATTATGTTCAGGAGATTCTGCGCGACACGGTCGGGTATACCGGCAGCAAGATTGTTCGCCGCGTGCATGGACTGGCTCAGGTAGCCGATATCAACCAGATTCAGGATGAGGCTGCCCGCGAACGCGCCCAGCGCATCTCCTTATCCGTAGGGGTATCGCTGATCAAATTAAACCGTACGGCGGTGTCTATCGAACAATTGATCGAGATTGCCGAGAAGGCCGTTGCGCCCGATCACACAAAATAGAAAGAAAACTTGCGAGGAGTGACGGAGCTATGACAAACGAACAAGCACCTGCAGCCGATTGGCTGCAATCGGTGCGCTGGAATTCGCTGAAGGATCGGCTGGATCTGCTGGATCAGCGGCTGCTCCCCGATGAGATCGTCTATTTGGAACTAACGACGGCCGAGCAGGTATGGGATGCCATCAAGCAGCTCGCTGTACGCGGAGCGCCCGCGATCGGTATCTCTGCTGCATTCGGCGTTTATCTGGGCATCCGCTCTGTGGATAGCGGCCGCGAAGAGCTGCTGGCGGAGGTAAACCGCCAGTGCGATTACTTGGCGACAAGCCGTCCGACGGCGGTCAACCTGTTCTGGGCGCTCGACCGGATGCGGGCAAGAGCGGCCGTACTGCTTGGCGAAGCCGGGGACGGCGCGGCTGATCTGGAAGCGGCCAAGCGTGCTTTGCTGGACGAAGCTATCGCGATCCAAGCGGAGGACGAGGAGACATGCCGGCTGATCGGCGAGCATGCGCTTTCGTTGTTCCAGGACGACATGGGCGTCCTGACGCATTGCAACGCAGGCGGACTGGCAACAGCCCGCTACGGAACGGCGCTGGCACCGATGTATCTGGCGCAAGAGAAGGGCATCAAGCTGAAGGTGTTCGCGGATGAAACCCGCCCCGTGCTGCAGGGCGCCCGGTTGACGGCATTCGAGCTTCAGCAGGCCGGGGTTGACGTCACGCTGATCTGCGACAACATGGCTGGCGCCGTCATGGCCAAGGGATGGATCCAAGCCGTCATCGTAGGCACCGACCGGGTCGCTGCCAACGGGGACGTCGCCAACAAAATCGGCACGTACAGCGTAGCGGTGCTGGCCAAGGCACACGGCATCCCGTTCTACGTCGCATGCCCGATGTCCACAATCGATCTGAATACGCCTACCGGCGCCGATATTCCGATCGAGGAGCGCCACGAGGACGAGATCACTCAGGGCTTCGGGAAGCGTACGGCGCCTGCGGGCGTGAAGGTATACAACCCGGCCTTCGATGTCACCCCGAATGAGTATGTAACGGCGATCATAACGGAGAAGGGCGTCATCCGCGGACCTTACAGCGAAAATTTGAAGAAGCTGTTTAAATAGTCCCGGACAACCGTATATCGATAAACTCAAGACCGTCCTGATCCCTAGGACGGTCTTGTCTTACTCATCCAGAAATTCCCCGAACATAACTTCCTTCAGCTTCTCCTTCCAAGGGGAAAGCGCATCCAATTCGCTATAAATTTCCTGCGCCTTCTGCACGCATACCGATTGGACGACACGCGCATACTCCATGCATCCCGAACGGTGAAGCGTCTCTACCAGCTCTTCCTTGCGCTCCAGCAGCGACTCGATAGGGAGCAGGCCCGTATAGTAATCCTTGAACGGACGGAAGGCTTCATCTTCCACTTTGAGCAAATACAGAATCGGCAGCGTGCGCTTTTTGGCGATCAGGTCGCTTTTGATATCGAAGCCGATCAGATCCTTCATATCGTTCTGAATCTGATGGATCAGGCCCGTGCAATCCGCCAGTTGATTCAATTGCTCGACTTTTTCCTCGTTGCCGTCCAGAAAAGAACAACCCAGGTAACAAGCCAGACGGAACAAAGAACCTGACTTTTCCTGCGTCATCTCCACGTACTCATCCGGCGTGGCCGGACTTCCGCTAATATCCTTCTGCTGACCGTTCACCGATCTCGCCAGCATCTTACCGACGGCTGCCAAGCCTTCCGCCCGGATCTGCAGCCGCCCCAGCTCGCCGATGGCCCCTGTCAGAAGAGCCAGCACCGCGTTGAGAGCAGTCGCCTGCTGAACTTGCATCCAGGGCTTGCTCAGATGGTCTTGATCCTGAAGATCATCGACGATATCCAGGGCCAGCACGATCAGCTCCGTCACCGCAGCCATACGATGAATATGGGGAGAAGCTCCTCCCAGCATGTAGTGGGTGTACAAGGTTATCTTGGACCACGAGCCGTTCTCCAGCGCCTTATCGGCGATAGAAGCTTTCAGCAATGCTTTTAAATCCTCAACCTCGATCGTGTCATCCACTATGCGCAGCATCTGCTGCTGGATATCCGGAATCATCCTTACACCTCATCCTGGGTATAGTATTTGCTTGTGATGAATTTCTCGAACGCCTCTACTCTTGTTTTGACACCCAGCTTTGCATATATCTTGCGCAGGTAATTATCGACGGTACGCTTGCTCATGTGGATGCGGGCCGCTATTTGCTCATGTGTGGCTCCCTTCACCATCAGATTCATCATAAGAATTTCTTCCTCCTCCAGTCTTTCGTCCTCGGGAGCATAGCCGGTATTCATCTGCATCCGGTGATAGATCGATAGCGGCAGCATGGTGTGTCCGTCCAATATGCAGTTGACCATATTTTTAATCGTTCGCTCGCTCGACTCCTTGGAGAGCACCCCGCTTACCCTGATTTCGATCAGCTTGTCCAGAATACCGGTCAGCTCGACTCCGGTGAAGATCACGATATGCATACCGGGGAATCGGTTCTTGAGCCAGGCTGCGACCTCCATCCCCGATTGATCGGGCAAATGATAATCGAGAAAAACAAGATCCGGCACATACAACGAGGCCTGCTCCATACACTCCCTTGCGGTCGGAACCGTCCCGATCACCTCGACACGGTCCACTTCCTCCAGCAGCGCTTTGGTCGCATTGGCGACAAGCGGATGATCATCAACAACCAATGCTTTGATAGCTTCGCTCATGCAGTCTTACTCCCTTCGGCCGGTACGCTGATCATAACCTTCGTCCCGTTTCCTTTTTGCGTTATACATTTGAATTCGCCGCTCATATGAAGAACCCTCGTCCTCATTTGCTCCAGGCCCATGCCGGAAGCGCCAATGTGTAGAGTGATCTCCTCGCGGTCGTCAAAGCCTACCCCATCATCCTCGTAAATCAGATGGAACCGGTGTTCCGTTTCCGTTATGCGAAAGGATACCTTGGACGCCCCGGAATGCTTCTTCGCATTATTGAGCAGCTCCTGCACGATCCGGAACAAATGCCTCCGGGTGGACAAGCTGCTTTGCTCTATCATCGGAACCGGATCAACTTGATAGTCCAGCTCGAACGGACTTGTGTAGGCCTCCTTCTCCAAGTACATATTCAGCGTCTTGATGAGCCCCACCTCCTTCAGCAAAAACGGATTCAGCTCAAAGCAGCTTTGCCGCAAGCTTTCATTGATCATTTCCACGTAATGAATCATCCCTCTTAGCGGTTCCTGATCTTCCTTATACCTGGTTTCGCTTTCAGCCAGCAAGGTCAGCCTCCGTTTGAGAAAAAACAGGTCCTGCAGCGTCGTATCATGGAGCTCCGCGGCGATACGAATCCGCTCCTCTTCCTGGAGATCGAACATCACCTTGCGGAACCATTGAATATCCTGAGCCTTGTTCTCTTGAGGCAGCTGAGAAGCCATCTCCTGAAGCCGGAACGTGAGCTTGCGGATGAGGTGAACGTTCTCCAGACTGACCTCCAGGTAGGACGTGATCAGATGAAGCCACTGCAGCTCCTCCTTGGAGAGCACGGTATGGTTCTTTTTCCGTGTGATGATCAAATAGCTGGTGTACGCTTCGTGCCGATTCATCTCCATGCACGTAAGGTACGGATGTCGCTGACGGGCCGGAGAGAGGACAAGCTGACGAATTTCCTCCGGGTCGATTTCCCCTTCATGTACGACTTCCGTATCGTTCTCATAACAGAACACGATCGCGCACCCCGACACCTGAAGCACCGACACGAGGTCAACCAGGATCAGCTCCCTTAGTTCCCTCAGACTCGAAATCGTCCCCAAATTTAGCGATATCTTCTTCAAGGCTACCTTCAGCATGAATTTTCGCGGAAACAGGAACGGCTCGAGCCGGGTCGTCCAGTTCTCGGCTGCATACAGCATCAGGGATACCATGATCATCGCGCCCGTAAAAATAAAAATGATCTGATTATGATCGACTACCTGCTGGAACAGCAGCATATACATACCAGTAAAAACGCTGACGGGCACAATGGCCAGCAAGCAGGCGAACAGGAAGCGCCGAAACACAAGGCCAATATCGTACAGTTGATCGGAAGCGATCAAATAAGCGAAGGATATCGGAAAAAATAAAATAAAACCGCTTGTAAACCTTGCGTCCATGAACGAATCGCCCGTTAAAAGCATAGGTAGAAACGACAAACAGATTACCGGTAAAAAGGAAAGAAAAAAAGACAGCCATATGCTGGTTATGATCGGCGTCACATGCGATGCGGATTTCTTCGACCGGAAATACAGGATAGAAAGCACCGCCATAATACACGCAAAGCCTGCGACGAAGCACAGCAGCGAAAGCATAGCGCTATACCGGTACACCAGGTAAGACATCGGGGCATAAAAATAGAGCAATCGTGCAGCCAGTCCCAATAGCGCTACGGCATACGCATAGGTGAGAACACGTCTCGGCAAGTTCAACCCGCCCTTTTCCTTGAAGAAAACGACGAGAAAATGATAAAAAACGACCGGCAGAATCATTAAAAAGCCTGTAATCAATAATTTACCGACAGCATCGCCCCTTACGGAAGCCCCTAAGCTCATATAAATAGTGGCGATGGTCAGGAAGACGGCTGCCAGCAGTCTGGCCGAAGGGGACCGCTTTACTCTTACCCAAAGCAGGATGGCCATGAAGAGACAGACGGCCTCCTGGACGAGCGGGATGATATCGCCTATCGTCACGCTTGGAATGTTCATCCCGATCTCAAGCTGCTCGCCATCTCTTACGATATGCAGCGTCCGGGCCTGCTCGACCATTTTCCATTTTTGTACGGAGGGGGACTGGTCTGGCGGTTTGTAATCCACCAGCTTCACGATATCGCCTACACGAAGCCCCAGCTGAGCACGAATGTTTTCCTGCTCCAGCTCCTTGATGACCCATTCCTGAGATTCGTCACCCACAGGCTCAACACTTATTCCAAAGTATGGGTATTGGAACGTGATGGAAGAACACCAGACTTGTAGAACTAAAAAAATAGTTAAAAAGACCCCGGAAATGTGATTTTTCTTAAACATATACCTATCCTTTCGGACCCAACTTTTGCTATAATAGGTCTGTAGAACCATTACTTTAGTATGGAGCGTGATCTGATGCCAACCATTAAGCTGCATCCCCACTTACATGAGTTCGTTCATGACTGGAATAATCGGTCCCCACTTGTTCAATCCGAAACCATTGCGCCAAATTTTTCTTTATCCAAGGAAGAAAACTCCGCTATCGTCAATACGTTCAGTCGTCCTTTCAGCAGCCGCAAACAAAGCATCACGAGTCGTGAAAGCGATTGGGGGTAAGAAGTACCTGAGCGTTTAGTATGATTTTATCAAAATAAAAAGAGATTGCCTATTTAGCCTTGCGCTAATGGCAATCTCTTTTTATTTTCGGCCTGGACGGGGCTTTTTTTTGCATGATTTGCAACAAGACGAAAAAAATTTATCAGCGTGTCGACGAGATATGCGATGCATCCCCATCAAGTTAACATTATGATAATAAGTATAATTATGGTAATTGAGGCACTCGTGATTCCAGAGGGGAGTATCTGCTATGAAGACTGTCAACAGAAATCAAGAGAGCATTCAGGAATGGGACTTGGCTGAGCTGGAGGATAAGCAAATAGTCGATCTTATTCTGACCCACCACGCTTATGATCGCTGGAGGACCCGTGTGGATAACGATAAGCTTACCGCCGCTGAAGTCGAAGGTTTTCTATGGGACAGGCTGAAAGCCGGGCGAGTCGAATCCTACTACCGTAATGAAGAAGACGTGTATGTCGTCGACGATGACTTGTTGATGGTCGTGGAGTTTGCTCCCGCCGAGCAGGAATCGGTCCTATTCGGCGCACCTTTGCATAAACTGATTGCCGTGACTTTCCTTGGCCGCATGTCGCAATCCATGGAGCTTCGCGATTTGAAAACCTACTACTCCTGGCTCCGCCATTCCCGTAGAATGACGCTGCTGAAAAACAGCAGAAAGCGTAAATAATTGAGAAGGAGACCATCATGAGACGCCTTAGCAATCACGAGCTTATCTCGGCATATACGGCTTCCATTCAGCTTCGGCTTGATCCCGAATTCGTTAACATGCTGCTTCGGGAAATACATGCGCGCAATCTGCAGGTCACGGGTGCAGGAGAGTGTGATTCCAACCCTCTGGCAGCTCCGGCTGCCGAAGGGAAAAGCAGCAGGTAAGAAGCTCACTTGTCCTCTGTAACCGACAATCGGCGCCGGCTTTGGGCCTCGCTTGATAGCGGAGATATGGGGTTTGACTTTGGCCTTGATTCCTAATAGGTACGTATGCTCTACTGGACCAAGCAGCCTTTTCCTGTCGCAGGAAAAGGTTGCAAGCCTGCACTCCATTGAGGTATGATTAGTATGAAAAAAATTTTCTTTACAACTCCCTGATTAACCTAAATAATTTACAAAACCTTCACAGGGGGGTGATTCGATGTCGAGCATTATGGAAATGATCCGCGGCCAGCAGTCGCACATGAACCCTAAGGAACAGGAGCTCGCGCAATTTTTGCTCGGACACCCGCATGAAGCGGTGCAGCTCAACATCACGGATCTGGCCGAGCGCTCCGGCATCAGCACGGCTACCGTATCCCGCTTCTGCCGCAGCCTGATGTTCAAAGGCTACAGCGATTTTCGGATGAAGCTGGGAGCCGAGCTAGCCGTTGCCCCTGCACAGTCGACTTATCAGGATATCGTCGCAGGCAATTCGCTGCATCGTATCGCTCAGGCGATCGAAGCGAATCATCTGCGCTCGATATCGGACACGACACGGCAGCTCGACCTGCAGGCCATCGCGCAAGCCGCAGCTGCCCTGCGCAGCGCCAAGCGAGTCGATCTGTACGGGGTGGCTACCTCCGGAGTCGTGGCCCTCGATTTCCAGCAAAAGCTCGTTCGGATCGGCAAGGCCGCCTACTACTGGCCGGATTCTCACATGCAGATCACTTCGGCCTCCAGTCTGAACGAAGGCGATGTCGCTTTTGCCATCTCCTACTCGGGCGAAACCGTCGAAACCTGCGATGCCCTGCTTTGTGCGAAGGAGCGGGGAGCCGTTACCGTCTCGTTGACCAAATTCGGCTCCAACCGGATCTCGCAGGAGGCGGACATCCGCCTCTTCGCCTCGTCGCTGGAGGAAGGCATGCGGCGCGGGGATATGGCCTCGCGCATCGCCCAATTGCATGTGATGGACATTTTGTTTACGGCGCTCGTCAGCGAGAACTTCGATGTTTATGTGCCTCGACTGGAGCATTCGTATCAGCAAGTCCGTAAATACCGTAAAGACAAAGGGAGATGACCACGAACTGATGAATATCCTAACCTTTCAAACCCAAGAAGCTTTAAACAAAGCGGGAGCCGGCATCATTACCGCATTGGTCCAAACCAATCCGAAGGCACGCCTCGGACTAGCTACAGGCGGAACGCCCGTCGGCATTTACCAGGAGCTCGTCGACGCTTACAAGGCCGGCACCGTGAGCTTTCAAGGCGTTTCCTCCTTCAATCTCGATGAGTATATCGGCTTGGAGCGCAGTCACGAAGCCAGCTATTACAGATTCATGCAGGAGCAGCTGCTCGGGCATATCGATATCGCGCCTGAACGCTGCCACATCCCGAATGGTATGGCCGAGGATCTGGATGCCGAATGCAGACGCTATGAGCAGCTGCTGGAGGATAGCGGCCAGATCGATCTCCAGCTGCTCGGTCTCGGGCATAACGGGCATATCGGCTTCAATGAGCCGGATGTCGCGCTCACCCGAAGCACCCATGTCGTGCAGCTGCGCGAGCAGACCCGTGAAGCAAACGCACGCTTCTTCGATACGCCGGAGCAGGTTCCCGTGCAAGCGATCACTATGGGAGTCGGCACCATCCTGAAGGCCAAGATGATTCTGCTTGTCGTCCGCGGCAAGGACAAGGCCGAGATTGTGAAGCAAGCGCTGCAAGGGCCGATTACGACGGAATGCCCGGCTTCGCTGCTGCAAACCCATCCGCATGTCGTCGTCCTGCTGGATCAGGAAGCGGGAAGCTTGCTCGTATGACAGCCTCGGCCTGGGATACTTTAATCGTTAATGCAAAGGTCGCGGGGGAAGCCCGCACGCTGGAGAGAGGCTTCGCAGCCTGGAGCCAAGGCAAAATTACGGCGCTCGGTTCTATGGATGAGCTGCCGGAATCCCAAGCCGCCGATGTACCGACCCGGATCGATGCCGGAGGCAGCTGGCTGCTGCCGGGCTTTGTAGACGTTCATATTCATGGCGGCTTCGGGTCGGACGTGATGGACGCTACGAAGGACGCGCTCGATACGATCACCAGGTTCCATAACAGCAAAGGAACCACCACGATACTGCCGACGACTGTTACCCAATCGCGGGAAGCGATCGAAGCTGTTCTGCGCGCCGTTCGGGATTATGTCCGGGACGGGTCCCCTTATGCCCGGGTAGCGGGCGTTCATCTGGAAGGCCCGTTCATCAGCCCCAAATGGCCGGGAGCGCAAAATCCCTCCTACATCGTAAACCCGCAGCTGGATTGGCTCGACGCCTGGACGGCCGAATATCCCGGTCTGATCAAGCTCGTAACGCTGGCTCCCGAACGCGAAGGAGCGCTCGAGGCCATCCGCCGCTTGTCGGAGCAAGGCATCGCGATCGCCGCCGGACATACGGACGCCACGTACGACCAAGTTGTGGAGGCGATTGCTCACGGCCTCGGTCATGCGGTCCATACGTTCAACGCGATGACCGGCCTGCATCACCGCAATCCTGGCGTCGTCGGAGCCGTATTGACCGAGGACGCTATTAACGCCGAGGTCATAGCAGACGGGCATCATGTTCATCCGGCCGGCATCAAGCTGCTTACTAAAGCTAAGCGAAGCGATAATCTGCTGCTGATCACCGATGCCATCTCCGCTGCGGGTCTCGGCAACGGCGAGTATGATCTCGGCGGCCTGCCTGTTATCGTGAAGGACGGCGTCGCTCGTCTCAAGGAAGGCAACAGTCTCGCGGGCAGCACGCTGACCATGATCGATGCTCTCCGCTTCATGGTAGAGCGCATTGGCCTCTCCGTCGAGGAAGCGAGCCGCTTGGGAAGCCGTAATCCGGCGAAGGCGATCGGGCTGTTCGACCGCATCGGATCGCTTGCCGTCGGCAAGCTGGCGGACGTGCTGCTCGTCTCTGCCGATTTGCAGATCGAGCAGGTATGGGTAGAGGGACAAGCGAAGCTGTAGGATCGTTATACGGGTATTATAAGACTCAGTCGGATATAGAAACAGCGGCAGCTTTGGTTGATGAACTGCCGCTGTTTTATTTATGACGGCCGCCTCGTTATCTTTTCCGCATCCTGTTGTTTAACTTGCTCCCCCAGCTTTCCAAGCAGGTTGAGAAGTAGATACACGAAAAGGGTGAACGCGACTTCAGTTTGGGGATTTCCAATCTCTACTCCCTCAATCCAAAGGTCTATCCCATGGATCATAGCCCCGAAGAAGCTAATCAACAGAAGCTCCTGCACCGTTGTAGCCGCTAGTTCAAAACGTTCTTTAAGCAAATGTCTTCTCAAACTTTCCAGCATCGTGCCAACCATACTTAAGAAGCCCGCTGCCAGCAAGATTAGCCCTATAAAAGCAAACATCGAATAAATCGATGAAATCCGAATATGGATGAAGGATAAGCTTTGCAGCGAGTAAACCGAAAACACCACGATCGTGATTAGCACAAAAATAATTCCTGCCAGCACCAGCAATAATTTAGATAACTCTTTCCTATCTATTTGGCTCACCCCCATCCCTCCTGCGTTAAATGAAAACCTCTCATTTCCCTAATATGCCCATATTTGGTATTTCGATTATATCAATTCCTCTAAGAAACAACAAAAAACCGGCAAGCGCCTTGGGGCGACAGCCGGATTATTTTCATAGGAATAAAAGCTAGTTTTTCAGAAACTGCTGAGTCACCAGGTAGTAACGGAGCTTGTTCAGGTCTTTCGGCGAGATCGAGTGAATTTCGGCGCCATAACGGATCGTATTCTCCTGAATATGTGCGTAGCGGACCACTAGACGCGGATGGATCGTTTCCTCATCGCAGATGATCATCGTATCGTAGACATGATTCATTTTAACCGAGAAGTCGTTGACCTCAAACCCGAATCCGAGTCGGCTCACGGAGCAGTAGCGCACCGGCAGTATCTTGAAATCATCGTTGATCGTGCCGAACATATTGAGCTTATAGCTGGAAAACGTTTTATCTTCATCCCGATACATATCGTAATTTTGATCGTTCTGTGCCTGGATTTTAAATACTTCAGAATCGGCCGGCACCAGAATCAGCTTCGTTCTCGATACCTGCAGCACTCTCATTTGCACGCGCTGCTGATAATTGAAGCAAACCACCGACTCCCCGCTTTCGAAATCAGAGGACTGGTCGAACGATACCTCCATCAAATCAGAGCCTTCGTAGGAAACCTGCCCGCGATATACCTTGCCTTTATGGAGAAGCTGCATATCCTTCATCTCCATCACCTCCATCAACTTGATATCTCTACTATAGCTAGCAATCTTTCAGAAAGTTTCAGTAAATTATTAGGAGATTATTAGTGTTGTTAATCTTGTCGGCAGCTTTGCCTATTATTTACCCTCTACTGACAACTTTATGCTGCATTATTTTTTTTGCTCCGCCGCCCACCCCTTTTCCGCAAAAAAAAGAAACCGGTCGGAGGTCCTCCAGCCGGTTTCTATCTCAACTCCTTTATTTTTGCAGAAAAGTGACGAGGACACGCTCTACATGAAACAGATGCCGGCGCATTTCCTCTCTGGCCGCTTCGGGATTGCCGTCCCGTATCGCCTCGTACACCGCCTGATGCTCCTTCCAGAGCTGCTCGGATACCGCTCGGCTCCCGTACATCTGCAGCCGGCGCGTCTCGCGAATTGCGAGCTGCATATGCGATGAGATCGAATCGATCATACGCGCCAGAATATCGTTATGCGTCGCCTGAGCGAGCGTCAGGTGAAATTCAATATCGGACCGCTCCCCTTCTTCCTCATCGCCAAGGTGACGCTCCATACGCTCCAGGATCGCCTCGAACCGGCGAAGATCATGCTCCGTCCGTTTCTCTGCCGCTATCCCTGCATTGGCAATCTCCAGCGCCTGCCGGGCTTCGATCAGATCAAGGATCGTTTCGCGGCTCATCAGCAGCGAATTCCATTCAGGCAGGTCGACATCCCCGGAATCAATCGTCCTTACATAGCTGCCCTCGCCCTGATGGATCTCTACCAGTCCCATCGCCTTCAGTGCGCTGAGCGCTTCACGCACGGTGGAGCGTCCGGCTTGAAACCGTTCGGATAATTCTTTGGTCGAAGGAAGCTTGTCCCCCGGCTTAAGCTGCCCGCTCGTTATCTGTTCCTTGATCTGATCCGCAATCACCTCGTAAATTTTGCGGGTTGTAATTTTTTGAATGTCCATCCTAGCTCTCCTATCGTTAGAGCCGTTCCGTTCTTCAGCCCGCTACATCCTACGGACTGTTGCGGTTCAGCCCTCGTTGTTCTTCTTTCTCTCCAGTCCGGCCACCCGGGCGTCAAGCCAGTCCTGCACATCCTGCATGACTTCATTCCGGTTGACTTCATTCAGCATCTCATGCCTGCCGCCTTCATACAGCCTGTAGGTGACATCCTTCATCCCGAGCTTTCTATACAAGCGTACCAGGGCCAGAAATGACTTGCCGTTCGAGCCAAGCGGATCCCGGTCTCCGGCAAACAGGTATACGGGTTGATCCTTGGGAATTTTCCTCAGGTGGGCGGCCTTATAGTTGCCGAGCAGCGCTCTTAATGTATAAAACCATAACCCGTTTGTCGCCAGCCCGCCGCAAAATGGATCTTCCCGAAACCGGTCAACCTCCTCCTCGTCCCGGCTGAGCCAATCCACCATCGTCCGATTGGGGCGGAACGCCTTATTGTAGGCGCCCGTGGTCAGGCCGTTCAGGAGCTTGCTTCGGAAGTCGGCCCCTTCCACAAGCAGCAGCAAACCCGCCAGCAGCCAGCCCGCCGTATGTAAAGCCCTTTGAGGTCCCATCGTTCCTGATAGCAAGATCCCGTCGGCCTGACCCGGATAGCGATACATATACTGCATAGCGATAAAGGAGCCCAGACTGTGACCCAGCAGAAAGACAGGGGCATCCGGATACTCCGACCGAATTCGGACCGTCAGCATATGTACGGCCTCCGTCATCTTGTCAAAGCCATTTTTGCCGATAACGGTAACACGCTCGGGGAATTTGGCGGTTTTCCCATGGCCCCGATGATCATTGGCATAGACCGCATAGCCGGCTTTCGCCAGCTTGCCAGCCAGTCTGGCGTAACGCGCCCCCGTTTCGGCGAGTCCATGCGAGATCTGCAAGACGGCCTTAACCGGCAGACCGTCTTCCGGCAGCCAGCGGTATACATGAATACGGATGCCTTCCGGATCATCGTATGTGAAAGAATCGCTGCGCATGGCAGTCCTCCCGTCGGATATCTCGATGACCTTATTATATCAGAAAAGCTCCAAGCGGTAGCAAGTGCAAGGAAGAACTGCGGCGTCTCCCCTTGTCCATCTATCAAAAAATAACCAAGGGCCGCGCGAACGGCCCTCCGATCGTGGTCAGCAGCGGCATTCCTTCAGGGCCTGGCTTAGAACATCAAGCCAACCGCATCGATGCCCCGCATACCGACGACAATACCCAGTCCCTCCGCCTCGTGCGTGACGGATTCCAGAGGCGCTTCCAGCAGCTCCTCGATCGTCCTTACGCCGGTTGCCCGCGCAGCGATAATCCCGCGATCCTTCAGCTTCGTATTCAGCAGAGCGACATCCAGCGCGCCGCACATGATATATCCTTTGTCCGTCGTGACGGCCAGCAGCGTCGTTTTGGGCAGCTTCACCTCAATAGCCAGCGCCTTGCGTCCGCCCACATCGACCGGTTCCATACGCATCATGATCCAGCTTCCCCCTCAAGACTCGGTATGCTTTCACTATATGAAACCGGCCGGCAGGAAGTGCACTTGCCCGCACCCAATTCCGGCACAGCTGCCCTCCTTCCCGGTTTCTCTCATTATTTTACATGCCTCTCTCCCCTACTTGTCGCGGCCAAATCATGGTATAGTAGTACTACCGAACTAGGGAGGTTCCTTATGGAAAGTCAGAACAACAAAGTTAAGAAATTTTTATTCAAAGTCGACATTCTTATCGAGGAAGAGACGAACGGGCGTGCCTTAGAATCGCTCCTACATGTGCTCAATTCAAATAAATTTGAGGACTACCAGATTAGGGAAGGCATTGAGCTGGGGAGGAAAATCGAGCAATCGTTGAAGGAAACGATCTTGCAAAGGCAGACGAAAGCTCCGGATTCCCGGGCCACGGCCAACAAGGAAGCAAAGCCGGCCGTCGAACCGGCCAAGGAATCCGCATCTGCCGGCAACTCGCTCCCGGCAAGCGATCAGCATCGTCAGATATGGGAGGAAATGAAACGTTTTCAGACGGACAATACGTTAATTCGTCTTTATGTCATCAAGGCCATGGGCGTCAAGCTCAGCATGCCCTGTAGAATCATTAACATCGATCCGCCTAGCGGCAATCTGTCGGTCTATCATGTCGATGAAAAGAAAGTTTACCTGCTGAAGATTAATGAAATCGACGATTACGAAATCCGGTGACGCCTATAAGATATGCTCATAGCTGGATGACTCACGGCAACCGTTGATCGGCTGCCGTTTTTCTATGGCATGCGGCTTATCATCAGCTGCTGGACCTTCTGGACAGGCAGAGGCGGACTGAAATAGTACCCTTGGATTTCATCGCATTGGTTTCGGTGCAAAAATTGCAGCTGCTCCTCAGTCTCCACGCCCTCCGCAATCACCTTCAGACTCAGATGGCCAGTCATGGCAATAATCGAAGCTACAATAGCCGCGTCGTTCGGATCGGTCATGATATCCCGGACGAAGGATTGGTCAATCTTCAGCTTGTCGATCGGAAATTTTTTCAGATAGGAAAGCGAGCTATAGCCCGTACCGAAGTCGTCGATGCTGATCTTTACTCCCAAACGCTTAAGCTCATGCATCTGCTCGATCGCATATTCCACATCCATCGTGCAGCTCTCCGTAATCTCAAGCTCCAATTGATTCGGATCGAGGCCCGTCACCTTGAGCACCTCAGCCACGCGCCCTGCCAGATTATGCTGAAGAAATTGCCTCGTCGACAAGTTGACCGAGACCGGCGGAGGGGCATAGCCCGCATCCTGCCACTCCTTGTTCTGACGGCAAGCCTCCCTCAGCACCCACTCGCCGATCGGGACAATCAAGCCGGATTCTTCGGCGAAAGGAATGAAATGTCCCGGCGAAACAAGCCCACGCTCCGGATGAGCCCAGCGTACCAGCGCTTCGAAGCCGACTATTCGCCCTGACTCGATGTCCATCTGAGGCTGGTAATGCAAGAGCAATTCCTCCCTCAGCAGCGCCTGGCGCAGCTCCCGTTCAAGCGTAAGCTTCTCCAGAGATGCCGACTTCATCTGGCTGTTGAACAGCTGATAGTTATTGCGCCCTTTCTCTTTGGCGCGGGTTAGCGCCATGTCTGCGCACTTCATCAGCTCCTCGGCGCTGTTCTCCTCTTCCGTCATGAGAGCAATGCCGATGCTTGCCGTCACATGGAGCTGATATTGCCCGAGCGTAAAGGGCTCCTCCAGCACCCGGCTGAGCGAATTCGCCAAGTCGTGGACATGTTCTGCTCCCGCGCTCTCCGGCCATCCGGCGAAGAACAAAGCGAATTCATCCCCCTCCGTCCTTGCGAGGAAGTCATTCTCCGTCATGCAGCGGGTAAATCGCTCCGCCACTTGCAGAAGCAGCATATCTCCGTAATCATGTCCGAATCCGTCATTCACCATTTTAAATCGGTCGATATCCAGGAAAAATACGGCGAGGCGTCCCGCTCCGCCCGCGGCAAGAACGGCTTCCAGCTGTTGCAGGAACATTCTGCGGTTGGGGAGTCCCGTCATATCGTCATAATAAGCCATATGGCGGATTTGCTCTTCCGAACGCCTGGTTGAGGATATATCATTGCAGATCACGACGATGCCTTTGATAGCCGTCCCTTGCTTGATCGGTACGGCCGTGGTTTCCACATCGACGCGATAGCCGTTTTTATGCAGGATGGCCGATCTGAACGAGCGGGTCATTCCCTTCAGTGTTTCAGCGAACACCGCCGTTGTCGACTTCAGACGGTCGGGTACCAGGTAGTCCCGCACCGGCCTCCCCCTTACTTCGTCTTCAGAATAGCCCAGCATTTGCGATGCGGCAGCATTCAGCTTTACAAGGTTGTTATCCGTGTCGAGGATGACAACGCCGCTCGGGTTGTGCTGGTATAACGCGCCCAGCAAGGAATGCGGGTCATGTATGGTTTCTACGGCCGAATCGATGCGGGAAGGCAGCGCTTCTTGAGGCTTGTGCGGCGCCCTCTGCCTTGCTACCCGTAATACGGCTCCTAGCCGCAAGGATGTCAGCAACGCGGCCCCGCAAAGCACAGACACAACGAACGGTGCCAGGAATAGGGACAGGAGCAAGCTGCTTCCCGTCAATACGGGCACTATCCAGCCATATGGCGGACTTAATTGCCCCCTGTCCTCTCGACCTGAATCCTTTGTCCTAAACATGGATGTCCTCCTCTGAAAAAAGCGCCTTTTTACCCATGCTTACCGCCACCCCGTGGGGCTACGAGAACAAATTCTACGACACGCTCATCATTTCCTGCCAAACCAACGAAAAAGGGAAAAGTGTGTCGGAATACACAAAAAAAATCGGCAGAATTGCCGATTTTGTCGTTGGTCGCTTGGGGGAATATGGGATGAGCTCTACTTCCAAGCAGCTATCGCCAAACTCAGCCACCCGATCAAAAAAGCAACGCCTCCGATCGGCGTTATGGCCCCCAGCATTGTCATATCTAGCATGCTCAGCGCATACAAGCTGCCTGAAAATACGATGATCCCAATAACCATGGACCACCCAGCCCAGGCTAGTGCCCGGCGTTGCCCCAGACCGATCGAAGCCAGCCCCACGCCTATAAGGCCTAGAGCATGCATCATCTGGTACTGTACGCCGGTTTGAAAGTTAGCCAGCCTAGCCGCGCTAAGAACGTCCTTCAAGGCATGGGCGCCAAAAGCTCCAAGCGCCACCGACAAGAAGCCGAGTATGCTTCCCCACACTACAAAGGTTCGATTCATTTAGTATTCACCTCCATCTTTCTTTTCTTCCCTTATCATAAGTCATCCTTCTAGGCTGTGCCAAATCAAGGCATGCTATCACCTTAAAAAACCGGTCGTCCTCCCTTTGGGGATAACGACCGGTTGTCTGCCTTCGGGCAAGCAAGCTTTAAGTCAAGCCGATGTCATGCTGTCCGACGATTAGCGTAACGGGCTCTAGAAATGCCCGCAGCTTAGCCGGCTTTTGAATCAAATCGATCTCAATATCGACAACCTTATACCGCTGGTGCTTGCCTTCGCGCTTATCGAACACAACTTCGAATTGCTTGAGTCCTAATTGATAGGAAATAACGGAAGAACCGATGGCCATCGCAGGAATTTGGAACTCCCCGTGTTCGAATAATACCTCCGTGATGATCTCCTCATTCATATCCACGATTTTTACCGTTTGACAAATTTTATAGTCCATGGCTATTCCTCCCCGGTCGAACGCCTCGCCATACGGCTCCAGACCTATTTTTCATTTTCTTATCTAGGACAGTACGACATTTTCTTCCAAAACTCCTGCTTGACGTCCTAGATTTATTGAAAATCGTTCGCATGAACGAACAACGAGCTGACAAGGAGGATCTTAATCCGCTTCTCTTCCATATATTGAACCATATGAAGGTCTGCCACATACACTATAACCATCCACTGGCAGGAGATGAGCGCATATGAGCAAAAACAAGAAAGCCAAAAAAAACACCCCGGTCAGCTCGATCGACAAAAATCAGTTTAACATGAAGGTCGTGCTTTCAGACGTTTGCGCCCGATGCCGCAAATGCGATCGCGGTGTCCGATATCTGGAGAAGATGGCGGTTCCGGGAGCCGTCGGCAAAGGCGTGCCTTGCATACTGACAAGAGGTAAAGCATACGTGTGACTATACGCAGGAAACGACTCAGCTGCCGCCTCTTCTGTTAATCGGAGGTCCTTGCTGCCGTTTCCTGCAGCTCGAATGTCAGCTTGAAAGAGGTTTTCCCCGGGGAAGAGGCGCACGTAATATCCCCCTTGTTTTTGCGCATAATCGTTCTGCAGATAGCCAGTCCCAGCCCGGTGCCTTCTACCTTGTCCGTAACAAAGGGCTCGAACAAGGTATCCATCATGTCTTGACGAATAACCGGCCCGTTATTGGAAATCTCAATGATATAGGCTCCCCCCTCGCTGAAGCCTTGGATGACCATTTGCTTTGGATTCTTGACTCGGCATAAAGCGTCCAGTCCATTGTTAATGACATTGGATATCACCTGTTGGACAGCCAGCTTCTGAATCCTCAGCTTGGCGGAATTCTCCACACTAACGGCCAGATGCACATTTTCACTGACAAACCGTGGCTCCAGCAGCGATATCACCGAATCCAGCAGCTGCTCGGCCGTCATGTCCACCGCGGCTTCCTCCGCTACCCGATTTTTGGAAAAGCTCAAGAAGCCGGTGATCTGCATGTTGATATTTTCAAATTCACTTTCAACAATAGAGAGGTACTGAAGAGTTTTATCCCGCTTGTCCTCAGGCAGCTGCTTTCGGATCAGCTTCAGAAAACCGAGGATCGAGGTCAGCGGGTTACGTATTTCATGGGCCATGCTGGCAGCCATTTTGCTGATCAGGTCCAGCCTTTCGTCACGGAGCTGCGTGATCACTTCCTTGTGATTCTCCAATTGGCCCGTTGTACAAGCTACATATTCTTGAGCTATCATCAACGTGAATCCGTCAAGCCTGTCAAGCAGAGCCGATAGCAACGGCAAGCTCCAGCCGTTACCTGTTTCCCGCTGGTTTTCAAATGCACGAAGCAGCGAAATGCGCCAGAACATACTGCTCTTGAAAATATGATCAAGCGGAATACCGTTCTCAATCAGTTTCTGTGTCCAGAAGCTGACCAGGTGCCTGATGGGATGCTCAACTAATGGACTATGTATATCACACATATAATCGAAAAAAATGGCTGAACCGCCGTTAAATACTCCCCTCTGATAGAAAGATGGAAATTCATCCGTCATCATCTTGGTCCATTCGCCGATAATCTCGCTCCGGCACCTCTTCAGAAAATTGAGCCCCAACTCGTCGTCATTCATGCCATGTTCCACCTTGATTGGAATAAAGTGATGGCTTACAAGTTCGACATCTGCGGCACGGATTCCTTCGAGACTAAAGACCTAAGGTGAATACACGAGGGCTTGCGCGGTTTATCAACCGGCGTTTTTTCGCCAAACCACATGGCCACATATACGAACATTTGTTCTTTACATATCCTTCAAAAATGCCTATACTTAGGAAAACCGACTAGCTCAGTCCCATTCCTATTTTTATCGAGAGGGCATGTGTGAGATGGATGCAGATAAACGTATATCCAGAAGTATACCTAGTATTACACCGCATGATGAAGCTTTTAAGAAACTTCTGCAAACTTTTTTCAAGGAATTTATTGAATTGTTTTTTCCTGAATTGGATCTATTGTTGGATCATAGCAAGACCCGTTTTCTTATGCAGGAGCTGCTCGTAGACATTGTTGGCGAAGAGTCGCGCAATCTAGACTTGCTATTGGAAACCCGCTACAGGGCATTGGACGCACAAATCCTCATTCACTTCGAACCGCAATCGTATAAGGACACGGAATTTCATGAAAGAATGTTTATTTATTTCAGCCGATTATTTGAGCGGCATCGCAAGGAGCATAAGCTGATTATTCCTATTGCCGTGTTTACATCCGAGGAGACGAGATCGGAAAAGAATTCATTTTCGATGTGTATTCCCGGGCATGAGATTTTACAATTTCAATTCCTTAAGGTGGAGCTGCGAAATATTCACTGGCGGGCATTTATCGACTCCGACAATCCTGTTGCTGCTGCGCTACTGGCCAAAATGGGTTATAATAAGCAAGAAAAGCGTGAGTTACGCTTTGCCTACTTACGTATGCTATTAAGACTCCAAAAAAAGCTGGATCATGCGCGGCTAGCACTCATCATGTCTGTAGCTGACTTATACTATAAGCCTGAAAAAGAGGAAGAAGAAGCTTTGCTTAGAGAACTTCATGAACATTATCCCGAGGAAGGTGAATCCATCATGGAGCTTATGCCTGCTTGGAAAAAATGGGGGTACGAGGAAGGCAAGGAAGAAGGTAGGGAGGAAGGTAAAGAAGAGGGCAGAGAAGAAATTATTAGAAAACTTCTGCTCAAGGGCTTTTCACCTGAGGAACTGGCGAAGACGATCGACCTGCCGGTTGAAACGATTCGGAAGCTCTCCAAAAATTAAACGTCCTGCTCTAGCTTGACTCCCAAAAGGCTGCCTACGGCAGCCTTTTGCCTTCCCGCCTAACCGTCCAAGCCGCTCCATGCGACCGGTCTGGAGAGCGAAGTCCTCCAATAATACAACGCTATAGACGCCAGCATCGCGGAGCTGATCCAGACCGTAACCGACGCATCGTAACGACTCGCTATCCATCCTCCGATAAGCGGTCCGATCATCACGCCTAGGCCCTCGATGCTGGACAACACGCCCCATCCTGTCCCCTTCTGATCCGGAGGTACAAAGTAGGACATCAAAGCATTCCAGGCCGGCAGCACAGCCGCATAAGACCCGCCTAGCAGAGCAGCCATAAGCATGGTCGCATAGAGATGATTAGCCGAGAATAGCAATCCGAGTAATCCTAGCGCAAGCGCCCCGAATCCGAAGACCAGAAACCACTTATGCCCCCACTTGTCGGACAAGCGTCCCAAAGGAATCAGACAAAGCGTCGTTACCGCACCGCCCGCAATAAGAACCAGCGAATATTGAGAATAGCTTAGCCCCAGATGCTGCCTCGCTAGGGTCGGCAGAATGGGAACGAGCAGCCCTGCTGCTGCCGTTTGCAGGATCATCCCCGGCACCAGCGGCTTCATCGCGAACAGCTTCAAGCGAAGCTGAGCCATCTGTTCCCCGAGCGTCAAGGTTGGGATAGGCTTTAGCTTTTCGTTCCAGCTCAGTGCAATCAACCAACCTATAGCATAGATCGCCGCAAGCAGCCAGAAGGTGAGCCGATACCCGTAGTCGATCACAAAATTAACGGCCACGGGGCCAAGCCCCAGACTGGCAAGCCACACCGTATAGATCGTCCCCATCTGGGAGCCTCGCTGATCTTCATGGATCGAGCTCAGACAGATGAGCCAGATCGGAGATACCCCTAATCCCATCAGAGCGGCCCCCATGATCAGCATCCAGGGCTGCTCGCTGAAGAAAGCCAGCCATAGGCCCACAAATCCAATGGCGAGCGAAACATGCAAGATGGCTTTAGGAGGGAAGCGGTCCAGCAAATAGCCGGCTATCGCCTTAACGGCCGTATCCGCCACGTAGTGAACGGATATCGCCAGACCGACGGCTGCTACGGAAATGCCGAGGTAATCCGCCGCATAGGCGGGTAAAAATGAAATAACAAAGGCGCTCCGAACCATCTCCGTGAAGAACAAGATCATGGCCAAGCGGATAAAAGAAGAAGTATATAAGGATGCTTTACTGCGGTTACCTTTCATGCTTACCCCCATCATTCGAATCTCAAGCGCTCGATCCTTTCCACTTGGGCGTCTTGGCACGACCGGCAAGCATGCGGAGCACATCGGCAACAATGCGCTCGGCGGCATAGCCGGCCTGCAAAGTGCCTGCACGCTCTCTAACCGTCCGGTTAAGCGCCTCATCGCTTAACAGTGCTTCAGCATGATGAAGCAGCTCCGTCATATCATTAGCAATAAAGACGATACCCTGCTCCGACAAAAAGCCTGCATTCTCTTTTTCCTGTCCGGGAAACGGCTTGAATACGACGACAGGCACACTGACATGAATAGCCTCGGAAAGCGTAATCCCTCCTGCCTTCGTGATGACGCAGGAAGAGGCGTTCATCAGCTCGTGAATATGATCGATAAAGCCGTACAGACGGACGCGGGACTCTCCGGCAAAGGCTTCCTCCAATTCATCCTTCAGCTTTTGATTTTTCCCGCACACCACATTAATGTGCACATCCGAGATCCCCAGGAGCTGCTCGATCATTTTCTTCGAATCCCGGAGCACGCCGTAAGCCCCGGCCATTATGAGCAGCGAACGCTCCGGCACAAGAGGCTTCTCGGCCATAGCCATATAGAACGTATCGCGGATCGGAATTCCGCTCACGGTGATGATATGCTCCGGTATCCCTCGTTCGATCATGGTTTGCCGCAAATGCTCGGTTGCCACAAAAAATTGGTCCGGAATCGAATAAATCCAACGATTATGAAGGACGAAATCCGTCACAATCGTAAACGTCGGAATCGTGATGCCGCGGCGCTTCAATTGCTCCGAGATGCCCCCGAACGGGAAAGTGCTGATGATGATATC
The DNA here is from genome assembly GCF_009846885.1 of Paenibacillus puerhi. Taxonomy (GTDB): domain Bacteria; phylum Bacillota; class Bacilli; order Paenibacillales; family NBRC-103111; genus Paenibacillus_G; species Paenibacillus_G puerhi. The sequence goes on from NZ_WUWM01000028.1 coordinate 49,775, forward strand.
CGGCCTCTCCTTCAAAATGACGTTCATCAGCTTCCGGATTCCCAGTATGTTCAGACATTTGGCCAGCAGGCTATCCGGCCTCAGATCCCTCGTCAAATAGTAGCTCCATCCATAATAATCCAAGCCGTAAGAGGATAAGGCTCCGCTGTTCATATACAAAAATCGGGTCACTCTGTTCATCAAGGGATGCGCTTCTTGAAATAAATCGACCACGCGTACGCTTTGGAAGCCGTACTGCTCAAATTTATGCTTGAGCACCCGGGACACCTGCAGGTGCCCGTCACCGTAGCTCGCCGTAAGGATCAAGAGGTTTCGGGACTTCTGCATAGCCTGACACACCTTTCTATGATTGAGGGATGTACCGGTTCATAAGCTCTTTTCTCGAAATGGCAATGATCTTCGGCACCAGGAGCTCCGAGTTGATTTTCATTCTTTCTTTCCCTTGGGGATGAATCACGTAAAGCAGAAAGCGCAAATAAAGCCGGGTCGCATAAGAGTACACGCCTTGCGGCAAATCCAGGACGGTAAAGCCTAGCTTCTTCGTCCCCCGATGAATAATACTGATGCCATAAAGTCCCTTGACATCTCGATAAGCGGGATCAGTCTGAAGCAGGGACATAATCTGCGGCATCAGCAGCTCGGTACGACGCACAAGTTGAATAGCCAAATGCAAGGAACTGCTAGAGCTTGTGCCCAGCTGATAAAGCAGATGATTATCCAGGTGAAGCTCGGCAATTCGATCCCCGTGCTGAATTTGCTCGCCGTCCGCCAGCACAAGGGTTTGCTTGCCGCGGTATTCCGTGATACGCAGCTGAAGAAGGGTGTTGCCTGTATCCACCGGCTTAACCTGCATAAGCTTCACGAAGCTGCGCTCCCAGCACATCCATATCCAGACAAGCAAACGCTTGGCGAAACCGACAACCGTAGCGCCCCCTGTCAGCTCATCCACCCGCAGGTAGCGGTATCCCCGCTCCTCCAGCTCGTCGATTACCTCTTCGAGCGCGCGCAGCATGTACCCCGGCGCATCCCGGTCCGCACCGAACGTATCCCCGCTGTCATGCAGCAGGACAATCGAGCCGTCTCTGATCCGGTCGAGTAGAACCGTCTTCATCCGGTCCGTCCCAATCCGGCTGCGCCAGTCCTGAACCATGACCGACCAGAGCACGATCGTATACCGCTTGCGGAGAAAATAATCGAAGAGGTTGATAATCCCCCAAGGGGGGCGGTAATAGACGGGCCGTACCCCTGTAATGGACTCCACAATATCGGCCGAACGTTCGACCTGACGCCGCTGCACGGTCCAAGGAAGCATCAGCCAATTGGACATATGATTGTAATTATGAATCCCAATCAGATGCCCTTCCCGATGCATGCGCAGGATAAGCTCAGGGTACTCCTGAGCCTTGGCGCCAAGGATGAAAAAGGTCCCCTTAATCCCCCGCTTGCGCAGCAAATCCAAAAGCAATGGGGTGTATACGGGATCGGGACCGTCATCGAACGTAAACGCTACTTCCTTGCTCCCTTTCCCTTCACGCATCACCCCGATGCCAAACACACGTGTCATTATCCACGGCAGCACCGTATACAAAGCTAACACGAACATGAATACAACCGCAAGATTCATCTCCATCATGCTACCTCCTGAGAACAGCCTTCCCCGTTGCACAGGAATATATTGCAGCTTCAAGCATTCGCATATATGGCTTGTCGGCTCTCCTGCCAAACTGGGCCCTGATAATCCCGGGCGGTGCCCAGAATCGAATCTAGAGCATGAATCGCTCCTTTCTTCATGGTACCCAGCTTTGCTCTATTTTTCAACGCTAATAACGATGTTTTATTGGTTAATAACCCCAATAGCTTCTCCTGAAGCTCCTCGGCGTTCTTCGCCTCGAGCGCTGCCCCCAGATTAACCAAATACGAAGCGTTATCCTGCTCTTGGCCGGGTATGGGCTTATAGAGCAGCATCGGCAGCTCCATCGCCAGCGCTTCCGAGACGGTCAGTCCGCCCGGCTTGGTGACGATTAAGTCGGATACCGCCATCAGCTCATGAATATGATCGACAAAGCCGACTACGGTAACGCTTTGCCGCATATGCATGAACTCTTCTTCCAGCTGCTGCCGCAGCTTATGATTACGCCCGCATACCAGAATATAACGAGCGGCAGCTGCCTTCCTCTGCAGCTTAATAAGCGATATAAGCTCTCTCCCGATCAATCCATGCCCGCCGCCCATGACAAGCACCGTGGGCACATTACCCTTCACGCCATGACGCTCCCGCAGCAGCTCGCGATCCTGCCTCTCGCAGAAGGACAAGCGGATCGGAATGCCGGTAACCGAGATCGAGCCGGAGGCAACCCCGTATCGCAGCAGCGCGCTGCGCACTTGCTCCGATCCGACAAGATAGCGGTCCGTACAGGGATGGACCCAGTAGCTGTGGTCCGTATAATCGGTCATCACCGTTACGGTAGGGAGGCTGGTCATCCCATTGGCCTTCAGCAGGGACATAGCGGCGGCGGCAGACGGAAACGTACTTACGACGATCGTTGGCTGCACCTCGTCCAGCAGCTTGAGCATGCGGGCAATGCTAAACGATTTGATACGCTTGAACAGGTTCGACATGATATTCGGGTCGCGGGTTTTGCGGTACAAGTAGCCGTACATCCCCGGCAAGCTTTTCACCCATTGCATGTAACAGAACTTCCCTACCCCATGCAGATAAGGATGTGTCCACTCCAAAAAATCAACGGTCACGACGTCCACATCCGGACGAATGATGCGAGAAGCTTCCAGTATCGCTTGGGCCGCCTGATTGTGCCCGTCCCCCAAAGCGCCTGTCAGCAGCAAAATTTTAGGTTTGTTGATCTTATTCATTTGATAAGCCCCTCTTTCGCTTCTACGCTTATTCACCCGGTGCGGTATTTCGCTCTCTTTATAAATTACCGTTTTATACGGCAAGAAAGTACGGACCCGCGAACTGTTTTAGACCTGGACCTAAGTCGAGGTCTTCTTCACAAGCAAAAGCCCCTTCCGGAGGAAGGAGCTTTAACGTATATCTATGCCAGGCCGGTTCGTTTATGACATCAAAGTATGCCTGGCTCTGATTTCTTCTCTAGCCTGGTCATTCATTTTGGCGGGAGTCCATTTCGGTTCCCAGACCAGCCGCACTTCAGCCTGCTTCACCTCAGGCACTTGAGCGGCGGCCTGCTTGACATCCGCCACGATCTGGTCAGCAAGCGGACACTCGGGGATCGTCAAAGTCATCTCGATTACCGCATGGCCCTGTTCGTCTGCGGTTATTCCGTAAACAAGTCCCAAATCCACAATATTGACCCCGACTTCGGGATCTATCACTTCCTCCAACGCGGCCAGAATTCGATCCTCCGTTTTCATGTCTACCTCCTTCTTATGCCATGCCTAATGTTATCTATGTTCAGGATTAGCCATGGCCGAGGGAATTATGAAGGAAGTATGTTGAAACACTACCGGGATGAACCGCTCCAAGCGAAGCCTACGCCATCGAGGAAGGCTCGCGCAATCGCCATATGGCCCGTTAAGTCGGGATGGACGCGATCCCAGGCAAGGGAGGCCGGATAGCGGTGAGCAAGCAGCGGCGCAAGCGCAGCCTGGACGTCGACCAGAACCGCATCATGCCGTGCTGCCGTTTCCTTCACCACCTGCCCGTACTCGTCCATCTTGCCGCGCATGGCATCCTCCGGATTCGGCTCGATATAGAACGGAGTCAAGAGGATGATTCCTTTGACCTGCGGCTTCGTGACAGCCACAAGAGCGTCCAGCGTTTCGCGGTATTCTTCCATATACACATGCGACTCCGTAATCTGAGGCTGGTCGAACTGGCGCCACACATCGTTGATTCCGATCATGATCGAGACCCAATCGGGCTTCAAATCCAGCACATCCGTATCCCATCTGGCCTGCAGATCGCGTACGGTGTTGCCGGAGATTCCCATATTGACTATCCGCACCATCAGCTCCGGGTACGTCGATTGGAGAAGCGCATTCACAGCCGATACATATCCGCTGCCGTAGGCATCGTTTCGGCCTTCGCCATATGGCCGCTTGCGTCCGCAATCCGTAATCGAATCTCCGATCATGACAAGCTTATCGTGCTTCGCAAATAACAAAACAATCCTCTCCCCTGTGCAATCGTTTACTTCGCATATTGTACACCTGCGCTTTACCGCATTCAAGTAAAACAATCAATTGTCGCAATTCGGTACCCTCATGTCGCTGGAGCTCTTGCCCGCTGCATGCTTTTCCCTCATTGAGCCTGTGCCCCTTTTAGGTTATGATGAGAGATGATGCAGCCCTGAAGCTGCTAGACCGAGCCGGGAGCCGCTCCACAAATACAAGAATAAAGCGAGTTGGATGAGATGAATGCTAAAGAACTGAACTATACAATGCCAGCGGAATGGACGGCTCACGAGCGCACCTTCGTGTCCTGGCCCGTGCAAGCTTCTATGGTCTACCCAGATGACTTCGCGTCAGTAGGCAAAGGATATGAAGACCTGATCCATGCCATAGCCGAATTCGAGCCCGTTACCGTCATCGTTAACCCGGTCGACGCCGAACAGGTTAAAGCCCGCTTCACCGAAACAAATGTGGACTTTCTGGTCATCGAGCATAACGACGCATGGTTCCGCGATAACGGTCCTACCTTCGTGTTGAATGACCGGAAAGAAATAGCCGGTGTGAACTGGAAATTCAATGCCTGGGGCGGTAAATATTCGCCATGGGACCTGGACGATGCCGTTGCCCCGCAGCTGCTGGAGCATTACGGCATCCAGCGCCTCGACGCTCCGCTTGTCATGGAGGGCGGGTCCATTCATGTCGATGGCGAGGGTACGCTGCTCACGACTGAGGAGTGCCTGCTAAATCCGAACCGCAATCCGGAGCTCAGCCGCGAGCAAATCGAGGAGCATGTCAAAAACTTCGTCAATGTAGAGAAAATCGTCTGGATGAAGAGAGGACTCGATGGCGACGAGACGGACGGCCATGTCGATAACATCGCATGCTTCGCAGCTCCCGGCAGCATCATTTTGCAGGTATGCCATGATCCCTCTGATGAGAACTATACGATTACACAGGAAAATCTGGCGATTCTGCGCGAAGCGACCGACGCCAAAGGACGAGCCTTCGACATCATCGAGATCGAGCAGCCGCCCAAGACCTTCTTCGGTGAGCAGCGTTTAACGCTCAGCTACTTGAACTTTTACTTCGTAAATGGCGGGATCATCCTGCCTGTTTTCGGCGGCACAGCCGAGGCTACGGACCGCGAGGCTATCCGCGTGCTGAGCGAAGCCTTCCCGGACCGCAGAATCCGTACGATCGACGGGATGTCCATCATCAAAGAGGGCGGGAACGTTCACTGCACCACCCAGCAAATGCCGGCCAGCGTAAGGGGTTAACTCCCTAGTAGCAGGCTTAATCTTCATAATGAGGTGATTTTCATGAGAAACGTTAAGGTAGCTGCAACCCAAATGAGCTGTTCCACCGATATCGAGGACAATATCCGCAAAGCCGAAGCCCTTGTACGCGAGGCCGCGGCAAAAGGCGCTCAGATCATCCTGATCCAGGAGCTATTCGAGACGCCATACTTCTGCCAGAAGGAAAAATCGGACTACTACCGGTATGCTTCTGAAGTGGAAACCAACAAGGCGGTAAACCATTTCCGGGCAATCGCCAAGGAGCTGAAGGTGGTACTGCCGATCAGCTTCTATGAGAAAAAGAACTATGCCCGCTATAATTCGCTTGCCGTGATCGATGCGGACGGCGAGGTGCTCGGCGTCTACCGCAAAAGCCATATTCCCGACGGTCCCGGCTATGAGGAGAAATTTTACTTCAATCCCGGCGACACCGGGTTCAAGGTATGGAACACGCGGTACGCCAAGATCGGCGTAGGCGTCTGCTGGGACCAGTGGTACCCGGAAGCCGCCCGCTGCATGGCCCTGATGGGCGCAGAGCTGCTGTTTTATCCGACCGCGATCGGTTCCGAGCCTCAAGACGGCTCGATCGACTCGAAGGATCATTGGCAGATGTGCATGCTCGGCCACGCCGCAGCCAATCTGATGCCGGTGATCGCCTCCAACCGGATCGGCCGCGAAGAGGACGAGGAGTCGAGCATCGATTTCTACGGCTCGTCCTTCATCGCAGGACCGCAGGGCAATAAAGTGGCCGAAGCCGGCCGCACCGAGGAAGCCGTACTGGTCGCCGAGTTCGACCTCGACCAGCTGGAGGTGCAGCGGATCGAGTGGGGCGTCTTCCGTGACCGCCGCCCCGAGCTGTATAAAGCCATCGCCACTTACGATGGCGATCAAGTGCTGTAATCCCGTATATGTAGACAGTCCTTCAACCTGGAGGGCTGTCTTTTTTGTATAGCCATCCGCATAAATAGGCATTCATCCCGCTCACATATCCCCGTCCCGCTTGAATATATTTAGTAACAAGCACTCTTTTTGGAGCTCTGACGCGCAGGGCAGACAAGGACGAGTAAGCGATGGCCCGCTCGCAGCCCGCCTCTCCAGCTCACTCAAACAACCGGCCGGCATAGCCGTTAAGCTGCGCATAACTGCCAGGAGGTGTCCCGCAATGGTGAAACCATTATTTACCGTATCCCGCGAGGATTGGTCGCTGCACCGCAAAGGCTACCAAGATCAAACGCGGCACCAGCAAAAGGTACGCGAAGCCATCAAACAAAACCTGCCCGACCTCGTCACCGATGAAAGCATCGTCATGTCCGATGGCAAGCAAATCGTCAAGGTGCCGATCCGCAGCCTGGACGAATACCGTCTACGTTATAACTACAATAAGAGCAAGCACGTCGGACAGGGGGACGGCGATAGCCAAGTAGGTGATGTGCTTGGCGTTGATCCGCAGGCCGCTGCCGGTCCCGGCAAGGGCGAGGGAGCCGGCGATCAGCCGGGCGAGGATTATTACGATGCCGAGGTTCAGATGGAAGAGCTGCAAACGATGCTGTTCGAGGAGCTTGAGCTGCCGAATCTGGAGCAGAAAGAAAAGGATCAAGTGATGAGCAAGGAGATTATTTTCAACGATGTTCGGAAGAAAGGCATCATGTCCAATATCGACAAGAAGCGTACGATTCTGGAAAATTTGCGCCGGAACTCGCGCGAAGGCGATCCCGGCATTCATGGTATCAGCCCCGACGACCTGCGCTTTCGCACCTGGGAAGAGATCATTACCCCTCAGTCGAATGCACTGATACTCGCGATGATGGATACGTCCGGCAGTATGGGATCGTTCGAGAAGTATATCGCCCGCAGCTTCTTCTTCTGGATGACCCGCTTCCTGCGATCGAAATACGAGCATGTGGACCTTGTGTTCATCGCTCACCATACCGAAGCGAAGATCGTGACGGAGGAGGAGTTTTTCACCAAGGGCGAGAGCGGCGGTACGATCTGCTCCTCCGCTTATCAGCTTGCTCTGGATCTGATCGATCGAAAATATCCGTCTTCGCGGTACAATATATACCCGTTCCATTTCTCGGACGGCGACAATTTAACCTCGGACAACGAGCGGTGCGTGAAGCTGATTGGCGAGCTGATCAAGCGCAGCAACTTGTTCGGCTACGGAGAAGTGAACCAATACAACCGCAGCAGCACCTTGATGTCCGCTTACCGCAACCTGCAGGACCCGAAGTTCGTCCACTATGTCATCCGCGAGAAGGGCGAGGTCTATAAGGCGCTGCGGACATTTTTCCCCAAGCAGGCTGAAGGAGGAATGGCCCGATGACCCCGGACGAAATGAGCAAGCTCGAATACGCCATCGATGAAATTACGGAAGTCGCATCCGGCTTCGGACTTGATTTCTATCCGATGCGCTATGAAATATGTCCCGCCGATATTATTTATACCTTCGGCGCTTACGGAATGCCGACCCGGTACAGTCATTGGTCTTTCGGCAAAAATTTCCACCGAATGAAGATGCAATATGATTTTGGCCTCAGCAAAATATATGAGCTTGTCATTAACTCGGACCCTTGCTATGCGTTCCTGCTCGACGGCAACTCGCTGATTCAGAACAAGCTGATCGTCGCTCACGTGCTGGCCCACTGCGATTTTTTCAAAAACAATGCGCGTTTCTCCAAAACGAACCGCAATATGGTCGAGAGCATGTCTGCCACAGCCGAACGGATCAGGCAGTATGAGATGGAATTCGGCGCACAAGAGGTCGAGCAGTTCATCGATGCGATATTGACGATCCAGGAGCATGTGGACCCGATTATTTCCAAGCCCTACCGGCAAGGGAAAGAACGGCATGTGCCAGCCCGCGCCAGCCGTACAGACCGGACCGAGCGTACATTCGGGTATGAGGATTTGTGGGATCTGGACAGGGCGAAGTCTCCTGAAGACAATCCCGATGCCGCGGAGCCGGAAACTCGTTTCCCCCCCAGTCCCGAGAAGGACCTGCTGCTGTTTATCGAGGAATATGCCCCCTATCTCAAGGAATGGCAGCGCGACATCCTGACCATGCTGCGCGACGAGATGCTGTATTTCTGGCCGCAGCTCGAAACCAAAATCATGAACGAGGGCTGGGCTTCTTACTGGCATCAACGAATCCTGCGCGAGCTGGATCTCACGGAGGATGAGACGATCGAGTACGCCAAGCTGAACTCATCGGTCGTCGTTCCGTCTCGTCATACGCTGAACCCTTACTACCTGGGGCTGAAAATTTTCGAGGATATCGAAAAACGATGGGATAACCCGACCGCCGAGGAGCGCGAGCGCTTGGGGCGGGAGCCTGGACGCGGGCGCGCCAAAATGTTCGAGGTGCGCGAGTTCGACTCCGACCTATCCTTCCTGCGCAACTATATGACCAAGCAGCTATGCGATGAGCTCGATCTGTACGTGTTCGAGAAGAAAGGGCCGGAGTGGAAAATCACGGATAAATCATGGGAGAGCATCCGAGACCAGCTCGTCTACTCCCGGGTAAATGGAGGCTTTCCGTATATCGTGGTTGTGGATGGAGACTTTAACCGGACCGGCGAGCTATACCTCAAGCACAGCTATGAAGGCACCGAGCTGGATCTGAAATATGTGGAACGAACACTTCCCTATATTCACCAGCTCTGGGGCAAACCCGTCCACCTGGAGACCCGTATCGAGGATAAACCCGTTCTGTTCAGCTACGACGGGAAGAAGCATCAGCGGAAATTTTTATAAGTTTTCTCCTCCGCGAAAATGCCTAATAACCGCCTGACTGGCTAGTTATAGCCGGGCGGTTATTAGTGCTTCTTCGGCCTGTCTCCCCTTGGCTCGGAGAGAGAACCCATAAATGCAAAAAACTGCCCTAACCCGAGGGGGTTAGGACAGTTTCAGTAAGCTAAGCTTACAGTTTTACAACGTTCTCAGCTTGTGGACCGCGGTTGCCTTGAACAACGTTGAACTCAACGCGTTGGCCTTCGTCCAAAGTTTTGAAACCTTCGCCAGTGATCGCGCTGAAGTGAACGAATACATCGTTGCCGCCTTCAACTTCGATAAAACCGAAACCTTTTTCTGCGTTAAACCATTTTACTGTACCTGTTTGCATGGGAAATTCCTCCAAAAGTTTATTAACATGTTCTTTTTATTCCGCATATAGCAAATAAAAAATTCACACATTGAAAAAGGTTCCATAGTACAAATGATAACCCTTTGCATTATGTGAATTCATTTTCTATTCGATACTTCTTTATATTAGCACATCCAAAACCGAAATGCAACTCGCTTTCGCTTCCTTTTCAAATAATTTTTTCCTGGGGAGTTTACGGCACCGCTGCGGCCCGCTTTTCAGCGAGCCCAGACGGCAGGACAGACTCTTCGGGAATCATCCCGGCAATATCCAGGTATCTACCGCATACGCGATTCCGTCCTCATGCAGCGAACGCGTCACATGCCGCGCCACTCCTTTTAACTCCTCGATCGCATTCCCCATCGCGATACCGGTCCCCACGGCGGCAAGCAGCTCCATATCGTTCAAGCCGTCTCCGAAAGCCGCAGCTTCCTCGGGAGCGATCGTCAGATGCTCCAGCAGCTTCTTCAATCCGATCGCTTTATTCATACCTCTGGGATTCAGGTCGACCGCCCATGGCCTCCATCTGTGGATATAGAATTCCTCCGCATTCCCTCCGGTATAAAGTCCTTCCTGCAGCTCCTCGCAAAAGATGATGCTTTGATAGAACTCCGGCAATGCCTCCGTCCCGCCCGACAAATCGAGCAGCCGAGGCTCCAGGAATCCGATCTCCTCCCGCGCCCGCAGGAAAAGCGGATCGTTCGCCCGGTTGGTATACATGAACTCGGACCCATACAGAAGAAGCGCATGGTTCGAGCGCTCGGCTTCTTGGAGCCATGCCACGACCTTCTCCTTCCCAAACGGCGTTCCGAACATGGTTTTGCCCTGATAACCGATATGACTGCCATTGCAAGTAATCGCCCAATCCATGCCGAGCTCTTCGCGGAGCGAGGCTATCTCGTATTCGCTTCTTCCCGTGCACAGGACGGGAATCACTCCACTTTCCTTCAATCGCTTGACGGCGCTGCGTGTAGAGGCGGGTAGATGATCCCGGTCTCTCAAGGTGCCGTCTACGTCGAAGGCTGCTAATTTGATCATGCTTCTCCTTCACTCCATTCCATCATCTATGAATGATTATAGCAGAATCGAGTTCTGAATGAGAGCTTGGGTTTGCCGCGGCGGAAAAGCGATTAATTTTTTCCTGTTTTTCACAGTCAGCTCAAAGGGATTTGCCGCTCACCGGCGAACTATCCATGCATAGGGATTGCCCTATGTACGTCAAGCTCAAGGGAGTCATTAAATGAATCCGTACCTATCCCGCACTTCCAACCTGTCGCTGGCTGCATGCTCTTATGTCCTAGCGGCGGCTTCCGTTCGAAAGCCACTGCTGAGCTATTGCGTTCCAAGCCGGAGGCGATCAGGCTCAACCCTCCTGGGAGCCGCCTTGTTCACCCTGTCGGATCCGGGCGTAACGGCAGCCGCATCTGAAAGCGCAGCCTTCCCTTCTTTGCAGCGGTGGTCCTTTTCCATGACTCCGGCCATGCTGGCTATTGGGATAGGAATGCTCATCGCAGTTATATTCGGCTTGACCCTGTTGTTCGTAATGATCGGCAGGCAGCTGCGGACCAGTCAAAGCCAACACCAGTCTCTCTTCGAGCAAAATCCCGATATGATGTTCTCCGTCAATACGGAGGGTGTCATTCTGAATACGAACTTTTCGGTGCTCCAAACCATTGGGTACAGCAAGAGCTCCTCTGTCGGTCGATCCTTCTTTCCTATTGTCGAGCATCGGGACCGCGAGCTTTTCCATTCATTTTTTCAGAAAAGCGTGGAGGGGAATAGCTGCGAATTCGTCATTCGGCTGCTTCACGCAGACGGTTCGGTCCGCGATGTGTTCATCCGTACCGTCCCCATGGCAGACGAAGGTATTGCGCAGGGCGTGTATATCATCGGGCGGGATATTACCGAAACCAAGGCGAACCGGGAAACCTTCGAAAGGCTCAGCCGAACGCACTCCCTTATCCTCGACAGCATCAATGAGGGAGTATACGGTATCGACGCCAAGGGGGGAACTGTATTCTGGAATGCGGCGGCTGAGCGAATGACCGGCTTTTCGCGAAGTGAGGTGGCGACCCTGAGCATCCACCAGCTTTTTCACCACACCAAGCCAGACGGCACTTCCTATCCCGAAGAGGATTGTCCGATTATGCGTTCCATTCGAGATGAGACGCCGGTCCATATCCATGATGAGCTTCTGTGGCGAAAAGACGGCACTTCGTTCCCTGCCGAGTACCATGTTTTTCCTATGCGTTATGAGAATATGCAGCTTGGCGCGGTCCTTACCTTCATCGACATTACCGAACGCAAGCGAACGGAGGAGCTTATGCTTACCTCAGAGAAGCTTTCCGTAGCCGGGCAGTTGGCGGCCGGTATCGCCCATGAAATCCGCAATCCGCTGACCGCCATCAAAGGATTTCTCCAATTGATGAATTCAGGCGTAGCCAAAAAAAGCTACATGGACGTCATTTTCTCCGAAATGGACCGAATCGAGCTCATTATCAACGAACTGCTCATATTGGCCAAGCCGCAACCGTCTAAGCGTGAGGAAAAGCCGATTAGCCCGCTGCTCAATCATGTGATCACCCTGCTGGAGAGCCAAGCGAATATTCACAATATTCAGCTGGTCAAGGAATACGAAGAGCCGGGACCTCTCATACTTTGCGATGAGAACCAGCTGAAGCAGGTTTTTATCAATATGATCAAAAACTCCATCGAGTCCATGACGGACGGAGGCAGTATCACCATCCGTATAAAAACTCAGAAGCCGAGTGGCTTCTCCGTCGAGATCGAGGACCAGGGCTGCGGCATTCCCCGCGATCGCCTCAGCCGGATCGGCGAACCCTTCTACTCCACGAAGGAGAAAGGAACTGGATTGGGGCTGATGGTCAGTAAAAAAATAGTGGAAGACCATGGAGGCAGTCTAGACATATCGAGCGAGGTCCATGTGGGGACCCGAATAGAGGTATCGTTTCCCGGATCGGGGCTTTCCGGACAGCCCAAGGAGCCGGACGCCCTCGTCTAGGCACCGGCTCTTGCTCTTGCGGCCTAAGCTGCGATAATTCGAACAATTTTTTTCTTAAGCAACCCGTTAATCCGACTTACTGTTCCTTGAACCTCAGCAGCCTGTCGTCCGACTCGCCCGCCTTACCTCTTCCATCCGTGTTATTCGTGATGACATACACATATCCGTCCTTCACCCGCACATCTCGAAGCCGGCCCTGGTTCTGGAGCACTGCCGTCATTCGATTATCCTGCGGGTTAAACCGGTATAGCGTCTCCCCTACCAAGGTAGCGACGAGAAACCCGTCCGTCTTATCCGCAGCGATCCCCGATGGCGCAATCGCTCGGGGTCCGGAATGATAGAGCGGAGGCTCCGTCCCTTCCTTCCGCTCGTCTCCAATGACCAGCGGCCAGCCATAATTGGCTCCAGGTACGATGCGGTTCATCTCGTCATGCCCTCCCGGGGAGCCGGATGGTCCATGCTCCGAGCTGTACAGGCTTCCATCCCCGCTCCAGGCGATTCCCTGAGGATTGCGATGACCGTACGAATAGACGTAGGAGCCCGGAATCGGGTTATCCTTCGGTACCGCTCCTTGCGGCGTCATCCGCAGGATTTTCCCCGCCAAGCTGCTCTTCTCCTGGGAAACGCTCTCATCCTGAGCGTCTCCCGTCGTGATATAAAGCTGCTTGTCCGGCCCCAGCGCCAACCGGCCTCCATTGTGAAAGCGCGATCCCGGAATGCGCTCAAGCAGCGCCTTAACCTCCTGCCATCCGCCCTCAGTCTCCTTCAGCAGCACGACCCGATTGAGCGTTTGTCCGCCTTCCTTATAGGTGTGATAGGCGTAGGCCTGCCCCGTGCTGGCAAAATCAGCGGCAAGAACAAAGCCAAGAAAGCCGCCCTCTCCCTCCTGATGAACAGGCTTTGTCAATGTTACCTGCTGACGTTGAACCTTCCCTCCAGCAAGCTTCACGATGCCCCCCTGGCGCTCGCTGATGTAAATGAAATCTCCATGAAAGTCCATCGCCCACGGTGCGTTCAGCTTCTCTGCGATAGTCTCCAGCACGGCTTCAGTAGGAACGCTCGCCTCGGCTCCCCCCTTATGCCCGCTGCCGACGGTAGTCCCAGCAGACGGCGCCTTCGGCTCGAAGCAGCCGGTTAGGGTCGAGCCTGCCATAACCAATGCTACAAGCAGACCTGTGCTTTTAAGCATGATCCCCCTCCTCCTTGTGCGTTTCCTTATCCCTTCTTTCTTTATTGTAGCATGGAATGATTAGGGAACGGAAAAGCGCATAGTTCCGCGCCGCCTTCCCGCTTTTTGTCATATTTCTCGGGAAATAATCGACGGGGAGAACATGTCGCCTACCTGACAAGAGCAACAAAAAAAGCCCGGAAAAGACTCTGCTTAACAAGTAAGCCGTCTTTTCCAGGCTCTGCTTCTTTTAGAGGAAGCCGGCCTAGCTTAACTAATCGAAACTGGATTCGCTTCCCGATGCCTGCAGCTGCTCCATAGCGGCATCGACCAAGCTGTCGAACAGCTCATCGTCCTCCTCCAGCCGGGCTTCGACCGCATAGATCTCCTCTTCCGTGCCGGACTCCTTCGCAAAGCTCAGACTATAATTCCAGTCGCGCGAATTTTTACTCTGCAGCGTCAACTCATACTGTGTCGGCTTGTCCAGCCAACTGAAAATGACACGGCCCAGATAGCCCTCCTCTTTGGAGTGCTCCATCGCCGATTCGATAATATGTGCATCCATGGCTCCCGCCTCCTTCTTATTCTTCAGCCCGCTTCACGGAGCTTGAGCAGCCTCCCCGGAAGCATCGCCGCGTTGCATGAATTTATATCCTACCCCGTGAACGTTGATAATATATTGCGGACATGACGGGTCAGGCTCGATCTTCTTGCGTAAATTGCTGACGTGAACGATAATCGTACGCGTGTCGTTGAAGCTCTCCTGCCCCCAGATCTGACGGAATAGCTGCTCATGCGTGTAGGTACGCCCCGGATTCGAAGCCAGATAGTACAGCAAATCAAACTCCTTGCGCGACAAGGGCACTTCTTGTCCGTCGACCTTCACCACTCGGCTCAAGCCGTCAATGGCGAGCGGGCCAAAGAACAGCTTGGAAGGCGACTCCGGCTGATCTTCCTTGCTGAGGTAAGGCCTGCGCAGATGCGCCCGAACCCGGGCGATCAGTTCATTGGGCGAGAAGGGCTTCGTGATAAAGTCATCCCCGCCGAGATTAAAGGCGGCAACCTTATCGGCCTCCTCCCTCATACAGCTCAGGAAGAGAATCGGAACCGATGAGATCGCCCGCAGCTCCTCACAGACGGCGAACCCCGTCTTCCCAGGCAGGAGCACGTCCAGAATGACCAAGTCCGGCTGTTCGGCCTTCATCAAGCTTAGCGCATCGTCGCCAGAATCCGCCCAGACGACGCGATAGCCATTCTTCACCAGGTAAAGGCGAGTGATCTCCCGGATCTCGGGATCGTCCTCAACAATCATGATCGTTTGTACCGTCATCTAAGCTATCACCGTCCACTTGTCCTGCCAAGTCTTGGCACTATGTTTAGAATAGGAAAAGAAACCTCCCGGCGTCAAGCCTTTTGTGCCGGGATCGAGAAACAAATGACCGTACCCTCCGCCGGCCCGGTCCGTTCGATCCAGATCTGCCCCCCAAGACCCTCCACAATCTCCTTGGCGATCGATAAGCCCAGCCCCTTTCCTCCCGTCAGGGAGTTGCGCGACGTATTGCTGGTATAAAAGCGGTCGAAGACAAATGGAAGGTCCTCCGCCCGAATACCTTCCCCCGTATCCTCTATCCGGCACACCAGCCCCTCTCCGTTATCCATAAGCTCTACCTGAATCATGCCGCCGACAGGCGTAAATTTGATTGCATTATAGATGAGATTGCCGAAAACTTGATGCAGTCTGTCCAGATCCGCGAGCACTATGGAATACCGGCTCTGGGCAGCCGCTTCCCCTTGCAGCTTAAGCTCGTAGCGCAGCCCGGCATTGCGCACGTCCAGCTCATAACGGGAGAACAGGAGACCGATCAGGCGATCGGAAGCGATCGGCTTCAGCTTGAACTGGACTTGCCTGGCTTCGAGCAGGGACAGCTGGAACAAATCGTCGATGAGCCTATCCATGCTCCTTACCTTATCGTGAACGATCCGCAAGTAAGCGTCGCGCTGCTCCTCCGTATCGGCAATCCCGTCCAAAATCGCCTCGACATGACATTGAATCGACGTCAGCGGGGTGCCCAGATCATGCGAGATATTGCTGATCAGCTGGCTTCTGGATTTCTCCAGCCGTGACATGTCCTCGTTGCTTAGCTTGAGCGCCTCATTAACGGCCACCAGCTCATGTGTCCGCTCGCGGATTCTCTCCTGCAAGCCTTCATTCAGCTCCTGCAGCTCCGCCGACAGCTTCTCCTCGTTGAAGAAAGCGCGGGACAGCTTCATCGACAGCAGCACCGACTGGAATAAAATAAAGATCAGCAGAGCGAAGGCCGACATCCGATCCGTCGTCCAGATCAGCTCGTGGGCATACAGCATATCATTTAATATCGCCAGACCCATCAAAAGACTGGAGAGAAGAAGAATAATCGCCCCTTCTCGCTTTCTCGCAATGGCTAGCGCGATCACGTAAACGATATATGTGACTCCGAGACTTATCAGAAACTGCAGGACGAGCAGCACCTGAGTGAACAGATAGGGCGGCAGCGTCACAATAACAACTGAATAGGCCAACACCGCAATAGTCAGTAACCTGTTCATGCGCCTAGAGCTTTCATCCGGATATAAGCACGCGATAAAAGCGGCGAACACCGGAAGCGCCAGAGCTGTTGTCATATATTCCAGCATGATCCCCAGTTCCCAGCTGAAGGTCGGAAACAATTTGACCAGCAGAATCTCGCCGAACAGCGACATCCTCAAGGCAAACAGCAGGCAGAACATACCGAACCACAACGGCGCCTGTTCCTTCGTCCGCGCGGTAAACAAACCTATATGATAAAGTCCCATAATCAGCAAGCTGCCGATTACCAGCATATCGAAGCCGACTGACAGCTCCTTTTCCCTGGCCATGGCATCAAACCATCCCAGCTCGATCGGCTCCCGGATCCCGCCCTTCTGATGGTCGAAGTTGGATACCTGGAGCACCAGCACGAGCTCCTCTTTCCCCGATGGCGTCCCCGACAGCACCGGAAGAAACTGCGGTCGCGATAGAACGTCTGACGTCCCTACACGTCCGGCTGCCGCGATCGGCCTTCCGTTAATCCAGAGCCTGTAGGCCGTGTGAATCGCCGGTACCCGAACGGCCAGCTCGCGCCCCTGCTTGGTCAATAATACACGCAGCCTGTAAGTGGCGTAGCCCTGCCCTCCGATAGGCTTGCCTTCCACCACCTGGCCGTTCCACGGACCAGGCAGCCTCGCATACTCGGGAGTCGGCCTCGCCTGGTTATCGGCCAATTCAGAAGGACGTAGCAGCTTCATCCAATAAAATTCCCACTCTCCGTTCAAACGTACGGTCGGCTCCTGCATCCACTTCCAGTGACGCAGATCCAGAACCCCGGCCTCCGCGGTCGGTCCGTCTGAACGGAATAGGAACGGCCTGCTGCCCAGCATAAGGACAAGCAGTAGAAGGGCAAGCAACAGAAACGGGATCATCCTCATATTCAGATGTCGACTCACTTCGGGTAGACTCCTGGCTCCGGACCTAACCGGTTCATTCTCAAAGTCCCGAGAGGGGACTTGTCATCGTCCAGAAAGAATTCGACGAGTCCCGTCCTAATTCCTGCTAGTATTAGTCATCGTCCAGGGCTTAAAGCAACAAGGGACAAAGCCTGTTCCCCTTCTCACCTTGCCTTGTCCAGGCTGGCTGCAGGCGGTATACATGGGCTTTTGTGCATAAAGAATATTTGGATATTTTTCTATACCGACCTAAACGGATGCTATGTATCGAATGTATTTTATGATACATCCATAGACTTAGTCCCATGTCAGGAGGAGAAAAGTTTGGAGAACCACCTTCAGTCGATCACTGCCGAACTGCTCGCTCTTCACCGCAAATATTCAGGCATCGAAGATAGCTTCAAGGAATTGGACCGAATGCTCTCCAACATCGAAGACCGCATGTCGCTGCTCGAAACCCGGGCCTCTGTCCTCCCTGCCGCGAAACTCCAATGAATGCAGTCCGCTAAGGTTCAGTCAGGGAACTCATAAGAAATCTAATACGGGAGATGCGCTGACATTGGCGTATCTCCTGTTTGTTTCTATCTAATAGACGGGTTGGGGTAACAAATCTTCATCAAAATAGAGGGAGGTAAGGGAGGAAGCTTCATTTGCCTGGCTGCCCTTGTTAAATAGGAGTCGTTTACAAAGCGGCTTTGCATACGGTGAGGGTCGAAGTGGTTATGGAGCCGTTCCAGATGCGCCGGCGAATTTCAAATAAGCTGTCACCATATCCTCGTTGCTTAGAATCGATGCGGGTTATATCCGGGATATCAAAAAAGAAGATCTGGCCTTAACGGATATGTTCAATTTATCGATGCTCGACGAGCTTTTGAAGGAAAAGTAATTCACGCTCGTGGGTTCCTATCAAAAAATACGGGAGATGCGCCTAGAGTGGCCTACCTTCCGTTTGTACATGTCCTTTTTGCTATGCGGGCTTGACGGCATAGACCCGAATTCTCCGGTAATCCGCCTCCCAGTACTCCCCGTTGTACAGAGCCGGGCGCATCGCCTGTATACTTCTCGCTAACGCCTGCTCTTGCTGCTGCGGAGATAATCCTTCCAGAAATACGCCGGCAAAGGCTTTCAGCCAGTGATGCATGCCCTTCTCCCCATCACTTAACCGCGTCGGCCGGTCATACAATTGGGCATAGGCTACTTGAAAGCCCTGCCTCTCCAGAATAGATGCGTATTCGCCAATAGTCGGGAAATACCACGGATAGCGCGCTCTCCAATCGATGCCGTAAGCCTCCACCTCCCGGCAAATAGCCTCGACGATCGTCTGTACATTCCCTGCTCCTCCAAACTCAGCTACAAATCGGCCCCCTGGCTTCAGCGCCAGCCATACCGCTTCGACCACCCGTTCCGGGTGCTTCATCCAGTGCAGCGCTGCATTGGAGAACACCGCATCAAAGGGCTGCTCCCCCGGTTGCAGCCGGAAAGCCTCCCCGTCCTCTTGGCGAAATGGAATCTCCGGATATTTCACCTTTGCCTGATCGAACATTTCCTGCGAATAATCAAAACCAACACATGCCGCTCCGGAACGGCTGATCTCCTTCGCCAAGTCCCCCGTGCCGCAGCCCAGATCCAGTATGCGTTCCCCCGGTTGCGGATTCAGCAAAGTGACAACTCCCTTTCCGAGCTCGGAAACAAAATTGATCTGTTGGTCATAATGCTGGGCATTCCATTGCTGGGACGGTGTTTGATTGGACATTGACTACCACTCCCACTATAAAGTAATATTATCTCCTGTTTTCTCGTTCATTCTTAATATTTCAACAACTGACAGATTGAGAGACGAGGGTAACAAATGTGTTCATAGACCGATTACCAGTAAGAGCGTAGGCAGGAATAGAGCTTAGGATCATTTTTCCAAAACTTGGGTTGGATTATAATCGCACATTGGATCTCCACGTCCGCCCTTAGGGTTTACCCTCCCATGTCACGCTGGGTCTATGCCCTCACATTCCTTCGTTCTACCTCTCAAGGGGTGGATGCCGTTTCTTGCTCCTTTACGGGGTCGTTGCCCTTATGGAATATTTTTCGTCGGCTTCTCCGGTGCTTCCGTTGTCATTGTCGTACACATGTTAACAAACGATTTACAGGTTATTGCTTCTTCTGATTAAGCTGCCTCTAGCTGCATCTGGCTTTGTCGAACAGGGCCAAGCATTTCATCGGCATTGTAGACTCGTTGTTTTGTCCCCAGGGTATGGAGAACACGTATGAGTTTTCCACACAGAGCGATGAGGGACTGCTTCTTCTTGAGCGGATTTTGACTTCGGTTCGTATAATACTTGTGCAGTGCTTTAAATGCTTCATTCTTGGCCACCATGGGCATCACAGCGCGGAACAGCAGCGCACGTAAGCGTGAACGCCCGCGCTTGCTTATTCCCGTATTTCCCTTTCGTTTGCCTGAACTGTTTTCTTTCAAATTTAGTCCAGCTAGTCGTATGATTTGCTGGCCATGATTGTAATTGCTTAGATCTCCGACTTCGGCCAGAAAACCGGCTACTGTGACCAATCCAACCCCTGGCACGCTTAGCATGTGCTCTGTTCCAGGGATGTTTTCAAGGATCTGCATCACTTCTTTCATGATTCCTTCAAGCTGCTCACTGAACAGTTCAAATTGCTCTAACAAGGTACTAAGCTCGATTCGGGCGGCTGCCGAACCTTCTATGAGCCCAATGGAGGTCGCAGCGGCCGCAACCAGCTTTTCTGCCCGTTTGATGCCTACGCCGCGCTTTACTTCCGTCTTCCAGTGAGCTAAGACCTCTCTAGCGCCCTTGGATACGATGTCTGATGGAAGCGGAAACGCCCGCATCGTCATGAGTGATGCCTTGCCATCCCAGTCTTTAAATACGGAGCTGTACTCCGGGAAAAACCGGTCAAACCAATTGCCAATGCGGCCTTTTACTTGCGACAGGCTTGCAGATACCTTCTCCCGTAGGTTCATAAGGATTCGTAAATCTGCGTACTCCTTCGTCGGCAGTTTCGGCTCGGAGTATTTCCCGTTTCGAATAAGATCCGCGATGACTTTAGCATCCTTGTAGTCACTCTTCGTCTGAGAGTTGTCTTCCAACTCTTTGCTCTTGGTGACATGATGCGGATTTACGACGACAATTTGAATGCCTTGCGCTTGAAGATATGCCGCTAGTGGAAACCAGTAGTGTCCAGTTGGCTCGATGCCAAACACAATGTCTGTCTTGCTGTGTGCTTGCCCAAGCTCTTTCATCCACGTTGTTAGCTTCGTTAATCCCTGTTGGTCGTTATGGAACACACAATCTTTGCCCAGTTCAATGCCTCGGAAATCCACGGCCCGTGCGACGTGAGTTTTCTTGGCGATGTCTGCACCAACGACTAGTGTCGAATCGGTAATTCTTGTGATACGTTGATTTTGTTTCTGTTTTAGCTTATTCTTCATGTAGAGTGCCTCTTTTCGTATGTGGGTGTTGTTCTTGCCGGAACGTTTCCCAGTATACTAGAGGCGCTTTTTTCATTCAAAGCTCAAATTACTTCATTACAGGAATGGCTCCTTTCCTGATGCTTTCATTATGGGGGAAAAGGGGTTATTGGGGAAATATATAGAATGGATAGGAGTTATAGGTAAATGGAATAAAACAAACACTGACCTGGGAAGGTGCAGTGTTTGTTTTTGTGTGATACTCAATTATAGACCGTATTGTTTTTTCTTGGCTTCTTTTCTCTCCTCATACTGAACTCGAAGTTCAGCAGCTTTATCCGTCGAATAGTTACTCGCAACAAGCTCATTCTCCAGATCAACCATCCAACTATCGAACCTGCTGTTATATTCGGCAAGCTTGGCCCTCGCATTTGCCAGAATCTCTTGTTGTTTGTCCGGTTGAGCTGTAATATATTTACCAAATGCAAGTACAAAATAACTCTCTGCTTCTGATTCCATTGCGCTAATGCGGGTCAGATAAGGACTTACTATTGCATCTTGCGACTTGGTCGCTGAGGAACCTCCTCCTGCCGAACCACCTCCACCCCCTACAGGTGTAGTAGAAGCATCCTTTTTGGCATCAGCAGCTTTCTTCTCCTCAACCGCCTTCTGAGCGGCAGCCTTCTCCGCCGCGGCTTTCGTTGCTGCCTCTTTGTCCGCTTTTTCCTTAGCGGGTGACACAGCCGTGATGGTGTAGCTCTGCGCGTTCCACTCGATTTTATTTCCTACAGATTCTGAAAAGAAACGTAGAGGCACATACAATTTATTATCGACAAACAAGCCAGGAAGCTCATCGCCAATCTCTTTTTCTTTACCATCGAATATGTAAGTCACCTTTTCTTGATAAACTTCAATAGGGGAAGCAGTCAGCTGAGAAGCGTCGAACTTGTCACGCAGCTTACCGTCCCGAACCTTAGTATTAAGGTTAAAGTCCGCAATTTGCAGCTTATCCTTTTCCTTTGGTTCTTCAACAGATACCGTATAGCTATCGCCATCCCATTGAACAGCTTTATTCAAGGAATAAGAGATAAAGCGCAACGGCACATAGGTGCTGCCTTCATAAATAAAAGCTTGCTGATCCTGCGGCGGTGCAACCTGCTCTCCATCAAATACAAACTGAAGCGGCACATAGTACACATCTACATTCTTAGGGGTCTGAGCTGCCATGGCAGTCGCCGACAAGCTAGAGACAAACAGAGCTCCAGCTAATACAGTTGCTTTTAGTCTACGCATCATTTAATCTCCTTATAATCAATTATTATTCTTAATAAAGAACAATCATTTAGATACAGCCACCCGAACGGCATCAATCTCAGCTTGCGTGAACTTGGAGTATGCAATCTTTTTCAGTTCGGCCTTTTCCTCGGGAGTCAATTCCCCACTAGCCATCTTCCTGATATTATTGATTTCCGAAGCCGAGAATCGTCCCATAACGAATTTGACAGCTTGCTGTCTGTCTGTGAATTGCGGCTCGGACTTGGGTTTGGAGGACGACTCATTACCAGAAGCAATTGGCTGAGAACCTGAGCTATTCTGTCCGCTCTGTGATCCCCCTGAATTGGCGACTCCTTCAGAAGCCTTCCCGTCCGCAGCTCCTCTGCTGCTCTCACCCGGCGTAACACTAGAAGCGCCTGGACTTGAGTTCGTGGAGGGCTTACCGGATTCTTTACCTGGTGCAACCATGCTGTCCAAATTGGAAGCTATCAGCTTATCCAGTTCCCCTGACAGTTCAGGATTCTTAGCTAGCTCGGAGGAGAGCTCTTCAGCGATCTTATCTGCGGCTAAGTTCAGGGCATAATTGTAAGCCATATACCCGCCACCGCCGAGAATTGCTAGGACGACAAGTAGAGAGATTAATCCTTTTTTTCTCAATCGTCTCACTCCTTATATTGTTTTCCAGGGTGTTGCTTCTCTTTTGTGTTCCCCCCGTAACTTTTTAATCAGCAGTCACAGTTCAACCGATTTGTCATTTTTTTTGTTTCTTCCCGTAATAATCAAAATTTCATCGATTCCGGATTCTACTGTTTTTTCGAAGATATATTGTAGCATAAGCTTGACTACAATCTGTTGCTTTTCTTTCAGCTGCGCTTTCTTCTCGGGTAAAAACCTTGTTTCTAGTCCCACAACATGGATAATTGCTTTACGAACTTACATGGGGAGACCACCACTTGAGGTCTATTTAAAAAACATACCTTTGACTTTTCCGAACAGCTACATCGAGTTACAGATTAGACTGTAATGTAATGAACCAAGCGACTCAAGTTACTACTAATCCCTACTAAATATATCCCTTGTATATACTTTTTCAGCAACGTCTATAAGATCATTGGATAGTCTATTTGCAACAATAACATCACTTAATTTCTTAAATTCTTCAAAATCATTTATGACTCTAGAATTGGAGAAAGACTCTTCATTAAGTGAGGGCTCATACACTATCACTTCGATACCTTTAGCTTTAATACGCTTCATAACCCCTTGAATAGCTGATTGTCTAAAGTTATCGGAATCCATTTTCATAGTTAGCCTAAAAATCCCTACAATACTAGGCCTTTTTTTAATAATCATTTCTGCGATGTGGTCTTTTCTTGTTCTATTAGCATCTACTATGGCCGCCATAATATTATTGGGGACATCTTTATAATTCGCCAATAACTGCTTCGTATCTTTTGGTAGGCAATATCCTCCATAACCAAAAGAAGGGTTGTTGTATTGACTCCCTATTCGTGGATCAAGTCCTACACCGTCAATAATTTGTTTCGTATCTAATCCCCTTACCTCCGCATAAGAATCCAGTTCATTAAAGAACGCTACCCTCATTGCCAGATAAGTATTAGCGAATAGCTTGATGGCCTCTGCCTCAGTTGAATTAGTGAATAAAACAGGGATATTTTCTTTAGCAGCTCCTTGAACCAATAGATCAGCGAACTTTCTGGCCCTCTCAGACTGCTCTCCAACGATAATACGTGAGGGGTATAAATTATCAAATAACGCCCTACCCTCTCTTAAGAATTCTGGCGAGAAGATAATATTTTCTGTACCAAACTCCTCTCTAACTCTCTCTGTATAACCTACCGGAACTGTTGACTTTATAACCATCACGGCATTAGGATTAATCGATAATACATTAGCGATCACAGCTTCGACGCTTCTCGTATTAAAATAGTTTTTTTCCGGGTCATAATTTGTGGGTGTTGAAATAATGACATACTCTGCTTCTTTAAACGCTTTATAATTATTTGTTGTTGCAATTAAATTCAAATCTTTTGTTGCTAGAAATTCTTCAATCTCATTATCGATTATTGGCGATCTCCTGTTATTGATCATGTCTACTTTTTCTTGAACAATGTCCAGTGCGATTACTTCATTATGTTGAGCTAGCAAGATTGCATTGGATAAGCCCACGTAGCCAGTTCCTGCAATTGTGATTTTCATTTATTGTACTCTCTCTCCCTGCATGACTAAAGGAAATCAGTCACAGTTGGAATTATACGCTATATTGTTTTTCAAAATAACTCTGATATTCCCCACTTATAATTTGTTCCCACCACTCTTTATTATCAAGGTACCATTGAATAGTTTGTTCAATTCCTGTATCAAATGTATAGGTTGGCCTCCAACCTAATTTTTCTAGTTTAGTAGGGTCAATAGCATAGCGTTTATCATGTCCTAGTCGGTCTCCTACAAATTTAATTAAATCTTGCGACTTATTTAATGTATTTATAATCGTCCGAACAACTTCCAAATTAGTACGTTCATTATGTCCGCCTACATTGTAAACCTCTCCACTAACACCTTCATGCAAAACTAAATCAATTGCAGCACAATGATCAATAACATGTAACCAATCACGAATGTTTTTCCCATCACCATAGACAGGCACTTTTTGATTGTTCAGTACGCGAGAAATTGTTAATGGAATTAACTTCTCTGGAAAATGGTACGGACCATAATTATTAGAGCAGCGAGTAATATTAATAGGTAAACCATAAGTTTCATGATAAGCACGTACCAATAAATCGGAGGATGCTTTGCTTGCGCTATATGGACTATTGGGTTGCAATGAAGTTTCCTCTGTAAAAAAAGTTGTTGGATCAAAATCCAACTCTCCATAGACTTCATCAGTAGATACATGAACGAATTTATCAATACATACATGTTTGGCCGCATCTAATAACACCTGTGTACCTAGTACATTCGCTCGAACAAATATTCCTGGGTCTGTAATAGAACGATCCACATGACTTTCTGCAGCAAAATGGACAACATAATCGAACTTCTCTTTTTCAAAAAGAGGAACTATTGCTTCCCGATCTGCGATATCTGCTTTTATAAAATGATAATTATCCTTTGTTTCAATATCACGATGCTTGGTTAAATCACCAGCATACGTTAATAAATCTAAATTATAAATGTCATATCGAGGATATTTATTAACCATATACTGTACAAAGTTACCGCCAATGAATCCTGCGCCACCAGTAACAAATACTTTCTTCCTTGTCATCTATTTCCCCCCTTGTGTTAATTCGTCTAAATATCTTTCAACAGCATTCTGTCACGTTGGCAATGGTATAAACCATTGTTTGGCAGATTTTGCTTTACCATACGTGAATTTTTAGTCTTATCGCTCGTATTGGATATTCCTCTGTTGAAATAGAATTTACTTTTACGTCTTTGTCAGCTTGCCTGAATATTTCTTGGGCAACCTAAGCCCCTAAGCCCAACTGCAAAATCCTTTGTTGGAAGCAAGTCATATGTATAAGTTGGGGAGCCAACTTGTTCTCCTGCAACATTCAATTCATTACGTGTCTCTGCCAAACGCAGCATTGTCTTCACAAAGTTATTCCCGTTGGACCAAAAACCCAAAAAGTGCGTACAGTTAACCATTTTTCCAAAAATAACTTTACCAGTTGTTCACCTTTATGCTTGGTTCGCCCATAATATCCAATTGGATTAGGATCATCAGAAATGGTGTATCGCCTTCTCCATTAAACACATAGTCAGTGCTAATATACATAAAATTAGCATTAGCTTCCCTTGCAGCTTTTGCAAGATATTTTGTTCCTTCACATTTGCTTTCCAACATGTTTCCTTATCATCTTCAGCTTTATCAACCACAGTATAAGCTGCACAACGAATAATAGCATTAGGATTATTTTTTATTATATATAGATTGAACTCATAAAATTGAGAGCCGCACAAATCGGGTAAAAGATATCAAAGGACCGAAAAGGCGGGGATCAGAATGACACATGAACAAGAAATTGAAAAGCTGGCAGTAGCCATGAAAGA
>NZ_WUWM01000029.1:0-34937 GCF_009846885.1 Paenibacillus puerhi
TACGTCCGGACCATTCCTTTCGACGCTGCTCTTTGTTCGACATGGGGCAACCTCCTGTTTGATTGGGTTGCCCTTATCTTCTCATGATTGGCCGTGAGGTAGAAGGTGGGTTGGGTTTGACGCTTACCTTCAATCCGATGTGACATAACAATCTTCTTCCCGTTAATGTCTAGAGGTTCGCCTTTCTTTTGTATAAATTGTTCAGCAATTGTTTGTGACAATTGAACTCCTCCTTAATAACCTGGTCTTCTGTAAGGGTCAACATTTGCATGATCCTGCGGCCATCTAGGAATAAAGTCCTTACCACCTTCCCTTTGAGGAATCGGTTCATGACTTAATTGCATAGATTCCATTCCGCCCTTATCAGGATTATACCTTTGTGGGGCATTTCCCTTCTTCATTCTTTCAACATTATCAGCACTATATTTTTCTGCTGCATTCGGGCTAGCCGCTTCATTCTTCCAAAATCTTGATTTCACCGTATTCCAAGCAGGGTCATTTCCTTTTGCAGTCGGCTTACGCCAACCTTCCAACCTTTAGAAGCATTTCCCGTCCCCTTAGGTGCACAACCCATTAAATTCTCATTATGAACCCAAACACCAAGCTCGCTGACAAAATAACTATGATAGTCAGCAACTTCGAAGTTGTATACGGTTTCTTGCCGATTTTCCACCGTAATATGTTCAATACTAATTCTAGTTTCATTACTTCGGAGCAGGACATCTCCAACTTGTAATTCTTCTGCTAGTACCCATCCTTTATCTTCGACCCAGAAAGGATGATTTCCTGTTGCCTCAATGGTCGTCTGATTACCAATATAGATAAGGTAAATAGAATCGGAGATCTTCTGAAACACCTGTAATACTTCTTTGTAGGCCTTTTCTCCCGTACTTTCCTCTCTAGAGAGAACTAGATCTCCAATTTGGATATCCTCGATCCGTTTATCGCCTTTATCGGTCAGTATCTTTGTATCAGCGGTAAAGCAGTTGCATGCATATTTCCCACCTAGCCTGGGGCTCTTAGCTGAATACTTGTATGTTTTCAAAAAACAGGCCCATCTTGGTGGTATCTAACCATTATCGAACTGATTAACGTAATGTAATAGCTTTATTTAGGTTATAAAATTAAAGCATTGACGTGCGACAAACGAAATGGAGTAATCTTTATACGGGTATTACATGGGTTATATGTGTTATTGGTGAATGATGATTCCATTCGTCACCCACCCCTTCAAAAAAGAAACCCAAAAGGCATGAAGCCAATCAGGTTTATGATGCAACTTATTCAAATAACATAAAAGCGTCATTTTGATAATAATATAAAAACGCATCAAACAACTCAAAGACAGATAATTCAGGACGTTGCTCTTTTGCATTTTTTACCATATCTTGAACATCACTCATATTGAGTGCGTATATTAAATTATTCTCTAGTGCAAATTGGGGTAACTCTTCGTCGTCTTCTAAGTCATCCATATTTAATACCGCACAATAGCTCGATATACTCCAATCTTTACTTACTGGGAGAAATAATGAATCCGCCCAAGAAAATTTATTCGAATATAATAAAACCTCTTCAAATTTAAGCAGTTTATCCATATTGAAAATTATCCTCTCTTTTTATTTATAGCGTTTAATAATTATCTACCTCCACCCCAATTTTCCATACCTCCTTTATTATCTGGGTGAAGAACGTTTTGAACATTACCTTTTGCTGTATGTTGGTCTCTTGGTACTAATTGAAGATTTCCCTCTTCAGTTGGATGATGATGCCAAGTAACATCGTTTGTAGGTGCTCTTCGGGGATAAGCACCTCTAGCCCCTGGTTTTACACCATCAACTATTCCTGGATATATCTTTTCCATTTTTTCGGCAAATTTAGGGTCTTGCTGAAATCTTTCGTTTAGTTGTTTATTTGCCTCCTGAAAATGCCTAGCATCACTTACACCAGGATAGTCTTTACCCTTTTTTAACTTAGCTTCAAATCCGACTTCATAAAAACCTGATTCAGGTGACCAACTACCATTACCCTTCCCCTTAGGTCCACAACCCATTAAATTCTCATTATGAACCCAAACACCAAGCTCGCTGACAAAATAACTATGATAGTCAGCAACTTCGAAGTTGTACACGGTTTCTTGCCGATTTTCCACCGTAATATGTTCAATACTAATTCTAGTTTCATTACTTCGTAGCAGGATATCTCCAACTTGTAGTTCTTCCGCTAGTACCCATCCTTTATCTTCGACCCAGAAAGGATGATTTCCTGTTGCCTCGATGGTCGTCTGATTACCAATATGGATAAGGTAAATAGAATCGGAGATCTTCTGAAACACCTGTAATACTTCTTTATAGGCCTTTTCTCCCGTACTTTCATCTCTAGAGAGAACTAGATCTCCAATTTGGATATCCTCGATCCGTTTATCACCTTTATCGGTTAGTATCTTTGTATCAGCGGTAAAACAGTTGCATGCATATTTCCCACCCAGCCTGGGGCTCTTAGCCGAATACTTGTATGTTTTTCCATCTAATTTACTAATCGAACCCTTAGGCAGCGGCTTCACAGCCACCCTAGTACTGCCAAACTTACTGAATGCACCTCCGAATAAAAATGTCGGATTCTCTTGTTTATATAATTCTTCTGCCTCTTTGAGTGAAATTCCCTTAATTATATTGAAACTATAAGTCAATTCGAGATGTTCGCCAAACGCGGAGTCCAACTGACCTATTTTTCTCTTGATGAACCCCCAGAAGCCGGAGTAATCTTTTCCACCAGTGGTACCATTTCGATGCAGAAATTCGTTGGTCCCTACAATCGACTCGATTTGTGCATCAGTTATCTTCCCATCATTTTGCTCCAATACAAAAAGCAATGACATTATCTTGGCTATTGTAAAGATACGATTGGGCTCACTCTCAGCAAAAGAGTCGTCTACAGCCAGATAATCGGCTATGAAGTCCATTTCGTGAACGGTTAAGTTATAATCGAATTTTATTCCACTCCGAATAGACCACTTATCATAGTTCATAAATTGATCTGGACTAATGATCAAATCCAATCTACCGATTTCAGTGGTAGTAATCTCCGAATCATACCCATCTTCATAGGACCAATCCTGTCTTTCTTGATAAGAATAAATGTCGCTGAAGAATAATAGTTCTCCCCAAAGCTTCGTGTCGACAGTTATGTCGTTATCTTCATACCAAACAAGATCACTAATTAAGCCCTTAATATTGTCGCCTTGCTCTATCTCAATAGGAGAGACCGTTTTATTATAAAAATCAGAATCAAATCGAATCAGTTCCGCTTTTTGCTTAATCTTAGCTTGGTCTGTGCTGAATGCACCGTACCAAGCACTCTTCAGCGCAATCATAATCGCTTGTGCTTCTGCATTCATCTTGCTGTCGCAATCAGCACCACCCGAACAATTGTAACCTTTGGTTATATCCTCATCGCTGCCTTTTAACTTCTCCAAAGCCTTTCGCAACAGATCCAGTTGATGGACTATATTCAAGTTACTTTCCGTAATTAACCGAACCCGAGAGAGCACTTTAGGTGGATAGGACTCCCCTTTGTGTTTCTCCATTTCTTGCGCTTCCGTTTCAATAGCTTTGGCTAAGTCCGGGCCCTGGTAGAGGATTTTGAATGCGTAGGATGCATATTTCGGCTGATTCAATAACACCCTTTTCTTACTTTCCGCATTGCTGGTTCGCCCGAGGAATCTTACCTTTTGGGTATCAGGCTCTATCAGCGCGTAAGCGACATGTTGGATTTGGTTGGACGGCTGTACCCCCAAATCAGCTTCCACACTGTATGAATGGATAGTTCCATCCTTTGCTTTGTAAGTGATATAGAAATAGCCATCGGAAAACTTATTGAATACGGCGCTGCCCTCTCCACAGCCATTCGGTACGTAGCTACAAGGATTATTCCTTAAGCGAAGTGCTTTTAAGGCGGATGCATATTGCATAAACCGGTTAAACTCGCTCTTTACCTCGTTATACGACCACCATGTATTGATATGCTCGGCAAGCCGTAGGAAAGCCGTACTGTTCATGTAATATTCGTATGAGGCGTAGGGGGTAATTGGCAGCTGTTCGAGTGCTGTTGTGTAAAGCTGCTGAACTTTAGCACTGCCGTCTCCTACTTTAAACTCTTCATACCCACCGTTCACAGGCCCATCGTCGTTGTAGATTTTCGTGTCAACAACCTGATGAATGTTGATCTTCTGATACGTATAAAGCGGATTTGTTATATCGTTTTCATCTAAGCCGCTGTTGAGCAAGGCAATATTTGATGACAGCAGCCACTCTTTGGCAGCAGCATCTGGGGAGGACAAAATGGCCGCGGCGTAATTCCCTATGAGTTGGGTAAGCGTATCGCTGAATGTCCGTATCTCGTTTAAGTAAATCAACATCTCGTTGCGATGCTGCGGCTTGATTTCATAAAGATGATTGACGATCTTGTTGTAGTATTCGAGGAGATCTGAACGGTATTTCTCTGCTTCAACAATATTGTTCTTGAACGCTTCGATATCTTGCGCATACAGATCAACAATCGCTCCAGGAGACGCATTGATATCTCTAGAAAAGATACTTGTTGTTGGTGAGTCGGGGTGATCGATCGCTTCAAAAAATCCGCCTGTTTGATTGTAATGTCGTAAATATAACAGCTCGGCCCCGTCGCTGATTCCGTCCCCGTCTGTATCTGCTTTGGTTGGGTCTAACTTAACCCAGCCTTGGAACACGCCGTTATACCCGATCGGAATACCGCTTAACTCAAGCTCATCGGGAATTCCATCTTGATCATTATCGGTTAGATCCGTGGCTTTAAGAAAAGAGATCGCGATATCGTCCAATAGGATAACGGTATCGTAGTCGGCATCGCCTTGATCCTCAACGAAGAATGTAATCGTGCCTTTTCCTTTGCCTGAGTACTGGGATATATCAAGCTGCACGCGGTTCCAAGTCGTCATATAGGCAGTTTGATCACCGCCATCCAGATTGAGGCCCGGTATGGAAGTCCAGGTTGAGCTATTAACAGCTTCAGTAGCGAGAGTGACGGATGTTCCATCAGGAAAACTCAGACTCGCTACGAAGCGGTCATCATATTCGCTGTCTACCCATTCCATAGGCTCTTCGGATACTACGTTGTAGTTAAAAATAATGGATTGAGCGCCTTCGGGTACGGTGATGCTTCTGGATATGGAACTGAACGAGTCCTCTACTGCATTCATCCCCGTACTCAGCAGTGCCATATATTTCCCATGAGTCGGTAGAATGGAGCCTAGCTGTGTAACAACCCGAACATCGCCTTGCTTGTCCCAGGCATCCAGGCTTTGATCTTCGAAGGACGTGTTGAATGATTCTGAACGGATAGATAACTTACGTTCCCCATCCAATTGCAGAAGATTATTTCCTGCTATAGCGTTCTTTTTAATATGATCATAGGCTTCACCCGCTGTTTGATTCTGCGTTAATAATGCCTCAAACAGTTTTGTAACTATAGCCTGATCCTCTGAAACTTTTATCGCGCCTGTATACCCCAGGTAGGTCTTCGCCCCGGATTGAAGAAAAACTTCCGCAAAACCGCCTTTAGACAGACTCAAGCAGCTTGCATTAAAGATCAGACTATTAGGCAGGGTAACTTTGTAAAAGGTAAAAAAGTCGGGTGTCACGGCATAGTTACCGTCTATGATGACTAGACGTTCAGCCTTCACATCTGCCTCATACTTGTCCTTGTTGGCAGCAGTAGCCTTTTCCCCGGTGAGAATGACTTGCTTTTCTTCTAGTTTGCCTCCATATATTTCACCGTGAGTATCCAACAAGATGACGCCATAGCTGCCAAGCTTCTTGAATATCTCTACCGTTACCGCTTCATCCTTTAACCGGTTGACATTATATCCTTGGGTAGCGTCGAATTTCTTCTGAAGCTCGTCGTAAGCGGCAGCAGTAAGCCCTTTGCTGGCAAATGGCGAAGCGATCAGCACATTGTTGCTCGACGTATACGCGGCTACGGATGTTGTGGAACCACTGGTTGTATTTGTCCATTGCCCGGTAACGCCTTCTGCTCCTTTCGTATCACCCGATCTGAGCAGATATGCCCCCTTTAATCCCTCCGTACTGGAAAACCAAATACTTCCTTCTGAAGCGGACAGGCCGGAGTCACGGATGTAGGCTTCCTGATCGAGCCATTTTATCAATCCTTCGGCACGCTGTTCAGCGGATTTCCCCAATAACTGTCCATCCAGATGTCGGAGCTTTTCGGAAACATCAACAAACTGTTGGTAATGCACTGCTGTTGTTCGTGTTAAGATCTCAATCCTAGATTCGTTGCTGGCTAGCTTGCCCAAAGGTGTTTCCAGTTCTGCCCTGAACATCAATGTCCCAGGCTCATGCTCTTGAATCTCATATATTCCGCTATACTCGCCGTCTCCGCCGATATCATCGCCGAATGCAATGTTGCCGTCATCGTTCAAAGCGATAAGAGGAGTGGAAGCGCCATCACTCGAAACCCGAACAAGCACTATCTTATCCGGCTTGGAGGATGAACTGTTATTTAGTTTTATTGAGAACTTTACCGATTTCGCTTCATTTACGAATAAGTGAGGTTCACTTAGTATTAATTCCTCTTGAAACGCGTAATAGGGGTTATATTCATATTCCAGCTGCTTTGAGGCTTCGTTGCCCGCCTTGTCAAAAGCTTTGAGCGAGATCTTGTTAGTCCCTGGTTTCAATTTAATCCTTGGGATGTACCAATGCTCGGTTCCAACCGCCGTGCCGCTGTCCACTTCTTTGTCATTATGTATGGCTGAATAAATGACCCGATCCAGCCCTCCGGCATCATTGGCAGTTCCGGATAAGCTCACATGATCTTCCAGAACAAATTGTTTAGTAAGGTCATTCTTATCCGTCAATTGAATACGAGGCTGGTCTACATCTTTAATAATCTCTATCGAATCCTGGTAGGACTTACCGTGACCATCCGTCATCCTTACGGTGACTTGTGTAGAAGGCTGCATAAGCTGCAGGTCCCCGATTATCCATTGATCTTGTGCCGGTACTTCACCTGTACGGCCATCATCGGTACGATACTCGATCTTGTCTAGCTGTCCTGCCGCGAGTCCGGTAAGGCTGATCGTATCTTCCTTCGTGTAGTGCTTGTCAGCGGCAGGATTCCTAATCGTGATAAAAGATGCCTTCGCATCTGCGTCAGTTGTTTCCAGATAAGGAGTATGGACACGAATAACGCTCTGATTGTCCTGCAGCACTTGTGCAAAACGATCAAGAATAGTTATGGATTCAGCCCGTGTCAGTGAGCGGCTGGGCCGAAAGGTATGGTCCGGGTAGCCAGACAGCACATCAAGTTGCGATAAACGGAGAATAGAGGAACTGGACCAGTTGGCAAAGCTCACCCTATCCGTAAAATCAATGAATGATTTTGTCGCCTGCTTGGAAATGTCCTTTTCTTCCAGCATTCGGTATAAAATCACGGATGCTTCTTCTCTTGTTATTCTATTGTGGGGCAGGAACGTCCCATCTTGATAACCTGATACATAACCTGACACTCTAGCAATGGCAACATCTTTATAAAACCAATCTCTCGAAGAAATATCGATAAAGTCGGGTTTCCCCTGGTACTGGTTCAGCTTAAACTTACGATTAATCAAAGCGACAAACTCTGCGCGAGTGATGTCTCCATCCGGCCTGAATGTATCATCCTCATAGCCCTTAATTAATTCTTGGCTGAGCCATTGGTCAACTGTTTTCCTTGCCCAATGGTTTGCTGTATCTGTAAATCCTGACGGCCTTGATTCAGCCGATGCGGGAATACTGGGTATAAGCAAGCTGCATATAAGAATCAGGGTGATCAATTTTCTGAGTAACATACCTTCGCTCCTTTCAAACATGATCATCGCCCACCGGTCCTACAAGTAATCCATGTAAGACCGGTGCGCTTCATCTATCAATTCCCCGAACTACGAAAATCATGACTAGCCGAATAATCCGACTCATATAAAATGATGTCCCCGCTGTCAAAGAAGAACGTATTCCCCTTGGAGTCGGTGTCCTGCTCGACTTGCCCCTCGATGCTCCACATATCGACGCCGGCCGGGAGGCCCGGATGGATTGGTACCCCTGCCTCGATGAGAGGCGGCGTATTCGGCGTCTTGTAGCCGAGCAGCTTCGTATGCTCGTCGTTGTTGCGAACCGTGTAAATGCCGAAGTTGACGATAATATTGCCGTCCTTCAGGAATTCCGGCTCAACGCCGGTTAACACATTTCCGTACTGCTTCGCCAAGGCATGAATGTCCGTGTCCTTCTTCAAGATGTAAGGACTGATCGGAACGTGGTATTCCCCGAACCAATGCTGTACGCTGCGCAGTGCACGGTCTCGGTCTACCCCGCCAGGCAGCACAGCCGGCAGGCCTTCCAGAACACGCGCCCGGTAGGGCAGAATAACCGGTTTGTTCGCCGTTCCGAAGCCCTCGGTGATGGCTGTCTTGCGTTCCAAGAACTGGCGGTAAAATTTGTTCCAATCGGTTTCCGCCGTTTGCAGGTAGGTGAACTCGAACTTGGCCGTATTCTCCAAATCCTGCTTCGGAATATCGCGCTTCGCCGCGGCAAGCACCAAGCTGCGTGTAAATAGACGCTTGTCTTCCTCGGAGCCGACCTTGATCAGCTTGTTGTCTCCGGTCGTGTTGTAGTAGAGATCCACTTGCTCCTTGCCGGTTCCGTCACGCTTGACGAACCAGAAGGTCGGCTCGATTCGAATGCCCTCGCCTACATGCCAATAGTTGCCGATCGTCTTAAAATCGAAGGAGATCGGGTAGCCGTTGTGGGCAACGGTATCCAGCTGTTCCGGATGCGACCCGTGGCGAATCGGAAGCACCCACTTGCCGCCAGGTACGGCCGGAACCTGAGGAATGCCATTCGGATCGTTGGCGCCGGACACATACTTCTGTCCCGTATGCTCCTTCGTACCCGGCTTGCGGAACACGCTCTCGAAGCGGAAATCGCCGATATCCGTTACCCGGAAGCTGTGTACGCGCCCCGTCACTCCCACGTCGATGATGTTAGATGCGCAGGTGAACCGGCGATCTCCGTTCAAGCTCATTTGACATTTGTCCGGGTTCCGGTCTGTCGGTTCGTTGATCGCCCATGCCTCAGTACGGACTTGATAGTCGCCTTCATCGATCCAGGTCGGCATGATGAAATCCATCTGATCCTGACCGACAGGGAAGTCGATCGGCGTTTGCTCCGGGTAATAAGTAATCCCTGCCGCATCGTACACGCCGAATGGGAAAATAACGCGTTTCTGCACGGTGTACTTCGCATAATCCCGGTCCCCGTACCCTTGGAATGGCATATGCATGGCCGTCTCGTCGAACTGAACCGTAAACGGACGGTCGAGCACCAGCACGTGCTTCTTCAGATCCTCAGGCATAAGCTTCATCCGCTGGTCGAAGCCTCGATTGGTATCCGGTATTTCGGAGTCGTTCACGACAGGCGTATGCACGGTTACGCTATTCGGTCCGAGTTCAAAGTCCACCGTGTCCGTTGTGCTGTTCACTGAATTCGGTGTCAGCGAGTAGGTGAGCGTCCCCGTGGATTCATAGACGTTATTCGCCTGTTGCGGCTGGATAGCCAAATTCGGTTCATACAGCACATCGCTATGAATAGTTGTTGGCTCCGGGATGGTACCGGGCATCGGTGCGGCTTCTTCCATCCAGGCAGGGTCCATCACCGTCGTCGAAACGTTGAATATAAACTTGTCGTTCCTAACCGCGACCTTACCGACTTGAGATTCGGCAGTCGATTCAAAGCCGGAGTAAAAATCCTCCCCGGACATGCTGCCGCTATAATAAGTCGTTGAACCAAGATCCACGTCCACACTTTTGGGTACAGGGAACTTCGCGTGATCGGCCTCCGCCAGGCTGTGCCACACTTCCGAGGTCGGTGCCGTGTAGTCATGGGGCTGCAGGAGCGTTTGACCGCCCGGCATCGCAAGATTGCGAAGGAGCGCATCCCTTATCCCATAGATAGCCAGCTTATCAATAATGTAATAGGTGTAAGGGCGACGAACGGAATACGTTCGGCTGTACTCGCTGGAAGAACCGTATACCGTTTCACTGTATGAGCTTGTACATGTCGATTCTTTCCCTTCGGCATCCAGACATGAATAGGACTCGCTCACTTCCTCATACCAATACGGCGTATACGACTTCCTCACGGTAATCGAATACGTCTTCACTCCCGTTACCGCCTTATACACAAATTCATGTAAATACGACCTTGCATTCGTCAAATTGGCATAAAGCGATTCGCTGCCTGGAATACCTTGGGCCACATCGAATTGCTCGCCACCCCGGGACATCGCCTTAATAACCGTCTCATGATCGGTAGTCAGCGACGTCACGCCGCCGCTGGCATTTTTCAGGATCGTCTTGGTGGCGAAGTCTTCGCCTGCCGGCGCATCTTTCCCGTAAACCCTTATTTTCGCCGCGACCGTTGTGCTAGCTCCGCTCGTCGGCACCTCGAGAGCCATGCGTATGCTGCTTGATTTGCCTTCCAGCTTGCCGCTCTTGCTGCCCAAGACGGTCGCGTTAGACAATTCCACAATCTCATACGATTCCAGCTCGGTATTGCTGTTGAATACAGCTTCCAATATACCGCTCACATTCGTCTGGGTACCCGGGATATGCTGAGGTACATGAAGGTTGAGATCGACGGCTACGCCGAGAGCCGCGCGGGGCCGATAAACGCCCCACATGTAGTGGCCGTCAGGTCCAACCCGCAGCTTCACGTCTCGCATGGTCGACGCGGCCGTTTGCACATGGGTCGGTGATGCCGAAGGCTCTCTTGTTGTCGTATAGGTACGAATCAAGTCATACAAAATACTTTCTTTGTGCAGCGTTGCCGGGAACAAGTAGGAGGCGAACTGCTCGCCCTCTCCATAAGGGTAATTTCCTACATAAGCGTCATTCTGGATGACGTTCCCCTTCTCGTCGACAAACTTGGCGTCCACGCGTGCGCCATCCCCGTCGTATACGGCAACCAAATTGGTTCCGCCGTAGGCAACGGTAAAGTTACGGGACGTAACGGATGCCCCCACCTCGAACGACCGCGGACGAGGCAGCGGGTCTTGAATCCGTTCCAGCCACGAAGAGCGCAGTTGAAGGGTTGCTCCATTCACCTCCAGCTGGCGGTCCAACACCATTCGGCCGGGGTACGCACCAGCCGCATACTTGCCGACTAGAACGGGCTCCTTAAGATCCCGGCCTTCCTCGTCGCGATAGATCACATACAGAGGATTCGAGCTCGTAAACCGGACCGGGATGTCGTAGAACTGCCGAAATACGCTGGGCGACTTCCATTCCTCCGCAGCCCTGACATCTGCTAATGTCAAGTACTCGCCTTGCATCGGCACATCTTGTCCTTGCTCGTTTTTCTTCAAAATTTTCATGATGGGGGAAAAATACAGCTCCTGACCTTCCACCAGCTGCCCGAAGCCGCTTGCCCCAAACTGCTTGTCAACCTCCGACTTTAATATTCGATACGTCGTATATACCCGTCCCCTTTGCTTGACCGGATCGCCGGTGGCGAAATTACGGAATATCGCCTTGGCTCCGCCATCCCAGAACGGATCGCACTGCTGATTCCAAATCTCAAGACGAGGGTCTTGACAGTGTCTCTCCTTGCGCACGATCCATCCCACGATCTGATATTTGCCGGTTGGCGTTCTTGTCGTGTCGGCTGTCGTAAACACGAGGTCGCCGTTCGTATCAAACTCGATGGAAACTCTCGCTTCAGCGGTTTGCAGCATCGTGGTGAATAGAAGCACGGTTATGATGAACAACCAGATCCCACGCCTTCTGTGCTTGCTCATCCATTCACAGCTCCTCTCGAATATTGGCCACAGGTGTAAAAAACAGATGATCATGTCCGGTTACGCCGTAATAAGGCCATGGGTTGCCTGTCGTGTTCGTAGAGAGCAGAATGTCGGCATAACCGGAATACCATACCCCTCTCTTTAGCTTCACTTCATAGGACGATTGGAAGGCATCCAGGAGCACGCCGTACTCCGCATCGGATTCCAGAATCAGAAACCGGACATAGGTCCTCATGACATACTTATTGCCGTCCTGCCGATAGGTCATGGATGGCTCCGGTTCCGCCCAGCCCTCGATGCGGATGCGTTGTTCTTGGACGCGCTGCGCATATTGAATACGGGCCGGGCTGTCGACGCTCGTTTCGTTCATATAGGGAACAAAATGCTTCCACCACTGCTCCGGCTCGATCTCGTTGTAGTCCACATTGAAGACAAGATCATAATAGCGCTTGATTCGATTAGCCCATTGATCCAGATGCTCCCGGTTCAGATTCGGGTCGTTGAACGTTATGGCAGAGCTCAGTCGCTGCTGATCGGGAGCCTCACTCGTCCGGGTCCGATAACCTAAGCTGTAAGCGTTATTAGGAATATCAGCAAGCACATAGGGCCAGTCGGCAGCGTTGGCCGGCAGCGATTGTTGACGTATCATGCGCCCCCAGGGATCGAGTTCAGGCGAGCTTTGCTCGAATTCGCTGTCTGTGATCTTAACCGTATAGGCTTCATGATCCCACACCACCTTCACGCCCAGCGCTTCCGAAACAAATCTGAGCGGAACCAGCATTCTCCCTTCCTGTATAACGGCTTTCGTATCCAGCTCTACGGACTGCCCGTCAACGAGAGCCTCGCTCTCATTCAAACGGATGACGATATGCTTGCCCCCGAGCTCGAACGCCGCCCAGCCCTCATCGTTCCACGTGATCTTCGCTCCCAGCTGCTCCGAGATCAAACGAACCGGAACCATGAGCTTCTGATTCGCATCGACATACGGCTGGATGTCCGGAAACCGCACCTTCACCCCATTGACGATTACCCCCGGACGGACTTCAGCCGCCGCACTGAAGGGACAGCTGAGCAGCAGCAAGGCAGCTCCCAGCCAGGCGGCATAGAGCATTCGTCCTGTACACTTGAACATCCGGCACCCCCTAATTATCGCAAGCTCGAATAAAGTAGCCTTTCCTCGCCGCCTCTACCGGATCGAAGAAGACCTCGTTCGTCGTTGCTGCCGATGACGGCAGGCATGCTCTCGGTACCGCTTCCGGCAGTCCGTTCGAGCCGACCGTACCGACCAGCTCCTTACGTCTCACTATGGAGCCGCCGCCAAGCGAGAAAGCATCGAGCCGCTCCCCGCCGGGCAGCGGATATCCTTGCAGAATGGCCATCAATCCGACATGCTGAAGCGGTGCGTCCGCCAGACCTCTCGGAAGCGAGAATTGCAGCGACAGCCCCATCCGTTTCACAAGCTCCAAATGCCGATTGATCGCCCCTCCCAAGTCCGTTTCGATATGAGAGGCGATGGTCTGCCTGCGCAGCTCCTCGAAAACTGCTTTATTCGGAACCGCTGTCCCCATATAGATCTTCAGCTCTTCATAAGTTCCTTGCACCCAGGCAAAGGGGCTTCCTGTCACATTCTGATAATAAGGCGTCACGTACATCCTCAATTCATCTTCCAATGTAAAATACATGACGTTGCCGTTAGGCAGCATATACGTATAAGGGCGAACCGGCCATATCGCAGGCTCCAGATCCCCATCTGCCGTATCCTCCAGCGTAATGATCACATAGCCGTCGTAGCGGAGGAATACCATGGCCGGAATATGAAGCATAAGATTGTTCAGCTCGACCTTGTTATTGTCGATTCCAAATTTCAGCGCAAGGTTGCGCTTGAACACTTCCAGAGTCTCCTCATCGATCTCCAGCTGCTTGGCTTCGTTATACTGGATGCTCTGCTTCTTCTGCTGAGCCTCGAATGAGGTCAAATAAAACGCGGTGTCATCCACAGCTGCCTGGAAGGCGTCACTGTATCGTTGTTGCATGCGCTCGCTGCGGTTGCTTACCGTTTGCTGCAAGTCGTGCAGGATCACGAGCGGGAGCGCCAAGATAAGGAAAAGCAGAAGCAGATCAAGGGGCCTCACTGCGGACCATCCCCCCGTAGGTGATCATGATCGGTATATCCGTACCGGAACGAAACATGATATTGCGCAATCTGGAGCTCAGGCTCTGTCCCTTGGATTGGACTCTCACCTGGAACAAATCCCCTGCCTGCATACCGTAATATCTTCGCTCGTCGTCTTCCGCGATCGGTGTGCTGCTTGGATCAGGATAGACCTTGTCCAAAATGTCTAAAGTGAAAGATCCGATATATTCTATCGTGAACCTGTTCGTGAACGTCGATCCGTTGTAGACGGGCTGGATCGTCTTCTTGAGATGCTCCAGCTGAACGTCGAACACCATGCCGGTGCCATCCAGCCTGCGCAGCAGGATGTTATAGTCGATGGGGGCCACATAGCCTTTTCCCCGAACCGTATCAACGAACTCCTCCACGGCCGATCCCGCTGCCTGCCGGGCGAGCTCCTCCGTTCGGTCGGCCACCCGCATCGCAGGATAAATCATAAAGCCGATGACGAGCAGGACGATGACGACTATCGCTTTGAACGCATCAACCATCATTTCACCACCTATGGCGTTCTGTTCGCGGTAACACTCTTTACCTTGTTGTCCGCATCGCGTGTGACCGTTATCCGGTACGTGTAACTGGGCACCCAGCGCAGGTCGAAGGCGGAGATATCCGTCGAGTCGTCGAACGTGCCGATCCCCTCGATGGCCAGATCGTACTCCCCGTTCAGCGCATAAGGGATCATCCCCAGCACCTGCACGCCCGTCAACCGGGACAAATCTGCAGTCCCTTCATACGGTCCGGCGAATAGCTGCGGTCTGCTGAAGTCTTTGGTCCCGGCTGCAAAATGCTGCTCGCTTGTCAGAAACCAGGCGGCTCCCATGGCAAATAGTACCCAAGCGAACAACGTCTGTAAGAAAGTACGCAGGATGTCCATGATGCCGCTCCTCGTGCAGGATGTGGGGGAGGCCTTCAGCCTTGGGCTGAAGGCCTTTGATAATTATTACTTCACTTGCTGATCAAACGTAATCAAGTGGACGTCTCCGTTATCATCTCGATAAACCTTGGAAGTAAATCGACCTGTCTCCGTGATGAAGTGGTCCCCGCCCTGATTGATCATTTGAGAATAAGTTATTGTAGGGGTACACTCCGCAGGTCCTCGCGCTATTCCACTGCTAGTAGTAGCATCCAGACTGAAGCATGCCTTTGCCTTTGATGTATTTTCGGCAATGAATGGTGTTTTTTGCTTACCCGTTGAAATCCGTACTGTAAACTCAGGTGTTGTTTTGAAACGTTGAACAGCCTCTAATACATCTTTCCCCGAAACGCTCGTATTCTCATAAATTTCATATTCTGCCTTGTTCAGCGATAGTGACTGAGACGCTGACTGGTCTTGCGCCCTCTTGAGATAACCCGACGAAACCAAATAAATGCTGATACCTGCCGCCAAAATAAGTAGCGTGAGAATAATGCCGATTGCCCATTTCAACCCTGCCGAAACGTTTTCCATTTCCATCTTCCTCCTAAAATATATTATTTATGTTAGTGCATCTTAAAAAAGATGCCTGTAACCCGATTGTTTGCGTCCTTGACCAAGGTTGAACGGAACCGACGTTGCGGCGCGACATAGTGGCCGCTGCTTGTATTTGTTATATTGGCATCCGTGACATTGCAGCTAGGCATAGTACTTCCGTTTAGTTTTCCTGTATGGTAGTCAATGGCCGGACAGGCTGTGTTATCTCCGTTCGGCGTCATACCAAATTGTATGGCCCCGCTGTTCATCTCCACATACAGATGAAAGGCATCCAGCGAATAAAATCGCCTGTACGCCGTTACAAGCTGAGACCCACTGACAAGCTGGCTGTCATACGCTGCAAATTGTGCTTCGTACATCAAGCGGGCTTGTTCTGCAGCTTGGCGTTGGGCAGCGGCCCCGATCGGTTTCGCATTGTTCCACAGGATTAATCCGGCACTGATCATGGCGAGTGTTATGAGAA
Source organism: Paenibacillus puerhi (assembly GCF_009846885.1). Taxonomy (GTDB): domain Bacteria; phylum Bacillota; class Bacilli; order Paenibacillales; family NBRC-103111; genus Paenibacillus_G; species Paenibacillus_G puerhi. The sequence continues at coordinate 16,003 of NZ_WUWM01000029.1, forward strand.
TTCCGACTGTCCAGTACAGAAACTTGCTGATATTCTCCACACGTCCGCCTCCTATATGTTATTAGTAACACTGCTAAGCTCGCCCAACTGCTGGAAGGCCATGTAGCCGAAGGGTATCATCAAATACAAAGCAAACGTCGCATGGAGAGGCAAGAACCCGACGAACTTGCCTATCGAAACCTTCCGTTTGATCATCTGCTCATATTTCAGCTTCCGCTGTTCCAACTCGAAAATACGTTCTTGCTCGATATCTTCAAATGCTTTCTTTACAGGTATTAAATCCGCTGCAACCTGAAGGCGGTCAATAATCCTCTCTAACGGCTGGAATTTCGTCTCGTCCCTAAGGTTATCCAAGGCATACGAGGGACCGGCCTCATAATCAATGACACAACGCAATAGCTGAGGTTCAAAAATAATACTGTACCGGTGCATCCAGTCCAGCATCTCCTTGACGCTGATCCGCGGTATAGAAGAGAGCATCGACACAATAGCAGTAAAACCGTCCACCTCGTTCTGCATTTCCCATTTCCTCATACTTCTGCGAAACCACAACATAAAATTCGGCATGTGATAGGAGAAAATAGCAAGCAAGAACGCGATTCCAAGTTCATACCATTTGTAGTATTCATCGCGATAAGTCATCACTTTTTTCTTCAAAGACTGATTGTATTTTTCGAGCGCTTGCATGATCGGCAGGAATGATTGTCCTTTAGTCTTTGACGAGATCCAAGAATCAAGCTCCGTTTCCGTCATATTGGCTTCCATGATTTCTTCGATTAACTTAGCCTCAAATTTCGCTTGCTCGTTAGCCCGGGCTTTCTCTCGGGCATCTACCCCTGTGGTGGTTTGTACCTTCGGATGACGAATATACTCCCGGATACTGTCATGCACATAATGCTGCACCACAACCACAGCCACGAATACGATGATCCCCGCTGCGAGCTTCATCAAGTAAAGCTCCTTGATGGAGGACCCCGAGCTGGCTTCCTTGAGCCGGGTAATCGTCCGGAAATACGCCGGTTCCTCGACACCAGGTGTGATTCGATCGATAAGCCACCTGACCCATAGCCAACTCAGCAGTCGGCTTGTCCAAGTATCCGAAGAGCCTTCCTGAATCACATTCCCCCCGTCAAATCCGCGAATCAACCGAAGTCCGAAGAAGGCTCCCATCACAAGTAAATACAAGGCAATCAGCGAGTAGATGCCAGCCCGGGAAGCATAATACTCCCCCATGATCGGGAAGCTGCCTTCCCCCCAATTGCGCAGAGGCTCGATGAAGAAGAGCGGGCTGAAGGTGACGAATACGATGCCGGCGAGCTGCGCATCCAGCCGCTCCCGGCGGAGAATATCCATACGGATCTCCTCGTTGATTCGTCCTAACGCGTTAAGGAACAACGACTGCTCCCCCTGCTTTTGTCCGACATCACCGTTTTCCATGACGCTGTAGCTGATGCCCGCCAGGAGCTTGGCGTAGCGGTTCGGTGCGATATCATAATATTTGCGGAGCTCCTCTTCGGGATCGACAGCGCTCAGCACTTCGGCTATTTGTCTGGCGTGCACGGCTACTTGCGGTTCGATGCGATCCGCTACGCGCTCCAGCGATTCCACGACCATATGGGTCTGATGGTACTCATGACGAAGCTCCAGCAGCATGCTGGAGAAGCCGTAGAGCAGCTTCTTCTCCCGCTGCCCGATCATCAGGTCGGCCATGACTCCCCCCATGTACAAGGCCGCAAGCGAAATAGCTAAGCGGACGGTCCAGCTTGAAGTAAAGAGCAGCGCCAGCAACATGATGCCGATGACGACGGCCAGCGAGCTAACGGCTGTAACGGCCGTATGAATATCGAGCAGAATGCGGTCTTCGGCATACAACGCCGCCAGCCTTCTCCGAATGCGGAGTAGAAATCCCCGAACGAAGGGAACTTTCGCTAAGTAAGGGTAAAGCTCCGAGGTGAACTGCACCCAGGAACGCTTCTTCTTATTTTTCGGGATAAGCGTCCTCAGCTTCTGGAGCTCCTTGTAGGCCGGATTCTTGAGCTGCGACTGAACCGCTACGAGGATGAGGACAAACAAGATCAGAAGCAGAAGCAGAAATACGGCGAACCCGATGACGATATACAGGACATTCATGACGCGTTCCCCCAATTCTTCTGCAAGAATTGCCGGAAGCCGGCCGCATCCTCTTCGCTCATATGGCGGATCATCTCCCGCACGTTGCGCTCCTCCGGTCTGGCGACGGCTACGTATCGCCCCTCTCTCCACTCGATGACATTGTGATACTCGAACGTCTTTCGATCTGTTGATCGTTCGAAATATTCCGTCATCGTATCCATGAAGGCATCCAGCTTGCTGTGGATATCCCCCGCCTGCCGATACGAAGCCGGGTACGCCTGCGTGTCATTCACCGGCACGCATTCGGTAATTCGTTCGATGTAGCGACGCCCGGTCTCGTCTTTCACGAGATGCACGTTGAATGTAATCACATCGACGACTTGCTTCTCGGCAATCTTCTCGTTGGAAAACACCCCGGTAGCCAGCAAGCTGTTGCGAAGCGCATAGATCAGATTCGGGAATGTCTTCGCATGGTGCGTGAACAAAGTGAACAGCGACGCTACCTGGGCCATCTGAATCATCCAGCTTGCAATGGGATGACTCGCCACTTCGCCGAGAATATTGACCGCTCCGTCCGTCTTCTTCTGGATGTCGAGGCCCTCTTGCCCGCTGACCGTTACCGTTTCGCGGAACGAGAGGATGTTGCGCTCCGGGTATATTTTACGCAGTCGAAGCTCAAAGGCCATCTCCTGGATGCGCAGGTTGAGCGTGGCATCGATATGCCGAACCATGGCCATCAGAAGGGTCGTCTTGCCGGTTCCTTGCTGGCCCGTCACGCCGGTTACCCTCGCTCCCTTGACCAAATACTTCAGCATTTGGATCGCCAGCTCGGCATTCTCGTCACGCAGGAGCTCCTCCAGCTCTGCCTTGTGCACATCGAATTTCCGGACGAAGAACGCCCAGGATTCCGACATCTTCGGCCGAACGACGACGACCCGGCTGCCGTCCGCCATATCATTGACCATATAGCCGTTCGCTTCGTTCAGCTGCCCCGGGCTGCCGAATGTATAAATATTTTGGCATACACGCTTGAGCTCAAGCTCGCTGCCAAAGCTGAGGAACGAGAGATGAACGGACTTCCCCCGGTAAAAGATCCACACCGAATCATGCGCGCGCGGAATCGATCTGACCTGCGAATTCCGGAACTCCAGATCCAAGGACTGCGCCACATCGGGCGGCAAGCCGCTTGTTCCGCCATTGACTCCGTCAATATTCTGGTCGCGCAGCTCATCTATGACACCGAGCCCCTTATAGGACTGGTACACGCGCTGAACGATGATATCCAGCTTATCGCTCACGTTGAGCACCGGATTTTCCAGGCTGTAAATATGCCGGATTTGGTCGCCGTCGATCCGATAACCGCGTGATCCCTCGGGAGTCGACCTCAGTTCATCCAGCCCGTACTTTGTAATCAGGGCGCTGAGCGCGTTATAGCGGTGTTCCTTCTGATACTGATGCAGCAAAATGTCGAACAAATCCTGATCCGTCAGCTTGTCCGGTTTATCAAATGGCAGCACCAAGTTGAGCGTTGATTCTTGAAACCCGTACACCTTCACCAGCATATCCTTCATGAAAGCCTTTACGTATTTTTTGGCCGAGGTATCGCCGTGCATGCAGTTGCGAAGCGCTTTGCGCAGTTCGTTCCTACGGGCCTTGCGCCTGGCATATTCCTCCTCATTCAAGCTGGAGTCGTGAACCGAGGAGGAGGTCATCTCCTGCAGCGCCGAGCGCAGAAATTGCTGGATACCGGCAAGATCGTAGCGAGTATCGGTATTCATCTGGCCCCCGGGCTTCTTGCTGCGAAACAACACGGTGATGACGAAGGCTGCAATTCCCATGATCACGATAACGAGCAAGATAGTATTAAGCATCGACGATCGACCCTCCTGCAGCAGGACTCAAGTCCAGCACCTTCAGCAGCCTTTTGTTGAATAACCGGACATGCCTAAGCCAATCCGCCTCTTCGTTGTATTCCAGAAATCCGCTCTTCTGCGCCATGCAGCGAAGCAAAAAATCGAGGATGTTTTGATCCAGCAGAGCATCCATAAACTTGGTATTCCGGGGGACGATCCCAGTGTGATTGCGGGATAATCCATAGGCCTTGACCAATCGGTCTAAAGAATACTTCGACTTACGGTCAAACGAACCGATGTTATACAGCAGCTTCCGGTTCGCCAACGCTTCAGGCCACCCTGCCGAATCATAAGCGGTTTGACGGAGGAACACGTTCTGATTCAAATTAACGACGATTTGATCCGCAAGTCGAAGCAGCGTATCCGTTGCCGGATTGGCCCCACCTGCCGGCACATCTACGAATACGACATCATAATACTGTTTGGCGGCTGTCACGATAGGAGGAATCGCATCGCTCCAATCTTCATTCGCAGTCGTCTCAGTGCCTGCCAACAGATCGAGGCGGTCCTTCACGATCGACTCCGCATGGTCCCTCAGACCGATCGGTGTGAGAAGGTCGCATTCTACAAGTCTCTTAACCCCCTCCAAACCACCCAGGTGCCCGTGTATACGATCGTTTGGCCTCAGACGGCTGTACGCATTCTCCAGCATGGTTAATGCACCGTGCGTCTGCATGACCAATACTTTTACCTGATGATCGAGCGCTATCATCGTTGCTGCGGCGATCAGATTGCTTGTCGTGCCGGCTTGTCCGGGTACAGGGCTCCAATAAACGACCAACATGATGTCACCGCCTTTTCTTCACGTATGTCCATAACTTTTTCTGTTGGGGCTTGGTCACTTCATACAGATCCTCTATCAATTCACCTACCGCTTGAACAAAATCAGGCTCCACCTTACGCAGGTCGACACGCCCGTCATACACCCAATTGATTCGCCTGCTTGGGCTGTCCCAATAGGTGTAGGAGCGCTGTACGGGGAGCAGGGTCGAAACGTATTTGGGCGTGATCGCACACTCGGTCTGGACAAACATATGCCCATCAACCTGAGATTCGCGCAGCAGCGCTTGACTGTACTCCAGGGAGGAGCGATCGCATGCGGTGACCAATATGATTTTGGCAGGTCCCTTGCAGTCGGGAAGTGTAGGTTGATGCCAGTCATATATCGCGACACAATCTTTGTCCTGGACTTCCGACGAATCCGTTACGATTCGGATCCCCGACGCCTCCCCTTGAAAATATCGATACGAGCGTGTGGTGTCCGTGACTACGATCAGCTGCTCATCATTGCGGAATTCCTTCATTAGCAGGGCTACCGTCAGCGTCAAGTCGTGTTTCTCACAGTCGCCGATGAATACGAGATCCACGCTTATTTCCCCCCCAGCAAGCCCGATTGGTTGTTTGCTTCCCCTGTCGTTTCGTTCTTATTGACCGCCGTCTGTCCCTGTGCCGGTGCTGGAGAGACTCGTTCTGCTGCGGGCTGCAGCTTGCGTGAGGATGCAGAGCTGCCTGGAGGCGGAGCGCTGCCCAATCTCGTACGACCGCTTTTGTCCATGGCCTTTAACCGCTCGTCGATCCCTTGCCTGATCTTGTCAGCCAGCTCCCATCTCGCCGTGTTCCCGATGTTAGGGTTCGACTTGATGACGTTTAGCACCGATACTTGAGGAACGTATGTAACAAGTGCTTGTGACTGCAGGTGAGGCTCGACATATTGGATAGCGTACAGTTCCGCTTCATTCGTGTAAGCGTCTACCATAGCCGATCGAAGCAGGTGAAGCTCGTCTTCATTCACAACAAAGAAAGCAATTTGAGGATTGATATCCACATCGTCCAATTGCTTCTTCGACAGCACCACGTAGTCTTCTCCGTTCGGGAATAAAATTCGGATGTCCACAATATCCTTGGAGCCGACGCGCAGAGGCAAACGGATGTACTCGGCCTCTTCCTTGCGCAGACCGGCCTCAAGCTTCCCCCCGGGCGTATAGATCATGTCTGAGGTGACAGCCGTCCCTTTTTCTGCGTTTATTTTTATGGTTTTGCCAATGGCGTCCGCAGCGTTGTTGACTATATTCGACGGCGTGAAATAGTCCGGCAGCGCCAGCTTGGAAAGATCCGATTCCAGAAGGACATCTCCCGCCGCCTTGTCCACCTTCAGAACGTAGCCGGATATGGACTTTGTCTCGTATCTGCTGATCTGCTCCGCTTTCCCGGCAAGCTGCTCCTCGTATTCAAGACGCTGGTGATTCATCGCCACCATCGAAATACTATACACGGCGATCCCGCTAACTACGGCAGCTCCGAATATAATGGCTCCTCCAATAATCCAAAACGTAGTCTTTCGTTGTTTGCCTATTGTTCGCAAAAGCGACTCATCCCTTCAATCGAATGAATTGTCAAATAGACTGTAAAGATGCTATTTGTTGTCAACTTTCCAAGAATTATCATAGAGGATAACAATCGATCTCGTATATAGTCCTAGATGACCGCTGGAAAAGCGAACCAAAATAATCTCACAGAACTACATGACCCATACACATTTGTAATATTATGTATAAAATTGCAGTGAGAAAAATCGACATCCATTCTGGCTGAAGCGAGTCAAAAGGATCATGCTCGATGATCCTTTTCCCTTCTCATGCTTGAGCGCTTCCACTTTATTGCTAATAGTCACCTTCGCTTATCCATTTGCATTTGGGTATCCAGCGAACAAAAACTCCCGGGTGCTTCCGCCAGAGCCCTTGTCGAAATATGACTGCGCTTTCATACACGAAAGGGCAGCTAGGCCCATGCAAGCGCACTAAAAACTCGCCAAATCCTTATTGGATTCAGCGAGTTTTTTCTATCCGGCATGATGATTTATTCGGATGCTTCCGCCAGCTCCTTCGCGGCTTGCAGCCCACTTGCAGCATCAAGAGTAGGCACATACCGATTCCTATAAAAAATTCGTACTCGGTTATCTACTTTTCCGACGGATTCCGTTAAACTTGCACGCTGCTCCGCCGATACCGGAAAGAAAGTCCGAATTTCACTTTTTTCCGTTGCTCAGAAGGCAGAAAGAAGGTACAATCAAAATCAAATAAACATAAACAAAAAGGAGTCGCTCCCATGCAAGCAACCATCCAGCATCAGCTTAAGAAAGTCATCCATCAGACCTTGCACTTAAAAAGACCTGACAACGAAAGCCACTTAAAGGAATTGTCCGACGAAGGCAAAGCCCTCGGATACTTTCCCCGCGACTTTGGAATGGACGAATGGGATTGGCCGCAGGGCATCGGCTTGTACGGCCTGAACAAACTGACGAATCAAGAAGGCTTTGACGTATCTCAGGAATTCTTCGTCAATTGGTCCAACGAACAGATGGGCCGCGGGCTGCCCCTCAAAAATGTGAATACGACAGCGCCGCTGCTTACCCTGATGGATCTGCCCAGTGTGGAAAAGCTTGCCTTGGAATGGATGCAGTGGGTGGAGAAGGAATGTCCGCGCACCAAGGAGAACGGGATTCAGCATGTCACCTCCGGCAATACCTCGAAGTTCGAGCTAAACCTGCATGATCAGGAAATTTGGATCGATACTTTGTTTATGGTTGTGCTGTTCATCGCCAAAATGGGCAAAACCTATCATAATCCGGCATGGAAGGATGAAGCGGCCTACCAGTTTGCTCTTCATATCAAGCATATCTTTAATCCGGAGAACTCCTTGTTCTTCCATGGCTACGATTTCAAGAATGAAAACAACTTCAGCGAAGCGCATTGGTGCCGCGGAAACAGCTGGTTTACGCTCGCAGCCCCTGAATTTATGGAAATTATGCAAAATGACTTACCGGCGGAATCGCGTGACCTTATCTTCGGCACCTATAAGGCACAAGTCGATAAATTGGTTGAGCTGCAGAACGAAAACGGACTTTGGCACACGCTGCTCGACGATACGGACAGCTACACGGAGGTTTCCGGGTCGGCCGCGATTACCGCAGGCATACTGAAGGGAATCCGCCTGGGCTTGCTGGATTCCAGCTACCTTGAGCCTTGCCGCAAGGCAGTTGCTGCGGTGCTTAAGAACATCTCCGAAGACGGTACGGTATTAAACGTCTCTGCGGGTACTCCGATCTGCGCGTCTAAGGAAGACTATAAGAAAATCGTCTTCGCGCCGACTGCCTATGGCCAAGCTCTAGTGATCGTGCTCTTGGCCGAAGCTTTGCTGCATCCCGAGCTGTAAGAGCGAAGCTTGAGAAGGAGAAAGAAAGCCCCTTGTGCCGAAGAAGCGGCATAAGGGGCTTTTGTCTTATTCGGGCTTAATTGATTTTTACCGCCATCTGCTGCGCCTTCAGACACAGTTCCGCTGCCAAGAAAGCATGCTCTTGCGTCATAGCTAGTTCCGTCCGATGCAAGCAGTCTAGAATCAGCTCGCCGAAGAAAGGATAGCCCACCTTACCATCGACATGAACATGATATTCGCCCTCTTGATTAACCAAATACACATGATTGCTGGATTGGTCTCGAGCGATATCGATATACTTCCTTAGTTCAATGTAACCCTCGGTTCCCAATATTAGCGTACGTCCGTCTCCCCAAGTTCCTAAACCATCGGGAGTAAGCCAATCCACCCGGAAGTAATTCGTAGCCCCATTATCCCCAAGCAAGGTCGCGTCGCCAAAGTCTTCAAGCTCCGGGTAATTCGGGTAATGATAGTTTGCGATCTTACTATGCAGAACCTCTGCCTTCTTACAGCTGGCATAGAAGAGAAACTGCTCAATCTGATGGCTGCCGATATCGCATAGGATGCCTCCGTAATGCTCCCTCTGGAAAAACCATTCCGGTCTGGATGGAGCGTTCAGCCTGCGCGGGCCGAAGCCCGTCACTTGAACAACACGACCGATCGCTCCCTGTTCGACTAGCTGACCGGCATAAACCGCCGCTTCCACATGCAGCCGTTCGCTGTAGTAAACCATGTATTTCCTTCCTGTTTCCCGAACCTTCAAGCGGGCTTGCTCCAGCTGCTCCAGCGTGGTAAACGGAGCTTTGTCCGTAAAATAATCTTTGCCTGCGTCCATGACCCTGAGCCCTAGCGCGCAGCGCTCCGAAGGTATGGCCGCACCCGCGATCAATTGAACCTCGGGATCGGCAAGAACCTCCTCCTCGGTTGCCGCAATGTTAACCTGAGGATAGGCCCGAGCGAATGCCTCCGCCTTGGCAGGGTCGCGGTCATAAACCCACTTTAGCGTAGCGCCTGCTTCGAGCAGCCCATTCACCATCCCGTAGATGTGACCATGGTCGAGCGCCACGGCAGCGATCATAAATTCTCCAGCCTTGACCACCGGATTTGGCTTTCCTTGGGGCGCATAGTTCATTTCGTCGTTTTTCTGCATGGCATTTATACCTCCACATGGATCAATTTTCGTTGAAAACCCATTCGTTTTACTTCTTATCGAACCCGCTGCCGGTAGTGATACTCATGTCTTGAAAATTGCTTACATGACTTTTCTTCTCATAGAAATACGGAACGTTCCGTCTCATGCCTTCTTGCGTGTAGAAGGGATCGTCCTTGGCCAGCGGAAGCTGGACATTCTCTCCCGTGCTGGCAGATTTGTAGATGCTCATTATCAATTCGAGCGTACTTCGCCCGCTGTTTCCGTCAATGAAAACCGGCTCTCCTGTCTCAATAGCGCCCAGTACATTATCGATCTGCGCGGTATGTCCCTCATAAGGAAGATCAGGTAATTCGTCGTAGCAGCGTTGAATCTCCTGCTCCAATTCCTTGTCCTGCTCAGGGAATCCGTTCGCCAAGGAGGCTGAGGCTCGAACCCGCCACGGAGCCGATATACGGGCGTGCTGCCCTTGGAAAATAAACTGCTGCTCTTCGCCATGATGAACCACGGAGCTCGTAATTTGCCCCAATGATCCATTGGGAAAACGCAGCATGGCCATGGACAAATCCTCCACCTCCGCATTGTCATGTGCGACATTGCTCATGTAAGCCTGGACCTGGCTGGGATTTCCCATCATCCACAGCAATGCGTCAATATGATGAACCGCATGATTCAAGGTGCAGCCGCCGCCCTCCTTCTCCCAGGTTCCACGCCACCATAAATCATAATAGCAGTGGCCCCGCCACCAGAAGGAATCCACTTGAGCATGGAGAATCTTGCCTGCCATTCCGGTGTCCAGTACGCTTTTAAGCTTCATAATCGGGTTTCTGAATCGGTTTTGCGCCACAACGGACAATACCCTTCCGTTCTTTTGGGCGGCTTCGATCATTTCATCGCATTCCTTGAGGGAGGGGGCCATAGGCTTTTCCACCAAAACATGACTGCCCGCATTCAGGAAATCAATCGTAACCGGCGCATGATAATACGGAGGCAAACATACGGAGACCAGATCAATCCCGTCTTGGAGCAGCTCCTTGTAATCCGTTACAACCTTAGCCTCAAGTCCGTACTTCTTTATCTTTTCTTCCGCCTTCTCGGGGTAAAGATCACATAAAGCTACAATTTCACAGCGGTCCTTGAACTGCAAGTAAGCTTCGATATGACTCGGTGAAATCGCCCCTGTGCCGATAATAGCAACCTTTAACATGGATATTCCCCTCCAAATCGATGGTGTTCCTATAACGATACTATCTCAAGCCGCATGGGAAATGTGCTCCGGTATGGGGAAAAAATAACTCTATATTGCGGTTTTGGTACTTGTGTATGCCCCGTCGTTTCGATATATTGATACCTATAATCTGGTTGAAGCGATCTGGTGAAATGAGGGGGGCGGACTGCTTGTCGTTTGTCATCAATAACTACAGTGAAATCCCATTGCAATTTGCTTATAAACGCAAAAGTGTCAATTACGAGCATAAAGAAACGTTTCATTCTCACCTTGGTGTGGAGCTATTGCTCATCCATCAAGGCAAAGGCACCATGATTGTCAACAACATCAGCTATGACATTAAGCCGGGGATGCTCTGTATCTTCCAGCCGCATCAGCTTCATCATCTGCAGCTTGAATATAGCGAGGATCAATGCTTCGAACGTTCAATGGCTATTTTTGAACCGACCATGTTTGAAGCTTATTTTGAAAAATGGCCCGCTCTCCACACCTTTTATAAATATATATATTTAGGAAAGCTTCCCTTCCCTTGCCTATATGCGATCGATGATCTTGACATACTGGACAGCGTGTATAGCAATATGAATGACAACTTGCCGAACGTGCTGGAGTCGGAAAAATTTGAAGAAATTTCGTTGTTTCTTGTGGTCCTTTATCGCGCTCTAAAGCAGGTGTGGGATAAGCTCAACGTACACGCTTCAACCTACCAAACCCGTCGCAAAAACTATCAGGTGGAGCATATATTAGATTGGATCGAAGCTCACTATACCGTTCCATATCGATTGGATGACATGGCCAAAGACTTGCATTTATCTCCTTACCATTTGTCGCATCTGTTTAAGAAAGCTACAGGTATGAGCATCTCCGAATACATCACGACTCGAAGAATTCATCAATCGATTTTGTTGTTAACGACCACAAATAAACCGGTTTCCTTCATTGCAGAGGAGATCGGTTTAATGAATTGCTCTTATTTTTGTAAAGTGTTCAAATCGCAGATGGGTGTCACTCCTCATCAATACCGTAAAAGAGCACTGCGTTCGAATGATTAACTATAAGACAAAACGGCAGCCAAGGACCAAAGCTGAAGTCCGCGGCTGCCTTCGATTCTTGTCGTGCGGCTGGGCGGCTGGGCCGGAATAAGTTGACCTCGGAGCCGGTCCGATTGCTTTACAGGTTAACGATTCTGGTAACGCTTGTAGGCATCCTCATGCATTTTGACGATTTGGTCGATCCCCATCGTTTGAATCGTCTTCGTACTTGTTCAAGTCCCTCGTAGCTCCTAGCTCCGGCCGATTCCCATCGTAACGGTAATGTGAAGCAGGCTTTCGGATACGACTGCCCTATTATCTCATACAGGCAGGAAAAAACTGGACTCAAGAGCATGTCGTGCGCCATAGCGGCTATTTGTACCAGTGGATTCAGTGCATTAAGGGCGAAGGAGAGTTGCTTCTTGACGGCAAAGCGTACCGAGTGAAGGAAGGGATGGCCATACTCCTTCTCAAGGAAGACGCCCATGAATATTATGCGATTAGCTCTTCCTGGATCGTGGATTGGCTCGTATTTGACGGACATCAAGTCGAATCCTTCTTAAAGCGTACGGCCGGTATCGCGACATCCGGTGTCTATTACGTATCTAAGCCGGATCTGTGTTTGGCTAGAATTCAACATGTTCTGGAGATCGGGCAATCGGATGGCGCGCTTAAAGGCATCCAATGCTCGAGCGTTATTTACTCTCTGCTTACGGATATCGTACAATATGCTTCCGTCATTCCAAACCATAGCGCCACCCATATGAATTCCAAGTTGAAGCCCTTATTCGATTACATGGAGGAAAACTACAATCGCTCTCTAACTTTGGAAGGCTTGGCTAACGTGGTAGGAGTTACGCCGCAGCATTTATGCAATGTGTTTAAAAAGGCAACCGGCATTCGAATTTTCCAATATCTTAATTCCGTGAGAATCAAGAAAAGCAAGGAGCTTCTCTTGCAGCATCCCCAAATGCCCATCAAAGAAATTGCGTTCGCGACCGGCTTTGAAGATGCGAACTATTTCTGTTCCGTCTTCAAAAAGCACGAGCTGCTCAGTCCGAACCAATTTAAAAAAATTCATATTTTCAGTTGAAATCATACGAAGTAACGCAATAATGCTACTTATGCATTCCTGCATATAATAGCCAAGCAGGTTGCTTCCGCTCGCCGGCTTCACGAGGATCATCGCTTCGACGCTATCCCTATAGGCTTGGAATTTCCGTATATGATCACTACATAAAGGTAGTTAAATTAATCATTTGCAGGGTTTGTTAAACGTTTAACATACCCTTTATTTAGATTAATCTTAAACGTATAAGGTATCAAGGAAGAAATGGGAAATTCCGGACCCCTTGCACCAATGAACCTTCAGAATGCCCCACCTCGTTTGCGGCTACTCTTCATATAATGTTAATAATATACGGCTATAACTTTTACAATTGAATGATAATCTATTTCTTGTGTTCACTATTAATAGGTTCGAAGGGAGTCCCTACACGCATGAATAAAAAATGGCTTATCACCGCATCAACGATTCTGACCCTTACTACAGGCACAAGCATGGCTACAGCAACTAGTCTGACCGGCACGACGAACGACCAACTTACATACTCCAGCAATGGACAAGCTGTTTCTCCATCGGCCCCGGCCGTAAACATCGACGGGAGTCTCTACCTGCCGGTTCGTGCATTAAGTGAATCGTTGGGCAAATATGTCGATTGGGACGAATTTCGCTCTAGCGTCGCTCTATCGGACAAACCGGTGTTAACCGGCAAATATACGCTGAAAGCCTCTGACCTAGCGGACGGCATCAAAATGGGGGTCGGCTCCTCCCTGACCCACCTTCCAGGTGATCCGGACGATATATTTTATTCGACAGCCGATCGCGGTCCTAACGGGCTAATCGATGTGAACGGAGTCTCGCGCCGCACATTCCCTCTCGAAGGCTATGTCCCTTCCATCTACAAAATCCAGATTGCCGACGGTGAAATTAAGATTCTGGAGCAAATCCCGTTAAAGCTGAACGGTGTAAACCCCGTGACCGGTCTTTCTACGATCTCCGGATTGCCGAATATCAAAGGACGCGACGAAGTGCCATTCGACGCAAAAGCGGAAAAAGAGCTCGCCTATGATCCATACGGGCTGGATATCGAAGGACTGGCGTACAACCCGAAAGACGATACGTTCTGGATATCCGATGAATACGGCCCGTCTATCGTGCATGTCAAACGCGACGGAACGATCATCGAACGTATTGTTCCAAAAGGCTGGGCGTCTAAAGTAGAGACTCCGCTTGTACCGGCTCGCGAGACACTCCCGGCCATCTACAACAAGCTTCGCCAAAATCGCGGCGCTGAGTCTGTAGGCATCACTCCCGACGGAAAATTTATGTTCATGGCCATGCAGAATGCGCTGCGCAATCCTGACAAAGCCATGGATAACTCCCGCCAGGTCCGTATCATCAAGTTTGATCTGGAAAGCTTGAAGCCTGTTGCCGAATATGTGTACCTGTTGGAGGATGCATCGCCATTTAAGAACCTGGCTCAAGGGGACATCGTTCTTTCCGATATGGTAGCTATCAATGAGAACACCCTGCTGATCGACGAGCGCGACAAGTTTTCGGGAGACAAAGCGCAATTGAAGCGTATTTATTCGATTGACCTATCGAGCGCTACTAATATTTTGGGCAAATATGACGATGCGCAGAGCGCAGGTAAGACGCTTGAACAAATGACCATATCCGATCTGAAAGCGAACGGCGTTATGCCCGTTTCCAAACGTACGGTGCTGGATTCGGTCGAATTCAAATTCCCGTATGAAAAAATCGAAGGCTTGTCGCTTGTCAATGGCAACACGCTGGTTATCATCAACGACAACGACTTCGGTATCGATAGCACCTCGCAGGAAAACGAGACGGAACTGTGGACGTTCAAGCTGCCTTACACTATTAAATAACTTGATTCTTGCGAAACACCTATCAAAAAAGGTTATCTGGGTTTGGTTTAACCAGATAACCTTTTTCTATAAAACTATGCAAACCCATTTAGATCAGCCAGCACGTCGGGAGCGGGTCAGAGTGATACCGGCAAGAACCATGCTAGTGATCCCTGTCATGATGGCGATGACAGCCGCAGCTCTTCCGTCGCCAGTGCCGAAATTACCAGTGAACATGGTCATATGGATTAATGCATAGACAATGACGACCAGCGCTACCACTAAGGATATGATGGCCCCGTTTCGCCCCCTATTGCCACTACGACGGATGGAGCGGGATAGAGACAGCCCCGCCAAGATTGCATTCAGCAGCCCCATCAACGCGTCTACCGTGGACCAGATCCGCCCGGTTGTGATTGCATAACCAACATTACTTTCAGCAAAGGCAACCGTGGGTACAAGTAGAAGCGCACAAAGTATTCCGAATGAAACTAGTTTGACTTTCATGATTATTCCTCTCCTTTCACAGCCAGTTTACACTACAAATGTCGAGAACTTATGCAGATCTTCCTCTCTTTGTGTGCATTCCTTTAAGAATCTGCCAAATCACGGTATAATTTCGGTAAGCGTTATCACTCTCGTTGATGGAAGCCGATTACAGGGAAAGATGTGGTGGGAATGGAAACGAAATTGTTGCTTGTGGAGGACGAACCGGGCATGCTGGAGGAGATGCAGGCTTATTTGCAGCGTGAAGGGTTCCGGGTACTGACTGCCTGTACCGGAAAGGAAGCGCTATTAATTGCCCGGTCTGAACGGCCTGATCTCGTCGTGCTGGATTGGATGCTCCCCGGCAAGAGCGGCATCGATGTTTGCCGCGAACTCAGGCAAACGTCACATTGCGGCATTATTATGGTTACAGCCCGATCGGAGGAATCGGATAAAATCGTCGGCCTGGAAATCGGCGCGGATGATTATTTAACGAAGCCGTTCAGCTTGCGCGAGCTCGCTTCTCGCATCCGGGCTCTGCTGCGCCGCCTGCGCGGACCTGAAGACAAGTCGATGTTCTTGGAAAGAGACAACTTGATCATTTCCGAGGCCAAATGTCAGGTGTTCAAAGACGGGCAGGAAGTCCACTTGACGCGGACCGAGTTCAAAATTCTGTTCACGCTGGCAGCTCATCCCGGTATCGTCTTCAGCCGTTTGCAATTGTTAAAGGCTGCTTTGGAGGATGAATACATGGGATACGAAAGAACGATGGATTCCCATATCCGGAATCTTCGCCGCAAGCTGGAGGATGATCCGGCCAATTCCCGTTATATTCAAACGGTATACGGTTTCGGTTACCGATTCGGCGAACGTTCATGAAGATGACAGTCCGCATGAAAATATTCGCCTATATGGTATTGCTTGTATTCCTTATAAGCTTCACTTTCTCTCTGACAACACAAGTCTACACAGCCGGCTTGATCGATCGATTTCAGAGGGAACAACTCCATGCCGACTATTTGAGCGCCGCGCCTGAAGAGCAATTCGAAATTTTTAAATCTTTTTTCATTGGCAACACACGGCTGGAAGCACTGCTTCAAGTGACGCATGGCGCGCGGCTGCTCTTTTTTGTCGCGATCGGGTTGATCTTTAGTTATTGGTTATCGGGGATTCTGACCCACCCGCTCAAAAAGCTTATAGCCGCCATAGAGCGCGTGGCGCAAGGTGACCTGAACGTCAAAGTACCTGTAGACACGAAAGATGAGTATGGAAAAGTCG
Organism: Paenibacillus puerhi; assembly: GCF_009846885.1. Classification (GTDB taxonomy): domain Bacteria; phylum Bacillota; class Bacilli; order Paenibacillales; family NBRC-103111; genus Paenibacillus_G; species Paenibacillus_G puerhi. Next base: position 32,347 of record NZ_WUWM01000029.1, read on the forward strand.
CCCAAACGTTCAATGATATGACGTTTCGCCTGCGTGAAGCCGAAGAAGCCCGAAGAAGATTGGTGGCTGATGTCGCTCACGAGCTTCGCACGCCGCTGTCCGTTATGCAGCTTAAGCTGGAAAATTATCAGCAGGCCGGTCGTCATATCTCGCCGGAAATGCTGCTTCGGCTTCATGATGAGGTCATCCGGCTCAACCAGCTTGTGGACGACCTTCATGTGTTATCTCTCGCCGAAGCGGGCCGGCTGTCGCTCGATCGCAAGCCCCTCAATCTGACTGCACACCTGGAACAAATCGTGGATGACGTGAGATACGAAGCGGAAGAAAAGGGGCTGGATATTCGCCTCTGCACGAATTCAAAACCGGTTAGCATAATGGCCGATGCGAGACGGATCACCCAGGTTTTCATTAATTTACTGACCAATGCGATTCGTTATACGCCTCGTGGAGGGAAGATTACGGTTAAAATCGAAGACGAGGTCGTTGACCGGGATGCTCTCTTTGCGTGTGTCTCGGTGATCGATACGGGCATCGGAATACCGGCGGACGAGCTTCCCCACCTATTCGATCGATTTTACCGCGTAGAAGAAGCGCGCTCGCGGCATACAGGCGGTACGGGGCTCGGATTATCCATCGTCCATCATTTTATAAGAGCCCACGGGGGCTTCATCCGCGTTGCGAGTCAGCCTGATGAAGGTACTAGATTTACCGTATATCTACCTAAAGAAACAGTCTAAGGACTATATGAACGACATGCGAAATGCGGGTAAAAAACCAAACAAAAGGAGCGTTGCATGGGCAACGTTCCTCTGCTAGGGCTTATTTATTTATGCACTTAAAGGGTATCGCGGCGTAATACAAAACTCTCCCGTAATGTTCGGTGTCACATCTGTACCAGCCGCAACAACTAATTGTATCGTATCGAATCCGGTTTTGGTGAAAGCAAATGCTGTACCCGGTGTAATGGTGTCGGTTTCTATAATCGTTCCTGCTGTTCCTCCTACCAGAAAGTTAACCGTAATGGCCCTTCCAGCAGGGGCAACGCCAATCATTACGGTTCCGGTTGCATAAACACTGGCGGGATTTACGTTTAAGCGGTATAGGACGTGGGTAATCGCCCCGGCAACTGGCGTAATATTAATCGGATAACAAACTTGATCCTGAACAAATGTAACCTGATTGCAGCAAGAGAAATTACTCTCGGCAACCATCGGACTACGAGATGAACCACCTCGGCACCCCATATAAGAACCCCTCCTTCATGTAACTCCTTATACAGTATTTTGACCCATCCGTTTTCGTCTGAGCAAATTCATCAGGCTATACGGCCATTTTAAGGCGTTGGCGTTTTTTTAGGCGAGTTTATTAATTGTAGGACGATGTGTGTTTGCCTAGCACATTTCGTGCGGTAAAACGATATGCAAATACATATAGCTGCCCTGCCTCGGCGGTTAAGCTGGGAGTGATATGACTTGGGGAAAACCGTTCAGGTTAACAAACAAACGACGATCGTTCAAGTAAATCAAAAATGCTGTCAGACAAAGAGAAAAAAACAAAACCGAAAGCAAAAAAAGTATTTCATTGAAAAAGTTTGTGGTGTCATTTTTCAGAAGTCTCTTTCCCCTCCTCAGGTCTACTTTAGAGCGATAGGCGTACGTCCCTCCGCAACGCTAAACATACAAAATGATACCAACTGCGATATGGAAGCCATCATAAAGATGAGGACAAAGGAAATTACGCAGACGGTCAAGCAATCCCAACAAGTATCCATGGTGCTTCCATCCTTAGCGAGACTTTCCATTCGATGGGCTGGGGGGGAATCCCCCATTTGTAGAGGGCGTTACACGATCATCCTGCGTCACGGCAAGAAAACTCGTTTAAGGCTGTATTAAAGCACCGGTAAAAGTTATTGCTCCGACCGCTGTTGCTGTATTGGAAATAGCCAATCCTGATAGAGTATACGTAACATTTCCAGTACCAGGGGTTAAATCGACATGGTTGATACTCGTAGCACCAAATGCGCTGCTCCCGAACCGTTCATCATTAATACTGAAAATGACGGTTGCCCCCCGTAGAATTTGAAATTGAATTACTGTATTTCCGGCATTAGTTCTCCACCCAATAATTCCGGTTAACCAAATGCGACCGTCGGCAGGAACCCCCGTTATAGTGATAGTTTTTAATGCTGTTGCAGCAGCGACTAAACCTATTGCAGAACTACCGGAGGTATTAGGGGTATTTTCCGACACCTGGAATTGCTGGAAGACACCATTAGCCCCAGAAGGACCTGTTGATCCCGTTGCACCCGCTGGACCCGTTGCTCCCGTTGATCCCGTTGCTCCCGTTGCACCCGCTGGACCCGTTGCGCCCGTTGCTCCCGCTGCTCCTGTTGCTCCCGTTGCACCCGCTGCTCCCGTTGCTCCCGTTGCTCCCGTTGATCCCGTTGCACCCGCTGCTCCCGTTGCTCCCGTTGCTCCCGTTGCTCCCGTTGCTCCCGTTGCTCCCGTTGCTCCCGTTGCTCCCGTTGCTCCCGTTGCTCCCGTTGCTCCCGTTGCTCCCGTTGCTCCCGTTGCTCCCGTTGCTCCCGTTGC
>NZ_WUWM01000029.1:34947-75191 GCF_009846885.1 Paenibacillus puerhi
TTGCTCCCGTTGCTCCCGTTGCTCCCGTTGCTCCCGTTGCTCCCGTTGCTCCCGTTGCTCCCGTTGCTCCCGTTGCTCCCGTTGCTCCCGTTGCTCCCGTTGCTCCCGTTGCTCCCGTTGCTCCCGTTGGACCGACCGATCCTTGGCCATGACAACATGAAAAATGTGATTCGCTGACATATATTTTCTTTGCCATACAGAATCACCAACCTTCAAGGAAGTTATGTATTAGTAAATGCATAAAGTATCATTCGGGACACGCACTAGTATCTAGTAATTTGTGGAGTTTTACGCCTGAAATTTTCTCGCCTTTCCCTACTTCTACCCGAGCAACAACCCTCGTTATTTCGCCAGAATGAAGTAGAAAACGAAGCCAGCATCCCGCCTGGCTTCGTTTAGGTTGTTCCATATTTGATTAGAAATTGAATTTGAGATTCGGTGAAATGGCCGTTTGTTGCAGATTAGGTTCTCGGTCATTGCTTATTTCTTTTCTGCTATTTCAAAATAAACGATTTCACCCAATCGAATGTGATGCTTTTTCCCATGAACTACAAGAGCTACGTGATCAATGAAAACACCGTCAAGTGTTCCTACCAATTTGCCGACCGTTGTCGTGATGACAATCATTACCCCTATGTGCTCCATCAAACGCTCTGTAAATTTAGGTTCCACAGCCGTCGTGTACATAACATTTTTCGGCAAAACCAGATTTTCCTTGTGCTGTACGTCTTCATTCCGATAATATTGTGGAGCTGGGAATGAGGCATAGGCTTGCGGATAACCATAATACACCAATCTATTCATGTGCTGCATACTCCCTTGTCATAAATTGAAAGCATATCTATAAAGTATGACAAATACCTATGTAGCGTTCCTATATGTGAAGAATCACCCCTGTTGGATCCATTAGATCGGCATAGTGACTTTGCGCAGATTTCCAGAGATACACTGAATATTAACTATTAACCGTACAATTAAAGTAGTATCATAATATCAAAATCCGATATCGGAATTAATAGAAAATAGGGGGACTTATGAAGGTAAATTCGAAAATATAACAGCCTTACCGAAAAGGGCGATATGGTTCTGAAAGAAGCGAAAAATAAAGCATACGAGTTATTCAAGGAAATCAAAGATTAGTGTTGAATTCCTAGTTCATACCTAAAAGGTGGAGGGATCACTATGGAAAAATTTATTAACCCCCGTTCTCTGCTGGAAAAGCTTAACTCTAAGGTACCCCCAAAAGTGATTGATGTACGTTCTCCAGAGGAATATGAGCAAGGCCATGTTCCGGATGCACTTAATATTCCCATTGATCAATTGACGGAGAGGATACTGGAAATTCCGATGGATCAACCGATTATAACTTATTGCAACATGCATCATCCCGGGCAATCCAGAGGTGAAAAAGCGCAACATCTACTCTCGGAGAAAGGTTTCAACGTACAAGCTATTGAGGGTGGATTTAACGAGTGGAGCCGGTTAAAGCTGCCGACGAAATCAGAAAAGTGATGAGGTTGAAAAAGATGACGCAACGACCGGATACGAAATCGTCGAGTACAGCAGCGCAAGCAAAAGAACATTCCAAAAGCTCGCTTCTTGAAATCCTCGGAGCCTCGACGAAACTTGGGTTGACAGCATTTGGCGGCCCTATCGCTCATTTAGGCTATTTTCGCGACGAATATGTCAACCGTAGAAAATGGCTCGATGAAAAAAGCTATGCCGATTTGGTCGCACTGTGCCAGTTTCTTCCGGGACCCGCCAGCAGCCAAGTCGGGATTTCCATCGGCATGATGCGCGGCGGGATGCTTGGCGGGATCGCTTCCTGGATCGGTTTTACTTTGCCCTCCGCTTTGGCGTTGATGATTTTTGCTTATGCATTAAAAAATTACGATGTAAGCAATGCCGGTTGGCTTCATGGGCTAATGATCGCTGCCGTTGTCGTAGTGACACAAGCGGTTTGGGGGATGGCTCGAAGCCTCGCTCCAGATCGTACTCGGGGGACGATTGCCATCTTGGCCGCGATCATCACCTTATTATGGCCTTCCGCTTACGGTCAATTGATAGTCATTGCCGCCGCGGGGCTGTTCGGCCGTTTTTTTCTGGCAAAATCCGAGATACCGGAAACTCCTCATCTGGGCATATCCATCAGCCGCCGCCCAGCCGTTGTCGCCTGGATTTTGTTTTGTGGATTGTTGATCGGATTACCGCTATTACATGCAGTGTTTCCTTCCCATTGGCTGGCTGTGTTCGACAGCTTTTTCCGCGTCGGTTCACTTGTCTTTGGTGGGGGCCATGTTGTACTTCCGATGATTCAGGCCGAAGTGGTTCCTTCAGGTTGGCTAACGGATTCTCAATTTCTTGCCGGTTACGGGGCGGCTCAAGCCGTACCGGGGCCTTTGTTTACCTTCTCCGCTTACTTGGGAACCGTAATGAACGGCTGGACTGGAGGAATGGTTGCTCTAATCGCGATGTTTCTTCCGTCCTTTCTGTTGGTTACAGGTGCATTACCGTTTTGGGATGCGATTCGCCGTCGCCCAAATTTTCAATCGGTCTTGAAAGGAATTAACGCCGCTGTTGTTGGCATTTTGCTCGCTGCCCTGTTTAATCCTGTTTGGCTGAAGGCGATTCATACGCCTTATGACTTTTGCCTAGCTATTGCTGCGTTCGGATTGCTTATGTTGTGGAAGCTTCCCCCTTGGGTAATCGTCTTATTCTCGGCAGCGGGCGGCGCCTTGATCTCTATGTTTTCCTAAGAATTTATATGGATAAACAAAATAATATGTAAATAGTTTCCATTTACGTTTAAACGGTGCAGCAGAGTTGCAAAAATATAGTCAGATCACAGGATCGATTGCCAAATGACCGTTACGGAACATCGTATTTCTCTATGCAATTATCCGCCCACTGGATAATTGCATTTTTATTTTGTAGCCAAAGCGAGATAATAAAAGCCTACAAGTAATCTTAAGGTAATAAAGTTCTCCCCGGGAGTTCAATCGTAAATTTTTCTGAGTTGAGACAGATAGTCCTCTTTATTAAAAGTCATTGAAGGAATTTTATCTAGCCATTCGACTTTAGAACCAATTCGATCGTAACCCAAAAGCAAATCATCTCTTGTACTCTTATCAATACCGATTTGCTTCCATATGAGATACCCATCGGCTATTACAACATTTGCAACAATTACAGTACACCACAAATCACAATCGTCTGGGCACATTAACACCGGCAAAACTATTTGTCTACTATCTGAATTGAACTTCTTTTAAGAAATTCTTTCTCTTTCGGGTCGTCGATCCAATTAATTATTGTTGGAATCATACCCAGAAGGTTATCTGAAGGATAATAACAATGAGGCAATGAATCTAGAGGGGTCCCGTCAATGACAATCGTAAGGTGTTCTACATCACAGAATACGCTCTTCAGCGGAACGACTTCAATTTTATTCATCAATACCATTGTTTGAACACTTCCCCTCTGGCACCTGGTTTATTAAATCATTCTGGATAAAGGAACAGATGCCAAACGCGGCGATCTGCTCCTAGTTATTCAAATATCGTATCCGTTAACATTCCTGTAGGTGCTAAGAGAATCAATTTGCATAAAAATAGTCGCCTCGCTAGGATGAGTATGTACTGGGTTGCAGCCCTCAGAACTCACCTTAGGAGGCGTTATCATGAAGTCTAGACTAATTAATGCACAAAATCAACGTGTAGAGCGAATCTCCACTTCCACTCTTGTCATTGGCATCGACATTGCCAAGGAGAAGCACGCTGCGCAAGCTATTAACTTTCGAGGTATTGTCTTAACCAACCGCCCTATCATGTTTTCGAATGACATCGGCGGGTTTGAACACTTTGAACGTAGCGTTCAGAAATTACAGAAAATGCACGGTATGAACGACGTTGTTGTCGGAATGGAGAGTACCGGTCACTATTGGTTCAATATTGCCAACTGGTTGATGAAACGTGGTATTGATGTTGTTCTTGTCAATCCAATGACAACCAAACGCAATAAGGAAAACAGAGATAACTCTCCTTCAAAAAATGACCCAAAGGATGCACTTGTCATTGCCGATGCCGTGAGCCGAGGGTTCTACACATTGTTCTCTCCAAAGGAAGATGCGTTTCGCCGTATTCGGGTCATTGTGACAAACCGAGAGCACTGGGTTGTTGAATCTGGACGGATTGAAAACCGAATCCACCGTTGGCTCGACATCCGTTTTCCAGAATACCGAAAAGCATTTGACGACATTTTTAGCATTCGTTCTTTAGCCACTTTGCGTCGTTTTCCAGCCCCTTCAGACTTGTTGCAACTAGCTCCAGAGCAAATGGTGGAAATCTGGGGAGAGTACATGGCTAGACCTGGTGGCCTGCGAGGCAAGAATAAGGCAATTGAGCTTCAAGAACTCGCTAGACATAGCGTCGGGGACTCTGTTGCCCTTGAGGAAGACAAATGGGAACTGAGGCACTTACTAGACGAATACGAACGAGTTCGACAAATCATTGATGAAGCGGATGATATGATCGAAAAGTTACTGCCTGAAGTCCCTTGTTCCGACCTTGTACGTTCTGTCGGTATTTCCTTACCTGCAACGGCTGCCATATTAGCATTTGGAGGGGATTTAAGTCAGCTGTCTCATGGGAATCAGTTATTGCGAAAGGCAGGATTGAACCTGGCAGAACGAAGTTCTGGTAAATACAAAGGCAAAATTAAGCTCACGAAACGAGGCAACTCATTATTACGTAAGCATTTGTATTTCACTGTGTTTCACCTGTTATCTCACAACTATACATTCCAAGCCCTTCATGCACACAATGTTGAGGTGAAACGGATGACAAAAATGCAGTCCATGATGAAGTTGATTGGGAAACTGGCTCGAATGCTTGTAGCAATGGCGAAAGAAGGACAAAAATTCTCCGAAGATAAGGCTCAACTACCGTTAGTAGCTTAAAAACCTAAAATTGCAACCAGGCACGAAGATTGGCTCATTCTCAGGATTTCACAAAGAAAGCACGGGGTACCGAGACCATTACGCTTTAGGGCATAGACCCGTTCCGTTAACGCTGATCGGACTCCACACCTTGGATAGATAGGACGAAGGAATGTGAGGGCATAGACCCGTCGAGATTTGGGAGAGTGAATCCCAAGGACCTTGTGGAGAGAGACGTGCAGCAAACGATTTTCATGGAAGATGTTGTAATTAAGTCAACACCTTCTATTTCCGCATGCGCTCTAACGGGTCTTTCTAACAGCACGAGCTCTCATTTCAACTCCTACTTAAACAAGGTACTTTAAATCCTGCGAATGAGCGAGCATTCGTGAGATAAACCTTATTCTCAGAGGGAGCGGAATGACCTAATTGCAATTTATGATACGATTCTCCGCGATGTCTTTAATGGCAAGTTTAACATCGACCTGTTGTTTGCTAGCTATATTTTTTGTGCATGAAAAAGCATCTACAGCGATGGTGGCTGTAGATGCGACATTGGCATTGCTATATGATTTCAGAGCGGCTAAGCGCAGTTGCAACAGCTGGACGGAGCCGCTAAGATGAATACCCTTTGCCGTTTAATTCAAATGGTTATGGGGCACTTTCCTGAGTTGTCCCATGCATTCGTTTCACAAGTGTAAATTAATGAAATGCGTTTGACAGGATGGATTCAAGGCTTCGTGCTGGACGACCTGATAATTTTTCAATGTCCCCCGTAACGATATCGAAATCTCCAGTAGAGAAGTTTTGCTGACTACTCACAATTAAATTGATGATTTCTGCCGGAAGTCCCACTTGCTGAAGCTGTGCTTGTAGCGTCTCAACTGGTACTGTTATAAATGAAACTGGTTTACTACTAGTTTTCGTGATGAGTTCTGCACGCTGTGCACCTGTTAGGCTTTCTGGTCCAGTTCCGTTATAAATTGCACCATCGTGATCATCGCCGAGTAGCAAACCAGCTGCTGCAGCGGCGATATCATCGCGTGAAACGAATGCGACTTTGTTTTCAGTGAAACCTGGAAGAACGCCATGAGCTAACGACATTTGCGCGTCCATGATGAAAGACTCTGCATAGTAGTTCATGCGCAAAATGCTCCATTTGCTTGCTTTACGAATTAAATGCTGTTCGCCGACAAAGTAGTCATATGCGATGTTCGATTTTTCCGTGTTGCGCACGCCTGCAGATGACACAAGGACAATGTGTGGAACGCCGGCTTCTACAGCTGCATCAATAGCTGCAATAAACTGTTCTGAACGATGACCAGGTTTTACTTCGGACGACGGAATAAGCAGTAAGCGATCCAAACCTTTGTAAGCCTCGATCATCGAAGATGGTTGATTGTAATCACCGAAACGTGCTTCCACGCCATCAATTGCAATTTTCTCTGGAGAACGCGTGATTGCTACAACACTATGTTGTCCAGCCGCACGCTCCAACAATTCTTTTACCGTTGCTCCACCTAATTGTCCACTAGCACCATTTACACCAATTTTCATGATTCAATTACCTCCAATTTATAATTTATCTTTTTTAAATCATTTACATACATCAAGCGATAGAATGTCGATTCAACACCTTTCGCTTAGTCAACGATTGTTGTATAGTCAATATAACAAGTTGGATATCTATAAGCAATCGACAATATTACAGATTTATCGCTTAACCAACATAGTGATAAAAATGTCTAAGAAAGGTGAGAGTTTTATGGAAAAACAAATCGATCCCCGTACTCTTCGCACCCGAAAGCTCATTATGGATGCATTTTTAGAGTTATCGACGAAAAAGGATTTTAAAGACTTCACAATTGGGGATATTACATCTGCTGCAACGGTTAATCGCGCAACATTTTATAACCATTTCATTGACAAATATGACTTGCTTGAAAAAGTGTTACGTGAAAGCGTGATGAGAGATGTCCTTCAAGAAGTAAGTACGCATGAGGTCATTAACGAAGAGACGATTAGGGCTATTTTTAACTCGATTATTAAGTTCCAAACAATGATTAGTAACCAATGTCATCGAAGTTATGAAGCATTTACACCCCAAATAGAAATGATCTTTAAAAATGAACTCCAAGCCTTTTTTTCAGAGTGGACACGAAAACAATGGTCTAACCCAAACCGAATAGAAGTAGAGACTTTTGCGGTGATGTTAAGCTGGTCACTTTATGGGGCTGCAATGCATTGGATGCAAGATCACACGACAAAGCCAGAAGATTACGTAAAGCAAATATTGCATTTCATAAAACTAGAATAACTCGGATGAAGAAAATTTATTTGCATGAAAAAAGCATCTACAGCGGCGGTGGCTGTAGATGCAATTAAGTTAATGATAATATTTTCTGGTTACAACACAACCAGCCTGGAAATTGAGCATTGCCGCTTCGACATTCAGCTCAATTCTCCACTTTACCACTATTTGTGATACGGTTCACCGTATCTATTGATAGGGTAAACTCAGATGACTCACCATTACTATGATAACTATTCTTGAAAAAAGAAAAATAAAGCAGACATGCACTAACCATCGTGTTGGCATGTCTGCTTGTTATGTCTAAAGCGTCATTGACATGGTATACTAGAACGAATCCACGTCAAGTAAGGTTAAAGGTTACAGTTACGTTGCAGTTCTTCAATTGGATGCCGAAACCAGCCAATTGCAAGAAGCTATGATGAGGTATTAACATGAAATTTAAGGTCTTTGCTGTAGGTGACAAGATAGAAAAGTTTTATCTTGAAGCCATTAAAGAATATGAGAAGCGTTTAAGCAGGTACTGCGATATTAAATTGACCCACATAAATAAAAAGGAGCAACTACAAAGCAAACTTAGGTCGAACTACTTTGTCATTGCCGTCTCCCATCACTGAACGGCCTATTTCATCAGAGGAACTTGCATCCAAAATAGATAATTGGGCTTCGACAGGTAACTCTGATGTTTCCATTGTTATAGGTGCAGAGGATATTCCCCATATTGAGATAGTGACCTTAAACCAGATGGAGATGGATTTGGGCTTGAACACAGCTATACTATTTGAGCAAATTTATCGAGCATATAGGATCATTAATATTCATCCTTACCACAAATGAAAAATTATGTGAGTTGTTCGTTACTGTCATTAAAGTGCAAACAATTGATTATTCTAGTTCCCCAGCTTTTTTCGTGAACGGGATCAGACCATCTTTCAGACCAACAACCTGAATCACTAAGCATTCGAATAGCCAGTGAAACTGCTTCTTGTTTATATATTTTTAAATTAAGGATGTCACTATGCACAAACTCTTTTTTAAACGTTTCTAAATCAGAAATGTATTCATATTCATGCGACAGAAATTCTTTATTATTATCAGTTGCTTTGTCTAATGCAGATAGAGGTTCTTCTATCCAATGTTTATTTAGTTTTCCCCTTTGATTAATTAAATCTCTAATGTAGTTATATTCCGGCTCACAAATGTCACACGTAGCAGCAATATGCAAAGCCCATATGCCATTATAAAATATAATGTTATCAGGATGCCCTTTCATTCTTTCTAAAATTTTAATACTTTGCTTGAGTATATATTTCACGCCATTGGGCTGTTGTTTAAATAGTACTGCTAACATACCTAAATAAACTCCTGAGCAATCTTCAATGAACTCATCGTAATCTCTGCTTAAACCAAAATGTGGACCAATTATCTCCATATAGCTACTGCTCTCTTGCCATTCCTTTAACATAAGAAGATATGCCTTATCACTCTTGATACAAGATAAGATAGCTAAATAAATTCCATAAGAAAAATGATACGCTATATAATCTTCATAATTGTCATTACAGTTGGAGCCATAAGTTATTTTTTTGTCCAAGAATCTAATGAACTCATCGTGCAGGCTCGGAAGCTGTTGAGCTAAATCTGCATAAATCGGCAAAATATCGTTCCAACTGTGCTTGTACACATTTTCTATGTGTACAAGCACAGTTGTTATATTAATATCTTCCCAATACTCATCAAAGGTAAATAACTTCATTAAGCCCTCTATATTAATATTCTTATTGATTCTCCTATGCTGTGAAATCACATCCAGTACCAACTTATTCAAATCACCTTTGCATATCTCATAAATTCTATAGTTATTTCTTCCATATTGATACTCAAGATCTTTAAGTATCGCTGGGTCATCACCAGATTTTACAAAGACGTGAAAAAAGAACAGTGGCTTCTCAAAATAATGATTCGATTTGCTGAATATCTTAAGTGGATTCGCGGCTGAAGCGTTAGTAGAATAACTTTCGATTTCGAAAATCATTATTGGATAGTTAGTATCTTCCTTATCAACAAACCAGGCTACGTCTATTGCTTGGTTGTTTTCTCCTTTTTTCACAGGAAACTCGGATCTAACATGATAATCAAGTATGATGCCAAGATTTTGAATATTCGATAATAGATCAATACCTTTCGCTAAAGTATGTCTTCCCACTTTAAATCAGTCCTTTTCTTTTAAACTTATATTTATTTGGCGTCTGCTCACTTACCTTCAAGAATGTCATAATCTGTAGTATAGTATATCTTATTAGAAAATTTTGGTGGGTGGTGTAGATATGGATGTTGTAATTCGCTCTAACATTGAGTCATTGAAAATGATAACAGAAGAAACTTGGCAGGACGTGCTAGAAACCGATTGCGAGGGGGTAAAAAATAAACTGCTTATTGAAGACGATTACATTAAATTACTGGATTCTCTCCCTAAGCAGATCAAAATTTCTATTTTAGAACCCTTCAGTGTGTCAAAAGTAACTGATCTCCCACGACCTCTAACTAATCTGATAAAAATGGATATCTTATCAATTGGCTATCTCAAAGAGTTTACTTCCCAATTAACCGGAGAGATAGCTATGGAATATCTTAAGGATGGACTAGTTCAAAGTGGATTCTGGGAAGCAGTTGAAAAAACAAACAAATTGAATCGCACAATCTATGCCTTTATGCTATCACAAATTGATGTGGAACTCTTACAGATGAGCTATTTAGTGAGCAGATGTGAGAAGTTTGCTTATGAAGAATATCTTCTGCTAATGGATATGGAAAACATTCCAGATCCACTTAAACAAGCTGAATTACGCCAATTAGAGCAGACTGGAATCGTAGATCCTACAATCACTACTGAACTTGTTAACGGCATATTAAAGCGTTATGAATCATCTAATTCTACAAACTTGTCAAGTACTTGCTTGAAAATTCTACATTACAACAATGAAATTTTAATTTTTATCTTACGAGAATCTCAACGAGGAGGCTTAAGAACTTTCCAAAAATACATTGTAGATATGAATGCAGATCTAATAGTTTTTAGATTTAGCCCAACCCTTAAAGATCTCAGAGTGCGAGCGGTCAGCGTCGTAAAAGAAGAAGTTTATCAAACCATTGCAAATAATATTATCGTTAATCTTGATCCACGGCTGCCTGCTAACTATGTGAAACGTAGCAATGGTAACTCTATTGAAATATTTCAAAAATTTCTCCAAACATTATTAGTCGATAATGTGCCTGGTGTACAACTTAATTTAATTGAGTTAGTCGCTCCGCTTCCTGGAAAACCATTAATAACGGTTGAAAAGAAATCTGGAGATATCTCATTGATTCGATCCCTTGAGGATACATCTAAAAACGTTACATTGTCACTACTTATTCCTGATTCCACCGTAAAAAAAATAAAGATTGCCTTCATTGTTAATAAAAAAACCCACATCTTCACCTTCTATTTTTCAGAAATTTCGGAACAAATTTATATTACAATATCTGGTACTGGTGGAGGTACTCAAAAAAAGAGGAATTTAATATCTTTATTACATGATTATACTGACGCCCGTATAGTAGAATCCAAGGAGAAGTAACTATGTTAATTCCAGTATTGGGGACACGTTATACCGACGACCTTCCATCATACGTTCTAAACCTCAAAAATAATAATTATATTAATTTGGATAAATTCATAGAACTTGATTGTATAGGCAGAGAGAGCACAAACATTGGAGATAGGATGATAGGTTGTAGAAAAATGACCATCCTACCTGCCGAAGATGAAATTGATTTAGTTGAGTGCTCTCATTGTGATAATAATTATTTCGAAGAAGAAATTGCCCTCTGTTGTAACATTTACTTTGAAATCACTTCCATTAATTACAGCAAAATTTTTGAAGACACTTTAAACTTAATTGAATCGACTGGTTGTGCACTATTACGTATTAATAATCGAACTGGAAATTATTTATTACAAGTTGAAGGGCGTCAGTATCTTTTAGTTCTTGAGGGAGAGGCAACTGACTTCTTATCTATATCTAAAGCTATTCAAGAAAAAGATGGTCTCATCTTCATTAAATTAGTTGAAAATAAAATACCTACACTCCCTGATACTATTGTTAGTATATCAGCAATAGATATAATTACTTCTGGGTTTGAAAAAGAAAAATACAGACTTCGTGATTTACCAAGTGCCCAAAATGTTATTGAAAGTATCCAAAAAATTTCTCTTGTTGAAGAAGAAATATTAAGCAAGAGTTCGTTAGTAACTTGGCAAGCGGTTGAAAATGAGTTAACCAATTTTTTCTTAGATAAACTTCGCTCCCAACAGATTGAACTGTATAAATATAGAACGATGCTGGACTCGTATCCGAGATTCAGGAGGATTCCTGTCAACGCTGCTGGTGCAGGTAATGCTGATAAGCTTACAATTGACCTTTTAGATTATCTAGACGAGGTCATTAGAGGGGACTTCACAGCAGATGCAAAATGTTATACTACAACAGCAGTTGATCATCACACTATAGAAAAAGTACAACACCATCTTTCTAAAGACAAATTTAATTCAAAACGAATTCTAATACTAGCTACTACAAATAAGGTCACATGTTGGGATGATGTTCATAATTATAAAATATCAACTGGACAATATCGACTATTGATATTTTCTGCGAGAATTATTTCAGAAGTAGTAGTCCACCTTGATTTTGCAAATGAGTTCTTGTCTCTCCTTCAAAATTGTGTAGCTGCCGATAATCATATCAAATCAACAAAGAAAAAAAGTACTAAAACACCTTAATATCTTAGGTGTTTTAGTACCTTTACATATTAAGTTGAATTCAATTGTTTCTTAAAGTTTGAAGTATATCTCCTAAAGATACATTGCTTTGACCCGCCCCTTCATGCATGTAAATAATAGAGTTAGGCTCAGTGGCGTACCAAACAAAAGTATCCCAAGCAATCGACGGAGTAAGTTTCTTACTAACCCCATCCGTTCTATCCCTAAAGGCGGTAACAAAAGTATAGTCTTTCCCCTTATAGCCTGCTTCCTCTGCTATTGAGATAAGCTCTAGCTTCCGCCTATCTGATATTGGCCCATCAGTGGCAACGCATTCGACAAAGACGATTAACGGCTCTCTTCTGCCTAGATCAACCATGATAATATCCGGCAGAACTTTGGTTACATCAATATGAAAACCAATAGCAGAACAAATCCTGTCATCATTTACAACAATCTTTTTAGCTGATTCACTGATTAATAAAACAGCAGGCTCTTTGAGGAACCGCTTTGACATTTTCTCCACGACAGCTTTTGCAATATCGGAACTCGGGCCCGGAGATAGCTTCCTTACTTCTCCATTCGGTAGTTGGACTAATACACCATCGTCAATCGATGTTGCCATATTTTTTGAGATAGCGATTCTCGCTCTTGCAATTGCAGAAAGATTCGACTCCTGCCAGTTAACAATCGCCTGATTAAGTTCTTCTTCAACCAGCAGAGGATTAAATAGCTCCGCAAAATCAGTCTGTAGGGTATATCTTGGTGCTGGAGACGTAGTAGCTAGCCCGCCTTTTTCAACAATAGCTCCAAGATGTACAAGCGTCCGAATCGTCTCATCGCGGATTGATTCACGAGTATTTTCCTTATACCATCTACCCGGAATATCCTTTTCTTTGTTTTTCCTGTTCAGGCTATTTTCAAGCCAAGAGTACCTTGCCCGCTCCTCTTTTACTTGGGCCTGTTCATCTGTCATACAAGTTACAATTGCAGGTCTGATCCAATTCTGCCCTTGTACGCTGAATGAATACAGCATCACAAAAATCGTCCTCGCACCGATGTCCCTCAATATATATCCGTTAGGATCAAGCTCTTTGGTAAAAATCATACCCAGCCTTCTTGAGACCTCTTCAACACTCGGTACTTCATTCGAAAGCCAGCCGTAGCTCATCTCAGACCTCCAAGATTATAAGCCTTCAATACAATTTGCTCTACGCAACGGCTTAAATCCTCTTCATTAATCTGGTTTGTCTTATACTGTTGCACTAATTCTTCAACACCCAATACTTTTCTTAACGGTGGCAATGGCAGAGCATGGAGCTCCGACGCTGAGACAGCAACACTACCGGAAATGCATCTGAATATGCGATCTACTACAGAAGTGTTTAGAATCAATGATAATGCTTCAGGCGAGAGTATCTGCTGATCAACCGAATGAATCATGTTCACATGATTTTCGATGACCGCTCCGTTCCATTCTGACAAAAACTCTTGTGGAAGCACAGTTGATATTAACCGTCGTTGTTGTTCTTTTGAGGTGGTACGTTGCAACAACACTACTGGCTGTTTACAGACAAGAAAACCTTGGCCATCCAGTATATTAATAAATTTCGGTTTCTTTGTTTTATAATCAAAAGTAAAGTTCCCATTGACTATCGCATGTGACCAGATTATTGGATATGAGCCATCTTGCGGACTATTCTCAAGTTGCTCCTTGTGTCGGTTCCATACCAGCGGCCCGGTCGATACTTTATATCCATAGTCTTTAATATTGGTTTTCATTTTATTGAGTTTCTTAATTAACTTAGTCTCAGAACTATCCCTTGGAAGTAACCACGGACTCGTTCCTTCATTTAATTGAAATGTTCCTACTCTGTTGACTCTGTATCCCACAATGTCTGTTTTGATATTATGAATGCTTGTTTCTTTGGAGTCATTTGGGCCAAAAACAGTTAGACATGTTTCCTGCAAGACCTCATCGAATACACCCGAACGTTCAGTAATAAAATCAATGTCTAAGGGAGGAGCCTCTTCCATCAGCAAACTCCTTAAATTAGAAAAATACTGCCCCCCCATAAACGAGGTTGGAGTTACAAATCCAATAAAGCCTTCTGAAGATTTCATTCTCAAAGCAGCATCAATGAATAAACCATACATATTGGCATGACCGTACAGTGACCTTGAATATGCTTCTCTGAGTTTTTCATTGAGAGTAACTCGGCCATACGGCGGATTTCCTACAATGAGCTGATATCTCTTGTCTTGCTTCAATGCATATTCAATTGTATCATCATGTCTAACGATATTCTTCATCTTACGACCAATTATACAAGCGTCTTGATAAGTCACTACATCTAGCATCACTTGTGTCAGCCATCCAGCGAATTCATCTATTTCAATCCCTGAAAGATGATTTTCCAGATGCTTAATTCTTTCTTCCGCTGACAAACATTTTATTCTGTGATCGCCCAAGATTCGATTTGCCACAGGTACCAAAAATGCTCCGCCACCACATGCGGGGTCTAGTATGCTGTCTTTTGACCAGTTAACCCCTTCCGATCCCAAGAGATCAAGAAGCCTTTCCGCTATGACTGGAGGCGTATAATAAATACCATATTCGGCTTTGTATTTTTGAGGTAGCAGGTACGTATACAATACTCCGATGTAATAACTGCACTCTATAATTGAGAGGGTGGACAAATAATCTCCAATTTGTTTTGCCAGTTTGTTGCTCTCTAAATCTAGTTGCAATCTTTTGTACTTACAGCTTCTAAGCTCAAACCGCTTCTTTGAATCAACAATTCTCCATAATGATTTTAGTACCAGAAAACAAAATGAAGGAGAAAACAACATCTCATACTCTTTGTTGGTTTCAACATGTTTTCGTTTATTATTAAGTGCTTGTATTTTGTAGGTATCCCAAGATGGTTTAATTATCTCTTGTGAAATTTCATTTATAAGCGGCATCAAATCACCATCTCTTTAAGTAGTTATATAACCTGTTATTATTCGACGCATTGTGTCGATTTTCCTGCTTTTTTTAGTAACCAGTATAATATTTACGTTTCTGTTATTTGCCTGCCCTGAATTATCGAAACAGTAAACACATTCGGCTTTAACACAAGCTCCCCATCTTCAAACTTGCCAAATGGGTCTTGGATAACAACAATATCACGATGGTGTTGCTGATCAATATTTGTAATCCGGTACAAGTAATATTGCTCTCTATACTTCTTTGCTTTATTCCACTCATTTAAGGTGATATCAAATTTCATTGAACCACCGACAGTGGTTTTACATTCAATATACCGCGGTCTTCCATCAAGTTCATATGACAATATATCGTATCCAGCCCCACAGTCATACAAACTTACATGTTGAACTGATTCGGCTAAATCCTCACGTCCGTCTTGCACTAACCGCAGCCGTTCAAATTCAAATACGAATTCTTCACCCATGAGTCCGATAGCTTCCCATTCTTCACGTTTGTTCTTGAAAGCTTCTGGGCTAATGCTTGTCCGTAAATTATCATCGTCTATAGATTGGTTGGAGTACTCAGCATTCGGAAAAAGATCAATACCACGATTTCCACGACAATATGCCATGATGATAGCTACTTTCAAGAAATTATTAATAAATCCGGAAGTTGTTTGTCCGTGTAGCCATTCTTTTGTTTGAGTATCATAAGTTCCTATGTGCCAGCGTGGAGCTCTGTCATCAGGCTCGATAAGCAATCCTTCCTGGTCGAGAAGTAAACAAGCCTCTTCTTTTATTCTCTCATTGGTTTGTTGAACATCCATTCCATTACGAGGTCTTTGACCGGATACTTTAACAACTTGCCCGATCTCTACTATTCGCTCTGAATCAAGAAAGCCAACTGTTTTGCAGTGGAAACAAGTAATTTGATACGATCTTAAATTTGGTGTCCTTACTTCAATACGATGGTAGTTAGGATCATTATCAGAGTACCAATATTGAATTTGTAGAACATGCTGTTCATGAGGCAGCATTACATCGTATTCCAAGAGGCTCTCTTGATCAAAGAAGCTGTCTCTTAAGATGAAATTGATATCAACATCACCAATTCGAGTTTCAATTTTTTGCGGTGCCTCATCTACGATCTTATTGTTGAATGCATCAATATGTTCAGTGGACATTCAAAACCACCCTCACAATTTATTGTTGTCGCTGATGCTCATAACAATATATCCGGCTATTGAATCGCTTCGGCTGAGACAAACAGAATTCCTTCACTTTCTGCGTCACAGGCTTGCCGCAAGATGCACATACATACAAGTCACCTTGTGCCGTCGAACCTGTATTTTTGACAACAATGTTATCAGCGGCGGGTGCTGATTCACTAATTAATGTCGACGCTGCGTTCACTTTAGCCATTTCATCAATCAATTTCTCCCGATCCCACAATACTACACCAAGTCGCTTAGCACCGTCGATTGCCTGCTCAGTAAATCCACTGTTGGTAATAACCCATGCTTCATTGCACTTATAAACATCCTTGCTCGTGTACACCTGCTGAATAGCCTCATAACCAACATTTTTTTGCCAGCGTTTAGCTTGTACAACGACCTTTTTGCTTGCTGAAGTAAGTATAAGATCGGCACCGTAGTCACCTTGCCCACCAGTACGCTTTACTTGCCATCCACGCTTCTTAAAGAAACGTTCAAGGTAGCGTTCAAATGTTGACCCGCTCATCTTGTCTATTTCATGGATATTCGCTCGCTCCATCTTCATCTTGATATTGGCAAGATAAATACCAAGTCCAGCAGCCATGACAAATACGAGAACGATTAGTAATGGACTGAGCCATACACCGCCGATCATCGAACCAGCATACTTGCCGATGATTACATAGTTGAAGACGAGGAAAACCACAATAGCCATCATGCTCTTTACGACCATCTCAATTAACATATCTTCAAACGTCTGCTTCTTTCTTCTTCTAGCCATTGTGATCCCCCGTTTGGAACATTATCTAAGTTGTAATCAGTTGCCTTCCCATGTCGACTCACCGTCAGCGTTTTTGTTGTACAATCGATATCTTCCAATACCAGTACGATTATATAAATCCTGTTGGCCCGACAGATAGTAGTCCGTGATTCCATAGGAATAACTGCCCCTGTCAACTCACAGCACATATAAAGAAACTTTTTCCATTTTACCATATTAGCGGGACTTTTGAACTGTTTTTTAATCCAATTTTCCTATACATCAAATGAATGTCTATTTTGTAACCTCAATTACTATTGTCATATCCAATTATTAATCTACATCAGATATATTGCTTCACAATGAAATCTGTAACATCAATGGGAGTGAATTATGAAAAAATCTTCTACTTTCTCTTTGCACCGCCTCCGAAAAGCCAAAAAGACGAACTCTCAGGTAAAATGAGCGTTCATCTTGAGGTCGGATGCTTAATCTCTATCTATATATCGTCAATGTTATGATAATGTAACATGACAACACCTTTTTCAAGCAAATATCTTTGTTAATGTTCTATCACAGACGATAACGCGAAGTATCCAGTTGAGAGTCAATCACCGAACTGGTAGCTACAAAATCTGCATATCTTCGCTTTAACCTTAATGGTTTCTGCACATTGTGGGCATTCCTTCGTATCCTGAATTTCTCCGGATGTTCTCTGAATTGTTTCGACTTCATGTTGAATTAATTCCTGTTGGTTAAGCATGTGCTGTTGGAAGATATCCTTCTGCTCCAGCATCTCCGCTTGATGATGTTCTTCTAGTTGCTTTCTGGTCACACGAAGCTTTGCAATCTCTGCTTCAAGCTGCTGAATGATGGCTTCAGCCGCGTCTTGCTTGGCTGTGGCTCTTATCAACATGCCTGTGCCTTTACTTCTCCATATGCCTCCAAGCACGAACATCAGCAAGCTGAATGCCACCATGATGAGAAATAGAGGCATATCATCGATCCCTTCTGAAAGTACAAGCAGGACTACGAATGATGCAATGGTACCGAGTATAAACGCAATCCAACTGATGAATCGCAGGAATCCTCCACCGAGCTCACCGCCGACTCCTTTGACCGCATTGCGATCCAATTCCGTATCCAGTGCAGCTAATTCCTTATCGATTTGCTGAAGTTTCAAATGATATTCTCGCTCTAGTTGCTCCATCTTCATCTTGAATGCATCGGTCGTATTTACCGTGCGAATAAATTGTTGCATGTAGATGTCTCCTTTTTAGTCCGTTGCTGTTAGCAAGTCTACTCGATTTTCTCACGAGTCAGTAGTAGTATCCAGCTCGAATCTTATCTTCGATGTTAGTGGCTAACATCAGCAAAGTGAGATAAGGATGGCGAACATTTTGTTTAAGGCGTTGTAAAATAGAGGGAGCCCGCGGCTCCCCCTGCCTGATGATGAATGTTACAGATTGATGCGGCGAATGGCTTTGTTCTCATCGTCGTAGACGATGACATTTCCGTTGCTATCAAAGCTCATGTGGCTGATTATATTAATCGGATTGCCGTCGTTGTAGGTAAGGTCTTTGCCGTCGATGAAGATGGAAATTTGACCATTTTGGCTGATCTCGTAGATAGTAGAGTCACCGGATGCATAAAATTTTCCGTTGTAAGATACAACTGATTCAAATGTAAGATTCTCAAATTTCTTGATTGTCTCGATCTTACGCGGGAAAATGTGCGTTTTAGTTAGAATGCTACTGTAAGTATCGAAAATCCAAATGTCATCGTTCGTTGCAATCGCATCAACTTTGGAGGCATAGATATTTGTTCTTCCTGTCGCACCAAAGGTCGGGGCATTGTTATCAAGATTTCTACCAAGCAGGTTACCCCGGTTAGGCAAAGTGCTACTAATTAAATGTGAGTAATTCTGATAAGTATACCCATCTGTTGAATACCCATAGACTAGATGTTCTGCATCCTGAAATGCCATAAAACTAATAAAGTGATAAGACCCAGCACTTTCCTCTTGGGAATATGTCGCAAGACTAACAGTCGAACTGATTTCATATATTTGTGAACTAGAAGACGATGAAACTGCTAAATACAACTTGTTACTAACTGGATTGTATCGCATTATTACATATCCTGATTTATCCAAGGGGAACTTGCTGTCTATATTGTTATCTTTCAAAGTAATTGTTTCAACATTACCGTTAGATTTATTAAACTTGCGAACTTTATTCTTATCTCCATCAAGGAAGTAAATGTTGTCGTCCTTGTCCGTTACAATACTGCTGACTTCATTGATTTTAGCCATGCTTACCGGCCCATCCACATCGCCTTTTCCCAATCCACCAACAAGCGTATCGACGCTAAACTTAGCAGCCTGCGACGGTTGTTGTGGTTGAGTTGGTGTTGTTGGCTTTGGTGTAGATGGTTGCGTTACAGAAGGTGTAGTCGGTGTAGATGAATCTTCTTGACCTCCAACGCCTTTGTTATCATTTCCATACATAAAGGCCCGCCAAAGCATTGTCGCAGCTTCTGCTCGCGTTATGGAGTTCTGAGCACGGAAGGTCTCATCTTCGTAACCCGATACAAGTCCGTTTGCTACTGCAATGGAAACAAAATCTTTAGCACTCTCAGAAATCCCGTCGTAATCCTTAAACATGGCCTCGATGACGGAACGGTTCGCTAATCTTGCGACATCGTATCCTTTGAGTTTCACCATCGCAACGGTAATATCTTCACGTAATGCAGGTGCTGTCGGATTGAAGATGTACTGACCGTCTGCCGTTCTGAAGCCGGTCATATACTGGCTGACAGTCTCGATGTATGGCGAATACCAGTCTGTTGTCTTCACATCGGAAAATCTAGAGTAATTTACCTTTTTGGCTTGTAGGCCAGCGGCTTTTACGATGATCGTCGCGAACTCTGCTCTTGAGATTGTATTTTCCGGTCGGAACTTGTTATCGGGATAACCTTCTATCACTTTCTTGTTGACCATTTCAGCTATGTATCGATATGCCCAGTGATTGCCTGTGACATCCGTAAAGGATATTGACGGTGTCGTTTGCGGAGAGTTCTTTAGTTCCTCGCCATAATTAACTGGAGCGGCAAGAACTTGTCCGGCCAACGCTATTGTTAGCACACCGGTTATGAGTGCTGGTGCAAGTTTCTTCTTGTTCATGTGATTTCCCCCAAGTCGTATGAATTGTGAATATAACGAATTGAAAATTAAGTAGTAGCGGCGGTGAAAGTTCTGTTGTCTTCGGTTTAGCAATCATCCCCTTGTTTTTAAACTGAAGCATTGCATATGCAGAAGAATCGAGTTCCTCTTCCATTAAGCACGATGTACCATATGGTAGATGATTCCATAGTGACTATTTTACTATAACCAACAGCGTAATTTCTACATTTTTTATACTATTCGATTATGTCACTATTATTTACTCCTCTCTACGCTTGGGAGAGGAGGTTGATTGAATGAATAGTTTAATGCGGCTTGTTGGTGAGCAATTGCGGTTGGTTCGCAAAGCAAGGGGATTGACGCAGGAAGAATTAGCGGAAAAATGCGGATTGAGCTTCTCATATATTTCAGACATTGAGCGTGGAAGCAGAAACGTGACTCTCGAATCTTTGGATAAGCTGATGGTAGCTCTGGATGTGATGCCGAGCGAAGTGTTCAATTTCAAAGACATTGAGAGCGTAAATGCTGCTGATGATAAGCGGATGATGATTGAGATTTTGCGTTCGCTGTTAGTCGAGCGGCGACCGGATGAAGTGCGGTTTGTTTTGAAAATGGCTCAAGAATTTATCCAGACCGTGGACAACCAAAGGAAAATGAGCGGCCAATAGGGCTAAAAAATTGGATACAATTTCTCCCGGCACCACCATGCATAAATGAAGTACCCCCGGTCAGTCGTTTAATGCCACACCCCTCCACATATAAAGGACTGTATATCTGTCGAACTGGCAGGTTTCAGTCCCTTTTTGCGTTGTACGGGTGATGGACAGTGAGGATAGATGGAAGGTGAGATGCTTCCAGAACGAAAGCGAGGTAGGTGCAGATGACCGCTTAAATCATAACGTTGATCGTCGCTGTGGTTGAGTTTCAGAAATCATGTGGGTGGTTGTACTTATCCACGCTTGTCCCGCTTTATTAACGTTGTGCGATTGGACAGGTTCAGAATTGACGAAGAAGGCTTTTAATTATGAAGACAAATGAAAATGGAGGCGGTTTTCGATGCAGATGAGAATTTGCTTGGCAAGTGAAAGAACATGCAATCGGACAGATAATACCGAGGGAGTTTGGCTGACTCTGCCGACGAGTCGGACTGAACTGGAGCAGGTTATACAACACATCGAGAATGATGAGATCAAATCTCTGATTGCCGATTTTGATGCACCATTCATCATTGAGCGGCACGATGATGTCTTTGCGATCAATGATGCCGCCGCTGTATTCAGTCAATACGATTATCGGCTTGTATATGCGTTGTTCGGATGTACTGAGGGCGTGGATCAAGTGATTCGCATTTTGAAGGGTGGTCATTGCATCGTGTACTACGATGTGGACTGCCTCCGTGATGTTGCGGATAAATTGGTGCAGTCAGGATACTATGGACGCATTCCTGCCGCTGTTAAGAGATACATCGATTTCGACAAAATCGTTGCCGACTTGGAAGAAGCAGGTTGGCACATGCAATACGAGGTTCATGTTGCAGTATTACCGCTGACATAGGCGGGTGCCTTACAGTATTGTGCCTGCTCATAAGCGGGCTTATTTGCGTTTACAGAGAGAAGTTTGCCGGGGTGAAAGTACGGCTTATTAGGAGGTGAGTTGAACATGATTGTAAAGAAAGGCTTGCCAGAGGAACTAGCGACATTGTTAAGGCAATTGGTTGTCAATGGAAGCATTCGCATTGCGGGAACGACACTGTTTGTGTATTTCAAACGATGCTGGCAGTTAGACGATGATCTGGCCGCTTACTATATGCGGCGGTACTTCGAGAAGTATTATGGCAATCAACTGCAACGGCATCGTGAGCGAACGGCAAAGGGTTAGAAATCGACTTCATATTATTTGCAAGACAAAATTTCAAATTTGAAAGGAGACAACCGAGCATGACTTATGAATCATTCAGGTGTAACAGTTCCAAGGAATATCTTGGGTACTGCGAACAGAAAGGCTTTGTCTACTCTATCAGGATTGACGCTGGAAAGTACGCAGTGGTCTCTCTCCGAAATGCCCGAATTACTGTGCTTATTTCTTATGCGGTTCCATCGTCATTGGTCAATGCATGAGTCACTTCATCGGAGATTGCAGTTGTTATAGTATTCAGAGCATCGTAACACAAGTCATTGCTCGTAGCCAAATTGTTGATACAACGACATGAAGGCTATTTTTTATGCCCTGAAGGGAGGTGACGTACATGGCGAAGATACAGGAGCTAATGGCGAGAAAACGGCAGTTGAAGGCAGTCATGCGGATGATGGAAAGCGATGCGAGCTTTGATACCGAGGAAGGCAGGATGTATGCTTCATTGCTGGTTAAGTTGGTAGTAGTTGAAATGCATATTGAAGCACAAGAAAAAGAAAAAATCGCCCACATATAGGAGCGATTAAGTAAAACACGTTGCTATCATCATAACCGAATACCATCACATCACGCAATAGGAGGAGCCGCTGAGGTTTCTCCTTTTTGCATATAACGGAGGTAAAACCATGAATTCATATGAATTGTCATCCATCAAATCACTGTTTACCGAAGCGTTGGCCGAGAAGCAAGGATCATACATCATTAACGAAATCTTTGCACGCTTTCCATCATTGTCTGAATTAATGAATGTGACTGAACAAGAGTTAACGGTTATTAAAGGTGTTGGCACCGTCAGGGCTAAGCAGATCATAGCCACACTACAGTTGGCAAGAAAACTGAATACTCCGGTCAGCAGCCATCCTCATATAATACGCTCCCCCAAGGATGCCGCTGATCTACTGATTCCTCAGATGCGGTATCTGCAACAGGAACATTTTGTTGTCCTATTTCTGAATACCAAGAATCATATCATTGGTCAGCCGGAAACAATCTCCATCGGATCGCTGAACGCCGCGATTGTTCATCCGCGTGAAGTATTTAGGGCCGCAGTAAAACGCTCTACGGCCTCCATACTATGTGCTCATAACCATCCTAGTGGCGACCCTACGCCCTCATCTGAAGACATTCAACTAACCGCTCGTCTAGTCGATGCTGGAAGCATCATGGGTGTGGACGTGCTTGATCACATTATTGTCGGAGGTGATATGTTCAGAAGTCTCAAAGAACAGGGACTTATGTAACTAGATATTCCTCGTCATTTTCATCATCTGCATGACCTACAGCGGTTCGCTATCAGCGGGCCGCTGTTTTCATTTCACTATACAAAACGGAGGCTGAGCCTAAATGAGGCAACAATGGGAAGCGAAATATGAAATGCTTGTTGACATTATCAGTCAACTGCAACAAAAGCTAGATGCTACGGAACAACGGGTGGAATGGTTATTGATGGATGTCTACCGTGGCAAGCATGATATGAACGTGAATACAGTTCGGGTTCTGATGCATCTGGCAGCGGCGGAGAACGCCGCTCTGACGCATCAGCTTTACGAACTGCGTCTAACAAAAGTCATTCTGGCCCGCCTCATCCGCAATACCGATTTATTTCATTAATCATCAACAATAAAAATGGAGTGTGATCTTCGTGAATAATAATGAGAAGCAATGGATCGTCCCTGCCGTGAATCAGGCAAAAGGTCAGCAGCAGCAACCACAAATACTTGCAATACGTACTATCATGGCTCCAGACAGCGGCACATCATCAACAACACCGAACATTATAGTGTGTATTATTGAAGCGAAGAACGATCGTTTTGAAATCATTTTGCTTGACGATGGCTTCGCCGTGGGTGGGCATAGCAAGTTTACATTGTTGCGGCGGGCTATTGGTAAGATTTGCGGCGGCATACGTATGCGGTTTTTTCAAGCTTCCGATTCGGTCGGACTTAAATACAAAATGCTGATTGATGGGAAACAATTGTACGTGAATGTGGACGTACTACGGATGCCGATACAAGCGTTGCTGAAACTTTGTGGCGAGATACCGGAACTACTCCGAACAGCGTCAGCCTCTCTAAAATCAATTACTAGCCGTGCTGATGAATCGAGATATACAAAGTCGTTACAGGTTAGTCAGCACTCCACACTGAGCCTCGTAGTGAGTGATAAGGGCTTGCGATTCTTACCTCACATTGCACTCAAACCATCCGAGTTAACTGTGAATGTCAGCATCAACGAGGATGAATTATATATTCGCTCATGCGGATGGCGGCTGTTTCATAAATCACCTACAGCATTTGCTTTCTACTCCTATAGGACACCGGTCATCTTGCATCAAGAGAGTTACACTATACCAATACCACCTGATGTCACCCACGCATTGCTTGCTGTTAACGAAGAGGTTGTATTCGAGGTATTTGCAGATTGAACTTGGTCTCTGCGGGTATATCCGGCATTGGGTTGGTTATCGGCTCGCTAACGCTCGCCGACACGAACCACTCTCCACCGCCTCTCATGAGAGAGGCCCGCAGGAAGGCTTCAGCCCTCCTGCACCTCCCATATTCGCCTGCCGCGTGGCAAGCCCGGCAACTTGTTTGCCGGGCAATACAAGAGCGTGGTTGGTATGCCCGCAAGTCAAGGTTTCCCTTCGGCGGCTAACGCCGACCATTGACTTGCTTACTGTGGATCATTGAACCCTGCCTTAGTCTTAATCGCTACTTTTGGTTCAACCCTTCGTTCGCAGGAGTGTTATTGGCTACACAAACAAACTGCCGTACCTGCAAAGCATTTAGAGGCCGCTCGCTGACGCTCGCGACCCTATACATCGTTATTACGTGTATACCATCTTATGAACAACCAAATGGAAGCCATATACCCTCAAGGTAATCATCTCGCATGATCCATTTGTTCTTACCGCCATACCCGACCAACTGTAGCATCGCTGGATATTCTATTGTTACGCTATCAAGCAGCACACGCTTTGATCGTCTTTCGCCATCTCCACCCCAACTTGCTTGGAGGATGGAATAAAACCTGAACAACAGATATAAGTTCGCTGATACAGACATCCACTTATCAAGGTCAGCCTTGAATACCGTTACAACGTCAACAAGAGGTTTTTGGAATGCTTCATGTCTCTTTAGCTTCCGCTTTTCTTTAGCATCCAACGACATAAAAGCTTCCTGAAATGTTCCGTACTTCTTAATTCGTCGCATAATTCGATCATTACCATTGAACTCGCTGATATCTACAACGGTCGTGTGTTTCAATGCATCTGCCCGTTCATTTAACAGGAACTGCAATAAGCTCTGCCTTAAGTGCTTATCTCGATGTATTCTTGGTTTCTCAACTCGTGTCCACATTACGTCATCAAGTCTCTGTTCTTTTGCCTTATCATAGTTCCTAACCTGCTGACCTTTCCTACTTCCATGCATATAGGTTTCACCAAGCTTCTTATAGTCTTGAGGCGGTTTCTTTTGGTAGCCCACATAGAGCCGCTTGGCAAGCTCTTGAGAGGTTAGAAAGTGGAACCAGTCAACCTTATCGTCAGTTTTGACCACATAAGCGTTGTGATGGTCACCGATAATAAAGTCGATCAGGGCAAGCACAGCATCGGGCGTGAGTCTCTGCTTCCATGGATTCAGCATGATGGATGTTGTTGGAGCCTGCGGATTCACCTGTCCCCATTGCACACTAAATATTTCGCCGATCAACTTAAAACGGTAGTACGTTCCATCATCATCTGCATGAAATCTCGCGGGCCGAACAAGATCAAGAAGATCTGGTGTCGGAGGGTCATTGGAACAAACAATCAGTTTGTCGTAAGGACATATGAAGTTTGCAGACTCATCAGCAGCCAAGATGTTCTGGATGACTGGAACCGTGTTTAACAACTCGTTGGCCTTCTGCTTATTGTACAAAAACATCGTCATTCACCTCAAAGTGCCGAGAGCCTTCAAAGCCTTGCGGGGCAAGGGATTAAGCTCTATCGGTTGTCATTCTTGTACACCAGTTGTTAGAGCGGGCGGTTCATCTTTAACCGGTTCAGCCAACTTCCGGCTAAGAGTTAATGCAAGTTGCTCAATAAAATCCTTCATTTTGTTTCGTTTTTCCTCGACCAGTTCGTAAGCATCGTCAATCTCATTGAGATCGATTCCTACATGAATGAAGTCCATCTGCATCACCTTCTTTATTATATAAGCGAAATTACAAAAATTGCTGTTGTATTTGCATTTTATAATAACAGGATTTATAATCACTGTAAACCACACTAGAAAGGACGGGCCTCAAATGCCGCTGCGAACATTAATGTCGAAGGAATTAGAAGAACTAAAATACAGTAGTCTCGGTGAGCGACTCAGGTTTTACCGGAAGGAAGTAGGAAAGCTAAACCTCAGCAGATCATATACGACCACAGCAATGAGCGAACGTGTCGGTGTCAGTCACCAAACGATTGTTGCTATCGAACGCGGAGATTCCAAAAAACCGGCCTATCAACTTATTTATAAGATCACGAAAGATTTAGGCATTCCGTTCGATGCATTAACGGATGAGTTTTATCAAGGTGAGCTAAAAGTAATTACTATCGGAGAGCCTCTTGCTTCTTCCGGTGAAGGCGAATCTGCCTTGTCCTACTTCGGCGGCATTTTCTATCAGTTGTATACGGATGGCATGATGCGTTTTATTCACGACATCCATTCGAAGCAACCATTAGACAGGGAGCAGTTCATTGCTTCTTATGGTCGTATTATTAATGAATTGGAGTCGAGTGCAAAAATTGATTACTTGGTTCAATCAACACATCCGACCGTGCGTGCTGCTAATCATTACGATGCCCTTGTTAAACAACCTGGTGGCTTTCCACTCTTTCCCCAATCCGCATGGAACGAGGTTCAGAACAGCTTTCGTAAACAATATGAATCCAAAGGAGAACATGACAATGACTAAACTCAAGGCGGTTCTGTATGCCCGTATTAACGATCGGGAACAAACTCAAGCAAAACATCGTCTCGAATTTCAAATTGAGGTACTTAGGAAGTATGCGAAGCAACATGAAATTGAAATCATTGAGGAGTTTATTGACGATAAGGATAGCAACATCACAGGCTGGCCGCAGATGAGCCGTCTACTAAGCGATTCCAATCATGGAAAATTCGATGTAGTTATCGTCCATGTATTAGACCGATTCACTGACGAGTTAATTGAGACTTTTGAAACGATTCAGTCACTGGAAAGAGACAATATCGAACTTAATTTCTTGATAAATGAATTGGATTTAAGAACGACATTTGGAAAAACGATGCTTCAGGTGATATATTCGCTCACCGATTTAGAAGAACAAGCACTTGCCCGCAACTGTTCCTAGTGCTGTTGATAAGCACTGCTCGTTGATTGAAAAATCTACTCGAATCTAAAAGGAGAAACCAAAGATGACAAGACTCAAAGCCGTCTTATACGCTCGTGTAAGCACTGAGGAGCAAGCTAAAGAGGGATACAGCATCACCGCTCAAATCGCTGAAATGAGGAAGTACGCCGAACAAAACGACCTTGAAATTGTTGATGAGTATGTAGATGAAGGTGCAAGCGGTAAAAGTATTTCAGGTCGGCCACAAATGAAACGACTATTGAAAGACGCTAACCAACAAAAATTTGAAGTCGTTATTATATACAAGTTGGATCGGCTTGCCCGCAAGCTCCGTGATCAGTTAGAGATCGGTGACTCACTTATTAACAACAACGCAAAACTGATTAGTTTGAAAGAAACCATCGATACATCAACCCCATCAGGTATGATGACCTTTCAGATGTTCGGCATGGTTGCGGAGATGGAACGGAGCAGTATTATTGAGAGGGGAAAGATGGGACAGCAACAACGGGCTCGTCAAGGAAAGTACAATGGCGGTGTGGTACTGGGGTATAATAGCATAAATAAAGAGCTTGTCATAGACGAGTCCGAAGCCATTATTGTCAAGAAGATATTCGAATATGCAGATCAAGGTATGGGATTGAAGGCAATTACACGCAGACTTAACGAAGCTGGTTATCGAACAAAGCATGAAAAAGCTTTTTCTACAATCAGCGTTAAGACTATCCTTAACAATCCTATCTACATCGGAAAAATCCGTTATAATCAGGTTGAAAATTGGTCAGAGAAACGCCGCAAAGGGAAGAACTCTGATTACTTGCTTGTAGATGGAACGCATGAGCCGCTGATTTCCTCGGAGCAGTGGGAAAGCGTTCATCAAAAAATTAGCCAACGCTCGTACATGCCTAGCCGGTCTGAACAGCCTTACATACTCACTAAATTGCTAAAATGCCCGGTCTGTGGTTACGGCATGGTTGCCGCAAAATCCAAAGGTGGAGCTGGCACAAAATATAGATACTATGCATGTCAGCAGTTTCACAATAAAGGAAAGACTATTTGTCGTTCAAATATGATTCGGGCCGAGGTTGCCGAAAAACAGCTACTTCAGGAACTTGTTAAACTTGCATCGCGGCCAGACATCGTACGGCAACTGGCCGATAAAATCAATACACTGCGTACAAGTGCCGACGCCCCAATTGTTGCAGAAAAGAAAACCGTTGCAGCAGAACTAAACAACATCAATAAGAAAATGCAAAAGATTAAAGACAACATTCTGAACGACCCTGAATTAGCCGCAATCTTCAAGTCTGATTTGAAAGAAACTCATGCCCGTCAGGAGCAGCTTCAAAGGCATCTGGAGGCCCTCGAAGCTGAACTATGCGAGCAAAATAACAAACCAGTTGACTTCAATTCCCTGCAAACGCTACTGAACCGGATTCAAGAAGCACTGTTGCAAGCAGATGCCGAAGAACAAAAAGCCTTGCTCCGATTAATGGTCGAAAGCATCCACATCACAAAAGAATCTCCCAGAAGAGTCGGACGGCAAATAACTAATATCAAACTTCATTTCGATTTTACTATGGATGCACTACAAAAGGATTCCGCAACCTTGCTCGCCCGCCTTGCGGCGACGCAGCAAGGCGATTGCATTGCTCCACTGGAGCCTTACGTGCTGGACAACCTGAACAGCACACATACCGAAAGCCTTAGGGACTTGATGAAGTCCCTTTTTATTTTACCCTTAGCGATGATACGGTTCAGCGCGAAATATCTTAAACTATCCTGCCAGTTAGCGCAATTCGCTTATCGGAAAAATTAAACAGACCAAATTTACCCAAAGCTAAGAAGACTGCAGAAGAAATTGCCAAGGACCCCGCATGACAACACCCGGCTGAACTAGCTTCAAGCTTACCTTCTTGCTGCCCCGGTCCTTCATTTCAAATTCGATATATTCAATTGCTCCGGTTTTCTCGTCGAGCTTTGCCATATGGCTGAGACCATCGATGCTAAAATTGACTAGCGATTCTGTGGTTTGCTCGTTGTAATACAGATCCATGTATACGCGAAGCTTATTTTCCATAACGTGCTCCACTTTAGTAATCATAACCGGAAACCCGGCGATCTTGAAGGTCTGATTCAGATGTTCATCCGTTTCCGTAGGGAGCTCTATTCGAATCTCATCTTTGTATCTTACGCTTATCTCTGGAATGGTGAGTGTGTAGCTGCTCTCTGCCATAGCCTCGGGCGCGGGGAAGAAAAACTCGCTTGCGGGACTAGAGACACCCGGTATCTTCTCGATAGCCAGCTTCTTGCCGGACGTGTCCGTGACTTGCAACTTCTGGCTCTCTTCATGCATATATACGCCGTAAATCCCGTAATCACTAACGTCGAAATCTTTACTATGGCGAGACACCAAAGAAACTCTCGTCTTTCCGCCAATCCGGTCGGTAATGGCGGTAATGGAAACGCCGTTTACGGATGCAGTTTCGCCCAATTCCGTGTAGCTTGCGAAGGTTTCCGCTTTGGCCAGCACGATAGGCACTTTTACGACTGGATCGAGCGGAAAAATAAGCGTAACTTGCCCGCTGACATCGAGCTTGCCTATGTGCCAGAAGCCGGATGTCCACTGCGATTGCCCCCAAGAGGCCGTAGAAGCATTTAGTTTAAACTGTTCGCCTCTCTCATTCACTAGCGTTATGTCTTTAACCCGTGGTGCATCTTTACCTGCCATTGTAATGTAGGTCATTTCGTCGTCCGACATGAAACCAGTAATTAATATAGACCCGGCACCGACCTCCACAGTAACAGGTTGATTCATGACGTACCTTTCTACAGGAGAGTCTTCTTCTTTTACAATGCCGATCCCCGGCACAAATTGTAGAGCTTTTTGAATTGCAGACCACACTCTTGAGTGATCCGCAAACATGGTGGTCAGCATGAACAGGACCAGTGCTGCAGACATTGCTGCTATTATCCGCTTTGTTTGCCGCCTTGCCGAGGGGTTGATTGCTTGTCGCTCCGCCGCAGCTTGCCGAACACCTAACAGGCTTCTGTGCCCAAGCTCCGGAGGAATAGGGATTGTCTCTAGTTGCTCTTTAATTGGATTTGAACGCATAGTCATCCCCCTTCTCTACACAATTACGAAGTTTCTTTAATGCACGGTATAACAGCGTCTTGCCCGTGCCAAGCGGGATTCTGAGTATCTCTGACACTTCACGGATCGTATAATCATAATAAAACCTCAGTACAATGACTTCCTTCTCCTCTACAGTGAGTGCCTCTACGAGATCTTGTAAAGTGATGGAGAGCGGGATATCCTCTTCCACTGTTACGGTTATCAGATCCAAATATTCGGGGTTCCAGTTCACTTCCTTTTTCCGTTTGCGCAAAACATCAATGGAGCAACTGATGGCGATTTGGATGAGCCATGTTTTGAAATATTGCGGCTCCTTCACGTTCCCAATCGATTTATACGACTTGAAGGCCGTCTCCTGCACCACATCAAGGGCATCCTCTTTGCTGCCCAAATATACATAAGCCGTTCGGTAAATATCCGCCTCAGCCAGTTGAAACAGTTCCAAGAATGCCTTGTCATCGCCTCTCTGGGCTCTCTTCACCAGTTCAATAATTACCATCACCCACTTCGAAATTACATAGATACCGATTAGACGCACATCGAGTGCGTTTGGCTTTTCTTTTTGAAAAAAGTTACATAAAAACAAAAGAACCCATCGTTGTTATGCAAGATTACGTTATCTGCCTCAAGTCCCTTAGAGCGGTGAACTGTTAGGAAGAACAATTCAGCTTAGTTTCTGTTGCTCCTTTCTAAGGTGCAAATGAGTCACTCGCCATGAGCATAAAGGCGTTCTCCCCTGAGATCCCTGCCCTTGATTTTCAACCTCGTTCCCAATACTCGTTTCGATCCCTTTTTACTATACATGCTAGGTCCTGTTGTCATTCCATCTCGAAAGACCTTCTGTATGAACCGCCGGTCCACTTATCAAACGACACTTCATAGTAGAGCAGTCCAAAGTTCATCAGATAGATCCAGAATTTCAGATGCGGGCATATGGCGAGCCGTACGAATGGCATTTCATCTCATCGCTTGAATTGGGCAAGACTCTCTTCATTTGATCGTTTCCGAAGCCAAATGTCCGGAGCATGTCACGCAAAGGAAATTGTTACGACAATGCTGTAATGGAGAATTTCTTTGGCATTAAAATCCGGGTTCTTATACACACAGACATTTGAAGACACTGAACACTTTAAAATGGAGCTCTAACAGTACATCTACTACTATAATCACTAACGAATTAAGTCCAAGCTAAAGGGCATGAGCCCGGTGCAATACCGAACACATGCCCAACAGGCTGCTTAAATAAATATTGCCTAACTTTTTGGGGTCATTTCACTCATTGCGGCAGTTTTTTTGTAATTGGGGTTGCTATTTACTCGAACAGGGTATAACTCACGAATTAATTGATGTTGGCTGCGACATACGCAAGATCCCGGATATCAATTTTGTTATCGTCGTTCATATCAGCAACTTTAGCTTTTGCCCAATCCGCGCTGGTGGAGTTCTTGCCATAGTGATAAGCAACAATCGCGACGTCACCTACGTTGGTGTCTCCATCTCCGTTTATGTCTGCAGACTTATTAGCTGTTGCTTTGAAGGTATCAAGAGAAGTGTTGAGTGCTGCGAGAGCCTCGTCAACTTGGGCTTGAGTTGCGCTTGCATGGTCTCTTACAGCAATTGCGGTGTTAATTGCTGCAAGGAGTGCGTCTTTAGCTGCTTGCGGATATTGGCCAGCTTGAGTCCCTACTATAGCCGCGCTGTACAGGGTTTGTGCACTCGTAATCGCTGCATTCAAAGCAGTTTTATCCAGTTGAGGAGCACCAACGGATATAGTTTTACTGCTCAGTGCGGCAGTGGTTACGGTTCCATCAGAACCGCCGGTCTTCGCTTGGGAGACTGCAATGGTTCCAGTTGTATGCAGAACATCGGACTTTACCTTAAAGGTGATGTTCAAAACGGGTGTGCTGGTTCCAGTCACCCCTCCGAAATTAACGGAAATGATTCTCACTTTTCCAGGGGCAGCAGTATCTTCACTCAGAACCTGAATGTTACTGGTTGCACCCGCTGCACTGATATAATCGAATACGCTGGAATCATAGCTTAGCGTGATATCCTGTGCGTACACGCTTTGTGTCACGCTATCCAGGCTGACTGCTGCTGTGAACGTACTTCCAGGTGTCACACTGTTGCTAGCTGCGATTGTGGCTGTAAGCGATTTGGCTTCTCCATTACCGGGTGCATAGATTCCAAGATCGCCAAGGTCAATTGCATAGCTGTCCTGGAGTTTCTCGTATTCGCCTGCAAAGAAATCATCCAGGTAGGAATGTCCAAGAATGAATCTGTCCGGATTCACGGCGCCATAGTAGCCGGCATTGGCATTGCTCTGACTGTCAAACAGCACATAGCTTCCCTGCCACCCTGAACCGGCTACGCCCCAGCTGATGATGCGATCGATGTAAGGGGCGAACCTGTTGAACAGCTTGTACATCAGCGCGTACTCATAACCAAGGGCGTCGGACTGTCTGACATTGAGCACTTCGGGAGCGACCGCGCCGCCGCCTGGGGTGGTAGTCGGCATCTTTAGGTCAAGTTCTGAGTAGCCAATACCGGAAAGAAGGCCTTCGTCAATGAGAGAAGCATAGAGGGCCATGGCATATTGGTTATCGCTTGCAAGGGTCCTTCCAATCGAATCATGTCCCTGGATACCGATGTCTTCGATAAGTGGTCTTCCGTCATACAGCGGATCGGAGAGCCATGCGGTGTTCAATGCGCGCACCATGTTGTATACAGTCCTCGCCTTGGTACGATTAGAAATGTCATAATCGTTATAGGTCAGTCTCGGAGGATCGTTAACGATATACGCATCAATGCTGCCAGCGCTATCGTGTCCGTCGAGCTTCATGTACTCGGGAAGGTTAGCGTTGTTGGCTTTGTAAGCCGCCGCCATCTTGGCGTTGGGAGCCGCGATGTGCGCGTTTTTGAAGAGCAAGTAGATGTAATGTTCGGAGATGTCGCCGCCAATGAGATCATCCGACATTGCAGAAAGCCAGTTGGTGTTTTTGAGGGTCTGTCTCCAGCTGTTCGGATCCGCGGGGATGGTTTCGCTGTGGCGGCTTTCGTGGACCTCTTCGTTGAGTACGTCCCATGAATGGATGGGGATTACTCCGCGGGATACACTTGAGCCATACTTCGTATCTGTGGTCAGGAAGTGCCGCATCACATACATGGTGTGGTTAAACTGCACTCTTCTGGCCATTTCTTTGTCTACCTTAACCGTGGTTGTAACGCCGTTGCCTAATCCGTAGTAATCGGTTGTTCCGTTATATCCCAAGGAAAGGGTCGCGGGAATCATCTGTCTCATCCATGCAGGGGCCTGGTTGTACCATGCCAAAACGTGGGCGTGAGACTTATACTGTCCGGGAGTTCCGGAATCCCTGATCGCTTGATAAGAGCTGGTCGGGAAACTGTATTCACCTATACCAGGGGTGGTGGTTGCGCCGCTCAGAGCCTCGCCAGTAACGCTTTTCAGCCAGCTCGGGCCGCGGGGATGCGTTCCTTCGGCCTTGAGATTATTGCCGTCGACAAAGATTTCATAGTGATTGGCTCTAGTTCCGGTTACCGCGCCGGTTCCGATCGTACCGACCATGAACGAGCCATTTTGCTTGTTGTAAACATTCTTTAAAGGCGTTACAACACTCTGGTTTTCCTTGTTGACAACGTTAGGAAGCGCAACGCCGTTAGGGTCCGGTGCGGTTATTTTGATGTTGGCGACGAGAAGCATACCAGTTTCCGCGGGACGGCCATTCTCGCCATGGAGCTCAAGAATGAAGTTCGAGGAAATGCCTGTTGTCGCGGTAATGCTGGTGTGCTTCAACAACCAGGTTTCACCGTTGTAGCTGCCAATCCAGTCGGGGTTAAGGTTGTTGTACTCGTATTCCCTGAGGTAGGAATCGATGTCAGAGCCGGCATTTCTGATTCTCCACCTCATGAATTTTCCCTGCGCGCTCTTGGGATAGTACACATCAAACTCAATAGTAGAGCCTATGGGGACATCTACACTCGGGGACAGTGGAGATTGAAGGGACATTCCCCCGAAGATGGTTTTTCCGTTATGGACGTAATTTATCTGGAGCACATCAGCCTTGCCTTGGGCATCTGCAAAAGGATACGGAATCATTTTGTAGGTACCACCAGCAAAGTCGGCTGGGACACGGTTGTCAAGCGGGGTTCTTGAGGTCCAGACATTGGTTGGCGCAGTAATTTGTACAGGTATTTTACCAGGACCCGGATCGAGACGGAAATAGGGATTTGAACCGTCCGCTTTGATCTTTCCAGTGAAACTCACTATCGCGTTTTGAAGGCTGGCTATGGCTTCACCGGCGGGAGTGAGCTCGTCGCGGGCGAGCTTAAGCGCGTTATCAAGATCTTTGAGTTCGTCGGCGTACACCCAGGGGAATGCTTTGTTTACATCGGATCCAGCGTCAGTGTAGCTAATCTGGAGCGGGAATTCCTCGTTGCCGGCTTTTAAAGCTTCGGCTTGTGCAATGAGGTCGTTCAGTTCATGTGTCAGTTCACCTCCGGCCGCAGAGGCCGGGACGGGGGCAAACGCGAATAAAGAGAACAGCATGATGACTACGAGGATGCGGGAGACGTTGATTAAGGATTTTTCACGGTTCATCTTCGTTGTACTCCTTTTCTTAAGGCAACCTCTACAATCTAGTTTTAGAGTCGCCCATTTTGGGGATTTCGGTAGCTCATGTAACGAAACTCGGTTCGCCCATGAAGAGAGAACCGAGTTCGTTAGGCTGGAAAAGCATTATTTTTTGTAGGTTTGTTGATACGCCTGTCTTCTTTCTTTCATAACGGCTTCGCCCCCCGCATCTTTCCATTCCTTCAACTGCTGGTCGTAGACACTGTCGACTTCGGTAGACTTGGCAGTAATAATCTTGGCCAGCATCTGCTTGATCTTGTCGTTCAGAATCTGTGAATACTTGATTTCCGCTTGAATTGGAATGTCGACGCGCGGGCCTGTATAACCGTCTCGCGCACCAGTCTTAATACTGTCGATAGTAAAGTCTTTAAATTGCGGGTCGGTTGCATTGGCTGCCATGTTCTTTTCTGGTTCGTCCGTGCTCACGTATTTACCATTCATAATCATGGCGTAATCTTGATTATTAAAGAGAATCTGATTGGCTTCAGGCGTTGTCAAAGCAAATGGAATGCCATCGTCACCCATTTTGTAAGAAACGCCCTCTTGCCCAAACTGCAGAGCGATAAGATTCTTCGGTTCCGCCATCCAGTTCAAATATTTGATAACCGAATCAACATTTTTGCTAGCTGCTGGAACCATCAGATAAATACCGCTTGGGGAATACATCGGTTTTGGATACTTTCCATTCGCTGCTTTGAACGGATCAATTGTCGCAAGAACAGCTTCTGGATTGTTTTTCTTAAGGTTTGCATAGTAGCCGCTGTAAATTGGGTCGTTTGTATTCGGAGTAGCGGCCCCTGCAAGCCCGTTAACGACTTGCTTGTTAAAGGCCTGGCTGAAGTCAGCTGCTAGCGGGAAGTCTTTATCGAGAAGGCCTTCATGGTATAGCTTATTTAAAAATTTGAAGGCTTCCTTATTGCCAGGCAGCGTCCATCCGTCCGGATCAGCATACAGGTCTTCTTCAGTAATCTTGCTCCAATCCCAGAAGGAGTTGGTTAACGGTTTGATATGGAACATATCGATCAGACTAAAAGGAATGACTTTTCCGCCAGTATTGCCCGGATCCTTCTCCTTAAACGCTTTCAACGTTTGATACCATTCATCCGTCGTCGTAGGCAAAGGCAGGTTCAATTTATCCAACCAATCTTTACGGATGATACTTGTCGTTTGCGATTGGATGACTCGTAGCGCCGGAATGGTGTATTGCTTACCGTTAAAAACGCCGTCCTTCAGTGTTGGAGCAAGCACTTTCTTCAGCTGAGGTCCGTATTTCTCAATCGCCGGCCCAAGATCCGCAATTCCGCCGCTTTGTACATAGCTTTGAACCGTAGGCTTGTCGTATGTAAAGACGAGATCAGGCGCAGTTCCGGATGCCATTAAAACATTCAGTTTCTTGACTTCCTCTGAGCGAGGGACCGTGACAAACTTAACCGTGATATTATTCGGATCT
Organism: Paenibacillus puerhi; assembly: GCF_009846885.1. Lineage (GTDB taxonomy): Bacteria > Bacillota > Bacilli > Paenibacillales > NBRC-103111 > Paenibacillus_G > Paenibacillus_G puerhi. The sequence continues at coordinate 71,640 of NZ_WUWM01000029.1, forward strand.
CCGAAGTTTTTCTGAACATACTGCGTCATGAAATTGTCGGTGATTGGCGGAGCGCCTGCTGGCGCATTACTTCGATCAAACAGTTCAATCGTTAACGTGATCGGCGGACCCTTTGGGGTCTCGCTCGTACCTGCCGAACTTCCCGGCGTGGCTGAGTCACTTGGGCTGTTTTGTGAGTTGCTGCAGCCTGCAAGCGCGAATACAGTCGTCGCTAAAACGGCCATAGCTACGTTACTAGTTTTGCGAAATTTGACTCGCATATTTAATCCTCCCTTTAATCTATTGCGTATATAGTGAATTCAACCGCTTATAGCGGTTGAGACAGCTATCAGCCTTTCACTGCACCTACAAGCATGCCAGAGATAAAGTAGCGTTGGAGCCAAGGGTATACGAGTAGAATGGGGACTGTTGCAAACATGATGCTTGCCGCCTGCAAGCTCTCCGGCACCGGAGCAGAGCCCCCAAACCCTTCCTGGGCAGTAGCGTCGTTCACCTGACTGTTGATCACGATCTGATAAAGCTTCTGTTGAATCGGGTACAGGTGTGAGTCGTTAATATAGAACAACGCGTCCTGAAATATGTTCCATCGATCGACCGCGGAATATAGAGCCAATGTCGCCAAAATCGGTAATGACAGCGGCAGCACGATTCGCAATAAATAACGGAAATGACCACATCCGTCCATCCAAGCCGAGTCTTCCAGTTCAGCGGGGAGCTGTGTGAACGAGGTTTTCAGGATAATCAACAGGAAGGCGTTGATGAGCAGCGGTAAGACCAGCGACCATACGCTATTCAGCATATGAAGCTCTTTAATCAACAAATAGTTTGGAATAATCCCCGGATTAAAGAACATGGTTATGATGATCAAAGCGAACATGATGTTCTTCCCCTTAAAGTTCCGCCGGCTAAGCGGATACGCGGCCAGGATCGTGGTGATCAAGCTAACCATGGTGTAACCGATAACAAGCCAGATTGTAAACAACAGCGAGCGAATCATGCTCAGGTCTCCAAATACGTTTTTATACGGTTCGAAGCTTAAATCTATCGGCCATAATGTCACTTCGCCGGACATGATTGCCCGATTACCGCTGAGCGATAACGCGAAAATATGGATCATGGGCACCACGCAAAACAAACAGAAGATACCCAGAAGAAGTATGATAATCGTATTGCCTATTTTCTCAGACGGATTTTGAATCATACATGTACCCCCATTAAAAAATGCCCTGATTGTTGATTTTTCTCGAAATGAACTCTGCGGACAAAAGAAGAATTAATCCGACTACGGATTGAAACAAACCGACAGCAGTCGCAAGTGCGAATCTTGCCGACTGAATCCCTACTGAATATACATAAGTGCTGATGACTTGAGCGTAATCCATCACATAAGAGTTCTTTAGAACATAAGGCTGCTCGAAGCCGATATTGGCCATATTCCCGATCTGCAGAATGAACAGAACGACGATGGTCGGCTTAATGCCTGGTAAAGTAATATGCCAGATCTTGCGCATTCGGGTTGCACCATCCACTTCTGCCGCTTCATACAACTCCTTATTAATCCCCGTAAGCGCTGCCAAATACAGAATCGTTCCCCATCCAGCATTGCGCCAAACCCCTGTCCCAACATAAGTTGCAATCCATAAAGCCGGTTTCTCCAAGAATGGAATGGGGGAAGCGCCGATCGCCACAAGCATATGATTAATCGAACCATTATTAGTTGAGAGCAGCTCGATAGCCATCCCCCCTACGATGACCCACGAAATAAAATGGGGCAAATACATCAATGCCTGGCTTAGCTTCTTAAACCATTGCACCCGAAGCTCATTCAGAAGAAGCGCTAAAATAATGGGAACCGGAAAGGTAAGCAATCCGAGCACGTTCAACATTAAAGTGTTGCGAAGTGCCTTATAAAATTCGGGCATGGCGAAGATTTCCTTAAAGACTTCAAAACCTACCCATGGACTGGCCCAAACCCCTCTAAAAATGTTGTAGTCTTTGAAAGCAACCACGACCCCGGCCATTGGGATATACCTAAAAATGATGAAAAATGCCATGGGTACGATCATCATTGCGTAAAGTGGCCATTGTCGTTTCAAGTAGGCGACGCCACCTCCTTTGACTGCAAAAATGGAGGTTGTAGTGCCGGCTTCTGATTTCATTACATCGTTCCTCTCCATTTGGTGTACTCACCTCTTTGTGATTTTTTGACTATTGTTGCTTCCATCAGATGCGCCAGATTAAACCAACCTTGAGCTCTCGAAAACTTTTTTATATTTGAATTGTAAGTTTAAGCGCTTTCAATATCCATGGACAAACCATTTACCTTTTGTATTAATTACGGATCATTTTTTTTTACCCTGTACTAGATTTGCATGAAAAAAAGACCTACCGCTACTTCCGCGATAAGTCTAATTTATTTTACTTGTTTTACTTGTTTACGACTTGAAATTCCTCCCGATCCGATCTCCTATTTTCTATTCGTATTCTAGAGGGGGGAAAACCCTTTATTTTTTTAAACAGCTTGCTAAAATAATAAATGTCTTTAAAACCGCATTTATAAGCAGCCTCCTGAACCGTAAATTCACCGCTAAGGAGAATATTCTCAGCATTATTGATTTTCATACGGTTGATATATTCTTTCACGGACGCCCCCATGTATTTCTTAAATAGAGTTCCAAAATAAGCGGTGGTCAAACCAGAAATAGCTGCTAATTCTTCAACCTCAATTTGATTCTGCAAGTTGCTTAATATGTATCTAATCGCTTTCTGAATCCGTTTGTCTATATTCACATTGTTGCCCTTATAATACAGAGACTTGAAATAATAGTGAAGAATCAAAAGCAGTAATGCACGGGCTTTCAATTCATGTCCCTCATTTTTCTTTAGCCATTCAAATGTCAGTTCATTGTATAAGGAATGCAATTCCTCCGGCTCACCGATATGCGAAATTAAAGGAAACGGTAATTGAACGTCTCTGCCTTTCAGGTCATAGAGCTGAATGTTTAGTGCATAACTGGTCATCAAATTAGAGGGGTCAGTGGTTGCACTTCGACGGCTGCCTTTAGGAATACATATGAGATCACCTTGACTAACTTTATGCACAGTGCCATTAATGGAGTAATAAGCTATTCCCTTGAAAATATAGGTTAAATCAATAAAATCTGTTGTGGCATCTTCAATAATCCAAGTGGGTGTGGAGTGTCTATTGATGAATAATTCAATCTGAGGATTAATTTCGATATATTCCATAGAAATTATCCTTTCCAATGTAAAATTATACAGCTAATCCAATACCTGATTATTGAAATTCATTATACATGACCTATGCCGATGAAGTAAATTATTAGAAATTGCTTATCGAAGAAAAGATTTGACATTTCTGCAGAGCCCCAATCCTCAAAACAAAAAGAGGCCTCGCGGCCTCTTCAGATTGACGAGAAACCCCTAGTGTTAGCTGGATAGCTCATTTTTTAAAGGATTATTTTTCAAAAAAAAGAGATCGCCCTCCTCATTGAACCTGTTTATCCAGGTGGAGAGCGATCTTTTTCATGT
>NZ_WUWM01000003.1 GCF_009846885.1 Paenibacillus puerhi
TTCGGTTAACGTCCGGCCTTCTAAATGCAAACGGATAGCCAGATACCTTTCGTACATGCGAGTGCTATTTGTTTCTTTCATGGCTACTGCCAGCTTTTCAATTTCTTGTTCATGTGTCATTCTGATCCCCGCCTTTTCGGTCCTTTGATATCTTTTACCCGATTTGTGCGGCTCTCAATTTTATGAGTTCAATCTATATAATGCATGTTTCACTCGGTGTTATCCAGATAATTCTTAGGGTTTCACGCGGGGGTTGTGGGCATGATGAGGGCAAAAAAATGTGTCGGACCCAAAGAGTATTTTCTCGGCGATATTGGTGCAGAAAAGGAACCCATTTAACCTTGTTGATCTTGAACAAGTAAAGCGTGATTTCTATCGAGGAGCGCTGAGCAAGTCTGACTTTTAGAAAATTGTTATGTTGGCGGGACTGGGGAAAATCGTTTTGCATTATTCGAATGACACATGCACATCAGGTGTCCACAGCATTAGTCCCTCCGGGAAATCATCCTGGAGGGACTTTCACTATCTCGGGTAATCCACCTTCATGACATCCAAAAACGGTACCTTAACAACATCACCGTACCTATGCGACACATGAACCATTCGAGTCCTTGCATCTAATTCGGATATCCGCCCACGGACGGGATCAGCCCCCCATATCGTAAGCTCGACTTCCGACTCCTCCTGCTTAGCTTCGACGAGTTGGTTGCCCAATTCCTCCAGTTCAAACTCATCCCTCGTCGGCCGCTTCAATCCGTACTTCTTCCCCGGCTTCGGGACTCCCCCTTCTGCTTGCATCGCCATCCTACATCACTCCTCTGATTAGTCAGTCCAGTATCGGTGTCCCTCTGACTTCTGCAACGCGCCGTGTTCACATGGTCGAATAACCCTAACCTTACCGCCACTCAGCTCTACGTATCCCTGCTTGATCAATCCTATGGTCGCGACGCGCACCTGCCCCTGTATCCGTCCGGAGAGTCGGCAGAGCAGGCCGATCTCAGGTACGCACCAGGCCGTGCCATAGAGGCTGTGCATGATCCTCAGCAGCTTGCGCTCACTATCCGACAGCATGGCTCACTGGCTGCAACGCAAGGATGCTATCGAGCTTAAACACCCGTGGCGCTTTACGCTGCAGGCAATACCCTTTGACGACTCCGGCGCCGACATCGCGGACCTCAATACACCGCTGAGTGATTCGGCCATTGCGCCCGAGATAGATGATTTCGACGACTTGACCCACATACTTCTGCATGTCGTTCGCCTCCAGACAGAACATTTGTTCTTATTATATACGAACACTTGTTTTTATTTCAACAAAAAAAAGAGCAGTTTGGAAATGAACTGTGACTTTATTAGTGGACAGTTTAAAGAAAGCGACTTATCACAATGTCGGCCTTATACAGAAGCGTTCCCTCTTGGATAATGGCCACTTTCTTTGGCTTGATCAATTTGAATAACATGTGTATTCATCCTCCATTACATTAAGTTGACGATTTTTTGAACGCAAAAAAACCGCCGAAGGTGGACATCTACTAGAAGACAGACTTCTTCTAGGACATAGATCCAACCCATAGGGCGGTTAACTCATCAACAAGGTAAAGATTAGTAATATGTAAAGTATATCATGCACGTAAATATGCGCATACTCTTTAAGTGTAGAAAGGAGGATCTCCGTATTGGAATCCGTTTCCTTTATGGCTTACCCTTTCGCGGCGGCGCTGCCTTGACTGCACTAGCCGTCCACGAACACCCAGCCGCCCATCCGCACCAGCATGGGCCGCCGGGGTCACCGGGTGTGGGTCCGCTGTCGCCGTGCCTGTTATCCTTTCAGGTCTCGCTCCACGAGATCAGCGCTTCCGCGCATCGCTGATTCGGAAGCGCCTTCACCTTCTCGGCAACCCGCCCGCGCCCTCCGAGTAGTCAGGATCCAGCCGACCAACTGGACCCCGCCCAGCTGCGAGGCGCGAGAGGCACCGGAGCCACGTGCGACTGGCACGCCAGGTGACCCTCGGCCACGTAGGCGACCTTCTTCACGGGCGCGACGTCCGCTCACTGCCATTCCTCGTGAATGGTGACGCCGACGAGCTGGACGGCCTCCCCGCCCTGCGTCCTGTCCAGCGACCCTATTCGGACCTGATGCCCATCCGCCGGATACTCCGATGCGTACCACCCGGTCACTCGTCTCGCTTCGCCCCAGGCGCTGGTCTGCAAAAACACCAACGCGCCGGGTGAGATGTTGCGTGCGTCCTCGCCGCCGATTGTGTTCGGCAGGCGACCTCAGGGGCCAGCTCGGGGCAAAACCCAAGGGTGAAGTGATCTAACAAATCGACAAAAGATTGTCAACGGTTCGTAGAGAATCATTGTGCTGCCAGTTGAAGAAATAGACAATCGGGTTTGTAGAGAGAATCTAGATCGCTGCATGTGGCAGAGTTATGAAATGTGAATTTGATACATGGAAATTAAAGCGAGGATCGATACTAAGGAAGTATGAAATAGAAGGTTCCAGGGTCAGGAAAACGACCGAAAAAAGGTGGGGTCGAAGCGGGATACGGAGAAGTCTGAGCATGCGGAACGTCGCCTACCCGTGGCGCCGCGTAAGCGTGCTAACACGTATATTCCTAGGACGTGTATCTGGCGCGACTAGTATGAACCTAAGCAGCGTTGGTTAAGGCGTGTCGCGGCAATTCGAATCTACATTACTTTGCTGCAGATGCAAACAAGATAATAACCTACATCGTGCAAATAGGAGTGATAAGCGGGTACTTTGGGGGGGGATCTCCAATCTCTCAAACATCAGCTCTTTGGATTGGCCAGGCTGCCTGCACACAGCACCTTCTGGATATTACGGACTCGCGGCTCGCGATAGATAGACGGAGTTCTACTTCCGCAGGTACTGGATCTGAAACAGCTTTCTCAGCATATCCAGGCAATACCGATCATCCTGAGAGTCGAAACCGGATATCGCCTATGGAATTAGCTACTGAAATAATGAAGCTCCTTCACGGCATTGGACTGATTGACCTGCTGATAGAACTCATTCTTCATCCGTAGATACCGGAAGAAGACATGCAGAAATTCACTCAGCTTCTGAGTACCGCCGCTCTCTGTCAGTCTGGACGATCGCGGAGGTACTAGATGCGGTCTACTCGGCGCTTATACTACTTCTTTGGATCGTTAGAAAAGAGGACTTTTCCAGTTTTATCTTTCCCTTGAATAATAATAGGGTTATTAAGTTGGAACGTAGTGGTGTAAAAAATTCGATTACCATTATAATCAAGATATTTTATTTCTTCTGAAGGAAGGTCATTTATTGTGATTGTGCTTATCTCATTTGAATGATTTCTCCCTATCAACACTCTATAGCTATCTTTTTTTTCGGCCATTTGCCACTCAATAGGCTTATCCGTGAAATCTAATTTTTGAAAAACCATGACGTACTCAACTTTATTACCTATTAAAATAAAAAAATTTACATTTTGGGATGAGTCAGTAGCCAAAACAATTTTGATATTACCTTCTGTTTTATTCACCACTGAATCCTTGATTAGTTCTCGTGTAGCTGCTTCCTGAATGACTTCAAATTCAGATTTTTTTAAGAAAAATACGCTTAGCCCACCAATAAGAAGTATTAGAATGAGGATGGTTATCAGAAACTTTTTGTTAATTTGCTCCACATCCTTTCGTACTTGAATAGAACAACCCTACTAGTTTAGATAATAATGAAAAAATTAGGGGTCGTCACCCCTAATTTTATTTATGTTAAAATTGATGAGTATATGTTCCACCAAGACTCCCATTTTTCTGAACCGATACTATATTGATATCCAAAAGAATACGGACCAAAAGATATGCCGTTTATATCTGTGCTATTCCAAGTATGAGCCGTGTCAGCTTTAAAAGTGATGATCGAACCTTTTGAAGGAGTTCCGTCTGTAAACGCAAAATACATCCATCCAAATCTTCTATGGGAGTTATATGTTTTTTCTCCAAAAGCTCCATAGTAGATGGAGTCGCGTCATTTCCAACCATATCCTCTTGGACCTGATCCACCTTGTTAAGAAGACCAATTGATCGATTCATTCATGTTATTTTTAACCTGATAGAGGAAGAGCACGCGGGATCGCCTCCAGGCGCGCCGCCGGGCCGGGCGCGTGTACGGCGTGCTCGGGACGGTGGACGTCGCCGAGCTTACCGAGATCGATCGGGTATGCCCGGACCTGGCCGCGTACCAGGCGATGCTCGGGGAGGTGGCCCGATGACCGGGGTCGTGATCGTCGCTCTCATGGCGCTGCTTGTCAGGGCGGCGGGTCTGGGGGTACGGGATCAGCGCGTGGCGCGGACCCGGAAGGCCCAACTTGCCGAAGCTGCTGAACATTAGGATTGCCTTGCAATTGCCGTATCTCTTGCGCTGAAAACTTTATTCTCGAATTGTTCATAATATTTAACCCCACAGTCGTCGTTTTTCTGATTAAAACACAAATGACCCGTAAGCGGGTCACTTTTTTCGAAGTGTCCATCTTACGGGTCACAGTTCAGAAATATCCCTGCTGCTTTTTTGGTTACTATTTATGGTGGATTGGACAGAAAGATAATTTCATTTAGAATTAATAGCCACTTCAGCAATGAGATCCCTTCCACTATTTTTGACGCTTCCGACTGATTGAGAAACGGGGTATTTGATCATCTTCTCCGCCGGATACGGTCTTAATAGCGTCTGAAGGCAATCTGTATCTTTCTCAGAAGATAACCAGACGGCCACTTCCTCCGTATCAAGAATAACCGGCATACGATCATGAACATCTGCCACCAACTCATTAGGAGTTGTTGTAATGATCGTGCAGGACTGTAGCTGTTCGCCTGTTGGGCTCGCCCACTCATCCCATAGCCCAGCGAATCCGTATAGCCCTTTATTTTTTAATTGGAATCGATAAGGTTGTTTATCCTTCCCAATCTTCATCCATTCATAAAAACCATCGGCTGGGATAATCGTCCTTTTCCTGGAGACGAGGTTCCGAAAGGATGGCTTCTCTAAAAGGGTCTCGGCGCGGGCATTGATCATTTTATAGCCAATTTTTATATCCTTGGCCCAATATGGAACGAGCCCCCAGTGGAATCCCTTGAGTATTCGCTTGCCATTATGCTCAACTATCCCTGCTATTCGATGGCTTGGGGCAACGTTGTAGTTCTCACTATACTCATAGGCCAATTCATCGATCCCAAACATGTCCATGATTTCTGCAATGTCTGCTGCTAATGTATAACGACCGCACATGTTTTGCACCTCCATGATAAAAGTCTACTATAATAAGGATTCGTTGAGGAAAAGCTCAATTCCACTATATCACACGCCCGCTGTGAGCTGTATACGCAAACGAATACATAACTTAGGAGGATATTGGATAATGTATCATCACTCCTCCAGCGTTTGATATAGATGCGGAAAGGCCCGTCGGCAAGCAGATTTTGGGACATCCATCTAAATATTCCGCGTAACTACGCCCTTTTTTGCCCTCTTAATTTGTTTAGCAAACAAATTAAGTTTTCGTGTCCTTTTGCTGCAAACATGTTATGATGAGTACACCAGAAGAACCCAGGACAAGGAGCAAGCATGAAAATTACCGGCGATCATCAACTAATCAAAAAGATAAACAAGTACATCGTGCTCGACACGATCAAGCGGCACTTCCCGCTCTCCCGCGCCGATATCTCGGCCCGCACCGGGCTGAACAAGGCGACCGTATCCGCTCTGGTGAACGAGCTGATCGAGAGCAGCTTCGCCTCGGAGACGGGACTCGGCGAATCCAGCGGCGGCCGGAAGCCGATGATGCTGCTTTTCAACGAGCGGGCCGGCTTCGCCATTGGCGTCGATCTCGGAGTGAACTATATCTTGGCGGTGCTCACGGATCTGAGCGGCACTGTCGTGAAGAAAAGAAGAGTCGACATCGCCGAAACAGGGGCCGATGCGCTGACTGACAAGCTGAAGAAGACGATTCGCAAGCTAATCAGCCAGGTCCCCTCCTCTCCTTACGGCGTTATCGGCATAGGCGTGGGCGTACCTGGGCTTGTCGACGATCAGGGCAGCGTACTGTCCGCCCCCAACCTCGGCTGGACTGACGTCCCGCTGCAGTCGATGCTCGCAGAGGAATTCGGCGTGGACGTCGTGATTGACAACGAAGCGAACGCGGGCGCGCTTGGCGAGAAGGAGTTCGGCGCGGGCCGACATGCGGCCAATCTGCTGTACATCAGCGCGGGCATCGGGATCGGCGCGGGGATCATCCTCCATGACCAGCTGTACCGCGGCGTCTCCGGCTTCTCCGGCGAAGTCGGCCATATGGCGCTTGCCCAGGATGGCCCGCTCTGCGGCTGCGGCAACCGCGGCTGCTGGGAGACCTTCGCCTCGGAGAAGGCGCTGCTGCACAATGCTCGGACCGCCATAGAGGCAGGCAGACCGGCCGCTATGCAAGCCGGATTGAGGGATACTGCCTCCGAAGCCGATGAGGCCGATGAAGCCATGAAGGGAATCCGCCCTTCTGCTGCAGCCTCCAGCCGTTCGGTTACCGAAGAAGCCGCTGTTAGTCTAGAGTCGCTGCTGCGGCAGGCACAGCGAGGAGACCCGGAGGCGCAGCGTCTGTTCACGGAGACAGGACGCTGGCTTGGCACCGGAATCGCCAATCTAGTGAACGTCTTTAATCCGGAGCTGATTATTATCGGCAACAGGATGTCCCTGGCCACCGACTGGATCAAGGAAGCGGTTCACGAGACGCTGGATTCGCGCAGCCTGGCCTTCCATCGCAGCCGCACGTCCGTGGCCTACTCCCAGCTCGGCCAGTCTTCCTCCGCGCTCGGCGCCGCATCTATGGCCATCCAGCGCTTCTTCTCTTCGATGAAAGCAACCTGGGAGTAAGCGTCCCGCATAGGATACGCGCCCCCGACAAGCGTTTAGAAACACAACAAGATGGCCGGTTCCGGAAGCGTGATGCTTCCTGAACCGGCCATCTTGTTTATCAACCCCGCAAGGAGCCTAAAGCTTCGAATCGGCAGCCAATGGCTCCGGTGTCTCGCATTCGCTCTCCAGCTCAACATGCCGGCCTTCGGCCGAGGCTTCATGAAAGCCATGCATCGCGTCAAGCACGTGGTAGGCGAGCGCGCCGCTTGCCCGGTGCGGTCTGCCCTCCAGAATAGCGGAGGCCATATCGGCCACGCCGATCCCTCGGCTGTTGACGGCGTAGCCGTGGGTGAGAGGAACCTCGGTCCATTCGTTAGTGCCCGCCGGACGAAGATAGACCGGACCTCCGAATGTATTCGGATCGGGTACGCGAAGGGAGCCTGCGCTTCCATATATCTCAATATTCGGCAGATTCGTACCGGCCATGATGTCGAAGCTGGTGACGAGCGTGGCGATCGGCCCGCCCGCAAAGTCCATCACGCCCGCCACATGCGTGGGCGTCTTCACGTCGATCACCGTACCGGCTTTCGGCTTGCTGCTCACGGTCCGCTGAGGGAAGGTAATGCGTGCAGAGCCGGTGACCCTGCGGATCGGACCCAGCAGCGCTACGAGTGCCGTCAAGTAATACGGTCCCATATCGAACAAAGGGCCTCCGCCCGGCTCATAATAAAATTGCGGGTCCGGATGCCAATGCTCATGCCCGCGGGACATCATGAAGCCTGTGGCGGCAATCGGCGTTCCGATGGCGCCTTCGTCGATCAGCCGGCGGCATGTCTGAATCCCGCCCCCGAGGAAGGTATCGGGCGCGCTGCCCACACGCAGCCCCTTGCGCTCCGCCAGCTCCACGATGCGGCGTCCGTCTTCTCTGGTTACGGCAAGCGGCTTCTCTACATACACATGCTTGCCGGCTTCCAGCGCCTGCAGGCAGACGGTTGCATGTACCGCCGGGATCGTCAGGTTGATCACAATTTCGATCTCGGGATCGGCGAGCAGCCCTTCCACCGTCAGCGCCCGTATGCCGTACTCCTGGGCTTTGGCCTCCGCCCGCGTCAGGTCGATATCCGCGCACGCCACAACCTCATAGCTTTCAAACAAACTGCCGTTCTTCAAATAAATCCCGCTAATATTTCCGCAGCCGATAATACCGGCCTTGATCCTTCGGGTACTCATATCCAGGTTCTCCTCCTCGAAGTCAAATGACGCTGTCGCCCATACCGGTATATCCGCCTTGGCCGGCAGCCTGCTGCCCATCGGCTTGCTCTTGAGCAAGTCGCTTGCCCTCCGCCGCCCACACCAAGCCTCTGCGCATGATTTCCTTGGCCTCAGGGATCTCCAGCACGTCGGCATGATGCCCGAGCGAGCAATAATAGACGCGCCCTACGCCCCAGCGCTTCGTCCAGACAACAGGCATATCGACAGGCTTATTCAGGCTGTGAGGGCCTGGCGCCAGTGGAAACCGGGTCGTAGCCAGCACTTCTACCGCCGGATCGACATGCAGATAATACTGCTCGCTAGAAACTTGGAAATTTCCAATTCCCTTCAGTAGGGAACCTTCGTCATCCTTGATTTCAACCTCATAGTTGACTCCGTCATTGCCCGGATGAGCTACCCAGTTGCCGCCCGTCATAAACTGCCAATCGACGTTCGTGCGGAAGGAATCGCACATCCCTCCATGGCAGCCTGCGAGGCCAACGCCCGCCTGGACAGCCTCGGACACGTTGCGTACCAGCTCGCCCTTGATCTCGCCCATCGTCCATACCGGAACGATCAAGTCGAGCGCACGCAGCTTGTCTGCATCGGCAAACGCCTCCAGCGTATCCGAGATCTCGACTTCGAAGTCTTCCTCTTTAAGCAGGCCGCCCAATAGCTGAGCCACAAGCTCCGGCTCGTGACCGCTCCAGCCGCCCCATACGATCAACGCTTTTTTCATGTTCATTTCCTCCGTTCGTATATGCAGCGGGGAATGCACGGAAGCCCATGCGTCCCCCGAAGTCCTATCCCTTGGCTGATCTTCCGTCAGGCGCTCCTACCATCGCCGCAGCGGACCTACAGTTCGTCGACGCTTACCCAGCGGCGTTCCTGAATGGACAGCTCCACCGCCTCCAGCACCTGCTGGCATTTCACTCCATCCTTAAAGTTCGGCACCGGCTGCCGATCCTCCTCCAGCGCATTCATCAGCTCCAGCACCTCATGAATGAACGTATGTTCATACCCGATCGTATGGCCGGGCGGCCACCAGGCTTCACTGTAAGCATGGGCCGGATCGGTTGCCAGCACGCGCCGGAAGCCCTGAACATCGTCCGCATCGTCGGTGAAGTAGACCTGAAGCTCATTCATCCGTTCGAAATCAAACTTCACGCTGCCCTTGCTGCCATTGATCTCGAATGAATTCGTGCAGCGGTGGCCCGGCGCGAAGCGCGTCGCCTCGAAGCTGCCCAGCGCCCCGAAGGCGAATCTGGCCAGAAACAGCGTCGCATCGTCAACCGTCACCGCGCCGCGCGGAGCATCCTTGCTTCCTTTGGCGCTCAGCCCCTCCATCGATTCCGGAAGCGGCCGTTCCTTAACGAACGTTTCGCTCATGCCGATCACTTCGGTCAGATCCCCTACGAGGAAGTGGGCCAGATCGATCAGATGCGCGCCCAGATCTCCGTGCGAACCCGAGCCGGCTACTTCCTTCTGAAGCCTCCATACGAGCGGAAAGTCAGGGTCGACGATCCAGTCTTGGAGAAACCAGGCGCGGAAATGGTAAATTTGACCGAGACGCCCTTCCTCCACCAGCTTCTTCGCAAGCTGCACCGCCGGTGCAAACCGATAATTGAAGCCGATCATATGCTTGACGCCCGCCTCTTCAGCGGCCTGCAGCATCTCCCGGCTGTCCGCCAGCGTTAAGGCAAGCGGTTTCTCGCAGAACAGATGCTTCCCTGCCTTCGCCGCGGCCAGAGCTATTTCCTTGTGCGCGTCGCTTGGCGCATTGATATCGATCAGGTCGATATCGTCCCTCTCCAGCAATTCCCTCCAGTCCGTCACATAACCGTCCCAGCCGAACTGCTTGGCGGCAAGAGCGACATTTCGCTCGTCCCGTCCACAGATGGCAGTCATCGCAGGCTTAGTCGCTTGCGGGAAAAACATCGGCAGATCGCGATAAGCATGACTATGCGCTTTTCCCATAAACTTGTAGCCGACCATACCAACCGAGATGCGTTTTTCATTCATAGAGCCATTCCTCCCGGAAAATAATCTCAGATCAAATTGCACGTTGTACAGGTAGAGCAGCATTTTATGTACGCGCGTTCATTTTCTCACCGAAGGGAGGTATTGTCAATGGTTTTTTATTAGCTTACGGCCAAAGCCCGCAAGCTCCTCCTCGGGACTTGCGGGCTGGCGTGGGCATCGGTTAGGAACTCCAGCTTCGGTCAGCCCGGGCCGAATCTGCCAAGGGCAAATGGCGACAGATCCGACTTCGGGTCGATGCCCGTCAACAGATCGGCGGCAATTTCTCCTACCGTGCTTGCAAACTTGAAGCCATGGCCGGAGAAGCCGCCTGCAATGACGATGTTCGCATGCTTGGGATGCCGGTCGAGGATAAAATGCTCATCCGGTGTGATCTCGTATTTGCAAACGGCACCGCGCAGCAGCCGTCCGGCTGCTTGGGGGAAGAACGTCGCAAGACCTTCCCTCAGCTCCGCCTCATCCGCTGCATCATGCCCGAACGGCTCGAACGGCTGTCCCGGCGACCACTCCTGTCCGCCGTCGTGACGACCGATCTTGACCCCTGAGCCGTTCTCGCTCGGAAAGCCATAGTAGCCGCTTCCCTTGCCATCGGTTACCGTAAAGCCCGGGAAATGCGAACCGGCGTATAGCGCATCCGGAGCCTCGAACCAAGCGACCGCTTTGCGTACCGGGCGAATAGGCAATGGCGGCAAGCCCGTCAGCGCGCCGAACCAAGCACCCACGCTTAACACCGCCTGCCCTGCGGTAAATGTACCGGCGCTCGTCCGCCCCGTCACGGCGCCAGCCGCATCGGCGCCAATGCCGGTAACCACAGTATGGGGCAGCAGTACAGCCCCCAAGGCCAGTGCCTGCCTGCGGTAGGCGCGGAGGCAGGCCTCGCTGAGCAGGTAACCGGCATCGCGCTCATACAAGCCGGCATAGCCTGGCGGTACGGCAATCCCCGGCCAGCGGGCCCTAATCTCAGCGGCGGACAGCGACTCGGCGTAGAGCCCGTACCGCTGGGCACGCTCCCTTTTCTCCGCAAGCATCGGAAGCGCCTCGGGGCCAAGGTTAAGCACCCCTGAACGGACAAGCAGCCGCTCGCCGCTTACCTCCTCCAGCTCCGTCCACAGCAGGTCGGATCTTAGCGCCATCTCCGTATACGCGGAGTTGCCGGGATAAGCATGGCGGATCAGCCTTGTCTCGCCATGATGGCTTCCTCCCGTATGCGGCGGATCGAACCGGTCGATCAGCAGCACGCGAAGATTTCTTTGGGACAAATAGTAGCCCGCACTCATCCCCATGGAGCCGGCTCCGACGATAATCACATCATAGGTTGTTCGGATGGCGATCCCCCACTTTCTAATCATGTTTTGTTCTATATTTAGCGATAAATCATCCTAAGCAGCGGCCACACCAACCCGCACGCGCTCGTCGTGTGCGGTCGGTTGCTTTCCGTTCGACAGCGCACTCGTGGCGCTGTCCGCAGTCGATCTCCGGATGTCCGTTGATCTCCTTCGATGATCGCCGATAGACCGGGATTAAGCCCGACAAGGCAGGGAAGCAAATAAGGCTGCCGGCAAGCAGGGTTCCCCCTGCGAGCAAGCAGCCGTCTTGCCTTTATCCGACAGCAGCGCCGGTCAGCTTACGACCGCGCTCCAAGGCCAGATGGGCCGTACGCGCAAACAATGCCGCCGCAGGCACGAGCGCCTCCTCGTTCAACGTGAATTTCGGATGATGCCATTCCTCCGTGCCTTCCGTACCCATCCAGATAAAGCACCCGGGAATCTTCTCCTGATAGTGGGCGAAGTCTTCCCCACCGGCCGACGGCAACGCATCCGTCACCGTCAAGCCGATGGACTCGGCCGCTTCCCGGACGATCCCTACCGCCTCCTCGTCATTGTGTACGCTAGGAATACCTGCGAACCAGCTCAGCTCGATCCGGGCCCCGTATCCGCCCGCGATGCCGGAGGCTATCCGCTCCAGCAGCTTCGGGATCTGCGCGCGCACCTCGGGGCGGAACGTCCGCACGGTGCCGTCCAGCACGGCCTCGTCGGGGATCACGTTCCAACTCGTGCCCGCATGGAAGCTGCACACGCTTAGCACGGCCGAGTCGAACGGGCTGATGCTGCGGCTTATCGCCGTCTGCAGCCCGCCGACGATGGCGCTGGCGGCGACGATCGGATCGATCGCTGCATCCGGGATCGCGGCATGCCCGCCTTTGCCGGACACCTTGATCCTGAAGCCGTCGACGCTGGCCATGAGCGCGCCCGGCTTGAGCCCGATCGTGCCTACCGGCAGGTCGGGCTTGTTGTGCATGCCGAAGATGGCTTGCACGCCGTCGAGCGCCCCCGCATCCAGCATCGCCTTCGCGCCGATGCCCTTTTCCTCGCCCGGCTGGAAGAGCAGCCGCACCCTTCCCTGCAGCAGATGCCTGTAACGCTGCAGTAAAATCGCGGAGCCGAGTATGGCCGAGGTGTGGAAATCATGTCCGCAGGCATGCATCTTCCCCTCGAGCTCGGAAGCGAAAGGCAATCCGGTTTCTTCCATTATAGGCAGAGCGTCGATATCCGCCCGCAGCGCAACCGTCGGCCCGGGGCCTGCCCCCTCGATCTCGGCCAGCACGCCTACCCGCAGCGCCAGCGGCAGCACCTTGATCCCTTCCTCCGCAAGCGCCTCGCGGATTTTGCGGGTCGTTTCCACCTCCTGCATCGACAGCTCAGGGAAGCGGTGCAGCTCGCGGCGGAACTCCACCAGCCGGGCCCGAAGCCCTTCCGCTTCTTCCAGCAAAGCTTCAGTAGTCATAGCATGGCTCTCCTTTAGGTTATAGCCTGTTTAATGCGGTCGATCTGCGCCAGATGGACGTGGACATGATCGACAAAGGCTTGTAGAAGCCCGGCTAACGTGAACGTTTTCCCCTTCGCATTCACACCGGTGCGGCTAAAATACTCGGCGGGAATACGTCGCAGCAGCAGCGTATTATAGACCAGCAGAGCCTCGTAGACGGCAAAGAGATCGGCCGCTTCGCTCTCATTCGCCCGGGTGCGGCTCACCCACGGGTCCTGGTCGAACGGCGGAAGCTTGGCCTCCTCCTCGGAAATGATCTGCCGGATTCGAAAACTGGTCACGATCTGATGATCGGTCAGGTGGGACAGTACCTCCGTGGCACTCCATTTATCAGGAGCGGGCTTGCGCTTCAACTGCTCCGCACTCCAGCCTTGAACGGCATGCTTCAGCAGCTGCAAGGTCCCTTCGTAAGGCTGTAAATCGATCGTTTGTGGACTTTGGCTCATCTTTAAGCCTCCTCAATCTCATCGTTTTATCGTCTTCAGTCCGCCAGGCAGCCTAGATCACATAGCTCCAATCCGGCGTAATCCGCTTCAGAAACTGCCGGGTGCGCTCTTCCTTGGGACGGGTGAACAGCTCCTCCGGCTCTCCCTGCTCCACGATCACGCCGCCGTCCATGAACACGACCTGGCTGGCGACTTCGCGGGCAAACGCCATTTCGTGCGTCACGATAATCATGGTCACTCCCTCGCGCGCAATGCTGCGGATGACCGTCAGCACCTCGCCCACCAGCTCGGGATCCAGCGCCGAGGTGGGCTCATCGAGCAGAATAACCTCCGGATTCAGCACGAGCGCCCGCGCGATGCCGACCCGCTGCTGCTGTCCGCCGGACAGCTGGCTCGGATAGGCGTCGAGCTTGGCCGACAGCCCAACTTTGTCGAGTACGGCGATGCTCCTTGCCTTGGCTTCTTCCTTAGGCACCTTCTGGGCGACGAGCAGACCTTCCATCACATTCTCCAGTACCGTCTTGTGTCGAAATAAATTATACTGCTGGAACACCATCGCCGTCTTGCGGCGCAGCTTCAAAATGTCGCGTTTGCCCGGATGCCTGCAGTCGACGGCAAAGTCCCCGATGGACACCACCCCATCCCCCGGCTTTTCCAGGAAATTGACGCAGCGGAGCAGTGTTGTTTTGCCCGACCCGCTTGGGCCGAGGATGGCGACGACATCCCCTTTTTCGACGGTAAGGTCGATGCCCTTCAGCACCTCCTGCTTGCCGAACGATAGGCGAATATTGGTCAGCTTGATCATAGCGAGCGGATGCCTCCTTGCTTATAGGGGATAGTGGCACGCGGCCCAATGTCCTTGGCCGATCTCGTGCCAGGCCGGCTGCTCCTCCCGGCATCGGGGCCCGGCAGCCGGGCAGCGGGTATGAAACCGGCAGCCTGAAGGCGGATTCGCCGGGGACGGAATCTCGCCCGGCAGGGAGATGCGCGCTCGCCGCCGTTCGGGATCAGACTGCGGGATCGAAGCGATCAAGGCCCTTGTATAAGGATGGGCCGGACGGCGGAATAGCTCCTCGCTTGGAGCGATCTCCACCAGCTTGCCCAGGTACATCACCCCGATGCGGTCCGAAATATGGCGCACAATATTCAGCCCGTGCGCGATGAACAAATAAGTCAGACCGAGCCGCTGCTGCAGGTCCTGGAGCAGATTGACGATCTGCGCCTGTACGGACACGTCGAGCGCAGAGACCGCCTCGTCGGCCAGAATAAATCGGGGCCGCAGTGCGATCGCGCGAGCGATCCCGATACGCTGACGCTGACCGCCGGAGAATTCATGCGGATAGCGCCCATACAGCGCGGGGTCCAGGCCGACGTCGGCCAGCAGCTCCTCTACGCGCAGACGCTTCTCCCGGGCCGTCAGCTTCTCATGCACGTCCAGCGGCTCTCCGATAATATCGCCTATCCTCCAGCGCGGATTGAGCGAGCCATACGGGTCCTGAAAGATGATCTGCATATCCCTCCGGGCATCACGCAGCATCTTTCCGTTCCTGGCGGACAGCTCCTGCCCGCGGAAAAACACCTGCCCTGCCGTAGCGGGCTCCAGCTGCAGCAGAACACGGCCAAGCGTGGACTTGCCGCTGCCCGACTCGCCGACCAAGCCGAATGTCTCCCCTTCCTCGATGAAGAAGGATACGTCGTCAACGGCCCGTATCGCCTTCCGCGCTTGCGCTAGCGCAAGCGGCCCTCCCTTCACCGGGTAATATTTGCTTAAGCCTCTAACCTCGAATAAAGGGAGACGGCCTGCCCTCGCTTCCGTCCGCTGCACGAGAGCAGATTCGACCGATCCCGCTTCTCGATCAGCCGAACCCGGTAACCCGGCGTCGATGCCCTTCTGTTCTGCCCTCTTCTCCTTGGCGGCAGCGTCCGCCTCTCCGGCCGTGCCCGCATGCCAGCAGGCCACCTGCCTGCCTTCTATCTCCTCCAGCTCCGGTACGCTGCTGGCGCATATCGGAGTCGCAGACGGACAGCGCGGATGAAACCGGCATCCCGTAGGCAGAGAGGACAGGCTCGGTATAGCCCCTTGGATCGAATACAGCCTGGAGTCCCGCCGGGTATCCAGCGTCGTCACGGACTGCAGCAGTCCTTGGGTATACGGATGCAGCGGACGGCGGAACAGCTCCCGCGCCGGCGCCTGCTCCACGATCCGGCCGGCATACATGACCACGATGCGATCGGCGATCTCGGCAGCAACGCCAAGGTCATGCGTGATAAGCAGAATCGACATGCCATATTCCTCCTTCAGTTCCTGAAGCAGTTGGAGGATTTGAGCCTGTATCGTTACGTCGAGCGCCGTCGTCGGCTCATCGGCAATCAGCAGCTCGGGCCCGCATGCAAGCGCCATGGCGATCATGGCCCGCTGCAGCATCCCTCCCGACAGCTCGCCGGGATACTGCTTCATCCGCAGCTCCGGCTCGGGGATGCCGACTCGGCGCAGCAAGCTGACCGCGTGAGCGGACGCGTCCGACCTACCGATGCGAATATGCCTGACGATGACATCGACGATCTGGCTGCCTATCGTAAAAACCGGATCGAACGCGGCCATCGGCTCCTGGAAGACCATCGACATTTTTTTGCCTCGCAGCTTGCTGACCTTCTCCTGAGAAAGCGAAGTCAGCTCCTCGCCGCCGAGCCGGATCGCCCCTCCGGAAATGACGCCGTTCTCGTAGTCGATCAGTCGCATAATCGCCTTGGAGGTGATCGTCTTGCCGCTGCCGGACTCTCCCACCAGGCAGACTGTCTCTCCTGGGTGGAGCTGCAGCGACAAATCGGATATTGCGGTCAGCGTTCCTCGGTCTGTTTTGAAATCAACGGTCAAATGCTCGATGTCGAGCAGCGGCTTTGCCATAAGCTAGCACCTCCGGTTGTATACAGCAGCCTGGGGCTCGATGCGGAGCTCGGATCTTACGACTATTCTCCTTACCATCGGCTTCGTTTCGGATCAAGCGCATCCCTCAGCCGGTCTCCGACCAAGTTGATAGCCAGCACCAGCACGGTGATGGCTAATCCCGGAAACGTTGCGATCCACCAGGCCACCGTAATATAGCCTCGCCCTTGCGACAGCAGCGTCCCCCAATCGGGAACCTCCTTCAAAACCCCCAGCCCGAGAAAGCTCAGCGAGCTGGCGACCAGGATGGACGAGGCGATCCCGATCGTCGCCATGACCAGCAGCGGCGATAGCGAATTGGGCAGCACATGCCGCACATAGATACGCAGATGGCTCGCACCGATCGAGCGGGCCGCCGTTACATACGGCCGCCCCTTGACCGCAAGCACCTGGCCCCGCATGACGCGGGCATACCGCGGGATGGCCGCGATACTGACAGCCAATACGATATTGAACAGACTGGGTCCCAATGCCGCTGCTATGGCAAGCGCCAGCAGCAGGCTCGGGATCGTCATCAGGACATCGACAATCCGCATCGTCACTTTGTCCGTGACGCCGCCCGCATAGGCTGACAAGCTGCCGGCGATGCCGCCTGCCAGGCCGCCGAGGATGACCGAGGTCAGCCCGATAAGCAGCGAATCCCGGCTGCCGTGAATAACTAGGCTGAGCACATCCCGGCCGAAGTAATCGGTTCCGAGCCAATGTCCTGCGCTGGGCGGACGCAATATTTCATCCGTGCGCATATCCGTAGGCGCATAGGGAGCGATCCAGGATGGAACTGCCGCGCAGGCCGCGATCAAGGCCACGATCAGCAGCGCGGCATAGAAGAAGCCGTCCGAGACTGGAAGCCGCCGCACTCCCAGCCTGAGCGGAAGCAAGGAGTAGAGCCTTCTCCGGCCCCACCCCTGCTCCGCAGCGACCGTATTTTTCATTGGGTTTCCTCCTCCAAGCCTTCCGAAGGAAAGCTACTTCGTAAGCATAGGCTCCAAGCTTTCCGCAGGAAAGCTGCTTCGTCAGCATAAGCTCCAAGCTTTCCGAAGGAAAGCTGCTTCATCAGCACGATCTACCACTCGCCCCAGGCCGGCTCCGTCAGACCGAGCGTCTAACCCGCGGATCGATCGCCGAATACGAGATATCGACCAGCAGGTTGATTCCTACATAGACGATGGCGGTGAATAGCACAACGCCCTGCACGACAGGGATGTCCTTGGACATAATGCCCGTTGCCAGCAGTCGTCCGATGCCCTGCCTGGAGAACACGGTTTCGACGACCACAGCCCCGGCCATCAGCTCGCCGATCTGGATGCCGATCATCGTGATCGCGGGAATGAGCGCGTTGCGCAGCGCGTGTCGATACATGACCGTTCGCTCCGGCAGCCCTTTGGAACGCAGCGTAACTATAAACGGTTCGTTCATAACCTCCAGCATACTGTTGCGCACCATCCTGACGATGTATCCGGCCCCCACTGTCCCCAGCGCCAAGGCCGGGAGCACAAGCGTGCGCCAGCCCTCCGAGCCCACCGAAGGGAGTGCGCGGAGCTGAACCGAGAAGATGAGGATGAGCAGAATACCCGACCAGAAGGTCGGCATCGAGATGCCGAACAGACTGACCAGTCTGGCCGCCACATCCAGAACGCCGCCCCGATGGATCGCGGACAGGACGCCCAGCACGATCCCGATCACCACGGCGATAGCCGTGCTGGCCAGCGTTAGGATCGCCGTGGAGGGGAACTGGGAGAGAATTTTCGGCAGGACGGGGTCGTCGCTAACTAGAGATTTGCCCAAATCCCCGCGCAGCATATCCAGCATATACCGTCCGAACTGTACGCCAAGCGGTTGATCTAGTCCCAGCTGATGACGGAGATTGGCAATCGCCTCGGGCGAGGCCGGAGTACCCGCCAGCATAAGCAGCACCGGATCGCCGGGCAGCAGGTATAGGATAAAAAAGACGAGCACCAGTGCGCCGACAAGCGCAACCGCCGAGGAAAGCAATCTTTGAACCAGGACGCCGGTCATGCCGATCCGCTCCTTCGTGTCTTATTTCGCCAGGCTTACGTCATAGAAGAGCGGATAACCGAGCGAGTCGAACTTCAAGCCTTGAACCGCCTTACCGGCAGCAACCGTGTAGGGGAATACATAGACGGGGAACCCGTAGGCATTTTCGACCACGTAGGCCTGCACCTTCTTGTAAATATCCGCCCGCTTGGCAGGGTCCTGCTCGCGTAGCCCCTCCTCCAGCCATTGATCGAGCTGCTTGTCGGACTTGCGCGTGTGGTTATGGCCCCATTTCTCCGGCGTCGGGATCGCGTTCGTATGGAAGAAGCTGCGCAGAATATCAGGATCGCCCGAAACGTTGCTCACGCCGTACAGATCGTTCGCCCCCTTCACCATCACCGCCGTCGTCGTATCGGCCAAAATCTCGACATGGACCTGGATGCCGACCTGCTTCAGCTGCTGCTGGATCATCGCTGCGATATCGTTGCGCTTCTCGCGGTTGGGCGAGCCGTCGATATACTGCAGCGTCAGCTTCTTGCCGTCCTTCGCACGGATGCCGTCCGCCCCCCGCGCCCAGCCAAGCTCATCAAGCAGCTGGTTCGCCTTCGCCGTATCCGGCTTGATTGCATTCTCCAGCGACGCGTTGTAGCCGAGCATCGCGGGGCTGAGCGGCGACCAGGCTCGCTGATAGGTGCCCAGATACAGCGTCTTCACGATCGCATCCAGATCGATCGCATACTGGACGGCCTTGCGTGCGTTAAGCTCATTCCAAGGCTCGTGCGACTGATTCAGCATCAGGGTAAACGGGATACCGGTCGCCTCGGCCTGGAGCAGCTTGATAGCGGGGTCTCCTTTGAGAGAAACGAGGTTTTGCGGCGGAACCGTCTCGACGGCCGATACCTGACCGCTCTGCACGCTGCCGATCCTTGTCGCTTCCTCCGGGATGATCTTGAACACCAGCTTATCCAGATAAGCCGGTCCTTTGTTGTCGGCTATGAGCGGGCCCCATTTGTAATCGGGGTTGCGCTCCAGCGTGATAGCCGAGTTCTCGACCCAGCTGACGAATTTGAACGCGCCGGTGCCGACCGGATTTTTGACCAGCTGATCCTTGTGCTTCTCGGCTGCCGCAGGCGAGACGATCCCGAGGAATGCCTGCCCAAGGCTGCTCAGGAATGCTGCATACGGCGACTTCAGATTCACCTTGACCGTATATTCGTCCACGATCTCCGACGACTCGTAAGGTCCGAGCAGCGTGACCGCAAACTTGGACTTGGTCGCCGGGTTGACGATCCGGTCAAAATTATACTTGACCGCTGCGGCATTGAACGGCGTGCCGTCGTGAAACAATACGTCATTGCGCAGCTTGAAGGTATAGCTTTTTCCATCGGGAGATACAGTCCATTCCGTTGCGAGCCACGGCTTGATCGACTTATCCGGCAGCTGGACGACCAGACTGTCGTAAATGGAACGCATGACGCGGTAATCGACCGCAGCCGGTACCACGTTCGGATCGAGCCCGCTGGGCGAGCCTGCCAGCGCATAACTAAATTCGCCGCCCTGGACAGGCGCTCCGGCAGCGGACGGTGAGTCCGCGCCGGTCGCCGCCGGCGGTTTGGCCTCCCCTCCACAGCCGGCGAGGAAGATAACCAAAGCCATGGTCAAAGCGGATAAAGGAACAAGCCGTCTATTCATAGAAATTCTCTCCATTCATGTAATCGTATCGCCCCGCTGTTCCGATTGCGGCTTATGACACCGGGCTGACATGGCCTTGCACGGTTTCCTGCTCCGGCCGTCCGTCTCCCGGGTCTAGACTGGCGGCCACCTCGACTTCCACGCTTTGCGCCGCAGCTGACGCCGCTTGAGCCTGTTCGCGAGCCAACGTATACCGATTGGCCGGCTTGGTCAGTCCCAGATTGCCCCTCAGCGTATCGTGCTCATATTCGGAACGGAACAAGCCCCGCTCCTGCAGGATCGGCACGACCAGCTCGACGAAATCGTCCAATCCGCGGGGAACGCTCGAATGAATGATGAAGCCGTCGGCTGCCCCCTCCTCGAACCACTGCTGCACCTGATCGGCGACCTCCTCGGCCGAGCCGATGAAGCTGTCTCGCGGAGCGGCTGTCCGAAGCGCTACCTGCCGCAGGGTCAGCCCCTCTTCCTTCGCCTTCCGCTTGATCTTGTCAGTGCTGCTGCGGAAGCTGTTCGATCCGATATCCCCCAGCTCGGGAAACGGCTCATCCAGCGGGTAAACGGAAAAATCATGATGATCGAAGAACCGGCCCAAGTACTTGAGCGCCGTCTCAGGGCTGATCAGATCGGTAATTTCCCGGTATTTGCGCTCCGCCTCCTCCCGGGTGCGTCCGACAATCGGATCGATGCCGGGGAAGATCAGCACATCGCTTGCAGCCCGGCCGTACTGAACAGCGCGCTGCTTCACGTCCCGGTAGAAGCTCTTGGCTTCCTCAATCGTCTCGTGGCCCGTGAACACGGCATCCGCCGTCTTCGCTGCCAGCGTCCGCCCGCTGTCCGAGGAGCCCGCCTGAAAGACGACAGGGTGACCTTGGCGGGACCGCGCGATGTTGAGCGGCCCCTGCACGGAGAAATACTCTCCCTTATGATCCAGCCTGTGCAGCTTAGCCGGATCGAAGAACACGCCTGATTCCTTGTCGCGCGGGAAAGCGTCATCTTCCCACGAATCCCACAGTCCTTTGGCCACTTCCAAATATTCTTCGGCGATCCGGTAGCGCTGATCATGCGAAGGATGCTCTCGCTTGCCGAAATTCAGCGCCGAGCCCTCAAGCGGCGAAGTGACCACATTCCACCCGGCCCGCCCTCCGCTGATATGATCCAGCGAAGCGAACTGCCTGGCGACGGTAAACGGTTCGCTATAGGAAGTGGACAAGGTTCCTACAAGCCCGATCCGGGTTGTCACTGCGGCAAGCGCCGACAGAATCGTGACGGGCTCGAACCGATTGAGGAAATGCGGAATCGACTTTTCATTTATAAACAGGCCGTCGGCAATGAAGACGAGATCGAATCTGCCTTCCTCGGCTTTCTGCGCCTGCTGCTTGTAATAGCCGATATTGATGCTCGCATCGGACAAAATATCGGGGTGCCGCCAAGCCGACATACTGCTGCCGACTCCGTGAATGATAGCGCCCAGCTTCAGCTTTCTGGATTGAGTCATAGGGATCCGCCTCTCTCTTGTCTTTGATAAGTTCCTTCGGAACGCTCCGGTCCGCCCGGCGGACGGTTATACCGTCTGTTCGGCGAACGCCTCCTGCAACAGCTCAAAGACCCGCAGACGGTCCTCGAACCTCGGTACCGGCGCCGTCACAATCAGTTCCTCCAGCCCGTAGCTTTCGGCCAGCCCGATCAGCTTGGCGCGGACGGTCGCCTTCGAACCATGTACGATCCTGGCTTCCTTCACTTCGATCGTAAACTTCTCCTCCGTCTGCCGTCCGAACTCCTCCGCGTGCTCCAAAGTCTTCACCGTAATGGTCCGTCCGCTTTCCAGATGAATCTTGACACTTTTCACATCCGCCGCCAGCGCGCGAGCCGCTTCATCGGTTTCGGCTACGATCACCGAGACAGCCAGTATCGCTTGAGGCGCCGGAAGGCCCTCCGCCGTCTGCCTGAACTGATCGCGGTACGTGCCCAGCGCCTGATCGGCTGCCTCCTCGTCGCCATTGATAAACTGGGCGAACACATAAGGTATGCCGAGCTCTGCAGCCAATCCGGCGCTGGAGCTGCTCGCGCCCAGCAGATACAAGGGGGCCGGGGCCTCCGTCAGAGGCGTCGCACGCACTCCGTGCAGCGGGTGCTCCTCCGGAAGGGAGCCCGCTAGATGCTGCTGCAGCTCGGTCAGCTTCTCCGCCAGCGTACGCGGGGCTTCGCCCGGCTTCGACTGCTGCAGCGCACGGGTCGAACGGGGCAGCCCGCCCGGGGCGCGGCCGATGCCAAGATCGACGCGTCCCGGAGCGAGCGCGGACAGCACATTAAAATTTTCAGCCACTTTATAAGGACTGTAATGCTGCAGCATCACCCCGCCGGAGCCAATACGGATGTGCTCGGTTTTTGCCAGCAGATGAGCGATCAGCACCTCGGGGGAAGAGCCTGCAACCTCAAGCGTATCGTGATGCTCCGACACCCAAAAACGGTAGTACCCGAGCTGCTCGGCCCTTTGAGCGAGCTCTAGCGTATGACGAAAGGCAGCCGACGCCGTCTCGTGCTTGCCGATTACCGTTTGGTCCAGGATGCTAAGCTTTAGTCCCATGAACGCCACTCCTTTATCGGATATTAATTTTAATTTTTCCTATGTGTTTTGTCGGTTTTAAAACATGCTTTTACTCTATCACCAGGATATTCGAGCTACAAGCTTGAATCAGGTTTTTCTATAAAGCGATTGAAGGTTTCTATCTAAGCATCGCTTGCCTTGGGCTTGAATATATCCCGCATTAGATATGGCCGGCTCGCAAGTCAACCTCGCGGCACAGCTCAAGAAACCGGTCTCGAGGGCCAGCGCTCTCACCCTTCAGCGTCACGATTTCCGTACGTAAAGACAGGCCTGATAAAGCGGGAAGGTCGATGGGAATCAGCCTGCCCTCCTGCATCTCCTGACGAGCGCACAGCTCCGGTAGAAAGCTGATCCCCATCCCCTTCAGCACCAGCTTCTTCGCTGTCTCCAGATTATCCATCTGCATCGCAATGCTCGGAGGCCGGTCGAGCGTCTCGAATAGCCGATGAATTTTCATCCAATCCAGCGAGCCGCACTGGAAGAACACGAGCGGCTGACGGCCGATCTCCTCTATCGTCAGCCCGCTTTGACCGGCAAACGGATGACCCGCATTAACGAACAGCCGGATGGGGTCCTCATACAGCCTGACCGCATCCACATCGGGATGCGAAATATTGCGTACCAGCCCGACATCGAGCTCCCTGGCCAGCAGCCTCTCCAGAATCGCCTCGCTGGAGGCGGTCTCCAGCTTGACGGACACCTCGCGGTATTTGCGGCTGAAGGCGGGCAGCAGCTCCGGGAGGATATACGTGGAGGCGGATACGGTGCAGCCCAGTCGCAGCTCATCGGAGGCTGCATTCATCTGCCTGAGCTGCTGCTTGCCCTTCTTATAAGACTGCAGAATCTGGCGGGCATACGGCAAAAACTGCTCTCCCTTCCCGGTTAGCCTGAAATGCCGGCCTTCCCGCTCGAACAGCTTGGCGTCCAGTTCCCGCTCCAGCGACTGGATGCGGGCCGATATCGACGGCTGCGAGACAAACAGCGCATCCGCCGCCTTGTGAAAGCTATTGAAATGGATGACGTATACGAAGGCCTCCATGTTCTCTATGTTCATCTGACTCCCCCTCCCCCTACATAAGCGATACAATGAAGAAAAGCTCCTGCCGGAGCCTTTTCGATGAAGGGACTAAAAAAAGAGACGCCCGGTCCTGTCTGCGAAGCTTTACGTCCGCATGCAAGCCGAAGCGTCTCCGGTTATTCCGGTCGACCTCGCGTTCCTCAGTTGGCCACTAGCGACTGCTGTTCATTCGCGCTCTTCCTGATCTCGCGGACCAAGTCCGCGGCAGCCAGCTCCAGACGATCCAGCAGTTCCTCCTCTAGAACGAAGCCGCCTCCCTCCAGCCGGGATACCTGAGCGTCCAGCGCATACACCCCGCCGCGGATATGCTGGCTGCCCAGCGCGGAGAGCACGGGCCTCAGCGCATAATCGATGGCGAGCAGATGGGCGATGGTGCCGCCAAGCGCAAGCGGAAGCACGATCTTGCCCGCCAAGCCTTTTTGGGGAATCAGGTCCAGGAAGGTTTTCAGCACCCCGGTATACGAAGCTTTATAGATCGGAGTAGCGACGATGACGGCATCCGCTTCAGCTACAATCCGGTTCGCTTCCACGATAGACGGACTGTCGAACCGGGTGTAGATCAGATCCTCGGGAGGGAGCAGCCTGACCTGAATCTCCTTGTAGTCCCAGCCCTCTCCCTCTATCCGTGCGCGTACCGCCTGGAGCAGTCCGTTTAGCCGGGACGTCTCCGTGGGGCTGCCTGAAATAACGGCTATCTTGGCCATGGCATCGTTCATCCTTTCCTCAACTCACCTGTATAATCCGATAATTCCACTCGGTTAAATGGAAGTATATAGGGAGCTGGGGAGAGATGTCAATACATCTCCTTGTTTTTGTCAAATTGACATCAATGCAGGGGCAGGCCCTTACCGTTCTGTCAGCCCATCAGCAGATCCAGCCATTCTTCCGTCGTCACCGGACCAAAATATACCTGAAGCTCTGACTGGCGCAGGACCTCGGCAATCGCTTGCGTTTCAAAGCGGACCCCGATCAGCTTGTCCATAAACTCGGAAGCATCGCGCTGTCCGAAGAAATCTCCATATACCGCCGCTTCGCGAATGATCCCCGATTCCACCAGCAGACGGATATCGAAGGTGCCTGCTGCCAGTCTTTTCGTATGCTGGACATTGAACGCGGGGGAAATGCCGTAATTCCATTCCCACGTCCGGTATCTCGTATCCGCCAGTTGACGGACGGCCTCCCAATCCGCATCTGTCAGCTCATACTGACTCACGGCTTCCCCAGCGAAAATGGATGCAAGCAGATGAGCCTTGAACTGCTCCAAGCTCAGCGGTTCCGCAAGGAATTCCTTAATATTGGCGACGCGACTGCGGACGGACTTCACGCCCTTCGACTTCATCTTCTCGGGATTCACGTTCAAAGCCGAGGCCACGTTCTCCATCTGCGAATCGAACAACAGCGTTCCGTGCGTGAACATGCGGCCACGGGTGGCGAACTGGGCATTGCCGGAAATTTTCCGTTCGCCGACCTGAATATCGTTGCGTCCGGTCAGCTCTGCGGCGACCCCTAGCTTATGCAGCGCTGCGATCACCGGCTCGGTAAATTTCCGGTAATTATGGAACGAAGCGCCGTCATCCCGTGTGATAAAGCTGAAGTTCAAGTTCCCGAGGTCGTGATACACGGCCCCGCCGCCGGACAAGCGGCGAACTACATGGATGCCGTTGCGCTCCACGTAGTCACGATTGATTTCCTCGGCGGTATTTTGATTTTTACCGATAATGATCGACGGTTCATTGACATAGAACAACAGATAGTCGTGCTCGGCCGGCAGGTGGCGGAGCGCATATTCTTCCAGCGCCAGATTGAGAGACGGATCATGGATATTGCGGTTGTCGATAAACAGCATGGCGTTATCTCCTCATCGAGAAATGGTAAAGCTTCTTTCACCAGTGTACCACGAAAACTCCCCGATTCCGAAAGCGGGGGATTATGCTATAATGATGAAAGCTTTCGAAGCTTGACTGATTTTATGAGGTGGAGGAAACCCAAAGATGACCATACGCAAAGCATTGACTATAGCCGGCTCCGATACAAGCGGAGGCGCAGGCATACAAGCAGACCTGAAGACCTTCCAGGAACGGGACGTATACGGCATGACCGCTCTGACCACCATCGTGACGATGGACCCGGACAACGGCTGGTCGCACGGCGTCCATCCCATCCCGCTTGCGACTGTTCAGGAGCAGCTTCATACGGTACTTGACGGAATAGGGATCGATGCGGTCAAAACCGGCATGCTCGGTTCCGTCGAGCTGATCGAGCTGGTGTCCGAGACGATCCGCAGCCGCAAGCTTCCGAACGTTGTCGTCGATCCGGTCATGATCTGCAAGGGCAACGACGAGGCGCTGCATCCCGAGACGGGAAGCGCTATGCGCGAGCTGCTGCTGCCCGTGACGGATATCGTGACGCCGAATTTGTTCGAAGCCGCCCAACTATCCGGCCGCCCTCCGATCGCTACGCTGGACGACATGAAGGAAGCCGCCAAGCTGATTCATGAGACTGGGGTTCGCTACGTGCTCATCAAGGGCGGCGCCAAGCTGGAATATCCGACCGCCGTGGACCTGCTCTACGATGGAAGCAGCTACGAGCTGTTCGAGGAAGACAGACTCACTACGGGATATACGCACGGGGCTGGCTGCACGTACTCCGCCGCGATCGCGGCCGAGCTAGCGAAAGGCGCAAGTATACGGGAAGCCGTCGGTACGGCCAAGGCATTCATTACCAAGGCGATTCAATACGGCTTTCCGATTAACCGGTTTGTCGGGCCGACCCTGCATTCCGCTTATCGGCATCATGCTTGATTGACCAATAACCCTCCCGGGCAGCCGGGAGGGTTTATTCGTTGGCAGGTCGATGCTACGTGAAGCGTCAGCCGCTGCTTGCAGGCGAAGGCACGCTCCCGCTCCTCCCACTGCGCTAACTAGCGAAGCGGGGCAAAGTCCTTGACCCGTTGGAGGACCGTCTCCACAGCCTCCAGCAGATCGGCGTCGAGTTTAACCTCTGCCGCCTTCACATTCTCCTTGATCTGGGACGGGCGGGTCGCTCCGATCAGGGCCGAGCTCACGCCCGGGTGACGCAGCACCCAGGCCAAGGCCAGCTGGGACAAGGTCATGCCTGCCTGCGCAGCCAAGTCTTCCAGCTCCTGGACGCTTTGCAGCACGTCGTCGCGGAGATAGCTGTTGATCACATGGTTCAGCTTAGCATTGCTAGCCCGGCTGTCCGGCGGAGGCTGCTGCCCCGGCTTGTATTTCCCTGTCAGCACACCCTGTGCAAGCGGCGAGAATACGATCTGGCCGATGCCTTCACGGTCGCCGAGCGGCAAAATCTCCTGCTCGATATACCGCTCGAACATATTATAGATCGGCTGATTGGAGATCAGCGGACGCAGCCCCAGCCTTCTGCCGGCGGCCGCCGCTTCCGCCAGCTGGACCGCGCTCCATTCGCTGACAGCCGCATACAGCACCTTGCCCTGGCTTACCAGATCGTCGAGTGCGCGCAGGGTTTCTTCCACCGGGGTCTCCGGGTCGAAACGATGACAGAAATATATATCGACATAATCGGTCCCCAGCCGCTTGAGGCTTGCTTCGCACTGCTCCATAATATGCTTTCTCGATAATCCTCGATCGTTCGGACCGTCCCCCATCGGGAAAAATACTTTCGTCGACAGCACATAGCTCGAACGGGAATATGGCTTTAAGGCGGCCCCGAGCGCGCGCTCGCCCTCTCCCCGGTTATAGGCATTGGCCGTATCGAAAAAGGTAATGCCCGATTCAAATGCCTCGGCTACGCAAGCCTGAGCCACCTCGATCTCGGCCGCCGTTCCATAAGTCAGCCAGCTGCCCAGCCCGATTTCGCTCACCTTAAGTCCGCTTGCCCCTACTCGTCTATAGTTCATTTCCTCGTCCTCCTCTTCCATGACCCTTACTTGCTGCTCCTTGCAGGATCTCCTGTCCATTCTACTTCCCTTCTTAGTCTATGGAAAGTAGTGAAATCATTTTGATCTTATTACGAATACTAGATATACTTACCTCAAGGTTACTTGATCACCTGCTGATGTACAGCTCCAAATCTACTGGAAAGGAAGATTGGTCATGACTGTTTCCGAATCCAACAATCGAATGTATTCTGATATTCCGAACCCTTACGTGCCACAAGAGCCTGTCCATATTGAATGCTCCATAGAAAAGGCGCTCGACGTTGTCGGCGGCAAGTGGTCCTTCCTGGTGCTGAAGGAACTGTTTAACGGCAAAAGACGGTTCGGCGAGCTGCAGCGGAAGCTTGCCACGATCAGCCCCAAATCCTTGTCCGATACCTTGCGGCATCTGGAGGTGCATGGCGTCCTCGAACGTACGGCCTTCGCTACCGTTCCGGTTACCGTTGAATATAAGCTTACGCCCAAGGGTGAAGACCTGCATCAGATTCTGAAAGAAATGAAACTGTGGGCAGCCAAATGGTATGAGCAGAAGCCCTCGGACGAGGAGTAAGACTCGATTATTCGATTTCAAACCAATCCAACAGGGGGCATCCGTCTCTCTTTAGCAAAGGGGCCAATTCCTATGACCGCACCAACCCGGGATATCGTGCAATACTTTATTGTCAACAGCGAGCTTGGCATGTCTTCAGGCAAGATGGCCGCCCAGGTCGCTCATGCGGCCACGACGATGACGCTGCACTGTCTGCTCAATGACAAGTCGTCGCACGCGACCTTTCAAGCCTGGCTGAACGCCGGACAGAAGAAAATCGTGCTGCGCGGCACCGAGGCCGACCTTCTCCGGCTCAGCAAGGTTGAGGGCTACCTGGCCATCCGCGACGCCGGCCATACGGAAATTCCAAGCGGTTCGCTGACGGTCGTCGTCCTCCCTCCTGCCGACAAGGAAGAGGTCCGCAGTGTGGTCGGCGGCTTTAAGCTGATGTAGGGCGAGGTGTATCATAAATAGTGGTAAAGCAGAAGAAGCTGCAAGGCTAAATCTGATTATTGGGAGTAAATATACACACTCTACTCATGTGGAGTGCCTAATATTGATGGTATGAAATGAGATGTGACAGTACTAAATTTCCCGTTGCTAATCCATATGCTGTGTATATACCTGCTTTCTTTGTGTGGGTCAAACTGTTTTTTATGGTTATAGCTAAATTAGGAAGGAGAAAACAAATGACCATAATTGACAAACTAGCAACCTCACTCAACCGCAGAGACGAAGGTCCTAATCAGGAACTGGCAACATATATTGCCAACCGGGATGATAGAATGGCCGTGAAGGAACTTGTTGACAACTTGTATAACAGAGACAAGAACATTCAAAGCGATTGCATTAAAGTTCTTTATGAAGTCGGAGAACTTAACCCGACTTTAATTGCTGAATATAGCAAAGAGTTCGTAGCATTGCTTGATCATGGGAACAATCGACTTGTATGGGGGGCAATGACAGCATTAGATACGATAACGCTTGAAAAGCCGGAAGCCATTTATTCAGCGCTTGCAAAAATTGTAGATATTGCTGGCAAAGGATCGGTAATCACCAGAGATCACGGTGTAAACATCCTGATTAAGCTTTGTTCAATCAAACATTATGCTGATCATGCATTCGCCTTACTCATCGAACAGCTTAAGAGCTGTCCGACAAATCAACTTCCCATGTATGCGGAGAATGCAATACCCATCGTTAACGATAAAAATAAAGAATTTTTCATAGAGACACTATTCTCACGGCTAGACGATATTGAAAAAGATACAAAACGAAAGCGAGTGGAGAAACTGATTAAGAATTCGCGAGCAATTTTTCGCTAGACCTTTTAGTTGGAGGGCATACTATGATAAAAAAGATAAGTTTAATAGTTTCCTTGTTTGTTACGTTGTTTACTGGCAGTGCTTATGCGTATGATGTCCAGCTAGGATCGTTTACAGATGAGGAGTTCGATTATGCGTACGACCCGATTTATACCTTATCCGCTTTAGGAATTATTGATGGATTTCCAGATGGAACCTATCGTCCGAACGTGGCTTTGTCCCGGGAAGCTTTTATTAAACTACTCGTTGTTGCTGCGAAAATAGAAACGAATCAGGTAACCGGAAGTAACCCTGCCGATGTAGGCAAGGATCGTTGGTCTGCCCCTTTTATTTCAATCGCTCATGAACGAAAATGGATTGACAGTTTACTAGATAGCGAGGGATTGTTCCACCCAGAGCAAACGATCACCCGCCAAGAAGTAGCCATGTTAATAGGGAAATTTCTGCTAGAGACTGAGGGGAAAGAGTTACGGCAAGGATGGTTATCGACAGATTGGAAGCAGGAGCGAAACTTGCGGGATTTCCAAGATCAAATGATGATCCGTGAGGATATGCAGCCCTATGTCTATTATGTTATACATCGCGAGATAATGGAGGGCGATTCAGGTGGTTTTAAGCCCGAAGAGCCTTTGATTCGCAAGCAGGCAGCAGCCGTGATCTACCGTTTAATTAATAAAAGAATTGAGGTACAAAAATTAGACTTTACCGGATACTATGCCATACAATCGTATGCAGCGATGAGCCAGATGAGCAAGCTCTCTGATGTAATCTTTGGCTGGTCCCACTTAGAATATACAACTGCGGGAACAGCAAAATTAAATACGGATACAACGGTTAACCGTATTCCGTTAGGCTTTGAAGAAGTGATCGCAGCCGCAGATACAGCTCAAATCGCTAAAGAACTGATGGTATTTTACGACGGCAGTAACTTGAAGGAATTTCTTAAAGATAAGCCAGCTCAAGAAACTTTTATCGCTTCCTTACTCTTAACCTTAAATGATCCTACATACCGTTTTACCGGGGTAAGCATTGATTTTGAAGGCTTGAAGGAAGCGGCAAGCGCTGAAGATTATGTTGGATTTCTTAAGGATTTGAAAGATCAGCTTGGCACCCATACCTTATCTGTTTCCGTTCCTCCAATATATTATTACAAGGGCTATGATCTTGAACAAATTGGTAAGCTAGCCGATACCGTCATTCTCATGGCATATGATTTCACTCATAATGAAAGCAAACTGCCTTCGGCCCCATTGCCGTTGGTTCATGATGTCGTCCGAACCGCTCTTGCCTTTATTCCAAAAGAAAAGCTGGTGCTGGGGATTTCGAAACAGGCTAACCAGTGGATTAGTACGGATGGTATAACGGCGCCCCCTTTAAGTCCAGCGATTGCCGAAGTGGAGAAACGATTAGCCATGCCAGATGTTACTCAAACATGGACGTTGCCCTACTTTTTGAAACAAGTGACATTTGAGGATGCTCGCGGGAGCCATGTGATCTACTATGAGGACACACAAAGCATAGCCAAAAAGCTCTGGCTCGCCAAGTTCTATGATCTTAAGGGAGTTTCTTTATGGTTCATGGGCAGTTATACTGAGGCAGATTGGGAGCTTGTTGGTCAGCAGACAGCGAAGCGAAGCAAAGTGAACTAGTGAAGGAGCACCCGTTTTTGAGGGACGCAGAATACGCCGGAAAGAAATATATGTAGGCCGGAAATGGGAAGTGCTGTGTGTCGCTATAAGTAAGTAGTAATCAAGAGCCGCATTTACCATATTGACTAGGGTTCAAGTGCAGGATATGCTTGAGCCCTTATAATTTTATGGAAACTCTCCCCTGTGTCAGCCTGGTCAGGATGTTTTGGCGTTGAGCCCCATTGCTTTTTTAAAAGCGATATGTTATATTCAACGCAAATGATTAAACATTTAAACATTTCAATTTATGGTGGTGGTGGTGGATTGAAGGAACAAGAGCGAAGCGTACTATTGGAAAAGAAGCAGGCACTTCTTCATGAGATTCGTCAGTCTACAGATATTTTTAAAGCACTTGCTGATCCCGTAAGGCAAGATATCCTAATGATGTTTATGATAGCTAAACGAATGAACGTCGCACAAGTTGTGGAGCAATCGCATTTATCCAGACCGGCAATCTCTCATCATCTAAAAATACTTAAACAAGCAGGCATCCTAGACTCCTTGAAGGAGAAGACGGAAGTTTACTACAGCTTAACCCTCGAGAACTCGGTTATAGACCAGCTTAAAGCAATCATTCGTGCTGCCGAAAACATAACAAATGACCCTGCTAAAGCGTTTGAAGAACATGAATGGCTTTCTCACAAAAAGTGAAGAAAGTCTTTTTTGCACAAAATGTTCAAATGTTTAATCATTTAAACGATTAATGGAGGTTACACAAATGAACTTTTCGAAGAAAACAGCTTTGGTAACAGGCGCATCATCTGGAATAGGGAAGGTTTTCGCAACCGAACTTGCCAAAAAAGGATGTAACTTAATATTGGTTGCCCGATCGGAGGATAAACTCGAACAAATTGCAAAAGAACTTCAAAAAACGTACTTAATCCATGCGGTACCTCTTTCGGTTGATCTATCTTCAATTAACGCTGCGGAGAAAGTGGCCAAGGAAGTTGAAATCCTCGGGTTAACAGTTGATATACTTATTAATAATGCTGGGTTTGGGACTATGGGAGTTTTCAATCAAATCCCGTCAACCCGTGTTCATCAAGAGATTCAGCTCAATGTAATGTCCTTGACTGAATTAACTCATCTATTCATTGGTTCCATGATTGAAAGGAACGAAGGCATTATTATTAATGTTGCTTCCATGACAGCGTTTCAGCCGGCACCGTACATGGCTGTATATGGTGCCACGAAAGCTTATGTTCTCTCTTTCACGGAAGCCTTATGGGCCGAATATAGAGATAGCGGTGTTCAAATCGTTGCGTTATGCCCAGGAGAAACGCAGAGTTCATTTCATACTGCATCCGGTACGGAAAGCTTGAAAGGTAAGCGCATGGAGCCGATTGATGTCGTGAACGCGGCATTTAAGGGTGTAAAAAAAGATCGTAGCCACATAATAGTTGGACGGAATAATTATATTATGGCTCAATTGCCGCGTTTACTGCCTCGGGGTATGGTCGTAAAATTCGCTAAAGGTGTATTTCAAGCAGCTTTGTCAAACAAGTAACTTGGAGTTTATTTTCTGCAAGCGTACCGAACCGATCATTAACGGCAGAGTATCTTTAACCCCTCTATGGGCGTTCCTACAGGGGGCATCTTCGGCACACGAGCCATGTAGAGTGTCTAATATTGATGGTGTGTAATGACTGAGATGTGACAGTATACGCTCAAAAGTATAGTTTATGGGTTTCAAGAGGCTGACGGCAGTCCACTCGGTGGGTTCGGCGTCAGCCTCTTAACTGTTGGAGGTATGCGAGTAAGGAATCAGCCCGCCACATGTTCCATCGTCGATGTGGGGCTTCTGGTAGCCCTGTAGAATAAGTTAGCAGGCAAGGGGAAATCAAGATTATTAACAGCTTCAAGGTATAGAGTTAAGTTAACTGTGCTTACTCAACACATGTGGAGGCGATTGTGTTGATGTCGAAATTAACCCTCGGAATGTGTTTATCAGAACATATCGAGGGTAATTTTTTGGGCAAAATAGTGGATTGGGTAGAGTTTACAGATTAGATAATCCTAAGGCTGTCAAGCCTCCGGTCATTTTGTACTCCGTATCAATCCCAAACAAAGTATAACATATTGCAATTTATACATGTGAAAAAGAATAATATAAAATACTTTATGCAATATATAATTTACTTTTTGGAATGTGTGACATATAATAAAAGCGTTATAAGAAAGGAGGGCTTTCTTGAAAAATAAAAAAATGAAAATGGCTCGAATTGAAAACGATATGAGTCAAGAGGATTTAGCTGACATTGTCGGTGTAACACGGCAAACGATTGGCTTGATAGAATCTGGAAATTATAATCCGACATTAAAACTTTGTATTGAAATCTGTAAAGCTCTTAACAAAACACTTAATGACTTATTCTGGGAGGATTAAATGAAAAATAAGAAAATCAAAGATGAACGAATTATGCAGTTAAAAAACAAAATTCAAAGCGAAGCCTATATGGTAGTAATATTCTTGGCAGGTATTTCTTGCTTTATTAAATCCCATGTGATGGATTTGGACTTTTCACAGTTCGCAGTTGAATTTGGAATTATTATTTTGTCAACAGCTTATATCGCAATAAGAAGCATGTTGATTGGACATGATCTTATGAATAATTCTAAAGGTGGAAAAGTATTAACAATAACGTCTATATTAGCGATAAGCCTTGCAATAAGTATTATAAATGGAGTAAGAAACTATTCTCTTTACAGTGATAAGTACTCTGGAGTTTTCGATGGGTTATTTATTTCAGTATTGGTAGTAACTTTTATTTCTGCAGTTGTTTTTATTTCCGTTGTATTTGCTCTTCTATATGGGTCCAACTTACTAGGACAAAGAAGAATTGAAAAGAAACTCAATGAAGTTGAAGATGACGATTGAAATCTACAATAGAAATGAAAGGAGTTCAAAAATGAGAACAAAAATGAAAACTATTGTTGCTATAGTAACCTTGAGTATTTCCCTACTTACAGGGTGTGAAAAGGGAGCTGCAAAACTGCATCCGGACTTATCAATTATACAAACAGATATCAGTACTCTTACTGTTTCTGAAAATGTGCAGGTTGTAGGGCTTGGAGAAGCAAGTCATGGTACAAAAGAATATCAACAGATGAAAACAGAAGTGTTCAAAGCTTTGGTAGTAAACAATGGGAGTCGAACATTTATTATTGAGGGGGATTTTGGAGGAGCATTAAAGGCAGATGCTTATATTCATGGGGCTGAGGGATCCGCCGAAGATGTGGTTAAGGAAATAGGCTTCAAGATCTATAACACGCAAGAAATGGCTGATTTAGTTGATTGGATGCGTTCCTATAATAAAAAGGCCCCCACGGGAAAAGACTTACACTTTTATGGAATGGACATACAACGATACGATAATAACAAAGAGAAGCTATTTTCTATTTTAGATTTAGCTGCACCTGAATTGAGTGAAAAATATAAAACTGCTTTTTTACAATTGACTGACGAGGAAAGATTGACTATAAATGCAGATGTTTTGAAAAGGTCCAAAGAAGATGCTTTAGGGTTGTTGAAAGAAATGGACACTTACGAAAAAGATATTGTTGCCATTGCTGGACAGACTGGTTTTGATTTTGCAAGAGAAAGTGCAAATACAATATATGCGTATAGTGATTTGCTATTAAGTAGTAATTCTGATTACAACTCTTTGCGAGATAAGTATATGTCAGAGAAAGTAAGTTGGTTTTTACAGCACGGAGACGGTAGTGTACTGTTTATTAATGGTCATAATGGTCATATCGGCAAAAAATCAGTTTCTGGCTATACTCCATTAGGCGAACATTTAAGTAATAATATAGGAGATAATTATTTCGCTATTGGAACTGATGCAGAGAATACAGAATTTCATTCACAAAACAGTAATGGAAGTTTTAGTGTGATGGAAGTTAAAAATCGAAATGAATTAAATAAACAACTTGATCATGTGGAGAATGAATTTTACTATATGGACTTTTTGAAAGCAGCCGATGAAGAAAATTGGAACAGAATTTTAGAGGGTAAGCAAACTATTACAACCTTGAACGTTGGAATTTCAAGTTGGCAAAAGATCCTGAAGTATTTTTATACAACAACCATTGTCCCTAGTGATACATATGATGGAATGATTGTTTTCAAAAAGGTTACTCCTTCAACACTTCTTAAAAATTAAAGGATTAAAATAAGTCGAGAATCGAAAATCGGATGAAAAGGAGGGATTGGAAATTCGGACAGCAATCAAAATTCGGCAGCCAATAACGATTGCGATTATTTTTCTTGTCGTGATAACGATGTCGATGTATGGATACTTTCGTCCGGAAGGAAGCATAATATACCCTTCTGTTCATGTAGATATAGAAGCTGATTTTTTATCGGAGGCATACTTTTCTGAACTCTCAGACCAGTATGATCAAATTCGCTCTGAGCATCGAAAAAGGTATATATTTGACACATCCAAAGCAATTGCATCACACGCGATCCTAACGCATATGATGCATGATTTGGTGGAAAATCAAGAGCTTCTGAATGGGCATAAGCAATTTGATCTGTTTTTTGAGACATTTGATCAACATGTCAAACAACTCCCTTATATCACGGAAGCGATTCATTATTTTCGTAATGAACTGAATCGATATGGAGGGGCGCCTAAACGATTAGAAGAAATGATTGAACTAGCGGCATGCGGCAAATGGCAGCTATTCAGCGCTAGATATCACCGGTATGAGGTAAGCGAATATGACGCTGCTTATAATGTAAAGTTAATATCATCGAATGGTCGCTTTGAAGTTGTCTACAATGCTGAGACGGGTCAGATGGTAAACGATCCGGTAAACATGGGCACCTATAATTATGCGCATGGCAGCAAAATTCCATGGAAATATTACCAGCATCATCAATTTGATAAAGTCCCCTGGATGAAATGGGGCAATACCAATCAGGTTTCATACGAGGAAATTACACAAAGACAGACAAGACATGGATCATTAGAGCAAAAAGATAGTTCAGATGCACTCCAAAAGCTAATTCAAAACAAAATGCGAGAATCACAGACGTGTCACAATTAGACGGATTTCGTTCCATAACTTCTACAACAAATGTTTTAATAGTAAATGACGCAACGATTGCAATTAGAATGCTTATTCCCCATTCTTAATTATTTTCATGAATTGAACTCTCCTCCCCATTACATCCTGCTAATTCGACCAGAAACTGCATACTAACTCGAATATGTATTCGCACATTAACGGAATGGTTCTTCTCTATCTCTGAAGAAATTTTACAAAATATGGTTATATTACTATTGATGATCATTTCGTCTTTTCTGTACGGTATCTGGGGATATATGGCATAAGACAGCAGGGAAACTCATTCTCAAAAATCCGCATTATACGGGAGATTTGGTTCAAGGTCGTTCTAAAGTCGACCAGGTGGATAAAATGTTCCATCAGGAGAAGGGATACAAAAAAAGAAATAATATCGATGAAGAGAATTGGCTCGTTAATAAAAATAGTATCACCTCTACTATAATTACAAAAATCCGGTGTTACTGGGGGCTTAAGTCGCCCCCTAAATATTTAACTATATTAAGCACTCGACACATGTGGAGTGCTGTGTGTCGCTCATAAGGAAGTAGCATGTTTGAGAGCCGCATTTACCAAATCCGGCGAAAGCCAGGGACGCAAATCTATAAGGACTAAATGCGGTTGATGACAGACTGGCTGTCGTAAAATGACGGTTACCGGGCCGTAAGCCCGGGAAGCTTTCAGCGTAGTTTTCCCCAGGTGCCGCCGTTCGTTTGCTATAAGCAGGGTAAGATTCATTCTTCGTTGACTTTTTGCGAATCGCCTACGCTTCGGCTCAAGTTTTCGTTAAACCGGTTGATCAGCGCCGAGCGGTGCCGTTGATTGTTCGTTAAGGCAAATACGTATCGCTCCACCCGATTGCCGGGAATCGGCCGCATCAGCAGCAGGCCGCGCTCCACTTCGGATTGTACCGCCATTCGGGAAACGAACGACACATGTTCGCCAAGGATGACCGCCCGCTTGATCCCTTCCAGGGAATCGAGCTCCAGATAAGAGGGGAGATGGACCCGGCTGCTTTGCAGCCATTTCTCGGTCATTCGGCGGGTGCTTGATTCTTTACCGTGCAGGACGAAGGGAGAGGAGGCGATCAGCTCTGGCGTCAAGTCATCTTCAGGGCTGGAGGCGAGAGGGTGGCTTGGAGCAAAAATAAGCACGAGATCGTCTTCGCAAATCGCTTCCATCTTCAGCTCCGGCGAAAGAAATGGCTCGGAGGAAATAACGCCCAGGTCGATTTCGTGACGCTCCAGCATTTCCTTCACGACTGGCGCGGTTTTGACGGACAATGAAATATGGATGCCCGGGTACTCTTTGGAGAAACGGTGCAGCACCGACGGCAAAATATACGTAGCTGGCACGTAGCTGGCTCCAATTAGCAGGCTTCCTTTCCGAAGCGAATCGAACTCCATGACGACGCGATGCGCTTCCGTGGCCAGCGCGCCGATTTTCACTGCGTAATGGTGAAGGGCGTACCCGGCATCGGTCAAAATGATCTTCCCCATTCGCGCTTCAAACAGCTTGACCCCGAAATCCCGCTCCAGGTTTTTCATATGAAAGGTTACGGTAGGTTGCTTTAGATCGAGCATTTCCGCAACCGTGGTGATCTTCTTGTATTTTTCCAGCAGTACCACAATCCGCAGCTTCAACAGATTTAGATTCATCATACGGCTCGCCCCCTTCAATACTCCTACATGTCTAATAGATTATATCTATAATGTTACCATTACTCATTTATATAGTTAATTTTTCGTTAACTTTGATTTAACACAGCCATGGAATCGGCCAAATAAACTCGTGCATGTATGGAGATCACAGCCCATCACAAGTATAGAAATAATCTATGACTATGAATGGATAATAGATAAAAATTTAATACAAGTTTTACACCCTGTTGATGCTCCGCAAATTGCCGACCGTTAAACTGAACTAGAATTCCTTACATGGAGGGTTGCTTGCAATGACGCTGCGACTTCATAGTATTAACAAATCGTTCGGCGCCGCTGTAGCGCTCGATGAGGTGAACTTGTCCTTTGCTCAAGGGCG
Source organism: Paenibacillus puerhi (assembly GCF_009846885.1). Classification (GTDB taxonomy): domain Bacteria; phylum Bacillota; class Bacilli; order Paenibacillales; family NBRC-103111; genus Paenibacillus_G; species Paenibacillus_G puerhi. The sequence continues at coordinate 38,356 of NZ_WUWM01000003.1, forward strand.
TTTTACTACGCTGCTCGGACCATCAGGCTGCGGCAAGACAACGTTGTTGCGCATGATCGCCGGTTTGGAAACGCCGGACCGGGGCGATATCTGCTTCGGCGAGACGGTGTTGTTCGACAAGGCTCGTAAAATCAACCGGCCGGTACATCAGCGCAATTTCGGTATGGTTTTTCAAGATTTTGCTTTATGGCCGCATTTGACGGTGCTGGAAAATGTGGCCTTCGGCCTGAAGGCGAAGGGGGACACCACCGACTGGCGCAAGCGCTCGCTCGAAGCGATCGAGCTGGTTCGCCTGAACGGGCTGGAGAAGCGCTATCCGCACCAACTGTCCGGCGGACAGCAGCAGCGGGTCGCGCTGGCGCGCGCCGTAGCAATCCGGCCGCAGCTCGTTCTATTCGACGAGCCGATGAGCGCTCTCGACGCATTGCTGCGCGAAGAGATGCGCCTTGAGCTAATGAACCTCGTGCGTAGGATCGGCTTCACCGCTATCTACGTGACGCATGACCAGACCGAAGCGATGTCCATGTCGGACGAGATCGTCGTCATGCAGAACGGACGCATTTTGCAAAAGGATGTCCCGGAAGTGATTTATCGGACGCCGAAGCATGCCTTCACGGCGCGGTTTATCGGCAAGGCGAACTGGCTGGAGGCCGACAAGCGGCTCGTCCGGCCCGAGCATGTCGGATGGACGGCTCAGGGCGAGAACGATCTGACGGTGCAGGGAATCGTGCAGACCGTCAGCTATATCGGGGAACGTTACGAAATCATCGTCAAGGCGGACGGTATGCCCGGTTCCTGGATGGCCTATCATGCAGAGCGCCGAGCGATTGGCGAATCTGTACAACTGTTCGTGCCGCCCCGGCATATTCATACCCTGGAGTTGTAAAAAACGATGCACGTTCTACACACAAATGCGGCAAAGCCGCCAAAGAGAGGGAGAATTCCTACATGTTTAAAATGAAAAAATCGTTCAAAACCACGTTAATCGCTCTGATGTCTGTCCTTGTCGGCGCCAGCTTGAGCGCATGCGGCAGCAGCGCATCGAACCAGCCGGAAAGCTCAAAGACTCCGGCCGCATCCAGCCCTTCCCCGACTACCGCTGTCTCCCCAGAGCCGAAAAAGCTCGGCGGCAAGCTTGTTGTGTACAGCGCAGGCCCTGCCGGACTAGCCGAGAAAATCCAAAAAGGCTACGAGCAGAAAACCGGCGTGCAGGTGGAAATGTTTCAGGGCACGACAGGTAAAATTATGGCCCGTATGGAAGCGGAAAAAGCGAATCCGATCGTCGACGTCGTCGTGCTCGCATCCTTGCCGTCCGCTATCGGCATGACTAAGAGCGGCCTGACACAGCCGTACAAGGAAGCCAAAAACGCGGACAAGCTCATCCCGGCCTTCTCGGACAAAGACGGCAACTATTTCAGTTATAGCCTCTCTGCGCTGGGCATTGCCTATAACACCAAAACCGTAACTAACCCGCCGAAAACGTGGAGCGATCTGACCAGACCGGAATGGAAAGGCAAAATCAACATTCCCGATCCGGCGCAATCCGGCTCCGCGCTTGACTTCTTAAGCGGATATGCGAATAAGAACGGGGATGCCGGCTGGAACCTGTTCAAGCAAATTCAAGAGAACGACGCGATTATCGCAGGCGCCAATCAGGAAGCGCTCGATCCGGTCATCTCCGGCGCAAAAAACATCGTTATGGCCAGCGTGGACTACATGACCTATGCGTCCAAAGCGAAGGGAGAGCCGATCGATCTTGTCTACCCGACCGACGGTACGGTCATTTCCCCGCGCCCTGCAATGATCATGAAGTCGAGTAAAAACCAGGATAACGCCAAAGCCTTCATCGACTACTTGTTGTCCGACGAAGCGCAGAAGATGGTCACCGATGCTTTCCTGCTGTCCGGCCGCAGCGACATTCAGGTAGCCGGCCGTCCAAGCGCCAAGGACATCCCGACTTTGCAGGTGGATTATAACTGGATGAACGACAACCAGACAGACATCACGAAAAAGTTTATGCAATTGTTTAAAAAGTAAGTCAGAGATAGGATGAGCGTGCAATGAACTTCAAACGACCTGGGACGTTACTGGCGCCGCTGCTGTTGGCTGCGCTGGTCGTCCTTCCTCTTATATATGTATGTCTGACAAGCATATGGGTGAACGGCCGTCTGGATTTACTGGGGCCGATCCGCACTATCCTTCGTCAAAATTTGACCGGCGTGTTTACGAACTCGCTATTTCTCGGCATCTGCGTCGTGGTTATATGCACCTTGCTTGCTTTTCCGCTAGCTTGGATTATGGCAAAGACGCCGCTGCGGAAGCACCGGTGGCTGGATATTGTGCTGCTCATTCCATTCATGACGCCTCCGTACATCGGCTCGATGGGCTGGATTTTGTTCATGCAGCGGAACGGCTACCTCGAGCAGTTGTGGCCGTCGTCAACAGCGGCATGGATCAGCACGCATTTCTTCAGTTTGACCGGCATGGTTGCCATTATGAGCCTGCATTTGTTCCCTTTTCTGTACTTGATCCTGCGGGGAGCCATCGAGCAGCTCGGGAGCAGTAAAGAGGAAGCTGCGGCTGTTCACGGGGCCGGTTTTCTATACACGATGCGGCGCGTCATGCTGCCGCTTATTTTAGCCAGCTACGCGATGGGCGCACTTCTGGTCTTCGTAAAGACGCTGGCAGAGTTCGGAACGCCGGCCACCTTCGGCAGACGGATCGGTTACTCCGTCCTAACGACCGAGATTCAAGGCGCTATCTCCAGCTGGCCGATCGATTTCGGCAAAGCGACCTCTCTCTCCTCACTGCTGCTTATTGCCTGTCTGATACTATGGTATATCCAGTCTGTCATCGTCCGCCGTCATTCCTACAATCTGGTCAGCGGCAAGGGCAGCAGGGAGAGACTGTACGGTTACCATGTCTGGCAGCGGGCGATCGCTTGGGGTTACATTGCGATCTTGCTGGGTACGTCCATCGGCATTCCTTACTTCTCTATCGTATCCGCTTCGTTGATGAAGCTGCGAGGTGCCGGCCTCGCCTGGACGAATCTGACGCTTAGCCATTACGGCGAGCTGCTGACCTGGGGGTCGCCGAGTATGAAGGCGCTCCTGAACAGCCTCGGTCTGGCTTTGCTCGCAGCCTGCTTGGCGGCTGCGCTAGGCACGTGGCTCGCGCTGACGATAGGCCGCTCCAAGCGGCTGTCGCAGCGGGTGACGGATATGATGAGCTTGTTGCCGAACAATGTGCCGGATATCATCATGGTCGTCGGCCTCATCATGCTGTGGAACTCGACCTGGATGCCAATTAAGCTCTACAACACCTACGGGATGGTCGTGCTGACTTACGTCATTTTCTTTCTGCCGTATACCGTTCAGTATGTCAAGGCGCGCAACGGTCAGCTCGACGATTCGCTCCGCCACGCCGGCCAGGTGTTCGGCGGACGTCCCTGGTACGTGTTCCGGCGCATCGTGCTGCCGCTGCTGCTGCCAGGCGTCATTGCCGGCTGGATGATGACCTTCACCATTTCGCTGCGGGAGCTGGTCGCCTCGCTGCTGGTGCTGCCGCCTTCGATGCGAACGTCGGCCACCTACATCTTTGCGCAGTTTGAGCAAGGGCAAATCTCTCTCGGCATGGCCATGGCGGTGATCTCCGTCGGCCTAACGACCTTGCTGCTGCTGTTCGTTAACAGCATGAATTCAAACAGAAAGTGGAACTTGTCATGATGCAATTGAAAGTATGGGGGGGAGCAGGCGAGCACGGACGCTCCTGTTATATGCTGCAAAGTGGGGAGACGCGGGTTTTGCTGGATTGCGGCGTCAAGCGGACCGGTAGCGGCGAATATCCGCTCCTCGACCCGGCTGAAATTCCGCATATCGACGCGGTGTTCCTTTCGCATGCCCACGAAGATCATTCCATCGCTCTGCCGCTGTTGTACAAGCTTGGCTACCGCGGCAAAGTGTGGACAACCCGGATTACTGCCGAGCTGTTGCCCGCTTACTATGCTACGTGGGGCCACTACGTCGAACAGCAAGACGCCCGGCTGCCATACGACGAAACGGATATACGCAGCATCGCTTACGCTTATCTGGACGAAGCGGCCCCAGCCTTAGGCTGGATTGAGCTAGGCCCTGAGCTGCGCGTCTGCTGGGGCCGCAGCGGCCATATGCTCGGCTCGGTTTGGTTCCTGCTGGAGCTTTCGGGAAGGCGCTTCTTCTACTCGGGCGATTACACAGAGGAATCGCTGCTGCTGCGCACCGACGCGCTGCAGCGATTGCCCGGCGGCCCCGGCGAGCTGACGGGGGCTGTCATAGACGCAGCCTACGGCCTCGACGCCGAGCCGCAGTCGGCCAAGCTGGAGCGGATCTACGCCGCAGCCGACGGCGTCCTGACGGCAGGGGGACATCTCCTGCTGCCGGTTCCGCACAGCGGCCGCGGCCAGGAACTTCTGCTGCTGCTGCAACGACAATTCCCCGGCGTGCCGCTGCGGGTGGAAGAAGAGCTGCTCCACGGTCTGGAGCAGCTCCTCCGGCAGCCGGGCTGGCTGAAGCCCGGCGCGGAGGCAAGGATCGCGGCCGCGCTCGGCGGGCTGGAGGTCGTCCGCGATGCGGAGCAGCGAACGCGGTTCCTGCAGCCCGGCGCGCAGCCGGGCATCGTTCTCACCGGTGACGGCATGATGCAATCGCCGAAGGCGCAGTGGTACTACAGGCAGTTGCGCCGCAACCATCTGAACGGCATTATCCTGACCGGACATGCCTACAAACATACTCTCGCGGATCGGCTGCTCCGTATGGCGCCGCCGGATCGCGGCTGTCGCGTCGAGCGTATCGTGTACAAAATCCATCAGGGCTTGCCCGACGTCCGCCGAATGCTTCAGGCTGTGCCATGCCCGGTCGCGATTTTGGCGCATGCTCCGGAGGCCGACACGGAGGCGCTGCTGCGACAGCTCAAGGCGGAAGGGCATCGTGGCCTACTGTCCCTCCGGCCCGGAGATGCCGCTACGCTAGCCTAGCCCCATGAGGAGCTAAAGAAATAAAATGTTTGAGAGCGAACTTGCTGAAGTCATTCGTCAGTGACCAACACTCCATACATGTGGAGTGCTGTGTGTCGCTCGTAAGGAAGTAATATTTTCATAGCCGCATTTGCCTGCCTGTATATTGAAGCCCAAATGTATTTCGTATTCGGGCTTCTGTGTTTGTGGTGGCCAAGGCTTCATATCCTCCTCGCAGCTAAACGAATGCGCCGATCGTGTTTCTAAGCATTCGTGAGGAAGACGAGGTGAAAATTAGCGCATTATCCGATGGCGGCGACGATTTTGTGACAAAGCCATTCAGTCTCCTGTCCTATATGGCACAGAATGTTAACCGTATGATCAATGCCGATACGTTATTTCAGCTCATCTGGGGAACGGAGAGTCTGGAGGATACGAGAACGGTCGCTGTACACATCAGTAATTTACGTAAAAAATCGAGGCTGACCCTGTCAATCCTCAAATTTAATAAATAACGGTACAGGGATAAACCCCTTGTACCGTTATTTTCTCGTTTGGATCATTTTCTCGCTTAGGAGCTGCCGCTCGAATAGAGGAAGATGGGCAGGCCGAGCGAGTCGATGAACTTCTTACTATCACACAGATGTTAGCAAAAAAGGAAAGCCCCCGATGGAATCGGAGGCTGACTGGCGGGCTATTCCAGGATAGTGACGTCTTCTATAATAATTATCTTGGATAAGAACGTCACTATAATTCTCGTGCTGCCCGGTTTGAGCGCCGTAAGGAAGCCATTGGCATCGATTGTGGCTAAGTCCGGATCTTCAATTTCAATCGTCGCCCAAGCGGTCGCGTCTTCCCTCGATTCGTCGTCAAAGTCCGCGAAGACTAAGAGGTTAGTTGTCTCCCCTACTCTCAGCGGGTTTGAAGACAACCAGGCGTCGATGGACACCAATTGACGCGATGCCGTCGTCACCATCACCGGCACGTTCTTTGTTATGTGGCCATAGGTGACGACGATGTTCGTGGTTCCGTTTGCGACCGCTGTCACGACGCCCGTATTACTGACCGTCGCAACTCTTGTGTCGGTGCTCTCATATTGCGCCACTCCGGTTACGTTGAGCGATGTGTGGTCATTGAAGCCCGCCGTAATGACGAGCGCATATGTCGCACCAGTTACCGTCAACGTAACATTGGCCGGATTGGATGTCAGAAGCGTCAAGGTCGGGGCAGGCGGCGCGATCGTCACCGTCACCGGAACGTTCTTTGTTAAGCCGCCATAGGTGACGGCGATGTTCGTGGCTCCGTTTGCGACCGCTGTCACGACGCCCGTATTACTGACCGTCGCAACGCTCGGGTCGGTGCTCGCATATTGCGCCATTCCGGTTACGTTGAGCGATGTGTGGTCATTGAAGCCCGCCGTAATGACGAGCGCATATGTCGCACCAGTTACCGTCAACGTAACATTGGCCGGATTGGATGTCAGAAGCGTCAAGGTCGGGGCAGGCGGCGCGATCGTCACCGTCACTGGCACGTTCTTTGTTAAGCCGCCATAAGTGACGACGATGTTCGCGGTTCCGCTTGCGACCGCCGTCACGACGCCCGCATTACTGACCGTCGCGACGCTCGGGTCGGTGCTCGCATATTGCGCCACTCCGGTTACGTTGAGCGATGTGTGGTCATTGAAGCCCGCCGTAATGACGAGCGCATATGTCGCACCAGTTACCGTCAACGTAACATTGGCCGGATTGGATGTCAGAAGCGTCAAGGTCTGGGCAGGCGGCGCGATCGTCACCGTATATTGCACAGACGCTGTTGCCGGAGTTGTAGCCGAATCTGTCGCGCTGATCGTGAAGCTATACGTGCCGCTAGCGCTTGGAGTTCCAGAAATAACCCCTGTGTTTTCATCCAAATCCAGTCCCGCAGGCAGTTGTCCGCTGGTGACTGCATAAGTAATGGCTCCTGTCCCACCAGATGCTGCTACACTGCCGGTATAGGCTTGTCCCACAACCAACTGCGAAGTGGATGATATCGATTCAGGCAATTCGATAGGTATTGTAACCGTATATTCAAATGTCGCAACCGAGCTATTCTCCCAGCCAGGTTGAACGGCGATGGCTTTAATCGTTGTACGGCTCGTAATGATGATCGGTCCCGTATACGGCGTGCTGGACGTGGTCGGCGTGCTGCCATCTGTCGTATAGTAGATTGTTGCGCCAGCCGTTGCGCTAAGCGCTGCTTGCGTACCTGACACGACAGCTCCGCCAGCAGGGTTGGCTGTCGGTGTCGCGAGAATTGGCTGTGAAAAGCCGACATGAACAAGGAATGAAGTGGATACTGTGCCATTCTTCTTATCATCTGCTGTTACAGTTATGGTTGCTGTCCCTTGATTAAGAAGTGTAAGTTTAATCGTGTAAAAACCATTCTCTGAATACAACTCTGATTTAACGATATTTACATTATCCGAAACTACAGAATAAGATAATTCATCTCCATCAGGATCTGTAAAGTGATCGTCTATATCAATATATTCTATACTCCCTACAGTAAGTTCACGTTTAGCAAATTCGCTTACCACTTGAGGAGAACGATTTACTGGTGTATTTTCATTGTCATCATTGTCGTTACTGTCGTTACTGTCGTTACTCCCACCTCCACCTCCACCTCCACCTCCACCTCCTGAACTTGAACCACTGCTCGAAGGTGATGAAGGATTTGTTTTTCCGGTTTCAATTATTTGAATAGGTCCATTAGGAGTCGTATCCTTATTGTACTCTACACGGATTTTACTTTCTGAAGGTAGGTTTTCTACTTTAATAGTAACGCTTTTCTTATCTTCAGAAAGTGTTACATTCTCTATGGGAATAACTTTTCCATTCTCGTCTGTTAAAACTAAGTCTTCAGGCGATAACGCTTGAAGTTCTTTTGTAAAAGTTATTGTTAAGGTTTTGTCGTCAACCTGTGTAACAGTATCTATTTTCGGACTAATTTCATCTTGAACCTTTAAAAATTTTGACGCTACGAGTGCCACAGCTTGACGCTCTGCATTACCCTGGGGATTAAAACCTTCTCCAGTCCCACTAATCAACCCTAATTCAACAGCGGCAGCAACGGAGTCCTTAGCGTAATCAGCAATTTGTCCCGCATCAGAGAAAGATAAGTTAGCTGCCTTACCTGTCACATCTGTGCCTAATGCTCGTACAAAGAGAACAGCCATATCTTGGCGAGAAAGATTGGCTCCAGTTCCAAATGTTCCATCCCCATTACCCTCAATTAAACCTGCTTTGGCTGCAGCTTCTACATAACTAAAGGCATAGTGTGTGTTAGATACATCGGAAAACGTTGAGGTTGCTGGGGCACTAGTTACATCTAAGTTCAATGCTTTTGCCAAAATAATTGCAAAATCTTGTCTTTCAATTCTCCCCGTGGGATCGAATTTCCCATCACCTTTACCATTTATAATACCTGCTTCTGCTAACCCCAGGATAGCATCTTTTGCGTAAGAGCCGTTGATATCTGTTAAATCTGTTGCTGCAAGAGCACTCAACGAAAATGAAGACAAAGCTAACAAACCACTTAATAGTAAGTTATTTATTACTTTAAAGACTATTTTCTTTTTCAACCAAACCTCTCCTGTTCAAGTAAAAAGTGATAATAGGTAAAGCATATCCATTTGCAGGGTCGTCGGCACCGACGTCTTTGAATGAAGACGACTTTAAGTCCGTATCCACCTTCAAACCGAAAATCAACGCTACAACCTTAGCGAATTGCGCCCAGTTCATCTCATCCTTGAGACCGAAATTGCCCTCGTGCACACCGTCGAATACACCAGCGGATATCATCGCGTCGAACTTGGCTTTCGTTGCTTCATCCAGATCCTTCAAGTCCGTAAAGTCGGCTGAAGTCTTCGTTGCGTCTGCTGCAAAGCTGACGGGAAATGAAAGCACAGTAGTACCGCCATCAGCGATCCGACAATTTTTTCCTCATCGTTTGTCCCTCAGTGAAGTATGATATGATATCGATTTTCCCCCTTGTATTTTATCATGGTAGATTAGCCAATTAATGAAACTTAAAGAAAACTTTAAGTTCGCGCTCGAGATCAAGCAAGCCAAAGAAACAGATTACAAAGATAATTGGCTGGAAGAATGTTGATTCGATGCGATATTAAGCACTCCACACATGTGGAGTGTACAGTGTTACTAAAATGGAAGGGGCAGGAATAGTCCTACGCCCCTTGTTGTTCCAGCGTCCTTACGGATTGAGGGCGGGAAATGTTGTAATGTATGGCTTTGATTGATCCGTCGTCATTGACTTCGATTTTTTGAATGAGTCTTTGGAGTACCTGCTTCAAGACTTGCTCATCGTCAATGTCAAGTTTGGTGAAGCGGGATATTTGCTTTCTAAAGGCACGGAGTTGTTCTTCTGTGTCTTTTTTTGTTTCAAGTAGGCTTTCAATCTCTGCCTTCCTTTGGGAAAGCCTACCTTGTTCAAATTGGATATGCTCATTCTGTACTTTGAACTGTGCTATGTCGATAACCTTTTCTGTGTAGAGTTGCAAAAGGCTTTGAAACTCTCTGTTGAGCTTGTTCAGGCGTTTTGTGACGGTAGCTAGTTCTTTCAAGTATTTCGTATGCTGTTCATTAGCTTTTGTGTTTGCCGCCCCGTAGAGCCTTTCTAGCTTAATGTTGTCAGTAATCAGTTCCTTCAGTTCATCTTTGACAGCTTGCAATAAATTGTCGTATCCAATGATATGAGAGGAACAGTAAGACGTTGAGTGCTTCACATAACCAACGCATACATAAGCCCCGCCGCTCTTTTTTCTTCTGTCTTTGCGGAAGGTCATACCCTTACAGCAATCAGCACATACGGCTATGTGAGCAAATAAACTTTCACTACCGTTACTGTTGTTCCTGCCTTTTTTCTTCATCTTCTCCAATACGGCTAAGTGCTCGTCCATTGTGATAATGGCAGGATGTGCATTTTCATGGACTACTTGCTCGCTAGGATCTACACGTCTACGCTTCTTGGAGATGAAGTCTCTTGTCTCTTCACGATGATGTACAAGAGTGCCTGTGTAGACAATGTTTTTGAGAATGACGCTTACGGAACTTTGATTCCATAATGCCCCTGCTTTCCCGCCGCCTGATACTGTTCTAGGAGTTGGAATCTCCCTACTAATGAAGAAGTTACTGATTTTGTACATACCCCAATCCTGATACAGATAGAGGTCGAAAATTTCCCGAACAATAGGTGCATAATCCTCGTCAAGTACCTGCTTCTTACCGTCACGCTTGTAGCCAAATGCAGGTAGAGAAGCCTTGTAGACTCCCTGTCGTGCGCTAGCCTTCAGCCCTATTTTAATGCGGTCAGATAGTTTGCGCTTTCTTCTTCAGCAAGTACAGCCTTTAATTGAAATGTTAGTTTGCTTGTGCATGTTGATGTGTCATAGCTATCCTCAGGCAGAATTAAGCGAATATCCATTGACTCAATTTCATGCGCTGTCTGAAGATTTTCGATAGTGTTTCTATTCTAAAGCATTTTGATTTGATAGGGAGATAAGTATATTAGCTAACTTCATGTTAATACTAGAAACATCATGCTCCTTATTCTCGCCCTACCGATGTGGTAGGGGCTTCTTTGTAAAATTTTCAGGCGGGTATGACAAGCCTTAACTTCGACGTGGATGCAAAGACCTTTTCACCAGCTACTGGGTAGGGTCTTACTGATATAAAAAAGCCGTCTAAAAGGCGGCTTTTCTACTAATCAAAAATAAAACAATTCCTCAAATTTCTTGTCTAAAGCTATACATAAAATGAGGGCTAATTTAGCAGTCGGGCAAAACTGTCCTGTTTCAATTGAGCTGATTGTTTGGCGTGATACTCCCACCATTTCAGCTAATTGTCCCTGTGAAAGATTTTTTTCTGCCCTCGCTACTTTAAGGCGGTTATTTAATACTAATTCATCCTTCAAATAATTACCCTCCTATAAAAAACGCTATTGTACTAGCGATCACAGCAGTTATTCCCAATATGGAAGCAGCTAATAATTTCCCTGACTTTAATTGAGAATATTTATATATGCTTCTTCCGGCGACACATGCGGTGAAAAGTGCATAAAGGTCATAACTATAAACTCCGTGCATCAAATTCCATATTGCAAAAATAAGCGTCAAGGCAAGGACAAATATCAAACTTATATCGTTTGAATCCCCCTCGATTTTTTCTTCTCTTTCGTCAAGACCGGATTTTCTGCTCTTTTCTAAAATTTCTTCCTTTTTCATTTTAAAACCCCTTCCTTTGTGTTGAGAATAATATAGCAGCTTTTTCACTGGATATCAAGTATACTTGTCATAAATACATTAAAACTTGTCATAATGACGATATAAATTATCAATCTGACAAATGTACTTGTCTTGCTGAAATATCAACCTTACCGCTTTGTGCGAGGATGTGATACAAAGCCTATGCTAAATACTATTGAGTACGTTAAAAATGCCACAACCTCAAAAAGGGGATAGTCCCAAAATTTATACTTTCTTATATCTAAATAAAAGGGCGACTGTTGTCAGCCGCCCCTTCATTGAGTAAATGCTATCCCTGTCATTTGTTTTCAGTGTCTACACGTCACATGTGGAGTGTATAGTGTCAACACATCGAATTGGACTCATACTGGGACGCAAAAACCAATTGTTAATTATTAAACGAAGCCTTAGCGATGCTGCTGTTTGATTACGCGCAACATTTCCATCATTTTTCCTGCATGGAAAGCTTCGTGCACAACGACGAACCCGGCGCATTCGCCCAAACTGGCATAACCGAAGTATAGCGGGTCCAGGCGGTCGTCGAATCGCTTGGGCGCGATGGATCGGATTCGTTCTTGCTGCATTTTCAATAAAGAAATAAGTTCTTCAAGGGAAGGAGGTTGTTCAGTCCAGTCAGCCGGAGTTGTTCCCGATTCGAACCATTCCGAGAACGAAACGGGAAGAAACCCCGTATCTCGCTCCGGATACCGAAACAACATCCTCTCTGCCACGATAAGAATATGCCCCGTTTGCCAACGGATTGTATTGGGGAACGGCTTCACCTGAATGTCCGCCAGCTCCGCGGGGCAATCCGACACAACGTCGATGCACCAATCCCGAGCCGTTTGCAAGGAAAATTCGATCGTATGCTTCATAAATTACCTCCCCTCGCATCCTGTCGCGGCGCATGATAACTGAATTTTAGCATGACGATGCCTTCTGCATTTCTTCTGGGTTGCTCTTTTTCAATCTTTCTATATCACTCAAACCAAGCTAAAGGAAAGGAGAACAATGTTAGAACTGCCACCTACTTTAAGGCGCTAGAGAAAGAAGATATTTGACTAGAATTAAGGTAAGGCTACCTCTTTTTTTGATTGGCTTATGGAACGCATTATTGACCTACCCAGTACGGAATGAATTGCTTTTTTTGTTTGCGGCGGAGTTTACCCTTGTTTGCTCCGTACCACAGAGGGGCGGCAAGCCCCCCTTGTCTTGTTTATTTCCGAACCGCTTCGTACACAAATTTTTGCTTTCCGTTACTTGGTTCTTTTCCCCAAACAAAATCGGCAGACACAACTACATCAGAAAATCCGATATTTTCTAAAACTAGCTTGAACTCTTCCACACCATACCAACGTAATGCGAAACGTTGCAATTCGGTTTGAATAAGCTTTCCGTTCCGCCACTTCTCATACTTCAAGTAGGAAACTTTGTACTGGTTAAATAAATCAGCTTCTACAAGCTTATCTTCCATTGTGATCGTATCGCCATTCGGTAAATGGAAGGTTGATGTACCTCCAGACTTACCCATATCAAAATTGTTGTCAGGTAGGAAAAGATCAAGCATCAGATATCCACCGGGTTGAAGATGCTCATAAAGTCGCCTTAAGGCTTTTAGAGATTCTTGACGGTCTTCGATCAATAAAAAGGAACCACCCGGAATAATGATTGCCTCATATTTATTGGGCAGGGAAAGTTCCTGTAGATTTGATTCGTATAAATTGGCTTTAAGCCCCCGCTCTTCACAACGTTGACGGCAAGAAGCCAACATTTCAGGGGAATAGTCAACTCCATCAACAAGAAGCCCCGATTCTAGAAGTGGAATTATTACTCGTCCAGATCCGACCATTGCCTCGAGAATACGTCCCTTACAATGCTTTAGCTTATCTTGATAATATTCTAAATCACCGCAGAAAGATTGCCCAATTTTTTTGGTAAGGTCATAAACCTCAGTACAAAGTTCACCGTAATAACTAAACGACATAAGCATTTTCCCTCCGTGTGTTGTTGGTTATGGATAGGATTATATCTGCTGACTATCCCTTCCGTACCTTAAAAAACTGAATTTTTGAGTATTAATCACTAACATGATACTCACTCGCCTTCTATGTAAATTTAATCCAACTATAGGCTTCCGGGTATTTTCAGTCAATGGTACAATACAGAATAATTAAGCTTATGTCCTTCAGCACAAGGGAATTAGAACGCGAATACTGCCACATGTGATTCGGTTAATAATAAAAGATGAAAACCATCAAGCATAAAGCCGCTTATATCTCCTTCGATATTTATAGTTTGCTATTTGGATCAATACAGCTATAATTAAACAATCACAGTTATAGCTTTTAAGGAGACATCATGAAGAACCCACAAGGAATTACAGAGCAAGAAAAATTATTGCTGCTTAACAATAGCGCTTTCACTATACTTCCTCCAACAAATAGCTTATATACAGGCTACCTCCCCAGATCAATGAAGCAGAGAAGAAAGAAGTCTATGTTTCAAAGGTTCACCAAAAACAAATAAAACATGCCTATTTTACTAATATTCTGAAAGAAGCAAAGGACCTATGTTGTAGACTAAAATTAAATTAAAATTGCTACAATTGCACCATGCCCTACTTACCTTTATATCCTATACTTACAGCAGCAAACCAAAAGGAGTGAACTGATTTGCAGCGTAAAGTATTATGTTTTTTGTTAGCGGTGATCATGCCTCTTTTTGTCCTAATCTCGAATGCGAGTGCCGAGAACGGTACACCAGAAAACTCAAGAGCACTCTTTAATCTTGAAGAAACATGGGTTGAAGTGAGTACAGGAAAAGTCGTAAATGTAGTGGCAAAAAATGATGTTCCAGAGTTTCCCATTACATATTCCCCCGAAGCCTGGGGTCCGCGATATACAGCAATGGTGAGTTTGGATAATCATTACTTTAGAATACGTGATCTTTCTCATATCAGACCAACCAAGTATTCTTATGGTTATTTAGAGTTTTTTCATCATGAAAAATTGGATAATCGGTATGTGAATTATTTGTCTCAGATTCACTTGGGTCAAGACACTGAGGGTAATTGGGTCCTTTATGATGGTCTCCACTTTAGTATAGAAGCCCCTAGATACACCGATAATGGAATGTACAAAGTTTATACAAAAGTCACACTAAGTAAATTCGTTGAAATAAACTAAATCAATATCGGTCACCTTTCTGGTGGCCTTTAAAATAGCCTAAGGATTGTCAACAGTAAGCCTTACATAAGCAAAAGGAGAGTACAGTTGTCTGTGCTCTCCTTTTGCTTTTAATGGATGATTCTCAATTAGGTGCTAATTCGACCAATATACTTATGGGGGAGTTCGCTCCACCGTCTCCATCATCTGACACAACTGTAATCTCGTAACTTCCTTCCTGTTGGGGACTAAAAGTTTTTTCTAACAAGAAGTTATTTTCTTTACTGGTATGTCCTTCACTTACGATATTGCTCTTATTATTAGAGTAAATGATGAACCTCATTCCTCTCTTGTTTTTATCCGAGAAGATGTAGTGAATCTTTCTGTTATCTTTATTTGAGTAATTAAATTCATAATGAGCTTCACCTTTATATTTGCCGCTCTCCGTTAGTTGCTCATCTTTTTGTAAAAGAATGTTCGTTACAGGTGCTTCAAAAACTTCAGTGGGTTGTTGTTTTTTTGAAAAAAATTGAGAAAACATAAAGATAATCATTATTAATAAAATACCACTTACAATCATTACTTTTAATTTCATATTATTATTTGAATCCTCCAAAAAGATGTTATATAAACCAAATCTCACCTTACCATGGGTGGATATAAATGTAAAGAAATAGACTTTAGCAAGATGCCACATTGTGGGGTAAGAAAACGGCGTCTGAATCTACCGCTGTGAAAGGCATCGGTGACTCTGCTTCGTTACCCATCCCCCTCCTCTTGCTTAAAACTTGGGTTTGCACGTTAATGAACCATCCAAGGGTGGACGGTTTTTCTTACGTTCAAAAAAGGACCTCATCGTAATGTTTGTGTTCAATGCCTCGCAGATATTTGCAGGGTACATTTTCCTTCAATAGATGATATGATTTAGATAATCAACTTACTTATCGCGCATCCAGTAGATTGGGGTCGGTTTCAAAATGAGGAGTATTCTCCGATTCGGTTCTCGTACGATCTTGCTTCATGTAGCTGTTGCCGTTTTTATTGGTTTGGTCGCAAGCTTTACTATCGTCTCTGGACCGGACTCTCCTGAGATCCAAAGTGAAAAAGGCATTTTGGATTTATCGCAGGTTCATGTCAGTAAGAATCCGCTTAATTTAATTGGGGAGTGGGAGTTCTACTGGCAAGAGCTGCTGTCGCCTGAGGACATACAGAATCGCTTAGCAAGGGACAGAAATCATGACCGCTGGATCAGCATCCCGGGCTCCTGGCTAGGCTATCGGATAGATGGTCAGCAGCTGAAAGGTACAGGCTTTGCAACCTTTCGGGTGGTCATAGAGCTTAGCGAGCAGGATCGGAAGGAGCGGCTTGCTCTGCGGCTGCCTACCATCTTTCATGCGTATAAATTATGGGTTAATGGTGAGCAGCTGGCAGAAGTCGGTGTAGTTGGTCAGGACAAGAGCAGCGTGATCCCGCATCTGGCAACGAAGCTGGTGTTCTTCCAGCCCGAGAATGATAGGGTGGAGCTTGTTATGCAAGTGACCAACTACCATCATAAGCGAGGCGGCATCACCAAGGATATAGAGTTGGGCGGCAGCGATGTGTTAACGGTCAGGACAAATCTGAAAATCGCCGCTGAAATGTTCATCACCGCAAGCCTGCTGGTGATTGGCGTGTATCACCTAATGTTGTTCGTCCTGCGACGCAAAGACAGGGCTACATTGTATTTTGGTCTGTTCACCGCGTTGTCCGGTATCCGATCCTTGCTGGTCGGTGAGCTCTTGCTCACACAATGGTGGCCAGCTTTTCCATGGGGATTGCAGTTTAAGATCGAGTACCTGATTCTTTGCAGCATTGGTTATATCATGACGAGGTACTTTGATAGCATTTTTCCGAATTATGTATCGCGTTGGTTTCATCTGGGCACGCGGATCGTTACCGGCGCATTCTGTATCGTTGTTGTGGTGACCCCTGCACTTCTATATACAAAATTATTAGCGATGATCGGTGTGATGGTTTTTCTCCATATGATTTATCTGATGGTTGGGCTGGTCAAAGCAGCTGTGTGGCGTATGGAGGGAGCGCTAATCTTCCTGGTGGTGGCGGTGGTTGGTTTAGTTACTGTCGTCAACGATTTTTTATATTACAATGAATGGTCACGAATCGGAAATACATCTCCGCTTGGTCTGTTGGTGTTTACGATCGCACAGATGATTCTGCTTTCTTCAAGATTTACGAGGGCGGCATCGAACGAAGAGAGAATTGCACTTGAGCTGCAGGACGCTAACAACAAGCTGACTGAAATGAATATGAATTTGGAACGAACCGTGCAGGAACGCACACAGGCCTTATCCGCAGCTCATGATGATCTCCGCACTTCGTATGACCGGTTGCTTCACTCCGAGCAAGGGAGGAAGAAGCTCCTTGCCTATATTACGCATGATCTGCGTATGCCGCTATCCAGCATGCTTGGTTATGTAGAAGCTGTGCAGGACAGGGTCAAGCCGGAACGTAATGAACAGTACCTGAAGTATATCCGGGATAACACGATAAGGATTAACCGCATGATCGAGGAGTTGTCCTTCTTGTCGCAATTGGAGACGGGACAAGTCTCGTACCGAATGGAGCCGGTTCATGTGATTCACTTCTTGCGCGGTTTTTTTGAACAATATGAGCTGGTTGTGCGTGACGCGGGATTGGATTTCATGCTGGATATCGGAGATGCGGAAGATCAGCGACCTAACTTGCCGATTGTCGAGATGGATGCGCAAAGATTAGAGCAGGCTTTGTTTAATCTAGTGTCGAACGCGATGAAGTTCACCTCTAGGGGTGGGATGGTGCGTATTGCGCTAGCTGTGGACGAGGTGAATCATACCCGTTATGCGATAATTAGCGTACAAGACTCTGGCACGGGTATTCCCCCAGAGAAGCTCGAGCAAATCTTCGATCGCAATTACAGGTATGATCGACCGGGTGTGGAGAAGGACGTAGAGGGAAGCGGGCTCGGGCTGGCGATTTGTAGGGAAATCGTACAAGCGCATAAAGGGACGGTTCGAGCGGAGAGCGACGGCAAGACAGGATCGATATTCTATGTATCGCTTCCTTGTATTGTAGAAGAAGGAAGGTGATGGTGTGATGGATACGCACAAAATTATGATCGTCGATGATGATCCCCATATATGCGAGATTGTTCAGGCGTATTGCGAGCGGGAGGGCTTCATATCTTCTTACAGTCATAGCGGGACAGAAGCCATGAAGCTGCTTGCATCGTTCAAGCCGGATTTGATTGTACTGGATGTATTGCTGGCTAATGAAAACGGCATTGACTGGTGCAGGAACGCACGCGGCTACACGAATGCGCCGATCGTGTTTCTGAGCAGCCGTGAGGAAGACGAGGTAAAAATCAGCGCATTATCCTATGGCGGCGACGATTATGTGACCAAGCCGTTCAGTCCGGGAGTACTCATGGCCAAAATCAAGGCTCACCTTCGCAGGGTGTCGAATGGCAGAAGGGAACAACTGTTGGAGTTACCGGGTTTGACGCTGGATTTCTACGCCCAGTCCGTCATCATGGGCAGTGAAACCATCTTTTTATCGAAAAAAGAGTTCAGTCTACTGTCCTTTATGGCACAAAACGTTAATCGTGTCGTCAGTGTCGATGCATTGTTTCAGCTTATCTGGGGAATGGAGAGTCTGGAGGATACGAGAACTGTCGCTGTACACATCAGTAATTTACGCAAAAAAATCGAGGCCGACCCTGCCAATCCTGAGAGAATCATTACGATTCGGGGGGCCGGATACATGCTGGTTGCCAGAAGTGCGCTGCAAGCGCGAACATAGCGTTAAGGTTGGTAGTGTGACCACGACTGCCGCTGCCGGGCATAGGTTTGGGATGGGCTACGCTGGGTGGCAAAGCCAGCGCAAAGGGGCTTTTGCGAGCCTTTTCTGGTCACAGAACAATGCGGTACCTGGAGGGGGACTTTTGCTAGCGGAAAGCAAAAGCCCCTCCGCTGTTTTGGCGGAAGGGGCCCGTTCAAGCTCCTTCGGAATTTTGGGAAATTAACGGAGCAACTGTAGAACGCCTTGCGGCTGTTGGTTCGCTTGCGCCAGCATCGCTTGCGCAGCCTGGGAAAGGATGTTGTTTTTCGTAAATGCCATCATTTCCTTAGCCATATCGACGTCGCGGATACGCGACTCGGCAGCTGTCAGGTTCTCTGCGGAAGCTCCAAGGTTATTGATCGTATGCTCCAGACGGTTCTGGAAAGCACCCAGCTTGGAACGCTCGTTGGAGACAGCTTTGATCGCGTTGTCCAGTACTTCGACCGCAGCTGTCGCTTTCTCCGATGTTGTGACATCCAGACCGTATTCAGCCCCGGTATTGTTGGTTCCGTTCGTTACCGATTGAGTGGACGTGAACACAGCACCGGCCACTGAGCCTTGTGCAGCGCCAGAGCTTGTACCGGAAATACCAAGTGCCAGTGAACGCATATCTCCAATGTCTACGGTCAACGTTTGTCCGTTGTTTGCACCGATTTGCATTTTGAGGCCTTGATCTACAGCGTCGGCTCCAACTGTCGATTGAGCGCCTTCGGAAGCTGTCAGCTTCAATGTTTTCGCCAGCTCGTCCGCGCCAATCGTTACCGAACCGTTACTTCCTTGAGTTCCAGTGGAGATGACGAATTTGCCGTCTGCCAGACTTACCGTTGCTTCGGCAAGAGCAGGATCAGCCGCTCTGATCTGCGATTGCAGGTCGGATGCCAGACCGCCAGCAGTGTAGTTGCCTGCCGCCAGCGAAATATTGACGTTAATGCCGTCAATCGTCAGCGTGCCGGTATTGTTGGCATTCTGACCTTGCTGCAACGCTGCCGATCCGAGGCCCAGCGCGGAAGCCGCGCTGCCTGTAACTGCGCCGATCGAGCTCGAGCTGCCAGTCAGACTGTTCGTAATGACAAGCTGGTTGTCAGCGTTGAAAGACGCCACTGCGTTGCCAGTGCCGAAAGCCGTATCCAGCTTGCTGTTCAGATCGTTCAGGAATGTTGTGCGATCGCCTGCATTAGTAAGATTATAGTTGCCGTCAGCCAATGTAATGTTTTTCGTGGCGCCGCCAACTGTCACGGACAGTTGATTGTTGCCCGAACCTTGAGTGCCTGTTGTGAACGACGTTCCGATAAGCGCAGCTGCGCCGCCGCCATCAATCGTGAACTGATCCGAAGAATCGGCAGTTGTGAACACAATATGGTTGTTGTTATCGAAGCCAACCGTGACGCTAGCGAAATCGCCGCCCAGCGCCTGGATTTTCGCTTGAATATCAGCAACAAAATCGGATGCGCCGTCAGTCCCGCCAGCGCTATAATCAGTTGTAGCCAGGCTGACCGTATGCGTTTGATTGTTCAGCGTAACCGTCAACAGGTTTTTCTCCGTACCTTGTACGTAATTCGCATTGCCTGCATCCAGACCGAGGGCAGCCGCTGCGGAACCGGAGATGCTAGTAATGGTGCTGGAGATGCCTTTTGCGTTGTTCGTCAGAACGAGCTTGTTACTGCCGTCGAACGTAGCGACCACGTTGCCTGTGCCGAAAGCTCCGCCCAGCTGTGTGTTCAGATCGGCCAAGAAAGCATTGCGTCCAACGGCACCCGTCATATCGTAATCGGCTGCGGTCAAGCTGATGGTTTGCGTAGTGCCGCCTACGGTCAGCGTGAGTTCGTTGTTAGGCGTGTCGGCACCAGATACGAGGTCAGAACCATCGCCAGCAGTGGACAAGTGATTCAGCGCATTACCGCCTGTGAGCGAGAAGGAATCAGTTGCGTCGTTTGTTTTGAACACAATTTTGTCGTTTGCATCAAAGCTTACCGTCACATTCGCGAAGGCGCCGCCCAGCGCCTGAATTTTCGTTTCAAGGTCAGCAACAAAATCGGCTGCACCTAGAGTCCCGCTTGAGGCGTAATCCTCTACGGTCAACGTAATCGTTTTAACAACGCCGTTGAGATTAATGGTGAGCTCGTTATCTCCCGCTGTTACGTTAGGGCCGGTACCTGCAGTAGCTGGAGTCGCATAAGCGATACTGGAGGTAATCGTTGCACCTTGTGTCGCAGCGGAAACAACACTAAAGTCCGCTCCCAAAGTTGCAGCAGCATTCACACCACCCGTAGCAATCGCGGACGTAACGGTAACATTCGGACCGCTGTTCGTTGTAGACGGGTTAGCGTAAGCCACGTTGCCTGTTACCGTGCCGCCGCCAACTGACGAGATGTTAACATTGCCAAGCGCAGAGCCTGTAGCCGATGCAGCCGTATTCGAATTCGTAATCAAAATATTGCCGGAGACTGCTCCGCCCGTAACATTGGAAGTGGACACCTTCTTTACGTTCAGTTCGCCTTTCAGCAGGCTCTTGGTGTTAAACTCCGTCGTATTGCCGATCCGGTTGATTTCGGAAGTCAATTGATTGATTTCCTCTTGAATCGCCTGACGATCTTCGGTGGAGTTCGTGCCGTTCGCCGATTGGGCTGCCAGCTCGCGCATACGCTGCAGGATAGAATGCGTCTCATTCAACGCGCCTTCTGCTGTTTGAATAAGGGAAATAGCATCTTGGGAGTTGCGCTGCGCCTGCTCCAGACCGCGGATTTGACCGCGCATTTTCTCGGAGATGGCGAGACCTGCCGCATCGTCACCCGCGCGGTTGATACGAAGACCCGAAGACAATTTCTCTAAAGATTTGCCTGTTGCTGCTGTGTTACCTGCTAATTGGCGGTGCGTGTTCAGTGCTGAAATGTTGTGGTTAATTCTCATTTCTCATTACCTCCATGTGGTGTATTAGGATGCCTATCCGTTTGCATCCTTTGAAGCGCATACTCTGTACTCACAAGTCATTGATGGATTGCGCGCTAATCCAAAACAACGATTTGTAAGTCAAACTGTTATCTTCCTTGATTACACCACTCGTCCTTAAGTGGCAGAGGCTTCGACCTTTATTGCCGGCCTAAGGCTATATTGTTTTCTTCCCATAATTCTCCGCGAACAATAGAAATATGCTTCGGTGCTTCAATCGCCAAGCGTAAATGGCCTTCATCGCTCTTAATGACCTTTACCATAATGTTGTTGTCGATCAGCACATATTCTCCGGGTTTTCTCCCTAACACGAGCATTAGCTCATCCCCTTATCCCGCATATTATATTGAAAAAAAAATGAGCAAACAGATCGCTGTCCTTCTTCCTCCTGAAGAATGACGGCGACTTATTTGCTCATCCTAAGTCTCGTTAATGATTTAATAACTTATTCAATTGTCAAAAAACGACGTGAAACAGCAAAAAGACGAATAAATAGGCATCAGTTTCAAATGTTCCTCCTTGAAACTACATGCGAATTTACTCGTCCATGAGTAATCGAATATGAGATTAATATATATATCGGCAATTGGTTTGAAATGTTTAGTCTTTTTTTGAAAATTTTTTTGAAAGTTGAACATACCTTCTTTGGCCGAATCGCTTACTTGTGCTTATTCTTGATTAAGCAATTCTCCGCGAATGATAGAGATATCCTTTGGAGCTTCAATAGCCAAGCGTAAGTGCCCCTCTTCGCTTTTAATTACCTTTATGATAATTTTTTCGTTGATCACAATGTATTGTCCGGGTTTTCTACCAACGACCAGCATCAGACCAACTCCTTACCGTGAAAGATCTTTATTTGATTTGAACAACTATTACGAGAATTATCATAATTCGTTGTATGCCTTTCCATAGAGTTTTCCCCCCTGATGTATGATAAACTTTATTGATTGTCCTACTTGTATACTATCATGGTAGATTAGCCCATTAATGAAACTCAAAGAAAACTTTAAGTTCGCGCTTAAGATAGTGGGGCTCCGGATTACCTTCGACCAGGCGGCTCTTTTATTATCCTGTGCCCTACCCCGTTCCGAATAAAAACTCGTCACAATACAGGAACATACGTTTGTGTTTACTGGGAGTTAATGGTATAGTTGATGTTAGAATATTATTGAAGGAGGAATTGCGGTGGCTGATCAGCAAAATAAAGGTTTGAACGAGTTCTCAGATTATTTACTTTGGGTCGAGAATCTGAAGGAAACCGCCCAAGACTTATGGCTGAAGCCTATATCTACTGGGAAATGGTCTCTTAGGGAGATTCTAGCCCACATTATGTATTGGGATAGAAACAGTTTGGAAATAATGGTTCCAAATATGTCAGAGGGGGCCAAATTATTCTTCGTAGACATCGAGAAATACAATCAAGAAGCCGCAGTATTTGCACAATCGTACAATTCCCTAGAAGTACTTATTGATGACCTCATTATGACGCGGAAACAGCTGCTCAGTCTGTTGGAGGAAAAATACAATAATGCTACGAAATTCACTATCGACAACCAAAACTATACCTATAAGAAGTTTGTAAATGTTTTCATACATCATGATGAACATCACAAGAAACAAATCGAAGCCTTCTTGCAGCAGGAAAATAGTGCAAAAGACCGCAGCAATTCAAAAGGAGTGAGCTGATTTGGTGCGTAAAGTATGATGTTTATTGTTTGCCGTGGTCATGTATTATTTGTCTCAAGTACACTGGGTCAAAATACTGAGGGTACATAATTAAAGGAGAGTTACAGTTGTCTGTACTCTCCTTTTGCTATTCATTCATGATTCTCAATTAGGTGCTAATTCGACCAATATACTTATGGGGGAGTCCGCTCCACCGTCTCCATCATCTGACACAATTGTAATCTCGTAACTTCCTTCCTGTTGTGGACTAAAAGTATCTTCTAACAAGAAGTTGTTTTCTTTGCTGGTGTGTCCTTCACTTACGATATTACTCTTATTCTTAGAGTAAATTATGAATGTCATTCCTCTCTTGTTTTTATCTGAGAAGACGTAGTGTATTTTTCTGTTATCTTTATTTGAATAACTAAATTCATAATGAGCTTCACCTTTATATTTGCCGCTCTCCGTTAGTTGCTCATCTTTTTGTAAAAGAATATTGGTTACAGTTGCTTCAATAACTTCAGTGGGTTGTTGTTTTTTTGAAATAAATTGAGATAACATAAAGATAATCACCATTAATAAAATACCACTTACAATCAATGCTTTTAATTTCATAATATTTTCTGAATCCTCCAGAAAGATGTTATATAAATAAATCTTACATTACCATGAGTGGATAAAAATGTATGGTAATAGACTTTATCACAGGACAAACAAGGACCGTAAAAAGCGTTGACTTTAAGTTGCACTTATTTTACAATCACACTTATTGCGATACTTATAATAAGTTAAGTTAAGCTATGGTAATAATCAGTAGGTCTAATGTTTTGGGGAAGGGATTTGATTATATTGTTCATTCAAAACACAATTCAAATAAAAAAAATGAACATTGAGATGATTAAGCAGCAATTAAAGTCCAATCCGCTTGTTACCAAAGCATCTATCGCCCAGGCAACAGGCCTCAGCGTGTCTACCTGTAATACGATTCTTAATGAGCTGGTAGCTGCAGGCGAGGTATTTGAAATGACACAGGAAGAATCGAGCGGCGGCAGACCTGCTATGCGATACAAGTATAATGCCGATTTTGGTTGTGTAGCCTGTTTGATGATGCTGACTGCAGGAGGAAGGAGCAGTATTGCATATCAAGTGGTCAACCTTTTGGGAGAGGTATCAGCGGCCGAAGAAATTGCCATGGATGTCATTGACCCGGAGGTCATTGAGCGTCTGCTTGACAAGCTGATTGCCGATTATCCGAATATGGCTGCCATCGGTATCGGCATTCCTGGGGTTGTTCATCAAGGGATCATCGGGGTATGCGATGTGGAGCAATTGGCCGGCCAACCTCTCGGCTTGCGGTTGGAACAGAAGTACAAGCTGCCGATTACGATTGAAAACGATATGAATATGACCGTATATGGCTTCTTCTATTCGCATATCGATGCGGATGCCGGATCGTACGCAGTTGTTACTTTTCCAAGAAACCACTATCCAGGTTCCGGCTTTATGATCAATGGTCGGGTGCTGTCCGGCAGCACGACCTTTGGCGGCGAGGTGTCTTTCCTGCCATTTGGTATGTCGCGTGAAGAGCAGCTGCGCAAGCTGCATACCGAAGAAGGCTTCATACAGCTGGCTGTACACACACTTGTTTCCATTATCGCGATTGTCAACCCTGCTACCATTGCGATTACAGGCGATTTGCCGAGGGAGGCGCAGCTGAAGCAGCTGCGTCAGGGCTGTCAGGAGTATATTCCTGCCGAGCATATGCCCGTTCTATTTGTCAAAAATAATACGAGCGACGAGTACATGGGTGGATTGATACAAGCTACGTTGGACAGCTTGAGCTTCAAGTCAATTTACACGCAATAAGAGTAGTCTCAACGATACTAGAGGTAGGAGCAAATACATCATGGGAAAAAGAAGTGCCACATGGAATAAGCCATATATTTTACAATTGGCCGTTATCTTTATCGGTTTTATCATTTTTGGTTTTTCGGAGAATATCAAGGGACCAGCTATCCCTCGTATTCAGTTTGAATTTTCGTTGAGTGAAGCCCAGCTAGGTTCCTTGCTGTCGTTGAACGCACTGGGCTATTTGATCGCGTGCTCCTTTACCGCTTTTTTAACCCGCTTATGGGGGATCAAGCGTGTTATGGTGATAGCTTTTGGATCCATGGCGTTGTCTGGCATATTCATTTACTTGTCGCAGCAGTATACGATGTTTTCTGCATCCTATTTTTTAATGTACATTGGCAATGGCATGCTGGAGATTGGCCTGGCGGTTTTGGGCGCGCGCATTTTTGTCAAAAACACGGGGATGATGATGAATTTGAGCCATGGCTTTTACGGGCTGAGCTCAGTTGTTGCACCGCTCGCTGCCGCTGGCCTGATGAAAGTACAAATTGGCGACTACCTGCTTGATTGGCGAGGAATGTATCTGGTTATGCTGCTGTTGTCGATAATCCCCATTATGTTTGCTTTAATCAGCCGGTTTCCGGGTGATGATATTAAGCAGGAGGATCGGCTTCCCTTCAAAACCTTGCTGAAGGATCCTGTTTTGTGGTTTTTGGTTTTTATTCTGACCTTTGGCGTAGTATCCGAGCTTGCAGTCGGAGGCTGGCTCGTCAACTTCCTAGAAAAGGCTTATGGATGGGAAACGGTTTCTGCATCCGGAATGCTGTCGGCTTTCTTCTTATGCTTTTCGTTTGGGCGCATTTTTCTAGGTATCATTACAGATAGAATCGGATATGTGTTGTCACTGGTGATTTTTTCCGCTATTTCGGCAATTTGTACCTTTATTGCGATATTTGGCGGTGAAAGTGTGGCTTATTTGTTTGCTGCTTCGGGAATTGGAATCGCGATGATTTATCCAACGGTCATGGCCTTTATTGCCAAAAGGTATCCGACGGGAAGTGATACCGCTGTTACCTTTACCGTGACAATGATGGGTGTGGGCAGCGTGATCGGCAACTATGTGATTGGGATTGTCAGCGAGCTGGTCAGACATTCTTCTGGTATGGATTCCTTTGAAGGTTTGCTGCGAGGCCTGCAGGCAGGCTATAGCGTAATTGGTCTTTGCGCAGCTTTATGCACCATAGCCGGAATGGTACTGCTGGTTTATTTGTCCAAACGTAAGGAGGTCATCTGAAGCAGTTCTGCAATCGGCTCGGTCCGCTTATTTTTTGATTGACTAGTAAAGCAATTTATCCATACAATGGATTTTGGGGCGGTCCATGCCAACGTAGAAGTTGATTTGCAGCAGAGATTAACGTGAAGAAGGGAAGCATTTATTAATGAGAACATGGATGAAACATGAAGATCCGAATAATAAGTACGGGGCAACTTTTACACTCGGCAACAGGGAAATCGTATTACCTCCTGGCGCAGTTATTTCCGTAACCAGAGGGGAGTTCTTCAATATTCCAAGGCTGATCATTAATGGGCTCATCAATCAACTTATTATGAAGGCAATGACAAAGAATGAAGATTTACTTTATGCGGAGCTTAGCGGCCAGATGCAAGGAGGAATTGGGCAAACGTTAACCGTGTGGAAAGACGGAAAGCGAATGAATCAATTTAGAACAAGCGGTTCGCACAATTTTGCGCGGAAATTTTTCAGTTGGGTTTTTTATAGCGGGAAGGTGCAGTCATACTTTTTGACATGGCCGCACGAGGGGGGCCTTCCGTCCTCGGAGGATATAACGAATTTCGTGAAAACGTACGGTCGGCATTTTGACGGTGGGAAATTAAAAAAGAAAGCAAACCCGCCTCAATTTAAACAAGATGCGTAAAAAACGGTAAAGCTGATACAAAGGGCGGTATAACATCAAAAGACAGGCCATCCACATTCTGGGTGGCCTTTAAACTTGCCGTTAGTAAAGCGTAGGTACTGGAGGACATGAAACAGCAGTGATTAAACTTGAGTTAAATCCATAAAACGTCCAATAAGCCCCATTCCATCGATAACCTGAAACCTCTCCATATTCAACCCGGGTTGGGTAAAACCAAAAGCTTTGCCCATTCCGTAACCAGAGATAAGTGTAGTTAAATAAGCAGTCAATGATATAGGAAACAGCTGGTTTTGGCGGGACGAAAGTTGGGGGCGGAGACTGTGGCATAAAGGTCATTTTCATTTCACTCCCTATACATGGTTAATTCCTTTGGAAGAAACCGAACTCAGCAGGATTGGTCGTCTTTTCCTAGATAGGATATGTAGGTGAATAACTAAATGAGTGTGCAGATGCCCAATTGTTGAATTGACTTATCCGAAATATTCCGCTAAATTTGGTATAATTTATAACAAGAAAGGAAGCGGGTTATGATTACCATTTATGATTGGTTTGGCTATGAATTGCCGATTAAAGAACGTTATCCGTTAATAAAAGAAGCCGGATTTGATGGCGTTTTATTATGGTGGAGTGAAGACTTTAATCGGAACGATTACCGCAACGGACCACAACTTGCGCGGGAAGCGGGTCTTTTTATAGAAAATATCCACGCGCCTATTAAAAACCAACACAGCCTCTGGCTTGACAATCTGGACGGTGAAGCCTTGGCCGATCGTTATTTGCAATGCGTTGCCGATTGCGCCGAATTTGAGATTCCAACCATGGTGGTCCACCTGCCCAAAGAAGACTATCCATATACCGCATTGGGACTGGATCGAATCAAGAGAATCACTGAAAAAGCTGAACAGCTTGGCGTCAATGTTGCCTTGGAGAATCTACGGAATCTTACCAATTTGGCATATGTGCTGGAGCAAGTGGATTCCCTGCGTATCGGGTTCTGTTATGACTGCGGACATCACTATCGCCACTATCCAGGCCTAGATTTGTTATCCATGTACGGTTCCCGGCTGATGGCCATACATTTACATGATAATAACGGAAGTCATGCCCAACACGGTTTACCCCTTGACGGCACGATTGATTGGTCTACAACCATGAGGAAAATTGCGGAAACGGGTTATTCAGGCGCGATTGCAATAGAGGCTATGAATTGGGATTATGAGGATTTATCGGCTAAACAGTTTTTACATAAAGCGTTTGAGCGAGCAAAAAGGCTGGAAGCATTAGATTCTCTATCATCCATAAAAACGGAAATAAGCTGCAATAATCTTTGATATATGCGGCATAGCGTAATTGGCCTCATCTTATGAAACCGCTTTAAAAATGACCGCCATTTTAGATTTAGGCGGTCATTCCTGTCCACTCTTCCCATTCATTAATCGTTCCATGGACAGTACCCAAGCAATCCTAAACACCCCTTTCATCTACTTTAATAATCCGGCGACCCAATTATAGCATTCTCGCAGTTCATCATCAGTTACATATTCTGATCGATGCTCGAACATAATGTTGACTTCTTGATTCTCTTGGTTCATTATTCGCAAATATTCTTCTATCGGCGCCCAGCCATCTTGTGGGTTTAGGCTGGGTAGAACGGGCTGGCGAGTTTTTAATATAGCGCCAGCAGCATTTATTTGAACATTTGACAAGTGAATGACCTTTGCATATTTGGCATACTGCTTGATGACTGATTTTGAATCAAAATTGTAAGTGCTCTTCTTGATAGATATATTTATTTAATGCGTCAAATTCTAAAACAGGAGTGAAGTTATATTCTTTGCCTTTGCAGGAAAGCCACTCAAATAAATCATCGCTCTTCTCTTGGAACGCATGATAAGAATATAAGCTCTCATATTCATATTCGCTTCGATCATCAAACCGCCAGCTGCTCCAATCGACTCTGTCGTCTAAAATAACAGGCTTAGGATAGTGAAAAAGGATATAGCTCGGTTGTATGGGGGATAAATAATCCAGCTCTTGTTGAATAATAGTAAAGGCTTGTGCACGGGTTACCTCATCCATGGATAGGAAAAGTGCATCTCTTAATTTCGTAATCCCGGCTCTAAGCGGAAAGTGAATACCAATTCGGAATCCATCCTTTTTCGATTCCTGCAATAAGTTCACCGTGTCGTCCTCATGTCCAAATAGGCAGGCTTCCACCCCATAAAATCCGTTAACAAAATCTCGGTGATATTTGTTATAGTCGAAGGTACCGTACTGCCCAATCATAAATCTGTTCATCTTCATTTTTAACCCTTTATTCATTTTAAAGTACAAGGAGGATTAAAATGGCATTAGAACATGAGTTTTATCTCATTCCCTTTTTGATATGGATTCAGCTATTACGTTAAAACATATCTTTTCCTCCTGGAGAGACTTATTTCTGAACTCACCGACAGTATTAGAGCTTACAGGTGAATATGTTATGGTTACGGGTGAGGAACAATCGGGTTACTATGAAAAGCTAGTTTATAATCGAAATGAAATCATGAATCAATTTGAAAAGATAGTTTCATTTTCCGATAGATTGTCCGAAGGTAACTTTTATTTATACCATTGTGGAATTTAAAGCTTTGCTTTCGATTGACTTTTATTATGTTTAGAAAACTTAGCGAGGTGATGGGAATGGAGAACTTATATCTGAATACGGCTAAACTGTATGATGCTGATAATCGTGCGGTATTCTCTGCCGATATTCCCTTTTACCAGGAACGAGCAAATAGGCTTGGAGGTAAAACGCTTGAATTAGCATGTGGCACTGGGAGAATAACCATTCCGCTCGCCGAGAAAGGCATCCACATATGGGGTTTGGATTATTCAAGCAGTATGTTGGAAGTTCTGGAAGCCAAGGTGAGTAAGCTATCTGAGGAATCGCAACAAAACATACATTCCCTACTTGGCGACATGACAGATTTTACATTGTCCGAACAGTTCAAGCTTATCTTTATTCCTTTTCGTAGCTTCCAGTCTTTAGAAAATGACGAAGAGGCTTTACAGTGTCTCTCTTGCGTTCACCGCCATTTGGAGGATGATGGGCAGTTCATAATTAACGTATTTAAGCCCATAAAAGAGATTGGCGAATGGTGGATAAACCGTAATGAACACTTAGATTTTGAATCCACCCTAGAGGGCGGCGAAAAGGTTAGAAGACATTCCATTAAGAAGGCTTATGACTTACAAAAACGTCTGCTATTTACGGATTTTATATACCGCCTGTACAAGAATGACGGAATAATTGAGGAATACCATGACAGTATTAGACTCAGGTACTTCTATGGGGATGACATAAGGAAACTAATTACTTCTTCGGGATTCACGATAAAGGAAGAGTATGGTTGGTATGACGGAACTCCTGTTAATGAAGGTAACGAATATATTTTTGTTTGCAGTAAAGCTTGATTGTATTCCCCACCCCTACGGGGTGGGCTCTTTTTTTCCAGGTGTCCGACCTACTCGGCTCTCCTTTGCCGTTATCATGCTGCTCACTATACTACGCTTTTTGCGAATCTATCATGTACACCCACCCGATCAGTCCGCTTAAGACAAAACCAAACGCATGCAGCGATCCGTAAATCGGGATGAAATCGAGTATGGTTAAGGAAAACATGTTTTTCAGCAAAGGATAGAACATGGAGAGAACGACAATTGAGTAAAAAGCCATGCAAGAAAGGATTAAAAAGAAGGCTGACTTGTTGGGCACTGAATTTTTCTTCAAATAAGCTAGGAGATATGTGGTGTAAATCGCAATGTTACATGCGAACAAGGTGACGCCTATGTACTCCAGCGGCTTCGAGAAAATAATACCGACAGCGATTAGTATGGGTCCGACGATATCGAAGGCGACGACCCAGGGATACCAGCTTTTCTTCGTCATGATCCGTCCCAGTACACCGATAAAAATCGGAACAATCGCAGAAGAGAAATGAAAGTGTACTGAACTCAGGGCGTGCGTTGCGGGATTAGCGCGGAAAAGGTCGATTTGGTATTGATATAGGACGAACCATATGCCTCCGATAAAAAAGTAAACGAGCCCCGCACCAATCGCTATTTCCGCTAACCTTCCCCTATGATTCACAATAAGAGTCAGGCCGTAGATGCAGAGCAGTAATGTGAACAGCAGCCATCCCAGGGAAAGGGCTCCTGGTATTGCCGTGCTTTCCAGCCCTAACGCCTTGCTGCTAATGACGGAGACTAAGGCAAAAAGCGCCGCGGGAAATTGAAGCAGCCTAATGGCGGCAAAAATGATCCGTTGATGGTTATTTTGTTCATCATATCTCAATAGTATTATCACGAGAGGTACAATGACGAGTGCGGCAAACAGAAGAAATTTCTCGACAAGATTGAATAAAAAGTAATCTTGAAGAAATATAAGGATGATGAGGATTCCACCGAAAATCACTGGTACTGCCATTCATGAATGTTCCTTTCTACCTGTTCTAGCAAAGCATCGTATGAAGGAAAAGACTTTTAAATAAAAAGTGTACCATTTGAAATCAGAATCTAGCAACTGCCGGGCCGCAATCCTCATTTATTAGTAAAAATAATGCATTTTATTGGAAAGACTAATCCCCCCTCCTACCCTATACGTGGTAAGCTCTAATTAATCCAAGTTTTAACACATGAATAATGTAAATTGATCTTCTGGGGGCGATTACATGCTTTTATCTGAACGATTGCCATTGGCAGCAAGTTTGTATCCCGAAGCGCCAGCGCTCATACGTCATGGTCAGCTGCTAACTTACGGGGAACTCTATCACCTTGCTAAACAGCTCAGTTACGCTCTGTATTCCGAAGGTCTCAGGCCCGGTGATCGACTCGCCCTTCTAGGCGATCCTGATCCCAAACTTGTTCTAATGCTCTATGCTGCGGTTGAAATCGGTGCAATCCCGCTCGTTCCATCCCCTTTGCTCACTGCAATGGAGATCGCAGCCATTCTTGAAGATGCGGAACCGAAGATCTTGATCCATGACAAGCGTTATGCCGATTTCGCTAACTCCACGGTACAGCTTCTCTCTAATCCTCCGAAAATGTTAACAACCGATGAAGGTTCTACGGCTTCCACATCGCTGAGTTCTCTTTTACGGAAGGATATTACCCCACCTCCAACCGGTGCTTGCAAACGAAGTGCAGACGATACAGCCGTTCTGATCTATACAGGCGGAACAACGGGCAGACCGAAGGGAGTCATGCATTCTCATCGCGGCATGTCAGCCTGGAATCAATTTACTCCCTTGGCCGGATTCGGTTATGATCAGGGACGTCGTGTGCTGGTACTCAACATATCGCATCTTGTTGGACAGTTTCAGCTGTGGGCAACCATCGCTGCTGGAGGCTGTCTGGTGTTTCTGGACGAGTATCCGGCAAGCGTCCACCGCATCCTTGAGGCAGTGGAACGGGACCGGATTACGCATCTCAGCACGGTCGGCAAGCTGCTTCGTGACCTTACACGCGAAGCAGCAGCAGCTGGCTCAGATATGACAAGCCTGAAGGTGATCGGTTGTGGAGGCTCCATCATGGCGCCGGAAACTTTGCGAGAATCGATTGTTCAATTTTCAGGAGCGTTGGTCGTCAACAACTATTCGCAAGCGGAATGCGGAATGTCTATCAGCCGATTATTTCCCATCCATCATCTCAATGATCTGACGCGTCTTCGATCCGTAGGCCGCCCTGCCGATCTAGCTACCCAAGGAGAGCTGGCCTTTCAAGTTCGGATTATTGACGAGGAAGGCCGGGAGGCGGAAATCAACGAGCCCGGTGAAATCATTGTTCGTGGTGCGCAAACTATGACCGGGTATTGGCGCCAACCGGGGACGTCTAACGAAGCGATGTTGGGCGGCTGGCTCCGGACCGGAGATGTCGGTTGTCTGGATGCCGATGGCTATCTTTATGTATTGGATCGACTGAAGGACATGGTTATCGTAGGCGGCTCCAACGTATACTGTGCCGAAGTGGAGCAGGTGATCTCAACTCATGAGATCGTTAGTGATTCGACGGTGATCGGACTCCCCCTGCCCTGCGAAGGCGAGAAGCTTGTCGCTTGCGTCGTTCTGCGGGACGGAGGCAGCCTGACTTTGGAACAACTGCAGGCATTTTGCGAACCGGCTCTCGCCAGGCATAAATGGCCAACCCAGCTGTTCATCCTAGATTCTTTGCCTCGAACGGTCGTGGATAAGGTAGACAAAAAGCAGCTGCGCAAGCAATTATCCAATCAAGCTGCCGTGCAATCTGAATAGCTGTCGAACTCGTGTCGGTCATTTTCAATATGTTGAACAGGTCAAAGGACCATGTATGGAGAAGTACTATGGAGTAGTTGAAATCACGTCGACAGGAGAGTTACTAATGGGAAATACGGATAAGTTTGAGATGATAGCTAACATGTATGACACTCCGGAAAGAATCCATATTGCAAAGGTATCGTCAGATGCCATTCGTAGCTATTTAGTTGACGCTAAGGATAAGCATGCTATTGATTTTGGTTGTGGAACTGGTCTTGTCGGATTGAATTTGTTAGACGATTTTCATTCTATACTATTTCTGGACACATCCCAAAACATGATTAATCAAATCAAGCAAAAAATTACGGATTTAAATATTCAGAATGCAGATACATGTGTCTTTGATTTTGAACAGGAAAGCCTGTCGGATTTTCATACTGACTATATTTTCATGGCTCAGGTTCTGCTTCATATTCATGATGTTGAATCCTTGCTATCCAGGTTATTTCATGTTCTGAATGAAGGCGGACATTTACTAATCGTAGATTTTAATAAAAATGAGAACATAGTCTCGGATCTCGTTCATAACGGATTTCATCAAGTAGAGCTGACTGACACGATGACGAAGATAGGGTTTAGGGATATTCAATCCAAAACTTTTTATTCTGGAAGTAACCTATTCATGGGACAGGATGCATCTATGTTTGTTCTTGATTGTCGGAAGTAAACTCATATCGGAGGATGAATGCGGTGACCATTCGGATTTATTCCATTGATGAACAAGCTTCAGGTCAATTTGATGAAGGTAAGATTACGGAGCAAAAACCGATCGGGTTTCCCGGGGAAGGGTCAGCCGTTGATCGTGTTGGAACGTTGTTTTATTGGGCGTGGTTTCGCACAAAGGAAGAAGGCAATCTCCCTATGCACCCCCATCGCGGATTTGAGATCTTGTCTTATTTGTTAGCGGGCTCTGTTCATCATCGGGATACGCTTGGGAATGAGCGATCGATCCAAGCGGGTGGTTTGCAGCTCATGCAAACAGGCAGCGGGGTTCAGCATGCCGAAACGTACGGGAAGGAAACCTCCGGGTTTCAAATCTGGTTCGAACCCTTTATGGGCGAAGCGAACTATGCCACGCCAACTTATGTGGATTATGAAGACCGGGATTTCCCTGTTCAAATCCGAAACAAGGCAAGAATCAAAACCATTGTAGGTCCAGGCTCCCCGGTTCAAATGGTAGCAGACGCTCAGATGTGGGATCTTATACTTCCTGCGGGGCAGTCCTTTGAGCATGAGATTCCCGAAGGATATTCTATTGCGGGGCTTACTGTAGAGGGTGAGTCCACTTGGCAATTCGAGATCCATACGTATCAAGTAAGCGCCCATGAGTTCACAGTCTGCGCAGCGGAAAAGACGCAAACCTTGCATATCCAGTCCAAAGAACGGGCGGATTCACGGATCATCCTCATTCAAGTTCCTAGCGTCCTCCCATATCCCTCCTATAAAGAAGTCAAAGTTCGCTTATAACTTGAATTTAAGCGGAACCGATTGAAGACATGGTGTAACATGTTACCGAGACGGAGAAGGGGTCATCCGTTACGGATCCTAAAACTTGCCATTACAGATAGCGCGGAGAACCGTATCACCGCTGAGTATAACGTTTTTGTCGTTATTCTCATCAGCATGTTGATTGGGCACTTAGAACTTGAACTCGATGCTCTTTAAAGTCTTATCCGGGTTGAGATTGATGCGCTCGATCAGCGACTCCAGAAGCTACTTTTTAAGCTGTACGTCAGCGTTTTCCATGAGCATATCGAAGTTTCGAGAATTAGGAGAATCTCATTTGCATCATATGACGTGTTCAGCGCTTTTGCGAGCTCAAGTTCCATTTGTGCGAGTTTAGGCGTTAACTCTTCCAGCATTAAATCGATTTCTTTCTTAAAATCTCTATACCCTTCGATGGTGATTTGTTCCAAGATTTTCTTGTTTCTAAGTTCAGGCAGCTTGGTTTTAAGTTTTTGGATTTGTTTTTCCGTTTCCATGATCTATTTTTCAAGTAACTTTGTATCAATGTTGCTTTCAGAATTTAACTCTTGGATGATATCTTCAATGATTTTTCGATTGGTGACGATATTTTTGATACGTGCTAACACTGTATGTTCCAGCGCTTTTGCTCTTATCAAATTTGGATTGCAGCCTCGAATATTCTTGTAAACGCTGCAAGTGTAGTAGCGGCCGTGATTGTCATTGTTTTTGCGTTGTCCTGTGGGCTGAAAATTCATCCTGCCGCCGCATTCAGGCAGGAAGCAGTCCGGACAGCAAATGCGGATTCGACGGTATTCTTCGCGTTGCTCTGCGGTTGCTGCGCAGGATTTCATGCGCTTTACCAAATAGGTCTTTACTGATGATCGGATCGTGTTTCCCTTGCACCAAAATGTACTCCTGTTGCTTCTCTCGCTTTTTTCTGACCTCATGATGTTTGGTTTTTCTGTATCGAATGCAGCCTTTGTAAGCCGGATTTTCAAGAATAGTCAGGATTGCGGTATGCGTGAACGGTTTGCTGTTCTTTGTTTTCAAAATCAAGAAACCCCAGATCATTCAGCCACTTGCCCTGAATTCTGATCTGAGGTATTTGTCGGTTATTCACGAATGCGCTGGAGACGGTCAGGAATCGCATCTTCTTGTCTATCGTCATGCGCACGTTTTCCTTTTCTCTTCTCGAAGCGCCTGCACCTTATTAAATAATTGCTTGGATACGATTGCCGGAATCGAAAGCTTTCACCTGAATTTGATTCTTTTCTTTCTTGCCGTCATAGGTGAGTACGCCGATATAGGCTCTATTTCGCAACATGTAGCATAACGAAGTCCTTGACCCAATTTTAGTCGTATCAGAGCTTCCAGAATCGTCTCCAGACTGTTTTTGCAGCGAACTAATATATATTGCAATATAACCATAGCTCTTGCCCTCAGCGTACATCAGGATCATCTGACGAACGAGCTTTACTTTCTTTTCGATTACCGTAAATTGTCCATCTGTTATGGTGTAGCGGAAAGGAATTTTTCCACCTGCATACTTGCCTGATTTTGCCGTGACGATGCGGCTAGAACGAGTTCTTTCGTTGATCAAGTCGCGCTCAAATTCCGCAAAGCTGCCAAGCATTTGAAGCGTGAGCATACCTTGCGTTGAGGTGTCGAAGCTTTCAGACACGCTTATGAATGCAATATCGTGCGGTTGCAGGTCGTCTTCGATCATGATGAGGAAATTTTTGAGATGACGGTGAATGCGATCTGATTGGAAGACGATAATCGCGTCAATCTCATTGCTTTTGTCTTGCGCAAACTCAAGCATTTTCGCATATTCGACTCTTTTGTCAATCTTCGAACCGGACTTTGCTTCATCGACAAAC
Organism: Paenibacillus puerhi; assembly: GCF_009846885.1. Taxonomy (GTDB): domain Bacteria; phylum Bacillota; class Bacilli; order Paenibacillales; family NBRC-103111; genus Paenibacillus_G; species Paenibacillus_G puerhi. Next base: position 74,762 of record NZ_WUWM01000003.1, read on the forward strand.
ATTTCTTTAAATTTCCAATCTTGGCTGGTACAATAGGCATAGATTCGCTTCTTCTGTTCTGCTACTGAAGTGTTGTCTTTTGGGGAGTCGGAACTAATGCGAACGTAGCCAACGACTGATTTGATGAACTGTTTTATGCGCTAACCTCCTCTAAGTAAATTCCATAAAAATCCGTGTGGACATTTTACTGAGCGGGAGATTATTTGTACATTGAATTGCTAATTGGACAACACTTATATTGCCTTCAAGGAGTTTGAGTAGTGAAAAAAGAAGAACTGCTAGACATATTAACTCATGATAGAAAAACACCTATAAAGTTAAGAAGAAGGGCTATATTAAAGAGGGTATTTGCATTTTTAGCCGTCGGACTGGGTCTGCTGCTAATCATTTCGCTTATTAAATTTCTTGTTTTGGGAGTAACCTTGCAAAGCTCGAAGATGAACTATCGGGAGTTTCTCTTAATAGTTGGGTGGTTTATTTCGATTATCGGCTTAATTATATCGGACAGCTACAATCCACTAACCAAAATCAAGGGGTTCAACAACCAATTTTTTGTGCTAATTGAGTTGGTTATTTCTGAAATTGAAAGCAAAAAAAGGACTCGTTTTAACTTGAATGAATTAATTATGCTGTTCAAAAGATATTTACACAACATGAATGATCATGCAAAATCCCTCTATATTTTTGAAAGCAGCGACATTTCTTCAGTAACATCCAGACTCTCTAATATCCCATACAGTAAGTTTCACAGTTTAATTGATAACAACCAAGAGCAAATATTGGCCTTTTTTAAATCTTTGAATAGCCAGTACGAAAACAAAATTAACGATCGGGCAGTCGTAGAGAAGGAGTATGCCATACTACTGGATTATATAAATCAGATCAATAATTATACACCCGTTAATCCAGATAAGATGAAATGGATTTCTGAAATATTTGAATTTTTAAAAAGAAAGAAAAAAGGCATATTAATTTCGCTAATTGTGTTTTTTGCAATAGTTGGAATTTTACTTGATTTGCTGGGAGTAAGTGATTTGAAATATGTCAAATATTTTGCATACATCACCGGGGCTATTGGTTTAATTTTGTCAGTACTATCATCCAAAGATAAAGAGTAGGCGTCTAACTAATTACAATTACTTGGACAAATATGACTGCGCGGCGCAGGAATGGCGTGGACTTTGAACAGACCGTTGCAATTGTCATTCATCCTTCTTCTTCTTTTCACTCTGCCAAACAAAAATGATATTACAAGTAGTCATTAAAAAAGTGACTACTTGTAGTATCATTTTTGAATAAGCTATGCAATTAAAATAGATGGCCGCTGAATCCCCGAATGCTATTCTTCTGCAATTTCCACTTCGATCATTCTGCCAACTAGATCGTTCATTTCGCTGTTCAATAAAAGCAGCTTGTGCAATTCGTCTTCGGTCAGAGCTGTGATGCCCTGCTTTTGTAGTAGCTGATCTTTCTCCTTGACGCTCCTGACATACTGGCTGATTAGCTCATTTCGTGAGTCATCCACTATGTTCAACTCCCTTCCTTCAATTAATGAAGCAGATTTTACTGCGCTGCATGCTGAAAAGTATACAGCGACTTGAGGTGGAGGGGGCGGGTCTGGTAGGCTGATGCCCGGCGCGAGAGGTGTCCATGACATGAACACAATCAAGCCGATCAGAAGTGCCAGACTTAGCATAATCACGTTATAAAACACAACCGGATGCGTTTATGCCTGACCCCGCAATGAGGGCAAAACACGAACCGTCAAACCTTCATCAAGATCGCAGCGGAGATCATCAAGGATGCGTTAGCTAATCAACAAGCAGGAGCCAAGACAAAAGCAAAACAAGGGGAGCGATAAGCCCCTTTTTGACTAAGCGTGCTACTAACATGTTAACGAATCCTATGTTATGCTAGAGAAATATGAAGTAATATTATGGAAGTTCGCAAATAACCCAAATAATCCTTCGTAATTCAAAGGAGATAAGTTGATGAAACGATATAGAGTTATTGGAATGGCTTTCGATTCTCGAGCAATGATTCTAAACACTGAGATCAAAGATGATTGGACAGAAGACATAAAGTTACAGTGGCAGCAAAATAAAAATACAATAACAGAAGGTGTTCAGTACCAATATGGAAATCATAATTTCCAAAATAAATTAGAGAACTTCAAAGAGTTCGGACCGATTCCATTTTCAATTATCGCTTACCATAATAAGTTTTTCGATCAAATTAGAAACGCTTATGTAGTTGGTTCATACTATCCTGCACTTACTGCAACTTGTTCATTAGGTGAAAGAATATTAAATCACCTGATCATAACACTGAGAGATGATTTTAGAAAAACACCGCAATATAAAGATGTTTACTCCAAAAACTCCTTCGATAATTGGGACAGGGCAATAAAAATATTAAACGAGTGGAATGTATTGCTACCGGATGTGATTTCTCTATTTCATCAGCTAAAGGATCTAAGAAATTTTTCAATTCATTTTAATCCTAATACAGAAGCCGAAGATAAAAAATACGCGCTTAATGGTATTCAAATACTAAAAAGAATTATTGAACTTCAATTTGGAATTGGTGGACAACCATTAAGGCCATGGTTTATTAATACGATTCCAGGTGCATTCTATGTGACTAAGGAAGCTGAAGAATGGCCATTTGTCAAAAGAGTCATTTTACCAAGTTGTGTTCAAGTGGGCTATAAACATAGACTTGAGATATCTGGAAATTTATTTAAGGTAATTGACGATAATCAGTATGACGATAAAGAAATCAGTGATGATGAGTTTAAAGATTTGTTAGCTGTAGCGACTTGATGAAGAGAACAATGTGCCGTATTCACGCTTCGGGCTTACTCGTACGCCTTCGATGCAGCGGATAGTCCCTCAGGGGTTTATGAATGTGAGGACGTTAAAAGAGTTTTTCGAGGAAAAGCTTATATCAACAGAATTGGTAATTGTGATAATAAAAACAATTTGAGAGGAGCAATTTTGTGGAGCATAGCAAGCTTTCTGATCATACATTCAAAAAAGGGAAATTTATTACCCCATGGAATGAGTTGTTGACGGAAATTACACGAGAGAACTCTTGGTACCATGGAAGGTTGCCAGAGTATCTATGGTTAGCTTTAATTATTAAGTTTTATGGAAGAGATGAAGGGTTGTCAAAATGCAACATTATTCTAAAAAAAATAAAAGAACAAGCCCCTGCATTAACTACCCCAAGATTTTCAAAAATACTTGAACTGGATACTGATAAACAAACTGAAGTATTTAATTATATTTCAACGGTTATAACTGCTCGAGTACTAGCACCATTGACGGCTATTTTTACTTATACTAGCTATCCAATATTCTCCTCGAAATTTCATTCCTCTATTTCAGTTGAGGAAAGAATTGCAACGATAAACAGCTTAATGAAGGAGACTAGCGATCATCAAACACACCTCTCAACAGATGTACGTTTTATCGTACTTTACTTTCATTTAATGTCGGGAAAATTACAAATGCCAAGAGAAGAGCTGGAAGTGCTCTTGAAGTATCCTCAATTATCCCATGAAGATGAACTGATGAGAAGAATTCGACCAATGGTACGTTCATTGGAAATGATGTTACTAGAGTTTGAACCTTTTGATGCGAGATATCTAGATATATTTTGGGAGGCTGTTAGTAGAATGAGTGATTGCGAGTTGTTTTATATTAAAATTTCCGACGATCTTCCCGACACACAGGATTATATGAAGCAGATCAAAGTAATACTAGAGTACTATACGGATTTGCTAACTTCAGCGAATCCACTTGATAATAAAATGCTGGTGTTATTAGGAATTACCACTTATTCCTATAAAAGGTTGATGGAGTTAGTTGATCATGAACTCTTCAATACAATTTCAGGGAGAAGTATTGTACGCACTCTAATAGAGGATTGTATTATGATGAAATATCTACTAAAGCATGAAGCATCGCACAGTGATATATGGACTGAATATCAGTATTATGGAATTGGCCAATACAAGCTGATTGTAGAAAGGTACAGACAATCGGGTAAGGAGTTACCTAACAGTCATGTTGCTTATAATTACATGGATATTTTAGTTGGTGAATATAAAAACAAAGAGTCTATCGACATGGACACTACATATTTTGACAAACAAAATATCAGGGGGAAAGCTATTAGTGTGGATGAAAAAGAACTCTTTGATTTTTATTATGATTATGATTCAGCGTTTGAACATGGGCTCTGGGGAGCGATTCGCGAAAGTTCCTTAATAAAGTGCAATACACCTTCGCATCAGTATCATTGTGTTCCAGATATCGAAAATAATCAGATATTAAATAGCGTTTGGCATGATTGTGTTAAGATTATGAATAATACTCTTGGTATTCTAGAGGATGTGTTTGGACTCCCTCCACATTTATCGAAAGGTGTAAAGGAATATGAGCAATAACATATTAATTGATGAGTTGCATCGTATTCAAATTGAATATAAGAGTGTTTTGGAGACCGCATTAACAAACATCTATAAAAAAGAATCCAGCGCCGTTATAGATGAAATCGGGGTATTTTGGGAGCGAAATAAGAAAGTTGTTCAGTGTATTTTGCGGTATCTATTTCCTCCATATGAGGGATATGTCTTTACTTCGGCAACGATTCTGGACTTAGATGATAGTGAGCATTACCCATTTATATCACTAGGTAAGTTTCATTTCTGGGATGATCCCATATATAAGTATGTAACGATGCTTCAAAGTACAGAAATAAATAAAGAATTTGATCAAAAAATGAGAAAACAGATAATATCTACAATTGGAGATAATATAAAGATTGTCGATCAAGCATTTGGGGTTATCTACATTTTGCCAATTCGATTGGTTACGGAATCCAATCAGCTAGCTCATAAAGCCGCTACACAGGCCTTTTTTAGTTTGTTTAAAGATGAACTTGATTTTACAACTTATAAAAACAATTTTAAAACAATAAATGATGTAAAGAACGGGTTATTAGCTGGTGTAGAAAAGAGTATTATTTTAACAGAAGCTGAAGAAACAACACTAGATCTTGAAACCCGATTCAAAAATTACAAGGAGACAACAGTTATACCATTATCTCCTGAAGCTACAGATGCAGAAATTTTTTGGTTTGCTGTATATAGTTATTTGTTACAGGCATTCGATACGATACTTGTTAGCATAGAACATAAATTGGTTCCATATATCAGGTATGAAGTAGCTTTTAAATATTTAGTAAAAATCTCTGGAAATTTTGGTGACAACGAGGAACTGTCAGATATGTTGCTTAAATGTGTTGTAGCCCATCTTTTACATCATACCTTTGACAAACAAATAATAGAAGATATTGATTTTAAAGAATACTATAGGTCAGTTCAAAGTTACGATATTGAAAATAAAATATTTGGAGGCCTAAAACAAAAAAAACTTAATTTCGCTGATTTATCACTAAGGGATTTAACAGTAGTAATTGATAATGCTTTTGAATGTTTTTTTACTTGGTTTCATAAAGGACGAATTACACCATGATCTAGGCAACCAGTGATTCTGGGGGTAAACAATACGTTACTGTTTATGGTTGCAGGAGAAAGAAAAGACAATTATCTACATTTGAGTGAAAATAAATAATAAACTAAATATTATTTGGGAGGTATCTTTATACCGAGATATAATATTGCATACATTAGGGAACAAGGTATTGATCTCATTATTATTCCTCTTAACGATTCATTCAGATTTATGAATCGGACTGACCAACAGCAGATCATTTCTGAACTTCAATTGAGGGCTTCTAATGCTGGTCTAAGGGGAACGGTTGTACCTGTATGGGATAACGGTAACGGGCGTATGGCATTTATCGCTCCGGAAAAATGGCATCCATTTTTCAGAAGTATTAGTTTGCAATTTGTTATTTCCAATATTAACCGCGAACTACATTGGTAAACCTCCCAAAATATTTCAAGGAATAATTATTAGAGACTAGGCAGGAGAACGGTTCAGTTTATGGCGGATTTTTAGATGAATTGCTAAATCAGTTTGCTCCGGAGTAAATCAAAAAAGCAGCTCAAGTAGCTGCTTTTTTGATCTATACAACAAACCGCACTTCAAATTTCTCCAAAACGTTATACTGAGACGCAATACGATGAAGCGTGCCATAAGTAAGCTCATCGGCGTTTTCAGAAGCTTCGAAGAGCAATTGAATGCCCTACGTGACTTCTTTCTTGTAGCTTATCGGAGCGAATGATGGTGACTTGATCCTTCATTTCTTAACCAAGCCATGAAACCAGCTTGAGAATTTTCCCCTTACTAGCTTCTCGGAGGGAACTCGTTTTCCATTAATAACAATGGCTGGAAGCGAGGTAATTCCATACTCACTTCGTTTTAAATCCATGTCCGCTTTCGAACCTGTGTCGTTAGCGTCATGAACGAGAATGGAACACCTCGAACAAGCATATTCCTTCACGCGTTCGACCATGTCATCTTCGTTTAAACTGCTGTCTATAAAAATTTCTATGGTTTTACCCATGGCTACCTCATCTCCTTTATTTTAGTTAGAACGGGACATTCCTGTTTCGGCAGCGGAAGCGACTGAACCGGCATTAGGGTCACTTGCTCCAATAACGATTTAAAGCTCTCTAATTGAGCGATTCTTTCTTCAATCTCGTTTACTTTGGCTGTTGCGAATGTGTACATTTCCTTTGATGGATAATAGTCCTGTTGATTAAATAAAGCTAATAGATGTCTGATCTCGTTAAGGGTGAACCCGATGCTCTGGGCTTTCTTAATAAAAATCACATCGTCAACTGCGGATTCCGGAAACATCCGGTATCCCGATTCGTTTCTATCTGGTTTCGCTAGCAATCCTCGTCTCTCATAATATTTTACCGTCTCCACATTCACCTTGGACGCCCTCGCAACCTGACTTATGGTAAGCCCCTTCATGGTATTAGCCTCCTTGCTGTTTATTCTATATCCGGTACTATACTACCGGGTCAATAGGTTTTATAAAAATCCGAGGACGGCACCTACATTCCGCTTCCCTACAGAATAAATAATACTACTTGAATTTCCCATTAACGAGAGGTAAGATTGTGACAACAAATGAACTGTGTGTTACTGGCGTAAACATGGATGACCATGAGGGAGCACACAGATATCTGCCGTACGCCTGGGCAAAGTATTTGATCTTTCGATCAAATGCTTTTTTTTGTATTCAAAAACTCTGGAGAGGTTAGGTGTTTCTGAAATGAAAATGGCGTACATTTTGTTTGACCAAATGACAACTTTGGATTTTGTCGGCTTCTATGAAGCCGTAACATGGATGGGGATTCTAGGGGCGAAAGAAAAGGTAACGTGGGATTTCTGTTCCAATAAAGAGGAGGTCACGGATGACCGCGGATTGACCATCAAAATTAATCATGTTTATCCGGATTTATCCGGCTATGACCTGATCTTTTTACCCGGAGGACTTTCGACCAGACAGCTCAGATTCAACACAGAGTTTATCTCATGGATTCAAACTGCACGCAATGTTGAATATAAAGCTTCTGTTTGCACCGGGTCCTTACTTCTGGGAGCCGCTGGGTTTTTGAACGGAAGAAAGGCAACCACTAATCCCTCTGCGTATGAGCTTCTGGCCCCCTACTGTTCAGAAGTAGTGAAAGAGCGATTTGTACGGGATGGAAACGTATTTACGGGCGGAGGAGTTTCGGCTTCCATTGACCTGGGTTTATATCTAGTTGAATCCCTAACGAATACAGAGGTTGTTCGGCAAGTTCAAGAAAAGATGGTGTACCCTTACTATAGTCCGAGAGGATGAGAAAGATATGCAGATTCGTCCGCTTGAAAAAGATCATCGCCATCAGGTTATGAATGTAATGGCTGAGCATCCTCTTCAATTTCCCGAATTCATCATTAGAAAATATCCTGCACGCTGGGACGCTTATTTAAGTAATGAGGAGGAGGACAATCAAAACTGCGGATATTTTGTGATGTTGGACGAAAATGAACATATTATCGGGCATGCTGGATACCTCTTTAATGATGAGGTAAATCTTTATGAGATTGTCGGCGTGGTCGTCAAGAAGGACCAGAAAAGACGAGGGATAGGAAAAGCTTTAATCAAAGCAGTCTGTAAAAAAATATCGGAATGCGGCGGAGACAAGGTTATTCTTTATACGCTTGGTCATGTGGACAACCAAGACACGTTAATTTTCTATAATAGCATAGGGTTTGAGCAAATAAGCGATGAGAAAGACTATTATTTTCCCGGCTTTCATCGAGTTACTTTTATTAAAGTGCGGCACGGTTGTTAAAAAAAGGCTGTCTCAGAAGGTCATCAAGCGACCTTTGAGAGACAGCCCTTTTTCATAAGAGAAACTCTGCTGCAGTCTTTCTCATCCTCCGCTGCAGCCTCAGTTAAGCGGGATCGCTCCCGAGCAGCACCTTCTCGAAGAACCGCTCGCCGCCTACCTGTCCCCCCTTCAGCACCAGCTCCAGCCCCTCGAATCTGGCATCGGTCGAATACGCCGTGACCAAAGGAGCGCCCGGATCCAGCGCCGCCTTGCAGGCGAGCGCGTAAATGCCGAGCTCGCGCGTAATATAGCCGGAGGTGTCCCCTCCGGCGATCAGCACGCGCGTCAGCCCCGCCTCCGCGACCAGCTCGCGGGTCAGCGCGCCAAGCGCCCGGCCGAGCAGACGACTGCTGTCCTCGGCCTGGAGTCCTTGCTCCGCAAGCACTTCGCGGAGCAGAGCAATGCTGGCGTCGCCCGGACCCGACGCCGAGTACAGCACGACGCTGCGCCCGCTGGCAAGCAGCGCGCAAGCTTCTTCCCGCAGCTGTGCAAGGGCTGCGGGCGCTTTGTCCGGGTGTACCAGCTCCCCAGCGGGTACCCGGACAAGTGCAAAGCCCGCTTCGGCTGCGCGCCCGATCTGCTTCTCGGTAATCGGGGAGCAGCTCCCCGATACGACCAGCAGCCGCTCCGCCGGTGCCGCCTGCAGCGGCTTCGGTGCGGCATCCGGCAGCAGGCCGTTCTGTCGCCAGCAAGCGGTCAGCGCGTATTCGACGCCCGACGAGCCGACGACAAACAAGCTGCCCTCGCTATCCGCTGCGGCTTCCCAGATCAGGCGGCCAGCCGTCTGCAGCCTTGGCTCGTCGAGCACATCGAAGAGCAGCCCGTCGGGACGCTCGGCCTCAAGGATGGCGGCCAAGCGCTGCCGAACAGCTTCGTACGGGCCGTCCAGCGCCCTGATATCCAGCAGCGATACGCTGAGCGGCGTCTGCTTGGCCAAGTGCAGGCGCAGGTCGGCTTCGTCCATCGGCGTAACCGGATGACGCGACATCGTGGGATGACGGTCGAGCCGGTACACGTCCTCGCTCCCCGCAGCAAAGTGATTGCCGAACAAGGTATATCTGCGCAGGTAAGGAACGCCAGCCAGCACCGGCACATAGGGGCTGCCGCCGAACACCTCGCGGCCGAGCTCCATCGCCTTGCCTATGCTGCCTGCTGCAGGAGAAGAATCGAAGGTGGAGCATACCTTGTAATGCACCACAGCAGCCCCGGCGGTCTTCAGCGTCTCGAAAATCGGCCGCAGCTCCCGCTCCATGCGCTCCGGCGAAAGGGAACGGCTGATTCCTGCTACGCCAAAGCAGGAGACGTCGCGGAACCGGCCTTCCAGCAGCTCCCGGGTGGGAGGCTCCAGGAACAGCACAGCGGACAGCCCTGCCAGAAACAACGACTCCAGCACATCGGTCGAGCCGGTAAAGTCGTCGCCATAGTAGCAGAGCAGCCTGCCGCCGCCCTGTCCCTCGCGTCCTTGCTCCGCGCGATCCAGCATCGATGCCGTTCTGCCCATAGCCTGCTCAGCCCTTTCCATATTTCCCGATCGCTCGCAGCAGCTCCGGATGATCGGCCGCATAGACGTCGAGCGGAATGCCTTGCACCGCGGCCTCCCAGCCCTGCTGCATGCTTGCGAATCCGGCTGCCGGGCCATCCGGGTGCGCAAGCATCCCTCCGCCCGCGAGATGCATGACATCGACGGAGCGTAGGGCCTCATAAGTAGGAGCCGCTGTTCCCGCCCACTGCATGGAGGAGACGACCGGCATCGTCTGATAGCCGCCAAGCAGCGGAGCCGTGCAAGCCTCCATCGACCGGATGACCGACTCGTTGCTTTCGTAGAACTTGCTGTTCAGCCCGTTCACGTGAAGCTGATCCGCACCCGCCAGACGGCACAACTTCTGGAAGGCGGTAAATTCCATGCCGAGTAACGGACTTCGGGTCAACATCCCCCACTGATTGCGGTGGGCGTGGATCGGCACTTCGCTGAATGTATTCAGATAGGCCAGACCGCTGAGCCCGATGCTCATCACGCTGACCATCACGCAGCTGCCGCCCGCCTTCACGACCGTATCATGATTGCGACGCAGCTCGTCGATATCCCCGGTGATGTTGAACGCATACATCAGCTTCTTGCCGGTCTTATCCGCCGCCCGCTCCACCGCTTCCATCACCGCCTGAACCTTGGCCGCAAGCGGAGCAAAAGGCGGATTCCCGTTCAGCTCGTCGTCCTTAATAAAGTCCATCCCGGCCAAGGCCAGCTTCATCACGAGCTCCGACAGCTGCTCCGGCGTCAAGCCTATGCTCGGCTTAACGATGGTGCCCAGGATAGGGCGGCCGGTAACCCCCGTCAGCCTTCTTGTTCCCTCGATCCCGAACTTCGGTCCGGGGTAGAGGGCTCCGAAGGCTTCCGGGAGCTCAAGGTCCAGCAGCCGCAAGCCCGACAGCTCCTGCAGCTCATACAGATTCCCCGCTACCGCCGAGAGCAGATTCGGGATCGAAGGGCCGAAGTTATGCAGCGGGAAGGATACCCGGACGACCCCCCTGCGGAATTTCCCGTCGTGACGGGCTGGCGGCTTCGATCCGGGCAAGGACGGCTCCCCCGCTTCGCCAAGAGCCTCGATGCCCTCGACTCTGGCACCATAGCGCTCCTTCAACTCATCCGTTTCGCCCGGAACGGCTGTGAACGTCCCCGTGGATTGCTCGCCCGCGATGACGGCCGCCGCATGCTCCAGCGTATAGGGCGTTTCCACCAGGTAAGACGCGATGACCCGCTCTTCGCTCATCCCGTTTCCCCCTTGCCTTGCGCGGCTGAAGGGGCCGAGGTGGCGGAGACGGCGGTGGCTGTCCGCTCTTGCTCTTCCAATACCGCCTTGACCGCCTCAACGCCCATTCTCGGCGATGACAAGACAGGCTTGCCGGTCGCCTCCCTCAGCTTAGCCTCCATCCTCGCCATGGACCCCTGCGCCAGCACCAGCACATCCGCCTCTTCGGCTATCCGCTGAGCGGTTTCCAGCAGGATCCGGTCATGTCCAGCCGGATTCCCGGATACCAGCTCATCGAAGGCTCCTTCGGCCAGCCCGCTCAGCAGGGTGACTTCCCGCCCGGCCAGCCCGGCCTGCCTGCGTACCAGCCTCATCGTCGGCTCCAGTGTAGACGAAAGCGTCGCCAGCACCCCGATCCGCTCATAGCCCGCCGCCGCAGCCGCGGTCATCGCGTCGTCGATCTTGACGATCGGCACGCCGATAAAGCGGCGCGCCTCGTCTGCGATCTCGCCGACGGAGGAGCAGGTATTCAAAATGACATCGGCTCCAATCTCCTCCGCATGATGAAAATATTGAACCAGCCGGCGCGCCACCCCGGGCGGAACTTCACCGGCGCGCACGACATCGCCGATCAGGCTGTCGTCGATGATATTCACCAGCCTGCAATCCGGCAGCAGCTCCTGGACAATAGCTTTCAAAGGCTCGGCCAGGCCTTGCCCTGTAAATACGGCAACGATCGTTTTCATCTTCCGCCTCCTCCGAATATCCTCATGCCTTCTTCCAAACCTTAACCCTACCAGACAAACTCGCGCTCCAGCCGGCGGTAATCGCCTTCCCGCATCGGCGCCGTGTCATACACCTTGCGGTCGCTGTACAGCGGCTTCTTGGTCCCCTTCGGAGTGATATTCACCACATCGTCGCCCCGCCATTCCGTTTCGAACGTTTGGCCGACGGCATTTTCCAGCGTTTTGCGGAAGCTAAGCGGGAAGGTGACCGTGATGGTCTCGCCCGCCTGGGCTGCCCCAAGCAGCAGGAAATGCTTGTGAACCCAGCGGCTCGGCTCGCTCCCCTTGCCTTCGGTCACTTCGCCGTTCAGCTCGCGGACGAAGCGGATTTTCGTAAATCCGGCCCATTCGGGAATACGGATCTGAAGCCGCTGCACATCCTGGCGGACATGGATAACGACCTTGCCCTCATGAGGCAGGTAGCTGCTGACGTCGAGCCATTTGGAGCCGCGGTTCAGCAGGAAGTTGATGCTGACCGTGCCGTTTTTCTCCGTTACGCTGTTGCTCCAGCCCATAAACAAACCGCGCGTCCCCGAGCCCAGGCAGCAAAGCTGCAGATCGCTCGTGTGCCCGCGCCCTTCATTGACATCGCAGATAAAATCATTGGGCGCAGAATAGCCGGCGAAGGAGCCTCTCGTTCGCTGGGCGACCTTATAGAACGATTTATTGAGTGGGATGTCCTGAGACTTGTCATCCGACTCCTCCACCCAATCCAGATCAAGCAGCTGCGATTCGGTCAGGTGGTTGCGCAGGAACCGTTCCACGACGCCCCAATACTCGACGTAGCCGCTTTGGGCGAGCGAAATGCCGCAAGCGATCAGGTCGACGAGCGAGCACGTCTCATGCTCATAGGCTTGCTCGTGCAGATCGCCCGGCGTCCAGCCGAAGGCGGTGCATTTGGTCAGCGCCCAGTCGTAGCATTTCTTGACCCAGGCGATCATGGCCGCATCGCCCGTAAACATGCCGAACCGGGCGATCGCGTCCAGCGTGCCGAGCCGAGTATGGAAGTGGCCGCTCCGGTAGGCCAGGGAATCGTTGAAGCTGCCGTCCGGGTTGAATACTCCGCTGCGCTCCATGATCATCGCCGTGAAAAACTGGCACAGCTCGAAGGCATCCTCATTGCCGGTCAGCTCATGATACTTGAGCAGAGGCATCACCAGACGGCCGCAGAAGGCGGCGGGGTCGGGCGCCAGCCGCAGCTGGATGCCGTTGGCCGATGGCCAGCCCGTCTCCTTGTATTCCGACGCCGGATAATACCAGACATCCCGCTCCTTGACCGCGATCCGCTTCAAGGCGGCGACGTGGCGGTCGGCCGCTTCCTTGACTAGCGGATTGCGCGACTCCATATACCAGGTGGTCAGGGATAAAATAACCGCGCGCTGGTCGATCAGATTCGCATTGGGCTCCCAGTTGCGGGTCGGATTGACCTGCCGATAGCTCATTCCGTCCTCCTTGAAGAAGGAAAGCAGGTTCTTGCGGTAATGCTCCTCAACATCCTCGCCGTACGTTTCCCCCGACATATGCCGGGCCAAAATAAGTCCGTCGATCATCCGCCCGTGGGAGGAGCCGTAATCCCAGTCCCCATGGGTCATGAAGGCGGGCTTGTGCATCAAATCCGCGTTAAAGAAAGGAATATACTGATGGTCCCGGTCCGCCATGCCGATCATTGCATTGATGGCGTGTCCGGCCCGCTCCTCCAGCATCAGGGTATCGGGTATAAGACGTTTTTCCATGTGCTATCGCTCCTTAGGTTTCGTATTCCGCCACGCCGGCTGCGCTGCGGTATTCGCCGATCGTCATGCCGGTGCGTTTTTTGAAAATTTGACTGAAGTACCGGTAATCCTCATAGCCGACCTTTTGCGCGATTTCATAATTTTTATAGCCCGGCAGCCGGAGCCATTCCTTGGCCTTGTTAATGCGGTAGTCGGTCATGTAGTCAACGAAATTTTGGCCGGTCGTCTTCTTGAACAAGCGGCTCAGGTAGTCCGTGTTCATATAGTGGCTTCCGGCGATCTGCTGCAGGGACAACGGCTGCGCGTAGTGCGATTCGATCAGCTGGCGGATCTCGCGCACGACCTTCTCTCCCTGCTTCTCGCAGGAACGGCCATAGAAGGCAAGTACGCGGGGGATGATCTCTTCCGCAAAAATCCGCTTCACGGAAGCGGCATCGTGACGGACTTCGATCATGCCTGTGTACACCGTGGAGCTGCCGCCGCATATGTCCTGCAGCAGGGTATGCTTGGCTCTCAGCTGCTTGTCGATCGAATGAACCAGCAAAAACGCGCTGCGCTGCAAGTCATCCACGGTCACCGTATCCGCGCTAAGCACGGCAAACAGCCGTTCGAACTCCCTCCACGCCAGATCCCCGCCTCCCATCTGCAAGGAGAGCAGGAACGCATTCTCCAGCTCCTGCGGGTAGTCCCGGGCGGAAGGCGGCTTCTTCCGGTCTGCGGACAGCAGGCTTGCCGATTCGCCGAGCCGGCGGCTTTTGAGCGCAGCCTGAGCTTCGAGATACATCGGGCGCAGACGCAGTCCGCCTGGCTTTCTCCGGCTCACGCCGAAGCTGTATGTCCCGCTGCCCGCCTGCTTGAATACCTGCTGGAGCGTCTGATTCAACCGGTCCAGCTCCTCCTGCCGGAAGCTCGCGGCGTTCAAGGCCAGTACGATCTCGCGGGAGGCGTCTGGCGCGGAGGCAAGCATGTACGTCCAAGCGCCGCCGAACAGAAACGGCCTGCTGCGATCAAGCTGGTCGCGCACAAGCCGGCTCAGACGCTGCGGCTCCAGACTCTCCCGGAAGGCGTCCTGCCGGCCGACAAGCATCAGCAGCTCTCCGCCGGTCCATTCCGGCGGCAGCTCGGCTTCCAGCGTCCCGCTATCGTCGGTCCAGTCCGCCTCGGACCGATACACCGCACGCTGCAGCCAGTCCTCCTGCCGCTCCGCCTGCTCCCTCCGGAGGGCCGACTCCCTGCGCTGCAGCTCGGCCTCCGCCTTCTCCAGCACCGCGTACAGCTCATCCTTCTTAACCGGCTTCAGCAAATATTCGTACGCGTTATGACGAATCGCTTCCTTCGTATATTCAAAATCGGAATATCCGCTCACCACGATCGTAAGCATCCCGGGGAGTTCGCGGTTCAGCATGCCGATCAATTGCTTGCCGTCCAAGCCCGGCATCCGCATGTCCAGGAAAAGCAGATCCGGCTTCTCCGCCATCGCCAGAGCGTAGGCTTCATGTCCGTCTCCCGCTTCTCCGACCAGCTTGAAGTCGAAGCGCTCCCAGGGGATCGATTGAATCAGACCCTTGCGAATCCATTTTTCATCATCGACGACGACGACTTTTCTCATCCGCGCTTCCTCCCTTCAAGCTCAGCCCTTCATCGAGCCGGCCGTCAATCCGTCTATAATGTACCTTTGCAGAAATAAATACAGGATCAAAACCGGAGCCACGACGACGACCATAAACGCGAACACGACTCCCCAGTTCGTGCTGTACATCGTGACGAAGTTAAAGATTTGCAGCACAATCGTCCACTTGGTGCTGTCGGTCATCAGGTAGAAGGGTCCGAAGAAATCATTCCACACCGACACCATCACGACGATGGTAACCGTGACGAGCACCGTGATGATCAAGGGCAGGATGATCTGCGTATACAGACGGAAGTAGCTACACCCCTCCAGCAGCGCGGCCTCGTCCAGCTCCCGCGGGATCGACTTCATGAAGCCCACGAGCAGGAATACGGCGAACGGCAGCAGCACGGCCGTGTAATACATGACCAGACTGAAGTAGCTGCCCCGGATATGAAGATCGCCCATCAGCTTGATCGTCGGCACGATCGACACCGGCACGATCAGCCCCATGATGAACATATAGTAAGCCCCGCGCAGAAAGCGACTGTCGCGCCGCTGGATGATAAACGCCGCCATCGAGGCGAACAGATTCACGCAGACGACGACGCAGCCCGAGATCAGGAAGCTGTTCATGAATCCGCGCATAATGTTGGCTTGACCGAAAATATCCTTGTAGTTCGACCACTGCCACTGCGAGGGCAAAGACAGGCCGAACAGCGCCGATTCCCGGATATCCTTGAATGAGTTGACGAAAATCATAAAGAACGGGATAAGAATCAGCAAAGCCAGCGCGATGGCCACCGCCTCCAGAAGGATGAGCCCTTTTCCTTTATTCATAGCTCAACCTCCCGCTTCTTCATCTTCATCAGAACGGGCACCCCGACCGCCGTGACGAGAACGAACAGGACGACGTTAACGGCTGTCGCGTAGCCGAACTCCCCGGAGCTGAACATGCTGCGGATGTACGTGTAGAACACTTCGGTCGTATACCCCGGTCCGCCCTCCGTCAGCACCATCACCATCTCGAATACCTTCATCGAACCGATCAGCGAAAGCAGCACATTCACGGTAAACGCAGGCGCCAGCAGCGGGAATACGATGTGCCGGAAGCGGCTCCAATAGTTCGCCCCGTCCATGGACGAGCTTTCGATGAGATCCTTGGAGATGAACTGCAGACCGGCCAGATACACGACCATGGAGAACCCGGCTACCCGCCAAATATCGGTGACGATGATGGAAAATAACGCGAGCCTCGGATCGTTCAGCCAATCGCCCGCCAGTCCTCCGAGCCCTGCTGCATGCAGCGCGACATTGACAATCCCATGCTCGGGGTGGTAGATCGCGCGGAAGATATACCCGATCACGATCGGAGCGATCACATACGGCATGAAAAAGATCATGCGCAGTACATTGCGCAGTCGAAGCGCTTCATTCATCACGAGCGCTAGCCCGAGTCCCGTTACGTTCTGCAGAACAGTCACCGCTGCGGCGAAAACCAGCGTATTTTGAAGCGCCGTCCGCAAGCGTGGCTCCTGGAAGAGCGCCGTATAATTGTCGAAGCCGATAAATCGGATATCCTTCGCATTGATGTTCCAATCGGTAAAGCTGTAGTAGAACCCGATGAGGGTCGGGGTTATAAAAAACAGCAGGAACACAGCCAACGCGGGAAACGAGAAGTAGAGCGGATATTTATGATTTCCCATGCCCTTCACCTCCTGTGCGTATCGTGCCGACCGAAGCCTTGAGACTCCGGCCGGCCCTGCGCTCCCTTATTCGAAACCGGTTAACCGTTTGGACTTGCCGTCTTTTTTATAGTTCGCGTCGAATTCCTTCAGAGCCGCATTGACATCTCCGCTGATGAAAAACGTTTGCAGCGTTTTTTGGAAATCGGCAAAGGTCGGCGTCAGCCGGTTTTGAATATTGATCTTGGCCTTGTTCGCATCGATCATCGCTTTGACGGATTCCTGTACGGAATACAGCTCGCTCTTCGCATCCTTGAAGATCGGAATGCCGGGCGCCGCCTGGTAATACAGGTTGACCATCTCCGGGGTGATCATGAACTTGATCAGCTCGATCGCTTCCTTGGCGTTCTTCGCTTTTGCCGGGACCATCAGCTGATTGGGCGGCGTGATGAGCGCCGTGCCCGCATCGCCTGCGGCAGGGAACGGGAAGACGCCGAGCTGGTTCTTCACGAACTCCTTGCCGAATTTCTTCTCAAGCTGCGGGATAATCCCGTCCAGCATGAAGGCCATGGCTACCTTGCCCTCGCCCATCTTGTTCTGCAGCTCATCATAGGTGCCCGCCATAATATTATCCTGATACAAGCCCAGATCCTTCAGTTCCTTCTGCTTGACGAACAGGTCCTTGACCTCGGGAATATCAGCGAGATTCAGCTGGTTCTGCTCCAGCTTCAGCACGCCCTCGTCCTTGATCGCCGGGTCCACCTGCGAAACCCAGCCCGTGAGATAAAAGACCTGCGCAGGCCAGCCGTCCTTCACGCCTTCATAGAAAGGAGTCACGCCGGCGGCTTTGATTTTCTTGGCAATCTCGATCAGATCGGCATAGTTTTTCGGCGGCTGCACCCCAGCCTTGCTGAATACTTCCTTATTGTAGAACACCCCCATCGTACCGGTTGCGCCGAACGGAACCCCATAAATTTTCTTGTCCGGGGTCGTCTGGAACTCCTTCATCGAGGGGATGATCCGGTCCCATACCGCGCTATCGCCGCTCCACTCGTGGAGCGTTTCTTCCGCTCTCAGCTTGACGTTCTGCTTGGTGCCCGGCTGCATCAGGAACAGATCCGGGAAGTCGCCTGTGGAGAAGCGGGTTTTCATCATATTGTCAAAATCACCGCCCGGCAGCGCCTGAAGCTCCACCTTATTACCGGTTTTTTTCTGATACTCCTCGAAAATTTTGGTAAAGGGCGCCGTATCCACCGTATTGGCGATCACAAACGTCAAAGTGACGGGATCCTTGGCTTTGGCCGGAGCAGCCGGAGCGGCAGACTCCGCAGGCGCTTTCGTTTCGGGCGCGGACGCCGGAGCGCTGGAGCCGCCCCCGCCGTCTGTGCCGCAAGCGGCCAAGGCTGCCGCCGTCAAGCAAACGGTAATCGTGGAGAAAACGTTTCTTTTCGTTCTCATCTTGTGTAACCCTCCTTTAGAAATCGCTTACAAGTTGATTATATGAAAACGCTTACCGTCTCTCTATTCACGATTTCGACTCTTCATGTGGAGATTTCCGACTTATCCGGGTAGGGGGATAAGAAGCGAGATCGCCGTCCCTGCTCCGGGCTCGCTTGCGATTTCGAAGCGGAACCGGTCCCGGAAGCGGATCGTATAGCGAGCGTACACATTCCGAATTCCTATCCCTCCCTCCTCCGCAGAGAAGGCGGTGTCCTCGTTGAACACGGACTCATTCAGCCGCTCGCGCAAGCTGCGCAGACGCTCCGCGTCGATCCCTACGCCGTCGTCGCTGATCGTGAGCCGCATATGTCCGCCCTCGGTAGTAGCGCTCACGCGGAGCCGGCACCGTCCCAGCTTCGGCTCGATCCCGTGGAAAACGGCGTTCTCGACCAGCGGCTGAAGCGTCATTTTCAGGACCGTAACGCTCAATAAAGCTTCCTCGATCTCCCGTTCGTAGGTGATCTTATCCTCGAAGCGGATGCTCTGAATGCTCATATACGCCTCGATTTGCTCGAGCTCTTCCCGGAGCGTGACGACCGAGCTCGTATTCTTGATGTTGTAGCGGAACATATCCGCCAGAGACTGGGCCATATCGCCGATCTTCCCGGCCTCGTAATAGTCGGCCATCGCCTTGATGCTGTCCAGCGTGTTGTACAGAAAATGCGGATTGATCTGCGAGTGAAGCATGGCCAGCTCCACCTGCTGCAGCTTGATTTGATTGATATATTTGGACTCGATCAGCTGTTGCAGTTCATCCTGCATATCATTGAAATTCGAAGCGATCAGCCCGATCTCATCCTGCCTTGTTACGGCGACGCGAACGGAAAAATCCCCCCGCTTCACGCGGTTGATCGTTTTATAAAGCACAAGAATCGGATTGGTCAGGCTGCGGCCGAACAGCACGGATATGAAGAAGGTAACCATAAAGGCGATAAGCGCAGTAAGCAGCGTCGCCGTTTTGATTTGGTCAAGCGGTCCGAAAATATCCTTCTTCGGCATGATAAGTACGATCTTCCAATTGGAATAGTCCGAACGGGTGTAAGTCACCAGTTGACTGTCTTGTTCGCCCTCCAGCCATAGCTTCCCGTTATGGTTCGTGAGCTGAGAAAGAAGTCCGGTCTCGGCTGCGGCCTCCCGCGCTCCGGGCGAAGCGTAGATCGGACGGTTGTTCTCGTCGAGAATAAGCAGCCTGCTGTTCGCCGAGAGGCTGTCGTTCTGGCCGACGCTGTCGAACAGCGCCGTATTGTATTCAACTCGAACGACTATATAATAGTCGGGATTGGCAAAGTCACGGATCAAAATCGATGAGGCATAAGCGGCCGCCTCGTTCTTGCCGGCTTGTCCCCCCTCAGGCGGACTGCTGAAATAAACGCGGCCGTCGCTCGCGACCGTACGCTGGAACCACTCCGACTCCCTTACCTCCCGGGATGTCCAGGGGGCTTGGTTATCGGAGGAGTTCATCAGATCGCCGTTGCTGAAATAAATCTGAAACCGGATAAAGTCCCGAATTGGCGTAATATTAAAGCTTTTCAAATACAAATCGCCCAGCTTCCGCCGAAATACGAACCGTTCCTGATCGTCCATCGTCGGATAGGCATTGATGCCGTCGATATACTCCTGCGAATAGTAAGGAGCCAGCAGCAGGTTGCGCTTATTTTGGAAATCATTGTCCATGTTGTTCTCGATTTGTCTGACGATCTGAAGACTCGAGGTTTCCACGCGTTCGGACATCGAGCGATAGGAAATGTAGAAGGAGATCGTTCCGACAAGCGCGATGCACAGCAAGATGATGACCAGGTAGCTGAGCAGCAGCATCGTCCGGATTCGGGTAAAGAATGCCCAGCCCTTCATGCCTATTCCCTTGACCAAACGAACTCCCTGCATGGCGACCACCCGCCCTTCCCCCTAGATACCATACAACCGGACGCGGAAGGCCGCTGCGCCTCCAATCGCGCATGCGGCCCCTTCCGGTCCGGCCTGTGTAGATGTGTAGATGTGCAGATGCTTACCCCTGCTCGGGGGCCAGCTCGCCCTCAAACTCATATTCGCCGCTGCCGATGCGGAATACGCCGGCCTGCTGCGTCTGCTCCAGCAGCCGCCATCCGCTGCCGAGCGGCGCTGCCGCTTCGCCGTTCTCTGCCGGAAGGCTTCCATCGATACGGATGCTGCTTCCCGGAACATGGACCGTCGCCGTCGTATTGGCCGGTATACGCACCCGCAGGCTTAGCTTGCCCTGCGGTGATAGCTCCCAGGCTGCGGCAATCGTGCCGTAGAGAGATTCGTACTCCGCCTGCACCCGGGTAAGACCGCCTCCCGGCTGCGGGCGGATGACAGCGTGACGGAAGCCCGGCTCGGCCGGATCGGCGTCGATCCCTGCCATATACCGGAACATCCACTCGCCGACCGAGCCCAGCGAATAGTGATTGAAGGAGTTCATCGACGGTGTCTGGAAGCCTTGCTCCTCGGTCCAGCCGTCCCAGCGCTCCCAGATCGTCGTCGCGCCATGCTTGATCGAGTACATCCAGGATGGAAACGCCTCCTGCCTCAGCAAGCGGTACGCGACATCGAGTCGGCCATGCTCAGTCAAGGCCGGAAGCAGGTAGCCTACGCCGAGGAAGCCCGTCGACAGCCGGTCGCCGCGCCGCTCGATATCGGCGGTCAGATGGCCGAGCGCTTGCGAGATCTGCTTCCCGGTGAGCAGCCCGAACTGCAGCGCCAGCACGTACACGGTCTGCGTATCGCCGTGGATGCGGCCTTCCCCGTCCACGAAGGCGCCGCGGAAGGCCTCGGCAATATCCGCAAACAGCGAGCGATAGCGGGCCTCATCGTCAGCCTTGCCGAGCACGCCTGCAATCTGCGCCAGCAGCTTCGTGCTGTAGGCGAAGTAAGCCGTAGCCAGCACTTCATTGGGCGTGTCCGCGTCGATCGACAGCCAGTCGCCGTAATTGGCGTAGTCCGGCCGCACCAGTCCGTCAGAGTTCGCCTTCAGATAATGCACCCAGCGCACCATCGCTTCATAATGCGTGGACAGTATGCGCATGTCTCCATACATCAGATAAAGCGTCCACGGGATGACCATCCCCGCGTCTCCCCAGCCGGCATTATCCGGGGCAAACCAGTTCAGCCGGGTGCTCCACATTTTATGACGGATCCAGCCCCCGTCCGGCGCTACGTCCGTGAAGGCGCCCGACGGCTGCTGCGCATCGATCATATCCCACATGTATTTGCTGAAAAACCGCGATACATCCATATTGTAGGAGGCCGTCCGCGCGAAGATCTGCGCATCTCCCGTCCAGCCCAGCCGCTCGTCGCGCTGAGGACAGTCCGTCGGTACGGACAGGAAGTTGCCGCGCTGCCCCCATGTAATGTTCGAATAGAGCTTGTTCACCATCTCGTCGGAGGTGATCAGCCTGCCTGTTTCCGGGGTATCCGAATGGACAACCTTGCCGGTCACCGTCTCCAGATCCGGCTCGCCCGGGAATCCGATCAGCTCCACGTAGCGGAAGCCGTGAAACGTAAAATGGGGGTCGTAGCGCTCCTCGCCGTCCCCTTTCAGAACATAATGGTTCTGCTGCACGGCGACGCGCAGATTATCCAGGTACAGCGAGCCGTCCGGGTTCAGCATCTCCGCGTGGCTCAGCGTAACGCGCGTTCCCCGGTCGCCCTTTACCCGAAGCTCGGTCCAGCCGACCATGTTCTGCCCCATATCGTAGATGTAGGTGCCTTGCTCCGTTTTGGTTATCGAGATGGGCTTAAGCGTCTGGGTAATGCGGATCGGCGGCTCCATCGCCGCCACGAGAAGTCCGTTGTAGCCTGGCCGAACGTCCGGCGATTGCCATCCGGCATCGTCATAATCCGGCTGATCCCAGCCCGTAAGCTCCAGACGGGCGTCGTACGTCTCGCCCTTGATCATATCCGAGTAAACGATCGGACCCGAAGCCGTTCTCCAGGAAGCATCGGTGCATACGCGCTCCCGGGCTCCGTCTTCGTAGTCGATATGAAGCTGCATCAGGAAAAACGGCCGCTCGCCGTATACCTTATCCCCGAGAAAGCCGACCGTACCGGAATACCAGCCGTCGCCCAGTATAACGCCTATGGCATTGCCGCCTTCCCGCAGCAGCTCCGTCACGTCGAAGGTCGATACCTGGACGCGCCGGTCATAGTCCGTCCAGCCTGGAGCAAAGCGGTCGCCGACCGGCTGGCCGTTCACCCGCAGCTCGAACAAGCCGAGCGCGGTAGCATAGGCGGTGGCGCGCCGGATCGGGCGGCCGACCGTGAACTCCCGGCGGAAAAACGGCGAAGGCTGCATCTCTGCCTCCGGTTCCGCTTTGCGCCCGATCCAGACAGCCTTCCACTCGTCTCGCGTCAGCAGCCCCATCGTCCAGTAAGCGCATTCACTCCATGCCGAGACACGGTCCTGCGCATCCCAGACGCGCACCTTCCAGAAGTAGCAGCCCTCCGATTCCAGCGGTTCTCCATCGTACTCCACCTGAACCGACTGAGAAGAGCTCACCTTGCCCGTATCCCACATGTCGGCCATATCCCCGTCCAGCCGCTCGCGCGAGGAGGCTACCATCACTTGATAGGCCGACTGTGCGGCTCCCCTCTCCGCCGACTCCAGCTTCCAGAACAGGCGAGGTCTAAGCTCGTCAAGGCCGAGCGGGTTGGTCATATATTCCGTCATGCAGGCTTTCACTCGAATGGTCATGTTGAGACCTCCATTAGGCTATAGTCATACAATTCTCTAAGCAGCTTGCGGAATCCTTCGCGGCAAATCCCGCATTTCTTGCGATATCCTGTCAGTAACGCAAACACCCGGCTTCCGGATTCCGACTTCCGGCTACCGCTGGCGGTGGTTAACAGCTGGCCGGACCGGATACGGGCGTCAGGCTCAGTCCGAGCTTCATCGGCTGCGCCGGAAGCAGGTATCGCTCCAGCGTAGGCGCGTAGCCGCAGCTGTGATTGCCCAGACCGCTCTGAGCGGCGTCGACGCGCACGATCGTCCTCTCCTGCCGCATAAGCTTATGGACATGCGTCGCGCTCGCCAGGTCTTCCGTCGCATAATGGCTTACGCCTACCTGCAGGAGCGAGGTTCCGCGGATCCGCAGCCCCCGTCCCGCCGCGTCCGTCACTTGAGCCCAGCGGACATCGGCCTTGCTTCCATTTTCCTGCGGCTTGATGTAGGGGACGAACTGCTCCTGTACGGTGCCGCTGTAGATGCCCAGTTTGCCGCTTTCCTTACGATCCGCGTAGCATTCATGCGGCCCGCGGCCGAACCAGGCGAATCGGTCGAAGGCTGCCGGCATCGACAGCTCCAGCCCGAATCTTGGCAGAGGAGGTAGCCCTTCCTTCCGCTTCGGCTCTATGGCCGCTTCAATGTGCAGCTCGCCGAGACGGTTGACGGTATAGCTGAGCTTCACTTCAAACGCCGCCGGTTCGCCGCGGGCTCCCAGGATGCCTTCTACGGCGATCTGGACTTGATCGTCATCCCGCTCCTCGATGCTCAAGCTTCGCCAATCGGCCATCAAGCGGTCGTAGCCGGCCTTGCGCCATTCCTTGGCGGTATGGACGTCATTGTCGACGGGAGCCCGCCATAGACTGATCCTCGGTCCGTCCGCCAGCAGCTCCTCGCCCTGCACCCGCCAGGATGTGAGCGTTTCCCCTGCTCTGCTGAAGCAAAGCTCGAACCTATCGCCGCGGATCTCTATCCCGCTGGCGGTTTCGGCTACTTGCAAAGGCGCAGGCTTACGAGCCTGCCCTTCTGACAGAGCCGCCCCTGCCTCCTCCGCTGCCTCCGCCTGCACATGGCCGATAGACGCATCGGTCCAAGCGACCTCATGCCCCTCCCCTGCCCACAACGCGGCCGAGCGCAGGACGAAGCGCACATGGACGCCGTATTCAGCCGGCGCATCCAGCAGCTCCCGCGAGAACGGGATGCGGATCTCCTCCTCTTCGCCGGCCGGCGTCTCTAGCTGCTCCAGCTCTCCCCGCTGCAGGACGGCTCCGTCGCGCATCAGCTGCCATTCTCCCCTGAGGTGGGCCAGCGTCGAGAAGTCGTACCGGTTCTTGACCAGGAATCGTCCCTCAGCGGCCTGCAGGACCTCCAGCTTGACAGGCTCGATAACCTTTTTATATTCCAGAATAGATGCCTTCAGGCTGCGGTCGGGAAACAGCAGGCCATCCAAGCAAAAATGTCCGCTGTGCGGCTCCTCGCCGAAATCCCCTCCATACGCATACCCCGTCTGGCCATCCTCATCGGTACGAAGAATTCCTTGATCGGCCCACTCCCAGATGAGACCCCCGAGCAGCCTCGGGTAGCGGTAAACCGCTTCCCAGTATTCCTGAAGGTTGCCCGTCGAATTCCCCATCGCATGTCCGAACTCGCACATCAGGTACGGACGGGAATCCGATTTGCGGCCCTCCTCAATCAGCATCTCGACCGAAGGGTACATGCTGCTGACCACATCGACGACCGGCGCATCGTACGCGCGTTCATAATGGATCGGCCGCGTCGGATCGGCCTGGCGGATCCAGGCCGCCATCGCATCATGATGGGGCCCGTAGCCCGATTCGTTGCCCAGCGACCACATGATGACGGAGGGATGGTTTTTATCCCGTTCCACCATACGCCTCGCTCTCTGCAAGTAAGCCTCCCGCCAGTCGGGATGCCGCGACAGGTAGCTCTCATCGCCTACAAAGTGAAACCCGTGCGTCTCCAGATCCGCCTCGGCTATCGCATAAAGCCCATAGCGGTCGCACAGCTCCAGCCATCTCCTGTCGTTCGGATAATGCGATAGCCGCACCGCATTGATGTTATGCCGCTTCATCAGCACGATGTCCCGCTCCATCGACTCCGGTGTGGTTACGTAGCCCAGCTCGGGATCGAACTCATTGCGGTTCACTCCTTTGATCGTGATCGCTCTGCCGTTGACAAGCAGCTGTCCGGCCTCGATCCGAATATCGCGGAAGCCTACATCGGTCCGCACAACCACATCGGGATTGCCCTCCCGATCGCTGAGAGTCAGCAGAAGCGTGTATAAATAGGGCGTCTCGGCGGTCCACAGCTCGGGGCTGTCTACTGCCTCCGAGAACTGGATCTCGATCTCCCCGTTGTTCTGCTCCCAAGTTCGCTGGGGAAGAAGCCGCTGGCGCTCCAACAGAACGCGGCCCTGTTCATCGAGCAGCGTCAAGTCCAGACGGTAGGTCCCGTTTGCGGGCGCACGCGCCGAGCCGGCCAATCGTACTGCGACATCCAGCTCCGCCCGTTCATAGCTTCCCGCAAACGGTGTCCGCACCCGATAATCCTGAATAAACACCGCTGGCAGCGCAGCCACGTAGACATCCCGGAAGATGCCGCTTAGCCGCCATTTGTCCTGACTTTCCAGATAGCTGCCGTCGCACCACTGGTAGACGCGAACGGCCAGCGTATTTTCCCCCGGCTGCACATAATCCGTAATCGAAAACTCGGTATGATAGTGGCTGCCTTGGCTGTATCCTACCGCATGCCCGTTGATCCATACATGATAGGCCGCATCCACGCCCTCGAAGACGAGCCGGATCTCGCGGGACTCCCAGCTCTCGGGCAGCGAGAAGCTTCTCCTGTAGCAGCCGATCGGCGTATGCTGCGGCACGTGAGGCGGATCGATCGGAAACGGATACGGGCAGCTGCTGTAGTGAGGACGCCCATAGCCTTGCAGCTGCCAGTTGGAAGGAACCGGGATGAGCGGCCACTCCGATGTGCTGTATGCAGGTTCCATGAACAGTTCGGTAGCGATCAGCGGGGAATCGGCGTAAAGAAAGGACCAGTCCCCATTCAATAACTGAAAGAACGGAGAAGCTTCCCTCTCTCCTTTAAGCGCCTGCTCCCGGTTGGCGAATGGAATCCGGCTTGCACTCGGCGGTTCGGCATTCACTTCCAGCACGTTCAGATTACGCCAGTCCGAGCTTGGATCGATCGTCCCCTGCTTGTTTATTGCCGCGGTGTCCCAATCTTCCAGCGGCCTACGTTCCTGAGCGAACATCTCCACCACACCCTTTTAGACCGTAATCGCTTTCATAATGATCTTGCAGCTTGCCTTGCCTGAACGATTCTTGCCTTCAGCATAAAAAAATACGGTCGTGGCGGCAATGGAAAAAACCGACCTCCGGTGTTAAGGTTTTTGATCTAGCCGTGTACAGCCTCTCTCGCGGAAGAGAAGAGCCGCTGATATGTGCAAAAAGCCCCCCGAACACTCAAGTTTCGGGAGGCTATTGGCTTTTAATCGGGGAAGCCGCGGAGCGGGCTCTTACATCTTGGCTAGTGTACGACCGTCTCCGCAGCGGCATCGGTCCCTTCCTGATAGGCGTACGTATTCGATCGGACCACAATCTTTTCCTTGGAGTCCTTGACAACGACCTCCACCTTGCACGGAAGCTGCCCCAGCAGCTCCGGCTTCACGATAGCGGTCAGCTGTCCGGCAGCGTTTCTTTCCGTATGCACCGGCTGCCCGTTGATGTGCACGATGCCCAGAGCCGGAAGGTTTCGGCCTTCCACCGTAACTAAACGGTCCGCGCCGGAAGGCTCCAGCTTGACGTGATCGACCTCAAGCCGGCCGGTTCCGATGACATAATTCGGATCCTTGATTGACAGTTGTCGTTCCTTATAAGCATACTGCTTGCCGAACATAATGTCGTATTGCAGCCTCTCGTAGCCTTTCAGTTTTTCCTCGGAAATCCCCATCTGCGCATACATGTTCTTGGGAGGGATGACAGGCGTCGTCTGAGCCAGCTGATTCAAATAATCGGTATAATAGCTTCCTTCCCGCTCTGCCAGCTTCAGTACATACGGTCCGAGGAATGAAGGACTCATGTCCAGCTTATCCTGATGGGCCGGCAAGTAGTTGTTCCACACGAGCAGAGGGACCCGGTACATTTTATTCGTAAAGTCCGGATCGTTCGGCAGCAGGTACCCGCTGTCCCGGTAAGCCTGATAGTCGTCGCCAAGACTTGGCAGATGATCGCCGAAGAAAACGATGATCGTCGGCTCGTCGCTCTTCTCATAATGCGTTACGAGGCTTTTCAGCATATTGTCGGCGCCGGTCAGTCCTTGGGCCAAAGTCTCAAACATCCCCTTGGACTCGCCGGTTACACCGGTCACTTCGATCGTATTCTCTTTAAACTTTCCCGGGTAATAATGATAATGATTTTCCATCGTATTGGCAAAGATAAAGTCAGAGCCTGCCGATGCTTGGCTCGCCTGAATAATCTGCTTGGCTACGCCCCGGTCGGCCAAATACGGCCCCTCGTAATCCGGCTCGAAAAATTCCTGGGAAATATATTTCTGAAACCCGAAATTGTTATATACGCTCTTGCTGTTGTAGAACCAGCTATGAAACGGATTGATGGCTGTCGAGGCATAGCCCTGGCGAGTCAAGATGCTGGCCAGCGAATCGACGCCCTTATCGATATATTGGTTATAAGGCGTAGAGCCCTGCGGCAGAAAACGCATCGAGTTTCCGGTCAGCACCTCGAACTCCACATTAGCCGTCCCCCCGCCATATTGCGGAGACAGCATCGTACCGCTGGAATACTTGGCGGCCAGCTCGTGATAGAACGGCAGCGGGTCGCGGCTGAAGGTCAGCCCCTTCACCTGGGTGGGGTCCCAGAACGACTCGCTCAGCACGACGATAATATTCGGCTTCATATCGCCCGCCTTGGTAACGGCCGGAACGGCGGATGACGCCAAGGCAAGGATCGATTTTTCATCGTAGCCGCCGGGCTCATCGAGGAATAAATACTTGATATTCATAACGGTTGTCAGCAGAAAGCCGTTCGTTCTTACATTTTCCGTCTGATCCCAGGCAATATTTTGCACGTTGACAAGCTTCTTTAGATTAATAGCGCCGTCGTTATAGATAACAACCA
Organism: Paenibacillus puerhi; assembly: GCF_009846885.1. GTDB lineage: Bacteria > Bacillota > Bacilli > Paenibacillales > NBRC-103111 > Paenibacillus_G > Paenibacillus_G puerhi. The sequence goes on from NZ_WUWM01000003.1 coordinate 103,095, forward strand.
GCAGCAGGGCCGACGCCAGCCCCATCGTAATGCGATGCTTCCAGCCCAGGCGGAGCATGATCCGCGGCAGCTTGTAGAGCAGCAGAATACTGATGACGATAAACGCGACGAAGCCCGAGATGATCGTAAAATTGAAAATTCCGCCGAGATATTGCGTCATATCCTGTGTCTCGCTCGTTAGAAGCAGGTCCCAAGGAAGGAACGGAACGCCCAAAATACTAAGCTTAACCCCGCTTACCAGCCCAAAGCCCAGACAGACGCTTGAAACGAGCCAGAACGAGATGCGTACGCTGGCCGTGATGGCCGTCAACAGCAGCAGCAGTCCCAGGACGAGAAGCGCATTCAAACCAAGTACCGGAATCGCGGTAAAGGTCCAGCCGAAGGATTCTCCCCATTGTCCGCGGCTGAGCACCTCTACCAGAAAAACAATCCATACGGCCCACAGCAACAAAGGCAGACGTCTGGCCGTCCTGCGACCATAGTTGAGCAACGCAAGCTGCAATTCTCCCATGTATATTCCCCACAGTTTTCTTTATTAATTTCTTGTAAACACTGCACTAGTATAGCATACTTTAGGCCGGACTTCTTTATCAAGCTTTGTCTTTTTCACGAAGTAAATAATGGGCCGTTTTCTATCGGTTCGCTATGCGAAAACAACAAAAAGGCAGTCCTTCCTCCCATCGTCCACATCGGAGGAGTGACTGCCCTTAAGGTCCTATTCTTCTATCGCGCGAAGTCTAACGCTAAAGCTAATAAAATCGCCGGTTTCCGTCGGCGCATGGAGACCGACATGCATCAGGCGGTCCCCCCGGACAGCCTCGCCGGTCGTCTGTTGCAGGTACGTGTACTCGGGATTCAGGCCTTTCAGCTTCAAGCGGCGTAAAGGGGCATTGGGTTCGGCGAGCACCCGGAAATAGTAGACCACCGCTTCCTTGCGATCCTCTGAGACGAACATCCAAGCGGTCTCATTGCCAAGGAACGGACTCTTCAGCCGGAATAGATCCCCATTCTGCACAAGCGAGCGGATTTCCTTATACTCGGCCACCTGCCGCTTAATCATGTCCTTCTCCTCTTGCGCCAGCTTGGTCAAGTCCAGCTCATAGCCAAAATTACCGGACATGGCTACATCTCCACGCGTGGTGAGCGAGGTGATTCGCCCGACTTGATGATTCGGGACGGCCGAAACATGCGCCCCCATGGAGCTGACTGGGTATACGATACTGGTGCCGTACTGGATTTTTAACCGCTCCACGGCATCTGTATCATCACTCGTCCATGTCTGCGGCATGTAGTAAAGCATGCCGGGGTCGAAACGTCCGCCGCCGCCAGAGCAGCTTTCGAACAGAATATGGGGAAATGCGGCCGTCAGCCGCTCCAGCAGCTCATATAGGCCCAGTATATACCGGTGAGCAATCTCCATCTGGCGATCTGCGGCCAATGCGGCCGAGCCAATTTCGGTCATGTTGCGGTTCATATCCCATTTCACGTAGGCGACCGGCACCTGCTTGAGTATGCTGCTTAAGGCTTCAAAGATATAGTCACGAACGTCTGCCCGCGAGTAGTCCAGGACAAGCTGAGAACGCGCCTCCGTCCGGCGACGTCCCGGCACATGCAGGCACCAATCCGGATGAGTCTGGTATAAAACACTTTCCGGCGACACCATCTCCGGTTCTACCCAAAGGCCGAACTGAAGCCCCAGCCGATTCACGCGTTGCGCCAAATCCTCTAGCCCTCCTGGTAGTTTGGCACGGTCCACGGTCCAATCACCCAGCGAGGTGGTATCGTCATCGCGCTTGCCAAACCAACCGTCATCAAGCACAAACAGTTCAATACCGAGCTCTGAGCCTTCGCTGGCAATGGCTTCGATTTTCTCCGCATCGAAATCAAAGTAGGTCGCCTCCCAGTTGTTCACCAGGATCGGCCGTTCCTTATCCCGGTGCACGCCCCGGCAGAGCCGCTTCCGGTAGAGCCGGTGGTACGTACGCGACATCCCCCCGAGGCCTTCATCCGAATAGACGAGCACCGCCTCCGGCGTCTGGAAGGCTTCCCCGGAAGACAGCTCCCATGCGAAATCAAAGGGATTTAGTCCGATGGACACGCGCGTCGTATCGAATTGATCGACTTCTGCCGCCGCAGCAAAGTTCCCGCTGTACACGAGACTGAAGCCGTATACCTCACCTTGTTCTTCATTCGTTGCAGGGCGAAGCAGCGCCATAAACGGGTTATGCTGGTGGCTGCTGGCCCCCCTTCGGCTCTCGATGCTGATGCAGCCCGGACCCAGCTCACGTCTTTGAATATGACGCTCCCTCGTCCATGCCCCAGACAAGTGCAAGCATTCGTAATCCGAATCGGCAAAATCAACACTTGCGCTGAGTCCTCGCAGCAGCTTTAACGGCTGTCCCCCTTCATTTATAAACCGGACGGAGCGTGCAATCGCATTAAACTGCTCAAATATCGTATAGCTGAGCACAGCCTTCAAACCGCTATAGGGATCTGCCAGTTCCAGCTCGAGCGTTTGAGCTTCTTTGTCAGACTCGACGTAAACAGCTGGAAGCCCCTCCAGAGGAGGCTTTCCCGCAGTGATCCGATGGCCGCTATACTTTAATTCCGTGATTCTGCTCCCGTCCGCAAGCTGAACATGATACGCCGGATTGCGAAAGTCGCTTGTCCCATACTGAGGATATTCCTGCGGCAACGTATCAAGCGAGATACTCCGGTCCTCGGCTACCGGATTGGGGGAAAACGAGCAGCGCTCGACTCGCATCAGGAGGTTACTCAGGTTTCCCCGCTCATCCAGCCGCTTTCCCCAATAGGCATGGGCCGGATAGCCTTTAACCAACTGAATCATATAACTCATATCCTGCGACTGCAGGTGAAAAAGCTGTTCTTGCTCGTTGTAAAAAATAGCCATGATCGTTCTCTCCTTAAGATTTCAATGCGCCTCGAAGGACGCCGCTAATGATCCAACGCTGCGCGATCAGATACACCAACACCATGGGGCTTAGCGCCATGAGATAAGAAGCAAAGGCGTAATTGTATTGAACGCTGAATTGGGATTGGAAAATATATTGCGCAAGCGGAAGTGTCGCCATTGTCGGTTTGCTTAAAATAATGAACGGCAGCAGAAAGTCGTTCCACGCCCAGATGCAGGTCAAGATGCCTACCGTAGCGTTGATCGGGCTAAGCAAAGGGAATATGACCCGCCAAAAGGTGCTCCACACCGAGGCGCCGTCCATCATTGCGGCTTCCTCAAGCTCGGCGGGAATGCTCTTCAAATAACCGACATACAGGAACATGTTGAATGAAATGCCGTACACCACGTACAGGACAATCAACCCAAACTGATTGTTCATCCCGAGTGCGGACATTTCTTTGACTAACGGAAGCATGATAATGGGAAATGGAACAAACAGCGCGCTGACAAAATAGTAGTAGAGCGACCTGAACAGCCGTTTATCCATGTTCCTTGCCACCGCATACGCAACCATTGAGTTCGTCAGCAGCGTGAAGATGAGCGAGCAGATGGTAATGACGGCGCTATTTCGAAACACATGGAAAAAGTTAGTCATCCGGATAGCTTCGGAAAAGTTACTCCACTGCCAGACGCGAGGCAGGGCGAATACGGATTCAGCGAGCTCCTGCGGGCTTTTCACGGCTATCATAACCGTTAAATAAAGCGGTAGAATAACAACTATAGAGCCCAGAGCGATCAATAGCGTAACGAGCCAATTCGTTTGTTCACGCTTCACTACAAGCTCGTCTCCCTTCTTTGCAACACCTTAAGCTGAAATACCGAGATCAACACGATGATGATAAAATAAATGACCGAGTTGGCCGACTGATAGGCGAAAGACCCGCCTTGAAAGCCATCGGAATAGATGAGAAAAGAGATCGACATGGTCGCTTTAGCTGGACCGCCGCCGGTCATGGCTACAATTTGATCGAACACCATTAGAAAGTTCTTCATCGCCAGCACCATGTTGATGGTGAAAAATGGGGCGATCATAGGAAACGTTATATGCCAGAATTCCTTCCATTTATTAGCTCCATCAAGACTTGATGCTTCATACAGGTCTGCCGGTATAGTTTGCAGTCCCGCTAAATACAAGATGATGTTAAAGGCTGTCGCCTGCCAAACCGTGACAAGCACGATCCCGATCCACGCGGTTTCCACACGTCCCAATATATTGAAAGCCAGGCTGTCTGCTCCTAAATTCTTCATCAGATCCGGGATGATATTCGAAAAGAAGTAGTTAAAAATAAAGGCAATGATCAGCATGCTCAAAATATTCGGCAAAAAGTATATGGCTCGAAACGCGTTCTTTAGCTTGATCCTTGCATGTAAACCCATGGCCACCAACAGGCTGATCGCATTCACGATGATCGTAGTAAGTATGGCAAATCGAAAAGTAAACCAGTAGGCGCCGTACACTTCCGCATCCTTAATGACATTCAAATAATTTTTGAAGCCTACAAATTTATAGCTTGGAGCTAAGCCGTTCCAATTTGTAAAGCTATAAAAGATACCCATTATGACGGGGAGTGTATGGAAGGAGAAAAACAGCACCGTGGCAGGAATCACCATAAGGTAAAAAGCCGTCATTTTTTTGTTCACTGGAAGACTCCCTTTATGAGAGAAGGGAATGAACTGGAGGCTTTCATTCCCGTCTTCTCCATCTTTATTTTCTGCTTTGCGCCTTATCCCAATCATTATCCATACTCTTCAGTACGGATGGAATGTCCTTCTTGGCCACCAGTTCCTGTAACAGCTGATCCAGCTTCAGGTTGCTTGGAATATAGTGATCGATGAAGTCGGCTACTTGCCCTTTTTCAAAGTATGGCGCTAAATCTGCAACCGACGGATCGTCTTGCGTCACTCCTTTAATGGCTGAGAACGTGTTGACACCCTTCGCATATTCCTTTGCTTGTTCAGGCTCCAGCAGGAAATCAATGAATTTCTTCGCTTCTTCCGGATATTTGGTCTTCGCAGAAATCGAGAGCAACTGGTCTACGCCGGAGACGAGCATATTTTTGCCGGGGTCGTTAGTCGCAGGGTAAGGGAAAACGCCCAGCTCTATGTTCGGGTTTGCCTTTTTGATTTCGGCAATTGCCCAAACGCCTTGGGCATACATGACCGATTCACCCTTCGCGAATGCCACATTGCCGTCATTATAGCCCTTCTCGAACAGATCCTTCTGGCCGAAGGATATTAGCTGGAGCAGCTTCTCGGATGCTTCCTTATAGTTGCTGCTGTAGGTGACCTGGCCGTCTCTATGCTTCTTATAAAAATCATCGCCCTGGGTGCTCGCAGCCAACGCGTTATACGCAGGCAGCGTAGTCCATGCATCTTTAAACGTAAAATAAAATGGCAGCTTACCCGCATCTTGAATTTTCTTGTTAAGCGCTATGAATTCGTCCCAGGTCGCCGGAACCGTCAGGTTTAGCTCCTTAAACAGCGTTTTGTTATAGATCACGCCGTTCGCGTTAACACCGTAAGGAATCGCATACGTCTTGTCCGTCTCCGCAATATCCTGAAGCGTCTTTATATACGCTGGCGGTATGTTAGCAAGCTGAGGCGCGTTCGTCAGATCCATCAGGACGCCGGACTGAACCAGGACGGCATAGACGTTGTCGCCGCCGTTGGCGATAATATCCGGCACCTCGCCTGCCGCAACCTTCGTTTTCAGAGCAGTGGAAGCATCCGGCGGGTTGTCTTGAATAATCTTTATATTCGGATTTTTCTGCTCGAACTTGGCGATCAGCTGATCGAACGTGTTTCGAGCTTCCGGCTTGTACTGAAGAAACTGCAGCTCTACGTTTCCTTTTGCCGCTGCCCCCGCCTTGTCCGTCACTTGCTTATCATTGCCGTTTGTGCTGCAACCGCTCAGCATGGAGATCGCTAACAACGATGCCGCCGTAAATTGATAGACATTTTTCAAGATACCTATCCCCTTTAAGGTTTTTAATTGAAACTCATCTTGGTTTGTCTTACAATAAGAAGTGAATTGTTTTTTCTTGTGCCCCTCTGGCCTATTGGCCGGGGGCTTTTTTTTCTCTCTTGTCCGCTGCCGGCAAAGCTTTGCCTTCCCTAACGCCTTTTCCTACCGTGTTACTATCTCTGATCATGTCTCACCCCCTTTACAGAGTTTCTTGGGCAAACAAATCTCTTATCGCGAGCTTTGGCGAACGATCAATTCCGTTTCAATGACGGATTGCACCGCCGTTTCCCTGCCCTCCAGACGTTCCATCAGCAGCTGGACGGCTGTTCGGCCGATTTGCTCGGGAAACACGCGGACGGTCGAGAGAGGCGGGTTAACGAAGGAGGCTACCTCGATATCGTCGAAGCCCACGATGGCCATCTCCTCCGGCACCTTGACGTTGCTTTCGATAAGGGCGCGTACAGCGCCGATCGCCATGGGATCGCTCCCGATAAAGCAAGCCGTCGGTCTTTCTGATTGAGACAGCAGCTCCTTCATTTTCAAATATCCATTCACCGTTCCCCAATCCTCGGTAAAAATCCAGTCAGGGTTATAAAGTCCCTTTGTTTGTAGCAATTGCTCAAAATGCACCTGCCTGGCTTCGGCTATCACTTGCTGCCTCGTTGGGGAGCCCAGTTTATAAAGGTATTCGCGCCCCGAGATCATGCCAATCCGCTCATGACCTCCAGCGATCAAATGATCTAACACATCCTCCATCGCCTGTCTAAAGTGGATGCGCACGGTGTCATATCCCCTTGTCTCCAGCTGGTGATTAACTAACACGATAGCTTTTCGGTTGGGATAAATGTTAGACACTTCTTCGATATCAACGGACCCAATGATAATAAGTCCGTCCATGTGCTGAAAGGTATGACTTTCCACATCGGTACCTCTAATCGTCTTTCCAATAGGAATACCAAGCTCTTCACAGCGCTGCTCAATACTCAAGCGAACCTTGGAGAAATAGGGGTCTTCATTTTCTGTGTCGGGCGAAGTCAGGAACAGAAGGCCGATTTGCTTGCTAGCCAGCTCGGTTTCATATTTAACCCGCTTGGTACGGTTCGGTTTATATTCAAGCATTTCTGCGATTTGAAAGATGCGTTCTCTCGTTTCTGCACTGACCGATAGGCTTGGGTCGTTATTCAATACCCGGGAGACGGTAGCCGAGGAAACATTTGCATGCTTAGCGATTTCTTTGATGGTTGCCACAACCTCAACACCTTTAGTTAATATTTTTACTAATATATTTTAGATTATAACAAGGTCATTTTATAGATGCAAGCCCTTTCATCTTATTTTTTGGATGAATACACATAATCGCTTGTACGACATAGACATTTTCAAAGGAAACCTATGCATTCAGATACCTGTAAAAGAATGAATGTCTGATTTCTTTAGTAAATATTTTACTAAAACTGCACAAGCTCGTATCGCGAATAACGTGTGAAATCAACAAAAAAATGGCTTTGATGTGACTGGTTCACCTCCTTCTGACCATAGAGAAAGGTGATAGCCCAGAACATCAAGCCATTTTATGTGACGAACTCAGGATTCCGGCTCCTGCTCATAGCTGTGCTCCTGATCCATAGCTGCTTCTTCCACGACCATCTGAAGGTCATACATATTCATACAATGTAAATAGTAATCGCTTTGGATCGCCTTTGCTTGCGCTAATTGCTTCATATACCTTGGGGAGCTGTCTGGATGCGCCTCTTCGTCAAAGAGCAGCAACATCCCGTCCGAATTGCGGATCAGAAATGTATTTAACTGGGTAAACTGCCATGGCCCCCTGTATACTTCTTTAGATGCCGAATCTACAAAGTCGGCTTGTTTAATAATTCGATTGAAGTATTCCTGCTTCTCTTCGTTCCATTTTTCTTGTATCGATAGAAAGGGAGTAATGACAGCCAGCTTAACGTCCGGATAATCACTCTTAAGCTTTAAAACCACTTCCCCGGCCCATAATTCTACTCCCCATTGTCCCGTGATAATAACCCACTCCAGCCCTTCCTCTATCAAAGGGATTAGCTTCTTCTCAATTGCCTTTTGGATATAGGTTACGGCTATGTTCTTATTAGAAAAAATACCAATTTCACTTGCCTTATATCCCGAAATGATAAGTCTTTTCATAGCCCACTTACCTGCCTTACTATCTTTTTACACCATACTTAATTAATATACCTTATCCGAACAACAAAAACCACGAACTTAGGCCCTCCTGATTCCACTGGAAACCAGAAGGGCCCGCCGAAGAAATGCCTTCGTCCTTACATCGACTTCTTACGCCCGATCATCAGAAATGCTCCGGCCGCGATCAGCACGATCGCTACGATCGGACCGCCGGACGAAAGCCGGCTCAGGATCGACCCGAGCGTGAAGACGGCGAAGAAGATGATCGACAGCGCGCCCAGGATGTTGATCGGAATCAATAATCCTCTTTGGCGCCCGCCGAACCAGTACAGCTCGAAAAGCCCTATCGCTACCGCCAGTATGAATCCCGGCCACATGAACGCCCAAGCGTCAAACAAGGTCGCGATCTGACACACGACACCCGCTGTGAAAAGGATCCCTCCCGGAACCAGCAGCCCGACTCCTCTTCTTCTTGTCACCGAGAAATACATCCAGTGAAAGAATAGCCCGAGCGGTATGAGGAACATGCTGGGCCAATAGTACTCGAACAGCGTACCGACTCCGAACGTCTCCCCTCGGGTCAAGAACATGCTCGCTCCCAGTAAAACCAATGCGGCTCCCGCCAATACCTGTTTATTCATCCATAATCTCTCCTATGTAAGGTTACTCACTGGCTTCACTTTACCACAGGGTCCGAGCCACTGTCCCCCTTCTCCGGTAAAGATTCGATGCTGGACTTTGGTCCAGTTCCCCGCAGCCCCCATTTTCCCCTTGATTTCGACAAATTCTGTCAATTTTCACCCGTTTACAAGACCAGTCGCCAGCGGGGATAATGAAGACAAGCCCTTTACACTTAAAGCGAGGAGCGTGAGTATCGATGTCCAAGAAAGTTTTGCTGCTTACTGGCGACGCCGCAGAGGTACTTGAGGTGTATTATCCTTATTATCGGCTGCTGGAGGAAGGCTATGAAGCCGTCATTGCCGCCCCCGCCAAAAAAGTGCTGCATACCGTCGTACACGACTTCATCGATGGCTGGGAGACCTACACCGAGAAGCCGGCCCATCTCCTGCAGGCCCATGTGGCTTTTGCCGACGTCGATCCATCCGAGTATGACGGCCTGATTATTCCGGGCGGAAGAGCGCCCGAGTATATCCGCTCGGATGCGAATGTGCCGCGTATTCTCCGTCATTTCCTGGAGGCGGACAAGCCGGTGGGCGCCATCTGCCACGCCGCTCAGGTATTCGCTTCGCTGAAGGATACCAGCTTCTTTGAAGGCCGCACGCTGACTGCCTACACCGCTTGTCGTCTAGACGTGGAGCAGCTTGGCGCCACCTACGCAACAAATCCTCTGCATGTCGACGGCAAGCTGGTTTCGGGCCACGCCTGGCCGGACCTTCCGGGTTTCATGCGTGAGTTTCTGAAGCTGCTGCGCTGAGCAACATCCGGCAGCCATTCTTCTAGCAAATCAAAAGCTCGCTCCCCGATCCGCCTGCAAGCGGACAGAGGAGCGAGCTTTCTTGTTAGCAGCCTCCACACGGAAGGGAGTCTCTCCTGTCCCTACCAGCCGGTCAGGCTAAGCCCGTATCCAAGCAAGCCTCCTAGCGCAAGTCCCCCGATGACTTCAAGCGCCGAGTGGCCCATGCTCACGCGCAGCTTTCGACCCTCGGGCCTCAAGCCATTCAGCGCTTCCGCATGGCGGCCGACATGCCGCCTTAGACCGGTCGCATCGATGATGACGATGAAGACCACGGCCACGCCGAGTCCGAACGCGGCGCTATCGAACCCTTCGCCAAACCCGATCAGCGCGGCTGTCGTCGCTACGATCGTTGTATGCGTGCTTGGGAAGCCCCCGTTGCCGATGCGCTCCCTAGCGTTGCCATACCGCAGATGATTGATCGCGAATTTGAGCGATCCGGCTACCAGCCAGCCGATGAGCGGCGCTAAAGCATACACAAGCCATCCTCCTTCTATTCCATACTCTCCGTGCAGTACGATCCTATCGTATAATAAAAGCGCTGCGGCTGTCCGCACAGCTCCTCCCGCGACACCAGTTCGTAAGGAATGCCATACGTTTGGAGCCTGTACTCAATGGAGGAAATCCCCTCGGTGAGCACCCGCAGCGGAGCTTCCTCCGCGGCCTGAAGGCTCTCATATTGCTCGTGAATCATGAGGCTCTTGAACATTTGACGGGCTGCGCTGATGCCTCCTGCGCCCGTCGCATTGACCAGGGCTACCAGCAGAAGGGCCCAAGCCCCTATCCGAAGCAAGCGACGCATTGACAAGGCTGCCGTCACGACGAGTACAAGCGGCAGCAGCCAGAGCTGGGGCACATATCGGGCCCACCAGCACTCGGGATTGATGAATACGGTCGCCAGCAGCGCGGCCGCTATCCATGCGCCGGCTGCCGTCCGGCGCGGGTCCAGCGCCAGCATAAGCGCGCCAAGCCCCATCGAGCCAATAAACAACCATAGCGTCAACGGCCCGAAGCCCCCTGTGCGGGTGTCCACCTCCATCTTCAGGAACGCCCCAAGTCCCGGCTTCCATATCGAAGCCCGCCTCGACTCCCAGGGGGTAATCGGGTCTTCCGTCTTGGCCGTATAAGACAGAATGAATTTCTCTAAACGGTTCTTCCCGATGAAGTCGGCGGGGGAATTAAGGGTCATAATATCGAGCTTTCCCGGCCCTGCGAGGGGATAAAGCGGATGCCCATGACTGATCCAATTCGTTAGGTAAGGATTGTACCCGAACACAGCAACTGCCGCGATACCCACAGCTCCAAGGAAAAGGAGCGGCGCCTTAAGACGGCTGTCCGGACTCCAAAGCTGCTTCCACCGCTTCTGCCCGCCGGATGACCTTTCTGGGCGTTTCAGCTCGAGCAATGCCAGGTACCCGAGGAAAAACAGACAGATAAGTCCGGCATAAGCAATAACCGTAAACTTGATATTGATCAGCAACACGATGCATACTGACGAGCTCGCCAGCGCCCTGCGATCAGCCTGCAGGGCGTAATAGCCAAGCGAGGCCAGGAGCGTCAGCAGCAAGCTGCCGATCAATCCGTCATTGTAGTGAGTGAACAATTGGATCAGGGTCACCGGATTGCAGGCAGCCGCGGCTGCCACCAGCCAAGCAATCGCCGGAAGTCCTCTCAGCGAGAGGGCTGCTCCGTCTGTCGCTTGATTCCTCCGCCCTTCCATCCGCTCGAGCAGGCGGCATAGAAAAGCAAACGCAGACAGAAAGGATGCGCAGATGGCGATCAGATTGAGCGACTTCCCCGTATCCGTCATCCCCGATAATAGCCCGGCGGACGCCCCTGTCAGCCAAGCGGCCTTCGGATAATGCATGACCCAGAGCGAATCGTCAAATCGAGGCTCGTACAACGGGTTCCAGCCGTGCTGCAGACTCCAGATCGCCAGTTGATGGTAACCCTGGCCATCGAAGGAGGAATCATATACCCAGCCATTCAGAAGGACGGACGCCACTGTAAGACAAAGGGCCAACAGGGCCGGGAGCAACGGACGCCATCCGGCTCTATGCGTCATCCACGCAACAACAGCCCCGAAGATAAGAAGGATGAGCAAGGCCAGAGGCCAGGGGCCTATAGGCAGCCGCAGAGCCAGCAGAAGCAGCATGGAGGAATAAGCGGCGCCCTGCAGGCCCAGCAGAAAAAACGACGTGTTCAGCGCAAAGGCCGCTCGCCGGGAAAGCCCCGAGTGCAGACTATTTGGCAAGGACAATCACCCCCGCCACGATAAGCATCATACCGCCTACCTTGGGGAGGGTGACGGCTTCCTTGAATAACAGCACGGAGACGACAAACACGAGGACATAGCCTGCAGCCACCATGGGGTAAGCCTGGGACAGCGGCAGACGGGACAATGCGAATATCCATGCTACAGCCGATAAGCCGTAACAGGCCAAGCCCCCGAGTATGTAGGGCTGTGTAAACATCATGATGAGCTTGCCCAGCAAGCCTTCGGCGTCGGCGACGGAGATTTTTGTCGTCCCCAGCTTCATCAGCACCTGCCCGGCCGCGCCAAGGACGACAGACATGACCACGTACAAATAAGCATGCATTCTGTATTCAACCCCGCTCTCTCTTGTCAGTTCCACACGCCAAGTATAATAATGACAGCTGCCCCGAACAGCACGACGGTCGTCAATATTCCTTTATCCTCAAACAGCAGCGCATCCGGCTTCCCCCCCTTGCCCAGAACATGAATCAGATATAAATATCTGAAAATGCCATAGAGCACGAATGGAATCGTCCACATCAAATAAACCGTCCGTCCGGACATAAAGGTAAAAAGCGAATAGCACATGATGCAAAGCGTCGTCACGATGCCTGACATCTGATTCAATAACGGCTCCGAATAATGCTCGAGCACTTGACGATGCGAAGCCTTGCTGCTCTCCAGCAGAAGCAGCTCATGCCTGCGTTTGCCGATTGCAAGGAACAGGGACAACAGGAACACGCACAGGAGAAACCACGGGGTAAAGCTTACCCCGATCACCAGACCGCCGCCAATCGCCCGGATAACAAAGCCGGAAGCGATAATCATCAGATCAAGAATGACGACATGCTTAAGCTTGAGCGAATACGCGATATTCAGGACGCCGTACAGCGAGAGTACAAGCCCGAATAGCACTTGCTGGATAAAAGCCGCACTGAGCGACAGGATCAGCAGGAAAACTCCGAACGCGAGCGCCGTCTGCGGATTCAATCTTCCGGAGGCCATCGGCCTCTTGCGCTTCTCCGGATGATGCCGGTCAGCCTCCCGGTCCATATAATCGTTAAAAATATATACGCAGCCGGATACAAGGCAAAATAAAATAAAAGCTTGCACATTGGCCTGCAGACTCCATAGCTGGACGCGGTCAACGGAAAATATGAGTGCGCTGAAAACCAGCAAATTTTTACTCCACTGCTTCGGTCTTAGCTGAAGAAAAAGCAGCTTCATCGTTTCCATAGTCGAAGGGACTGCAGACTCTCTCTGTTTGGCCTGCACAGAAGATGGACGGGAGGACATAAGCTCGGGCACGCTCCTTTAAGCAAGCCGGCTTCCTATTCCGGCCGGGTAAGGCACAGAAAAAAAGCCAAGCCGTAATCGTAATGCGTTGGATGTTACTCATGGCCATGATTCTTAATAACGGGAAATACTGGAAAAAGGTTGCGGATTTCTTACAAGTTACTGTTTAAACTGGTTGTTTTAGTAAAACATTTCGGTATAACTATACCATTAGCTGTAAAAAGCTGACCATGTTCTGCATGTTATGTTTTTGTAAACGACGTTTTGATTTTGCTTATTGACAGAGTGCCTAGCTTCAACTTAAAATATATTAAACACATGGGAAATATCGGATTAAATTCCAAGCTTCCTATCGGTTGACCAGTTCTCTGGAAACCAAGCTGTGCGTGTTCCTGTCCGGGACATCTGCGGCTTGGTTCTTTTTTTCTCCGTACCCTACTTCAGTAAAGCGGGTGAAGGCATGATCGCGGTCTCTAATCTTACGAAAACTTTCCGAACGGGCCATCAAACGACGACCGTACTGGATCGCATCCATCTCCAGGTGAACCAAGGAGACATCTTCGGCATCATCGGCTTCAGCGGGGCCGGCAAATCCACCCTCATCCGCTGCCTCAACCGGCTGGAGGAGCCGGACTCCGGGCGCATCGAGATCGGCGGCAGCGTTATAACGGATCTGAACGAACGGGAGCTTCGCCTCGCCCGGCGGAAGATCGGCATGATTTTTCAGCAGTTCAACCTGCTGGATGCCAAGACTGTTTTCCAGAATATCGCGTTTCCTCTGGAGGTCGCGGGTCATTCCAAGGCCTTCGTCCGGGAGCGCGTCCGGGACATTCTCGATCTCGTGAAGCTGAGCGACAAGGAAGACAGCTATCCTTCGCAGCTGAGCGGGGGACAAAAGCAGCGGGTAGGGATTGCCCGGGCGCTTGCCAATGAGCCGGATGTGCTGCTCAGCGACGAAGCGACGTCCGCTCTCGATCCGCAAACCACGTATGCCATTCTTGAGCTCCTGAAGGACATCAACCGGCAGCTGAATCTGACCATTGTGCTGATCACCCATGAGCTTGATGTCCTGCAGCACATATGCCGCCATATGGCGGTATTGGAGAATGGACGGATCGTCGAGACCGGTACGGTCGACAAATTCTTCCTGCAGCCTGAGAGCGATACCGCCCGGCGATTCGTCAGCATCGTCGACCGTTACCGGCAAAAGCGTCAGGTGCTGGAGGGAGCGGGGGCCGGCATATGAGAGACGACCTTCCCGAATTGCTGAGAGAAGGGCTGATCGAGACGCTGTATATGGTGTTCTGGTCCTCCCTCTTCGCTCTCGTGCTCGGCATAGCGCTCGGTATACTGCTGGTTGTGACGGACAGGGGACATATTTGGGAGGCTCCCTTTCTGCACAAGACCGTCGGAACACTGATCAACTGCGTACGATCGCTGCCGTTTATTATTTTGATCGTGCTGCTGCTGCCCTTATCCCGCCTGATCGTCGGAACGACGCTTGGGCCGACAGCGGCTATCGTTTCCCTGTCCATCGGAGCGGCTCCGTTCCTTGGCCGGGTGATCGAGAACTCCTTGAAGGAGGTCAGCCATGGCAAAATTGAAGCGGCTTTGTCCATCGGGGCTTCCCCGTGGACGATCATCTTCCGCGTGCTCATCCCCGAAGCGCTGCCGGCGTTAATCCGCGGCATCACGATCGCGATCATCGCCATTACGGAATTTACGGCGGTAGCCGGCGCGATCGGCGCCGGAGGACTCGGCAGCCTCGCTATCCGCTTCGGCTACCAGCGTTTTCGAGTGGATGTCCTGTTCGCCACCGTCATCCTCATCATTGCACTGGTTGCGCTGATTCAATGGTCGGGCGATTCGATCGCCAGAGCGATCCGGCGCAAACGATTCAAGCCGGAGTAAGAGCACCGTTCGCCGGTCCGTCGTCAGTCGGCATTGTCGGCTGTCGGCTGTCGGCACCTTGCCGGTTAGCCGGTGTATAACCAAGCTTCAAGCTATACCTAACTTATATTCGGGAGTGTTGTCATGATGAGAAAACGTTCAGCAAGCACCTTATTGTCCGCCCTGGTTTTGTTCGCCGCACTCGCTTCGGCGTGCGGCACAGCACCTGCCTCCGGCTCAGGCGGTGAGCAGGCCTCTGCGCCCACGTCCGGCGAAGCGAAGAAGGAGACGACCCTGAAGATCGGAGCTGCGGCAGTCCCGCACGCCGAGATTCTGAACCAGGTGAAGCCCAAGCTGAAGGAGCAAGGCGTGAATCTGGAGATCGTCGTCTTCGATGACGAGGGGCAGCTTAATCCGGCGCTCAAGGACAAGAAGATCGACGCCAACTATTTTCAGCACGTCCCCTATCTGGATTCGGTCAAGAAGGAGAAAGGCTACGACTTCGCCGTTACCACCAAGGTCCACGTCGAGCCGATCGGGTTCTATTCGAGCAAGGTGAAGTCCAAGGATGAGCTCAAGGACGGCGCCAGCATTGGGATTCCGAACAATCCGTCCAACGAGTATCGGGCGCTGGTGCTGCTTGAGCAGCAAGGGCTGATCAAGCTCAAGAGCGGTCTGACGACCTATGAGGCGACTCCCAAGGATATCGTGGAGAATCCGAAAAACCTGAAGTTCGTCGAAGCCGATTCCGCTACACTCCCGAGAGCCCTGCCCGATCTGGACGGCGCTATCATCAATACGAATCTGGTGCTGGAGGCGAAGCTGGATCCGAAGAGCGCCTTGTTCCGCGAGGATGCCAATTCACCGTACGCGAACGTCATCGTCGTACGCAAGGGAGAAGAAAGCCGCGATGAAGTCAAAAAGCTGGACGCCGCCTTGAAGACGGCCGAAGTGAAGAAATTTATTACGGACAAATACGGAGTGGCCGTCGTACCGGCATTTTAATGATTAACCAAACCTGAGGAGGAACTGAAGATGAGCGAAGAAAGAGCCTATGAGTTGGATACGCTGGCTGTCCACGGAGGACAGCAGATCGACCCGACGACCCAGTCGCGGGCTGTGCCGATCTATCAAACGACTTCCTACGGCTTCCGCGATACCGAGCATGCCGCCAGCCTGTTCGCGCTGAAGGAATTCGGCAACATCTATACGCGAGTGAACAATCCGACCAGCGACGTGCTGGAGCAGCGGGTTGCCGCACTGGAAGGCGGGGTAGGCGCGCTATCCGTCGCTTCCGGGCAAGCGGCTATCACCTATTCGATATTGAACATCGCCTCGGCCGGCGATGAGATTGTGTCCTCAGCGAGCCTGTACGGAGGAACCTATAATCTGTTTGCGCAATCGCTGCCGAAGCTGGGCATCAAGGTTATCTTCGTCGACCCGTCCGACCCGGAGAATTTCCGGAGAGTACTGACGGATAAAACTAAGGCTATTTTTGGTGAAACCATCGGCAATCCCAGGGGCGATGTCCTGGATATCGAGGCGGTCGCCGCCATCGCCCACGGTCATGGCATTCCACTTATCGTCGACAATACGTTCCCCAGCCCCTATCTGCTGCGTCCGATCGAGCATGGGGCGGATATCGTCGTTCACTCGGCGACCAAATTCATCGGCGGTCACGGCACTACGATCGGCGGGATCATCGTGGACGGAGGCAAGTTCGATTGGGCGGCGAGCGGCAAGTTTAGCGGACTGACCGAAGCCGACCCGAGCTATAACGGGATCGTGTATACGGAAGCGTTCGGCCCTGCCGCCTATATCATCAAAGCCCGCGTGCAGCTGCTGCGGGATCTCGGCTCGGCGCTCTCCCCCTTCAATTCGTTCCTGCTCTTGCAGGGACTCGAAACGCTGCATCTGCGGCTGGAGCGGCACAGCTCCAACGCCTTGGCGATTGCCCGTTTCCTGGAGCAGCACGAGGCAGTCGAATCCGTCGGTTACCCCGGCCTGGAGAGCCACCCCTCCTACGCGCTGGCTCAGAAATACTTGCCGGACGGACAGGGCGCAATCCTGACCTTCGAGATCAAGGGAGGGCTAGACGCCGGTAAAAAGCTGATTCACAGCGTCAAGCTATTCTCCCATTTGGCCAATGTCGGCGATTCCAAGTCGCTGATCATCCACCCGGCTAGCACGACGCATGCCCAGCTGAAGGAAGAGGAGCAGCTGGCGGCAGGCGTTACGCCGGGCCTGATCCGGCTGTCGATCGGCACCGAATCGCTGCGGGACATCCGCTATGATCTGGAGCAGGCGATTGCCGCCAGCCAGGCTTAATATTCAATGTTGTCAGCTTCACCAGCGAGCAGCCGGCCTGATTCAAGGTCGGCTGCTCGCTATTTTTTTCATTTGTTGCCTATCAGGCTGGCCGATGTTGGGATGTAAGCCGTTTTGTTGTACAATAGAGATATACCTAGCGAGAGGAAACGATGAGGTGGACCACTTCGAGCAAGAGCTGCATAGCGACAACCAGGAACAATTGACCGAGGGGGCTGCCCCTGCCTATAAGTCATGCGCTCAGTGCCATGAGGACAAGCCTCTTACCGAGTTTCTACGCCGCAGTGGAAGACGCGGAGGAAAGTCGGCACGCCGCGGTACATGCCGGGCATGCCGGAAGCTGAGGAAGCAGGAGAGCCTGCTGACTGAAGAAACGCTTGATTACGCGGAGTCTGAAGCGCCGGATGTCTATCCCGTGGATATGCCGGAGGTCTCGATCCCGACCGGCGAGTCTACGGAAGACCGCCCCAAGAAGCGCAGGCGTCGCAGAAGACGCAAGAAACCAGTCGTTCTTCCTGTTCTGTCTAACGAAGAAGCGGATGATGAAGCCCCGCCGCCGCCGCCCAAAATACGCATCAAGCGGCCTTTGCCGCTTCCGCCCCCTAGACCGAAGGGGCCGGACGCTTCTGTTCTTCGGCCTAACCGTGACGGAATTCTGTGGATGCGCGGCCGTACCGACAAGGGACGGCGCTGGCAGCAGGAGACCGATCTGGAGACAGCGGTCAACCTGGTTACCGAGCATGCGGCCATCGTCGTCAACAAGCATACTGTAAGACGTATTTACAGCAACAAAACGTTTCGTCTGTTTATTTTGACCCGGGACCGGTATACCTGTCACTTCTGCGGAGAGTATGGCGATACGATCGATCATATCGTTCCGAGGGCTAAGGGTGGGCATACGACACCTGTGAATTGCGTGTGCGCGTGCAATGAATGCAACCAGATGAAAGCCGACCAGAACTGGGAGGATTTTATCGACTCCGATCCTATCCTCTTGGAGGAGCCGCTTGCTCTCTATGAACAAGACCAACTTCCACGCGGCGAATCGGATGAAGTCTAACCCGCTCTTCCGGCGCACCCGCACGGACAGCAGCAACACCCGGCATTCATTTGGCAGCGCAACGCCATCCACAAGCGTATAAAAAAGGTGATCATTCTACTGGTCGTACAGGAGAATGATCACCACAAGAGGTATGGAAATCCCGCTATCTCCCCGTACTTAGAGACTGTCCTCATTTTCATCGAATTAGTACATCAAAGAAACTTCTTGCAATTCTCTATGATGATCGATAAATTGCTTCAATCGAGTTACGGTATCCTTGTGCTTGGGAATCGGCGCTATGCGGCTCAGCCATATCCATCTAAGACATGCCATCATCTCAAAATTATAGATTTCTTTAGCATCTAAAGGAATTCGATTCGTATAAGTCTTAACAAACGCTTCATAACATCTCGGGCCGCTGTACAGCAGGATCAGGAAGCTAGCCCAAGCAAAATCATAACGACTATCCCCTAATTGGGCATTCGTCCAATCAATGACTGTGAATTTTCCTTCATACTCCAAAATATTCCCCAGATTAAAGTCTCCGTGGATGAAACGGTCTGTCCGGATTTCGATATCGCCAACAATATTATGCAGCACTGCCGCTATGTCCGTATGGGCTGATAATTCAGGAAAAAAGTAATTCACGAAGTCATCGAATTGGGGCACGAGCCCTTTAAGTAAACGAACATCAGCACTATGAATGCTAGCCAGTAAATGAGCAACAGTCTGCGCGCTGCCGGCCTCAAGATCAAAAGGCAAGGGCTTGCCGTCATAACTGGTAAGAAGGACAAACTCCCCCTTCGAATTGCGCCCCCATGCATATGGCTTGGACACGGAATGCCCCATCTCACGAAGCTTCTCTAACAAATGATACTGCTTCGCTACATCGGGGGGATTTCTTTTATTCCAAAGCTTCAGTGCGAATCCGATATCCAGCTTCGTCGACCAAACCTTGTATACCGTCGCCTCCATTCCCGCATCGATTGCTGCGATCTCCAGATCATGCGTGTTCAACAGCCTGTCAACTTCGCTGGATTTGTACTGCCAATTCATCGTAGTAAGTCCCATTGTCAAGGTATCCTTCATCCTTTACCGTTCAATCTTATGGCGTGCTGTTCCTTTATGAAGTCTGGTTCCCGCTTACTCGCCGCGAATTAAGCGGAAGCCCTGATCGGGCCCAAAGCCGCTCGCGTCGAATTTGCCCCGGAAAGATAATTCGTTGTTGCTGACGTCGCCGATCCAGCCGCCGCCCTTCACAACCCGGAAAAAGCCAGCACCGCTATCCTGGCCTTCGTACCAGTCCCAGCACCATTCCCTTACATTGCCTGACATATCGTATAATCCTAGCTCGTTAGGTTTCTTGATCCCGACAGATTTAGTTTTATTATGGTTACTTTCTATTTTAGGCCAATTCCAGTCTCCTGTTAAGTACTGATCTCCAGCATTTTTCCAATACCATGCTATGTCATCGGCATTATTGCTTCCGCTGTATGTGTAGCTCGCGCTCATCTGGCCTCCGCCGGCCGCATATTCCCACTGTGTCAACCTCGCCATCCAGTAAAGCAGGCGAATGAAAACGTTTACCATATAAATTAAAGATTATACTGCAATTAATTTAGGATAAGTTGGAAATTTGCCTATCCGAATTAGTCGGGTCGGCTGTGATATTCAGGTGTTCTATACCACCTATAAAAGTCATGCTGAGAGGATAGCAAAATGAGTTTTTGCATGCGAAAAAGCACCGAGCGGCTTAGCCCCGATGCTTGTATGCTATGTTATAGGATGTCAGGTCCTTCTAGAACCCACTTTCAAACATGATTAATCTTTGATTTCCCACTGTGGATTCCAAACAATTTCCCACAAATGCCCATCCGGATCTTGAAAGTAGCCTGAATACCCTCCCCAAAAAGTATCGTGTCCCGGAACTGTTATAGATGCCCCTGCTATCCGTGCTTGCTCCATAACCCGATCAACTTCTTCTTTGCTGCTCACATTGTGGCCTAAAGTAAACTCAGTGGGACTTGGCAAGGTTTTATTGAGTTTTGTATCATAAGCTATACTTTCCCGAGGCCAGATCGCGAGTCTTAAACCTTCCTGCAAGTCAAAAAAGGCAACAGCTCCATGTTCAAATTCAGTACCTACAATTCCTTCTGTCTGTAAACCCAACCCATCTCTATAAAATTGAAGAGCTCTCTCCAAATCATCTACACCTAAAGTAATAACAGTAACCCTTGCTTTCATAAAAATCACATCCCTTAGCTTGTTTCTAAACAAATCTCATACTTTCCTTGCCCGTACTTTGGACTGACCGAGTAAGCCCCGATACATGAATGCTATGTAATTAGACGTCAGTGTCCTTTTCGAGTTACTTAACGACATTATTTAAGTTCTTTATTAGTATTAATTCCATGGGTTCATTCTCAAGTAATAAACATCCGGCATCCCTATAACCAAGTTTTCTATAAAAATGTTGAGCCTCTTCATTTGAAAGGGTTGAGGTCATAACAAGCTCAAATCCCTTTAATTTCATCAATTTTTCCCAATAAAGAACGACTTGTTTCCCAATCCCTGCCCCTCTATATCTCTCATCGATCCATATCATATTCATAAATGGCGTATTGTCCCAGAAGAAGCCATATCTCATCCAACCTATTTCCTTACCGGATTCCCGAATAATAAATATTTCATTTGCATTAATTTTCGATTGGATAAGTGCCTTATTTATATGTTTATCTCTTGTTAAAATGAATTCATAATCTGATTCAATCGCAAAATCAATCTTCAATGTTGATCCCCCAATATAATCCTCTTCACTAATATCTTCTTTGCTAAAAATTTGCGCTGACTCCTATAACGCTCTTGAATTCACGACGTCCCACCACCTTAAGTGACCGCAGTGATATCTGATTGATCGGCCATCTTCGAAAATATTTACTCAGTCTCTTATTAACTGTTCTTCAAAGTTCAAGATGTGACTTACGTTATGTATTCCCTCTACTCTCGAAAAACCCATGCTTATATATAATTTTTCAGCGATTGGATTTTCAGTATATAAGGTCAATTTCTTGAAATGCTGTTTCGCTTCATCCACTATTGTAAGTAACAATTGTTTCCCAACACCATTACCTCTGCACTTAGATAAAACATAAAAACGTCTTACTCGACCAACATCTATTTGATCGAGGTAGGGATCAATATTCAATCCACATATTCCAATAACCATATCTTCTTCCCTAGCTACATACAACGATTCCCCAGGCCTGTCAAATCTGTTATTTCCGCTATATTCATCCATGAAAATCTGACCAAATCTATGCCCCTCTGTCTTACTATCCTCAATTAACCTAATAATCTGATTCTGTTTAAGTGAAGTCACTCTTTCAATGATCATCGAGTATTCCCCCTCATTACCTGTTTTTGCTGATCTTTCATCGAACGTTTTTGCATTCATAACGTCGAGAACCTTAAGGCCCGAAGGGCCGGGTGGCTCTGCCACTCAGGTTCGCTAGATGTGTCCGTCTGATTCCATTAGATTCGTATTTGTTTTAATTTTATGATGAATCTATCCATCTTCTTTTTTATGATGCTTCTGTTATCCGGCTTCAACTCTAGGTTGCTCTCATTTGCAATTTGTGTAATGACTTCTTCAAGTTTTAAGTGATCTGTGTGAATATGTTTATGGAACATTTCCTTAGATAAAGCGGAAATACATCTGTCTATTTGCTTAGCCGGCCATGAGTTTTCATTATCTCCTCTGGATTTCAAGCGCTTTAATAATGTTTCTCGGTTTGCGAGTAAAGTAAAGTGATTGACCTCAATTCCATTTGCCCTCAACTTATTGACGATTTCTTTAAAATACTGGGGATTCGTTATCGTCATAGGAACAATAATAATTCCGGAATATTCTTTACTTATGGTCTGAAGAATTGAAAAGTTAATTTCCCGCCATATTTCATGATCTTGAAAATCGTCCTTCAATATTTGTCTTGGTGCATTTTTTCTAATAAAGTATCCAACATTCTCAGGATCAAAAACAAACGAATTTGGAATTCTTCTATTCAATTCGTAAGATACTGTTGACTTTCCGGATCCAAATGCACCATTAACCCAAAGGATCAATTGTTTTCGCCTCTTTTTTGTTTTAAATATCACTGCAATGCCCTATTCCTGAATTCCAGATTTTCAATAACTCCAACTATTATAACACAATATGGAAAACTATCAGGTGACTCGCACGTCCAAATACGCAAAAACCTCTAAAACCAAAGGTCTTAGAGGTCACATCTTTCTCGATCTCCCAATCTATACTACTTCTAGAAGGAATGCTTCACTTGATCATGCGTCCAACAAAACGTTCATACCATGCCCACGGCACGACCGCCCTGGTGAACAGTGCGAGAGATGAGCCCTTCCCCAGCGGATAGCGGAAACGAGGTTTCCTGAGGCCTACAATTTGGACGATTCGATCGGCGACCTCTTGGGGATCAGGCGCATTTTCTGCCGACTTTCTGGTAATACGAAGCGTCCGTTCTAGCAGGGAGCGGTAAGCGGAAGCTTCCGGCGCGTGTATGGTATCGAACCCTTTCTGCCAGATAGCCGTCCGGTAAGCCCCAGGCTCCAAAAGTACGACATGGACGCCGAACGGCTTCATCTCCAGACGAAGCGACTCACTGAAGCCCTCCACCGCGAATTTGGATACGGCATAGGCCCCATAGCCCGGAAAAGCAAATCTGCCGCTCATGCTGCCGATGTTGATGATACACCCGCCGCCGCGCTCGCGCATCATCGGGAGCACCGCCTTGGTGACGGCCATCAGACCGAATACATTTGTCTCCAGCTGTCTGCGGAACGCCTCCATCGGAACGTCCTCGATAAAACCTCCGACTGCGAATCCGGCATTGTTCACCAGTACATCAATCCGTCCGTATCGGCTTCGAACATCACCGATCACAGCTTCGATAGCTGCCGGTTCCGTAACATCGAGCACAGCCGTTTCGATACGACCCTCCACGCCATCGCGCCGGGCGCGCTCCATCAGAGGCTCTGATGAGGCCGGATTCCTCAGCGTAGCCATAACCCGAAACCCTTTATGCGCCAAGGCTACTGAGGTCAACAGCCCGAACCCGCTGGAGGCTCCGGTTACAAGCGCCACTTTCTGTTCCCTGCTCACACAACGCTCCTCCTCTTCGTGTTGGCATTCTTCTTCCCAGTATGCTGGAAAAACGGCTCAACGTAAAGCCTCGTCCTTTCCGATCGCTGGACTGGACAAATAATCGTCATATATTTGCGAGCACTTTAGGAAAACCTATGTACAGATAGGCGTGAACACGGTATGATTTACTAATGCCAACTGAAGGCCTACTGCCCGGACCTGTGCATTTGTCGGTTGCTTGTCATCATTCGTTGCGCTTATTTTACCGCTTGTGCGGCATTCGATACTCCCTATACCCGAGGTAAACTCCTGCCGCGGCCAACCCCCCACTTGCTTTGCAAGCGGGTGATTGGTGGCGGCTAATGCGCGTGTACGGCGGCCTTCGCCTGGAGAACACGAAAGCCAGCCACAAAGCCCTTCTGCATGAATGATCAAGAAGCGGTTACTATAGAGAGCATACAAGGGAGGTGCGAGTAATGAACTTGGAGAAGCAGGAAGCTCCCAAGCCGGAATTGAAACCTACTGTGATTTGGAAATGTAAAGATGCTGCATGCAAGGCATGGGTCCGCGAAGAGTTTTGCCCGACTCCGTATCCCGAGTGTCCGCTATGCAAGGGACCTACGATTCGAAGCTACAAGCATCTGGCCGCGGTATCCCTGGCGAAAAAGCCTCGTAAGGCTAAGAAAACGACCTAATTCTGCATACAGGAGGCTATCTTATTCCATTACCGGAATAAGGTAACTCCTTTCCCTCCCTGTCCCACGCCCCCTAGCTCCTATTTGCATATTTCCCGCTATGCTAAGGTCCTTATTGTCTGCTATAATGTTCGGAGTTTGCATGCTCAGATGAGGATCAGGAAGGAAGGCATTATGCAACAAACCTACACATACTCACAAAAAATCAGGCAGCTGCTCTCCATTTTACTGCCCGTGCTCGTCACTCAGCTCACCATGTTCGCCATGAGCTTTTTCGATATTTTCATGTCCGGACATTATAGCTCCGTCGATTTGGCAGGCGTCGCTATAGGCACTAGCCTATGGATTCCCGTACAAACCGGCTTAGGCGGCATATTATTTGCCGTTACCCCTATGATCGCGCAGCATCTCGGGGCGAAAAAGGAGAACCGAGTCTCCTTTCAGGTCGTGCAGGCTTTATTTTTAGCTACTACTATTTCAATCGTCGTCATTGCCGTCGGAGCTCTGGCGGTGAACCCCGTCCTCAATCTGATGAATCTGGAGCCCGCGGTGCACTCCATCGCTTTGCGCTATCTGGGGGTCATGGCCTTTGGCGTGCCGGCCTTCTTTTTGTATACCGTGCTTCGCTGCTTCTTCGACGGGTTGGGGCAGACGCGGATCAGCATGATGATCTCCCTGCTCTCGCTTCCTGTTAATGGACTTCTAAATTATGTATTTATCTATGGAAAATTCGGCGCTCCAGAGCTTGGCGGAGTCGGTACCGGAGTAGCCACAGCCGCGACCTATTGGCTGATGCTCGCTATTGCTGTAGGATTCACCGTAGCACATAAGCCGTTTTCCGTCTTCGGCATCCTGAGCCGCGTGTACCCGGTATCGTTCCCGGCCTGGAAGGAGCTGCTGGGCATCGGGATTCCGATCGGCTTCGCTATCTTCTTCG
Organism: Paenibacillus puerhi; assembly: GCF_009846885.1. GTDB lineage: Bacteria > Bacillota > Bacilli > Paenibacillales > NBRC-103111 > Paenibacillus_G > Paenibacillus_G puerhi. The sequence goes on from NZ_WUWM01000003.1 coordinate 128,277, forward strand.
AAACCAGTATTTTCTCGGCCGTTACGATGCTGATGAGCCAGTTCAATACGATTACGATCGCTGCTCATCAGGCGGCCATTAATTTCGCTTCCTTTCTCTATATGGTCCCTTTGAGTATTTCGATGGGGTTGACTATTGTAGTAGGCTTCGAGGTAGGGGCCGGCCGATTCAAGGATGCCCGGCTGTATGGGTTCCTCGGTATCGGGCTGGCCATCGCTATGGCGGCCCTGTGTACCGTTGCACTGCTCTTGTTCGACAAGCAGATTGCCGGACTATATACCCGGGAGACCGCCGTGCTGGAGCTGACCCGGCATTTTCTCGCTTATGCGATATTCTTCCAGCTGGCAGACGCCATCGCCGCACCGATCCAGGGCGTGCTTCGCGGCTACAAGGACGTAAACGTCACTTTCTTTATCGCGCTGCTGTCCTATTGGGTCATCGGCCTGCCGCTTGGCTACGCGCTTGCCCGATTTACCACCCTCGGTCCATTCGGCTTCTGGGTTGGCTTGATCATAGGGCTGGCCGCTGGAGCCATCGGGCTGTATGCAAGACTTTCCCATATCCAGAGACGACTGGCGAAAACCGTTTTCGCTTAACAGAATATCTATTCCTCGCTCGATGCTGCCGAGTCTGCCGACCTGCACAGAAACAAATAAAACCGCTGTCCCAACTAACCGGGACAGCGGTTGTTCGCGTTACGGATTGATGAAGCTCAGCGATTTCAAGAGTCGGTGGATCATCGCGGCGCATTGACCGCGGTCCGCCGGCAGGCCAGTTGAATAGCTTTCCATAGCTATAACCAGACTTCTATACCAGTGACCGGGCCCCTTGTTCCACTATTTCACATCCAAAGCCCAATTCCCCCGCCGAAACACCGGCTCCCACGTGCCGTCCGGCAGCTCTCCATCGATGTCGAGCTCGGCGGATCCGACCATAAAATCGACATGCGTCAGGCTGACGTTCGCGCCGCGCTTCAGCAGCTCCTCTTGCGTCAGGGACGTCCCATTTTCGATCGTAAACGGATAGGCGCTGCCCAGAGCAAAATGACAGGAGGCATTTTCATCAATCCCCGTATTATAAAAAACGCGATTCAGATTGGAAATCGGTGAATCATGGGGGACGAGCGCAATTTCACCCAAATACCGGGCTCCTTCGTCCGTGTCCAGCAGATCGCGAAGATATTCGGCACCGGCTGCCGCCGTAAAATCGACCACTCGGCCTTCCTGGAAGGTCAGGCTGAACCCCTTGACGAGTCTACCGTTCAGATTGAGCGGCTTCGTGCTGGCAACCGTGCCGTTAACGCCGGTCCGTTTCGGCATGGAGTACACTTCCTCGGTAGGCATGTTCGCGACGAAATAAATGCCTTGATCGTCGGTAGTTCCTCCGCCATGCCAGATATGGCCCTCGGGAAGCTCCACGATCAGATCCGTACCGGGCGCCTTGTAATGAAACCGGCGGAACTTCTTCTCGTTCAGCACGCCCTTTACTTGGATCAGCGTCTGGATATGCTCCTGCCAAGCGGCGATCGGATCGTCTCTATCCGCACGCGTCATGGTGAAGATCGTTTCCCACATGGCGCTCACCCGCTCTTCTTCCGGCAGATCGGCGAAAACCTTGTTCGCCCAGGCCCGGGTCGGAGCCTTGACCAGGCACCAGCAGAACTTCTTGTTGCGCACATAGCCCTGGAATTTTTTCCGGGCCAAGGCAGCCGCTTTCGTCGCTCTCGTCACCTTCTGCGGGTCAATCCCTTGGTACAGCTCCGGATCAGGCACCTTAATATTAAGCAGCGCCCCTCCTCCTTCAGCCAGCTGCTCCATCATCGAAGCCGTCCAGGCCGGGTAATAGTCGAAGGATTCATCCGGTGCGTACTTGAACCGCGCTTTCGTCACTTCCTCGTCATCCCACTGCACCTGAACGTACCTGGCCCCCGCTTCGTAAGCCTTCCTGACGACCTTCCGGGTGAATTCGGCCGCTTCCAGCGGAGACTCGACGAACAGCACCTGCCCGGGCTGAACATTCACCCCGATACGAACGACCAGCTCTGCGTATTTATCCAACCTTTGGTCAAATAGATCCATGTGAACTTCCCCTCTTTCCTCGACTTATGTAGAGATAAGCCCGATAGCTTTATTATAAACCTGCTATATCTTCTAGTCCAAGCATTCGGCTTGCACGCCGTCAACGTTGCCCCGCCTTCCCGGCAAAATGAACATAGGACCTGACCCCGTTCAGGCCAGATCCTTATTCCGGGTTATCCGAAAAGAAGAAAGCAGACGATCCTCCTTCCCCACCCCTTATTCCCTGATTCTGGGCAAAAATCTGTAAGGGACTATGAGCGATCAGTCGTCGTTTTCCGCACTTGCGCCTGCACTTGCGCCTGCACCCGCGCCCGTTTCCCTTGCCGGCTTATGCTCAAGCACTCGAAATGTCCCCGTGCCAAATGTACACAAGGCCCCTTTGTCGTCATACACATGACCCTGAGCGGTGATCAGCTTGCGCGAGCTGTGTACGATCTCGGCCGTCACCTTAAGCGCCCCCTGCTCGACAGGCGCTACATAATGCAGATGCAGATTCGTCGTTACGACCGTGTCTTGCGGTCTGGCGGCCATCGCGACAAGGCCCATCGCCGAATCAAGCAGCGTCGCGCTCACTCCTCCATGCAGGATGCCGAGCGTATTCAGGTGATGGGGCTGAACCTCCAGCGCAACCTCGACACGCTCCGCGGATAGCGTCCGCAGCTCCGCTCCGATATGCGTCCAGAAGGTGCCAACAGCCGATTGCTCCATTCCCGCCAGAGAGACCGGTACTTCATTCTCCATCCTTCATCCTCCAATGCCGCCGGGCAAGCCTACTCCTGTCCGATCATAACCGTGCCGCTCCGCTACAAGACTGGTCCTGGTTCGAAGCGTCCGCTGTTGAATCAGCTCTTCGGCTAAGCCTCAAATCCTCCGCTGCTCCGCTTCCTCCTCGGCCAGCTTGCGGCGCAGCACCTTGCCCACGATCGTCTTGGGCAGACTGTCGCGGAATTCATAGATGCGCGGCACCTTGTACGCAGCCAGCCGTTCCTTGCACCAGGCCTTGAGCGCCTCGGCATCGCCTGAAGCGCCGGGCCGCAGGACGATGTATGCCTTGACCGTTTCGCCCCGGTACGGATCGACGGCCCCGGCCACGACAGCCTCCGCGATATCCGGGTGCTCGAACAGCACCTCCTCGACCTCCCGCGGATAAATATTGTAGCCGCCGGCGATGATCAGGTCCTTGCGCCGGTCCAGGATATAAAAATAACCGTCCTCATCCATTGTCGCCAAATCTCCGGTATATAACCACCCGTCCTTCAATACCGCCGCCGTCTCCACCGGGTTATTCCAATACCCCTTCATCACCTGAGGCCCCCGGATAATCAGTTCGCCAATCTCGCGGGCCGGCAGCTCTTCTCCCGTATCGGGGTTCACCACGCGGCTCTCCGTGTCCGGTAGCGGGATGCCGATGGAGCCAGGCTTGCGCTTCTCCCAAATATTATTGGCGTGCGTCACGGGGGAGGCCTCGGTCAACCCATAACCTTCGATCAGCTTGCCGCCCGTCATCCGTTCGAATTCCACCTGCACCTCATGAGGCAGCGAAGCCGCCCCGCTGATACAGAATTTGATCGATGACAGGTCATACCACTGCACATCGGGATGATGGATCAAGGAGATATACATCGTCGGTGCGCCCGGGAAAATAGTCGGCCTCAGCCGATGAATCGCCTTCAACACTTGATTGACCTCGAAGCGCGGGAGCAGAATGAGCGTTCCGCCCAGATACATCGACTGATTCATCAGCACCGTCATGCCGAACACATGAAAGAAAGGCAGGCCGGCCAAATACTTCTCCTCGGCAGGTGCAGACCGGTAAGCCCACAGTCTGCTCTGAATCGTATTGGCGGTCAGGTTGTAATGCGTCAGCATGACCCCTTTGGCCGTGCCCGTCGTTCCTCCCGTATATTGGATCAGAGCCAGATCCCGCTCAGCCTCGACCTGGCTGGACACCGGCTCCGAAGGCGATTCCCGCAGCAGCTTAAGCAAAGAAAGGACAGTGGAGCTATAAGCGACATCCCGCTTCTGGCCATCCCTCTTCGCCTTGAGCGGGTACAGCCATTTTTGGGGAAACGGCAAATAATCCTGAATGGAGGTTACGAGCACGTGCCGGACGACGGTCAGCGGAACGACCTTCATCACCCGTTCGAATAACAGATCAAGCGTAACCAATATTCGGGAACCGGAATCCTGCAGCTGATGCTCCAATTCTCGGGGCATATAGAGCGGATTGGTCATGACGACGATGCCTCCGGCAAGCAGGGAGCCGTAATAAGCGATGACCGCCTGCGGACAGTTGGGCAGCATGACCGCGATCCGCTCTCCGGGCCGTACGCCGAGACGCTGCAAGGCATGCGCGAACCGATAAGCGCTATCCAGCAGCTCGCGGTAAGCTACCTTGCGTCCGAGGAAATGCAAGGCGGTACGCTCCGGATATAAGGCGGCGGCCTGCACCAGAAAGTCGGCCACATTTTGCCTCGGATAGTCGTAAGTCTCCGGTACTTCAGCGGGATAATGTCTTAACCATGGCTTGCTGGACATGTCGACCACCCCTTGCCTGATGTCTGGTACCCGTTGATGCCCTTCTTATATAAGTTGAACGAAAGAATCGTATTCATGGCAGTGGACCGTGCGTGAACAACATACTCCGCCCCTTGACCGGCAAGGCGAACGAGAAGTCCATGCGCTTAGATCCTCAGGCGTCTTACACCACATAGCCCTCCGCTCCAATAACCCTCGCCGCGATGCTTCGCCTGAGCGCTACTGCGTTGACCTCCTGCCTGCGGGTCAGCTTCTTCAAGAGCGAAAGCTGGGTGCGGAGCGAGTCGCCCTCCTCCATGGCGGCCAGCGATTCCCTGGCCCAGCGTTCGAGCTGCGCGAAGGTATCGTGGACGAACACGGTCGTCATCTCGGCGGCATGCCTTCCTCTTTCCTCGCCGGACGCGGCTATCCGCTTTTTCGTCCGCAGCAGGGCGCTTTCCATCGCGTACACCGAGATCAGCATATCCGCCAGGCGGCTCAAAAGCTCTTGCTCCTCCTCCAGCTGCAGCTGATACTTCTGAACGGCCTGGGCCCCCGCCAGCAAAAATATCTTTTTCGCCATCGCGACCAGATGCGTCTCCTGCCCCAGCGCCCCTTCGAAGGACTGAGGCGGAATCAGCGACAGCAGCTCCGCCTGCAGCCCCATCGCCCTCTGCAGCAGCGGCAGCTCGCCCTTCATCGCGCGCTTGATCAACGTGCCCGGGATCAACAGCCGGTTGATTTCATTCGTCCCTTCAAAAATCCGGTTAATTCTGGAGTCGCGATAGATGCGCTCGATCCGGTAGTCCCGGATATACCCGTACCCGCCATGAATTTGGACGCCCTCGTCTGCGACGAAATCAAGCGTTTCCGACCCGAACACCTTGTTCACGGAGCATTCCAGCGCATATTCGGCGATCGCCTTGGCCGACGCATAGCCGTCATGACCAGCTCCGGGATTGACCTCGGACAACCCTTCGTCGAACAGACCGGCGGTGCGGTAGACCATGCTCTCCAGCACATAGGTGCGGATATTCATCTCGGCAAGCTTGCTGGCAATCAAGGGAAAGGAGGAGATTCGGCGTCCGAACTGCTCCCGTTCATTGGCATATCGGGCCGCGAAGCCGAGCGCGTCCTTGCAGCCCCCGACACAGCCCGCAGCCAGCTTGAACCTGCCGATGTTCAAGATATTGAATGCTATCAGATGCCCCTTGCCCGCCTCCCACAGCAGATTTTCGGCGGGCACTCGCACCTCCTCCAAAATAAGCGGACACGTCGAGGAGCCCTGGATGCCCATCTTCTCCTCCTCCGGCCCGATGCTGACCCCCTCCATCGTCCGCTCGACGATAAAGGTGCTGAACCCCTTGCCGTCCACCTTGGCATACACGATAAACAAATCCGCGAAGCCTGCATTGGTAATGAACTGCTTCGTGCCGTTCAGCGTATAGGAGGCGCCGTCCTCGGAGAGCTGCGCTGTTGTCCTCGCACCCAGCGCATCCGAGCCCGAGGCGGGCTCCGTCAGGCAGTAAGCGGCAATCCGCTCGCCGCTTGCAAGCGCCGGCAAATACTTGCGCTTCTGGTCCTCGCTGCCGAAGTAAACGATAGGCAGCGTGCCGATGCCGACATGCGCCCCGACGGTCAATGCGAACGACGAAGCCTTGGACAGCTTCTCCGTAATAAGCGTGGAGCCCAGCTTATCGAGGCCGAGTCCCCCGTACGCCTCCGGCACATCCGCCCCTAGCAGGCCCAGCTCGCCCGCCTTGCGAAGCAGCTTAACCGAAAGCTCATAGCTGAGCGCCTCAAGCTCTTCGTCATGAGGAGCTACCTCGCCCTCGATAAACTCCTCCGTCGTTCGGGCAATCATCCGGTGCTCTTCGCTGTAATCCTCCGGCGTGACGACGCCGTGAAAGTCGGCATCCTCCAGAATAAAGCTTCCCCCGATCGTTTTGCCCATTCCTCATCCTCTCCTTTTGGCTAGTTGCCTACCCGCCTATCCGCCGTGAACCTCGAACACCCCGGCCGCGCCCATCCCCCCGCCGATGCACATAGAGACGACCCCGATCCCGCCTCCCCGGCGGCGCAGCTCATGGATCAGCGTTGCAGTCAGCTTCGTTCCCGTGCAGCCGAGCGGGTGGCCGAGCGCTATCGCTCCTCCGTTGACATTCACCTTGGCTTCATCCAGCCCGAGCTCCCGGATAATAGACAAGCACTGCGAGGCGAACGCTTCATTGATCTCGAACAGATCGATGTCAGCGACCGACAAGCCCGCCTGCCTCAGCGCTTTGGGGATCGCTTCCACCGGGCCGACTCCCATCATCTCCGGCTCGACGCCGGCCAGCGCGAACGACCGGAACGTCGCCAGCGGCTTCAGACCGAGCGCCTGGGCCCGTTCCCCGCTCATCAGTACGGCGGCGGCGGCTCCGTCGCTCATCTGCGATGAATTGCCCGCCGTTACCGTCCCTCCCAGCTTGAACGCCGGGCGCAGACGGCTTAGCACCTCGGCCGTCGTATCCGCGCGCACGCCCTCATCCTGCTCCACAATCGAAGCACAGGCTTGCACGGCCCCATGCTCGTTCATCTGCTTCCACTCTGTATGCACCGGTACGATCTCGCTACGGAACCTCCCCTCCCGGATCGCAGCCGCCGCTTTCCGGTGCGAGCTTGCCGCGAAGCGGTCCTGCTCCTCGCGGGTGATGCCGTAGCGCAAGGCTACCTCTTCGGCCGTATGGCCCATGCCGATATAGACCTGAGGCATCGTTTCGACGATCCTCGGATGCGGCGATACCTTGAAGCCCGTCATCGGCACGTGGCTCATGCTCTCCACCCCGCCTGCGATCAGCACATCGGCCGCTCCGACCCGAATGCGTTCCGCCGCGAACGCGAGAGATTGCAGGCCCGACGCGCAGAACCGGTTGATCGTAAGCGCCGGCACAGCGACGGGGAAACCCGCATACAGCGACATGATCCGGGCGAAGTTCAAGCCCTGCTCGCCTTCGGGCATCGCACAGCCGATCAGGATATCCTCGACGTCCGCCTTACGCAGGCCGGGCGTCCGTTCGACGACGGCTTCCAGCACGGCCTTGCCGAGGTCCTCGGCCCGGGTCTGAGCGAAGCCGCCCTTCTTCGCCTTGCCGACCGGGGTCCGGACGATCGATACGATGACCGCTTGTTTCATAGTAAATCCACCTCGCTTCCGATTAGTCCGCTCAAGAAACCGGCCCGGCGCACTAGTCCGTATGAGCTCCCGTGCCGTTCAGTCGATATGGAGAAGCACGCCACGAGCCTCAGTTGCGGAGCGCCTTTCCCTTGGCCAGCATATGCTGCATCCGGGCTTGGGTCTTCGGTTCGCCGCACAAGCTGAGAAACGCTTCCCGCTCCAGATCGAGCAAATACTGCTCGCTCACGAGCGATCCGGCAGGCACGTCGCCTCCGGCCAGCACATGAGCAAGCTTGCCTGCGATCTTCAGGTCGTGATCGCTGATGTATCCCCCCCGCCTCATCGCATAAGCGCCTAGCTGAAGCACGGCCTTGCCTTCCGCGCCGACGACGCGTATCTTCTCCTCGGGGATCGGCTCGTAGCCGCCCTTCACGAGGCCGAGCACGGCGTTTTTAGCTTCGTAAATCCGGTGATCCGAATTCATCACGACCCGGTCGCCCGGCTGGAAGAGGCCGAGTGCGAATGCCTCATGAGCGCTTGTCGACACCTTGGCCATGCCCACGGTCTCGAAGGCCAGATTGATGGCGGGCTGGATATCCGCCCCTGCCAAGCGGGCCGCCCCCCGGCTGCTGCGCAGCGCCAGCTCCTTGCAGCCGCCTCCTGCCGGGATCAGTCCGACGCCCGCCTCGACGAGTCCGTAGTACGTCTCGGCGGCGGCGACGATGCGATCGGCCGGCATGCAGGCCTCGACGCCTCCCCCCAGCGTCATCCGATGCGGAGCCGCTACGACCGGCTTTTCAAAGCGCTTCAGCTGCAGCATGGTGTTCTGAAACAGACGAATAATATGATCGATTTCATCCCATTCCTCGTCCTGCGCTTCCATCAGCAGAAGCATCAGATTGGCGCCGACGCAGAAGTTCCGGCCCTGGTTAGCGATGACAAGACCTTCATAGCGACGGCGAACCTCATCCAGACTGCGCTGGATCATCGTCAGGATGTCAGCTCCGATGGCATTGCTCGGCGAATGAAACTCCAGGCACGCCACCCCGTCTCCCAAATCGAGCAGACTCGCTCCGGGATTCGACAGAACCACTTGCTTGCGCTCCTTCAACGCAGCAAGCGAGATGTGCCCCGGCTCCTCCTCCGCCTGCTTGTATGCTCCCCCGCTCACGTAGAACGTCTGGCCCTCTTGCTTGCGATAGAACGAGGTATGGCCTTCGGCGATCCATTCCTTCACCCATGCCGGAACGTCCGTCCCCTCCGCTTCCATCCGCTGTACGGAACGAACCAGCCCTATCGCATCCCACAGCTCGAACGGCCCCAGCTCCCAATTAAAGCCCCACTTCATCGCATCGTCGATCTCGCGGATCGTATCCGCGATCTCTCCGAGCTTATCGGCGGCGTACACAAGCACCGGCTTGAGTACACGCCAGGCAAAGTCCGAATACCGGTCGCCTGCCGACAGGAGCGCCTTGGTCTTTTCCCCCGCACCCTTCGCAAGCTTTGCCGCCTCCAGAGAAGCAGAGCCGGGCTTCCGGGCCGTTTCGTACTGCATCGTGTTCAGATTCAGCGCCCATATTTCGCTGCCGCCCGCGCCCTTCTTCTTCAGGTAAAAGCCTTGGCCCGACTTTTCGCCGAGCCAGCCTCTCGCCACCAGATCGTCCAGCACCCGGGGCAGCCTGAACCTCTCGCGCTCCGCCTCATCCTCCATATGGTCAGCCACATTGCCCGCAACATGCAGGAAGGTATCCAGACCGACCAGATCCAATGTGCGAAACGTCGCGCTTCGAGGGCGTCCCATGGCGGGACCTGTGATCGCATCGGCCTCTTCTACGGTAAGGCCCTGGGCCTGCATTTCCTGCAGCGTAACAAGCAGCCCGTACGTGCCGATCCGGTTGGCAATAAAGTTGGGCGTATCCTTGGCAAGCACGACTCCCTTCCCGAGCCGGCGCTCGCAGAATTGCTTCATTCGGGCGATGACTGCCGCGTCGGTCAGCTTGCCGGGCACTAGCTCCAGCAGCTTCATATATCGTGGAGGATTGAAAAAATGAGTGCCGAGAAAGTGGCTCTTGAACGCCTCGCTGCAATGCTCCGACATCGCATCAATGGAGAGGCCGGACGTGTTGGAGCTCACAATGATGCCGGGCACCCAGTACTCCTCGAGCCTAGAGAGCAGCTGTCTTTTCACTTCCAGCTTCTCGACGATCACCTCGATGACCCAGTCCGTTTCGGAGATCAGAGGGAGATGATCGTCCAGATTGCCCGGCGTGATCCTTTGGGCGAAGGCCTCGTCATAGAAAGGCGAGGGCTTCGCCTTCTTCATGGACTCGACCGCTTGGACGGCAAGCCGGTTGCGGACGGAGGGGTGCTGCAGAGAGAAGCCCCGGGCCGTCTCGTCTGCTGCAAGCTGATCGGGAACCCTATCCAGCAGCAGACAGGGTATCCCAGCGTTAGCCAGATGAGCTGCAATGCCTGCGCCCATGACACCGGCGCCGATGACGGCAGCTTTGCGAATTTGCCTTTGTCCATCCATCATCTTCCTTACCTCCCCTTTCCGAATACGGACTGCTCCAGCAGCTCCGCGATATCTCGCGCCTGAACGCGCTCCTGAACCTCCTTCTGCTTCGTTCCGTCCTCCAGCATCGTCAGACAGTACGGACAGGCGCTGCTGATGACCGTCGGTTCTGTCGCCAGCGCCTGCTCGGTACGCGCGACATTGATGCGCTTGACCCCGGCCTCCTCCATCCACATCATGCCTCCCCCCGCGCCGCAGCACATCGCATTGTCCCGGGATCGCTCCATTTCCACCAGCTCCACGCCCGGTATGGCCCGCAGCACATCGCGGGGCTGGTCATACACACCGTTGTACCGTCCGAGGTAGCAGGAATCATGGTACGTGATGCGTTCGCTCACGCGATGCCGGGGCTTCAGCCGTCCTTCCCGAATAAGCCGGTCCAGCAGCTCGCTATGATGCAGGACCTCCACCCCCTCCATCCCGAAGTCCGGATATTCATGCTTGAGCGTATTGTACGTATGCGGACAGGCCGTCACGATCCGCTTGACGCCGTAGCGTTCGAACGCCGCTATGTTATCCGCGCACAGCTGCTGGAACAGCAGCTCGTTGCCCAGTCTGCGCGGCGTATCGCCCGAAGCTTTCTCCTCGCTGCCGAGAATGGCGAAGCTGACGCCGGCCTCGCCCAGCAGCCGGACGAAGGCTCGGGATACTTTGCGGCTCCTCAAATCATAGGAGCCCATCGAGCCGACGAAGAACAAGTAGTCGAAGTCCGGGTTCTCCCGGACCGTCGGCACGGGTATGCCGCCGAGCTCCGCTGTCCAGCGGCTCCGTTCGCTGCGGCTGATCCCCCAAGGGTTGCCTTGCCGCTCGATATTCTGAAGCGCCCGCTGCGCTTCATGCGGCATGCTGCCCTGCATCAGCACCAGATGACGGCGCAGATCGATGATCTTGTCGACATGCTCGTTCCCGACCGGGCATTGCTCCTCGCAGCTGCGGCAAGTCGTGCAGGACCAGATCTCTTCTTCGGTGATGACGCCGCCGATCAGCTGAACCTGTTCGACGGCTGTGCCGTCCGAAGCGGGCTGCCAGGCCGCTTCCTGCCAGTTCATTGTGGGGCCTATGTCCGTTATGGTAGCGAAGGGCGGCGGGGACGAGGCTTCTTCCGTGGACTTAGCCGAGGATAGGTGCGCCGAAGGGGATGCAGAGGATAATGCGAGTGCGTGCATCTGATGAATTTTCGGAGGCGAATGAGGGAGAAAGCCGGGCACCCACGGAGATTTGGACGTTATCGCCGCCCCCTTTTCCAGCAAATGGTCACGGAGCTTGGAGATCAGATGCATCGGCGAAAGCGCCTTGCCCGTCCCCGAGGCGGGACATGCATTCGTACATCGTCCGCACTCGACGCAGGCGTAGAAATCGAGCATTTGCTTCTGCGTAAAGTCCTCTATGCGACCCGCTCCGAACGATTCTGCCGTTTCATCCTCCAGATCGAGCTTCCTCAGCCGTCCCGCCGGTTCCTTGCGCCTCAGCCAAAGGTTAATCGGCGCCGTGATGATATGAAAATGCTTGGACTGAGGCACATAGACGAGAAAGGCAAGCAGAATCAGCAGATGCGCCCACCATGCCGCATAGAAGGCGACCGCGGCGATGCCGCCGGACATGAAGGTCCCGAACCCGCCGGCGAGCACTGAGGAGATGGGAGCGTAGCGGCTTGCGGGGAGCCCCAGCCACAGCCGCTCGAAGCCCAGAGACAGCAGCACGGACAGCATAAGTAAGAAGATGAACCAGACGACGATACTAGGCTTCCAGCCTCTTTTCAATCTCGGCAGCTTCTCGCCATAACGGCGGTAGGTCGCATACGCCATCGCCGCCAGCACGAGCAGCACAGTTATTTCCTGAAGAAAGCCGAAGGTCTCGTAGGCGGGGATGGGAAGCGGACGCCCGCCTGTCAGTCCCTTGACGATCAAGTCTGCGGCACCGAGCTGCAGCAGGATGAATCCGTAGAAGATGACCGCATGCATCACCCCGCTGCGCTTATCCTTCAGCAGCTTCGTCTGTCCGAATACTTCGGCTAAAAAGGACGCAAGCCTTTCTTCATGGCGTCGCTTGAAGTCCGCCGGCGCCCCCAGCTTCATATACAAGTAGCGGTGAACCACAGCTTTCCCGAACAAATAAACTCCGTATCCGGTTACACCCGCGAACAGAAGCGCATGAAAAAGCGACAGGTTCATGGCTCCATCCCTCCTTCCTTTACGCTTGCATCACGATCGATAAGCGTACGCTTGCGTTCGTGCTGTACCCGCGCGAGCGCCCGCAACAAACACACATAAAATGAGAAACAGCGCAATAGGTTGGCATTAAGGCACCGCGGAGCGCAATGAAGCGGTTACGCCATCGGTACGATTCATTTATATTTCGGAAGTACGAAAGATATCCTTACTTCATTGCCAGCGTCGCAAGTATTCGTTGGCCGCTAGGGTCCCATGCCGGGATGCCGATGGGTAGACTTGCTGCACAGCGTCAGGAAAGTTATTCGCAAGGGAGGCCATAGAGATGAACATCATCGTACTGGCGAAGCAAACCTTGGATACCGAGGAAAGGATACTCATCAAGGACGGCAAGGTGGCGGAGGACGGCGCCAAGTTTATTCTTAACCCGTACGACGAGTATGCCGTGGAGGAGGCGATCCGGCAGAAGGAGAAGAACGGAGGTCGCATCACCGTCCTGTCTGTCGGACCGGAGCGCAGCGCGGAAGCTCTGCGGACAGCGCTCGCGATGGGGGCAGACGAGGCGGCACTCATCTCGGATGAAGGGCTTACGGACGAATACGGCGTATCCCTCGCGCTGGCCGCTTATGTGAGGCAGCATGGCTGCGATCTGCTGCTGGGCGGGAGCTTCTCCGTCGACAACGGCGCGGGTCAGGTTGCTGTGAGGGTGGCCGGGCTGCTCGGCATTCCTCATACGTCCTCCATCACTCGTCTGGAGATCGACGGCGGCCGGGCCGTCGTCCTGCGCGACGCCGAAGGGGACAGCGAGACAGTCGAGGTCGTTCTGCCGGCTTTATTCACCGCCCAGCAAGGTCTGAATGACCCTCGCTATCCGTCGCTGCCGGGCATCATGAAGGCCAAGAAGAAGCCCTTCCGCTGCTTGCAGCTGGCAGATCTCGGCCTCAGCGAAGCGGATGTCGCTCCCCGGACGGAAAGAACCTCGCTCTCCCTTCCGCCGGATCGTCCCGCCGGCAGACGTCTATCCGGCGAGCCGAAGCAGCAAGCGGCGCAGCTGGTCCGGCTGCTGCAGACCGAGGGGAAGCTATGGTGAATGGCTAGCGCGCGTCCATCGGGATCGCATTACTTTGAATTATGCACGCGCAGGAAGGGAGGAGTTCCATGTGGGACGTACGTATTTGGTCATAGGGGAAATTCGGGGAGGCAAGCTCCGTCAGACGACAAAAGAGATCATCGGGGCGGCTCGACTGGCCAAGGAGGATGGAGACCGGATCGTCGCCGTATTGCTCGGCTATGAGGTGAACGCCTTTGCTGCCGAGGCGGCCCGCTTAGGGGTGGATCAGGTAGTGGTGGCCGATCGCCCGGCGCTTGCGCATTATAACCCCGAAACTTACATACCCGTGCTGACCTCCATCCTTCAGGAGACCGCGCCCTATGCGGTCTTCTTCGGCCACACGGCGGCAGGCCGCGACTTGGCGCCTCAAGCGGCGGCACTGCTCGGGGCGGGGCAGGTCTCGGACGTCATATCACTCGAAAAGGACGGAGGGGACCTGCTCTTTACCCGCCCCCTGTACGCGGGCAAGGCATTTGAGAAAAAAAGATTTCTGCATGGGCCGCTTATCGTAACCTTCCGGCCCAATAATATTCCCGGTGCCGAACCGATAGACGGCGACGGGGCGGAAATTGTCGAGGCGACATGGACTGCGCCGGATCCGGCTTCGTCCTCCGATGGGAGCGCTCTTCGCTCCATCGTCAAGTCCGTCGTCCGGAACGCCTCGGACAGGATCGATCTGACCGAGGCCCGCATCGTCGTCTCCGGCGGGCGCGGCGTCAAAAGCGCAGAAGGCTTCGCGCCGTTGCGGGAGCTCGCCGCGCTGTTGAATGCAGCCGTAGGCGCATCGCGCGGCGCTTGCGATGCGGGCTACTGCGACTATGCGCTGCAGATCGGACAGACCGGCAAGGTCGTCACGCCGGAGCTGTACATCGCCTGCGGCATCAGCGGGGCAATCCAGCATCTGGCCGGGATGAGCCAATCCCGGATAATCATCGCCATCAACAAGGATCCCGAGGCGCCGATCTTCCAGGTCGCCGACTTCGGGATCGTCGGCGACCTGTTCGAGATCGTGCCGCTGTTGACGGAGGAGCTGCGGGAAGCTTTGGCATAATACGTGCACGCGCTCTAACCAAACCCCTCTAAAGCGGCGAAACTGTACTAGTGGATAGACGAAAAACCCGCCTGGACTAGCGCGAAATCACGCTAGTCCAGGCGGGTTTTCTTTTCCGGAAGTCCGGACCGTCAGCCGGCCCGCCCTCCATTCTGTTTAATTGGGATTAGAACGAGCTCAGCTTGGCCGATTCCCAATCCGCCAGGAAGCGCTCGATACCGCTATCCGTCAGCGGGTGCTTGATCATCGACTCGATGACCTTGTATGGAACAGTCGCGATATGCGAACCATGCAGAGCCGCTTCGATCACGTGAGCGGAGTGGCGCACGCTAGCGGAAATAATTTCGGACTCGATGTTATGCGTTTGGAAAATTTGCGCGATTTCCTTGATCAGGTTCAGGCCGATCTGGTTAATATCGTCCAAACGTCCGATGAACGGAGATACGTAGGTTGCGCCAGCACGTGCAGCCAGCAGCGCTTGCGTCGAGCTGAAGATCAGCGTAACGTTCGTTTTGATGCCGAGCTCGCTGAAAATTTTCGTAGCCTTAAGACCGTCAGCGGTCATAGGCAGCTTGATGACGACGCCTTCGCCGAGCTTCGCCAGCTTCTTGCCTTGCTCGACCATTTCGTCAGCCTTCAGGGAAATAACTTCGGCACTAATCGGCAGGTTGCCGACGATGGAGATGATTTCCTTTACCGTTTCGAAGAAGTCGCGCCCTTCTTTAGCGATCAGCGACGGGTTCGTCGTTACGCCTGCAATAACGCCCAGCTCGTGAGCCTTGCGAATTTCTTCCACATTTGCCGTATCGATAAACAGTTTCATAGTCAATCCCTGCCTTTTCTTTGTTTGGTTGGATTAAGCGAAATAACGATCCTTGATCTGTTGTACAATAGCTTCTGTTGTAAATCCATACTCGCGGATGACCTTGTCAGCCTTGGCCGATGCGCCGAACTTGCGGATGCCGACAACGAATCCGTCTCCGTTCAACACTTCGTCCCAGCCGGACGGGTAGGTCATCTCGATGACGACCTTGGCCTTCACCTGCGGAAGGACGACCGAGTGGCGGTAAGCCTCTTCCTGCTGCTCGAACAGCTCGCGGCTCGGGACACTGACGACGCGGGCATGAATGTTTTCTTCTGCCAGCTTCTTCTGTACATCCAGGGCCAGAGCAACCTCCGAGCCGGTCGCGATCAGCTGGACATCCGGCGTTTCGCTGCCGCCGGCATCAAGCACGTAGCCGCCGCGTCCGATGTTGGCGAAAGCCAGCTCCGACGTGCCCGGCAACACCGGCAGATTCTGCCGGGTCAGGGCAAGTACGAACGGCCCTTGCTTCGCCTGAACCGCATATTCCCAAGCTGCAGCCGTCTCGTTGGCATCCGCGGGGCGGAACAGCGTTAGATCCGGGATCATCCGCAGCGAAGGAATCTGCTCGATCGGCTGGTGCGTCGGGCCGTCTTCGCCGACCGCGATGCTGTCGTGAGTGAATACGTACACCACGGGCAGCTTCATCAGAGCCGACAGACGGATCGCACCACGCAGATAATCGCTGAACACGAGGAACGTGCCGCCGAACGCCTTCACGCCGCCATGAAGCAGCATGCCGTTGAGCGCTGCGCCCATCGCGAATTCACGAACGCCGAACCAGATGTTGCGTCCCGCATAGTTGCTGGCATCAAATGCCGGTGCCCCGTTGATCATCGTCATGTTGGAGCTTGCCAGGTCAGCCGAACCGCCCAGCAACAGCGGATTCGCTGCTGCCAGTGCATTGATCGCCTGACCGGATGCGGTCCGAGTGGAGATAGGCGCGTGATCTGCCGCATAACGAGGCAGGCCTGCGTTCCAGCCCTCAGGCAATTCTCCCTGCATAGCACGCTCGAACTCGGCAGCGAGCTCCGGATAAGCCGCGCGGTAACCGGCAAGCAGCTCCAGCCATGCTTGCTCCTTCTTGGCTCCTTGCTCCTTCAGCTCGGCGAAGTGCGCCAGCACCTCATCCGGCACGTAGAAGTCCGGCTCAGCCGGCCAGTTCAGCGCCTGCTTCGTCAAGGCAACCTCTTCCTTGCCGAGCGGGCTGCCGTGCGTGCCGCCGCTGCCACCCTTGCCAGCCTTGTTCGGGCTGCCATAACCGATCGTCGTCTTGATCTCGATCAGCGTCGGACGCTCGGTGTCGGCCTTGGCCAGCGCGATCGCTTCCGCCACTGCATCGACGTCGTTCTCCTCGTCCACACGCAGGTACTGCCAGCCGTAAGACTCGAAGCGGCTCTGTACCCGTTCGGAGAACGACATGCTCAGCTCCCCGTCCAGGGAAATATCGTTCGAATCATACAACACGACCAGCTTGCCCAGCTTCAGGTGTCCGGCCAGCGAAGCCGCCTCGGAGGAGATGCCTTCCATCAGGTCGCCGTCGCCGCAGATCGCATACGTATGGTGGTCGACGACCGGGTAGCCCTCCCGGTTGTACACGGCAGCCATGTGAGCTTCCGCCATCGCCATGCCGACTGCCATCGCCACGCCCTGACCGAGAGGTCCGGTCGTCGCTTCGACACCGACGGTATGGCCGAATTCCGGATGCCCCGGAGTCAGGCTGCCCCATTGACGGAACTGCTTGATATCGTCCAGCGTCAGTCCGTAGCCGCTCAGATAAAGCAAGCTGTAGAGCAGCATCGAGCCATGTCCGGCCGACAGCACGAACCGGTCGCGGTCTGCCCACTGGGCATGCCCCGGATTATGTTTCAGGCGGCGGGCCCATAGCGCATAGGCCATCGGAGCCGCACCCATCGGCATGCCGGGATGACCCATATTGGCCTTCTCCACGGCGTCGATCGTCAGCGTCCGGATCGTATTGATGCTCAAGCTCTCGACGTCAGCTATTGTAGTCGTCTTCAATCTTACCAGCCCCCATTCCAGAAATAACAGTTTCTTTTCTTCAATACCTTCTATTATAATGAAAGAGTTTCCATTGATATAATTGATAGTTTCAATATTAGATATAGAAGGTGTCTATATGATAAGTCTGGAATTGTATAAAGTTTTTTATTTGACCGCCAAGCTCGGCAGCTTGTCCAAGGCCGCCAAAGCGCTGTACATTACCCAGCCGAGCGTGACGCATGCGATCAAGCAGCTGGAGCAGCAGCTTGAGCTTCCCCTATTCGCCCGCACCTCCAAAGGAGTGGAGCTGACGAAGGAGGGGGCGGTGCTGCTCCCTTATATTGAACAGGCCTACAATTTTATCTCGCTCGCGGAGGAAAAGCTGAAGGAGCTCAAGAACATTGCCGGAGGGGAAATTAAGATCGGGGGCAGCGACTCGCTGTGCAAGCATTACCTGCTTCCGTTTCTGGAGTCGTTCCATGCGGACTATCCGAATGTACAGATCAATCTCGTGCACGGCACGACGCCAGAGATCGTCAAGGAGCTGAAGGACGGCAAGATCGACATCGGCATTGTCCGGATGCCGCTCAACGACAGCCAACTGATCGTGCGGCAAGGCATCACCCTGCAGGACTGCTTCGTGACCGGTGTGAAATACCGGGAGCTCGCCGAGCATACGGTATCGATGGAACGTCTGCTGGAGCATCCGATTATCCTGTTCACCCGCAACAGCAGCTCGCGCAACTTCATCACCCGGCTGTTCCGCGAGCGGGGCTTCGACCTGCATCCCGATATCGAGCTCGGGAGCGTCGATCTGCTGATCCAGTTCGCCAAAATCGGCTTCGGCATTTCCTTCGTCACCCGCGAGTTTGTCGCTAGCGAGCTTGAGGAGGGCACCCTGTTCGAGGTCAAGCTGGACCTGCCCATTCCATCGGCCCAAATCGGCATCATTACCTTGAAAAACATGCCGCTGTCGCAAGCCGCCTCCGCCTTCGTGCGCAGGCTTGAGATTGAAGGCGGAGCGTGACTAATTGCAATAACTGAGGTTGTCGATTCATTGTGAGTAACTGAGTTGACACGTTCTGCTTTCGCTAACGGACCTCAGAGTCTCTATTTGCAGCATTTTCGCGATATTGAAAATCTAACGGACTCAGATGACGCTATTTGGTGCATTTCCGCCCATTCTATGCGGTTTTGACGTAAGTAAGGTCGTCTGTGTCCGTACAATTTGAACAGGCCCCATTTTTGTGAAATAGCGACTGTGGTGTCCGTTACGTTCAGCCTTTACTTAACTGCGCTGCCGTCCACAATGAATCGACAGCCTCATAACTGTAACATAGCAATCCAAAAGAAACTATTCTATTCATCATATATTATCATAAGCATCAAACATATATTATTGCAGTTAGAAAGGAGTAAGGCATGGCAAATATCGAGCACTTGCAAACCGTACATGTTCCAGCGTCGAAGGTGTATGAAACGTTAACCACCGCTGAAGGTCTGTCGGAAATATGGACCAATGAACTCATTATTCATAATCAGATTGGCTCTATTAATGAATTTCGATTTGGCAGCAATGACATAACTAAGATGAGAATAGAGGAATTGATCGCTAATAAAAAAGTCGTTTGGCAGTGTATAGATTCAGATCCAGAATGGATTGGCACGATGATTTCCTTTGATATTCAAGAGAAGAACGGGAAGTCTTATATTACATTGCGTCATATGAACTGGAAAGAAGTAACGCCATTTTATCGCTCCTGTAACTACAACTGGGCTATTTTCCTTTATAGTCTCAAATCTTATTGCGAAGATGGCGAAGGTCTCCCCTATCATAAACGTAAGTTTTAATAAGTTAAGTTATACTGCTCATTCCACTAATTCATGTTAGTAGACAGGCCTCACTCCCCATTCCAGGTCGGAAAAAATGCCAAAGTGCAGGTTTTCTCACATAAATTGCTTTCCTAGGGGAAAAGCCTGAAATCATGCAGGAATTTTTGCGATTTTTCTCTGAACAACGGGTTAAGCGAAAAATAGATGCACGTTTGCAGGAGTTTTGCTCGGTGGTCAACTATAAGAATCAAAAGATGTACACCTGCAGGTTTTTACGCACATGATGGATTTTGCCGATGAAGATTGAGCCAATGTTACCATCTTAAGTTCAACCCATGTAGATCCTTTTGATAGATAATTGCTCTTCCTTCAATAGGAGTACCGGGTGAAGGTGCCTTAGCACGTTACAAGTAAAGCCAACACTGCTACCAAACCGATAGACAATACTTTAAAATTAATATTCATGTACTTTTCTCCTCCAATATCCTATGGTATATTTACCATGTATTGTAAGATGCAATTTATGAGGTGAAAAAATGAGAACAATTTTAAGTTCAGGAATTTGTATGATGATTGCTGGAAGTTTAATTTTTAATGCTGGATGTTCGAACCAAAAATCGTTTGCTGAGAAGAGTTCAGTTAACACGACTGACCAAAATTCTATTCAATCAAATTCGCAAAGTGGAGCTGAAAAATTCATATTTGATTATTATAAGAGTGTTTCTGAAAACAAAGGAGAAGTGACTTACAGTCTTTTAGACGAAGAAAGCTTACTACCTAAAGACAAGTTTATAGAAAGTGTTAATAATGCTAAATTAAGTGACATAAAAATTGACCACTCAGAAAAACTAGCTGATTTATCTTACAAAGTTTATGTTAATTACAAAATGGATCAGAACTTTTATGAAAAAGTTCCTATTACAGCCAACTTTAAAAATGGAAAGTGGGTTGTATTTCTGAACAATAATCCCGATCAAGCTGAAACAATACAGCCAAAAAACAATAGTAAATAGCAGTTAACAAACGCAGCTGGCCCCATCGATTTACGCTCGCAGGACAAAGTCTCCCTTGGTCAACCGAGTTCTGTTCCATGCGACTTTGTCCTGGTCTTTTCCTTCACTTATCCAAACATGCGGGATTTTGGCATCCTGCCGGCGGATAAAAAAAAGCAATGAAAAGAGATGATTCTCCTCTCATTGCTTTCATTCCAGTTGCTAGACCCGATCAGTCCAGCCGTACACATCCCGGACAATCCCCCGCTGAATGCCGGTTATCGTATCGTAGAACTTCCCGGACAGCTCGCCGACCTGTCCCCCGTTGATCTTGTAAAGCTGCCCGTTCCAGCGGATGCCCCCTATCGGGGAAATGACGGCTGCCGTCCCGGTACCGAACGCCTCCGTCAGCGTTCCGTCCGAGGCTGCCTGGATCAGCTCGTCGATCGGCAGCTGCCGGGCCGTGCAAGGAACGTCCCAATCCTCCAGCAGCTCCAGCACCGCTCCGCGCGTCACCCCTTCGAGTATCGAGCCATTGAGCGCCGGTGTGTACACCTGTTCGCCGATTCGGAAAAAGACGTTCATACTCCCGACTTCCTCGACGTATTTGCGCTCCAGCGCATCCAGCCACAGCACCTGCGAGCAGCCGGATTCCCGTGCAGCGGCTTGCGCCTTCAGACTTCCCGCGTAGTTCGCCGCCGCCTTGATCGAGCCGGTCCCTCCCCTTACCGCGCGGACGTCATGGGCCTCCACCTGAATATCGACAGGCTTCAGACCCTCCTCGAAGTAAGCTCCGACCGGCGATAACACGATAGCGAATAAATAACGTGACGAAGGCCTGACGCCGAACGAGGCTTCCGTCGCGATGACAAACGGACGTATGTACAAGGAGGTGCCTTCCTCTCCAGGTATCCATTCTTCATCCACGCGGACCAGCGCCTTGACCGCTTCGATAAAGACGTCGTTGTCCAGCAGCGGCATGCTCATCCGCTCAAGCGAACGGCGCAGCCGTTCTGCATTGCGCCCCGGCAGGAACAGCTGTACTTGGCCGTCCTCTCTCCTATAAGCCTTCATCCCCTCAAATACCGCCTGTCCGTAATGAAATACCATCGAGGCAGGATCGAGGGTTAGCGGAGCGTAAGGGACGATTCGGGGGTCATGCCAGCCTTGGCCGGCCGTATAATCCATAAGAAACATATGATCGGTAAAAATTTGGCCGAAGCCGAGCTTCTTCGCATCCGGCTTATTTCCCGGGGTGCCGGTCAGCTCAATCCGTACGTTTGGCATCATGGTAGAGACTCCACCTTTCAGGCTCCTGCGAGCCTACCTTATTCTCTCTACTGTAAAGGAAGCCCATTCATTGATCAATCCTGTATTTTCGATTAAAATCATAGATATGATCTATTGATTAGAGAAGGATGAGCCCTGATGGAGCATAGATTACTCGAATACTTCCTTGCCGTCTGCCAAGAGCTGCATTTTACGAAAGCTGCCGAGAAGCTGGGGATTAGCCAGCCGACGCTCAGCCACCAGATTGCCTTGCTGGAGCAGCGGATCGGGACGCCTTTGTTTCTGCGTTTGGGCAAAAAAATTTTTATTTCGGAAGCCGGCGAAATTTTGTACAAGCATACCTTGAATGCGTTTCATGAGCTGGAGCAGGCCCAGCTTGCCATCGATGAGCTGCGCGGGTTGAAGCGCGGTCATCTGCGGATCGGCTGCTCGGGCAACCACCTGCTGACCTCTTCTCTGATCAGCTTCCATGAAGCGTATCCCGGTATCGAGCTGTCCGTGACGGAGCTCGCGACCGAGGAAACCTGCGAAGGTCTTCTATCCAACCGGCTCGACATCGGCGTCGTCTTCCTGCCGATCAAGGATGAGCATCTCCAGAGCATCCCGCTGTTTCACGAGACGCTGCAGCTTATCGTATCCTCCCGGCACGAGCTGTTCGGCGCCCGTTCCGTGAAGCTGGCCGAGCTGCAGAGGCAGCCCGTCGTCCTGCTCCAGCCCAAATTCCTCGTCCGGCAAATGATCGACGCCTATTGTCAGGAAGCCGGATTTTCCCTGCGGCCGCTGGTCGAGGTCTCTACCCTCGACTCGCTGCTTGAGCTGGCCAGACGCGGAATTGGCGGAGCCGTGCTTCCGGCCTCTTATATGGAGCAGCTGCAAGACGACCGGGTCCATGCGCTGGAGATCACAGACCCGGTCCCCGGGAAGAGCATCGGCATCGTTTACCGCAAAGACATTTACATGGGGGCCGTCATGTCCGCCTTCATCCGGCATCTTGCCGATCAGCTTGGGCCTAGCCGCTTCTCATAGCAGACGCTGGACGGGCATTCCGCATACTCGCCGAAGCTCGGGATCGGGTAATAGCCCTGCTTGATATAGAAGCGAATGGCCGCCTGCTGCGGCTCCCCCGCCTCCAGCCTCATACAGCTGTGCCCCTGCTCCCGAGCCTGCTGCTCCAGCCGCAGCAATATCGCTTCGGCGATGCCCTGCCGCCGATAGTCAGGATGCACATAAAATCGTTTCAGCTCGGCGCTTTCCCCGTCAAGCGGCCGGAACGCTCCGCAGCCCACCGCTTGCCCGTCCGCGTAAGCGACGGAGAACCTGACCTCGCTCAGCGAGGGATCGCCGAAGTCCACGCCGAAAACCTCCTCGGCCGGATAAAGCTCCAGCAAATACTCATCCAGCTCCCCGATCAATAGCCTCAGCTCCGGCGTCTCGGGCGGCACGCTGCGAATCTCAATAGTCCCCATAACTTTCGCTCCCTTGGCCGTTTATTGCTTAATGAACCGGTCCTTCTCCCACTTATACACGCTCTCTACCTGAACGCCCTTGGAGTTATCGTAATAGCCGATCCGAAACGAGTCCGTTCCCGTCTTCTCGAGCGGAATCGAATAGGTTCCTTCCCCGCTGCTGATAAACAGCTCGCTTGCCGGCTGCAAACCAAGTTCCTGGATGCACCGTTCCGCTTGATTTAACGTAAACATCCGGTACGTGTAGCCGTTGCTGGAAGCATACTGACCGATAACGAAATCAAGATCCCCGTCTCCATTATAATCGTCCGTATGAATCTGAAACTCTCTGTTGAACGTCAAGCTTTCGTCCCGGAAGGACGAGTTCAGACTGATGCCATGCAGCTCATTTCCCGATTCATCGAACCATTGGAGCCGGAACTCGCCTTCCCAGTTTTTCCCCATAAAGGGTCCGGGTGTGATCCAATCCTCGAAATACCGGCCTTCCACCAGGGAAACGCCAAGCTTCTTCCCGTCCGGCAGCTCGCTGCGCGCCACCGTCATCGGTCCTTGAACTTCAATGACCGGCTTGTGCGCCGACACGTCGATCTCGGGTGCAGCTGCCTTTACGGCAATTCCCTGACCGGGCTGACTGTTCGCGCAGCCGGCCAATAGCAAGGTGAAGATGATGAGAACTGTCGGATAGTTGACCATTCGTCTCTCCTCCTAGTTCGTTATGGGGGATGCTCAGGTACAAATTCGGCCTTTCCTGGCCAAATTCCTGCGCGCGGCGGCCCTATATTTTCCACTTGGATTCGCTAAGGCTATATAGATAGCAAGGATTATGAAGACCCAATATCGAATAAGAAAAATAGGTTAGTGTCCAACAGAATTGAGGGATTATAAAATGATCAAAAAAATGACGCACTCAAATCTATGTGATTTTAACAAGTCGAATGAAGGCTTCCTTGTTTCAGGGCGGATTGTCCCTAAGTATGAAAACGACAATTGGACATATACGGAAGAGGTATTTTCTAAACCATACTTTAAGCAATATGAGGATGAAGATATCGACTCCACTTATGTGGAGGATACAGGAAAAGCTGTTTTTTTTATATTATGTTGATAATACGTGCATTGGACAGATCAGGCTTCGTTCTAATTGGAATGGTTATGCTCTTGTCGAAGACATGGGGGTATCCACAAACTGGAGACAACAAGGAATTGGAACCAAATTGTTAGATCAAGCTGTACAGTGGGCAAAACAAAATAATCAGAATGGTCTTATGCTTGAAACGCAGGATGTCAATGTAACGGCTTGCCGTTTTTATGCAAGAAACAACTTTGTCATCGGTGGGGTTGATAGTATGCTCTATTCAACATGTCCTACCGCTCATGAAAAGGCAATCTTTTGGTAGGATGATGCAGTAATAGAACCTTTATTCAAATATATGAAGAAAGAAGAATTGAATCGTAAAAAAATCTTCTTCGTTAAAAGAAGTCCTAAAGAAACATTTCTTTTTCTGCCTACTTTATTGTCTTTTTTTAAAAAATATGGTAAAAAACATAAAAAGAGGCGCTTCCATCGCTAGGAAGCACCCCACAAATTAAATGACAAACGAAATAATTCAAGTGTCCGGCTTGCAATTGAAACTTTGGAAACATAGTTGAATATATGATTTATGCTCCTGGCGTTGGAGTGGCTCTGAATGCATTTACAGTCTTGTCCATAACAACCTGTGCATCACTTCCCGAATCCAGAATCGTATTCTGAAGCGATTCTTTTTCTACCAATACTGTTGTTACGGTAAGCGGCTCTGATGCTTCGGTAGTCAACAAAGCGTCTACTTGCGCAGAGAAACAAGAATCACTTGTCTTGGCATGAACCTCCGTGGCAACAACATGATTATTAGAAATATAATTTCCATTACCCGAAACAATACGTATGATTACAGGTGTTGCACCTACCGGCTTGATGTTCTGGGTATTAATTCCTTCAGAAAAGTGATTAGCAATTACAGAATTATTATTGCCACTGATATATAGGAGACCATACAAATCATCTAAACCATTGTCTATTCCCAGAAAAGGAGTCCAAGGTTCATGGTCACGTAAAAAGTGATTTGAAGAAACCAAGTTTTCCGAACAATTTTCCCTGAATACCACCATTCCTGGATAAAATGAATGAAGTCTATTATTTGTGATACTGGAACGTGTCACACCATCAAAAAAGATACTGCTCGCGCCTCGTGGAAAAATATTATTCGCTGTAATCAAAAGTCCACCATAATTTTGAGCGTAAATTGAATATCCTTTAAAACCCGCTCCTATCAAGTTATCGGTTATTTTTGAAGCCTGTCCCCAACCTCGTAGCTCTATACAGTTACCACATTCAGCTATGAAATTATCATGTATAGTCAGTGCATCTGCATGATAAATAGTAATTCCATGCTCTAAATACACAAACCCCATGCCTGTTATCCGAAATGAGTCACAAGCACTTGTAACATAAATACCCGTTTTCCCGTTAGTGTATGTGTTTTCCGGATTTGTTTCTCCTGAACCATCTTCAATAAAATGCAAACCATCAATACAAAAGTCAGAAAACTCTACCGAACTTATTCGGGGACTTCCACTTCGTTCCACATAAAATGCAGCTCCTTTATATTCCTCGTCATTTTCTTCTAGGGGAATATCTACGAGTATGCGACTTCCTCCCGGCCACAATTCATGCAAATCTGCCCATTCATTCTCAGAAGTATTAAAACGAATACTCGAAGATGTAAACCCGTGTCCAGAACCCATAATTTTAAGATAACTGATGTCTATAACTACTTGACTGCCAAGATGATAATCTCCCGGTGGAATATAGATAACCGCACCCGGCTTTCCGCCTTTATTCACATCAGTATCCGTTTGCCTACTTTTAATATCTGCTATAATGCTGTTGATTACCTCACCAATATCCTCATACGGATTACCGACAGGCCACTCTGTTACGTCGTAATAATTTTTACTAGCCATAAATAAATTCTCCTATCAAATTAACGTGTTTGTTCATAAACTACTTACGAATTCGTGCTTTTCCTGCCTACGAAAACTGCGCTTGCAGAGCCTAGCCGACGCTTCCTTACGGCAGCTTCAAGATCCACGAATGAATGAACTATCCTTTGAAGAACGTTTCGGTTTATTTGTATAGTAGACGCAGCTATCCCTTCTCTCACCATACAGAGTGAAGTTGCCATATATCAAGAGAAATGAGTTCCACCTTATCTCCGAGGCTAAAAAGTTTCAAGTTTGTACTGTACGGATTGGGATATATGTTATTGGTCATTGTCGTGCGACCTTCATCCGCAAATATTTCAACAACGCAAGTATCTACGTAGATATGCAGCCTTAATGTATCCTTATCAGCAGATTCCAGTTTACATTTTCGAATCCCCTGACTCCATCCGTCCGATCTGTTTCTATCAAATTGAAGTTCTCCGGTCTTAGGCGAATAAGAGAGTACCGTCTCCTCGTTGCCGTCATCCGACACCCGCATTTTGAAGCCGAATTCCTCCGCGTGGCAATTTTTCAGATTGAATTCTGCCACAATCTCTAAACTATCCCCGTTTATCGATCGGGGAAGCGCTTGTATTTCCCCTTCAATCGCCGTACGGTCAAGATGGAAATGTTCCCCCCGTAACGCCTTTAATTCTTCAACTGGAAGAAATCTCAAATGTCCGTCCTCGTCCATTTCTACAGTTCTTGGAATGGACATCGCGCCGCACCAATTGTTTTCAAAAGTGGGACCGAAATTTTGAAACCACGGCATCCAATCCCAAGCGTTTAACCAACCTACGATAATTCTTCTTCCTTTTGAATCAAGGAGGGACTGGGGGGCATAATATTCGAATCCGCAATCAACTTCTCCGCAATAATCCCAGGTAAATCTTCCGGTGTAATAGTCAAATTCACCTGATAAATAAATCGCTTTCTTCTCACCCATTCCCATTGGAGAAAACATCAGTATATGACGATCACCGAGTCGAAATAAATCGGGACACTCCCACATAGTGCCCATCGTACCATCGCTCTCGGCCACCACACCGACATATTCCCATGCGATCAGGTCATTTGATCGAAATAGTAAAGCCCTTCCTTTCCCATCTTTACTTGAACCTACGATCATGTACCATTTATCTTGATGTTTCCATACTTTGGGATCCCTGAAATCTGCGGAACTTTCTTCCGGCGGAGCCGAGATTACCGGATTCCCAATATATTTTTGAAATGTCACACCGTCATTACTCGTAGCTAAACATTGAGTTTGTACAACGCGCCCCTCTTTCATTACTGTGCCGGTATAAATTAACGTCAATATCCCATTATGATCAACGGCGCTTCCGGAAAAACATCCGCCTTTTTCGTCAAGGTCATAGCTTTCACTGGGTGCCAATGCAATTGGAAGGTGTTCCCAATGGACCAAATCTTTACTTATGGCATGCCCCCAATGCATAGCCCCCCACTGTGCGGAGTAAGGGTGATGCTGATAAAACATATGGTATTCTCCGCGATAATAGATAAGTCCGTTAGGATCATTTAGCCAATATGCAGGGGCCATAAAATGATAGTGTAAGCGCATGGGATCTTTGGCCACCTGATCTTTCATATTTGCTACGGATTGTTCGGCTTTGGCCAACATGTACTTATGATAAGTGTTATGATCGTATTGCAATACGGTTTCCTCCCCTAAAATATGTCTCTATGAATTCAACTCATTCTTTTACAGCACCCATGGTCATTCCGCGAACGATGTAATTCTGCATGAAAAATGAAAACAGCATAACAGGCAGACTAAATAATGTTGCCGCCGCCGTCATAGGTCCCAGGTCCAAATTGTACGCGGTTAAAAACTCCGATATTCCTACAGGAACCGTTTTGGCAGAAGTGCTTGTGAACAGCAGCCCGAATAAAAAATCATTCCAAGACAGCATAAAACTAAATATTGCTGTCGTTGCCAGTCCCGGCAGCGAAATTGGCAAAATAATGCGGATAAAAGCCCCTAACATCCCGCATCCGTCTACACGTGCAGATTCATCTAACTCTTTAGGCAGGCTCTCGAAAAAACCGAGCATCATCCAAATGACAAAAGGGATGTTGATACTTGTATAAATCAATGTTAAAGCCAGTTTGGTGTCCATTAAGCCTACTTCACCGATAATGCGGTACAAAGGTATGGCAACGCTGATAAGCGGAATCAACCGAACGCCTAGAGTGAATACCAGGAACAAATTCCCCAGCTTGGATGAAAATCTTGTTAATCCGTATGAAGCCAAAGAGCCCAGTAAAACGCTTAACAGCGTAGCGAAAGTAGCGGTTACCAAACTGTTGCCAAAATATTTGCCTATTGATAAATGATTAAACATGGCAAAGTAGTTGTCCATTGTAAATTGGGACGGAAAAAATGCAGGGGTAGACGATATGACTTCTCTCGGCGGCTTAAATGAACTAAGCATCAAATAAAGATATGGAAATAAAAACAGGCACAAAAAGCCGCATGTCAGGATCAGATAGAAAAAATGGCTAAGTCTGATTTTCTGTCTCAATATGGGTCCTATGTGCTTCTGTTTAATGGAATTTGCAATCACGTCGGTTATCCCCTTCCCGTTAAGCTGCTTTCTTGGCCGGACTCCAGAAATGTTTCATAAAGATGGAACAAATCCCCAGTAAGATAATCATGAAGATAATGGCCATGGCGCTTGAATACCCTTCCTGATTGTACCTGGCAATCGCTTTGTAAATGACGGTGCTGACCAGAGAAGAAGCGTTGTTCGGACCTCCTTGGGTCATGACCCAGATAATATCAAAGGATCTTGCGGCATCAATCATTCGAATAGCAACAGCCACAAGAATCACGGGTTTTAAGCTCGGCAGCGTAATATGCCAGAAGCTCTGAGCCTTATTCGCCCCGTCGATGCGTGCCGCTTCATACAAGCTCTCCGGAATCCCCTGAATACCTGCCAATAACACCAGCATCATAAAGGGAGTCGTCAGCCATATATCGGCAAACATACAGGACAATAATGCGTATTTGCTGTCGGATAACCACAGAATGCTTTGAGGTGTTGATATTAATCCGAGCTTATACAGAAAGCTGTTCAGAATACCGAACTGGTCGTTCAACATGAACTTCCAGATCAACCCTGCAACCAACGGTGAAATCATAAGAGGGCTTAAAAGCAGAGTGCGAATGTAATTGCTGCCTTTGAATCCAGTGCTTAACAAGAGGGCCAGAACCATTCCCAACAACAGTTCAACGGTTACGGCTCCGATGACAAATTGAACCGTGTTCAGTAATGACCGATAGAAGGTTTCTGATGTCAATGCGTTGCTGTAATGTTCGAAGCCGACAAAACCGTAGGGCTGATCGTCTTCCAAAAAACTATTTTTGAATAACAGAAACATCGGGTAAACATAGAACAAGATCATAAAAACTGCGGCCGGCAAGAAAAATACTATGGATAGCCTGCGATCCTTTTTAGTCATCGTACTTCACCCTTTAACAAGTATTGAAATGAAGCAGAGGATAAGCGATCCTATCCTCTGCTGTTACGGCATTCGATTGCCTTATCCTCTTACTTGCCTTGAATTTCATTAATGCTCGCCGCCGCTTTAGTTAATGCAGATTGCGGCGATTCCGTTCCCGACAGAGCTGCCTGGATAGCCGAAACAAGAGCTTCGCCTTCGATCTGATTCCAGCGGGCCAAAATCGGACGGTTTTGGGTCTGAGGGGCTTCCAATGTAGTTTGCAGTGCATTAAGGTGCGCATATTCCGGCCGCTTGCTATACTTTTCAAACACCGATTTGCGCGCAGCCACTCCCAATGCCTCCATGAAAAGCTCGTTTTTCTCATAAACGAACTGCACATATTGTTTGGCGATATCCTTCTGCTTCGAAGAGTCCGGTATGACTTGATACCAGGGACCAGGTATTACGCCTATTCCGGCATCTCCCCCTATCATAGGCGCTACTCCAACCTTTCCGGCCACCTTCGACTTCGCTGGATCATTGGACGGTACGTAGAAATGTCCCCATGCAAGCATCATAGCCAATTTGCCGTTCCAGAACATTTCGGAGGTTTCGGAGGAGGCCATATTCAATGCGCCTTCAGGTGCGGATTTATCCTTGTTCAAAATTGTTGTCAGAAAATCCAACGCTTTCACGTAGGGCTCCGTGTTGACCAAGGCTTTATTGTCCTTGCCGACGACCATAGGTTTTGCCCCCGCTTGAGCCGCATGATCCAACCAGCTGGCGACAGAATCGCCGTTATTCATCCCGAACACACTTGTGCCGTACATATCCTTGACACCATCGTTATTGGTATCGCGGGTAAAGAATTTGGCTACGTCTCTGTACTGTTGCCAATTTGCAGGCGGCTTCAAGTCATAGCCATATTCGGCCTTGAAAGCTTCCTGTTCCTTGGGATCATTAAATAAATCGGATCGGTACAAAAGCACCTTCGAGTTCGTCCATACCGGCATGCCAAGAACTTCACCGTCTACCGTGCCGCCATCGATCAAGTTGGGGAATAGATCTTTCTTCACGTTATCCGACATCAAATCACCCATCGAAGTCAAACCTTTTGCCAAAGCGGGGAACCACAAAATATCAATTGTTGCAACATCATAGGAACCTTTGTTAGCACGTATATCCGCATTCAATTTGTCATAAACACCGATATAAGGGACAGTCTCGATCTTTACCTCATAACCGGTCTTCTGCTTAAATTCTTCCGCCGTTTGTGTCGCAACCGTGTTAGCCGGACTTCCGCCCTCCACCAATACAGTCAAGGACTTGCCAGTGGAGTTGGCGGTATCGCTCTTTGCACTTTCTGCCGGTTTGGGTGCTTCCGATTTACCGGCATTGCTTGAACAACCGGCCAAAACCGTCGACAAAACCATACAACCAGCAAGAATACCAGACCATAGTTTCCCTTGCACTTTCATGAAGCGTTACCCCCTCAGTAAAATATTGTATCCCCTATTCAAATACAGATCATGATGCTATAATAGCGGTCCCACAAACCGTGCTCCGGCCATCTGCGAGGCAATCTCTTTTCCACAGGCGGGAGTTCAGGTTGAGGCTTGTGAGCCATGTTCAATCGTGACTTTAATCGATTTCTTGAAGCGAACGGGATCTTCGATGTGGAACCGGTACAAGCTCCACTTGCTGACTAATGAAATGCCGTGATAAGGAGCGTATACGATATCGGATTGGTGCACGATTTTTTCGCAGGGTTCTCAAGGTTCCATTGTGCATGGAAGCGGCCCACATCATCGGTTAAGGGCTCATCCGTCAATTCGTAATCAATGTAATAGAAGAGGTTCTCGATTCTGGATTCGCTTTCATTAATGATCTTAAGAACGGCACCGTTACCGAAGGGCATCGGAAAGTAGCTGTTCATCGTGGCTGCAAACGGCCCCTTTGGACCCCTTTTTTCACCCATGCCCATGCTTAATGGCAATGACACGTATTGTTACCACGTAGCATGCCCGATTCCGAAGAAATCACCGAGAGGCACATTATCTTCCCCATCCCAATACATCTCAATGATCAACTTGCGCAAATATTGCGGGGCGTGGCAGCGTGTAGTCAACCAAATATGTTTTAAACATCCTGCACCCTTGATATCGGCGATAATACATGTTTCCCCGGTTTAACCACTTAAAGTCCCGGTTTCCCCCCCGTGCGATCCCAGCTTGATTCACATAGACTGCGAGCATCTTTGATAAATGGTAATCCGCCTAATGGCTGTTTTGTTGCCAAACGTTCATGTCCTGTTCCTCCTGTAAGTTCATGATGGCATTGCTTTTATTATCAAAAATTTCGGATCAGTGGAAGCGCTTCACTCATCACATGTATATGTTATAATACATTTATGGTTTTGTATTTAGGAAGGATTATTGATTATTTGTCATATATTGCTTTGAAAAAAATATTCAGAATGGAAAAACGTGATATGAACATTCAACAATTGTCGCCGTACATCCGGATAGCAATGGATAGTTATATCCCCTTCCCTTGGTATTTAGAGGAGAGAGTTTTATTTGACTATGAGTTACTTTACGTTAAGGAAGGCAGAATACAAGTAACCATCGAGAATGATGTTTTTATCGGAGAACCGGGGGACCTCTTTCTTTTTCGTCCAAAGCAACGACACTCTATTAAAAAGTTAGGAACATCATTAGTACGACAACCTCATTTGCATTTTGATTTGTTCTATAAGGAGGATAGTCCGGATGTGAAGGTTTCCTTTAAAAAACTTGAAGATATGACTGCGGATGAAATGAAATGGTTTCGAAACGACGATCTTGATCAAATTACCCCTCGGATTCCCAGTCATCTACGGTTAAGGAATACCTTGGTTATCGAAAGAATTATCTTTGAAATCATAAAAGAATTTCAAATGACGTTACCCTTTTATGAAACGAATATAAAAGGATTGTTTTTGCAATTATTAAATGTACTTATGCGTGAAAACTACTGGAACTGTAATCCACATCTAGTAACCAATATGGGAGAAATGGAGCAGCTGCGGATCTACTTGAAGCACAATATCGACCGAAAGGTAGCCTTAGATGAACTTTCCAAAATTTCGGGAATTAGCAAATACTATATGATTTCATTATTCAAACAATCATTCGGGATGAGCCCAATTCAATATCATCTTTTACAAAGAATAGAAAAAGCGAAAGAAATGATTCAATTCACTAATGAACCGTTAATGCTCATTGCCGAAAGTATCGGCTTTCCGGATATTCATTCCTTTAGTAAAGCCTTTAAAAAAATAGATGGGGTTAATCCTTCCTTTTATCGTAAAAAGAAAAACTATAAACATGAACATGAAGATTAGAATTATTCACTGCATTCACCTGGAGAGCCTAACAAGAGGATGGTCTTAAATTTATGAATTAAGGGTGTTTCAGGGATATGTTTCCAGCAACTTTGGGGTAAATGAGGATTGTTGATGAAGAGGACGGGGCTTGTCTAATGGCAAGCGTCGATAAGCGATCTCAGCTGCTCGTTGTCGCCGAAGTGCGGATCCACCTTTGTATAATCATAAGTGTCGTATTTATGATTGGAAGGCGCGGAAAAAACAGGCGTGAAGTAGATCGCTGTGATGCCTAGCTCTACGAGATAGTTCAGATGGTCCATCACGCCCTGCAAGTCCCCGCCGAAGAAATTCGTCTCTGTGGGTGGGGCGCCCCACTCCTCCACCCCCTCGGGATTGATCCGAGGATTGCCATTGGCAAAGCGGTCCACGATAATCTGGTAGAACACCGCTTCCTTGGCCCATTCCGGCACTTTGAATAGATCGACCTCATGATGGTATGGAAAATCGTAATACCCCTCGACGGGATCGGGTAAGCGTACGCCCAATTGTTGCGGGTACCATGATACATGCTCTCTCTGTTCATAGCTTCACCCTCCCATGAAGAATTAGGCTTCGATCTTAGCGAGAGGCTCTACGGCCGGACCTTCGATAACTTCTCCTTTATAGTCGAATCTCGAGCCGTGGCAAGGGCAATCCCATGTTCGTTCGCCGTTGTTCCAATTCAGCTCGCAGCCCATATGGGTGCAGGTGGTGTCTACCAAATGAAGCACGCCGTCAGTGTCCCTGTAAGCGCCTGCGCGTTTACCGTCCACTTGCACAACCGCGCCTTCGTCGTGTCCCAGCTTATCGGCTTCGATGCTTCCGGACTCCAATTTTCCTTTGATCAGATGTTTGGCCACATCCGCATTTTCCTTGATCAGGTTCTTGATGCCCGGGTCGACCTTGAAGCGCGAGGGCGAATACAAATCGCTGTACGGATTGGGCCGGCCAAGCAATTGGTCCCTAAGCAGCAGCGCGGCTGTCGTTCCGTTGGTCATTCCCCATTTGCGGAAGCCGGTGGCCACCCAAACGTTGGAGTGACGGGACGTGATCGGGCCGACGTAGGGAACTTTATCCACCGTCACCAAGTCCTGCGCGGACCAGCGGTAAGGAATAGCCTCGATGCCGAGCGTCTGCTTGCCGAACTGCTCAAGCTTCTTGTAATACTCTTCCGTCTGCTCTCCCTGCCCCGTTTTGTGGGATTCGCCTGCGATCAATACCATGGACTCGCCGTTGATCGTGACCGACCGGAGCGATCGTTTCGGCTCGTCCACGCTTAGATACATGCCTCCCGGAAAGGGGGATGTAGGCTTCACGGCAAGAATATACGAGCGCTCTGCATGAAGGCGTGCGAAATAAAGCCCCCGCCCGTCGTAGAAAGGATAATGGGAGCAGGCTATAACATGACGGCACGTAATCCGCTTGCCCTCCATCGTAGAGAGCACCGGCCGCTCGCCTTCCTCCAGCTTGCCATCGATTCGAGTGCGCTCGTAAATCAAGCCGCCTGCGCTCACGACCTGCTCGACCAAGCCATTCGTATAGGCCAAGGGATGATACTGCGCCTGGCCGGGCAGCTTCAGTCCACTGTATACCTTCATGGGCAGATCGATACGTTCTACCAATTCCATAGGGATCCCAAGCTTCTGGCAGGCCTCATGCTCCTTTCTGATCTGCTTGTCGCCCTCGGAAGTCTGGGCATACAAATACGCATCTTCCTCCTGCCATTCGCAATCGATCCGAAGGTCGGCTGCCGTGCGCCGCATAAACTCCAGAGCTTCCGAGTTGGCCTGGTAGTAATGCTTCGCCTGGTCGGCGCCGAACTTCTCCAGTAACTCGTCGTAGATCAGGTCATGCTGAGCGGTAACCTTCGCCGTCGTGTGTCCTGTAGTCCCGCGAAGAATTTCGCCCGCTTCCAGAAGAGCGACACGATGGCCCTCCGAGGTGAGCAGATAAGCAAGCGTTAGGCCGGTGAGTCCTGCGCCAACGATGGCATAATCCACCTCGATGTCCTCATTCAACGCCGGGAAGGAACGGGGACGAGCCGATTCGATCCAATAGGAATTTGGAAACTGTGGCATAGAACGATCCCCGACAAAAGAACCAGTGTGCATACATGTTGCTCCTTTAACCCTGATATTGGCACTTCTCTTGTCTAGACTTACCACCTCGGGGCTAAGCTAAACCATGACGGTTATGAAATGAACAAAATATCCGGCGAAGACGTTCGCCTCGAACGAAATAGGGCTGTCCCCAAGCATCTGCATGCTTTGAGACAGCCCTCGCTTGCCGGCTATGTTCGGGAGCGGGCTAAGCCTCCACCAGTTCCCGTTTAATCTGCAGCGGCGGCGGTATGAGCCACCCTTTGTCCTTGCTCATCCGCAAAATTTTCAACCCCAAGGCCGCCTTGGTCGCATGATACTTTCCGAACAGCATGCCGATATCCTCCCGGATAGCTTTGCCCATGATCTGACTGCATGCCACGAGTCCTGCAGCACAATCGGCACCTAACATCGCAGCTATTTCCTGATCCGTGAATCGGGCTCCAGCCGGAATATCCTCCAGCTTGGCTTCGGGCCTCTCCGGAAGAGACGGAGCCGGTGCAATCCCGTTGGAGAGAAGGATGGCGTCGCATTCGCTGACCTCAAGCTCCGCTTGATCGATCAGATTGCCCAATATTTTTTTGAGCTCATGGTCTCCTGCATGGTACTGATTTGCCCGATATCCCGAAATACTGCCCTTTGCCGCCATCGAGAACTGCCAGAGGTCATAGATCTCGCCGTAATGCATCGGTTCATTTTTGGAATTCCCGTCTAGAATACCCAATCTGTTCATCTCCTCATGGTCTTGTATCAACTGGATGCGCATGTATAGATTGGGCAGTCAACAGACGATTTATTCCTGGTAGGCGGCTGGAAAAATGCTAGTAAAGATCATAGCTAAGCTTGCCCGGCCAGCAGGGCCAGCACTTCTTCTTTGTCCGGCAGCGCGCCGACCGCTCCCTTGCGGGTCGTCGTCAGCGCCGCGGCCGCATTGGCGAAGTGAAGAATCTGCCGGATGTCGTCCGATCCGATCGCATCGGCCTGGAGTCCGCGCTTATGGAGCTGGTACAGCAGCGCGCCGACAAAGGCATCTCCCGCTCCGGTCGTATCGGCTACGGATACCGGATGGCCCGCTGCATGGATGCTTTCGCTTCGCGTATACCATACGGCTCCCTCAGCCCCCTTCGTATAGACGACATGACGCACGTCGCCGGCAAACAACGAGGCGATCGAGTCCTCTTCATGCTCCAGCCCCGTAATAAACGATAGCTCTTCATCGCTGATCTTGACCAGCTGAGCTTCAGGCAGAAATTCGAGGATCGTCTGCCTGCAGGCCTCTGGACTAGGCCATAGCGGAAGTCTCACATTCGGATCGAAGCTGACAAGTCCCCCGGCTTGACGGACTGCCCGAATCGCGGCGCGATGAGCCTCCTTCACCGGGGCATCGATCAGGTCTACCGAACAGAAGTGCAGGATATCGCCCGAAGTAAAGTCGATCTCCGCTACCTCCTGCGCCGTCAGCAGCATATCTGCGCTCGGATTGCGATAGAAGGAAAAGTCCCGGTTGCCGTCGCTGCTCAAGCTTACGAAGGCGAGCCCCGTTCCCGCCTCGCTCGTCCGCCTCACATGACGCACATCTACTTGCAGCCCGGCCAGCGTCTCAATAAGGAAATCACCGAACGCATCAATGCCCAGCTTCCCGATGAACCCGCTGCTTCCCCCAAGCTTCGCAACCGCACAGGCTACGTTGAACGGAGCGCCGCCTGCAGCCTTCTCGAACCCGGTTACATCCTTAAGAGGCACCCCTTTATCCGCCGGTATAAAATCAATCAAAGCTTCGCCAATCGTATAGACGCTTCCCATTCACGGTTCCTCCCTGTTCTCTGTCAAGTATAGAATAACCCGAAGCATGCCATTCTACCCGAGTATAGCCGCTTTCCGATTCATATGTCAATCGTTTAACACACAGCCTGAAGCTCCGCCGGTTCACCATAGCGGATAATGGAATCCAAGTAAAGGCTGCCGCATCTCTACGTGGTTTAAAAATGAGCTATGAAAATCCAAAGCCTTTGCATATAATTGAAATAATTCCCATTAAAGGAGGTAGATGCATGGAATGGTTCGAGGATTTTCATGAAGAGATGATCGCCGTATTCACCGAAGCGGAAACGATGGTCGCCCGCTTCCCCCAGCCCTACAACGCCATGGGACAGCACTATCTGGACAAGTTCACCGTGCTTAAGGAGGCGAGCAGCAAGAACTATATTTGCTATCTGCTTCCCTTCTGGCTGAGCGATCTCACGGGGCTGTCTCCCGCGTTCAATAGAAGGCTTTCGCTGGGCAGCGTATTCGGCATGCTGTACTACTTCATCCTCGATGATCTGATGGATTCGCCGAGACCGGACTGCAGGGACAAGCTTCCGCTCGCGCATTTTTTTCATTATGAGTTTCTGACGGTTTTCCGCGAGCTGTTCCCGGACGCCGGCTCTCCGCTATGGTTGCATTACAGAGACTACGACGCCCAGTGGGCAGAGGCGATGAGCCGGGAGACCGACCATGCCTACATGCAGGCCCGTCCCTTAACGCTCGCGCACAAGGCCGCGCCAGTCAAGCTGACCGCTTCGGCTGCCCTGCTTCTCGCTGATCGGGCCGACCTGCGGGAAGTGGTGAACAGCTGCATAGATGAGGTGCTTGTGTTGCTGCAGCTGGCTGACGATTGGTCCGACTGGGAGGAGGATCTGCAGGAAGGCTCGTACAACTCGCTTATTGCGCTGGCGGCCGATTCCCCCGGAGAGGAACGGGGTGAGCTGAGCAGAGAACGCATTCGCAAGCTGATCTATGATCGCGATCTGCCCCAGAGATATGTACACCTGGCCCGAAGCCGGTATCAGCAGGCCATTCCGCTGCTGGCGGAGCTGCCCTATCTGCAGCATTTTAGTCGTTTTCTGCTGGACGGACTTGCGAGGGATGCCGCGCATATTCAAGAAGAACAAAAAAAAATGGAATCGGGCGGATTATTTTATTATTTATCTAAAAATTCACAAAACTACTAGATTTTTATAGAATAACATGATATATTTTATTTGGGATAAATACCCAAATATGTGTGCAGGGGTGACTAGTAATGATGACGCCAGAAGAGTTGAAGTACAAGATCATTCGCATGACATGGGAAGACGAAGGTTTTAAAGCCAGACTGTTAGCTAACCCCAAAGCAGCAGTTAAGGAAACGTTCGGCATTGACATCCCGGAAAGCTTCAACGTTCAGGTTTTGGCGGAAACGGACACCCAGTTTTATTTGGTTCTCCCGAAGGAGCCTTCTACCGTTCTGGTAGGCGGCAACAACGAGCCTAGAGCAGGCTGGTAAGTCTACGTTTTTTAGAGAAGGGCATGCCTGTGCCCTTCTTTTTCCAATTTTTCTCAAGCTCGCAGGTGCCCCCTCTGCGGGGAGCAGCTACTACAGCCTAGCCGCGCCCCCATCTCTATGGCTCAGACCGATTCCGCCAATGCCGGAAAAGTCAGAATCACCTCTGTTCCCTTGCCCTTCTCGCTTTTGAATTGTATCGTTCCCTGCATCACCTCGATAATCCGGAAAGTGACCATCAAGCCGAGTCCGGTTCCTTTCGTTTTTGTTGAAAAATACGGCTCTCCCAGCCTTGCCACCTCTGACGCGTCCATGCCTTCTCCCGTATCCCTTATATGTATGCAAGCCAGCTGCTTATTTTCGTAACCCCAGATCTCGATTTTCCCCGGCGACTGCATTGCCTCTATACTGTTTTTGATCAGGTTGATCAGAACCTGCTTGAACTTGGAGGAGTTTCCGCGGATATACAGATGCTGAGGAACTTCGACTTCGATCTCGCATCCGTTCATTCGCGCCAGCGGAATGATGATGCCTCCGATCTGCTTCAGCTCGCTCTGCACATGGAGGCTGACGAAGTTATCCATCTGCGGCTTGGCGAACGTGAGGAAGTCGGTGATGATGTCCGAGGCGCGGTCCAGCTCCGATATGGCCAGGCTCATATATTCCCTTTCCTGATCCGTTACTTTTAGAGATAGTAGCTGGAGAAACCCCCGCGTCACTTGAAGCGGATTGCGGACCTCATGAGCGATAGACGCAGCCAGCTCGCTGATCACCTCCAGCTTGTCCGAGCGCTGCAGCTGGTTATTGTACAGCTCCACTTCCTTCGAATAATTCATGATCTGCTCGTAATAATCAGCCAGTCTCCTGCCCATGATCACGATCAGCGAAATAACAAAAAAGCAGATTCCCCACTTCCACAGCATCAGCTCATAATTGCCCTGGGTTATATAAAAATTCGCCATGTCCCCGATGACCGACGAGGCAAGAAGCAAAGCGCCGAAAGCGAATATGCGGGCGTCGCGGTTGCCCCTTCGCGCATAGAAAATCGTGGAAAGGGAGAGCAGGATGAACTGAACAATAGCCATCAGCCCGATCGCCGTCGCCGAAATAAAGTAATATAAGTCGAAATAGACATTGGGCTGCGTAAGGTTGATGATCAGGAAAACAAACGCAATCAAGGAGTAGCCGACCTGGATATACCGCCAGATGCGGATGGAGCTTTTATAGCCGCTGCCCATGATTTTCTCGAAGAAGTACGTCACCGCAGGCAGGATGGCGAATAAGGCCAGATCGAAGAAGCAGGACAGAAGGGTGCCGTATCTTTCGTACTTGGCATAGGTGTACGAAGAATAAGTAATAAACAGAATGCCTGTCAGAAATACGATAGCCGTGAGCAGCAGCCAGGAGGAAGCCGCCTGGGTCCGCAGCAGAAAGATCGAACAGCACAGCATCGTAATGGCAATAAAGACAAAGGAGCTGCCGATAATCACGCTTTCGATATTCTCGTCAAACCGGTCCCTCAGCTGGCTATCCTCGCCGAACAGGACGGCTTCGCTCAAGCCGATTTGTTTCTTGGGAGAATCCAGCCATATGTATAAGGTCTGCCCCATGTCTTCGTGCGTAATCGGAAGCAGCACATTGTTGGTATCGAAGGAATGGTTCCTTATGGATTCATAGATAAGCTTATCCGTTACATAAATTCGGATGCTTTGGGCGTAGACATGGTTCATCAGCAAGACGGGATGACTGGCTTCAAAATGCGGAATTTGAAATTTCAACCACATCGGTTGCTTCAGCGCCGGGTCATGAGGAATCCGGTCCCGAATCGACTCTTGGATCCATTGACCGGATGCTTGAACATCAGCCAGACGGAGCTCCGAAGAGTCTCCGTCCGCCAGATGGAGCTTCCACTCCGATAAGCTGACAGCCGAAATAGAGTTATCAAGCAACCGCACCTGATTCAGCACGAACCCTATGGACATAATCCCTAGAATGGTAATGATAAATATGAATCCTCCCCGTTTTCCCATAAAACACCCCTAGAGTTGGTATGTACATAGGATTCGACAGCATTCCCTCATTCCCCTTCTATTTTTTAGGAGATAACGTTAACGTTCTCCATATTCATCCAAACAAAAACACGCTTTACCGCAGTCCGTCTGCAGGCAAAGCGTGTCTAAGTCTTATCTTTCAATCCGCAAGCCGACCCGGCGTTGCCATCCTACCAGAACAGCTCGCCCTGCTCGAGCAGCAAGGAAAGCCCTTCCGCGAAGTAATAATCGCCATAGATCAAGGGCACGTCGATATTTTTCCCTTCCGGGAAATGACTGGTACCGTGCGTGACGAGTCCTTCCTCCCGCTCATCCTCCCAAGCCCCGTAACGGGTGTAGAGAGAGTGAAGAATACGCTCCCCCGCTTGGCGGTAAAGCGTGGCCTCCTGTCCGCCGACCTGCTTGGAGAGGAGCAGCAGACCGCAGGCCGCGCAAGCGCCGGCTGACGAATCTCGGTAAGCCGCAACTCCCTCCGGCAGCCGGAAATCCCAATGCGGCACATGATCTTCCGGCAGATTAGCCAAAAAGAAATGAGCTGCCCGCTTCGCCGCATGCAGATAGCTGTCGTCGCCCGTGTAGTTGTAGCTAAGGCTCATCCCGTAGATCGCCCAAGCCGTTCCGCGCGACCAGGCCGAGTCCGGCGCATAGCCTTGACCGCCTTCGACACGCAGCTGCTCGCCTGTCGCGGGGTCGAATACGACGATATGGTTAACCGATCCGTCCGGGCGGATGAAATGCTCCAGCGCCGTATCCGCATGGCGGACCGCAATATGCTTGAAGCGCGGATCTCCGGATTCATTCGACGCCCAGTACAGCAGCGGCAAATTCATCAGGCAATCGATAATCGCCCAGCCGGCATTCTGCTCGCCTTCGCGCCACGGATTCCAGGCGCGAATATAATTGCCCTGCACGTTGAAGCGCGCAGCTAGCAGGTTCGCGGCTAGCAGCGCCCGCCGCCTGGAGTCGGGAGCCTCGCCGGCTCCCAGCAGCTTGTACCGGGCGACGCTGGTGAGCGTCCACATGAAGCCGATATCATGATCGAGCTTGTAGTAGTCCGCCATTACCTGATCCAGCTGACGCTCGCAGGACTCCGCCAGTCCGCGAAGCGCTTCGTCCTTCGTGCTGCGGTATACGAGCCACAGCAGCCCCGGCCAGAACCCCGCCGTCCACCAGGACGCGGGCTCAAGCTGATATTGCCCGCCTACGCTGGCATGCGGGTATCCGTCCCCGATCCGCTTGCTCGTTCTGGTTACTTTCCTTACCGTCTTGTCCCATGCTTCCTGCGCCCAGCCTGCCTGCAGTGTCATCCTCAACACTCCTTAAGTCTCAAATCTTCCTAAATCTAACTCTTAATCTGCGAATGAAAAAACCAGCTTGACCGTCTCCGTCCGCGCAGGATGTCCCACCGCGAAATCCAATGCGTAGCAGGCCGTCTTGCGGCCAAAATGATCGATATGCTCCAGCTCCGCGGCTGTCCAGCTTAACCGGCTTTCGTCGAACCGGATCTCGAGCCGGGCCTCTCCTCCGTCGATCCGGACAAGTCCGGGCCCTAAGCCCTCTGGCTTGTACCAGCTTATGAAGCGCTCCACCACCGATATCGGCTGCCCGGTAAACTCGAATGCATCCTCAAGCTCCAGCATCGGCTCGTCCGTCTTCGACCAGACGAAGCGGCGTTCCAGCCGGGCCAAGCCTTCATAAGCGTAGGCTGCGGACAGCTCGATAGCGAATACATCCTGCGTGTCCGTTGACGTTCTCTCCACAAGCACCGCACATGCAGACCTGCCGGCCTGCTGCAGCCTTCCGTCCACGATGGGCACGGAGTGGCCCTGCGACCCGTTGCACAATATCCCGTACCGCCCGCTGCCGAAGTAGTCGCGCGAGTACTGCCCGCTTCCCAGATCGGTCAGCAGCATGACGCCGCCTGCGCCGAGCATGAACTGGCCGATATCGTTATGATTATGCGGCTCTGCGTTATGCCCGCCCTTCGCGGCGAACACGTAGCTGCCCGATGGGCAGCGATGCCGCGATACGAGCCATTGCGCATCCGGCAAATAGTACGAGGCGCCCGCCCATGGAGCGCCCTGCTCCTCTCCGCGAACCCATAGCAGATTCCGCAGGGCAGGAGCCCACCGCCGGCAATGATCCTCCGTATAGGCGGACCGTAATCCGGCCTCCGGCACCTCCATCCCGGGATACAAGGCTTGCAGATAA
The DNA here is from genome assembly GCF_009846885.1 of Paenibacillus puerhi. Taxonomy (GTDB): domain Bacteria; phylum Bacillota; class Bacilli; order Paenibacillales; family NBRC-103111; genus Paenibacillus_G; species Paenibacillus_G puerhi. The sequence goes on from NZ_WUWM01000003.1 coordinate 170,944, forward strand.
TGGCTGAGTCCCAGGAAAACGCCTGCTTCCGGCACGGAGTCCGAGAAATTAACGACCTTCCTTCCATCCAGAAAGCACTTCTGCTGAAACATCGCGATTTCCTTCACCTTTGCCGAGTCGAACAGATCGATCTGTCCGCCCGTGCGCAGCTTGAGCAGATCGGCGAAATACACGTAGAAGCCGAACCCGTACTGCCAGTAGGCATATCCTTCCGTGCACGCCCCATCCGCCTCGAAGCCGAGCAGGTAGTGATCCAGCGCTTTCAGGCAGCGCTCCAGCACAGCTGCAAGCTCTTCGCCGCCTGGCAGCGAGTAGATCGCAGCCGCCCCGATGGACCCCGCGCATACCGCCGCCCAGTTGTGGGTTTCCGTCTCCCACTTGTAGGCCGCCCCGGTCAGGAACGGCTCCAGCACACGCCTGCGCACCTCCTGCTGTACGCGTCTGCGCAGCAGAGGCGGCAGACGGTCGCCCGTCAAAGCGGCTATTTCGCATAAAGCGAATGCCGTCTCCGCCGCGAACAGATCGACGGTGGGCTGCTCGCCGGTTCCACTTGCCCTTATCCCGCTCTGCAGCTCCGCGCCTCCGGGGGCCAGATGCGCGCTCAGGCACCACGTATACTCATTGCAGACGGACCACACGGCATCCGCAAGCGCGTCCGCGTAGTCTTGACGCTCCGGCTCCAGCCAGCACATCAGCCCAAACGTAGCAAGCGCATTCCTGCGACGAAAATACGTACGATCGTATTCGCTCCGGGAGCCCTTTTCCTCAAATAAACGAAAAAGCGAATAGGTCAGCTCCGGCATAGGCTCCTTCAGCAGAACCTCCGCTTCCCCGCGAATTTCTCCGATCAACGGCTCATGGGCCGCCGATCCCAGCAGCCGCGCACGCGCCTGTTCGGGTGTCTCCCCCGGAAACAACAGCCGGGATGCTTCAAAGCCTTCCGTCACCAGCTTGCTTCGAATCAAGCTCGCCTCCATATCGTTCTCTCCTCGTATCGCTATCTCTCTGCCTCTTCCAGAATAAGCACGCCATAGGCTTCCAGCTCCGCGTTGTCTCCTGCTGCGAAGGTCCGCCCAGTCAGCAGATCCCGATTAGCGCCATCTATACGTACGCCAGCCGGGCGCGCATTATGATTGAGAGCGAACGTATAACGCTTCCCTTCCTTATGGCGCTGCGTCACCTCTATGCCCGCCTCCGCCTCCAGCGGCGCCTCTAGTCCGCTGCGCTCGCAAAGCGTACGGACGAAGTCCGCCAAGAAGCGATCTTCCGCATCGGTCGCCACATAGTACGCCCGGCCTTCGCCATACGTATTCTCCGTCAGCGCCGGCATTCCTGCGTAGAAATCATCCCCATAGACGGCAAGCGCCCTCGCGCCCTCGAGATGCAGCAGCTCGCACAGCATGCCGCAGCTATACTCGCCGGCGACCTTGCCGAACGGCTCGCTTGCCACCAGCCGGTTCTTCAGCTCAGGAGGCAGGCTGTCGATCTCCTCGACCCAGATCCCCAGCAGCTTGCGCAGATGGCCCGGATAGCCGCCCAGCGTGACCCGGTCGTTCTCGTCCACAATCCCGCTGAAGAACGTCGTCACGAACACGCCTCCCGCCTTCACGAACGCCTCGATCCGCTCGGCTACCCCCGGCTTCAGCATATACAGCACGGGAGCGACGACCAGCTTATAGCCGGAGAAGTCGCTGAGGGGACTGATCACATCCATGCCGACGTTCAGCTCGTAGAAGGCTTTGTACATCTTCTGGGCCTGCTTGGCGTAATCCAGATCTACGTTCGGTCCGCTCGTGATCTCCACAGCGTTCCAGGTATCGATATCGAACAACAGAGCCGCTTCGTGGCGGAGCCGGGAATCGATCAGCGTATCGCCCAGTTCCCGCAGCTCCGCGCCCAGCTGAGCGCACTCGCGGAACACGCGCGTCTCCTCGTGACCGACATGTTCGATGACCGCGCCGTGATACTTCTCGCAGGCGCCGAAGGAACGGCGCAGCTGGAAGAACATCACCGTGTCCGCTCCGCGGGCTACGGCTTGATAGCTCCAGAGACGCATCACGCCCGGACGCTTCAGGCTGTTATAAGGCTGCCAGTTCTGCTGGCTCGGCGTCTGCTCCATCAGCATAAATGGCTGTCCGTGCTTCAGTCCGCGCATATAGTCATGACGCATGGCCACCTGGCTCATCGGCTCATTCATCTGCGGATAACTATCCCAGGAGACAACGTCCATACGGTCCGCCCATTGCTGCAGATCCAGACCGTTGAACAGCCCCCAAATATTCGTCGTCACCGGCAGGTCGGGTGTGATCCGCTTGATCGCCTCGTACTCCGCCTGATAGCAAGCCAGGATTGCATCGGACATGAACCGCTTGTAATCCAGCGCCATGCCTTGGAAGCACCGGTTGTCCCCGTTCAGGTTCGTCGGCGGCACGATCTCGTCCCACTCGTATACGGTATGCCCCCAAAAGCTCATATTCCAGCGCTTGTTCAGTTCTTCAATCGTACCATAGCGAGCCCGCAGCCAGTGCCGAAACTCCGCCGCACATGTATCGCAGTAGCAGTGCGGTCCATATTCGTTGCCGACATGCCAGATCAGCAGCGACGGATGCTGGCCGTACCGCTCCGCCAGCTTTTCGGTCAGGCGGACCGCATAGGTGCGATAGGTCGGAGAGTTCGGACAGAAATTAACACGGGAGCCATGCGTCCGCTTGCGTCCGTCGATATCGACCGGAAGCACGTCCGGATACTTGCGGGACATCCACGCGGGCTGAGCTGCGGTAGAGGTAGCCAGGCAGACGTAGATTCCGTTATCCTGAACCAATTGTAAGATCCGGTCCAGCCAATCGAAGCAATACGTATCCTCCGATGGCTGAAGCTTCGCCCAGCTGAACACGGGCAGCGTCACGACATTGATGCCCGCCTTGCGGAACAGCCGCATATCCTCCTGCCAGATGTCCTCCGGCCATTGATCCGGGTTGTAATCGCCGCCATACCAGATCGCAGGCAGTTTGGGATGAATCATGAACGCCAGTCCTTTCTTTCCCCGCCGTACAAATAGAGAGAACCTGATGAGGGTTCTCTCTATACGTTCGAGCCGGTTTGCAATTTTATTTTTTGCTGGAGTCGATCAGCTTCTGAGCGCGGTCCTGCGTATTTTTGAGCATCGCATCCAGGTTTTGCTTGTCAAGAATCAGCTTCTCATACTCTTCGTTGATCACTTTGTACACATCCGCCTGGTAGGACGTCGGAGGCACCAGCTTGGAAGCTCTCGAGTTCTGCAGAACGGTGATCAGGGATTGCTTGTCGACCTTATCCGGCGATTTCGTACCGGCCAGGATCGTATCGATGATCTTGGTCAGGTCTTCATTTTTGACTTTGGTCCAGGACGGAACGTATTTGCCTTGGGCAATCGTACCGTCTGTCGTGAAGTAACGAATGAATTTATAAGCGGCTTCCTTGTTCTTGGAGCTTGCCGCTACGGCCATGAAATCTGTCGTTACCATCGAGTAGCCTGCCGGATCGGATGCCGTATTTTTCGGGAATGGAGCAACCGCTACCTCGAAGTTCAGCGGGAACTGCTCCGTACCGCCCAGCTCGGAGTTCATCCAGCTGCCGATCACGACCATGCTCGCCGATTGGTTGAAGAACTGCGGACGATAGTGCAGCTTCTGCGAGATCATATCCGTATAAGGAGTGGACGACTTGTCGACCTTCTCCATTTGATAACGAAGCTCGATCGACTTGCGGAACAGCGGGTTATCCAGGTTGGATGTTCCATCCGTCTTCAGGTAATCCGAGTTATCCGGCTGATTGGCCAGCGCAAGACGCGTGAACTCCAGCCATCCTCCGCCCTGAGGTCCATGGAAATACGTGCCGTAGCGCTTCGTCGGGCCATCGCCCTTCGTCAGCTTCTTCGCGTAGTCGGCGAACTGATCCCAAGTCCAATCGGTCGGAACTTCCAGTCCGGCTTCCTTCAGATGATTCTTGTTTAGCATGACGTACCAAGGGTTGAACTTGCCCGGCAGCGCGTAGTACTTGCCGTTCAGCTGCGTATCGACTTTATATTCCTCGGTAACCTTGAAGCCTTCTTTGTTGATAAATTCGTCAATGGGAGCTACCATGCCGAGCGCCACGCGCTGGGCGTACATGCCGGCTTCACTGAACATCATGACGTCCATCGCTTCGCCCGAAGCGGCCGCCAGGTCAAGCTTTTTCGCGTATTCCTGCGTATCGCCCTTCTCGCTCAGGTTGATCAGTTCAACCTTGATATCCGGGTACTTCGCTTCGAAGGATGAAATGACCTTTGTCCAGTTCTGCTGGGCTTCGCTTCCGAAAGCGTGGAATTTCAAGGTGACCGGCGCCGCAGGTGTCGTGCCGCCCGAGGCTCCGCCGCTCGGTGCCGCGCCGGAGCCGCCCTCCGTATTGCCGCCGCTGCAGCCAGCCAGCATGCCGACTGCCGCCAGTCCGGCGATCATTTGACTCCATCTCTTTTTGTTCAAGTGTACCCCTCCGTTATCTGTTTTTACGTTGATCTGAGATTTATCTTATACGCTGCCTTACACGCTCATTATAGCAATCCGCCTTGGCGCAAGTATGACGCGATATTGACCACTATCCACGTTATTTTTACTTTTGGTCCAGAGACCGGTACACTTCCGCGGGCCGTCAAACGCGGGACGCTCCCCGGTATTCCTGCGGCGTGAATCCCGCTACAGTCTTGAACATCTTGATGAAGTAACTGTGGTTATCATAGCCCAGCGCTTCGCCGATCTTGGCGACGGACAGATTCGTCTGGTCCAGAAGCTCCTTGGCGCGGTCGACCTTCATCCGGTTGACATATTCGATGAAGGTTTCGCCCGTTTCTTTTTTGAACAGCCGGCTGAAATAGCTCGGATTCAGAAACAAGCTCTCCGCGACTTCATCCAGACCGATCTTGCGATGAAGATGGAGGGAGACGTAGTGGCAGGCATCCAGCACCTCCGGGCGCTTGCTCAGCACCTTGGCTTCCTCGACGACAACGAAGGACGATTCGAAGAAATGGATGAGCCAGCTTTCCATCTCCGCTAATGTATCGGTTTCGAGGATTTCGCGGTGAAGAATATCGACGGAGAACGGGCTGCGAAACATCTGCATCGACTGCAGCTTCAGCTTCAGATCCAGCACGAGCTTCAGCATCCAGTCCTTCACCGTCTCCGGCCGGAACAGCTGCTCCTGCAGGAATCCGGTCCAGCGCCCGACCACCGGGCGGACATTGGACGGATTCCCGCCGATCATCATATCCCTGAGGCTGTTTAGCGCTTCGTCGTACTGTCCGAACAGATCGACTGTCGCATACAGGACCGGCAACTTTTTCTCGATCGTGCGCGGCTTCATATAGAAACGCTGCCCGCTCGACCCGAGCAGCTCGATCAGCTCCTGACGGATCACGCCCGGCTTCTCGCTGCCCACGCCGATCAGGAAGGAAAGCTGAAGCTTAAGCGTACGCTCGACGGCGGACTGCAGCTTGCCCAGCACGAGAGCGGCGCGGTCATACGGATTGGTTTTGATCCCGCCCTGATAAGGAAGCAGGATGAAGGATCTTAACGCGTCATAAGTAAAATGAACCGCCTCGGGCTCTTCCTCCCGCAGGATTTCCTCCACGATATTGTGGATGGCAAAGCGCAGCACATCATCGGAGACAAACCGCTGCCTCGCTCCTCGCTGACCATCGATATAGACGGCAGTAGGCAGACAGGTACTGCCGGTCACCCGCAGACCCAGCGACTCCGCTTCCAGCGCCCAGGCTGCCTCGCTCAGCATCGGATCATGGATAGTGCCGCGGATGAAAGCCTCCTTGTGCCGCTCGCGGCTGCGGTCGACCATATGGCGCAGCTGCTTTTGACTCTCGGATCGGTGGAGCTCCTCGTCCAGACTTACCTTGAACTGCTCCAGCAGCTTGCGCACATCGGCAGGGTCGAGCGTATCCTTCAGCATATAGTCCTGAATGTTCATCCTCATCGCCTGCTGCGCGTATTGAAATTCGCTGTGGCAGGACAAGATGGCGACGCGCAGATTAGGGTGAATCGCCTTCAGCTCGCGGATCAGCTCCAGGCCGTCCATCCTCGGCATCCCGATATCGGTTACGAGGATGTCAGGCATCTGCGCCTTGGCCGCTTCGAGCGCAAGCGCTCCATTCTCATACAATCCGACCAGCTCAAGTCCGAGCTCGGTCCAGGGAATCGTATTCGATAATAATTCGAGCACAGGATAATCGTCGTCCGCCAGCATGACTTTATACATGAGCGCTTTCCTCCTGTTTCGGGAAATAAAGGGTAATCTCCGTGCCTGCTCCGGGCTCGCTGGCCAGTACCATCCGGAAGTGGTGGCCGAACGTCATGCGCATGCGCTCGTAGACGTTGGCGAGGCCGATGCCGGAGAAGCCTCTGCCTGGAGTCTGCGGCTGTTCGTCTCCGTGCGAGTAACGGGCAAGCCTCGCCTGCAGCCGGGCGAGCTCGTTCTCTTCCATCCCTCTGCCGTCGTCCTTCACGCGGATACGGATCGTGCCGCCTTCCGCCGACGCTTCCAGCAGGATGGTTCCCGCCTGCTGGCTTAGCCCATGGATCAGCGCATTTTCGATAATCGGCTGAAGGAAGAACCTCGGCACACGTTCCAGGAAAACATCAGCCGCGATATCGAGCTGCAGACTGACCTTTTCCTTCTGTCTCATATTCATAAGCTTGACATAATCGGCGACGATCTCGACTTCTTCATGCAGCGATATCGTGCCATTGTCCTGAATCGTCATCCGCAGCAGCTTGGACAAGGAGCTGATCATATCGGCGCTTTCCCGGTCTCCCCGGCCAAGCACCTTCATCCGGATGGAGTTCAGCACATTAAACAGAAAGTGAGGGTTGATCTGCGCCTGGAGCATATCGAGCTCTGCCTTGCGCTTCCTCGCCTGCGTCGCGGTCACCTGGACGATCATATCGGAGATGCGGTCCAGCATCTGGTCGAAAGATTTGCCAAGCCGGCCGATCTCATCCTGGCCGCGAATAGAGGAGCGAACCTCCAGATTTCCCTTCTGCACCGCTACCGCTACTTTGTCCAGCTTTACTAGCGGACTCGTAAAGGCGCGCAGCGCCAGAAGCAGCAGCCCGAAGAACAGCGCGAAGGAGATCAGCTGAAACGTAAATACATTTTGAAAAATCGCATTTATCTTGGCAATAGCGGACTTGTAGGGCGTAAGCGAAACCAGCTTCCAGCTGTTAACCCGGATGTCGGACACGGACAGCAGGTATTCCTTATCCTGCATCGTCACGATATTCGAGCGGCTTGTCCCGGCTTGCTGAAGCAAGGTGAACGGTTGCCCGATCCGCCCTGGATCGACGTGAGAGACGATCCGGCCCGTGCCGTCTACAAGCATCATCTCATGTCCCGGCGGGAGATTCCGGAAATACTTGTGGATATCGCTCTCCAAGATGGAAACGACCACATAGCCGTTGATCCCCTCCGGAAGCTTCCGTCCGACCGTCAGCTGATACGGACTGATTTTTCTAAACGCCTGGAACGCGGTGGGGGATGTTCCCGCCCAATACGATTGAAAGCCGGAAAGCCCTTTGACCGAGTCGATCCAAGGCTCCTTCAACAGGTTTCGGGGATCGAAGTCAGCGATCTGGTAATTCATCATGAACAAAGCATCGTTTAATACGATCGTATAAAAGCTCTGGTCACCGGCATAAGTCAGGCTGTCTATCGTATTGGTGACCTGTCTGCGGGCCTGGTATTCCTCGTAGAGCACATTGTCCGTCGTGTACCTTCCCGTACCGATCTGCTTGAGCGCCATCAGCATATCCTGATCGACTTGAATATAATTGCAAAGGTACATCATGTGGTTCAGCGCATTGGTCACATGTCCGTTGACAAGCTGCAGCGTCTGCTGGGCGTTGGACGCCGCCTGCTCGCGCACCGCATCCCGCGTCAAGTAATTGTACACGACCATCGTGACCAGCGCGGGAAGCAGAATGCACAGAACCGAGACGACCATGAGCTTCGTACGAAAGGACTGGAACCAAAGAGATCGAAGCCAACGCATCACACACAGCCACCCTCCCCACTCGAAATAAAGCTTCTCCTGCTGCCAACCGGGCTTTTATATCCTTCTCTTTCAAGAACGGCCCGGAACGGAAAAAGAGGAAGAATCGATCTCCCTCTGTTCCATTATATAGGATCGCCTGCCCCGTCAGGAAGACAATTCGCTCCCGCTTTACCGAAAAACTCTCCGTTAGCCCTTCACACCACCGAGCGCAATTCCCTCGATCACGCTCTTTTGTCCGATGACGAAGATAATGAGCAGCGGCAGGATGGCGGATACGGCGCATGCCATAATCAGCGAGTAAAATTCGCCGTTGATCGAAGCAAACTTCTGAATCGCAAGCGGAATGGTGTACAGCTTATCCGTCCGCAGGAAGATCAGCGGATTCTGATAATCGTTCCACGTCCAGATGAAGCGCAGGATCGCATAGGTGGCGACGGCCGGACGGACGAGCGGCAGAGCGATTTGCCAGAAGATACGGGCATGTCCGGCGCCGTCGATCTTGGCGGACTCGATGTACTCATTGTGCAGACCCAGGAAGAACTGCCGCAGCATGAACGTACCGAGTACGCTGAAGGAGCCCAGGAAGATCAGACCCAGATGGCTGTCGAACAACCCGATATTGCGGTACAGAATAAATTGCGGAACGAGCATCGCCTGGCTTGGCACCATGTAGGTCGCCAGTACGATCAGAAACAGCCATTTGCCGGCGGGAAAATCGATCTTCGAGAACCCGTAGGCCGCAAGCGCCGAAATCGTACATGATACGAAGGTTGTAATCAGCGAAACCTTGATCGAATTCCAGTAATATAAGTAGAACGGATTGGCGCCCAGCCAAATTTCCTTATAGTTTTCAATCGCATGCCAGCGAGTCGGAATCCACTCGATCGGATACTTGAACACGTCGGTCTCCAGCTTGAAGGAGGTTGTCAGCATCCAGATAAACGGCAGCAGGAACATGAGGCTTATCAAAAACATGATGATCGTGATAATCACTTTGGATATACTTAACGGTTCTCTTGCCTTTTGCACGATGGCACCTCCCTAGTAGTTGACCCATTTCTTCTGACCGATCCACTGCAGCAGTGTGATGATCAGGACACATCCGAACAGTACGACAGCCATCGAAGAAGCGTAGCCGATGCGCAAGTTGAGGAAGGCCGTTTCGTACAAGTACCAGACGAGCATGCTGGTCGACTGGATCGGCCCGCCCGCCGTCAATACGGCAATCAGGTCGAATACCTTGAAGGTCGAGATGATCCCCGTAATCAGCAGGAAGAACGTGGTAGAAGAGAGCATCGGCAAGGTAATGTGGCGGAATTGAACCCATGCATTGGCCCCATCGATATCCGCCGCCTCATACAGATCTTTAGGAATCGATTGGAGACCGGCCAAATAAATGATCATGTTGTAGCCGATGGAGATCCAGACCGAGATCATCATCACGGAGATCAGCGCATAAGCAGGATCGGCGATCCACTTAGGCGGATTCTCAATTCCGAAGGACATCAGGAACTGATTGACGGGACCCGCCGAAGGGTGGAAGAGCACCTGCCAGACGATGGCAACGGCAACGACGTTGGAAATATAGGGCATGAAGTACGCGACTTTGAAAAAGCCCTTCATATACACATATTTATTGATTAGTATCGCTAGCAGCATAGAAATGGCCAGGTAAATCGGAACCGTAAGCAGGAAGATGAAGTTGTTCCGCATCGACTTGAGGAAGCTTTCATCTGCGAACAGCTTCGTGAAGTTGTCCATCCCTACCCACTTGAAGCCGTTCAGCCCCGCAACGAAATTCCAATCCCCGAAGCTGAGCACGAATGTCGCAAGGATCGGCAGCAGCGTTAGGACGGCAACCCCGATCAGCATCGGGCTGACGAACAGAAAACCAGCCAGGCTCTCCTGCCTTCGCAATGCGCTTGCTTTGTATTTGACTTTCACAGTAAGTTCCCCACTTTCGGTATGAAGTATCTCCATCGTTGTATCGTATGGGTCTAATTATAGAAAATCGGCCGACTCGCCAGATAACGTTATTTTGATTTTTTCGAGGTCTATTTTGACCAGTTAAGGGGAGTGGGATCTAACCCGGGGGCAAATGGAGTATAATCGGACCATCAAATCTAGGAGGTTGACTCACCGATATGGACACCTGGCATGTACCGATTTCCGATAACCCGCTGCGCTCCCGCGATGATCTGCGCACGGCCTTCAGGCAGCTGAGCGAACCTTTGCGCGCCTATTATAGTCCGGGATGCGCGCAGCTGCGCCTGGGCAGTACGGGAACGAGCTATTCCCGCGAGGTCGCCGGCTTGGAGGGCTTCTCTCGCGTCCTCTGGGGGCTGGCCCCCTTGCTTGCGGGCGGCGATGAGAGCGTCCTCTGGGAAACCTATGTTCGTGGAATCGTCAACGGCACGAATCCGGAGCATGACGAATATTGGGGAGAGGCCGCCGACTACGATCAGCGGCTGGTCGAGATGGCCGCCTTCGGCCTGCTGCTTGCCCTCATCCCGGACAAAGTCAAGGGAGCCTTGTCCGCTGCGGAGCTGGACAGGCTTGCGGCATGGCTGGATCAGGTAAGCAGACGGAAGCTGTGGGATTGCAATTGGCTGTTCTTTCGGGTAGTGGTGCAGACCGGATTCCGGCGGGCCGGGCTCCCCTTCGACCGGGAGCTGACGGAACGCACGCTGGACGAGCTCGACCGGTTCTACCTCGGAGACGGCTGGTATGCCGACGGCATGGGCGGTCACTCGGATTATTACGTGCCCTTCGCTATCCATTATTACGGGCTGCTGTACGCCGCGCTGATGGGTCAGGAGGACCCTGAGCGAGCGGAGCGCTACAAGACGCGAGCCGGGCTGTTTGCGAGTTCGTTCGTTCATTGGTTCTCCGATGACGGCGCTGCGCTCCCGTACGGGCGGAGCCTGGCCTACCGTTTCTCGCAAGCCGCCTTCTGGAGCGCGATGGTATATGCGGGTGTCGATACCATCCCGCTTGGCGTGATGAAGGGGATCATCCTGCGCAACCTGCGCTGGTGGTTCCGGCAGCCGATCTTTCATCCGGACGGCACGCTGTCGATCGGCTACGCCTACCCCAATCTCGTCATGTCGGAGAACTACAACTCACCCGGTTCGCCTTACTGGGCGTTCAAGACGTTTCTTATTCTGGCGCTGCCGGACGGGCATCCGTTCTGGGAGGCCGAGGAGCTGCCGCTGGACGCGCTCCGACTCGATGCGGTGTCTGTGCAGCAAGCGCCGCATCTGCTGCTCTGCCGGGATAGCGGCGACCGCTCTAGCGGGACGGCGCCCCATCTGGTCGCGTTCAACACAGGGCATCCTTCTACGAACGAGCATACGCACACGTCGGCCAAGTACGAGAAGTTCGCCTACTCCAGCTTCTTCGGCTTCAGCGTGCCGCGAGCCGAGTGGGGCTTGGCGCAAGGAGCCTTCGACTCCACGCTGGCGCTTGCCGAAGGGGACAATCAATACCGGGTGAAGCGAACAAGCGTGGAGTCCTCGATCACGGAGCAGCTCATGTACACCAAGTGGCGACCATGGAGAGATGTCGAGATCGCGACGTGGATCGTCCCCGGCTTGCCGTGGCATGTCCGGATTCATCGCGTCGAGACGAACCGTGCGCTCGATGCGGCGGACGGAGGCTTTGCGCTTGGAGTGGAGCGCCCGGGAAGGCCGCAGGCGGCTAAGAGAACAACCGGATACGGGGACGCGGCTGACCGGCCAGCTGGCGCCCCGGCGGATCTCATGTATGCGGCAAGAGAAGCTCGTGAGGTTTGGGCCGGCCAGCCTTGGGGGATAAGCGGCATGAAGTGCTTGTATGGCAGCGGAGCGTGCGAGCTGTTCGTTCCCCAGGCGAATACGAACCTGATGAATCCGCGTACGGTTCTCCCTACCGTGAAAGCCCGCTTCGAGCCGGGCGTCAGCTGGCTTGTCACGGCGGTTTGCGGAGAGCCTTTGGATGAAAATACGGGGAGCATTGACGGGCTGGCGCGTCGAGCCAGCGAACGAAGCGATGTCCCTTATGCGCTCGTGCACAACGGCGAGCTTCTGGTGTACCGGATTCGCGGCGAAGCCGAGCCGGTGTTCCGCAGCTTGCTGACCTAGCAGCGAAGCCCGGCCTATGCGGCCGGGCTTCGCTGTTTCTTCTATTCAACTCTACGATTATCGATTTTGCTGATGGATATCGGCCTTAGTCCGTGACATCGGATGATCGCCGGCAGGCTGAGGCGCTGACCGGTTATCCCTTTCCTGCTGGCGTCCCTCCTGCCGGAAACGGCTCGGCGACTGCCCGTTCAACTGCTTGAACATTTTGCTGAAGTGATACTCCTCCAGGTAACCGCACAGCTTGGCGATCTCCTTGACCGGCAAATCCGTATACAGCAAATAGCGTCGGGCCTGCTGGTTACGAAGCTGGTTATGATACTCCTTCGGCCCCATGCCGGTATGCTTCTGAAACAGCTTGCGCAGATAGGAAGCGGATATATCGTACTCCTGGGCAAGCTGTTCAATTTTCAAATTATCCTTATAAGCGTTCTCCAAGTGCTTTTTAATCTGCTCGAATGCGGCGAAGGCGCCCGACTCGGCCAAGCTCCAGTCCGGCTGCTCCAGGCTGTGCAGACGATGCAGCAGCATGAGAAGCCTGGCTTGTGAATGAGCCGCTCCATCCGGCAGACCCGGCACCCAGTCTTGTTGAATTTCTCGGAATGCCATACTCAGCTCTTCGGCTTGAGAATGGCTGTATCGACTCAGAAAGGGCAGCTCCAGCCGGTCGATCGGCGTGACTCCCTTCCACACCGCATCGTATTCCCATTGGGCGCAATCAAAGAGCAGCATGGTCATTCGCAAAGGCGCATGCTCCTCCGACCGCATCGACATCTCCAGCCCCGGTCTTAGGTAAGCCATCATGCCCCCTTGGACCTTATGCTCGGTATGGGTCAGAAACGTCCCCTCTCCTTCATGGATCCAATAGATGCTATGGACATTAACCAGATTGCGAATATCCTCCCAACCGGGATAGGTTTGTTTATCCAGCACGAAATGAATATGAAGCGCCAGGCTGTTCAAATCATAGGAACGGTGTTCCATATCGAACCGATGCTCCTCTCTCTCGTTGCGCATGCATGAGCAGGATCGTTTTTGACAAGCGATAATTCGTTTTTGCCATTCCTAACGATCAGGACTCATGATACTATCCGTAATATCAATCCATGGTCAAGTATACTACAAAATAGAGGCAAAACAAGGAGGATGTCCACTTTGCTACGAACCTTTCAAGAACATCATATCCGCCAAACCGAGCTGCTGGACGGTCCGTGGGACTTCGCGGCCGACCCCGGAAACGTAGGCATGCAAGAGAAGTGGTTTGAGCGTTTTCCACATGAAAACCGCTCGCTGTATGTTCCGGGCTGCTGGAACAACGAGCTGAACCTTTTCGACTATGAAGGCGTCGCCTGGTATAAAAAGACCATCCGCACCGAAAAGCGGCAGCATGTCCGTCTGATCTTTCATGCCGTGCTGGGGCACGCCGACATCTACCTGAACGGCAAGCATCTGGGCTATCATTACGGCGGGTATACACCTTTCGAATTCATCGTCCCGTCCTTGCCGGAAGGGGAGCATCTGCTCGTCGTTCGCACCGACAGCACGCTGGATCGCCTGACGATCCCGACCGAGCATGTGGACTGGTTTCATTATGGCGGCATCATCCGCCCAGTAGAGCTGCAAGTCTTACCGGATATCTACATAGAGCGGCTGAAAATCGACTATGAGCTGGACGGCAGCGATGCCCGACTTCATGTTCAGGTTCAAGTCACATCACTCGCAGCTGCAGGCTCATCCGAAACGTTGACGCTTTATGCCGATAACGATGTCTTTCATACGGAGCCTATTCAGCTCGCCGCCGGACAAACCCTTATATGCTCCATCGAGCAAGCCTGGCCCTCCATTCGGCTATGGAACCCGGGCAAGCCGGAGCTTTACTCGATCCGCGCGTCGACGGGTCAAGACGATAAGATCGACCGCATCGGCTTCCGCCGGATCGAAACAAGCGGTCACCGGATCCTGATCAACGGAAATCCGCTCTTCCTGAAGGGCGTCAACCGCCATGAGGAGCATCCCGAGTGGGGCTTCGCTTTTCCGCCGAGACTGATGCAGAAGGATCTGGATATCGCGAGGGAGCTGGGCTGCAACGCGATTCGCGGCTCGCACTACCCGCAGAGCGCTTATTGGCTTGACCTGCTCGACGAGCACGGGATCGTGTTCTGGAGCGAGATTCCGATGTGGGGGGCATTTCTTCCCAACGAGACGGCAGCCGAGAGCTTGTTCCAGGAGAGGGCGCTGGTCATGCTTGAGGAAATGATCACCGCCCAGTACCATCATCCGTCCGTTATCTTCTGGTCGGTTCATAATGAGATCGACAGCCGGACCCAGGAGGCCTACACGATGACGAAGCGGCTGGTCGACCTGGTCAGACAGCTCGATACGTCCAGGCTCGTAACCTATGCCACCATGCATCCGCTGGAGGATGTGCTGCTGCCTTTGTTTGATGTCATCGGCATCAATAAGTATTATGGCTGGTACGAAGGCAAGGTCGGCGGCTTCGAGGGCATGCTGCGCCAGTTCCATGAACGGGCCGAAGCCATGGGGGCCGGGGATACGCCGGTGCTGATGACCGAGTTTGGCGGAGCCGGGATTTTCGGGGATGTAGGCTGGGAGCCGAGGCTGTTCAGCGAGAATTATCAAGCGCATATCGTCAGCGAGGCGCTGCGCCTCTTTAAAGCCGATCCGAAGATCGGTGGCACCTTTATCTGGCAGTTCGCGGATACCCGGGGTGACCTGAAGAGCGGCGGAACCTACTTCCGCGACCGGGCGCGCAGCTTCAACAACAAAGGGCTGGTCAATGAATACCGTAAGCCCAAGCAGGCCTTCCGCGAGGTGCGGGACATTTACCGGTCTTGGGCGGACTCGCATTAATTTTCGCTTTGCCACCTAAAGCAGTCCCCTCTCTTCCTAGTTACAGAAGAGAGGGGACTGCTTGCTCGCGGAAAAGAAGTCCGCTTAGCGGCTATAAGCATGGTCTGCCGGCACATTCTCGCCCGACCAAAGCTTGCGCGAGGTCCACGCCTGGGGCTCACCGCTCCAGAACGGATCTTCCGCCGGCAAGCCCAGCGGAAGCAGCCCGGCCGTACATAGATACAGGCTGCCGGTCGAAATATACGACTCGGCCAGCGCGGGCTGGCTCCCGTACAGGCCGATCCGCAGCCATCCGGCGTCATCGAAGTTGCCGGGAGCTTCCATCGTGCGCCGGATCACGGCGGTAAGGGCACAGCGTGCCTGCGCCGGGCTCACCGATGCCGGAAGACTGCCCTGCAAGGCCAGCTGAGCGAGCGGCTGGAACGCCCCGAACCGGTACGTCAGCGACCTGCCGATAGCCGGATACGTGCCGTCAGGCGCGATCAGACGCTCCAGCACCTCCGCATAGCGCTGGGCTCTTTCGCTTACAGACGCTGCCATGCCGTCCCATTCCGGATGCTCGGAACGAACGGCGGACAAGATGTCGAGCAGCATCGGCTGAATAACAAAGGAATTGTAATAATCCCAGTGAAAATGCGGTCCGTCCGAATAAGCCCCATCGCCCACATACCAGGCTTCGTGCTGCCGGAGCGCATAATCGATGCGCATATGATCCCAATCCTCCGCTCCCGTCATCCGGAGCGCCGTCTCGGTCATCGCGGAAAACAGCAGCCAGTTGTTGAAGTGGGGCTTACGCCCGGTCCGTGTTTCCCTTAGCGACCGGACTACGTTCGCCTGGACTCGTGGCTCCAGCTTTTCCCACAGCTCCCGCGGCGCTCTAAGAAGAGCTTGAGCCAGGAATGCCGTATCCACGATCGGCTGCCCTCCCTCGGCAAAGTTCATCCGATCCGGAGAGTCCGGGTCTGTCGCACTGTCCAGTGCTTGTCTAGCCAGCTCGCGATAGGACTCTACAAGCTCGCGCTCCTCCTCCGGGTGCTGGCTGAGCTCCAGCCATGGGGCCAGTCCGACCAAGGTGCGGCCCAGCGCCTCCAAGTGACTGTACGGTGATCGGTCCGCTTCCCCGCCAATCTCTACCGGCATCGCCGTCCTAAGCTGCCGCTTCGCGAGATTGGTTAGGACGGGTTCGGCTATGCGAAGCAGCGTACTCAGCCAATAGCTCCGGTCTTCCTTTTCATTCATCTGGTTTCTCCCCCTAGGCTATCATTTGGATGAAGGATGGTTGTTTAGCCATTCCAGCATGTCGTCAAGCGTACGCACCGGCACGATATTCAGAGCCGGCGCGCCTTTACGCGCGTCCGCTTCCTGACCCGCAGGGACGAAGAACACGTCCGCCCCCGACTGTTTCACGGAATAAGCCTTCTGCTCGATCCCCCCTATTCGTCCCACGACTCCTGCAGCGTTGATCGTGCCGGTCCCTGCCACCCGGCGGCCGTTCGTTACGCCCCCGGGCGTCAGTTGGTCGAGAAGGGCAAGCGCCAGTACGGCGCCGTGCGAAGGGCCGCCCTGATAAGCGAGATAGGAGCGGTAAGCGACCTTGCGCGGCAGATCGGCTTGTACCAAATCCTCCACCTGAATGCCGAAAACCGTTCGCTTCGGGGCATCATCGCTTTCCTTTGTCTTGACCGAGAGCTCCAGCGGGCTTCCTGCTCGGATCAGCTTCACAGGAGCCTCCGAGCCGGGCCGAACTTCCCGCATCGCTTCTGCCAGCTCTGCCGAAGAAAGCACTTCCTTCCCCTTCAGCCCGATCAGTCGATCCCCCGGCAGCAGCTGTCCGGCTGCAGGACTGTCTGCCGGGACGCGAACGACCTGGACGCCATCCGGCATGACGCCGCGCCCGAGACCGAGCTTCTGAAAGGCTACCGCGCTGCCGATCTTATTCGCATCGGTCCGCTGCAGCTGAGCCGCTTGCTGGATGTCGCCGAGGGGCACGCGCGTATCGCGCTTCTCGATGCGGATATGGGGGAGCAGCGAGGCATAGAGCCAGTCGATCGGAAACGCCGGCCGTTCGATCACCAGAACTCCGTCGATCGCTCCCCGAGGCTCTCCCCCTTCCACCGTCGCATACCGGTTCATGTTCAAGGTAAATCCCGGGGAGGTGACTTGATAGGCGGTGGGCCAAAATAATAACCATGAGGCAGCCAGCACTAGGCTGATGACCGCGAGACTTCGCCGTGGCCATCCTGCCCTCCTGCGCTTCTCGGAGAGCAACAGATCCGCCAGCGTCAGCAGGCCGGACGTCGCCGCGCATACGGCGATTGCGAACAAGCGGCTTGCGTCGGTAAGCAGTAGGGCAGCCGCTCCGATGCCGGATATGGCGGCCGCCAGCCGGATCCATCGCTCCACCCTGCTCCGATCCGCTGCGCGGGTCAGCGCACCGATCGCCCACAGCAATGGCACCGCCGCTACCAGGGAAGCCAGCCATTGAAGCAGATCGATCCAGTACAGATCGCCTGCCCGGATCGGATCGGCAACCCAGATGGCTTCCCCCAGGACGGATAGCCCTACCACCAGCAGGTATCCGCTGATATACCATCTGCTTGATACGTTCATGGAACGCCCCCTTTGCCTGTCCCTTCGTCTCGTGCTGCACTTATTGTAAAGCTTCCCGGGCAGCGGGAGCAAGCTCAGGTTGAAGCGACGAGCGTCTCCCTTTTCCCCTTTCCCAAGGAGACATAACCCTCCGCCCCTTTCCATATAAATGATAGGGACAAGGATGAACTTGCTTGGGTAGGGAGGCGCTGACTACATGCCGAGCCGCGATCAGCTTGGAGAAGAGGCAGATATCTTCATTAAGGCATGTTACGGAGAATTAAATAAGTCTGTGAGCGAAACCAAGGACCGGTTATCGGAGGTGCGCCGCGAAATTGAAGAAAGGGGCGTCTACACGCATACCTATGAGGAGCTGGCACACGGTGCGCGGATGGCCTGGAGAAACAGCAACCGCTGTATCGGACGCCTTCCCTGGAACACGCTTAAAGCCTTCGACGCCCGCCAAGCCCAAACCGAAGAGGACATGGCAGCTCTGTTATTCGAGCATCTTCGCGTCGGATATAACCAGGGGAAAATCCGCCCCTGCATCACGATTTTCTCGCCCGCTCATCCGGATGGCCCGATACGTCTGTGGAATCAGCAGTTGATCCGTTATGCCGGGTACCGGACAGACGATGGCGTCGTGGGCGATCCGGCGTCCGTCGCCTTGACCGAAGCCTGTCTGCGCCTGGGTTGGAGAGGGCAAGGTACGCCCTATGATATTTTGCCGCTCGTCATCCGCATCGGCGACAAGGCGCCGAGATGGTTCGAGCTGCCCCGGGAGCTGGTCGTCGAGGTGCCGATCCGCCACCCCGAGCTGGATTGGTTCGAGGAGCTGCGTTTGCGCTGGTATGCCATGCCGTTTATTTGCGACATGCTGCTGGACATCGGGGGAATCTCTTATACGGCTGCCCCCTTCAATGCCTGGTATATGGGGACGGAGATCGCCGCCCGCAATCTGGCCGACCCGGGCCGGTACAACGTCCTGCCGCGGCTCGCCAGGCGAATGGGACTCGACACCTCGACCCATGCGACGCTTTGGAAGGACAGAGCGCTCGTGGAGCTGAATCTCGCTGTGCTCCTCTCCTATCAGGAGGATGGCATCAGCATGGTGGACCATCATACGGCATCCGATCAATTCAAGCGCTTCGAGCATAATGAAAAGCAACGAAACCGAACCGTGACGGGCGAATGGAGCTGGCTGATTCCCCCCGTTTCACCGGCTACGACTCATATGTACCATAAGGATTACGATAATTCCGTGCGCAAGCCGGGCTTCTTCCGTCAACCCTCCGCTCTGCCTTGACGAACGAGGTCCGAAGCCGGGGAGCAAGCCGGCGACATACGGGCCGATAGACGGCACGCTGCTCTACTTCGGGAGGTTGCCTAGATGCTCAGTACCTTTCTCACCTATATCGTTCTCGGACTATCCATGTCTGCTCCCATCGGACCGATCAATGCCGCCCAGCTGGACCAGGGACTGCGCTACGGCTTCTGGCATGCCTGGGCCGTCGGCTTCGGCGGTTTATTTGCCGATATTCTCTATATGGCGCTGGTGTATATGGGGGTTGCGCATGTTATAGAAACCCCGCTCGCACAGCTTGGGCTTTGGCTGTTCGGCAGCGTGGTCTTGTTCTACATGGGCGCGGAGGCGCTGCTGGCCGCCGGCAAGCCCGTCGAAGCATCCGGCCATGGAGAGAGCAGCATACGCCGATCCCTCGCGACCGGCTTCCTCATGTCGGTATCCAGCCCGCTTACCATTCTGTTCTGGCTGGGCATCTTCGGCTCCGTCCTTGCCAAAACCTTCTCGACCCTGGACACGCAGTCACTGCTGCTGCACAGCGCGGCCATCGTGTTCGGCATTGTGCTGTGGGATGTCGTGATGGCCCTGGCGGCCAGCGTCTTCCGCAAGCGGTTGTCGGCGAGGGCTATCTTCGTCATTTCGGTCGTATCTGGCAGCTCGCTGATCGCTTATGCCCTTTATTTCTCCCTGACCGCTGCGCGCGTCATATTCGGGTAGTCCAAGCGTCAGAGCCTGCTGCAAGCCGAATAAAACTGGCCTGCTCTTCCTCCGATCGTCCGATCGATAGAAATTAGCCGGACGCACGGCAATGAGCCGTCAGCCGCAACAGCGGCCTGACGGCTCCTTAGCATCCTGCTAACACTGGATAAGATACCGGAGTTAGAGCTCTATCCGGCTTGTATCTCCATATAGAACACGGACAAAAATTTGCGCACGTTGATGCGGCACTTGGTCGTCTTCTCCTCTTGTTCGAGCTCCTGCATCCTGACCCGCACCTCTTGAAAATCAAACAAACGCGGGGCAAAATGCTCGAAGGTGGGATTGCCGTAATCCGATAAACCAAGCGAGGATAGATGCGTAAATGCCTGCAGCACCATCCGCCGAATCCGCTGCTCCATCGCGCGAACCTCGCGCTGAAGCTCCGCTTGTCCGCAGGCCTGATCCCGAGGCCCTACCGCGCTTTGCCAGGTTTCCGCGTCAACCCCACGACCGCCATTCTCTGGGGACGAGCGGGCCTCGTCACCTGCGCTTCCGCTTCCTGTGTGAGCGCCGTTCCAGCTGTTCAGCTTCTGCAGCGTCTGGGCGTACAGCTCCTTCAGCTGGAGGTCGTACAGCAATTCGCCGCCCCGCTCCTCCTGCCGAAGCCACTGCATGATCATCAATAGATCCGGCGCCCCGGCTTCGCCGGCGATGCCGAGCTGAAGCATCAGCTGCTTGACCTTCTGCTCCAGCGCATGATGCTCATAGTCGCTATAGCTGTAGCCGCTGCCGCCCGGAGCGTTTATCTGGCCGTCCGACACCGAGACAGCGCTCTTCGGCTGCTCCAGTCCCCCGTCAAGAAGCTGCAGCGACTTGCGGATCGAATGGAGGGAGGCCGCCAGCGAGATATGGTTGGCGACGCGCTTCAATACGGACAGTACTTCCAGCCGGTTGATCGGCTTCTGAATAAAGGTGTCGATGCCCTGCTGGTATGCCTCGCCGATCATCTCCTTGTTCTCTACCTGGGAGATCATGATATAGCGGCCGGCGAAGCCGCCCGCCTGCAGCTTGCGAATCGTCTGGATGCCGTCCATGCCGGGCATCAGAAGATCGATCAGCACGACATCCACCCCGTACAGCTGATCGCAAGAGACGCGTTCGCCGTCGTCCGCCTGGCCGGCCACTTCGCCAAGTCCGCTTTCGTTAATGATTCGCTCCAGCATGCGCCGTACTACGGCATCGTCTTCAATCAGGAAGAATCGGAGCATGTACGTAACCCTCCTTCTTCAATAATCGATTGGTCGGCACCTTGACCTCGAAGCATGTTCCGCGCTCGTTCGGCACGATCTCGATCTGGCCCTCCAGGTTGTGAACAATGCCCCGGGCATGAGTTAAACCGATGCCCGTCGAGGCATTCCCTTCCGTGTCATACTTCGTCGTATACCCGGATTGGAATACCCAGTCCTGCTCTTCCGCAGGAATCCCCGGACCGTCGTCTATTACCCGAAATACGAGGTTTCGACCCTCCAGGCGCACCTGCAGCTCCACCCTTCCTCTTGGCCCGCCGGCCTCTACCGCATTGGCCACCAGATTGTTCAGCACGGACAGCAGCTCGTAGATTTGCGAGGTGACCAGATCGACGTCGCATGATTCGCGAAACTCGATGCGCTTGCCGATCATCTCAGCGTACTTGCGGTTCGTGTTCATGACAAGCTGGCAGAGCTCGCCGATGGAGATGCGCGCGGCCAATCCTTCCTGGTTCATCAGCTTGGACAGTCCGGCCAATATGCGCTGGGAGTCCTTCTTTACCTCATGCACATGCTCGGCAACGCGCAGCGCGACAGGGGCATCCGGGTGCTTGCCCTCGCCCAGCCGCCTGTACAGCTGGTAGCTCACTCTCGTAATCTCCTCGAGAAGCGCCATCGACTTGCGCAGATAGAAAGCTTCCTCGTACAAATTCGTATTGATCATCCTCAGCCGCTCCAGCTCCTGCTGGCGAAACTCTCCGACGGCACGGACTTGCCGGATGGAAAAATTATTGAACAGTCCGACGACGAACAAGCTGCGCAGCGACCCGAACAGCAAGAGCAGCGAAAGACTTTGCCAGGTCGGAGAGATGCTGTCTCCAAGCGCATGCCTCACCAACAGCTCGATAAGATTCGATCCGAAATCGATCGCCGTCCCGATCAATCCCACCCGAAACGGATATTCCAAATGGCTGCGCGCGCGGCTCAGATGCAGCAGCAGCGTAAAGCTGAGATAGTAGACGGCTGAGGGCATATGAACATGCAGAGCGTCCCGCAGCTCGATTCCGTATATCAGCGTATCGAAGCCTGTGCGAAAGCACAGGATGAACGCGCCCGTCAGCAGTCCTGTTGGGATGACTGGCACCGAGCGGAACCAGAGCAGTCCGAAGAAAAAGGCAGCGATCCCGAGCGAGAAGCGGAAGGAGCCGCCGAACGGATTGACCTTCATTTCACCGAAAAACGCCGTTGCCAACATAATGACTCCGATAATAAACAGCCGCTCCCGCACCTTGTCCCTCTTCTCCTGGTATTGAGGCTTCATAGAAATAAAGGAAGATCCCCACTTCTATTTTACTAGAAGTTGGCGATCTTTAGCTCCTGAAAATTCAGGAAGTCCTCTTCTCCAGCCTGCGCGACAGGACGGACAGCGCATAATTGACGGCAAAGTACATGATGGCGACGGCGGCGAATATCGGGATGACATAGTTAACATTGCGTCCGTTGATAATCTGGGCATGGTTCATCAGCTCCGGCAGCGCGATGACGACGGCCAGCGACGTATCCTTCAACAGAGAGATAAACTGGCTGACGAGCGGCGGCACCATCCGGCGCAGTGCCTGCGGCAGGATGATATGGCCCAGAGTTTGCATGTAGGTGAGGCCCGACGAGCGGGCCGCTTCGATCTGTCCCTTGTCCACGGACTTCAGCCCGCTTCGCACGATCTCCGAAATCATCGCCGATTCGAAGATGACGAGCGCCAGAATGGCGGCAAACATTTTTTCCAGTTTGAAGCCGATCTCCGGCAGGGCGAAATAAGTGAAGAAGATGATCAGCAGCAGCGGCAGGTTCCGGACCGTCTCCACGGCCAGCACGACCAGCCAGGAGATGACGGGAATGTTTGCGAAGCGGATCACGCCCAGCACCACGCCTATGAGGAAGCTGAACACAATCGCGTAGAAGGCTACCTCCAGCGTCACCCCGAAGCCCTGCAGCAAAAACCTCAAATGATCGGGAGAATACGCGCCAATAAAGTCCATCTGTCTCCCCCCTTAACGGTTAATCTCCAGGCGGCGCTCCAAGTAGCCGACCAGCAGGCTTAGCGGAATCGTAAGCATGAGATAAAACAAACCGACGAAAATATAGACGTCGAAGGTAATGAAGGTCTGGGTCGAAACGATATCCCCGAAATACATCAGGTCGAGACCTGCGATAACGCCGAGGATGGAAGAATTTTTAACGAGATTAATGAACTGGTTGCCGATCGGAGGGATCACAATCTTGATCGCCTGCGGCAAAATGACGTGTACCATCGCCTGGATGTAGGTCAGGCCCGACGAGCGGGCCGCCTCCATCTGTCCCTTGGGCACCGAGAGGATGCCCGCGCGGACCGTCTCTGCAATAAAGGCCGCCGTATACACGGTCAACCCGAGTGTCCCTGCGGTGAACGGATCAAGCAGGATACCGAGAACCGGCAGTCCGATGAAAAAGAGGAAGACCACGAGAATTAACGGAATATTGCGGATGAATTCCACGTAAGCCGCTCCGATCGCGTTCAGCACCCGATAAGGCGAGATGCGGAACACAGCCAGCACCGTACCGAGCAAAAAGCTGCCGATTAGCGCGAGTACGCTTGCCTTGACCGTGTTGCCGAATCCTTCCGCATACATCCCCCAATGCTCTGTCAGCACGGTTAGATCAAGCATGCGCCATAGCTCCCTTCCGCGTTACTTTTTGGGCTTGCTGCCGATCCATTTCTCATAAAGCTTGTCATACTCCCCATTCGCCTTCAGTTCCTTCAACGTGTCGTTCACGGCTTTCACGAACTCCTCGTCGCCTTTCTTGATCGCAATGCCGTATGGCTCCTCCGTAAAGGCGCCTTCCGTCACGCGGAAGTTCGGATCCTGCTTCGCCATGCCGTAGAGCAGGGCATTATCCGTCGTCAAGGCGTCGCCTTGGCCTGCCTTCAGCGCCGTGAAGGCTTCGGCGTAGTTTTCGAACTCAAGCACCGTTGCTTCCGGCGCTTTCTCTCGAATATTCGCTGCCGACGTGGAGCCCTTGGCCGTTACAACCTTGGTGCCTTTCTTGATATCCGCAATCGACTGGATCGGGCTGTCCTTCTTCACTAGGAAGGACTGACCGGCCATGAAATAAATATCCGAGAAATCTACTTCTTTCTTGCGTTCCTCCGTTACGGTCATCGTGGCAATGATGGCATCAATCTCGCCATTGCGCAGCATCGGGATACGTGTCTTGGACGTAACCTCCTTCAGCTCGATCTTGTTTTCATCGCCCAGCACCTTCTTCGCGATCGCCTTGGCGATGTCGATATCGAAGCCTTCGACCTTGCCGGTGCCCGGGTCCTTCAACCCGAACAGGTTGAGGTCGTACTTGACGCCGACTACGAACTTGTCCCGCTTCTTGATCTCGCCCAGCGTGCCGGACGCCGAGGCCGCAGGCAGGCTCTCTCCCGGTTTACCGGTCGCCGCCGGCTCCGTGCGCGTACAGGCCGTAAGCGCCGTTGCTCCCAGAAGTACCGCGAGTCCTAATCCAGCCATGCTTTTCCATGTTTTCTTCTTCATGCTTCATCCATCCTTTGTCCTGTTATAGGGAAGCTTAATGATTCAGAATGCGGCTGAGGAATAAGCGAGCCCGCTCCTCGCGCGGCTCGGCATAGAAATCGCTCGGATGAGCTTCCTCCAGGATGCGGCCCTGATCCATAAACACGATCCGATCCGCAACCTCGCGGGCAAAGCCCATCTCATGAGTGACGACAACCATCGTCATCCCCTCTTTAGCAAGCGCTTTCATGATATCCAGCACTTCTCCGATGGTTTCCGGATCGAGTGCGGACGTGGGCTCGTCGAACAGCATAACCTTAGGCTTCATGGCTAGGCCCCTGGCGATGGCTACCCGCTGCTGCTGGCCCCCGGACAGCTGGGAAGGATAGCTGGACGCCTTGTCGGCAATGCCGACCTTTTGGAGATAGAGCATGGCCGTCTCCTTCGCTTCCGCCTCCGAAATCCCGAGCACCTTCATCGGGGCCAGCGTAATGTTGTTCAGCACCGTCTTATGCGGGTAGAGATTGAAGTGCTGGAACACCATGCCGATTTCCCTGCGAAGCTTGTTGAGATCGGTGCTGCGGTCGCTCACCTTAATGCCATCCACAATCAGCTCGCCGCTGGTGATCGTCTCCAGCTGATTAATGCAGCGGACCAGCGTGCTTTTGCCCGAGCCCGAGGGACCGATGACCACTACCACTTCTCCTGAATTGATGTGCAGATTAATGTCCTTCAGCACGTGGAAGCTGCCGTAATGCTTTTGCACCTGATGAAAGCTGATCAACCGCTCCCCCTCCTTTATGGCCATTCAATGACAGTTTGTTGAACGTTTTGTGAAGTCATTGTAAATCCCAGCCTACCGGTTTCTACCGAAAACGACGAAAGAATATTCTGATTATTTCTTCGTGCATGCAAAAAGGAGGCTTACGCCTCCCTCCCTGTATCGACTTATCTGTCCATAATATCTTTAAACAACTGCTCTTTTTCCGCTTGCTGACCGTGATAAACATCCAGATAATCGAAGAGCTCGAACGAAAAATCAACAAATGCCCGCCCCTTGGCCGTAATTACGTGACCGTCTCTAACGACCCGCTGATCCCGTTCATTCTCGCGCGGGAATGGGTCCTGTACGCCTAACTGACGGATTCGCTCGACCGAGCAGGACGTGGTGAATTTTCTTTGATGCAAAATGCCCGCCCTTCCCAAGTACTGGGGCCCGTTGCATATGGCCGCCAGCAGCTTCTTCTCTTGATCCAGCTTCATGATGAATTCGGTCAGCTCGTCCGGCTGATTTCGAATCGGCCCGCCGGGGATAATCAGTCCTTCGATGTCATCCAGCTCCATAGCTTCACGGATCGTCAGCTGAGGCGCATAGAGCAGGCCGGACTCGCTCATAACAGGCACGTCCCGATAGCCGGCTGCCAAAACCTCTTTTTTCCCGACATTTCGGATCTTATGAAAAGCCAGGGTGATCTCAAAATCAGCGAAATCCTCGGAAATCCAGCAAATGATCTTGCCCATTATGTACTCTCACTCCTCCTTAGCGTCAAGCATGTCCAGGATTTTAGTAATTACGGCTTCTTTGTTAGACCAATGAATATAGTGCTGGGATTGGGGCAGCGTCTCCTGATAGCTATCGTTCGACCAATGCAAAAGCTGCTGCTGTACCTTCTCCCAGGACTTGCCGCTATCCGATGATAGAATGACTAAAGGAATATCCTTTAAATATCCTCTATCCATAACTAGCTGAGCATTTTCGCTCATGTTTTTTATAAAGCTCAGATTGCCAGACTCTCCCAGATGCTTGTAGAACATGGCGGCGTCTAAAGCTTTGACTTCGTTAGGAAGCCGCTCATAACGCAGATTTTCCCCTGTAAATGGAAGTAAGAGGCCGGCATTCCCCAATGCTCGGGCCACCCCCGTCACTCGCAATCCCGCCATCACTCTATTAATGAAATATGACTTCATTTCGGATTCATGTGCATAATATTCGGGACTTCCGCCATCCAATACTAAGATGCCTTGGACTTCACTCGGATAGGTTTGAGCATAATGGATAACTTCCAATGCTCCAAGGGAATGCCCTACCAAAATATAGGGCGGTGTTTCATTCGCTTTTTGAAGCAGCTCGTGCAGTTCTTCCACTAGGATATCGACGGTTCGAGGGATTTTTGTTGGCTCGCTCCAGCCAAATCCCGCACGGTCATAGCTTACCGTTCTTGCATAGGGCATTAGCTCGCTCTGCAGCTCATAATAATCGGTAAAAGCACTTGGCGTACCCGAGCCTGCCACGAAAACAAGGGTCGGTTTCCCTTCGCCCACCCCATATACATGCCTATCATGGGAATTTACGCTATAGATTTCTCCTTGCGGTAGAAACAATCGCGATTCTTTCTGAAGCATCATAGTTTGCCAAATAGCGCCGATGATCAGGAAGCTCGTTGCTAGGATAAGGGCTGCATGTTTCATGGCTCACCTCTGGTCTTCTTCTAATCGGATGCTGCTTTGAGAGGCATGCCTCCCTTTATTCTATAACATGAAGTCGCTATCCTGCCACTTGAACCAGCCTCACCATGCCCGCATAACGGATAAATTTCGACCGCCAAGCTGTCCATTCCAAGTCGTTAATGGTATGTTTAAGTAACGGCTCGCTAGTGATACGGGCGTGGATTTCCTTCTCCAGTAAAATCCTAGTATGGAGTGTGAGTATGCTGCATATATCCCTCGTTGCCGCCATGGGCACCAATCGAGTTATCGGAAACAACAATACCATCCCGTGGAGATTGCCTAAGGAACAAGCCTACGTGAGGAAATTAACGATGGGCAAGCCGCTGATCATGGGCCGGAAAAATTACGAATCCATCGGCAGACCGCTGGACGGAAGGCGTACAATCATCGTTACCAGAAACCGGGACTATGCAGCGCCCGGCTGTACGGTTGTGCATTCGCCTGAGGCCGCGCTTGCGGCTTGCCGGGAGGACAAGGAGGTCATCATATTCGGCGGGGAGGATATTTATCGTCATTTTCTGCCAATCGCGCACACCCTTTATCTCACCCGGATCGACCATGATTTCGAAGGCGATACCTTCTTTCCGGAAGTGGATCTGTCCAAGTGGACGGAAACCTCCGTCGAACAAGGGGTGACGGATGCGGACAATCCGTATACGTATTATTATCATGTGTATACAAGAGGAGCAGATCTAGCAAACTAGGGGAGGATACGATGTTTCAGCAAATCGACCAACACTATAAGGCCGTCTCGTATAACGGACGGGATTTAAGAGACGGCGAGCTTATTCGCTGTACCTTTGAACGCTGCACATTTGTGAACGCTTCGTTAGAGGAGATTACGACGAGCAGCTGTCGTTTCATCGAATGCGATTTTCGCGGCGCTTCCTTGAATGCTTCGACTCACATGGAATCCGCCTTTGAAAACTGCCATTTCGGCGAGGCCAATCTGTTCGTCTCGACTTTCAACACTTGTAAAATGACAGGCTCGGATTTTTCAGGCGCAAATATGGACGGCATCACGCTTGTCCAAGGGGATTGGTCCTACACGAATCTAAGTCATACCAGATTGGAAAAACAGGATTTGCGCAGAGTGCGCTTCTACGAGGCGGATCTGTCCAATGCTAACTTAACCAAAGCGGATCTTAGGGATTGCGACCTCTCCCGGGCAGCCTTGGATAACGCCAAGCTTCAGGGGGCGGATTTGCGCGGCGCTCAAATGGACGGGGTCAACTTTAAAACCCTCGCGGTCACCGGCGCACGGATGGACCGGGAACAGGCTGCCCTGTTCTTGCGCTCTTATGGCGCCAAGGTAGATTGAGTCCGGGTCCGCTACCGGAACTCCTATCATCTAGAACATACAAACCAGCCCGACGCCTTGCCGCGTACCGGACTGGTTTTTTTCTATGAAGAACCTCGATTAGGAGGGGTCAAGGCATGGTCTTGCGGCCGAATGCTCTCCCTTTATTCCAACTCTACCACGGCTTTGATCACCTTGGACTCCGGCTTCAGCCAATCCTCGAACCGCTCGATTACCTCATCGAAAGGAGCGCGGTGCGTGATAAACGCCTCCGCATCGACGAGCCCTTCGCGGAATGCCGCCATCACCTGCTCGAAGTCTTCGCGCGTTGCATTGCGGCTGCCCAGCAAAGTCAGCTCGCGTTTGTGAAAATCCGGGTCCGAGAAGGTGATATCCGCCTTCACAAGGCCGACATACACCAGCCTCCCGCCGTGCGCTGCATAGGAAAATGCCGTCGTCATAGACCGTGCGTTGCCGGTAGCGTCGAACACCACGGTCGGCAGCTCGCCGCCCGTCAGCGCTTCGAGCTGCTCCACCGGAGAGTGCAGCCCATTCATCGTATGATCGGTACGAGCCCACCTGCCGCAAAAATCGAGCCGCTCGTCATGGATATCCATCGCGATGACCCGCGCGCCTGCGCGCTTGGCCAGCAGCATAACCCCAAGTCCGATCGGCCCGGCTCCGATGACAAGCACGGTCTCGCCTTGGCGAAGCCCCGACCGGCGCACCGCATGCGCGCCGATGCTAAGCGGCTCCAGAATGGCCGCCTGGTCAAGGGTCAAGCCGTCCGTCACCAGCAAATGATCCGCCGGCACGGCGATACGCTCCCGCATCCCGCCGTCTGTATGTACACCGAGCACTTGCATATTCGTGCAGCAGTTGGTCTTGCCGTTGCGGCAAGCTATGCAGGCTCCGCATTCCAGATAAGGAATAACGGCTACCTGATCGCCGGGCCGCAGCCCGCGTACTTGATCGCCCACCTGCTCGACGATGCCGGACAGCTCATGTCCGAGCACACGCGGATAAGTGAAGAACGGCTGGTTGCCCCGGTAAGCATGCAGATCCGTACCACAGATTCCGATTCTGCGGATGCTGACGATGGCCTCGGCGGAGCCTGGAGCTAGCACGGGCTCGGGCAGTTCCACGGCCTTCAGTTGATTCCTTTCCTTGCATACGATGGCTTTCAACGCTTCAGCTCTCCTTTTCTCCGTTGGGATCGGAGCTCAGCCCCTTTATTCTTCGGCATATTTACGGATGCGATAAAACTCGGCGGCGTTCAACCCGAACAGCCGCGCCTTCTCCGCCTCGCCATATGAGGCGGGCAGCGCCTGCGTCAGCACATCGACCACTTGATCGTAGCTGGCGGCAAGCAGGCATACCGGCCAGTCGCTGCCGAACATGACCCGATCCGGACCGAAGCTATCCAGCGTATGGCGGATATAGGCGTTGAAGCTCTCTTGCTGCCACGACTCGTGGTCCGCTTCCGTCACCATCCCCGACAGCTTGACGTACAGCTTCGGATGCTTCGCCGCAAGCCCGGCCAGCTGGCTCGCCCACGGCTCCATGACCCCTTCCCGGATGCGGGGCTTGGCGATATGGTCGATGACTCCCCTAAGACCCGGAACCCGGTCGAGCAGCTGCACGACCGCATCCAGCTGATGCGACACGACCAGCAGATCGACCGGTACGTCCAGCCCGGCAAAGTAGGTTAGCGCTTCCACAACCTGCGGCTCCAGTACAGCGTAGGCGTCCGGCATATCCTGGATCATCAGCCGAAAGCCGACGTACTTCGGATGCCGGGCGCACAGCTCATAATGCCTGAGCCAGGAAGGCTGAGCCAGATCGAGCCAGCCGACGACCCCGGCGATCGAGTCCTCTTGTTCGCTAAGCGCAAGCAAATACTCCGTTTCTTCAAGCGTTGGCGCCGCCTGTACAAGAATCGTTTTATCCAGCCGATGCTGCTGCAGATGGGGCTTCAAATGTTCAGGCAAAAAATCACGGTACAGAACGGGAATCTCCGGCGTAATCCAGCCGTAGTCGCCGCGTTCGATCTTCCAGTAATGCTGATGTGCATCCAGGCGCATCGTCTACCCCTCCTCTTTCATCTCATCCTTTCATTCTATCAGCAAATTTACGCTTATAAATAGCGTGAATTTGCATCTTTATACTCGATTTTGATATATTCTAAGGAAGATTAATGCGGTTGGTAGAGGAGTGATGGCTTCCGCCATGAATCCTGTTCAGAAAACGTTCGACGCATCCTCTTCATTTCCATTCGCCTGCGTCTACCGCGACACGAAGCAGCAGCAAGCCGAGCTGCCGGATCACATTCACGATTGGTGCGAGCTGGTGTACGTTTATAGCGGCAAGGGCACCTTTTTCATTGATCAATCCTTCTATGAGATGAGTGCCGGCGACCTGTTTCTCATTCCCGGACATACGATCCATCGGGCTTTCCCCGACCAGGACGATCCGGTCACCTCGACGGCGATATTCTTCAGCCCGCAGCTTGTCACCCATCATTTCCCGGGCAATCCATTCTCCTATCTTACCGGATTTGAGCAGGCACGCAAGGACAGACGCTATAAGTGCGAGCAGCTTCCGCTGGCTCCTGCCGCGCTCGAAACAGTGCTGGACGATATTCAGGATGAATTGGTTACCGGTGAGTACGGCAACCGTCAAGCTATCCTGCTGCTGCTTCAGCGCCTGCTGCTCGCGATCGTGCGCAGCTGCCGGAAGTCCGACCCAGCGTCTAGGCGGCTGCCCCAGCAAGAGACGCTTATCGGGCCGTCCTGGATGAAGGAGATCCTTCACGATCTGGATGCCAAGCTGTCGGATAGCAAGCTTGGCCTCTCGGTGCTGGCCGACCGGGCATCCGTCTCCCCCGCTCATTTCTGCAGGACGTTCAAGCAGCTCACCGGCCTGAATGTTACGGAGTACTTGACGATGAAGCGGATGTTCAGGGCCAAGGAGCTGCTGCTACAGACGGACGCCAATATCAGCGATATCGCACCGATGTGCGGCTTCGACAGCCTGCCCCACTTCCATCGCATGTTCAAAAAAATAGTCGGAGAAACACCTGCCGTTTACCGGAGATCGCATGCGGCGGCGCAGGGAGTCGGGGATTTAACAGGGAAATAATCATACACGGGCATTATGCCTCTAGGAAAGGGACGATCTGGGATGACTTCAAACTCCTCAAAGCCGCAAGAAACTGATCTGGCCAAGGAGCTGGCGCAGCTGTTCGGTCAATACAAGCGAATCGGAAACGTTTTTCCGGCCTTTCAAGCTTTAAAGCAAAGCGAATCTCACATGCTGGCCAGCATCGTGTACCTATGCCCGCCAGGCTCGAGAGGTATCCGCGTCTCTGAGCTGAGCGCTCATCTCAACATCACCTCGGCCGCTGTCACCCATCTTATTACCGCATTGGAGCGCAGCGGCTATATCGAGCGGGCCGTAGAGCCGGCCGACCGACGGGCTGTGCTCGTAACGGCTACTGAGGCTGGCCATGCGCTGGTCGAGTCGAAGGAACAGGAGCTGCTCGCCAGCTTCCGCGACTTACGCGATTATCTGGGTACAGAAGACGCCCAGGAGCTGGTACGTCTGCTCTCCGCTTCGCTGCGCTTCCTGCAAAAGCAGCATAGAGCCTGACGGAAGCCCGTCAGGCTCTATACTATATAAATGCTATAGCTTCCAACACACGGACTAGCCGCTCCGATAGGAGCCCCTGCTCAGTTCATCGAGCAGGGAAGGAGCCTGGGCGCTCCATGCCAACAGCCGCTCGGCCTTCAAGCCCGATATGCGCTGGCTGATGCTGCCTGCCCAAGCAGCCGGCCCCATCCATTGCCCTGCCTCCTCTAGCGTCCATGACGTTGTCGAGTCCGGGTACCCTATTATCCCCCCTACTGCGGCAGCCAACTGTTTCATGGTAACGGCTTCCCGCGAACTCGCATTTAACAGCGTACCCGGCTCTGACAAGCGGAGCGCCTTACCCAGCAATTCGGCAAGATCCTCCACATGTATCGTAGACCAGGCCTGATTTCCCTCCCCGATATAGTAGGCCGCCTTCAGATGACGGGCGATTCGGAGCATCCCGCTTACGAGACCCCCTCCCCTCCCATAGACAAGAGAAGGCCGGACGACCACCGTTCGAATGTTTCGTTCGGCAGCAGCCAATACCACCTGCTCCTGATCGGCCTTCCATTGCAGAAACGGCAGCGGATCCAGTGGCGATTCCTCATGGACGGCCAGCTCCCCGGTATCGTTATAGATCAAGGTTCCGCTCGTATAGAGGAAGGCTTTGCCCGTGCCCGATAGAGCATCCAGCATCGTACGGACCGCCCACACATCCAACTGCTCGCAATCCGGCGTATGCGATATCGCCGCATGGAAGACGCCATCCGCCGCCTCAGCCCCTTCCCTTAGCACCAGATGATTCCCTAGATCCCCGATCAGCGGGGTATAGCCCAGCTTGCGCAGCTCTTCTGCTTGTTCCTCCGTTCGAACCAGACCGATGACCTCATGGCCTTGGGACAAAAAATGCTGCGCTGCGACAGAGCCGATATAACCCGTAATGCCCGTTATGAATATTTTCAAATGCAAACCTCCTGTGAATTAAGAAATGGATAACGTAAAGCCAATTATTTTATTAACTAACTAATTTATTTAATTATCTATATGGGTGTCCGTTTTGTCAATCCTTTCTTCCGAAAAGGTTCCCAGACGTGTGGTTTCGTCGGAAAAGATCTGTTTGTTGAACGGGCAGGATAGAGCAAAAAAGGTGATATGAAATAATGGTTGAATATAGTATTTATATATATTTGGTTAGATTTGTAAAAGGAAGGATAGGAGGAGCAGTCGGCGGGATTAGACATCCTGCATGGAAAGGAGAGGTATTATGAGCTCAAAAAAATCATCCTTGCCATACCCCTCTAATCACAGGCTCAACTAAAGACACTTCACTTTATAACGTTTCAAATAACCCTGATGAATTTCTAAAAGATGCAGCTATTGAAGGTATGTTGGGATCAATAAGTCAAAGGATCAACGATATCAATCATCTTATTGTTCAATTAGAACAGTAGGATGAATAAGGCCTGAATACAAGCAAAGACAGCCGCGGCTGCACTGGGAGGAACGGTTCATGAGAATTTTTGTCGCTGGAGCTACTGGAGCTGTCGGACGTTTCTTGCTTCCAAAATTGATTCGTGCAGGTCATGAAGTAATTGGAATCACGCATAGCGAGAGTAAGAAATCCATCATCGAGAATACGGGAGCAAAAGCCTTAGTCGCTGATGTCTTTGATTTCGAGGCAATACGATCAGCAGTAGATGAATCTCAGCCCGACGTTGTCATTCATCAATTGACTTCTTTGAGTAGTCGTAATTTTTCAGACAATACAAGGATACGGAGAGAAGTGGAAATCGACCATTGATGGCATATTGGCATTGGAAAATGCTGTAACGGAAATGCCGCAATATGTAATTTTACGCTATGGAATGTTCTATGGTCCGGGCACTTGGTACGAGCATAACGGATTCATGGCCGAACAAATTCATCAAAGGCAGGTTGCCGCAACCGAAGGGGTCACTTCTTTTCTTCATGTGGAGGATACCGCTGAGGCTGCACTTTTGGCCTTGCAATGGCCCTCTGGACCAGTGAACATCGTGGACGACGAGCCGGCCAGAGGAATTGACTGGCTCCCGGTTTATGCACAAGCCATAGGAGCACCTGTGCCTGAAGCTCTTACGAATAGCAACGCTTGGGAGCGAGGGGCATCGAACAGGAAGGCCCGTCTGGAATACGGCTGGAAACCGCTATATCCGACTTGGCGGACAGGCTTTACCGATTGTCTGAACAAGCCGTAATATGGTTCGATGTTCAGCGAACGGGAGCGGCGAAGCGCTTCATCCTTATAAGCGGGCGTTCCCCGTTACGCGTTGCGGCGTCACTTGGCGGTTGGTTAAGCTTTAAAGCACGAGGACTTCCAACTCCGATTGAATATATGCTGCATACCGCTGAGCCTCTTGCGACAAATAGGCATCCGTCCCCCGATCGGCGTTATAGGTGACGAATGAAGGGAGAAATATACCGTTGCAGCGGGTAATGGTGCTTTGGATCGGCCGCAGTAATTCATCAACCGTGAACCAGTTGTCACCACCAGCACGGTATCCGTTTTCCGAGCCGCCCGTCGTCGTAGCGACGATAAATGATTTACCTTTCAGATGGTCTCCGCCCGATCCGAAAGCCCAGCCGTACGTAAATACGTCGTCAAACCACTTTTTCAAAAGCGGCGGGCAGCTGTACCAGTAGAAGGGAAACTGAAAAACGATCCGATCATGCTCCAGCAACAATTGCTGTTCCTTCTCCACATCAATCCGCCAGTCGGGGTATGCTTGGTACAAATCGCGGACATAAATACCGCCATGGCGGGCAAGCTCTTGCGTAAACGTCCGGCTGGCGCGCGATTTTTTCAGGTTCGGGTGGGCCGCAATCACCATCATGTTCATGTTCATCTTCCTCTCAATCTGTATTCGTCATGGACACCCCCCATTATGATTTGGAATCTTGCGGTTGAAAAGTACGCATTTTATTCGTACTTAGTCCTGTCGAGCGTACGTTAGACGTCGCTTGGCCTGCTGTGTCGGTATCCTAAACCGTACCAAGTACGAAAATTGGTAGTACTGTTTCAAATCCGCATTCTCTGTTACAGTAAAGATAAGGGAGTGAGGACATGAGAGGGAGCACGCACGAACCGAATACGACGCAAGGAATTTCGGCGACGCTGCAGGTGATCGGGGGCAAATGGAAGCCGCTCATCCTGTTCATTTTGTTGAATCAGGGAACCAAACGGTTCGGGGAGCTGCGGCGATTGCTACCGAACGTTACGCAGGGCATGCTGACGAATCAGCTCCGCGAGCTGGAGCAGGACGGGATGGTCGTACGCAAGGTGTATCAGGAAATTCCGCCGAAGGTCGAATATTATTTGTCCGAGCACGGACAATCGTTAAGCGGCGTGCTGATCGACATGTGCGGCTGGGGCTTTAAGCATATCGATTACATGAATGAAGCCGGTAGACCCGACAAGGCAAAAGAAAAGGCATGAACCCGGTACAATACCGAACTCATGCCCAACAAAGGCGCCTGACGAATAATCGCTCTGGCTGGCCCTCTCTCCTATGATTCCACGGCGGCCAGATGGCCAGACGGGCAGACCGCCTAGGCCGTTCCGCTCTTGCCCGCCAGCCGGACGATAGCCTCGATCGCCGCCGCGATCTCGCGTTCGACGGCTTTGGCTACCGCATCCGTATGCGGATCGTATACTTCCTTCAGATCCGCGTCGGCATAGCCGTCCAAGGCGACGATCGCTCCGGCCCTCGCCCCGCGTAAGGACGCGATCACGTACAGCGCCGCGATCTCCATCTCGACGGCGAGTACGCCCGCGCGCTTGTACTTCTGATGCGGAAACTCCTCGACGCCCATGAAGAAAGCATCCATCGTCAGCGTAATCCCCCGGCCGACGACACCGCCGCCTTCCGAGGCCGCTTCATAAAGCGCTTGGGTCACCTCGGCATCCGCCACGGCGGGGAAGCCGGGCGGCACAAGCTGGCGCGTCAAACCTTCCTCGCGCACGGCCGCCGTACTGACGACGAGGCTGCCCGTCGGCAGCTCGGCATGATAAGAGCCGGCCGTACCGACGCGGATCAGCGTCTTGACGCCGCCCTTGATCAGCTCCTCGAAGCAGACAGCCGCGCCCGGCGAACCTACGCCATGGCTCGTTACGGTGATGGGTACGCCGGATGCCTCTCCGACAAACGTGCGGTATTCCCGGCTAAAGGCAAGCTCCCGGACGTTGTCCAGCTTGCTCGCAATCGCCTCGGCCCTAAACGGATCGCCGCAGACGATCGCATAGGGCGTAAGCTCTTCAGCATGAACTTGCAGGATTGGCAATAGCATCCTAATCAAACTCCTTCTTCTCCCATTCGTCTTCCGGTATCGGCAGCGCCTCGCCCGAGAAGCGCTGCTCCTCGAACGGATCGGCCACATTGTGGAACCCGTTCCGCTCCCAGAAGCCCTCGCGGTCCTCCGTCATAAACTCGATACCCCTGAGCCACTTGGCGCTTTTCCAGAAGTAACGATGCGGCACGATCAGACGCAAAGGCCAGCCATGCTTAGGGCTAAGCGGCTTTCCTTCATACTTCAACGCCAGTAAAATATCGTCGCCGAGCAGCTCGTCGAGCGCTATATTCGTCTCGTAGTCCTGATCCGCATGCAGCATCACATAGCGGCCCAAGGGCTTAATATTCATCAGCTTCAGAAAATCCCGGAACAAGATGCCTTCCCACACCGTGTCCAGCTTGGACCAGCGCGTGACGCAGTGGATGTCGCAGACGAGCTGCGTTTGCGGTAGAGCGAGCAGATCGTCGAACCGAAGCAGCCGCTCCTCCTCGACCGCGCCGAACACCCGAAGGCTCCATTCATTTAGGTCGTATTCCGGAACCTCTCCCTCATGCAGGATAGGGAACCGCTCCGTCACAATTTGACCCGGGGGCACCCGGTGCGCGAGCGCCTTATCGACGACAGGTACCCGCATCTGCTTGATCCGGTCGGCTTTCGCCATTTTCTTCGATCCCTCTGTCATTACGTGTTCTCTCCTCTCATCTGGAGCTGCCGTTGGCCTTGCGGGCATCCTCCATATAGCTGTTCGTACGGAAGAAGAGCATTGCCAGCAGGGTAACTACGTAAGGCAGCATTTGGGTGAAATGCGTCGGCAGCGAGAAGCCCTGCAGACGAAGACTAAGCGCATCCATCAGCCCGAACAGCAGGCTGGAGGCCATCACCCCGACCGGATGGGCTTGACCGAGCATCGTCGCGACCAGGGCGATAAACCCGCGGCCTGCGGTCATCCCTTCCGTGAACATGGTAACTTGGCCAAGCGACAGCTGAGCGCCGGCCAGCCCGCAGAGCGCTCCGCAGATCAGCACCGCCGTGTACTGCATCCGGTTGACCTTGATCCCAATGCTTCTCGCCGCTACAGGGTTTTCCCCTACGGCGCGCAGCCGGAAGCCCGTCACGGAACGGAATAGAAAAAGATGCAGGCCCGCCACAAGGACGAACGCCAGATACACCAGCGGCGAATGGCCGGATACGATGCCGCCGACAATCGGAATATCCTGGATGAACGGGATATCCCACTTGGGCAGCCCTATCATATTTTTATCGTAAAACGCACCTTTTACCTTAAAGATCGCTTGCAGGCAAAATGCCGTCAATCCCAGTGCCAGAAAGTTAAACGAGATCCCGACGATAATGACGTTGGCCTGCAGGTGAATGCTCATGAAGGCAAAGACAAGCGAGAATAGCAAGGTTACCCCTACCGCGATCAGCACAGCCGTAAACACATTTCCGGTAAAATGATTGCCGACAATGGCTGCAAACGCGCCGACCAGCACGAAACCCTCCAAGCCGACATTAAACAAGCCGACCCGGGAGCAGATGGCGCCGCCGAGCGCCGCGAGCAGGATAGGGGCCACCATTCGAAGCATGGCGCTGAACAGCGATACGTCAAACAGATGCTCCATCGCCTCGTCCCCCTTTCCTGCGTTTCCAGAACGTATAGGTAAACCTTGCCGTGACGAACAGAATCAGCAGCGACTGGATGACGCCCGAGATAGCGAGCGGCACCTCGGTATTGCGCTCCACGCCCATGCCGCCCGTCTGCAGCGCGGCAAGCAGCACGGCTGCGATGACCGTCCCGAGCGGATGGGCGCCGGCCAGCAGCGCCGCCATGATGCCGGACCAGGCATAGCCCGGATTGGTAATCATGCCGTCCACGTACCGGTACTGCGTACCGAGCACTTCCACCGCTCCGGCGAGGCCCGCGATGCCGCCGCTGGCGAACATGCCGGCCAGCATCAGCTTGACGCGGTTGATCCCGCCATAGGCGGCAAACAGCGGATTATACCCGAGCATCCGGATTTCGTAGCCGGACACGGTATAGCGCATAAACAAATACAGCAGCACGGCCAGAACGATCGCAATCACAAATCCGGCATGCATCGTCATGCCCGGCAGCAGCTTAGGCAGCCACAGGCTGTTGTCGAGCATAGCCGTCTGCGCCAAGGCCGCCGAGCCCTTCGTATCCTTCAGCGGGTAGGCGACCAGATAACCTGCGAACAGAGCCGCGATATAGTTCAGCAGCAAAGTCGTAATAATCAGATTCATGCGAAAGCGGGCGTCCAGCCAGCCGGCAAGCGCCGACCACATGCCGCCGGCCGCGATCCCGCCCAGTACTGCAGCGAGCAGCTTGACCGGAGGCGGCGCCGGGAGATAAAGAGAGATCAGCGCTGTCGCAAGAGCTCCGAGTATCATTTGCCCCTCCGAGCCCATATTGAAGAAGCCGGCCCGGAAAGCAACAGCCACCCCGAGCCCTACCAGGATCAGAGGCGTGGCCCGCGTCAGCGTGTTTGTAAGGTAGTAAGTATTGCCGAAAGCGCCCTTCCACATCTGCACGTAGGTATCGGTAACCGAGCCTCCGATCAGCAGAACGGCGACCGCCCCGCCAAGCAAACCAATAAAGACCGCAATAAGCGGCTGCAGCCAGGCCGAAGCATGAGTCCTCCAGTTAGACACGAAGCTCGCCTCCCGCCATCAGCAGACTAATCGATTCTTCCGTCGCGTCCCCCGCAGGCAGCTCGCCTGCAATTCGGCCCTCATACATGACGAGAATCCGGTCGGACAGCTTTAATATTTCCGTTAATTCCGATGAAATCAATAATATGGCCCCCCGCTCGCTGCGTTTGCGCAGAAGCTCCTCATGGATTAATTCCATCGCCCCGATGTCGACGCCGCGCGTCGGCTCGGCGGCGATCAGGAAAGGCTCGCTGCCGGCCAGCTCCCGGGCAACGATCAGCTTCTGCAGATTGCCCCCGGATAGCACCCCGGCCTTCGCATCCAGGGAGCCCGCCTTGATCTGGAACCGGCGGATCCAGTCGCCGACCATCGCGCGCAGCTTCCTTCCGGCGAGCAAGCCGTAGCGGGCCGAAGCGCGATGATGCCCCATCATGCCGTTCTCCAGCACGGTAGCAGCCTTCGCCGCCCCCCATTGATAACGGTCCTCGGGAATATGCGCTAAGCCGAGCGACCGGACAGCCAGCGGCGAACGCCCGGCTATATCGGCGCCCTGCAGACGAATCTGTCCGCTGTCGAGAGGTGTAAGACCCGCGATCACCTGAATCAGCTCGGATTGCCCGTTGCCGGAGATTCCGGCTATGCCGACGATCTCCCCGGCTCTGACCTCGAGATCGATACCGTTGAGCAGGGGCTTCTCCCCTCTCGCTATAGCCTGCCGGCTCCGGCCGCCGTACAGCGTCGCGTCCCGAACCTCCAGCACGATCTCGCCTGGATCAGGCGCTGGCTTCGGCGAATCATTCAGCTCGCGGCCGACCATCAGCCTCGACAGCTCGTCCACATTCGTGGCAGAGGTGTCCATCGTACCCGTGATCCGCCCATCCCGAAGCACCGTGACCCGATCAGCGACCTCCATCACTTCATGGAGCTTATGCGTGATGATAATAAAGCTCTTGCCCCGTGCGGCCAGACTTTTCATCGTGACCAGCAGCTCCCGGGCTTCGAGCGGCGTCAGCACCCCGGTCGGCTCGTCCAGAATGATGATATCCGCTCCCTGGTACAGCACCTTCAGAATCTCCACCCGCTGCTGCAGCCCGAGGGGGCAATCGCCGACCTTCATCAGCGGATCGATCGGCATCCGGTAGTCCGCGCATAGCTGCTCTACCTGACGCACCGCCTTCTTGCGATCGAAAGCAGGGCCAAGCCTCGGCTCGCGGCCGATGACGATATTTTCCGCCACCGTAAAGGAAGGGAACAGCATGAAATGCTGATGCACCATGCCGATACCGGCATCGATGGCATCGACCGGGGAGGCAAACGCTACGGCCTGTCCCCGCAGGCGGATCGTGCCTGAGGTCGGCTGCTCCATGCCGTACAGCATGCGCATTAGCGTCGTTTTCCCCGCTCCATTCTCTCCGACCAGCGCGTGAATTTCGCCTTCCTTCAGCGTGAAATCCACTTGCGTATTGGCCGTAACCGTCCCGTAGGTTTTCGTAATCTGACTCATCTCAAGCAGCATGAAAGCTCCAAGGCTCCTCTCCCCGGACATGCGGAAACTGTTTACGTCTGGCGTAAACAGTTTCCTTTGTCGCTATTGCGCTTTACCATTCCCTTATTTCAGCGGATTGGATACCGTAATCTTGCCTGCCACAATGTCGTCGCGGATCGCTTTCACTTTGTTCACGACCTCTTGACCGATGAACGGGCTAAGCGGCGACTTGCTGTCTCTGGTCACAAACGTCAGGCCCACTCCGTCTTCCTTCAGTCCATAGTCCACCGAACCGAACTTGAACGTGCCCGAGGCAAAATCCTTCACAGTCTCGTAGGCTACCGCATCGCTGCCCTTCAATTGGGACAAGACGATATGCTCGGGGTCCGTCTCGGTGCGGTCAATATCTTGACCCGACGTGTAGAAGCCCTTCTCCTTGGCTGCTTCGAATACGCCCAGATCTCCGACTGCCGCAGCGCCCGCGATAAAGTCGGCGCCTTGGGCGAACTGGGTCAGCGCAAGCTCCTTGGCCTTGGCCGGGTCGGAGAAGCCGCCCACGTAGTTGACGATGAACTTCGCGTTCGGGTTGGTCGATTTCAGGCCTTCCTGAAAGCCGACCGTATATTTCTTAATCAGAGGAATATCCACGGCGGCTACCATACCGACCACATTTTTCTTCGTGGCAAGACCCGCGGCTGCGCCCAGCAAGTAAGCCGCCTCATGCTCGCGGAATACGACGCTCCGTACATTCGGCAGGTCGACGACCGTATCGATGATCGCGAACGATTTCTTCGGATTCTCAGCCGCTACCTTCTTCAGGGCATCCTCCGCCTCGAAGGAGCTCGTAATAATCAAGTCATAGTTATCGGCTACGGCAGCGCGCAGATTTTGCTCGATCGCACTGTGATCGGCGGATTCGACCGTCTTCACTTCAACGCCGAATTCCTTACCAGCCTTCTTCACGCCTTCATCCTGCTGAGCGAAGAAAGGGTTCAGACCGATCTTCTCAGGCGTAACCAGGACGATCCGTTTGGCCGTCTTAGCATCAGGCGCTTTCGTTTCCGCCTGGTTAGCCCCTGGCGTTTCCGCAGGCTGAGCCGAGGAGCAGCCCGTAATCATCAAGGCAATCGCAAAAATAGACAATATAGCTTTTTTCATCATTTCTCTCTCCCTAATCCAGCTTATGTAGCTTCTCTTCTGTGCAGGGGCATCCCCTTCACATACCCTACCAAATAACTCGGATATAGTCAAAGGTTTTTTATTCCAATTCGACAAAATCAGACAAACCCTTTTTTACTTTATCACAGGTTGGCCGAATCGCCAACTCCCGCCTCTTTCCATACCAACCTTCCCTCTCGGAGCGATATTTTCTATTATTAACCACTATTATGGCTTTAGACTCAATTTTTGGAATATGAATAAGACATTTTGCCCAGCATTTTTGTTTAGTTATAAAATTTTTTCGAATTTTACGGATTTTTTGTGTGACAAAATACCCTCTTATGATGGAAAATATAAGTATGATATCCGAATTGGAGGATCGTTGATGGAGTTCTTTCGCAATGACAGCTTCTCTCTTCAAGCCGAAGAGAACAAAGTGTATCTGAACGTCGTCGCCCCCGGTTTCGAGATCAAGGAATTTGACCATGTGCTGAAACTTCACCCCCGCTTGCAGATAACCAGCTTTGTTGCGCTGCGGGACGCTCTGCAGCAAGCGGCAGCCGTCCCGGTTCTGATCGGCCTGCTGAAGCCTCGCTTCGAAATCCAGATCAGCGGGGATTGGATGGAAGCGACGCTCAAGCTGAATATGACGGAGAACGACCTGGCGGAACAGCGCGCGGACCTTTCCGACCAGGTCATCCAGGAGCTTCGCCAGCGGCAGATCGTCGAAGGCATACGGTATGAGGCTCTCCAAGACCCCCCGGTCCAGCGAGGCTTCGTCATCGCCAAGGGCATCGAGCCGGAGCCCGGACACGATGCCGTGCTTACGTACTACGCCTTTTCCGAGCGGAAGCCTACGCTCCGCCAGGACGGAAGCGCCGACTATTATGAAATGAGCTTTATTGACGAGGTGCAGCCAGGCGAATGGCTGGGCGAGAAAATCCCCCCGACCTCGGGCAAGGACGGCCGCAATCTGAAGGGAGACCGGCTGCCGGCGAGCAAAGGGATGGACATGCCCCTGCAATACGACAAGCAGCATATCGATGAGCAGTGGGAGGAGGACCGGTATGTCCTTCGCTCCCGGGTGGTCGGGTCGGTCTATAAGACAGGCAAGCTAATCACAGTCGAGGAGCTCTTGCTGATCCAGGGGGATGTCGGACCCCAGACGGGGAATCTAGACTATGACGGCGCCATCAAGATAACGGGCACCGTTCATGATGGATACTCGGTCAAAGCGACCAAAGACATCAGCATTCTGGGCGAGAGCGGGGTCGGCGCCGTCAGCCAGATCGTTTCGGTGACCGGAGACCTCTACATCAAGGGCGGCTGCTTCGGCAAGGAGCGGGCCTCTCTCCGCGCTGCCCGTCATGTCTATATCAAGCATGCCAAGGACTGCAGCATCGAAGCCGGAGAGAGCATCCACATCGGGCTTTATGCCATCGGCTGTCAATTGAAGGCCAAGTATATTCTGCTCGATAAGAAACGCGGCAAGCTGATCGGCGGTCATGTGCACGCGATGGTTCAGCTTACGACTGGCTATATCGGCAACGAATTCGAAAGACCTACCAAGGTACAGGTCGAAGGCTTCGATCGGAGCAGTATCATCAGGCAGTTGGATGAAGTCCTTGCCGAGTACAAGCGTCTTCTGACGGAGCTGGAGCATTGCCGCCGGGAGGTCGTCATGTACGAGGGGTACATCGATCTGCTGACGGATGGGCAGAAAGACGAGTTTAACGGATATACGGAAAGATACGAAGCGACGGCAGCCGCCTTGCTTGATCTGGAGGAGCAGCGTCAGAGGCTGATGGCTTACATGAGCGCCAAGGGCGACGGGGAAGTCGCCGTCTTCCAGAAGGCATACCCCAGAACCATGCTGCAGATCAAAGAAATAGAGAAGCTGATTTTGAACAGTACGGGGGGCTTTTTCTATGTCGACAAGAATAAGTTCGTTCAGGAATAGGGAATTGCCACTTGCGAGGAGGACATTACGCTTATGGAGCATCTAAGCCTGTCATATCGGTTTGAGGGACTCTTGCATGCCATCGAGTTTTTCACACAGCGCTTCGATATGGAGCAGCTCTCGCAGTATTCCTTCGAATTCGTCAATGAAATTTTAACGCTGAACGCCTCCGCCCTGTTCATACACGACGGCCATAAATACGTACTCCGGCAGAAGCGTCTATATCCTCATATCGCAGCCGATTACGTGATCCGGGATACCGACAAAATGAAGCAGCTGGCCCTGTTCCGCGGACATACGCTGACCCGGGGCTTCGAGCATTTCCTGGAGCCTGGCGACATCGAACGCCTTCGGATCAAATGGCTGATGCCCTTGATGGTCAATGACAAGCTGCATGGCTTCATCGTCTCTAACGGCAACATCGAGGATCACTTTTCTAGCAGCGATCTGGTCATGTCCGGCACTCTGATGCGTCTGATCAACAACTCTCTGGAGAACAGCTATCATCTCGCTCAGCTTCAGGCCTCCAACGCTAAGCTTGATCAGAAAAATTTCAACCTGCTCGCGATTAACCAAAGCACGAAGGTGCTGCTCTCCGAAATGTCGCTGACTCATCTATACGATATCGCTACCGATGTATTTAGCGAAGTAACGTCGAGCCAGGTAACGTCCTTCGGCGTCGTGGACCCGATCAGCGGCAAGCTCAAAATAACGGGCTTCCGGAATGTGCTGGCCTATAACCGGTATTACGGCGAGTTCGAGCTGAAGAGCAGAGCATACGCAGGACCGATCGTCCTGCATATGGAGCGCGACCGCGGCCGCCTGGACGCTCTGTTCGTCAACAGGGAGCAGTTGAAGGAGCTGGAGACGGAATACGTGATCCTGATCGTCCAGAAGCAGCTCATCGGCATGGTTACCCTGAGCAGACCCGTTAACGACGAGCGAAGCTATGACGACGCTACCTTCGAGCTGATCGAATCGCTGGCTAACTCCAGTATGATCGCGCTGTCCAACGCCACCCTGTTCGCCGAGGCGGGCCGGCAGCGTACGAGTGCCGAGAACAAGCTTCGCCTGCTGCTCAACCTGAACCGGCTCGTCAGCAACGTCAATGAATCGAGCGATCCGGAGGAGCTCTGTTATTTTACGATCAAAACGCTGCGTCTCG
Organism: Paenibacillus puerhi; assembly: GCF_009846885.1. Taxonomy (GTDB): domain Bacteria; phylum Bacillota; class Bacilli; order Paenibacillales; family NBRC-103111; genus Paenibacillus_G; species Paenibacillus_G puerhi. Next base: position 215,614 of record NZ_WUWM01000003.1, read on the forward strand.
CTTTCGGCGTACGAAAAGCCCTTCTCTGCCTGCGCGAAGGGGACGCCTATGTAGTAACCGAGCAGACCGGCTTCTCCTGGGCGAATGGCGGAACCGCCGCGAACAAACCGAATGCCGACCTCAAGGGACAAGTCTTGCTGAGGCTGGAGGAGGTTCCCCCTTCCCTTATGGATCGCCAGCTCCTGTGCGACTACACCAGCCGCGGAGCGGAGCGTTATTTGCCCCCGCACACTTTAGACTGGCTCGAACCCGGCTCCACCAACTGCTGCGTCATCGCCCCCCTTGCCGTATCTAGTGAACGCGTCCGCCGCGAAGACCCGTATCCGCTGGGCTTTCTGGTCATTCTGGAAACCGAGAGCAGCCTGCTGGAGGAAGAAGTACTGCTGCTCGATACCGTCGCCAAAAACATCTCCCCTATCCTTCACCAGATGTTTCTTGCCCGGTCTGTACAAAAGCTGCACAAGCGCGACAATCGAGCCGGGATGCTGGAAGCCGTGAAACGAAGAATCGCCGAATGGGATTCGTTCAAGCTGGAGTATTTCCTCTATTATAAGCCGTATCGTCAGCCTCCTTTCGCCGAGGACGATTGGATCGGACTGGAGCTGGCGGCCCTCGACCGGCAGGCCGGTTCTACTAGCGGCAGGAAGCCGGAGCTGTACGCCTTCGATGGACATTTGTTCGCCCTTACGGGCTCTCCTGTCAAGGAAGAGTCTTGGATTGAGATTCCGCATCGATACGAGTTGGAGGCTGTCCTTTCGTTCTCCTATCCTAGCTGAGGGGATTATCGCCTGCCCGATTAGGGTAAAGTATAGTGTGGTTCACCGAAGATCTATTTACGAGGAGGGATACGGATGAAAAAAGTAGCGTTCCTGCTTGCCTCTGAATTCGAGGATTCGGAAATGCAAAAACCGTATGAGGCGATTAAGGCGGCCGGCCATGAGGCTGTCATCGTCGGGCTGAAAAAGGGCGAGAAGCTGACCGGCAAGCAAAAACAGGCCACCTACACGGCAGAGGCTTCCATCGATGAAGTGAAGGCCGAGCAGTTTGATGCGGTCGTCATCCCCGGAGGCTCTTCACCCGAGGGGCTTAGGCTTCATCCGGGCATCCTGCAATTCGTACAGGAGCTGAATCAGAAAAACAAGCCGATCTCGGCGATCTGCCACGGGCCGCAGGTGCTGATCAGCGCCGGTATCGTAAGCGGCAAAACACTAACCAGCTACCCGCCCCTGCAGGATGATCTCACCAACGCGGGCGCCACCTTCATCGATCAGGAAGTCGTTGTAGACGGCAACCTGGTTACCTCGAGGACGCCTGCCGACGAACCGGCCTTCATCCGGGAAACCTTGAACAAGCTTGGCACTCCCGTAGGCCAGAGATAGGGGCCGGGCAGAGCTGCTTGGGAGAAGGAAGGCTCCGATCCGCCATGCGCTGCGGATTCGGGGCTTTTTCTATGCTTGATTTGCCAGCCCCGCGCCATCATAATGACATTTATACCCTGCTTGCGACGAGCGACGGAGCTTCAACAAGATTGCTGCCCGACACGCCCAACTATATTAGATCCTGAAAGAGGTCTGCCCGTGATGAAGATCGGATTAGTAAGACATTTTAAAGTAAAGAAAGGGTTTCCCTCAAAAGGCTGGCTCACCAGAGACGAGCTGGTCCAATGGTTTAAAGAGTACGACGAGGCCGATATTGAGCCTGTAGCAACGGATCTGCAAGCCATCGCCTGGAAGAGCTGCCATGCCAGCGATATGCCGAGAGCGCTGAGAACAGCGGAGCTCCTCTACCACGGAGAGATACGGGCAACGGCGAAGCTTAGGGAAATTCCTTTGCCCCGCTTTCGAAGGAATTGGCGCCTTCCGTTTCTGCTCTGGGCGATTGCGGTTCGCTTGTCACCGTATCTTGACCCCAAGGTTAAGGAAGAAATCAAGCAAACGAAGGAACGAATCAACCATGTCCTGGACGACATCCTGCTGCAAGGCGAAGAAGAGATGCTGCTGGTCAGCCATGCGGGCTTGATGATGCTGATGCGCCAAGAGCTGCTTAAACGGGGCTTTCGTGGTCCCAGGTTCCGCACGCCTGAGAACGGAAAGCTGTATGTGTATGAGAAGCGGCCTCAAGCATAATCCCGGAATCATCATGGGGGCACGGTTTAGCTTGACTCTTGTTCGGGTAAAAAGAAATAAACCCGCCTGGAAGGCGGGCTGGGGCACATACGAGTTGACTTAAGCGAGGGGGACGGGATAGCCGGTTCCGAACTAAGAGACCGCGGCGACCCGCTTGGCGCCTACATAGCGCTTGCCCCAATATCCGCTTGTCAGGCTGGCGACAGACACGCCGCCGGAGGAAGCAGCCGAAATAAACTGACCGTTGCCCAAATAAATCCCAACATGAGAGGTTTTATTTTTCTCGGCAAAGAAGACCAGATCGCCCTCCTGCAGGTCGATCACATCCTGACCCGCGTTGTCATACATATCGACGGAGGTTCTGGGCAGCCAGACGCCGTGTGATTGAAATACATAACGTACGAAACCGGAGCAATCGAACCCGCTCGCCGATTGGCCGCCATATACATAAGGGGTTCCCAAATATTTATTCGCGGTCTGGACCACGGCCGGCGTCGGCTTGGGCTTGTACCAAGCGGGAGCGTGATACTGGCCGTCCTGGTTAATAATCGCAATCCGGTTGTTTGAGTCCCACTGGACCCGGTAACCGAAAGTCTCGGATACGAATCTGAGCGGCAGGTAAACCCTTCCCTGGTTGAACTGGGCCGGGACATCCATGTCCACCGCTTTGCCATTCACGATCGCTTGCTTTTCGCCGGTCTGCAGCTCGATGGTTTGCTGATCATTGGTCAGCGTAACTTTCACGATGTTGGCTTCTTTGCTCCAATCCAGCTTGTAGCCCAAATTTTCGACCAACAGGCGCAAAGGGATCTGCAGCGTATTGGCTGTGTCAATATAGGGCTGCGCATCGGGGAACGAGACCAGACTATCGTTCACCTGCACTTTGACTTCGGAAGACGCCGCGTGAGCAGAACCAGCCGCATAGCCCGATACGAGTCCGGCAGCAGTCAATGCGCACGAAAAAACAAGCGTTTTGTAAAAACGGTTCAAACTTATTCCTCCTGTAGCCTTCGAGGTTAGTTGACGGATTCGGAAGAGGTAACTCCCTAGCTCGCGATTCGCAAGCATTCACCCCAAGTAAATCATCCCCCGTACCAATTCTTCTGCTGAAATGGATTCGGCCTTTTTTTTAATAGACTAGCACAGGGCCGTCCCTTTATTCAATGAATGCCCATCCATAACATCCAGTATTTCCCTGAATTTCGACTTTATTTTGTCATATTCGACAGCTACCCCCCGATTCTTTCTATCTTCCGATTTCATAAACTTTACGTTTACCTCCTCCGCTCCCATAAAAAAATCGGCATTCGAAGTCATTCTCCGAATGCCGATCGGCCGTTCCTGCACGCCTATGCTTCTCCCTTTTCAAAGCCTGCGGCTTTGACAGCTGATGCACGGTCAGCCTTCCTTCTCTCCCTTAGTCTCGGAGCGGTCCGTTGCGGCCGTTCCGCCCTTCTTCTTATCATCCGCGTTAGGCTTGGCTTTTTCTTTTTCTTTTTCTTTTTCTTTTTCTTTTTCTTTTTCTTTTTCTTTTTCTTTTTCTTTTTCTTTTTCTTTTTCTTTATCCTTCTTTTTCTCCTGGTCCTTGTCGCCGCTTGCGCTGCTCACGCTGTCGGTACCCGGCTTGCTCTTGGCAGCATCGGGCTCTGCTTCGGACGAACTGCGCCCTTCCGAGGCCACCGGCTTTTTATCCTCGGGGTCCTTCCCCCCTGCCGGCTTTCCTCCCTGATCCGTCTTCTGATTCTGCGGGCCGGCTACTTTCTCCTCTGGCGCATCGGCCTGCTCAGCCGATGGCCCCGATCCGGCCGCAGCCACAGCTGCGGCCTCCGCTTGCTGCTGCGCTTGTTGAGCGGCAGCAAGCGCTGCGGCTTCCTCCTTGGCCCGGGCCACTGCTTTCTTCTCCTCGGCCAGCGCATATAAGGCTTCTTCCGTGCCGTTGATCAATTTGCTGCCTCCGGCGATCATCTTGTAAGAATCCGGCTTGGCGAACGGCTGCACGGGTACACCGTCCAACGCACGGCTCACGACTTCCTTGAATAGGGATGCGGGATATTTGCCCCCCGTCGTAGTCAAGTACTTCTCTCGATTCGTCCGTTCATAGCCAAGCCACACCGCACCTACCAGCTCGGGCGTATAGCCGACGAACCAGGCGTCCTTGGAGCCGTCCAGCTGGTTTCCATACTTATCCTTGAATTCCGGAATATCGGGAAGCTGCGTAGTACCTGTTTTGCCCGCCACCGGCCGGTTCATCCGGGCCGTCCTCCCGGTACCCGAGGATACTGCCTTCTCCAGCATCCGGGTCATCGTATAGGCCGCACTCGGATCCAAGACCTGCTGCAGCTCGGGCTTCGCTTCTTCCCCTACGAGGCTGCCATGCTTGTCCATAATCTTCGTAATTGCGTAGGCTTTGGCCCATGTCCCGTTATTGGCAAACACGGTATAGGCCTGAGCCATCTGCAGAGGCGACGTCCCCTTGGTCATCCCTCCCAGGGCAATGCTGAACACCCGGTCGGAATTCTGTACGGGCAGTCCGACCTTACGAGCGAAGTCCAGCCCTTTGTCGATCCCGATTTCCTTCAGCATAGCGACGGCCGGGATGTTGTAAGATTGGATCAGCGCCTCCTCCAGCGTGACCCAGCCATGAAACTTTTTGCCGTAGTTCATAGGCTTGTACCCGCCGCCGAAGTCCGTCTCCTCATCATAGATCCGGTCGGCCGGACCATAGCCTTGATGGAGCGCCGGCGCATACACCACGACCGGCTTCATCGTGGAGCCAGGCTGCCGTTCGGCTTGGGTGGCATAATTGAAGCCCCGGAACGTCTGCTCCTGGTTGCGGGAGCCTACGATGCCTCGCAAGGCGCCCGTCTTAGGCTCCATCAGCACGATAGCGCTCTGCAGCCCGCCCAGATCCTCAGGAAAGTAGGAAGGCTCCCGATATACGTCCTCCGCCGCCTGCTGTACCTTGGGATCGAGATTCGTGTGAATATGATAGCCGGACGACAAGATCTGCTGCTCGGTTAAGCCGTATTTCTCGATAGCCTCCTGGATCACATGGTCGATATAAGAGGGATAAACCTTGGACGTCTTCGTCTCGGACTTGTCGACGAGCTTTACCTCCTCCTTCATCGCCTCATCGCGCTGCTCAGCCGTAATCTTGCCCTGCTGAGCCATCAAGCTAAGGATGAGATTTCGGCGATCTACAGCCGACCCCGGCTTTTTAACAGGGGAATAGTTGGTGGGAGACTTGGGAATACCCGCCATAAGCGCCGATTCCGCCAGCGTCAATTGGGCCGCCTCCTTGCCAAAGTAGGTCTTGGAAGCTCGCTGCAATCCCCAGGACCCTTCGCCGAAATAAATATAATTGAGGTACAGCTCCAGAATCTGCTCCTTGCTGTAGGTGTTCTCAATCTTGATGGAAGCGATTGCTTCCTTGATTTTGCGTGTGTACGTTTGCTCCGTGGACAAGAGCATTGTCTTCGCGAGCTGTTGGGTAATCGTGCTGCCGCCCTCTACCGTGTAGCCCGATCTCCAATTTTTATAGAAAGCCCGCGCGATTCCATACAAATCTACCCCTTGATGGTCATAGAACCGGGCATCCTCGACTGCGATGACTGCATCGATCATCTGTTTCGGATATTGATCCAGGGGAGTATATTCCATCCTGGCATTCGTGACTTCCGTAATGATCTGACCATGACGGTCGTAGAAATAAGTGGACCGCGCCGGTTCTTGATCCAGTAAAGAAATATCGGTAGCGGCATACATCGACTTATACGTATTCCATGTCCAATTTAGCCCCCAAACCCCGAAAATCGCGAACGCAACGGCAAACAGAGCCAAGGACATTTTGAGTACAAATGCTGTCTTCTTTCGCCAATTCGATGCTTTCTGCGCTGTCGGCTCCATCCCTTGATCCCCCTAAGCTACCTGTTTTAACCCTTGATTACCACTTAAGGCCAAGGCTCAAACAGAAAAGCGCATAGGAAAGTGAGCCGGCTGCTTCACATCAGGTCAAAGGAACGACTAAGCGTCCTGCGGTAAACATGCGGACTGACACCCTTGCGCTTCTTGAACAGCTGGCAAAAGTGCGAGGAACTGAATTGACCGACGTCCCGGGCAATTTCCCCTACGCTCTTGGTCGTCGACAGCAGCTGATCGCATGCTTCTCGCAGGCGTCTGTCCGCGATATACGCGGTAAGGCTCATACCTGTATACTTGCGAAACAAGTGCGAGACGTAGTAGGACGAAAGGTGCAGGTCGCTAGCCATCCGTTCTAGCTGAAACGGCTGCTTATAGTTGGCCTCAAGCCAATCCATCATCTTCTCAACGTGCGAGGAGGTTTTGGCCGAAAGTTCGGGGACTCGACCGCCGGGAACGACATGCAGATGCAAATACCGCAGCAAGCCCGTCAGCAGCAAAGCCTGCTCTTCCTTTTCGTTGGCATCCGGCGACTGCATGGACTGTTCATAGTCGTCCAGCAGCATTGACAGCCGGGCATCCTCGCCAAGATCGAACACCTGCTGGGGGAGCGCCCCTTTCCAAAAGTGAAGAAACCAGGCATGCAGCCGGGGAAATGGGCTTAGCAGCAGATCCGCCATCCTGGGGTCGAAGGTCAGAATCGAGCGGACATATTGTCCTCCCGGCTTTCCGGGTACGTCGACCTTATGCAGCTGAAAGGGCTGGAAGCACATCAGCATGCCGGGCCGCATCGGAAAGCTTCGGCCTTCGACGGTAACTTCTCCTTCCCCCTCGTATACGTACAAAAGCTCGATGCCCTGATGAGCATGCAGCATTATCCAAGGCCACTGGGTGGTCTTGGCCCGGTGTGTCACGCGGAAAGCGGTCGGTCCGAGATCCATCGGGTCAATATAACTCATAGCATCCGTTCCCTTATAGCAAGATAGCTATATTTTAGCACAACCTCGCCCCATCCGTAACGGACTATAATAGAGGGAGATTAACCCATACTTTGACTGTAGGCCAGGAGGAGTCGACATGTGGAAACAAGCGATTGAAGATGCATTACGGATAACGGAAGCGAATATCGGCAAATTTAAGGGGAAATTCCCCCATGTCAGCGATGGCGGCACGAATTATGTGCTAAATGACAATAATGAATGGACCGACGGTTTTTGGTCGGGAATTCTGTGGCTGGCATACGAATATAGCAAGAAAGAAATATTTCACGAAGCAGCGGTCAAGACTGTCGACAGCTTTAACAGCCGGATGGAGAACAGGGTCGGACTGGAGCATCACGATATCGGCTTCTTGTATTCGCTGTCCAGCAAGGCCCAATGGATCATTGAGGGTGACGAACAAGCTAAAGCGCTTACGGTCAAGGCGGCTGACGTGCTGCTGGAACGCTGGCGCGAAAAATCGCAATTGCTGCAAGCTTGGGGTCCCAAGGACGATCCGGACAACGGCGGCCGTATCATTATCGACTGCCTGCTGAATCTCCCTCTGCTGTATTGGGCAGCCGAAGCGACCGGCGACAGCCGCTACCGCGAACTGGCCGCCATTCATGCGCATAAGAGCCGCCGGTTTCTCGTGCGCGGCGACGACTCGTCTTATCATACCTTCTACTTCGATCAGGAAACGGGAGACTCGCTGCGGGGCGGAACCCACCAAGGCTTCCGCGACGGCTCGACCTGGACTCGCGGCCAGGCATGGGGCATCTACGGCTTCGCCTTATCCTACCGCTATCTGAAGCAGCCCGAGCTGCTGGAGACAGCGAAGCGGATGTCGCGCTACTTCTTGGAGCATCTGCCTGAGGACGGCGTCGCCTACTGGGATTTCGACGTGCCGCAAACCCCGGAATCTAAGCGCGACAGCTCCGCTTCGGCCATCGCCGCAGCAGGCATGCTGGAAATTGCTGACATGCTCCTGGACAGCGATCCCGATAAGGACTTTTTCCGGAAAGCCGCTGCCGACGCGGTCAGCGCCCTCTATGAGCTTTATTCGACCCGGGGGGAAGCGGAGGCCGAAGGCTTCCTGAAGCATGGCTCGTACTCCGTACGCGGCGGCGCTTCGCCGGATGATTACACCATCTGGGGCGATTACTATTACCTCGAAGCGCTGATGCGCCTGGAGCGTCAAATCCCCGGCTACTGGTACGAACGCGGACGGTAAATGGAGCTTGTTTCACATCATCACAAACAAGGGAACGAAAGCCGGGGATCGCTCCCCGGCTTTCGCTGCTGCCTAGCTATCTCGTTTCACGGTGTAAAGTTACTTTCTTCAAGCGGGGGCAATACTTCTTAAGCTCCATCCGCCCGGGATGCGTTTTTTTATTCTTGCTCGTCGTATAATTGCGGTCTCCCGTCTCGGTGCATGCTAGCGTAACGACTACTCTCATCTTCGTTCACCTCCTCTGCCATAGGCCTTATCCGATTAAGACAAGGCTGCTTCCACCCCGTCCACGGCCCGCGGAAACGGGTCCGGGAATCGGCTCCAGTCCTGCCTCATCTCCTCCTCCGTCAGCAGACAGCCGTCCAGCTCCGCTATCAATGCCTCTTGATCCATGCCGATGCCGATCAATACGATTTTGTTGATCCGATCCCCGTGCAAGGGGTGCCACGCCTTTGCCAGCTCCGGATCTTCCAGCAGCGTGCTGGTTCGTTCGGCCTCCGGCAGCGCAGCTACCCAATACCCTGCTGGGCCGAATTGGATCGAAGGCCCCGCCTGGCTCAGGCTCTGCCCCATATCGCTGCGGCTGGCCAGCCAAACCATGCCCTTGGCGCGGACGATCTCGGCCGGCCAGGCCTCCATCCATTCCATCAGCCGCTGCGGGTGGAATGGCTTGATCCGCTCGTACACGAAGGAAGCGATCCCGTATTCCTCGGTCTCGGGCGTATGCTCGGCCTTTTCCATTTCCTTGATCCAGCCCGCGGATGCGCTCGCCGCATCGAAGTCGAACAGCCCCGTGTTCAGGATATCCGATGGCTCCACCGCCCCCTTCTCCGCACGGATCAGCTTGGCCCGCGGCTGCAGCTTGCGCAGGACGGCTTCCAGCTCATCCAGCTCCCCGGCCTCCACCAAGTCGCACTTGTTCAGAACAAGCACATCGCAGAACTCGATCTGATCGATCAGCAAATCCACCACATCCCGCGTATCGTCGCCCCCTACGGCCTCTCCGCGCTCCAGCAGCGTCTCTCCCGAAGAGAAATCATGCCAGAACCGGTACGCATCCACCACGGTAACCATCGTATCCAGACGGCAAAACTGCGAGAGATCGATTCCGTTCTCTTCACTTATATACGTAAACGTCTGGGCTACCGGAACCGGCTCGCCCACTCCTGTAGACTCGATCAGGATATAATCGAAGCTGCCCATGCGCGCGAGCCGCTCTACCTCCTTAAGAAGATCCTCCCGCAGCGTACAGCAGATGCAGCCGTTGGACATCTCTACGAGCGTTTCGTTCGTACGGGACAAGCCTCCCCCGTCGCGGATCAGCCCGGCATCGATGTTCACCTCGCTCAAATCATTAACGATCACGGCAACCCTCAAGCCTTGGCGATTATTCAGCACATGATTGAGAATCGTTGTTTTTCCGGCTCCAAGATAGCCGCTCAGCACGGTAACGGGAATTTTATTTGTCGACATGTCCAACCTCCAAAATCGTAATAATTACTATTTAACAGATTGTATAAATAAACGATCCGGTTGTCAAGCAAAGGATTCGCAAATTAGGAAGCACTTGTATGCAAAAAAGACCCGATTCTCTTATCCTTAAAGGATAAAGCTCGGGTCTCATTAAAAACGCGATATCGCAACAAATGAGGTTTGATTAGGTAACTTGCTTATGGTGCCAACCGATATCAGTAGACTTTTTCCATTCGCCAATGATTTTCTTATCGAATTAGAAAGGAGCAACGAGCATAATCTGTGTGCCCTTTTTATCCACAATCAATTGTTTGATTTCACTATTAACTACTCGCAATAGCTGTTATTGGAAAACGGCCATATATAGGATTATTATTCCATTCTTCAATTGATAGGATCTCAAAATCTTCAATCAGCCTTCTGGAAAACTCCTGCCCGTTCTGCAAATCAAAAGGAAGCTTGGACCGGATTTTCGTTCTGATCCTGAGTCTTTCTGTGCTACCTGCCGCAGCGCACTCCAGTACATAAACATACCTGTACGGCTTGTTCCGCCCGCTAACAAGTGCATAGAGGATACTACCGTAATATTTTAAGGCGATACTTCTGTAATGTTCATCAGATTTTAGTTTCTGGACAAAAGCTCCAGGGTTTGCCGCATTCTCCACATCAGCATTCTTGTATTCCATAAAAATAATCTCCTGATCCGTCTCTGCAATAAAATCTACATCGCTGAGAATGGAAGAAATCTTTCGATACATTTGATTTAATTCATCCGTAGCCCATACGGCATTGCTAAAATCAAACTGATATAGGTTGTTTTCTTCCTTAAATATTCGTTTCTCCACAACCTAATCCCCCAAATTCTTGTTAAAAACATCTTCAAGTAAGCGATCAAAGGTTTCGACAATGGCATTCACCCTCAGATCCTTAAAGTACCGGTTACTTTCAACCTCTACGCCATTTTCCTTTGGATAAAGGGAGTAAAAAATGACGTCATCTTTTTCATTTCTTTTGACTTCAAGATACTTCGAAAAAACATAATCATGCGTGGAAATAAAAATCTGAACGCCGCTTCGCTGCAGTTCCAGCAGCATGTCAACCATGACAGGAATATGCGCCGGATTAATATTGGCTTCCGGCTCATCCCAGAATAATACAGCGCCTTTCTCCAACGTACCATTTTTAATTAATTGCCAGAGTAACGCTATTTTGCGGATACCTTCCGCCACAAGTGAAAATTCAATTTTAGCATGACTTCCGGGTTTTAGGTAAAACCTTTCATTCTCTACCGTCACCTTGCCAGAGGTTATATTTTGTAAAATATCTAGGTACTTCTTTCTTTCCTTGGAGTCCTTTCCAGCCGAAATATCAACTTTAGCCGATGTGATAATGTCGATATAAGTCTCATCAAAATCGACGTTATTTTTATCAACTGCGGCCTCCAAGTTCCAGGCATTGGACAATATTTCTTTGGCCGGAATGAACGTGCTGGTCAATGAGGATAGCTGCTTCTCCCATTTCGCTTCGCCCGTAACCTCCGCATCCCATTTATTGGTTTTAGAGTGAAACTCGGCCGAGATTCGGGCAGCGTCCGATTCAACAACAACCATGGATCGAAAATTTCCAGGCTTTCTCCTAGCTAACCGGGAAATTCTCAGATTATCCGGCTTAAATACTTTTACTAACTTTTCGCTGAATGATACATCTATCCGGGCCGCCTGACAAGCACTGTATATGACTTTCATAATATGAGTTTTCCCGGTACCATTCTCACCGATAAATACATTAATCCCATTTGAGAACGAAATATCCAGCTTTTCAAAAACAGTGAAATTTTCCAAATTAATTTTGTTTATAGCCATTGTCCCACTCTCCTATTTCATAGAGCACATTCACAAGGATTTATTTTCCATTATATCATAGTAAATGAGGAGCCGCTTATATAGATCATCATGAGCTTTACTGATTCGGGCATCGCCTAAACTTCAAACTTCCGGCACACAGAGCTGGGGGAGTAGGCTTCTGGGTGTTGGAGTTGGATTAATGCTCTTTGTACGGCTATATAACCCCAAATCCCTGTACCTCATATGAGGAATTATAGTTCGCCATAATCCGAACAAATTCCTGCCTAAGTTGTCAAGTCACTATCTTCGTGGGATAATATACCTATATAACTAAATCTAAGGAGCGATATCCATTTCCATGCAGCCAACTGCTATATCTTCCCGATCTCATCCCTACATACTAACCGAATGGACCTCAGATACCATAACAAGCCAGCTACCCATCCACCTGTACACGCTTCCAGTCCGCAATATACAGGAAAAGCATCAGGAGAACAAAAGAGTCAGCCATGATCTAAAGAGACTCAATCGTATCCAACTTATCGAGTTCTACGAGCATCTGATTGCAGCCTGGGAACCCATTCACTCCTGGGACAATCACCGATATGTCCATTACGAATATCGTCCTATTGACCCAAGTATGCGGGCCGAGCGGGAGATGTTGGAGCGATTGTTGCTTCGGACACTCGAAGCTGCACAGCCCCTGAAAGAGATTTCGGCCCGAAACCGAAAGTTCACTTGGCTGAAGCCGGAAAAAGTCGTGGAGAATATCTCCATTCACCGCACCATCTATTGCGACGTTCGTGTCGACGAAGACCAATCCATTACAGTGGGCTTTGACATGAGCCATCAGTATCGGACTGAGGCAACCGTGCTGGATTTGCTATCCACGAACTCTATTCATCCAGGCGACCGGGTAATTGATAAATACAGTAACATGCATTATGAATTTGTCAAGCAGTCGGACCTAACGCTGGAACAGCCCGTCCCGGAACTTAACCAGTCGATACTGGATTACTTTCTAAATCAGCCCAGTCAGGCTTGGAAGGTTAAGGGTCTTAATCCCGGTATGCCAGTCGTTTATGTGAAGAACATCGGAAATCCCGTTGCTTATGCTCCGGTTATGTTGCAAAAGGAACTTGCCTTGACCACGCTGCCTAAATCGGTCATTGACCAAACTTCCGACGTGTACAAGCAAAATGCAGACACCAAGATGTCAACTCTGCTTAAGCAAATTCAACTCATTTTCTCCAGGACAGACAAACTAACTTTTTCAAGAGAGAAGTTTCCAGTGCATGAAGCCGGTTACCACATCGAGCACTTACAGCCCCCGGAGCTATTGTTCGGGAAAAGCACGTCTCATGACAAGTTCAAACACGGGCTTGATCGAGGGGGAGTCTATGCTCCCAGAACCTTGATCATCCATTTGTTCGCGAATCCCGGACTGCTCCAAGCCAAACGTGACTTAATATTAAATTTTACGAACAAGTTGTCCAAGCAGTCGGTACAATGGGGGGTTGAATTGAAATTTTCCAAAACTTCGGACAGCTATATGAACACGGACACGGACTTTTCAAATCCTCACCAATTGGCCCTGCTTATGAAGCGTTTGACGAAAGCTGTATTTCAAGAACCTACACTTATAATCGGCAATGAGAAGGAGGCCGAGATGTGGTACGACTTGATTAAGAAAGAATTTGGCGCCCGCGCGTCCATTCCTACCCAATTCATTAATGTGAACACGATATCCAAGGCCAATGAATATGTAATAGGCAATATTCTGCTGGGTCTTTACGCAAAGGCGAACATTCAATCCTGGATATTAAATCAAAGCCTATCCTCCGACTGCTTCATCGGCCTTGATGTATCGCATGAGGAGGGGCGGCATTCCACGGGCATAACGCATGTGATCGGAAGAGACGGGATGGTATTGTCCAGTAAAGCGAATACGTCCAATGAAGCGGGGGAAAAAATTCGTCATGAAACGATGTGCCAGATTGTTTATTCGGCTCTGGATATTTATGAGCAACAGTATGGGGAAACGCCTCGTCACATCACCTTTCATCGCGACGGTCGCTGTCATGAGGATCTTGCCCAATTGGATGAAGTGATGGCAAGTCTGAATGTCTCCTATGACATGATCGAGATCATCAAAAAATCCAATCGGCGAATGGCTTATTTTACGAGAGAGAAGAAATGGGAGACCAAGCAGGGCTGCTACTACCTGAAGGGAAACACAGCATATCTGACTTCCACCAATCCTCACCCCAAGATCGGTGTAGCTCAGCCTGTTAAAATTGTCAAGAAACAAGGCTCTCTGTCGATGCAAAAAATTGTACAAGACGTATATCATTTATCCTTTATGCACGTAGGCTCTCTGTTAAAGCCGAGACTTCCCGTCACAACTTATTATGCGGATCTCAGCTCCACCTTTTTCAATCGACAATGGATGCCTGCAGACCCTGGCCAAGCGCTGCATTTTGTGTAGAGTCGCTCGGCAAAAAGCCTATGTCCGCTTTGGACAGAGGCTTTTTGCGTGCAAAGCCTGCCCCCGCATGATCTCCTTCAGCGTCAGGATCGACTACCGCACACCGTTCCGGGTGATCGCAATCGCCGAAGCACGCTACGTCAGTTCCATGGCCTCGCCCATCCATGCTGCTTAAGCGCGAAAAAAATCAGACGGGCTTTTCCCCGTGACCATTTTGAACACCTGACTAAAGTAGGCGGCATTTTTATAACCGACCATTTCCCCGACCTCGTAGACCATATGCTGGCCGGATTGCAGGTAAGAGATAGCCTTTTGAATACGGTATTGGTTCAGATACTGGACGAAATTTTGCCCGGTCACCCGCTTGAACAGCTGGCTCAAGTACTTGGGATGTACATACAGCTCCTTCGCGATCGCGGCGAAACTGATATCCTCCCCGTAATACTGCTCCACATGCTGCTTGACGCTTTCCACCAGACGATTGCCCCTCCTGCCGGATAACTCCTGCTGGGAGATTTGCAGCCACTCCGACACCAGCTCGTGCATCCAGCCTATGAGATCCTTCAAGGCATACCGCTGCTGAATTTCCTGCAGAAACCGGGACATCGTAAGAGGAGGCGGCTGCTGCGGATGATCATCGTGCCAGACCATCATCAGCGAGCTGAACACGCCCACGCAGATCGTCTGGACATCGGCCAGCGACCCGCTCGCCTCCCCTCCCAGCCGCTCGTGAATTTGCGCCCATTGAGCTTTGGCCTGTTCCGCAAGCTTGCCCGCCAGGGCTTCGTTCCACTGCTTCAGCAGCGGAGCATAGGAATCGAAGGTCGTATCGAGCCGGGCGGACTCCCGGTAAGGGTATACCTGGCAGGAGCCTTGGTACTCCGCCGTGTCCAGCGCCTTGCGGCTCTCCAGGTAAGAGTCGATCAACTCATGCAGGCCGCTCTTGACGGAGCCTATACCGGCCAGAGCCTCGATCTTGAGCAGCGTCCTGATCCTCTCCGTCGCCATCCGCCCCAGCCGCTCGCAGAAGCGGTAAAGCTCCTCCTCCTCCGAATGGGGCGACAGCAGCAGCAGGACGAACAGGTTGTCGGAATAATCGAGCACGCCTCCGCGGAACGATGACAGCTTCAGCTCGTCCTCCACCAGTTCCCGGATCATGTTATCCGCCCCGAACCTCAGCAGCTGCCAGTCCCGTTCCTCCAGTCGGGTCAAAAAAGCAGGCCTCGTAATCCGCAGGCTGACGGCCGCCGTCCGGCGCGGACTGGGAAGCTCCAGATAATCGAGCCGTTCTTCGTTTATTTCATGAGCGAGATACCGCGTCGTTAACAATTCATAGAAAAACTTCTCGCGCAAATACGGCAGCATCCGGTCGATCTCCCGCTTATAATGCTCGTCCAGCCGGCGCTTCTGTTCCGTATGCTCCAGCTCCTGCAGGATTTCATCGAGCACCGACTCGATTTCGGACACGCTGGCCGGCTTGAGCAGAAAGTGACTGACTCCCCAGCGCATGGCCTGCCGTGCATTTTCAAACTCATCAAAGCCGCTTAGAATAATAATCGGGAGACTTGGATTTTCCTGCCTGAGCGCCTGGGCGAGCTCCACCCCGTTCATACCGGGCATATAGACATCCGTCATCACCAGATCCGGCTTCAGTTCCTTGTACCGCTCGAAAGCCTGCCGGCCGTCCATTGCCGTACCCGCTATCTTTAGCTTCAGCTTCGACCAACCGACATGCTGGGAAAGACCCTGCAGAATATGCGCTTCATCGTCCACAAGCAGAATCGTCCTCATCTGTTCTCACCGTCCAGCAGCCACTTTAATTGTTCCTCTGTCTCAATCACCGGGACACGTACCGTCACCCGGACGCCTCCCTCCTCCCGGTTCTCTACAAGCAAGCCGTAATGAGGACCGCAATACAGAACGATGCGCTGATGCACGTTGCGTATGCCGATGCCTGTCGTTTCCTCCAGCTTCCACTGAGCCGGCAGCCCTCTGCCGTTATCCGTCAAGGTAAGCTCCAAACACTTCCCCTGCCCTTCCTTCCTCAGCTCCCGGATCTTCAGACCGAGCTGAAGAGCCTGACCGCTCTGATCCGGCTTGCCATGGATCACCGAGTTTTCGATAAGCGGCTGCAGAATGACCTTCGGTATATAATAGCCTCGAACATGCGGGTCGATCTGCTCGGCGCATTCGATGGAGAACGGTTGACGCACCTGCTGGATCCCGATATAACAGCGGGCATGCTCCAGCTCGTCGCGCACCCGGATAAACAGCTTGCCCCCGCTCAGTCCGATGCGCAGCAGCTTGCCCAGCTGTGTAATCATCGAGCTGATATCCTCTGCCTTGTAATCCAGCGCGCGCCAATGGATCATATCCAGCGTGTTATAGAGAAAGTGCGGCTTGATCTGAGCCTCCAGAAGACCTGTCTGCGCTTCCCGTTTGAGCTTGCTCTCCTTCTGCACGCTGTCTATCAGCTCCTGCAGCCGGGACACCATATGATTGAAGCTGAAGGACAGCTGCACGTACTCCTCCGTAAAGCTGCTGGAGGTTTTCGCGTTGAAATCTCCTCTCTCCAGCTTCTTCATCTCCATCATTAACCGGCGAAGCGGCCGTACGGTGCCCTTGACGAGCACGTAGGCGAGCAGCGCAGAGATGGTCAGCCCCAGCAAGCCGATGACCAGCACATACCAGCCGGCCCGCTCAGTTGAAGCCAGCAGCTCGCTCGTCGCAATCACCTGGACCAGTCGCCACTGTACCGTATTGGGCTTGGAGAACAAGACCAGATAATCATGCTCCCCCTTGCGGTACAGCTCGTAGCCGTCGCTGAAGTTATGCGAATGCCTCGTGAGCCAGTCCGTATCCGGTATAGGCTGCACATCGGCGCGATTCGGATCATTGACCTGGATGATGATTTTACCGGCCGTATCCACTACAAGCACCTGGCCCTCCAGCACCATCGGCACGTCCGCGAAGTGACTCAGCACATCCTCCTGGGTCATTCGGATGACTAGATAACCATTCGTTTCTCCACGGCTGTTGAACATATGCTGTGCGTAGCCGATCAAGGATTGAGAAGAATCTCCCTCCTCCGCAGGAATCCAGACCGCATCCGCCTGCTTCAGCGCGGAAAACCACTTTTCCCCGGAAATATTGGAGACGGGGTACACGAGATCCGTAGAGCTGTATGGCACCTCATTGAACAGATCCGAATAAATTTCAATCGAGCTGATCCCTGTGTTGATCACCAGCATATGATGCAGCTTATCCGAGATTTCCCGTCTTCGCATCAGCATGTCATACTTGGACTCTACAGCTCCGCCGAGTCTTTCCGTGATCTCCTTCTGACTGACCACCGAGTACGCTGTATTGGTAATCTGGGTCATAAAGTCAAATCCCCGCTTGGTGCTTTCGTTCAACAAAGCCAATCTGGCCTTGCTGATCTCACTGAAAGCAACATCGGAGAAGGCCCGGTAAGAGAGCCAGATTACCCCAATGAACAAAACGAGGTTCAAGCCGATGAAGCAAACGACGATCAGTGTGGACAGCTTGCAGCGCCGAAGCAAGGAAGGCCATGAGGTAAAGCCGGAAGCACGCATATCATCACCCTATCCGGTTTCAAGTACCCTGATATTATCCCTTTATACCGGACGTTGCAATCCCCTCCACAAAGTACTTCTGGCACACGATGAAAATCAGGAAGCAAGGGGCCAGCGACAGCACGGACATAGCGAACATCGGCCCCCAGTCGGATTGAGAGCTGGAATCCAGAAACAGCCTCAGCCCGAGAGGCACCGTAAACATGGAGGTTTCGCTCAAATAGATCAGCTGGCTGAAAAAGTCGTCCCACGTCCACAGAAACGTGAATATCGTCGTAGTGATCAAAGCCGGAACGGCCAAAGGCACAATGACGCGCCAAAATATTTGGACGGGACCGCAGCCGTCAATCGTCGCCGCCTCGTCAAGCTCCCTGGGCAGACCGCGAATGAACTGGACGGTCAGAAAAATAAAGAACGCATCCGTCGCCAGCCATTTGGGCACGATCAGAGGCAGGTACGTGTTGACCCAGCCCAATTGGTTAAACAAAATATATTGCGGAATCAGCGTGACATGATGGGGCAGCATGATCGTGAGGAGCATAAGCCCAAAGCCGACGGCTTTGAAGCGAAAGCGCAGCCGGGCAAAGGCGTATGCAGCCATGGAGCAGGTCACCACATTGCCCAGCACCGCGCCCAAGGCTACGATCAGGGAATTGCCCAGGAACCGCGAGAACGGGTTATCCCCTACTCCTGCCCAGCCTCTCGCATAGTTATCCCATACCCACTGCTTCGGCCATAAACCGATTTCCGAGAAAATCTGATGGGCCGGCTTGAAGGAGCTGGCGACCATCCAAAGTACGGGGTACAGCATCACGAAGGCCATCCCGATTATGATCGCATGCTTGAACCATACGGATTTCCCTTGGACATGATCCATGAGCTATTTCCCCCCGTCTTCATAATGCACCCAAGATTTACTGGAACGAAATACCAGGAAAGTGAAGAAGCCGATCAGCAGTACCAGCACCCAGGCCATGGCGGAAGCATAGCCCATTTGGAAGAAGGCAAACCCTTTCTTGTACAAGTACAAGGAATACATCAGCGTGGAATTAATCGGGCCGCCCGTTCCATTGCTGATCACGAAGGCTTGCGTAAACGATTGGAACGAAGTAATGATCTGCATCACCAGATTAAAGAAGATAACAGGCGACAGAACCGGGACGGTAATGCTGAAAAACTGACGGACTTTGCCTGCCCCGTCCACCGAGGAAGCCTCATAGTATTCCGCAGGAATCTGCTTCAGACCGGCCAGGAAAATAATCATGGACGAGCCGAACTGCCAGACCGACAGCAGCACGATCGAGTACAGCGCATACTTGGGATTGGCTACCCAATCGGGCGCCTGAATGCCCACGTAAAGAAGGAGCTGATTCAGCAAGCCGTCCCCGCCGAACATTTTGCGCCACAGCATGGCGATGGCCACGCTGCCTCCGAGCAAGGACGGTATATAATAAACGGTGCGATAAATGCCGAGTCCCCGCATCCCCTTGTTCAACCAGAGGGCCACGGCGAGCGCAAAAATAAGCTTTACGGGAACGGATGTAAACACATACAGGAACGTAACCTTCAGGGACACCAGAAACAGTGGGTCCGTCGCGAACATCGCGATGTAGTTGTCCAGCCCGACCCAGGAGGGAGCGCTCAATATACTGTAATCCGTCAGGGAATAGTAGAGCGAAGCCGCCATCGGTCCAAGCGTCAGCACGATCAGACCGATCAGCCAAGGAGCAAGAAACAACAACGCGATGCGATTGTGCGGGTACAGGCTCCCTCTCTTTCTCTTCGTCTTGGCGGCGACGGCTTTCACATTTTCCACATATTGAATATCCATGGTAACCTCCACCATCCGAAAAAGATCAGCGAATGGTCGGTGCTCTGCGCCATCCGCTGTCTAGTCTCTAGTGTTATTTGCTCTTGCCGAGAATTTGATTGGCTCCGGTAATAAAGGAGTCAATGACGCTGTCCTGCTTTCCCTGACCGAATGAAATCTGTTCGCTTGTCGTCTTGAAGTTTTTATCAACCTCGGCAAAGCCTTGCGGATAAGGAGGGTCGATGTCGCTGGAATGCTTGGAGACGGTGTCTACAAAGTCGAACACCATCTTCTCGATTTCTCCGAGCGACCCCTTCAACTGCTCCCGCATCTGCGAGTTGACCGGAACGCCCCGCTCCGAGCCGAGGATCTGCGCCGCTTCCGGATCATTGACCAGGAAGTCGATGACCATCGCTACTTCCTTCGGATGAGACGTCTTGGCATACCCGGAGATGAATTGGCCCGGCTTCAAATATTCTCCGATCTTTTTCTCGCCATCCAGATGTGGAATGACTTGAATTTTCAACGCATCGTTCTGGTTCTTCATGGCTTTCTGGAAAGCGATGATCTGGTTGGACCAGGCAAAGTCCATCGCCGCCGTCCCGAGAGCAAGCGGCCTCGTCTCCATCGCATTCGTCATAGCCGCCGTCACTTCAGGCGTCGTGATGCCTCCATTTTTGCGCAGCTCCGCCCACATGTTGAACCAGCCTTCGAAGTCCTCCTTCGTCGCTCCGAGCTTGCCGCCCTCGAACAGCGCACGGCCATTCTGACGGACCATCACTTCAAATATATTGAAGGTTCCGGAGATATCCGCCGAGCCGTAAAAGCCTTTCCCCTTGGCCTTGGCGATCTTGGCGGCGATATCGCTGAATTCCTTCCAGGTCCAGCTTTCCTTGGGCTCCTCGATGCCCAGCTCCTTGAACAGCGTTGAATTATAAACAACGCCTGGCGCATTGACGCCTAATGTTATCGCATACAGCTTGCCGTCGACCGAGCCGGCCTTGATCATGCTCGCATCGTGATCTGCCGTACGCAGCACTTTGCTGTCTGCATAGGTTCCCAGATCAAGCAGCGCGCCTCGTCTCGCGTAGTCCGTCAGGAAAGCGTAATCCATCTGGATCAGGTCGGGAGCGTTCGAGCCGGCGACTTGGGTGGACAGCTTATCGAAGTATCCGTCCCAGCCGGAATATTCCGCCTTGATCTTTATGCCGGGATGCTTTTGCTCGAACAGCTGCAGAGCTTTTGTCGTCAGATCATGACGGGTTTGCGAGCCCCACCAGGTCATGCGGAGCTCGACCTTTTGTGCGTTTGCGCCGTCGGCGCCTGCAGTAGGAGCCTTTCCGTCGTCCTTGGGTGTACCGGAAGAGCATGCGCTGATGACCAGAGCTAGAGAAATGGGCAGAAAGGCTACTGTTCTTTTTTTCACCTAGATATCCCCTTTGATCGATATTTGAAAACGATTACATTCTTATTGTAGCTCATTTGACGATCCCGAAAAATTAAGAAAAGTAAGGAAATCCATCGTAAAAGTAACCTGCTTCTCGTACTTTTCGCGTCTGTACCTTCCTGTCTGCTCGATCCAAGCGGCTCTCCAGCTCAAAAAGACCCTTCCGCATCCCATGCCGGAAAAGCCTCTATGATACATGCGAACGAGGTTTAAGCCTGGACCGCCTCTTCTTCCTTGAACTTAAAGCTTCTGGCGATATACAGGAAGGGCGTCGAAGCCATCGACACGATAAACTTGACGATATAGGTCGTAATCAGAATTTGGACCCACACCTCCATCGTATACTCTCCAAGGAACGCAATGGAGCAGAAAATCAGCGTATCAACCATCTGGCTGACCGCCGTGCTGCCGTTATTGCGCAGCCACAGCTGACCCGGCTTGGGGAATACCCGCTTCAGATACGAGTAGATCTTCACGTCGAGGAACTGGCTGACGAAGAACGCCGTTAAGCTTCCCAGAGCAAGCCGGGGCAGCAGCCCGAATATCGTGGCCAACGAGTCTTGGGCAAAGTCCGACTCCTGCGGTGTGAATACGAGCGTCATCTTCATGGTCACCATCGTAACCAGCATGACGAAGAAGCCGAACCAAACCGCCTTGCGCGCCTCTTTCTCGCCGTATCGTTCATTGAGCAGATCGCTGGTCAAATAAATCGAAGCGTACATCGTATTGCCGAGCGTCATCACGATCCCGACCATCTCGATCGTCTTGGTCACCTGAATATTGGCCAGGATCGTCGCAATCCCTACCCAGGCATACAACCCGTTCTTGCCGAACAACCGGTAGCATAACAAAAAGCAGCCAAAATGAACGAGGACAAACAGCGCCCCCCACAGCAAATGAAACATGTCTTTCCCATCCTCCTAGTTTTGGTAACGCGGGAGTTTTCCGAACCGCGGCCCGGGTTGCCGGGCTATGCCAAGCGCCCGCCGGAGAGGCAGACCTGTTTCATTATACCGGGATATGCGGCGATTTCAAGAGAAATTGCTGCCATTCGGGTACACCATAACCTTCAGGCTCCCGCTCTTGTTCGTCATCGCCCGCTCTAGGGCTTCTTGGGTCTGTTCAAGCGTATACCGGTCCGTGAACAACGGCTTCACGTCCGCAGTACCGGACGCAAGAAACTCGATGCCGTCGGGATACGTATTCGCATACCGGAAGATGCCGTACACCTCGATCTCCCGGTCGATCAGCACATGAATGTCGAGCGGCGCATCGGATTGAGCGGGCAAGCCGACTATTCCCAGCTTGCCGCCCCGGCGCAAGGACTTTAATGCCGACTGAAGCGCCACGGGGCTTCCTGCGGTTTCCCAGGCCGTATCCACACCTTGGCCGCCGGTCAGCTCAAGTATAGCCTCCACCGTGTCTCGCTCCCGGACATTAATGGCGTGTGTCGCCCCCAGCTTCAGCGCAGCCTCCAGTCGAACCGGCTCCAGATCGCTGACATAGATCCGGGTGGCCCCGAATGCCTTGGCCGCCACAACCGCCATCAGCCCGACCGGCCCCATCCCCATGATCGCGACGCTCGAACCCGGCTGCAGCCCGGTGCGCTTGGCCGCATGGATGCCAACGGAGAAGGGCTCGACAAGCGAGGCTTCCTCGTAGGATAGATGATCGGGAATCGGAAACAGGAAGTCTTCTCTCAGCTTGATATATTGAGCGAAAGCCCCATCTACAGGAGGCGTGGCGAAAAACACGACATCGGGGCATAAATTATAGCGTCCTTCCTTGCAGTAGCGGCAGCGCCCGCAGGTAACGCCGGGCTCCATAGCTACCCGGTCCCCCGGCTGGAACCTCACCGCTTTCGCACCGGCCGCGACGACCATCCCTGCGCACTCATGTCCGAGTATGATCGGCTTATCCACGATGTAGGAGCCTATCCGCCCATGCTCATAATAGTGCACGTCCGAACCGCACACGCCGACCGCCATGACCTTGACCAGCACCTCGTCCTCTTCCAGGCTCGGAACCTCCCGCTCCTCGATGACGATTTCCTTGATCTGAGTCATCACGGCTGCCTTCATCGTACGGGGAATCGTTATATCCTTCACTGTGAATCATCCTTCCTGCGTCTAGTGGCTTTCCTGAGGACGGCCATGACGCTCTGCCATGGCTGTTCTTCTCCCATTCTAGCATGTTCGGTCACTTATCTCTTCGAGAAAATGTTTCAAAATAATACGGTATGGTTAAAAAACAACAGGCGTGATTCTTCTACGCTACTCCCCTTATCATATAAACCCTTAGACCCGCAGCCATCCATGGCCTGCGGGTCCTTTTTTTGTACGGGCAGTCAGCCGGCACGCAACTTTCAAGCGAGGCGAGGGCCGATGGGAATGAGCTGCTCTAGAGCGCTAGGACTGGCTTGCATTCGGACCTTGTCGGAATCGAATTTCATGCATAGGGTCAATGATCCACGCTTCACCCAGCCATGTATCTACCTTAATCCAGATCTCCAGCCGTTTGCTCGCCTTCACGGTTTGCGGACCAAGAACTCCCTTCCAACTGCCTCCCGGCCGATCATGAATTTCCCGATTAAACGGAAGCTCGACCTCTTGGTTATAATCTACCGCTATTCGCTCTGGCTGCAATTGAACCCATACGTCGCCGAGCTCACTATGCACATGATACCAATCCCCTTCTGCCGTTTTCTCAAACGGGTTTAAATAGCGTTCATGGACATCGCCTAGCATTTTGGACCGGTTATTCGGATACATATAGGCAGGCAACCAATAACCGTCAACTTCAAGGGGACTGGTATAGGGAACGGCCTCCAAAGGAGCAGAAATCTTAGGATGCAGCCACGTTTCCTTCCCAAACGGTGTTTCAACCCGGAGCCATCCGCCCGCGGCAGAAGCCGTCGTTTTCATTGTCTGAGGCTCCAATTTGCCAAGAACATGCGTGTAGGGATAATCATACACCGGCGTCTCGGTTTGCAACACCACTTCCTTCGACTCTTCGTTCAGGTTGAATATGAACGGCCATTCTGGACGTATCCACATCTCTCCGAGCCAGGAAGTTTTGATTTTGTAATAACTCCCTTCATTGAAAACCGCCTGTACCGTCTGCGGCGCAAGGGAGTAGGGGGTGATACCGGACTCTTCTGGTGACGAATAAAGGACCGTTTCCTCGTTAAAAGTGATGGTGAAATCGACTTCGTTGTCAGGATTGCCGTCCGCGTGCAGTTGTCCATACTCACTCAAGGTCACGGCCGCGTAAGCGGGTTGAGCGTACAAGCCACCGATAAGCGTCACACTCGTTATCAAAAGTGAATAGAGCAAACCTTTCATCTAAACAACTCCTTTTTCCGAACATTTGTAATTTCATGCTCTTCCACATACGCAGCATGGTTTTCCCCATAATTGGAATAATAAGTTCAGGGCCGATTCGAGGCATGCCCTTCATCAACCTCTATCAAATTCTTTGCAGGGAGAGCAGGCTTATGCATGTATGCTTAGCCGTTTTCAGCGCCTTCGCCGCCTGGAAATGGGCAGATTGGCGGCATTGGAAGCACTATCAGTCTACGATGCTGTACATTACCGTTGGAGGCATGCTGTACGAGTACTTGACGGATGACCGCAATCTTTGGGTGTTTCATCCCGATTTCCTCTACAACCAGCGTATGACCGTGCTCGTCTATGCGGTGTTGACCATGCCTCTAAATGTGCTGATCTTCCTTTCAACGCTTCCGCGGCAGGGCAAGCTCCGAATCGTCCTGCACATTATGCTCTGGGTTGCCATATACGCGGCAGCGGAGGGACTCCTCCAAATGTTCGGCCGCATTCAATATGCGCACGGGTGGACCTTCTGGCATTCCGTATGGTTCGATCTGATCATGTTCCCGATGCTGCTTCTTCATCATAAAAGGCCGGGCACCGCTTATATCTTATCTTTATTCATCATTGGTTTCCTCATGCTTTGGTTCAAGGTTCAGCTATAAGGCATCCAGGCGGTACTAACTAACCTGCCTAAAGCATATCGAGCATCGGCCGGATATGCTTACTAAGAGGCTCGATGCCCGCCCCCCGGATGCTCTCAGCCACCAGCCTGGCGATAGCCGCCGCACCCTGCTCCGAGAAGTGCGTGTTGTCCTGCGTACCTTCCGGCAACCCTTCATATTGTCCCGGCTCCGTCCACATGAAAAGCCGTTTGCTGCCTTCCACTCCCGCCTGCTCATATAAGACTTGGCTCCTAGCCGCCAGATCGATATAGGGAACCTGCTTGACGCGGGCCAGCTGCTCCATCGCCGCAATATATTCGCCATGCGTATTCTTTATGCGGCCCTCTTCGTCAAAGAAACGCCGATGCATCGGAGCCGACAGCACCGGATAAGCGCCCCGTTCCCGGGCGCCGTCGATATACACGCTCAGATACTCCTGGTATGTAGTGAACGGAAGGGTCCCTCCTTCATTATCTTTCTCATCATTGTGAGCGAACTGCACCAGCAGACAATCGCCGGGACGGATTTTCTTCCAGATCCGGTTCAGACGGTCCTCCGTAATAAAGCTCTTCGTGCTGCGGCCTGAGCGGGCATGATTCGCCACTGCGATGCCCGCATCCAGATACAGCCCCAGCATCTGTCCCCATCCGGTATACGGATACCCGCCTGAAGGCTGATCGGTCACGGTCGAGTCGCCGGCCAAATACAGCGTCGGCAGCTCCGCGCGCCGTTCAATCTCCAGGAAACGCAATCCAGCCGCTTGGTCTGAGAAAGCGAGCCTTAGCTGACCGTCATCCACATGAACGGCGAACTCGGCCTGCGCCGTCTGCCCGGGCTCCGTCCCGACCTCGCGCAGCATCAGCTTGCCCAGACCCGCCTTGACTGTCGTTCGAGAGGCGGTATGCTCGCTGCCCAGCTCAAGCTTGACGACATAATTGCCGTTTGGAACATCGATCAGAAGCGTAGGCACACGGGGGATAAAGTAATCCCCAGGCCAGGAATCCCTCAAATCTTCATACCGGGATGCAGCAGGGGCTTCAGCCCAGCCGTATCCTCTCTGCGGCTCGTAAGCCAGACTTGCGGATAGAGCGAAGCTTCCCTCTGCAGCCGCCCCCTGTACCAGGGAAAAGCGTTGTTTCACTTTCATAAGATCATCCTCCAGCTCCATGAATGCCTGTTTTTGTTGTCTATTGGAAGTTTATCCCACCCCACGTATTTCCGCAACCCGATCCACGATATCACACCTGCGATCAGGCTTAGTGGTGCCGCGTTCGCTTACTCGGGCATGTCCTGCTTTCCTTCCAAATACGCTATCTGCGTGGGCTTCAACCGGATATCCGCTGCTTGAAGGCTGTCTGACAGCTGCTCGTCCGTGCGGCAGCCTACGATGGGAAAAGTCTGGATCGGCTGGGCCAGCATATACGCAAGAGCGATCTGACTAACCGGCCGGGACAGCTCCTCGGCGAGCCGCTTTGCCCGCTCATAGCGTCTAGCATTTTCCTCCAGGCGGTACATAGGCGGTATGCGCTCATCCTCCATCCCCGCAGCCGATTCCCCGAGCTTCGAGAATAAGCCCTGAGCCTGCGAGGAATAGGCGAACACGGCCATCGGATAATTCTCATGATAGCGGTACATCGATTCATCCATATGCATAAGCGTCGTATCCTCGATCCGGCTTGCGTCTACCTTCGCCAGGCTCCAGGAAACCTGACTGCAGACGAACCCTCGAAGGCCATGCTTGCGGGCGTAGTCCCGGGCCTCCGCGATCCGGTACGTTCTCCAGTTGGAGCAGCCGAAGTAACGGAACTTCCCCGCTTGCGCCAGTTCATTCATCGTATGCAAAATTTCTCCGACCGGACGGTACGGATCGTCGCGATGCAGCCAGTACAGATCGAGCTCGTCCACTTGCAGACGCTTCAGGCTGCCTTCTAGATCCTCCGCGATCAGCTCCGACGTCAATCTTCGGATTTGGGGCGATGCCGGATCGGGATGCGCCCCCTTCGTCGTTACGATGAGCTGCGATCGGTTACCCCTGGCCTTCATCCACCGGCCTACCGTCTTTTCACTGAGACTCCGCTCGCCGGGCAGCCAGTTGGCATACACCTGGGCCGTGTCCACCATATTCCCTCCGGCCTCGACGAACGCGTCCATCAGCCGAAACGACTGCTCCTCGCTTAGCTTTGAGCCGAAGTTGACGCTTCCCAGCACGATAGACGAACAATCCAGCGAAGTGCCTGTTATCCTCTTTTTCTCCATAGCCGGTTCTCCTTTTTTGTTAAAATTCGTCTCCTTCAAGTATTAACCCCTCTGATCAAATGTAATCGGGCGGGGACCATCAGCCGGATAGACAAACAGCCCTCTCCCCCGGCTCTCGGGAAAGAAGGCTGCCCTTCCAGTTACTTGTTTGGATCCAAATTCTTTGTCGCGTCGGTGCGTCGGAGCGCCGGGTTCCGCTTACCTTGGAGGCGATCAGACCGGCTCGACCCGGAACCAGTCCACATCGGCCCAGCCTTCTGCAGCGTCTCCGCTTGGACGGATACAGAACAGGCCGAGCTTGGCCCCTACCCAGCCCCCCGGCAACGCGGAGAAGCTTTGTCCGATCGGCGTGTAGCCTTCTCCGCCGAGGCTGTAAGAGAAGGTGCATTCGGCTTCAGGCACTACCGTAACCCTCAGATACACAGCCGTCGTGCCTTCCGGCAAGCTGATTGCCTCGGCAATACGCTCCGTGGCGGCTTCTTTGCTGCCCTTGCCTTCTGCCCAGACAAGCCGCGGCCCGCTCCCGGTGCTTTCCAAAGCCACATACCGGTACTCGTATCCGAACACCGTCAGACCTGCGCTTATGCCAGGCGTAGCCGACTGCAAGGCAAGCTTGACCGTAGCGGTCAACGCCGGCGCAGGCAGCTTCTGACACAGCACATTGGGCGCATAGTGCAGGGCGTCGGCTCCTGCAGGAAGCGGCTGGGCATACAGTCGGAGCTGTCCCGGCGAGTCGGTCAGGGAGTACCACTCCTGCCGCCAGTTGGCCTGCCACTGCCACTGCAAACCTAGCTGAGCGTCCTCGAACTCGTCGCTCGTCTCGATGATAGCAATCGGCCATTCCTTGCCTACATTGGGCTTTTTATGCTCCAGTACGGGCTCTCCGATCCCATCCCCGTTCGTATCGATCCCCATCACCGGCCAGTCGTTCTCCCAGCCCATCGGCTGCAGATGTACGATCCGGCCATACGCTTCGCGGTCCTGGAAATGAATAAACCACGACTCGCCCGACTCCAGCTCGACATAGCCGCCCTGGTGCGGCCCGTTCACATCGCTATCGCCCTGATGCAGCACAATTTTATCCTCATAGGGCCCATACAGGCTGGTCGAGCGCAGAATGGTCTGCCAGCCGATCGGCACCCCGCCTGCAGGCGCAAAGATATAGTAATAGCCATTGCGCTTGTACAGCTTGGGACCTTCCATCGTAGGGTGATGTTCTTCCCCGTCGTACACGATAACGCCCTCGTCGAGCAGCGCGGTACCGTCGGGCTTCATCCTGCACATCTTAAGCTTATGCTTGATCCCGGCACGGCTTCGGGCGAAGGCATGGACCAGATAGGCATTGCCGTCCTCATCCCAGAACGGGCACGGATCGATCCAGCCTTTCACTTCCTTGACCAAGTGCAGCGGCGTCCAAGGGCCCGCCGGATCTTCCGCAGTGGTCATATAAATCCCTTCGTCCGGCGTGCTGAAAAATATCCACAGCTTGCCGTCGTGATAGCGGATACTCGGCGCCCATACGCCGTCGCCATGGCGAACATGCTCATAACCGCCGGGAAGCCGATCGACAGCGTAGGTCAGCAAGCTCCAATTCACCAAATCTTTTGAATGCAGAATCGGCAAGCCCGGCGAGCTGTTGAAGCTGGATGCCGTCATGTAGAAATCGTCCCCGACCCGAACGACATCAGGATCCGAGTAATCCGCGTACAAGATCGGATTCTTGTATTTCCCGTTGCCCAGATCGGCCTGCCAGACCGGCTTCTCCTGACCTGACCTTTGTTTGGATGTTTGCATGCTTATTTCCCCCTTAGTTGATATTCCTCTCACAAAGTCAAGCAGCCTGACCTCGCCTCTACAGGATGCGTACCTTATCCTCCGACACTTCCTGCCCCCGAGTCACCCCGCGTAAGCCCGCTTCCGTTCTGATCTGCGAGCACTCGATCTGTTCCGAACGGCTGCCCGTTACGGCCAGCATAACCGACTCCTCCGTTGCGGTTGTGCCCGCAAGTCCCGTCAAAACCACCTGCTGGCTTTGATGCAATCGGACAAGAGGCCCCTGCATCACCTGCAAGGTCAGCTCCTCCAGCCGCAGCTTCCTGACATTGTGGCAGATCACGCCATGCTCGAACGATCCCCGAAGTCCGCGGATCGTAACGGCCTCCAGAGGCATTTCCGCCAAGCCGTTCACAATCAGAGCTTTGTTCGCCCCCGAGCAATCCACGTTGCTTATCTCGATACTCCGGAAAACCGGCGTTTCCTCCGTAACCGGAAAAGCCTGCTCCTGTGCCGTACCCGATCCCTCTACTCCCTCGTAGAACAAGTGGAAGGAGATCGCTTCGCCTACGATATCCACCATGCGGACGGACTCGATCTCGATATGCTCGACGATGCCGCCGCGTCCGCGCGCGCTCTTGAAGCGGAGTCCGATATCGGTGCCTATGAACGTGCAGTCCGACACCTGGATATGGCGCACCCCGCCCGACATTTCGCTGCCAATGACGAAGCCGCCGTGACCATGGTACACGCAGCATCCGCGGATAGTTACGTATTCGCATGGCATAGCGAGCGCACGACCCGCAGCGTCCTTGCCCGATTTCAGGCAGATCGCGTCATCGCCCACATCAAAGGTGCAATCCTCCACCAGCACATAGCGGCATGACTCTACGTCCAGGCCGTCTCCATTTTGCGCGAACCACGGATTGCGTACATTCACCCGCCGGACGGTAACATGCTCGCAGCCCCATGGATGCAGGTTCCAGGCCGCCGAGTTTTGAAAGGTCGGTCCCTCCAGCAGTATGCGCTTGCAGCGGCGGAAGCTCAGCAGATTCGGCCGCAGATAAGCACGGGCCGCTTCATAGGCTTCCGGCGACGTGTTGCCCGCCTTCTTCAGATCGGCGACAAGTGCAGCGCCTTGCATGGCCTCGTCCGACGGCCACCAGATCCCCGCATCCCGGTCCACCACGCCTCCTGAGCGAACGAGCTTGCCCCACTGGATATCCGTCATCTTGAACCGTTTCACCGGCCGCCAGGCTTGCCCGCCTCCGTCGAAAATCCCCTGCCCCGTAATCGCGATATGTTCCGCGTTCTCCGCATCCAGCGGAGACTGGCAGCGGATCGACGGCTCGCCTTCGAAGGTGGAGACGATGACAGGGTAATCCTCGAATCTCTCGCTAAACAGAATCGTAGCGCCCGCTTCCGCATGCAGCTCCAGCCGGCTTACGAGCTTGAGCGGCCCAGTCTTCCACAAGCCGGGGGGAATGACCAAGCGGCCTCCCCCCTGCTCGTCCAATGCCTGGATCGCGCGGCGGAAGGCTTCGGAATTATCCGTCAAGCCATCTCCCTTGCCGCCGAAATCGCTCAGCCGCACCTCGCGCGCCGGGATCTCCGGCAGCAGTACTTCCGGCATGCCCCGTTTCTTCTCAGTCGAAGCTTCATTTTGCGTCATCCCATGCTCTCCTTCCAGTTCTCTAGCTGCTAAGTATGCCTCCCATTATATAGCATGTATGATCTCATTATCTTGCAAGATTGTTGCCCGAATCTATACTTATTCTACATATTTGTCATTTAGGAGACCTTGTTGAAGCGCTCCGGCATCTGCTCAAGACATATTCCGGAACGAGTAGGGTTCTTTTCTCAGCTTGTCCCGATACTGCCCCGGCGTTAAACCCGTCCACCTTTTGAATGCATTCTGAAAGGAACTCGGCTCTGAAAAATGCAGAACATAGGCAATCTCCCCGACAGAATATTCCGGTTTCCTCAAGTAACCCATCGCTAGTTCTTTGCGGAACGCTGCTGACAGTTCTTGATAGGAAGTGTTCTCTTCCTTCAATCTATTCTGCAAGGTCCGGGTGCTTGTTCCGAAAAATTCAGCCGTTTGCTGCACAGTGGGGAAAAAGGACGGAAAGCTTGCCTTCATCCATTGCATAACTTGGTCCGACAAGCTGCTGGTCCGGGTCAGCTCATCCCTGGTTTCCTTCGCTATGGACTCGAATACAGCAAGCAGTTTGGGATCGGAATACAGGACGGGGTAGTCCAACACGCCCTTGCTCATGCTCAGAGCCGCTTCATCCCCGCCGAACCTAGGCATTCTCCCGAAGACGGACAAGTAGGGAGCTGTGTCTTTGGGCTCGTCATGAGCAAAGCGAAGGTCTGTCAGCGGCGCCAGCTTGTTGCTGAGCCTGCCGATCAAGCGATACAGCGAGCTGGCCATGTCCTCCACACAATGGCGCGACATATGCCTGTCCCCGGCCTGTTGCAGGAATAACCGGATCGTGACCTCGTCCCCTCGCACTACCCAGTCCAGATTAAAGCCGCTGCACAGGATCATATTGTATCTCTGGTAAGCCGCCAAGGCGTCGGCAACTGTTCTGGAATGCATCATGACGTACCCGAGAACCCCCATATCGGCGAACTCCATAATCTGCCCCTGATGCAAGCCAAAATGCTCGTCTTGCGTGTACTCCGCAGCTGCGATCATCAAGCGCTCCAATTCTTCCCCGGCAATGCGGGCCTCTACATCTTGCAAAAGACGGGCGTCAAACGAGGCATAGCGGCAAAACTGCTCCGTATCATACCCTTTATGTACAATGGTCTTCATGACAGGATAGACCATGGAGATCGCGATTCCTTGAGTGTTCAGGCTTACTCCTCCTTTGCGCAAATCAACAATGGGACTGCGCGATTGATCATTCACTTTCGCAGGCTATCGTTCTATGCTAGTTGTAGCCTAACACCACCAATATATCACAAAAATCAAAGCGCTTAATTCATAAGGAGGAGAATGACATGAGTTCCCGTATTCTCGTAATCATCGGTCATCCCGATTCACAAAGCTACTGCTCGGCCTTGGCTCGCGCCTACATCGAAGGCGCCTCGGGGAGCGGCGCCCAAATCCGGGAGATAGACCTTAGCAAGCTCACCTTCGACCAGAACCTCCGATACGGATACCGCCAAAGAACGGAGCTGGAGGAAGAGCTGAAAGAGGCGCAGGCCCTGATCAAGTGGGCCGATCATCTGGTATTTGTGTATCCGACCTGGTGGGGCACGATGCCGGCCATCCTCAAAGGGTTTTTCGACCGCGTCTTTTTACCCGGCTTCGCTTTCAAATATCGCGAGCATTCATCGCTCTGGGATAAGCTCTTGAGCGGCAAATCCGCTCGCCTGATCGTCACATCGGACACCCCTTCCTGGTATAACCGATGGATATACAAGCAGGCCGGGCATCAGGTGATGAAACGAAATATATTGAAATTTTGCGGAATCGCGCCCATTCGCGTTACGGAGATCGGCCCCGTCAGGCCGTCATCGGATGTGCTCCGTGCCAAGTGGCTGGACCACGCGAGACGGCTCGGGTCCAAGTTAGCCTAATGCGAGAGGGTCGTTAGGGAAACCTTGTGGGGGAATCTTACGCTACCGGGAGTGATTATCCGGTTGAATGACTCGGTTGGATTCCTTGATCGGATTAACCCGGTTGGACATTGCTGTCTTGTCTCCATACAGGTATACTTGCATCATAAAGTCGGTCGTGAAGCACATGCCGCTTTGAACCTTAACTCCATTGTAAAAGATGGTGTTGGGGATCAAAGCGGCTTTTGTGTTTCAGCGCATCTACTAACAAACAAGGAGAGGGTGTACGTATGGTGCGGTTTCAACAACAATACGAGGAATGGATTCATGCTCAGATCTCGAATGAACGAAGCCCCAGAAGGCGCGAGTTGCTTGAGAATGGACTCGGCCATGGAACGATAGAATTTCTTCGTTCGGTATGGTTTCCCGCTGTAGGAAATTTCGATCATCTATTTCCCGAGTGGGAAGTGCGGGATTTCAACAATGGCTACCGCTATCTGGACCTTGCCTATATGCCAGGCGGGGCAAAGGGCGGTATCGAAATTCAGGGATATGGGTCTCACGCCAGAGACCTGGATGTAAAGCGGTTTAAAGATTTGTGCATGAGGCATTGTTTGCTTTCCCTCGACGGTTGGATTTTCCTTCCTATTGCCTATCTCTCTATTAAAGATGAGCCGAAGCAATGCCAGCAACTCGTTCTCTCCTTTATTGGGAAATTCTTAACCACGGATGTGTCTTCGCAGCTGTCATGGTTAGAGGCTGAGGCTTTGCGTTTTGCACGGCGTTTATTGCGGCCCTTTCCACCCATGGAGCTTGCCCGGCACCTTAGGATCACGGACCGGCATGCCCGGCGAGTCTTGCATCATTTGGTGGAGCAGCAATTGTTATTCGTGACGAGCGGAAATGTGCGGTATCGCTTGTACCAGTTGAGACTGTAAGTTGACAACGGATACAGCTACGGACTCCCTGTTATTTGCTGGAGTGATCTCGATCGTCACCGGGAATTCCTTCAGCATGCCTGCGTAGTGAAGGAACAGGAGTGGAGAAGGAGCGGGTGGGCGGAGTACGGAGCAATCTATATAGCGTGCTGGAGCAACTATTTAGCGAAAGTACCGGATCGACTATATAGCCAGAGTACTGGAGAGATCTAATGGACTTCAGAGCCGCTATAAGCCCCTCCTCCGCCCTTTTTGCGGAGTTGCGGACTGAGGAGCCGTTAATCAGGCCATGATCGTACTCACCAGACGATTTATGTGCCCATAGCAGCATCCAGGTCCGTAAACTGGTGGATTCGGGGATTCTGGGCACTATAACGACTCTGGGGTCCGTCCCGTGACCGTTGTGAATCGCCCTCCGAACCGAACAGCGAATCGCCTTCTGAACCACACTCGCAACCGCACTCTCAACCGCACTCTCAACCCCACTCCCAACCGCATTCCGAATCGCTTCTGAGTCGCCCCCCGCTGCCTTCCGACCGCCTTCTAAACCCACACTCCCAAACGTACTCCGAACCGCCACCTCCGAACTGCAACCAACCGTATTCCGGATCGCTTCCGAACACCCCCGATGCACTCCGACTTCCCTCCGAAACGCCCTCTCCGACAACGTTCACCGTTCGTCTCTGCCGGGAGCCTTCCGATTAGCTATACGGAGGGCCTCCGCCCTCTAGGTCATCGCCCGTCAACGGAGATGCTCCCCCGTAATCGCCGGAATAAAGCTTTACAAACTAATAAAAACCAATATAATAGAGATAATATATCACTTGATATATATTATATGATATCCATAATCCATTAAGGAGTGACCAATGGCACCCAAGACAAAGTTTACCAAGGAATCGATCGTTTCCGCCGCTTTTGAAGTCGCCAGGGAAGAGGGGATCGATCATATCACCATAAGAAAAATTGCCGCGAAGCTAGGGAGCTCGATCGCCCCCATCTATGTCAATTTTACCGATGTGGAGGAAGTCAAGCAGGAAGTGCTGACCTACATCCAGCGGCTTTCCCAGCAGATGCTGATGACGGCTTACAGCCCCGATCCGTTCCTCAATATCGGCATCGCCAGTTTGAAGTTTGCCAGACAGTACCCCGTGCTTTTTAAGGATCTGGTCATGAACACGAACCGATTTGTGAAAGACGTCCAGCAGCCTCCGGGCAGCCTGATCGACCAGATGAAGCAAGCGCCGGAGCTGGTTGGGTTCACGGACGAGGAGCTCATGGATATTTTTTTCAAAATGCAAGTATTTCAAATGGGGATATCCGTCATGGATGTCAACGGGCTTCTTCCCGAGGAAGCGGATGAGGAGAAGCTGATCAAGCTTCTGGAAAGCACGGGCAAGGATATCATCACAGCCGCGCGTATGCATAAAAACAACAAGTCCATCATCTAAGCACAGGAAGGTGACTCCATGAAAACCGAACAAGCGCAAGCGTCCATAGAAGCACATTTCCGCAGACTCGTCCAAAAAAATGCGAACCTGCACAATGCCTACCTGCTGGTTCAATCCGACAAGCTCGGCATCCGGCTGGAGCTTGCCGAGGGCACTACCGGCGGCATGCCCGCCCATGCCCGTCAGCCTTATTGTATGGCCAGTGTAAGCAAGCTGTTTACCTCGGTTCTGATCGGCATGCTGTTCGAGCAGGGATTGCTGTCTTACGAAGATCCTATCTCCAAGTATCTGGACTCGGGCCTGCTAGACCGCCTGCATGTCCACAAAGGAACCGACTATACGCATGACATCCGAATTAAGCATCTATTGAACCACAAGTCAGGCCTGCCCTGCTTCCTGGAGGATAAGCCCAAGCAGGGTAAATCCATCCTCGACCTCCTGCTGGGCGAACCTTCTCGTCTCTGGACTCCTCAGGCGATGATCGAATGGTCCAAGGCTCATCTCAAGGCCCATTTCCCTCCCGGCCAAGGGTTTCATTATACGGATACGGGCTACCATCTGCTTGGATTGATCATCGAGAACGTAACGGCCCGCCCGTTCCACGAAGCGCTTCATCATTATCTATTCGAACCTCTCGGGATGAAGCATTCCAGTTTTTTTCGCAAGGAGCCTATAGAGAGAAGCGAATATCCTTTGGCCCATTTGTATGTACGCAATACGAATATTACCGATTACAACAGCTTGAGCCTGCTGTACGCCGGCGGAGGACTAGTTTCTACCTCTCAGGATATGCACGTCTTCATGAAAGCCTTGGTTCATCACCGGCTCCTTGCAGCTTCTACCATCGAACTCATGAAGAAGGATTGCGGAAGATTTTTTCCGGGAATTGATTACGGCTACGGTGTTATGATGTTCAAGCATGTGCCCTTGATCATGCCGGCCAAATATCAGGTGTGGGGAAATGCGGGCTCGACCGGTTCTTTTATGTTTTACCATCCGGCCCTGGATACATACATCATCGGGAGCTTAAATCATTTTCGTTATCATCAAAAAGGAATAAGACTTATGCTTCATGTCATTGGACAGCTTCATAAATGTGCGGGCTAAATTCCCTTGTATAGAGCCGCCGCGCTCCGGTCAAGCTAATAACGATGCACAGCTTATGCCACCGACCGACGGCTTTCCCTCCAGAAGCTTTAGCAGTTTTCGAAAAAAAATGTTGAAATTTGCGATATGTTATGATAAAGTAAATGAGGTCGAAAGAGACAAGCATTCTTCCACCGAAGGAAACTTTCACTGAAGGTCCGTAGCTCAATGGCAGAGCAACCGGCTCTTAACCGGTAGGTTGTGGGTTCGACCCCCACCGGGCCTATACCTAAAACATCCGTGATTTCACGGATGTTTTTTTATGCTCTTCTCCGACTTCAACTCTATCGCCGCCGCTTGATTCTAGGCAGGACAAAACACGCTCCTTCCCAGGAACGTGTTCGGCCTCCCAAGGCTCCGCCAAAATAAGAGCTAGAAGGCGCGGCCCGCTTCGCATCATCCGCCGCCTGCTCAGCCTGTCGCGCGGCTGACAATGCTCAGTACGTCGGCTCTGCTCAGCTTATTGCCGCCCGCACGGATCAGCTTGGCCGTTGCATGGGCAAGCGCCAGCGGAAGCTTACAGAACTGCAAGGCCGGGCCCGGCTTCAGCTCGGAAACATACTCATCGGCCAGCTGCAGGTTGCGCTGCGTGTAGCGCAGCATCTCCTCTTTCCCCCAGCCGTTCGGGTAAAAGTCGACGCCGCGCTCCAAGTCTTCCTTGCGGTTGCGCAGGATGTTCACCGCTTGCAGCCCCCGGCCGAAGGCTACGGCTTTGATGGGATCCGCCTTGATCTCCCGATCGTCCCATACCCACAGCTCGGACAACAGCTCGCCCACCATTCCCGCTACGCTGTAGGTGTACCCGTCCAGATCTTCTTCCGTTTCGATGCTCCACTGCCTGTCCACCCACTCGGCCATATCCCCGGCCATCCTGGAGGTATACCGGCATACCGTCTCGACGGTCCCAGGCGGACATAGCTCGATCCATTTATGCAGCTGCAGCGAAACCTCCGGCAGCTTTCCTTGGTAAGGGGCCAGCAGCTCTTGGACCGAAGCGGAGACGCGGGAAGTCGGAAGAATATCGCGAATCTCGGAGAGGAGCTTGATCTTGGTAGGGTCGTCGAGCTCCGGCCGGTCTTCAATCTCGTCAATAGCCCGCATGCACAAGTAGGCGGCCGTGACCGCTTCCTTCAAGCCCGGGTCGAGGCGGGAGATGGGGATATAAAAGGTTCGGCTCGTTTTCTTCAACATGTTCAGCGCTTCGCTCATAGCTTTGATAATCATTCACTCCATTTGCTTTAGTTGTCGTTCAGAACGATGCGCATGCTGCATGACGCCCTGAATGGCTAGGTATTGAACTCTTCTATCCATTTTCCTACGAAACCCTTGACAATGCAAATATATTTCGGGACACCGCCTTTCCGTTTCCTTCTTCTATCTTTTAAATCATTTCCCATCCTTTGAAAACAAATGATTCAGCATTTGAAGAAAAAGCGGAACGAGCGCCTACCCTACTCTATAAATCTTGAATTAATTGACTATTGATGTCGAATAATGGTATTATTTATAAAAAATACATATGTTGAGGAGGCCGAGATTCATAGGTCCATAAGTCCATC
This sequence comes from Paenibacillus puerhi, assembly GCF_009846885.1. GTDB lineage: Bacteria > Bacillota > Bacilli > Paenibacillales > NBRC-103111 > Paenibacillus_G > Paenibacillus_G puerhi. The sequence goes on from NZ_WUWM01000003.1 coordinate 253,217, forward strand.
AGCAGGCTTCAGGCCGGTATTCAGCTGCCATCACACTTCATCCCATCGCATTGGATATCTTCATATTCGCTTTACCATAAGGGAGATCATCTGCCATGTCCAAGTTTTTAATCGTCGATCCCTATTTATATGAAAAAGCTATGAAATGCTCGGAAACGAAAACGAAATTCGATATGATCCAGCATCATATTTATCAAATCGAAACGAAGCTTGATTTATTAAAAAGAGAAATGACGCTTGTACCTTCTCTGCTTACCCTCGCCCTCGAATCCATTATTGTACATATGGAGCTGTTAGAAACGCAGCGAGGCGACAAAATCGCGGAGCTGGAGCATTTATTCGCTAACTTTGAGGAAAAGGAATGCATGCAAGAGGAACAGGCCAAAGACCATAAGCACAAGGAAGATTGGTCGGATTATGCGCAATGAAAAAGGCCAGCCCGCTAACTGGTTGGCCTAATTACGAAAAGCCCCGGATCGGGGCTTTTTTCGTTAAAAATAAATCGGCTTGCTATCGGGCGGCCTCCTCGTCCTCAAGACGCCGAAGGAGCCGGTTCATCCGCACCGGAATTTCCTGCTGCAGCTGCGGCCATGGCACCATCGCATCCTCTGCCCATGTGTACGGCCGATACCGGTGCAAGGGCTGGAAGCGAAAGGCTTGCAGATGCCGCTTCGCCAAACGGTGCAGCCGATCGTCCGCTGGATATAGGTTCTCGAACATGCGCGGTACGAGCACCCCCTCTTCCCCTGCCCGCTCCTGGCAGCACGCCGGAACATCCGGCAGCAGCCGGAAGAGCTCCGGCATCGGGGAGAAGGCATGCTTGCCGGCTTGCACCAGCAGGCGAACATGCATATCCTGCTCGATATTGCTGCGGTCGGGCAGCAGACCCAGCAAATATTTGCCATGAAAGCTGGCCTCGCAACGAACGATCTCGCCCTGATGTCCGAGGAAGATCCACACATGCTCCAAGTCGTACAGGTGCTGGATGTCATAATCCCAATATACGGCGTATTCGAGCACTCCTTTGACCTGCTCGGGATCGAATTCGATCCTCCGATTGAAGGAAGGCGAGTCCCCAGGCCGGTCCAGGAACGTAATCCCCGCCCTGATCGGTTCAAAGGGCTCCGCGATGTCCAGCTGCAGAGCGGGCGCATACCGCTTGGCCGTCAGCAGCAGCTCAATATCCTTCATTTGTCCTTGCTTCCTTTCCCTGCGAAGAATCATCCTGTTGCCCCTAGGGCAGATTGCCTGCGCTGTCCGCGAAGCATCAGGGCGAAGCCGATGGCGCACGCCATACTGATTCCGGCTGTAATCCGGTACAGCGGCGGGAACCCGTAGCTGTCAATCAGCCAGCCGCCCGTATTGCTCGCCACCAGCATGGCCAGGTTCGCGCTAACTACGGCGAATAGCGTCTGCGCGGTTGTGCCGAGCTGCGGAGGGCTGGTCTCATGCATATACCGGATGCCGATCGTCATAAATAAAGCAAAAGTAACGCCGTGAAGCAGTTGTCCTGTGGCGAGCAGCCAGAACGGAGGCTCTGTCGAGAGCAACAGCCAGCGAAGCGAGGCGGCCGTCCCGACAAGGGTCAGAAGCAGGAACGGACCGAAACGCGCAATCAACCGCCCCGCCAGTAAAAATAACGGAAGCTCCGACAAAGCCGCTATCGTATTCAGCAGCCCGATGCGCGCGGCGGCGCCTTCGCCCATCTCTCCGACATAGACCGGGAAAAATACATTATTAGCCGCTGACCCAAGGGAAATGCCGAAGACGAGCAGGAGGAACAATAAAAGCCTTCTCTGCGCGAGGAACGGCCGGATGCCGCTCAGGAGCGAGCCGGTCCGCTTCCTTGCCTCTATCCCGGGCCGCTTCTCCATGAACAGCAGGGTGACCAGCAGGAGAGCCATCAGGCCTGCATAGACCGAGAACATCTGGACGAGCCCGCCTCTCGCATAGAGCATCCCCATCCCCGTCGAAGTCAGCGCGAAGCTGATCGAGCCCAGCATGCGGATGCCGCCATAGCTGAAGCCATGCTTCTCGGCATGCCGCACCGTCAGCGCCTCTCCGATCGGCGACATGGCCGAATAAGTCAGCGCAAGTCCCCAAGCGGCGAGCATATAGACGGCAAATCTAGGACCAGCGGCCAGATAGCCGTAGGCAAAAACCGGGGCCAGCACCGTGGACAAAATCAGGATGACGCGCTCCAGCCGGTACCGGTCGCAAAGCATGCCCCAGAGCGGTTGGATAAATAGCCCCAGCACCGGCCCGACGGAGAACAGCAGGCCGATTTGCTTGTTATCCAGCCCTTGCCCGGCAAACCAATAGCTTAGATAAGGGTTAAAGGCGCCTTGCGTCATATAGAACACGAAAATATAAAGATGCATGGAGTACTTGCTTGGGTCAGTTCTCATCTTAGCCCCCGGCTTTCTCTTCCTGCGCCCTCAGCTTGCGGCTTTCGTCGTCTGCCGGCCTCAAAGCCCCTGCAGACCGGCCCTAACACTGGGCGGACAGCCGTGCAGCGGGTCAGGCTATGCCCCCCGCGCACTACTTCCGCCCTGCGGTTCATTGAAGCTGAAGCGTAAACAAATGATCCAGCGGAGTTAACAGATTCACCAGCACCGTCTGCAGTCCGGGCTGCGCCGGCTCAACGCGGATCATCCGCAAGCGGTGGTCATGAGCCCCTCCGTCGAGAACCAGGCGCGAGCCTCCAGCCTCACAGGTTAGCTCTCCGCCCTTCCAGAAATAAACTTGCTCTCCGATTCGCTCCAGACCATCTCCGGTTAAGTGCGTATCGATACCGAAGGAGAAGGCTACCTGTGTAAACACATCCTCCAGATCGTCTGCCGACAGCCTCATGCGCCATTCCTCCGCTCCGGGTGTGAGCTCGGCGCGGACCGCATGCTTCTGCAGATGAGTAACCGGCCGCTGATGATGAGGAAGCAGGTACCAAGGACTGATGCTCCTCCCCGCCGAAGGGGGGAGCAGATCCTTCGGCAAGGGGCCATAGTAGCCCTTCTCCATTCCGGCGCTCAGCGTATAGCCGCCATCCGGATGCTTCTCGAAATGCTCCATCTGAACAAGCCCAGGCGTGAACGACGTAAACAGCTGTGTTCCGGCCAGATGAACCTCGCCGTGCCGCAGCGAGAAGAAGGACGGAGCCCGCGTCACGATCGTGGCGCTTAGCTCCCCGTCGCGCAGCCTCACGACCGGCGAGCCGAATGACAGATGCATCGAGCTGTGCTCGATTCGGTCATGATGCCCTACGCTCTTCCTGCTCTCGAGGTCGGCCTCCACCGGATGATGCTCGTTGATGATCTTCGTGTACGACACCGGCAAGGACACGCGGCTCAGCGTCTCCAGCCTCGTCTCGGGATAGAGCAAGCAGCCGAGCATCACGTGGTTGTTTACCGGGCCGAGCCTGGACAGATGCGTGCCTGCGAGATCGGACATCGAGGCGAAGAGCGGGTCCTGATCGAGCGCCGCCATCAGCCGGTAGATGAGGAAGTATTCCGATAAATCCGCCCGCTGGCCGAAGTCCTGGCGTCCCGAATACTCGGTGACGACATCGCCGTTCGGATGGACGAGGTACGCCATCATCCTCAGGTTGCGGCGGACCGGCTCCAGCAGCTCGCTTTTGCCAAGCAGACCTGCCGTATGATAGAGCATTATATCGTTCACCGTGTTGTAGATGCCATGGCTGCGCTCGGTCCATTCCCCATCCTCCGTGCAGTCCATCCCCTCGGCCAGCCACTCGTCGGCACGCGCGGCCAGCGCTTCGTCTCCGAAGATGTCGTAGAGCCAGCCAAGCGCCGAGGTCATGACCCAGCGGTGGTTGGGGGTATGGCAGCCTCCGGTCAGCATCGCCGGCACGGCCCGCTCCAGGAACAGCTTGACCTTCGCCCGGGAGCCGCCGACTGCCGGCCAGTCCTCCCGCTCAAGCAGCCGATACAGCTGGCCGAAGCCCGTCACCACGAAGCCCGTGTCCGGCGGCGAATGATAATTGGTCGAGCCGAGCGAGATCGTGCCGTCCTCATGCTGGCGGAGCAGCATATAGTCGGCCGCCAGCTCAAGCCGGGCCGCCAGCTCCGAGTCCCGGTACCACTGGGAGTCCGGGTTCAGCAAAGCCGCCGCCATAGCGGCCATAGAGCTTCCGGTGCCTCCGTGGGTCGGACTTGGCAGCCCAGTCATGTCGTGGACAATCCCGCCTCGATGGCGGCTCCCCGGATCGGTCACCTGCTTGCTCAGCGCTTCGCGTACGTGGGCGTCATTCATATGGACCAGCTTTGCATAGATCGGATCGTTCATCTCGCCACCTCGCCCAGCCCGGCCAATTTTTGCTGCAAAAGCCGATGACTTTCCTCGATCTCTTCAGGCAGGCAGCTCGCCTTCAGCTCATACACCTTCAGCGGAGCGTCGCGCACGATGTCCAGATAATCGTCGAATACGTCCGTCCCGCTGTGCACATACGGACAGTAATGATCGGACAACCCGACCGTCTCGTGGATATGAATGCCGTAAATATACTCCTTCAGCTCGCGCGCGTCCTTCACGCTGTCATACAGCCCCATCCGGTCCATCATCATCGCATGCCCGAAGTCATACCACAGGTGGACCGGCGCTCCCTTCAGCCCGTCGATAATCGTCTTCGCTTCCCGGGGCGTCGGCATCTGATAGCAGCGGGAACGCGTTTCGATGCCGATCGCGAGCTTATAGCCCTTGGCAGCCGCATACTCGCATACCTGCTCCAGACTTTCGCTGATGCGCCGAACATATAACGGACTCAGCTGCTCTCGTCTGTCCAGCATCTCTCGCCACAAGCTCTGATAAGCGGCCGAGTCCTTGCCCTCCTCGCGATACAGCTTCTTCAACCGGGCATCGATATTGTCCTCGAAGGGCACCTCGCCCGGATGGACCACTACCGCTTCCGCGCCATACCGATCCGCATAATCCAGCGAACGGTTCAGCAGCGCGATGGAGCGGCTCCTCTTCTCCTCGTCCTCGAAGCCGAGCAGCACCGAGTCGGTACCGTAATCCGGGTCGGATACATGGGGGAACGTATTATGCACGCTCGACACCCCAATCTCCCCGCTTGCGATCATCGGCTCGATGGTAGCGAGCAGCTCCTCCGTTACGTTATAGTTCAGCTCCACCCGCCGGAAGCCCAGCTCTTTGATCTCGCGGATCATGCTGCTGCCCGTCTGATGCCGCTTGATGTTCCAGCAGGTGGAAAACGAATATTCACCTTTGTCCGTGGCCACTTTACACAACTCCTTCACCTTAAAACTATGCCAAACAGCGCCGGGCGCGGCTGCCCTTGGAGAGGACCCCTTCCGGTTCGGTCACACCTCCTGGCACGGGCCGAGCCGGGCGCTTCTATAATGGGGCTCCCTCTCCCAAGGAGACTTTGCATGCGTAGCCGTTCTTTCTCATTAGCCCTTTACCGCGCCCAGCATGATCCCGGATACAAAATAGCGCTGCAGCCATGGATAGATAAGCAGGATCGGAACGGTGGCGAACATGACGCTTGCCGCCTTCAGGCTTTCCGGTAAAAACTGGACGACCTGCGTCCCTTCGAGCTGCATCAGGTCATTGATCGTATTGTTCATGATAAGCTGGTACAGCTTGAGCTGCAGCGGATACATCTTCGGGTTGCTGATATAAAACAGCGAGTCCATAAAGCCGTTCCAGCGGTTGACCGCATAGAACAAGCTTAGTGTGGCGATGACCGGCATCGACAGCGGAATGACAATCTGGGTGAGCACCCTTACATGGCTGGCGCCGTCCATCTCGGCCGATTCGTGCAAGCTGGCCGGGATCGATTGGAAAAAGTTGATCAGAATAATCAGGTTAAACGGACTGATGAGGAGAGGCAGGATGAGCGCCCACATGGAATTAAGCAGATTAAGCTCCTTCATCAGAATGTATTCCGGGATGATCCCGCCGCTGAAAAACATCGTAATGACGATCAGCACCATAAAAAACTTCTTGCCCTTCAGATACGACTTGGTCAACGGATACGCGGCCATCATCGTCATCAGCATGCAGGCCAGCGTAAATATCGCGGTCAGCGTAATCGTATAGCCCATCGACTTGAGCATCGATATATCGCCCAGCACCTTCCGGTACGCCTCCAGACTGATCTCGATAGGAAAAATGGTCACATCCCCCGACATGATCGCCCGGTTCGAGCTGAGCGAGATCGAAGCGATATGCAGAAACGGGATGAGGCATAGAGCCAGCACAATCGCGATAAACACCTGGATGGCGATATCGATCACACGGTCATTGGTTGAGACTCGCATAAGCAGATTCCTTTCTCCCGATGTCAGAGAATACCCTGATCGGTCGTTTTCTTGGCGAAGTAGTTGGCGCTCAGGATAAAGACAAGACCAACGGCCGCCTGGAAGAAGCCGACCCCGGTAGCCAGCGAATATTGGGCGGATTGAAGCCCCATTTTAAACACGAACGTACTAAGCACCTCCGAATATTCGCTGACCGACACGTTGCCGAGCACGAAGGGCCGCTCGAAGCCGATCTGGACGAGCTCTCCCAGCTTCAGGATCAGCAGGACAACAATCGTCGGCTTGATTCCCGGCAGCGTGATATAACGGATCTTGGTCAACCGGCCGGCTCCATCCACCTCTGCGGCTTCGTAGAGCTCCTTGTTAACCCCGGTCAGTGCGGCCAGGTAAATGATCGTCCCCCAGCCTGCGCTATGCCACACTCCTGTAGCCAGGTAAGTAATCAGCCAATAGTGCTTGTCGGACAGCCACGGTATCGATTCCAGGCCAACCTGATTCAACAGCGTGTTGACCATCCCCGACTTGGTCGCGAAAACCTGGTATACGATCCCGCCGACAATGACCCAGGAAATGAAATGAGGCAAGTATAAAATCGTCTGGGACAGCTTTTTATACAGCGCGCTCCTGAGCTCATTGAGCATGATCGCCAGCACAATAGGAGCCGGGAACGAGAAGATCAGATCGAGAAAATTAAGCATCAGCGTATTGCGCAGAGCGACGTAAAACTCCCGCATCCGGAAAATTTCCCGGAACGTATCCAGGCCTGCCCACGGACTTTGATTGATGCCCTGGAACAAATTGAACTTCTTGAATGCGATCGTCACACCGTACATCGGTCCGTACTTGAAGATCAGAAAATAGACGATTGGTAAGATGAGCAAGGCATACAACTGCCAATTTCGCCGCATGTACACCTTAAAGGCGCTCTTCCGCGCCTTGGTCCCCGCTGCCTGCGTAGCCGCTGCTGCGTCCATGCGCTTCCCCTCCTTGCCCCCGGGCGGGCGCTTAAGCGGCCCTATTCCATATGCTTATCCGCTGAAGCGCCCAGGGGAGATTCCTTATTTTTTCTTCATTTCCTGATAAGCCGCCTTACGCTCGTTGGCGATTTCCTGGCCGCCGCTGTTCATGAAATCCTTCAAGCTCTGCTCGTACGTCTTGTCGAAGTCGGCCGGCTTAGCCAGCATGGACTTCACGATCAGCTCATAGTATTTATCCACCAAGCTGCTGCCGTACTTCACTTCGGCCTGGATAGGACGCGGGAAGCGTACCTGAGGCTCGGTATCCGTCAGCGAGATCTGGCGGGCCAGCTCGCCTTCCTTCGCATATTCCGGCGGCAGCGATTTGATGGCGAGGGTTGAATTTTTGGCCTCGTCGCCCAGATCCTGCCCGTTGCTGATGATCATGAAGTCGCCGCCGATAAACATTCTATCCTTCGTCTCCTGGCTGTCGATCCGAACCGGAACCCCATCCTCCATCTTGTAATTTTTACCTTCTTCGCCGTTCATGATCGTGAAGTAGTTATCCTTCTGGGCCATAAAGTCCAGATACTGAATCGCTTCCTTCACATTCTTGCTCGACTTCGGAATCATGATATACATCCCGGCCGGCATATATTTGGGCTTGGTATGCTTGCCGTCAGCGCCTGCGAACGGATCGATCGGAAGCAGCTTGGCGCCCTTCACATTCGTCTGCAGCACCTTGTAGACGCCTGGGGAAGCCTGCAGCGGATTGACCGAATCCTCGCTGAACATCCCCACCTTGCCGGTCATGATGTCCTGATTCATCTTCTTCTTATCCTTATCCAAGGCGAAGTCCGGGCTCACCAGTCCCTCGTTATACAGCTTGTTCATGAATTGTACGGCTTCTTTATGTCCAGGCGTCAGAACCGCATAATCGTTGGAGCCGAGCTGCATCCGCAGCGTGTACTTCTCTTCCTCGGTCAAATCCTTCTTGATGAACGGCCAGATGATCGGTTCGACCGATGCCGCTGCAAGCGCCAGACCAAGCGGAATCAGATCCTTGCCCACTTTGCCCGGGTCCTTTTCCTTGAACGCCTTTAAGGTTGCGTATACTTCTTCCGTGTTCTTCGGAACCGGCATATTCAGCGCTTCCAGCCAATCCTGGCGAACATAGGACGCATACTTGCCCAGGTTGACCCTTCGAGCCGGGATCGCATACTGCACGCCGTTGAATTTGCCGTAGGCCAGAGTGTCCTCTCCTAAAAACGCTTTCAAATTTTTTCCATGCTCGTCAAGCGCCTGTCCAATGTCCGCAAGTCCGCCCTGCTGCACATAGTTATTGACCAGATTGCTGTCATAGGTGAACACGATATCCGGGGCATCGCCGCCGCTCGCCATCAGCACGTTCAGCTTCTGTACCTCCTGGGCCCGCGGGACCGGCACATACTCGAGCTTAATATTATTAGGAGTAGCAAACTTTTCCTGCATCCATTTGGTCCAGTAATTATCGGTTGCCGATTGGCCAGACGGCGCATTGCCGCGGTCGAATATTTCAACTTTCAAGGTCACGGGATCTTTCTTCTTCGCTTCAGGGGTGCTTCCCCCGGTTTGCGGTTCGCTGGTCGCACATCCTGCTAGCGTGCCCCAGGCCAGTGCTGTTGTAAGGGAAAGCGCAACCAGCTTGTTCCATGTTTGTTTTTTCAACTTGAACCCTCTCCTTTTTGGAAATGAATCCTTCGTTTGCCCGGCCGATGCATGGGATCCCATCGTTTGCTTCTGTCGTTGTTCCGGGCACAACCTGGTTATACCCCATGAATCCGGCAGGCGGCAATCAACAAGATTCCACCGGACCAACCGAATGCCGGAAGACGCCATGTGAACGTCCGAACCGGATTCCGCTCCGCCAACCGGATTCCTAATTGAAGCCTTTTCGCTCCCCCCAACTCTTTTCAGACCACAAACCGAATTCCGTTCGGCTTCTTCGGACGCTACGGGCGGCCGGGCGGTGCGGCTGCACCGGTCCCCGAGCGAGTACGCGGGAGCGCGCAAAAGGCCAAGGGCATGTATGCCCTCAGCCTGCCTTCCCGCCGCCCCTGCATGCTGCCGCTTACATCAGTTTACGGTAATCCCCCGGGGTCGCACCGATTACCTTTTTAAAGGACCGGCCAAAGGAAATGCCATGGGTATAGCCGACCTTATAAGCGATCTCCTGGATGGAGCTATCTGTCTCCAGCAGCAGCCGCTTGGCCTCCTCCATCCGGAGCTGAACGAGGAAATCCACAAACTTCATCCCGAATCGTTCTTTAAACAGCTGACTGGCGTATTTCGGATTGATCTCGAATTTCTCGCTGAGATGGTTCAGCGACAGATCCGGGTTCGAGTAATTGGCCTCGATATAGGCTTTCATCTCCTCCAGCATGACCGTCTGGCTTCTGGAGTCCCTCACCGCCATATACTGGCCGTACAATTCATTCAGCCGCAGCTCCAGCACCCCGAACAAGTCTTCGACCGACCCGGCTCTCCGCATCTGAAGCCGCAGCTCCTCTCGGCCCCTGTCCCAAGCCCGGCCCACCTCTTCGGGCAGCTCCTCCAGCTCGCGGTTCAGCATGTGATGCATATAATCCATCAGACTGCGGATTTCCTTGTCATCCATCAGGTCTTTATGGATATGGTCGAAAAGATCGCGCAGCACCTCGGACCATCTCGGATTCGCCATCCTGAAGTACTGCAGCAGCAACGGAACCTGCTGGTAATATTGATAGGCCCCCCTCCAAGTCCCTTCTACGGGCCCGGAATAGGTGATTGCGCGATTGCCGCCCATCGTCAGCTTGTGCTCCAGAGGAAACAGCGCCTGGAGATAAGAGACGCGCAGACCGGACAAGTCCTCTACGGCCTGACCCATCCCGATAGATATGGAGAACTTGAGGTTCGACTCCACCCAGGTGCGAAAGGCCTCATTCAGCCGGGCAAGCGGCTCGAGCATCGGTTCGTCCTGCATCATAACGATCAGCCCCAGCCGTTCGCTGTTGATCCACTCCGTCCAGATGGACAAGCTTTCTTCCTGGGCAAACTCGTGGATCACATTCGTCAGGACGAACTTGAGGAGCTGCTGATCCCGTTCCGAGTACTGTTCAAGAAATTCGGGGTAATCGTCGATCTCGGCAACAGCCGCAACCAGATGCTTGTAAGCGGATGGCAGATGCAGCCGGGCCGTGCGGGCCCTCCATTCCTGCTCTGTTATTTTCTTATCTCCGCTGACCAGCTCGTGATAAAGCTGCCGCCTGTGTACAAGCAGATCTTCTTGAAATTGCTTCTCGAACTTGCTCGTCTGGTCAATCAGGCCCTCCAGCGCCTTATCGATAAAGGAAAATTCATCCTTATCTGATTTGCCCGGCAGCAGATTCCGGTTTTGATAATCCTGCAAGCGCTTTACTATGAGCTCGAGCGGCTTGTAGTTTCTCTTCGTAATGTACACCAGGTATATAATGCAGAGCAGCAGGATCGCTATCCCAAGAACGATCCACACATACGACACGACAGATACCCAGCCGAATAATTGTCCGGCCTTGATGCCGCTAGTAAACGTCCAGCCGAGGTAGTCCGAATGGATCTCGCTCATCACCTTGGAGTTCGCTTCCGCACGCCCTCCGCCGAACCTGCTCCCCGGGTAGATGATCGTCTCCTGATCCCGGATGTCCATAAAGGAAAGCTGGCCATCCACCCAATCGTCCACCGCCTGCAGCAGCGTATCCACCCTTACATTGATCACGACGAGCCCCTGGTTTCCGAAGGGGAGAAGCGCTCTCTTGCTCATCGTAATAACGCTTTCTTCCGAGTCAATAGCAAACCCGTTGAGCATTCGGGGCGAGGACCATTTCATCCGCGGGGAAGCGGCTCTTTCTTGTTCTATAAATGCCTTGTCGGCGAACCGTTCGAGGGGCTCCGCCGATCCGTGCGTCAAAACTAACCCGTCGCTGAACCTATAAAAATACAAGGAGTGAATCAGATAATGATTCGTCATCAGATTTTTGGCGTCACCCGAAAGCATGTACTGAACGAGCCTCGGGTCCTGGCCCGATTGGGCGATAAAAAACTCTCTGACATTGGGGTTGGTAGCGAGCTCCTTAAGCAACGTTTGCTCAATGTCCCGCAAGGAAGCTTCCACCGAGTTCACCACGTACCGGGAGGAGATAGCATTCGCCTTCTCGGCTTCTTTTTTGGATACTTCCGAGACCAGTAAAAAGGAGATGAACAGAATCGAGGAAATGGCAATCAAAAATACAGGAAAATACGAGAGAAGGAGCTGCTTATACCACTTGTTGTTCATGGAATCCACCGTCCTGACTGCCATAGTACGCTATGCCCATATAGATCCGTGATTACCCTATCTTACTACGCGAGCCTTCAGAATACTACTCGTAACAAGCATTGGGGACCGTATTACGGGGTAGACGGGCATGAGACGCGCTGCTCCCCCTCCTGCGCAAAAGACCGCCCGATGAAACCCGGACGGTCACTTGCTACTAGCGCAATCCGGACTGCCGTCTAGATAACGAAGAGTAGGCGAAGCCTTAGCTGGCCCCAAGTCGATTAAGCGCTTAACCTTATAGTACACTACGCGGTGATCTACTTCAAGTTTTTTCCCGCTTGCCCAATCCATTGGTTCCCTGTTCTCATACCATACAGAAGCTGAAGAGGAAGGGAGGCGATCCTATGGGTTTCGTTGGTGGAGTCGGCGCAAGTTGTGGCGGTTTTGGAACGACGACTGCGATAGTTCTCGTGCTTTTCATCCTTTTGGTCATCATTCTCAGAACCTTCATCTAAGCTGAGTATGTTGATTTGAGCTCGCTAAGCGACAAGCAGCCGTACGGAGTTTCTCCGTACGGCTGCTTGTCTTTTGCGATATGCTCCCTTAGCGAGCTTGCCTCCCTCCCTTATTTCCAGTTGTAAAGCCGGTACAAGAGGACGGCTGCCTCCGCCCGGGTAGTGTGGCCGAGCGGGTTCAGCTTACCGTCCGCTCCCCTGATGATTTGCCGGTCCGTCAAGGACGCTGCGGCCTGCCGGGCGTAGTCCGCCAGATCGTCCTGATCGAGATAAGCGTCCAATGCCGAAGCGCCTGCATGCTTCCAGCCGGCATCCGCCAGTCCCATCGCTCTGTCCGTCAACACCATCATATCCTGGCGGGAGATGGCGGCGTGCGGCTGGAACTCATTGTTCCCTTGCCCTTGGGCGATCCCCAGCTTCTTCGCTATGCCTACGGCCTCATAGTAGTAGTCCCCGGGCCTAACATCCGCAAACTGGCTATCGGCATCCGCATGCAGACCAAGCGTTTTCACGAGCAGCAGCATGTAGTCCGCTCGGGAAACATCCTTACCTGGAGCAAAGGTCCGCTCCGCTTCCGATGTCCCTTCTACCACCCCTTTGGAGGCCAGCACCTCAATTTCCTTCTGGGCCCATGCATAGGAGTCCAAATCCGTAAAGGTCTTACGGACAAAAGAAACGGCGAAGGTGCTGAAATGACGGGTTGTAAACTCTACGGTACCCGTCTCAGGACGGTAGCGTCCGTTAGTGACGGGGATGCGGCTGCCTTGCCCATCGATATAGATGACAGCCAGATGCTCATGACCGCTGACTTCGCCTCCCGCCGGTACATAAGGAAGCGAAACATGGACTGCGGCGTCCGCATGCTGCCAACGCTTCTCGACCCCATTGACCTTGATCTTTAGCTGAATGGTCAGTCTATCGCCCGCAGTCGCATCCGGTTTTGCAGCAGCAAATTCAAATTCAACGACATCCTCGGGCTTCAGTCCGTCCTGGCCCAGCATATGAGCGGGCAGCGTGAAGCTTCCCAGTTGACTAGCAATCGTCAGAAGATGCTGTCCCGACGGAGAGCTGACCGCAGTGGCCGGAAGCTTTACCGAGTAAGCCGAAGCTTCTCCTGCCAATTCCACGACGATCCGCTTGCTTCCCTTGGAATCCGCCTTAGCCTGCTTCAAGGCTTGATCAAACGCCTCCCGCTCGACTATGCCTTCCAGTTTTTGCGTGTCTGGATGGAGCGTTCCCTTCACAGCTAAAGCGGCAGAGCCGTCATTCCGGGCGGACACTTCGGCTGGAGCCTGCGGTACGCTTGACCCAGATCCAGATCCAGACCCGGAGCCAGAGCCGGAACCGCCGTTACCGGAGTCCGGATCCGTCTCGCCGCCACCCGAGTCAGGCCTTGACGCTGCGGGTTTATTCGTATAAGCCACACGCGGCGCCTTTAGCTTTCCGGCCAGAACGGTATCCCGGATATCCTCGCCGAGATAGAATCCGAGGTGCGGAGGCTGGTTGTAGGCCGTATTCTGCCAAGCGATCCCCATCCGATAGACGGTATCGTGCATCAACGTATACATCCGGTATTCCGTCGGAATCGTCGTGCTGTAGATGCGCAGCTCGGAGCTGTCCGTGGCCGGCAGCAGCACTTCTTCGCGCCAATCCCCCAGTATATCCGCCTGCAAGGTAGGGGTGGCTTTCGTGCCGTTATTGCTGGTTACTCCTTCGAAGCGTTTGAGAAGCTCCGCCGCTCCTGTCACTTCGTTATACTTCGTAATCGAGGTTTGATCGAGCAATTCATGCAGCAGGTCTCCATCCCAATAGAGGGCAAAGTTAACGGAAAGACCCGCAGCTCGGAAGCTGTCGGCGATAGCGCCGTTTTGAACATTATAGATACCTCCGCCAGTGGCTGCATTCGGACCCGCCGTTCCCCAGAACTCATAACCGGGGCGTGACGTAATATTCGCCGCGAGTCCCCTGCCTGCATCCACGTAGGCATAGAACGATTGAAGGGTTTCTCCTGTAGCGCCATCGTGATACTCCAGGGAAGCGACGGCCGGATCCTCATGCACCCCGATAACGTGGAGTCCTTCGCGATCTGGATCGAACGCGCCCACATGAAGCGCATCTCCGTGAGAGCCCTTCTCGCGCCCCTTGTCGCCATCCATCATATACAGAATCGAGCCATCCTGATCCAGCACCAGAGATCCGGCTATAATCTCATCGAAGCCGTCATTATCCACGTCTCCGGTCGCCAAGCTATGGTAGCCGAGGCCGCCTCCTTTGCCTTCTACAGCCGAATCGAACGTCCATTCCAGGTGAAGCTTGCCGTCCACAAGGCTGTAAGCGGCATAAGTCGTGCGCTCGTAATAGCCCCTGCCGTATACGGCGCTAGGCTTCACTCCGTCGAGATAGGCAAGACCTGCCAGGAATCGGTCGGAGCGGTTATGCCAGGTATCTCCCCAAGAAGCGACATCCCCGAGCGGGAATGCATAGTCGACCGTATCGATGACTTCTCCGGTCTCTCCCTTGAATACCGTTATATATTCAGGTCCGCCGAAGATATGACCCTGGTCGTTCACCCACTTGCCGTTGTCGTCCGCATTGCCGATGACGCTGATCACCTTGCTGCTGTCGAACACGCCGTTTGTGGTTCCGTATACCGTCGTGGCATCCGCTGTTTTGATAAGAAACTCGCTCTTCCCGTCTCCATCGAAGTCTGCCACGATAAACTGATGATAGTGAGCGCCGGAAGTCAAATTCAGCCCCATATTCATCCGCCACAAGAGCGTACCGTCCAGACGGTAGGCATCGAAAATCGTCGGTCCCGTCATAGCCTGCTGCGAGCTGTCGATGGCATTGGAAGGATACCATTTGACCAGCACCTCATACTGGCCGTCCCCGTCCAGATCCCCTACGCTTGCGTCATTCACGCTATACGTATAGGCTCCCGAAGCTGTAACGCCGCCCTCAGGCTTTTGCATCGGAATCGACAGATAGTCGGTTTCCGCAGCCTTCGTCTCGTTACGTTCCCGGGCAACCCCTTGAATGACCGTGTCGACCCGGTAAGTGTCGCCTGGCTTTCCTTCGGGGTCAGCGTAGTTGGTCACTTGCAGAGGCTGCGAATTAAGCAGCGTTCCGTTGCGATACAGGTTAAACCGGATGTCTCCGGCATATTCATCCGCCAGCAACCGCCAGCTGACAAACGTGCCTGTCTCCGACTTGAGGGCGATCAAGCCCCGGTCGAGCCATTCGGTTTGACGCGCCGTATCGGGCGGAGCCAGCCGGTTGTAGACATAGATCGAAGCGGTGCGGTCAAAGCTGTTGGCGAGGCCGATCGATTCGGCCAGTTTCCCCTGAAACTCATAAACGCCCGGTTCCGCTGGAGTCCATGGCTTGCCGACCGGGGTCCATTCGCTGATGGCGGCTTCCACCTCGCTGTTGTCGGCCAGCGTCACATTAACCTTCTGAGGCAATCCGATCGAAGCGATATCCTCAGTTGTTTCATGGACATATACCCGGTGATAAGGAAGTTTGTCTGCCTTGATGATCGTATTTGCCGGGATCGGCACATGATAGACGCCGAAATTGTCCACATACGTCGTCCACGTTATGTTATTCCCGGAGGTCCGGACTCCACCCAGCCTGACTCCGGCCACGGACCCGTCGAAGGCAATGCCTGCCAGGGAAACCGTATGCGTTTCGCTGCGGCCGTCCGCCCGGTCGGTAAGCTTGAGCGTTGCTTCATTCCGGATGATGTCAAAGTCTACCTCGACCTTATACCAGGTCTGCTGATTGGTCATGCCGGTAGGCGCCGCCGTCTCGGTCCGGCCGCCAGCATAGTAGGTCAATGGAGCATGATTGGTCGTATTCACCGTGAAAACGGTATTGTTAGCGCTGTCCAAAATCCGGACCTCGCCGCCGTTCTCCTGAGCCCGGTCGCCTTTGTCATTGACCTTGCCCGGATACCAGTCGAAGACAAGCAGGATGCGGCTGCCTTTCACCGCTGGCTTGAAGCTTTTGCTCGCTACGCGTCCCCCGCTCTGGTTCACGATGCTGTATTGCAGCTTAGGGGTTCCGTTGCCGCCCAGATCCTCCTTATGAATCGACAAAGTCGCATTGGCTGTCTCAAAGCCCCAGTTGGCAGGAACCACTGCGATCTTATCGCCGAAATCGCTATAGTACTTGTTCTCGTAGCCATCGATCTGCGGCGCTTGATCCGCTTCCGCAACGTTAACCGTCGCCTGGGCCGCGATGCCGCGCCCGTTGGCCACATTCGGTATACCGCTAGCATCCAGCGTTCCCGTGAAGGTATACGTGCCCCGCTCGCTCGGGTTATAGTCGGCGCTGCTCCAATGCAGCGGAACCCCGTCAACCAGAACGTCGTTTTCCAGCTTGACCTGGACGGTTGTCGGAAAGTTCGTCATGACCTCTTCCTTGGCTATGCCCAGCGGTACAGTGAGCTGTCCAGGGTAGGCGGTCACGATGGACATGATATTTTGCTCGCCCTGCACAGGCGCCGGTACGCCGGAGCCGTAGATCTGCACATTGTCCAGGCCGGCTGTGAAGCCAAGCGTGTTGCCGCTGGCCCGGTTCCCCTTGACCGAAATCTTCGCCAGGCGGTTTACATAGTTAAGCGAGCTGATATCGAGGGCCGGCCCCGCAAATACCCGGGATGCGTCGTCCTTGTCCTGCAGGCGAAGTGAAACGCTTTCATTTGTGAAATTGAATAAAACCTGCGCTGACAGCCAGTTCTCCTGGTAGGTCACTCCCGTAACCACGGCGGTCTGGGTAAGGTCGGTCCCCGTCGTTCCGACGCCATATCGAATGACTCCGTCCGTGCCCCCCTCCTTGATCAGCCGGAACAGCGGTTGTCCATTCGGATCGCTGAATAAGACTTCGCTGGAGTTTGCGGCTGTCGAGACGGTTCCCGGCTTCCAGTCGAAGGTCACCAGTACCGAGGCATCGCTAGTGGGCTGAGCAAGCGGCTTCTCAATCACCCGGGTGCCGCTGCCGGAGCCCGACGTGTTCAAATAGCGGTTGCCGTTGTCCTCTACCGCCACTTCGGCGGTGGCTCCTCCACCTGGCGCAAAGCCCCATTTGTCGCCGTCTTCAAAATCAGTCCCTCCCAGCCGCACAGAAGGAAGGCTGTCCGTCACATAGCTATCGGCTCCTATTGCGGAGGGAATCGATGAACTCATGAGCATCAGTCCCAGCAGCATCGATAGCGCTCTTTTTGGCATGCGTGCATTCACGTTGCGTCTCACTCCTTTTCTCATTTAAGCAAGATATGTACCAAGATCACGTGCCAGGAGTTCGCCCTCGAACCCTCAGGATGGGCATGGTTCCAGGAAGCAGACCCCTACTGCCATCCTATTGCTGGGAATTTTGAATGTCTATCGGATTTTTTTGATTAGGCCCGATTTGGCAGTCTGAAAGCGCCATCAACGTATTGAACTTTATTGAAAATCTTTGTCTTTTCTTGATTTAAGGGGTGGAAAACGTTAGGAAACTCTGAAAAAGCGAGGAAGGCCGAGATTTTCTTTATTCGAAAGGCTATGTTAAACATTGTTGTTGACCGCCTTAATGGTATCGCGACCAAAATTTTCGCAACATGATTTGGCTTGATTTCGTTTATTAATAACAGAAATATGAGAATACATCATCGAATAAGAAAGAATAAAAATGAATATAAAAGGGGAATTAGATATGATTGCTTGGCTTAATCTTGGCAGCCTCGTGCTTGGAGCAGTCGCATGGATTCTTCCGGCTATTAATATA
Organism: Paenibacillus puerhi; assembly: GCF_009846885.1. Taxonomy (GTDB): domain Bacteria; phylum Bacillota; class Bacilli; order Paenibacillales; family NBRC-103111; genus Paenibacillus_G; species Paenibacillus_G puerhi. The sequence continues at coordinate 271,068 of NZ_WUWM01000003.1, forward strand.
TCTAGATATTATAAGCGTTCTAGAGATTGGGTTACTCTTTCTATGGTGAGTATTTGTAGTTTCTATGAACGCGTAAAGGCTGAGGATTGGTCTGCTCTTATGGATACCGTAAGTGTTATCGCATCTGTTCCAGCAATTCTGCTCATCGGTACAATCCTATTAAATGTAATTACATTCACTAGCGTTGCATAAAAGTTAGTTGAGCTAATTGTCACATTATTCTGAATAGGATATTCCGTTCATGGACCAAAAGGTCGATGACCTATCGAAAGGTAGCCTTTGTCCATTTGGTAATTATATGG
>NZ_WUWM01000030.1 GCF_009846885.1 Paenibacillus puerhi
CATCTTTCCCCGGGTAATTCGTGGCCCGTTGGCTTTCGAGCAGACGAAACCAATTCTTTTGTTGGAACAGGAGCACAAATATGATTCGGAACAATGTTGCACAGGTGAAGCCGAATTTCTTCTTAAATCCCGCGCTATTTAGGTGTTTGATCACTTTCAGTTCCTGAAAAGCTGGTTTTATCTCGTTTGGTAGTTGATCGAATGGCTGATTTTGCTCTATCATAGAGAAGACACCTCTTCTGTGTGGTAGTGATTGGTCGCACTTTCACTTTACCAAACGAAGTGGTGTTTTTCTATTTTTCAAGCAGGGTATCTCACGAGCCGCTACCATAGAAGGCGCGCGGACTTAAACTGGTTTTTTGGGTGCGAAAGTTGAGTTATTAACATCCTTTCAACTCTCACTTTTTGATTAAAGGCTCTACTAACAGTTTCACCTAGGGCAACTTCTCGCTTCATAATAGTAATGTATACCTGTGGTTAAATAATCATCTTCACTAATTGCGCAAGTCGGTAGCCGTTGTCTTCATATTTGTCCGAATAGTAAAATTATACCATAGATTATGAGAGAGAAACTCCGTAGATTGTTGAAAATCAGGAGAACTTGTAGAAGAAAATGGATAAAAAACAACTTCCCTTCTCATCAGAGGTAACATACACTTTAAAACAATGGGAAGGGGAGCATATGGAATAATGGCCTGCATGTTTACAATGAACCACTACTCATGCCCCGATACTTGAGCTTGACAGGCAGTAAGTCGGGTATTTGGATAAAAATATAAAAGAGGCAACCGCTAATCACACGCGGTTCGCCTCTTGTTTTAATGTTACTTTGAAGAATCTTGCCGTTTTAAACGTGCCTTCAAAGAATCAGGATTGTAGTTTGATTTAGCAAGGTATAGTTCAACCTGAGTTCAGCAATAGCGATTTACTTGATTATAGGACTTTTCTTACCACGTATTTGTTTCACTTTAATTCTTTATAAGATTCAATCAGAAACAAAATATTTGTTGCCGCTAAGTGTAAGGCGTAAGCAACCAAGTGAGGAGGAAGATCAACCGGTTTTTCTCCTTGGCCATGACCACTGTTTTTATTTCTCACTGTCGGTAATCCGCTTTCTAGGGTGTCACGTAATGAACTAAATTGTGTTTGAAAACTTGTTGGAATAAGCTCGTTTTTCAATAGTGTATTAATCAACGGCTTTGCAGTCGCATTTTCAGCAACTTCCCAGCCTTTCCGCTTACAGATTGTCTTCATCACACTTTCAAATGCCTTTAAAGCATCTGTGATTGCTTCTTTATATCTTCCTTTACGAAAATGCTCATGTGCAGAAAGAAACTCCTCAGAAGCTCCCGTAAACTCTTCTTCGCGCAATATATTTACCGCCGGCTCAACTGCTTCTTTAAAAATATAATCAGAGTCAACTCTAACAATATGCCCATTAATATACTGATACCCGAGACCATGTTCACGGAACCTCATGTTTAACTCATTAATTGCATCATCCGGAGATTGTTTTATCTGAGCCTCACGTTTTGTATCATACGACCATTGTCGTATATGTCTATCCACACACTGGATACTCAACTCTATAACATCAAGCGCTCTTTCAACCGTTGTTTCCAATAGGAAATTGGCACAGTTATCAGCTATAGTCTTGCCACTAGAACTAAGTTCAAAAACGCCATACTCTTTACATAAAGTTTTGTTGATAAAATCCCAGACTCCATTAGATGCACTACTTTGAGTTCGACGAGAATATATAGAATTTACAATATAAGGGCCAATCGCATCTACCCAAATATGAATAACCTGTACCCGAAACTCATCTGGCATAGTATCATATGTAAAAATTTCTACTGGCTGCTTCTGTCTCTTTGAAAAAATATCAAACTTCATAGTTCCACCTCAAGTCTTTGCGTGATATTGGCATCTGTAGCATTTAAAAGACATTAAGATAGCCACATTTCCATGTCCCATGGTATTCTTATAATAGTAGCTCATTCTTAACACTTCTCATTTAATACCTTTTTCAGAAATGATTCTTCCTACTTCAAATATCACTGCGAACTCAACACTTAGAGTCTCCGATATTATCGAGTTATCTATTTTTCTATAAAAGTAAGCGCCATCGGTATAAATATAATCATACAATTTGCTTACATCGTATACACTCTTTGCACTAAGTTTTCCTTCGCCTTGTAGTACGCCAGAAGATATTGAATGGTTGCCTCCGCGGACAAATCCTATCCTCATCGGAAGCCATAACTCCAAGTTATGATTCAAATTATCCTCATCCCATTCTCCCCAGCTTCTTCCCGTCCCGATTCTTGCAATAGACATGATTTGACGTTTAAAGCTCCAAGGCCACGGTAACACTAAGTCTTTAGCTAAATCCACAATAAAATCTTGCTCAATCTTTTCTAAAAAATCATATACTTCTTTTCCGTCATTTACTTTTTCACTAAACTTAAAAAACACGCGCCACGGATCGATATCTGGTAATCTTTTATCTGTATATAACAGATTTGAGAGATAATTAGACTGTAGCCGCAACCCAATTAACTTGATTACATCGAATATTGGATGCCGCTTGGGTATTACCCCATCGAGATAGTCATCATCTGATAGTTCAATTACTGAGATGGCATAAGACATCATATTGTTATACAGTTCAATTTTTTGTTTTTTACTTAACTTTGAAGACTCGGTTATTCCTTGTTTTTTCACAAACCACTTTGAAAAAAATTTGAACATGCTATCACCACTTTAAAGGCTACTGAGCCATTTTTGAGGTATATCTCTGCTAAATTCCGACAAATTTCCATATTTTCTCTCTCTATATTACTACAGTTAACGATCAAAATCATCGTATAAATCACGTCATAGAAAGCTTACAGAACAAACAATATCTTAAACATATGACTTGTTAGATATCGAAGCATGTGAAGTGTATAATTTATGAAAACGACCTTGTACAAATAAAAGTTTTTTCATCAGAGGAACAACGACAACAAATTAATTTATTTTATACCCATTATTTACTCTTTTAGATGTTTCAGTTGCCTCCTTTGATAATAGAACGGTGTAAAATCCCATGACGGCCCGGCTTCTAGTAAAGAAAAAGCGAAGCCAGTAAATGGCCTCACCTCGTTTCGCACTCGCTTTATTTGTTACATGGAACGATTGGTTCTTCAAAAATTACGAGAGCCAATCGATCACGATTTTCATCTAGTTGTTCCTGGGTAATCTTGTGCGAACACGGCGCAATTTAGCTTTAGCCGGTCTTGCCTTGAACTCGATAACATTGCTTTGAAATGTGTTATTGTTCATATTCATACCCTCCGTATTTTTGAAGGAATGAATCCCTTACAGTTCCACTCCTTCGGCTTATAATTGTTAGATATTGAACGGATTCTCGTCTTCCCCATCCTGGAGAGGTATTTATTCCCGCACTCAAGCACAAGCTTACAATGCCTTCTGGCGATCTCCAGAAGCCTAAGGGTGGTCGTATCGTCCAGTTCAATATTCAGGAGTCTTCTCATTTTCTTCCCTCCATTGAACCTTGCTTGATCTTCAACCCGTTAAGTGGACTATTTAGCCGTCCGATATTCAGGATGTCCTCCTGCTCAAGTCCCCTTAAATATTTTGAAGTGATCTGAGTGTCGAAATGCCCCATCAGGCGACTAAGGCTATAGACATCAATCCCATTTCTTAATTGCTTCTGCGCGAAGTAATGGCGGCAATCATGCGGAGAACACCTAACCTCTTTTCTGACTCCAGCATTTCTGCAATGTTCTTTAAGAATCTTATTAATGCGTGAACGTGAAAGTTTGATTGCCGACTGATCGAGAAAATAGTAGTCCTCAACCTCGTCCCGTTCTCTTTTCTTGAAGCGCTCCTGTCTTAATTCTTCGTACTTTCTCATGTACTTACGCATGATATTGCTGATATAAACCAGTCTCTGCTTGGAACCTTTGCCGTGAATAAGAATATGCCTTCTCGCCACGTCATCATTTTTAATATTACACAATTCAGAAACCCGAACCCCTGTGTCGAAAAGCATAATGAGAATCAACTTATCCCTGACGTTGGAGTAAGTTTCTTCTTTCAGATCATTAATAATTCGTGATACTTCCTCATCGTTGAACGTAACAATAACGGTCTTTTCTTCCTTGAGATTCTTGATACGCCGCATCGGGTTGCTTTGCTCATCTATAAATTCCTCATCAACAAGATACTGAAAGAAAACTTTCAGGGTCGCAAGGTTGTTATTTAATGTTCGGTTTACCTCATTCCCTATACGTTGCCGCTCTTGGATATATTTTTTTATGTGAAGCTGGGTTACATCTTCCACTTCAACAATCCCTAATTCCTTTTCCGTAAACCTCTCCCACCGGTATAAGCGGAACATACATACATCAACATACTTTTTCACACGGCCCAATATTTCTTGGTTGAGCTTGAAATCCTGAATCAGTTCCTTGATTTTGGTCATAAAAAATACTCCCCTCTATTTGCTGAACAACACAAATAAAAGAGAGTAATTTTTAACACTCAATAGTTGCACGTCAACTGGAAATCATCATGCAGCCGACACCGAAAACCCTTATGTATCAAGGATTTCCGGCATCTAAATGCATCATTTCAATCCAATTCACTCCCACTCAATCGTCGCCGGCGGCTTCGACGTAATATCGTAGACGATACGATTAACGTTATCCACCTCATTGACGATACGCACTGAGATTTTCTCCAGAATATCCCAAGGGATACGCGCCCAGTCCGCGGTCATGCCGTCGATGGACGTTACGGCGCGGATGCCGACCGTATACGAGTACGTGCGGGCGTCGCCCATGACGCCGACGCTCTTCATGTTCGGCAGAGCGGTGAAATACTGCCAAATTTCGCGGTCGAGTCCCGCTTTGGCAATCTCGTCACGCAGGATCGCATCGGATTCGCGAACGATCTTCAGCTTCTCCTCCGTCACTTCGCCCAGCACGCGGATCGCGAGTCCCGGACCCGGGAACGGCTGGCGCCATACGATAGCCGACGGCAAGCCGCATTCCTCGCCGACCTTGCGGACTTCGTCCTTGAACAGCGCCGACAGCGGTTCTACCAGCTTGAACTTCATGTCCTCCGGCAAGCCGCCGACGTTGTGGTGAGACTTGATCGTCTGGGCCGTAGCCGTGCCGCTTTCGACAATATCCGTGTACAAGGTGCCTTGAGCCAAGAAGGCAAAGTCATCGAATCTTGCCGATTCTTCTTCGAACACGCGGATAAACTCGTTGCCGATAATCTTGCGCTTTTGCTCCGGATCATCAACTCCGGCCAGCTTGCCCAAGAAACGTTCGCGGGCGTCGATCTTCACGACCTTCATGTCGAATTTGCCGACGAAGGTTTCCATGACGCCTTCGGCCTCGTCTTTGCGCAGCAGACCATGATCGATAAACATACACGTCAGCTGATCGCCGATAGCCCTATGCACCAGCATGGCCACAACCGAGGAGTCTACGCCCCCGGACAGCGCGCACAGCACCTTCTGGTCGCCCACTTTCTCGCGGATCTCGCGAACGGTATCCTCGATGAAGGTCGTCATGCTCCAGGTGCCTTCGCAGCCGCAAACCTGATACAGAAAGTTACGGATCATCTCATTGCCGTAAACGGAATGACGCACTTCCGGGTGGAACTGCACGGCATAGAAACGCTTCTCCGGATGGCTCATGGCCGCGATCGGCGCATGCTCCGTACTGGCGTCCACGACAAAGCCCTCCGGCGTCTGCACGACGAGATCGCTGTGGCTCATCCATACGGTTTGCCGCTTCTCCAGACCGTGCACGAGTCCACACGCATCGGCAAAGTCAACCTCGGCCTTACCGTATTCGCGCTTCGATGCGCCTTCCACCTTGCCCTTGAGCTGATGGGCCATCATTTGCATCCCGTAGCAAATGCCGAGAATCGGCACCCCGAGGTCGTAAATGGCCGGATCGACCAGCGGCGAAGCTTCCCCGTACACGCTGGCGGGACCGCCCGAGAAGACGATGCCTCGCGGCTGCAGCGCTTTGATTTTGTCGGCTGGGGTATTGAACGGCAGCAGCTCGCTGTATACGCCCAAGTCGCGGATACGGCGTGCGATCAACTGGTTGTACTGCCCGCCAAAATCGAGCACCACAATAATTTCATTCGGCTTGTCCATGGGTTTTATGTTCCTCCTGCTTATAGGCGTTCGTTTTTTCAATGACACTTATTATAAGGCTATGCCGGTTAAAGGGCAATGCTTTGTCTATAAATGGTTCGATGGAAATTGTACGGGAGGATGCCGCGACGGATTAGGGCATCTACGCATGTCCGCTTCCAAGCCCACAAGGGACTGTGCCGAGTCGAACGGCAGCAGCCCCTGAGGCAAATCACCTTATACGGCGCAGCTTTCTCCACGCTTCGCGCAGCATGTCGCCGGACATTCCGCCCTGATCGCCGTACGGGTCGGCGTAGCGCTGTTTTTCGAGCAATCGCATGAGCTCGTGAAACGCCTCCCGTTGTCCCGCGCCAGGCAGCATCCGGGTTGCCGCATACTCCCGCAGCGTCTGGAACGGCTTCGCGCGGCCGTAGCGGCGCTGTACGCGTCGCCACACCCGTTCCCCATGCCGATGGGAAGCGAGCAGGCGCAGGCCGTGGAACAGCCCTCTCCCATCCCGCAGACTACCGGCACGCCCCTCAACCTCGGCCTCGGCCCCACCCTGCCAGCCCGCAGGCTTCGACCAGCCTCTCCGAAGCTGGCCAAGACGCAGAGCGGCAGTAACCGCCCCAAGCCCTGAGACCGATACCGCCCCGGCAGTGAGCCACCATGGACGGTCGCGCAGCAGCGGAAGCAGCTGCGCTCCGATCGCTTGGATCTCCTCTCCCAGACGCGCCAGTCCTTCGGCAGTCCGTTCGGCCTGCAGCCGCAGCTGCTGCCAGGCAAGGCTCCAGCCTCCTGTCGCGCCCATCCGCCGCCAGGAGCCTCCTTCCTGCGGAGTCAGTCTGGTGTCGGGTGCCGCCGGATCGGTCATGGGCAGGGCTTCTGCCGACCGGCCGGCGGCTCCGTCATACCCCGGGGTCGGCTCGTAAGACACCCAGCCGTAGTCGGCCGAATACACCTCGACCCAGGCATGGGCATCCTTCTGCTTCACCTGGACGGTATACCGGGTGTCTGAGCCCTCCGTCCATTGGTCGACGACTTCTCCAGGCGCGAACCCTTTGACCCAGCGAGCCGGCACGCCCACCTCCCGGAGCAGCACCACCATGGCCGTTGAGAAATGGTCGCAGTACCCGGCCCCTTGCTCGAATAAGAACCGGTCCACGACATCCTCCCCGGCTTCCGCCGGCCGCGTGTGGACCGTATCGTAGGCATAATGCTCGCGCAAATATCGCTCGACGGCTTCGGCCTTCGCATGATCGCTAGCGGCTCCCTGCGTGATCCGCCGAGCCAGCTCCCCGACACGAGCCGGCACGCTGTCAGGCAGCTTCGTATACCGCTCACGCACGTCCTCCGGTATCTCGGTCTGCGAAGGAAGCTTCAATAAAGCTCGGTAGGTTAAAAGCCGGGACTCTACCGTATACGAGGACAGCGGCTCCGTCATCGCCGGAAGAGAGAACCGGTCGGTGTCGTTATGCTTCCGTACCCATTCCACAGGGATCGGGCGGCCTTCTGCGCTTTGCAGGGCAACGATCCGGGTAAGCGCCCCCCCGGCAAACAACAGCCGATTCAAGCTGCTGTCCGCAAGCGCAATGCTTTGCCTGACCGTCGCGAAGCCCTCCGTCTGCACGTGCGGAGCGAGAGTCTCCGTCTCGGCGAGAGCCTCCCCCTTCGCATCCGGCTCGGTCCAGCCCTGCCCCGTATAGACCGACTTCGTCTCTCCCCTCCAATAGGTGAGACGGTCGGTTGCAGCCGTGAACGCAAGCCGGTCATCCTGCTTAAGCGGCCGACCGAGCGAGCTATCATCCGTTCCGTACCCGCTGCGTGCAGCCGCCTCTTCCCCGGCCAGACCGAAAATATCGTGAAAGCGAGCCTGCCAGGCCTCCCAATACCGGGTCCACTCCGGCGTCTTCGCCTGCTGCGGATGCAGCAGAGAGCCAAACATCCCCAGAGCGACAACGAGACTTGCTACAAGCATGCCGGAATAAAGCCACGCAAGCTTGCCGCTTCGGGCGGTTCTATCCGGCGGCAGCTCTGCTTCGGAACCGTTGTCCCGCAGCCTGCGCCGGTAACGGCCTGGCTGAAGCAGCAGCTGGAGCAGCAGCCCGAACACGAGGCAGCGGCCCATTGCTGCAAAAGCGTCGAGCCCAAAGGCCGTCTGAAGCACGACCGGGAGGGCGAGCGTCAGCAGCACGAACCCGTGAACCTGCCTTCGCTCCAGCACCAGAGACTGCAGGACGGAAATAAAAAACGACCAGCCCGCAATAAACAGCAGCGTTCGGGTCGACGGCTCCCAGGCACCCAGCTCTCCCCGGATGCCCTCGGCTGCATCCCTCGACAGCTCCCGGGCCCATTCGGCCCACACTTCCATAGTGGGGAAGCTTTGACCGTAGTGCAGCCATACCGAGAACAGGATCATCCAGCACGCCTTCAACAGCCACGTCCCCCAAGGGGACCTGCGAAGCGTATCGAGACCGACAAAGAAAGCGAACGTCCCGACAAAGGGACGGATCGAATACAGCTCGGTGATGTCGGCGAGCCGTACCAACGGGTACAGCCACTCCAGCACCAGCAGCAGCAGCAGCAGGCTGAGCAGAGCATCCATCGCCCATGAGGATCGATGGACCGCCCGGGAGGCCGCACGCTCCTCCTTCGAGCCAGAAGCAAGCAAAGCAGAAGACTTCCCCGCGACCTGCGGGCTTGGCGAAGCCATGAGTCCTGCCCGGTTATATGGCCGCATGGGCGTCCCCCCCTTGCGGCTGGCCGTGCTTCGCCACGGGCACGACGGTGACGGCGCAGCCGAGCGCTTCCAGCTCGCGCTGCCACGCCTTCAGCGCGGCCTCTCCGCCGCGCTGCCAAGGTCCGTGCACGCAGATAACGTGCACGGCGCCTCTCTTGAGCCGCCGCAGCGCGGTCACGAGGCCCGGGTCCGGCCGAGCCGTGACGGCCGTGACCCCCGCGCCTCCGGCGGCGAAGGCTTCCCGCGCCACGAGCTCGGCGAACGCCTCGGGGCGCGGCAGCGCTTGCGGCACGGCGGCCAGCGCCGCGAGCAAGTGCGCGAGGCGCCCGTGCGGCGGCGCCTCTAGGGCTCCAGCCCGGCCATCGGCGACGGCCAGGCGCACGCCGTGCCCGCGCTCAAGCGCGCGCCGGGCGAGGCCTGCCGCGGCCTCCACCGCCGCCGCCAGCGCAGGCTCCGCCCACAGCGCGGCGAGCGCGGGGCCGCCGCTGCCGCCGGCACCTGCCGCGCCGCTGCCGGCTCCGGCTGCGTCCAAGCAGATGAGCTGCCGCCCTGCGGCGGGCAGCTCCAGCTCCTTCGCGCGCAGCTCGCCCGTGCGCGCGCTTGAGCGCCAGTGGATCCGGCTCAGCGGATCCCCCGGCGCATAAGGCCGCGTGCCGAGCTGCAGCGGCTCGGCGGCGGCCAGAGCCTGCGCCGAGCGCTTGCTTCGGCGCGCCGTTTCGTCCGCGGCGCCGGGCGCAGCCGGCGGCGAAGAGCACCGGGGCAGCGCAAGCAGGCGCCCCTCGGGAGTCTGCCGCCGCTTGACGCGCAGCAGACCGAATGCATCGCCGGCGGTAATCAGCCGCCCTACCGCCTGATACGGCCCGCGGGGAAGAGGCTCCGACTGTCCGGCCAGCATCGCCGAGCCGAGAAGTCCCGCGGGGCCGCAGGCGGTCACCGTCACGGTCTCGCCCGTCCCTTCATGCCGCCAGCTCTCTTCGATGAGCAGCCACACCCCCGGTACCGGCAGGGCGAGCTTGACGCGGAAGCTGGCCTTCAGCGCCTCCCCCGCTTGCAGCGCCGACCGGTTCCCCCAGCTTCGCTCGACTTGAAATCCCCGAAAACGAACCGACGCAGCCACGAAGAGCGCATAGGCGAGCAGCGCGGCCAAGGTCCCCGACAAAAACCAGGCGGTACGTCCGCCCCAGTCAGCCGCCCACCAGCCGGCAGCCAATCCTGCAAGTCCAAGCACGGCAATTCCTCTCATACCCATCCCTCTCTTAACCGACCGCGGACCGGCGGACCGGTACCGTTGTCGTCCCGAGCAGCCCTGCGACGATCCCTTCCGCACAGCGACCTGCAAGCAGAGCTCCGCCCTGCAGCATCAGCCGGTGGGCGAGCACCGGGACGGCGAGGGCCTTCACATCATCCGGGATCACGTAACCGCGGCCGTTGCGATACGCTTCCGCTTGAGCGGCGCGCATAAGCGCGATAGACGCCCGGGGGCTCGCGCCCAGCCTGATATCCGGGTGCTGCCGCGTGGCAGCGGTCAATTTCACGATATACTGCTTCATCGTATCGTCCACGTGTACAGCCCGCGCTTCCTTTTGCAGCTGAAGAAGGTCTTCCAGCAGAAGCGCCGTCCGTATACGGCTCAGCGGAGCCGCTTCGTCCAGCCGGTTCAGCATCTCCACCTCATCCCCGGCCTCCGGATAGCCGAGGGTCAGCTTCAGCAGAAACCGGTCAAGCTGCGCCTCCGGTAACGGAAAGGTCCCCTCAAAATCGATCGGATTCTGTGTCGCGAGCAGAAAAAACGGCTCCGGCAGCGGATACGGGATCCCATCGACCGTCATCCGCTTCTCCTCCATCGCCTCCAGCAAGGCGGACTGAGTGCGCGGAGACGTCCGGTTCAGCTCGTCGACGAGGACGACGGAAGCGAGCAAGGGGCCGGGACGGAACTCGAATTCCGTTGTCCGCTGATTATAGACCGATACCCCCGTCAGGTCCGACGGCAGCAAGTCGGGCGTGCACTGAATGCGCTTGAAGCTGCAATCGACCGTCCGGGCCAGTGCGCGCACCAGCATCGTCTTGCCGACACCCGGCACGTCCTCCAGCAGCACATGCCCGCCTGCGAGCAGGGCGACTAGCAGGCTGTCGATGACGCTCCGCTTGCCGACCATCACCTTTTCCATCTGAAAAACAATACGATTCAGCACATCCTGCGATGATTCCGATCCGGATGAGTACGACATGCTCGATTACCTCCCAATCCTATGGCGCTCCGCCATCATAGTCTTCCATCCTATGATTTCAGTATCGCCGCAATTGAGAGATTTTAGACTTTCGCCCGCTGCGCGATCGGCTTCCATGCCGTGAATATCGTTTCGATAGAGAAGCGCCCCCGGGACGCCGCCATTACGCGGGCCGGTTGCTCCCCGGACTCTGCCTCGTAGGACTGGATATGGATGCCCAGCAGTTCAAGCAAACCCCTTAGCGGCACATAGAGCGAGCCTTCCTTAAGCTCCATGTCCGGCAAAGTACGGGTCCACATCGCCTGCCCGGGCTCCAGCCAGAACGCACCGGGCCGGTGCCTCCGCACTTGCAGCTGGGCCAGATCGTATTCAACCACCTGCGCACCATACCGGACCGTGGCGGTACGGGCTTCCTCGGACCACCGCACCTCGGCCCCGATCGCTTCGGCAAGCCGCCGCAGCGGAACCTCGAAGCGACTCTCGCTGAACCGGAACCCGTCCGAGGCATAGTCCACCCGGATTCCGTCGACCTGTACCGCCAGCCTTTGAGGCATCTCGGGCGTCACCCTGGACGCCACAAGCGCCAGCTGCGGCTGCAGTACAGGCTGCGACGGCGCAGCTTCGGACTCCTCCCCCCAGGCAAGCCGATGCTCCCTCATCGCCTGGCGCTGGACCAGGAAGCTCTTCAGCGACACGCTGCGGCCCCACTTCGATCGGCCCACCGACTGCTGTACCGGCTTGACCTCTTCCGTCAAGGGAGCAAAGCTGTAGCCCTTTTCCTTGAAGTAAGCGATCACCCCGGGCAGCGCCTGAACCGTCGCTTGATGCCCTGCGCCGTCATGCAGCAGCACCGTTACCTCATGTCCCAGCGGGCCTCCGGCAACGGTGCCGAGCAGCTGAGCCGCCGTACGTCGGGGAGCCCGGGAATCCTCGCTGTCGATGGACCAGTCATGCACGGAATACCCCGCTTCGCTCAAGTAATAATAATAGAACGGGTCAAAATTTCCGTACGAGCCCCCTGGAGCGCGGACAAGACGCATGCTTACTCCCGTCAGCCCGTACACCACATCCTCCGTCCGCTGAACCTGCTCCCAGAAGGAATCGAACCCTGCATACAGCTCCTTGTACACATGGTCAAAGGTATGATTGCCGATGGCGTGGCCTTCCCGGACGATTCTTTTCACCGTATCCGGCTGCGCTTCCGCCTGTTCGCCCAGCACGAAGAACGTCGCCTTGACGTCCTCTTGCTTCAATATATCCAGCACCTGCGGCGTCAGCCCGCTAGGTCCGTCGTCAAAGGTTAGATAGACAGTCGGCTCCTCCGGGGTCACGTAAGGGCGTTCCTGATCCATCCGCTTTCCCGAGCTCAATTGGCTGAAGAGCGTCTCGTCGCTTGGAGAGGCTGCCTCGGCCCCCGCCGCGTAAGCGCCCTGCGGGGCCACGACGGAACCGACTAGCGCACCCGCCAGCACAACCAGCATGAATACTTTCCAAAACTTCCGGTATTGCGCTCTTAATTCCCGCATGCCGTTATCCCTCCGCCCGCTTCTATGAACTCGACTAAAACCAACGTTTTACTAGATCATATGGAGCGGGGCTATCATTTAGACCATGGGATGCCGGACATACCCGATAGATTCGCGCCGCCTTGCCATGCCAAAAAGACCGCCCGCAGAATCCCACTCTGCAGCCGGCCCTCGCTTTAGGGCTAACCCTGGCTGAACTTGCTTTTTTTCAGGGAGGCGAGCTGAAGCTGGAACTCCTGCTCGATCGCCGTAATCTTCTGTTCCAGGTCCTCCAGCCATGGCTTATCCTGAACCACAGCCGCCGCATCCACATAATTGTGCAGCTCGCCCAGCTTGCGGGCATAATTCATATTCGCCTTCAGGCAGATCGACAGCTCGTTTTGTTCCTCCGCGCTCAGCTCTCTCGTTTGATGGTGCGTCCATAGCTCGGCCATTCGATAATGAAAAGGCAGCATACGCTCACTCTCCCGGATATTGGCTTTTCATGCTTACAGATTAAGTGTTGACGTTTTCTCGCGCCTTTAGACTCCGAATCTATGAAAATCTTACGCACACCGGAAGCGGGATAGCTAGGAATTGTCCCTGAAAGCAGGCGTACGGGATCTCAGCAAAAAAAAAAGAGGTTCCCTCGAGCCACAAGGGAAACCTCCATCGGTACGGTCCTTATTGGACTAAGCTATACTGCGCCCTTCCACTCTTTCAGCTTGATCGTCATCCCTTTGCTTCCCTGGACAGGCGTTAACCTCACGCCTTCGGCCTGAACGGAGGCTTCTCCGCCCTCGACGGATTCGACGCGCTCCGAGCCGCGCAGTACGACATGCCACGTCTTATCCGACTCGCCGGACGCCGTGATGCGGATCGTCTCCCCCACACGCGACGCTTCAACCAGAAGCTTGCGCTCGCCGCTCAGATCAGGCACGCTGGCGGTCGCCGTCGCTCCGTCCTCCAGCTCGAACAGATGCAGCGTAACCCCGTCGGCATAGTCGTAATCGGGACGCTGATCATTTCCGCCCAGCGCAATCAGCGAGTTTGGCCTGACGAGCAGCGGCAGCGTCATATAGCCATGCTTCTCCCGCTGCCATTTGCCGCCCGTTACCGTTTTCCCGGTCAGCAGATTCGTCCAGCGGCCCTCCGGGACATAATAGGTAACCGTTCCCTCGTCGTTGAAGATCGGCGCAACCAGCAGACGCTCGCCCAGCATATACTGGCGGTCCAGATAGTGGCAGGTCGGGTCCTCCGGGAACTCCAGCACCATCGCCCTCATCACCGGCAGCCCCCTCTGCGTGGCTTCGACCGCATAGCTGAACAGGTAAGGCATCATCCGGCATTTCAGCTCGGTAAAATAGCGCAGCACGTCAACCGCTTCCTCGTCGAACAGCCACGGCACCCGGTACGATTCGTTGCCATGCAGCCGGCTGTGAGACGACAGCATGCCGAAGGCGACCCAGCGCTTGTAAATATCCGGAGGCGCCGTCCTCTCGAAGCCGCTTATATCGTGACTCCAGAAGCCGAAGCCCGAAAGTCCGAGCGACAAGCCTCCGCGCAGCGTTTCGGCCATCGAATCGTAATTGGCCGAGCAGTCGCCGCCCCAATGCACGGGATATTGCTGGCCGCCAGCGGTAGCGGAGCGGGCGAACAGCATCGCTTCATGCTTGCCCCGATGCTCCTCCAGGACGTCGAATACCGCTTTATTGTACAGCTGCGTGTAGTAGTTGTGCATTTTCACCGGGTCCGAGCCATCGAAGTATACGACATCGGTCGGTATGCGCTCGCCGAAATCCGTCTTGAAGCAATCGACGCCCATATCCATCAAGCGCTTCAGCTTGCCTTGGTACCACTTGACGGCATCCGGGTTCGTGAAGTCGACCAGTCCCATCCCGGCCTGCCAGCGATCCCACTGCCACACGCCGCCATCCTTCGTTTTCACCAGATACCCGTTCTTGGCCCCCTCCTCAAAGAGCGGCGACTTCTGGGCGATGTACGAGTTGATCCAGACACAAATCCTCAAACCGCGTTCCTTCAGCCGGCGCAGCATCCCCTCCGGGTCGGGGAACATATCCGCATCCCACTCGAAGTCGCACCATTGGTACTCCTTCATCCAGAAGCAGTCGAAGTGAAAGACGTGCAGCGGGATACGGCGGGAAGCCATTCCCTCGATAAATCCCGTAACCGTCGCCTCGTCGTAATCGGTCGTGAAGGAGGTCGTCAGCCATAAGCCGAATGACCAGGCCGGGGGAAGCGCGGGTCTGCCGGTCAGCTTCGTATAGTTGTCCAGCACATCCTTCAGCGTTTGCCCGCCGATGATGAAATATTCCAGCGTCTCGCCCGCTACGCTGAAGCCGACCTTGGACACGGCCTCCGAGGCGATCTCGTAGGATACCCGCTCCGGATGGTTCACGAACACGCCGTACCCGCCGCTGGATAAATAAAAGGGCACATTCTTGTAAGCCTGCTCGCTGCTTGTCCCCCCGTCCTCATTCCAGATATCGACGGTCTGACCGTTTTTCACGAACGGGGTAAAGCGCTCCCCGAGACCGTAGATCTGTTCGCCGACGCCAAGATCCAGCATCTCGCGGAAATACGGGCTGCCATCCGCATCCTTGATGTACGCGACGCCTTTATGAGCCGTTCCCGTCAGCCTCTTGCCCGCGTAGGTGAAATCAAGCCCCCACGACGGGGACGTGCGAATCGTCGCCTGCAGCTCTCCCGCCTGCAAAGCGACCCTATCCTCCGTTCGGCGGACGGTCAGCGAAGCCGAGGCGTCCTGACGAATCTCAAACTCCGGGCCGTTCTGCAGCTTGCCGGCATGGTGCGTCCAGCGGACCCGGATGACATCCGGCATCGGCGAGCTTAGCTCCGCCGTAAGCAGGGCGCCGTTCAGCGTGTGGCCCTTCCGCTCAATCATTCTTGTCGCCGCATAGACCGTCACCTTGTCGTCGGTTACCTGGACATCCCTTACATCCACCGGGGTTTGCACATCCACGCCTTCCCGAAAACCCCAATAGCCGTCCGTAAACTTCATTTGCCATCCCTCCATTTCTTTGATTATAATGATATTGACCTTTGAAATCGTTTTCCAACTGAATATTGACTAATATTATTACGATTTTGACCTTTCCCTTCTATTTCTCCGAAAAGGAGCTTCCGCTATGAACAAATCGGCCCTGAAGGAAAACCGTATCCACGGCGACCCCAATCATCCCGTGAGCGTCTATGCGATCAGCTGTCCGCCCGAAGAGCTTCTGCTTGATCTGCATTGGCATGACGAGCTTGAATTTTTGATGGTAACCGAAGGAGAAGCCGAGCTTCGGATCGACTCGCGCGACTATCGCCTGCAAGCGGGGGAGGCTGTATTCGTCAATGCCGGCGAGCTTCATTCCGGGCAAGTGGCCGGCTCGAAGCCGTGCTCGTTTATGGCCGTCGTCTTCCATGCCAATCTGCTCGGCAGCGGGCCGCTCGATGCCGTACACGATCGGTACATCCTTCCTCTGATCCGCAAGGCTTACCGCGTCCCCGTCCATATCACGATGCAAACGGAAGCCGAGCAAGGCCTGCTTGAGCTGCTGCGGCAGTTGTTCAGGGCCAGCAGTTCCCGGGAGCCCCTGCTCGAATTAACGACCAAGGGCCTGTTATGCCTGATCATGTCCCGGCTGCTCGGCATGAAGGACTCCTCGGGAGACGAGAGCGTCTCCCGAAGCGCCAGCGACAGTCATGAGCGTCTGAAATGCGCCATTACCTACATCGAGCGGCATTACTCGGAGCCGATCCCCCTCAAGACGCTGGCCGAGACGGCCTCTATGAGCGAAGCTTATTTCTGCCGGTTTTTCAAGAAGATGACGACCATGACCCCAGTCGAATTTATGAATCTGTACCGGGTCCGGCAAGCGTCGCTGATGCTGAAGCGCTCCGATCAGAAGGTCATGGACATCGCACTGGATACCGGCTTCAATAGCCTCAGTTACTTCAACGTCATGTTCAAGCAGCATTTCGGCTGTACCCCCGCCGCTTACCGCAAACGCGGGGAGCGGCAGGAAGCGCTCGTCCTCACCGTCGCCGAGGAAGGACTGAGCTCTGCGGAAGGAGATGATTCGTCTTCATGATCAACTATCAGATCGGCGCGGCTCTCGCCCAGACGATCGTAGATGCGGCCAAGGAAGTGATCCGCTACGACATTAACTTTATCGGGGCCGACGGGATCGTCATCGCCAGCACCGCCCCGGAGCGTATAGGCACCTTTCATGAGGCGGGAAGGCAAGCCTTCGACTCGGAACAACCGGTTGAAGTCCTAGCGGCGGAGCCCTTCCAAGGCTCGCGGCCCGGCATTAATTACCCCATCGTGGTGGATGGCTTGCGGCTGGGCGCGATCGGCATCACAGGCGATCCTGAGGCTTGCCGGTCATCGGGCTTCCTGCTGACCAAAATTACGGAGGTGCTTGTGCGGGAGCAGATGCAGACAAGTATCAGACAGTCGGCGGATGAAGTCCGTTCCTCCGCTACCCGCATGCTGATCTTCGGCGAAGGACCCGCGCAGTCTGGAGCCTCCCTCCAAGAAGCGCTTGAGTCGCTCCAGGTTCGACTCGATGAGCCTGTCTTCGTCATTCTGCTGGAAAGCGAGGCGGCGGGAAGCGGCCAAGCCTTTGACCCGCTGCTGACTTGGCTGCTTGAGGCAACGGGCGCGAAGCTGCATGCTTATCTGTTTCCGAACCGCTATGCCGTCATTGCCGAACAAAATCGCTACGGGCGAGTCCTCCAACTGCTGAGTGCGAACCGGACGGAC
Organism: Paenibacillus puerhi; assembly: GCF_009846885.1. Lineage (GTDB taxonomy): Bacteria > Bacillota > Bacilli > Paenibacillales > NBRC-103111 > Paenibacillus_G > Paenibacillus_G puerhi. The sequence goes on from NZ_WUWM01000030.1 coordinate 17,444, forward strand.
CGGCCGTCCATCCGGGTAGGCCTCGGCGACTGTCGAAGCTGGAGCGAAGCCGAGGTCTCGTACCGCAATGCCAAGACCGCTATGCGTTATGCGGCCGCTCATGGACTTCGCTATCATGAATACGGAGCGCTGCACGTGGATATGCTGCTGGACCAGCTTCCGGTTGCCGTGAAGCGTGATTTTGCCCTCCAGCGGCTGGGCGTACTGTCTGAAGAGGAGCGTATGCTGCTGCGCGCCTACTTCCGGCATAATGTATCGTTGAAGGACACGGCGGAGGCGCTGTTTCTGCATAAAAATACGCTGCAATACCGACTCGACAAAATTATGGCCAAAACCGGTCTGGACCCGCGGCACTACCAGTCATCCGTGGAGCTGTACATCGGGCTGCTTCTGGACGAGCGCCTGGAGGAGTCGGACCGTAACGGATGAGGGCCGATTTCCTCCTCCGATCCGCCTATTCTCTTTTGGTACGCCGGACAAAAAAATAGGGACATTTCCGTTATCCGGCACATGGCCCACGGATATGCTGGAGCGGTATAATGCGGAATATCCAACGTTTTTGGTATAGGAGGAGACCGCTCATGAAAGTCGTCATTGCCATCGATTCCTTCAAAGGCAGCGTGACTTCCCTGGAGGGCAGCGCAGCTATCGCAGCTGGCATCCGCAGCGTGTACCCGGATGCCGAGATCATCTCCCTGCCGGTAGCCGACGGCGGCGAGGGCACTGTAGAGGCGCTCGTAACCGCCAGCGGCGGGCGTTTCGTCAGCCTCGAGGTAACCGGTCCTCTCGGACAGCCTGTTGCCGCCGCTTACGGCTTGCTGGGAGACGGCCGTACCGCGGTCATCGAGGTTGCGGCTGTCTGCGGCCTGCCTCTTGTTCCGGAGGCGGCCCGCAATCCGCTGCACACCACGACCTTCGGGGTCGGAGAGATGATCGCCGGCGCTATGCGCCAGGGCGTACGGGATTTTATTATCGGGCTCGGCGGCAGCTCCACGAACGACGCCGGTACCGGGATGCTGCAGGCGCTCGGCTACCGCTTTCTGGATAAGGACGGCCAGGACGTAGGCCGCGGAGGAGCCGCCCTGCTGGACATCCACTCGATCGACGCAGCCGGAGCGCTGACCGGACTGCAGGCCTGCCGCTTTCGTATCGCCTGCGACGTTGACAACCCGTTATACGGGCCCGAGGGCGCGGCCTCTATCTTCGCCCCGCAAAAAGGCGCGGACGAGGAAGCCGTCCGGTTGCTGGATCGGGGCTTGAGGCAGTGGGCCACAGCGGCTGCCGACTTAACGGGAAGCGATATCGCTTCCGTGCCTGGAGCCGGGGCTGCCGGTGGGCTGGGCGCGGCATTCGTCGGCTTGCTCGGCGGGACTTTGGAGTCCGGCATCGGGGTGGCGCTGGAGATGATCGAGCTGGACCGCCACTTGGAGGGGGCTCAGCTCGTCATTACGGGCGAGGGCAAGCTGGACGGCCAGACCTCCAGAGGAAAGGTGCCTTACGGCGTCGCTCAGCTGGCGAGGAAGCGGGACATCCCGGTCATAGCGCTAGCCGGGTCCGTCGACCATGGCGCGGAAGCTTTGAATGACCACGGAATCACCGCCTATTTCCCTATTGTCAACGGCCCCATGTCCCTGGAAGATGCGATGGACCCGGCCGGAACCCGTTACCGCCTGCAGGCGACGGCCAGTCAGCTGCTGCGCTTGCTGCGGGCGGCGGGGCGATTGTGACAGGAACGGAACGGCAAACAAGCAAGCGGGTGCGCAGAGTTTCCTGCCCGCTTGCTTGTTTATGTTATGGCCTTGTCCCGGAGCCTACGGCCGGTAGGCCTTATACAGAGCCTGCGTCCCCTTCTCCGCATACCCCATGTCCGCCAGACGCTGATAGAGCGATTCCGCCAGCGCCAGTCCCGGCAGGTCGAGCCCCATGTCCTTGGCCGCCTCCAGAGCGATCCCCATATCCTTAATAAAATGCTTCACATAAAAACCCGGCTCAAAGTTGCCGTCGATGATGCGCGGAGCCAGATTGCTTAACGACCAGCTCCCGGCAGCGCCCGTCTCGATGCTCTTCAGCACCGTCTGCGGATCGAGTCCGGATGCCTTCGCATAAGCGAGCGCTTCGCACACGCCCATCATGTTCGACGCGATGGCGATCTGGTTGCACATTTTCGTATGCTGGCCTGATCCTGCCTTCCCTTGAAGGACGATGTTCGTCCCCATCAGCTCGAGCAGCGGACGGACCGCCTCGAAGGCTTCCTCATCGCCGCCGGCCATGATGGACAGCCTCCCCTCTCTCGCTCCCACATCGCCGCCGGATACCGGCGCATCGAGCGCATGCAGTCCGCGCGCAGCCGCCGCCTCATAGATACGCCGGGCAAGCAGCGGACTGGAGGTGGTCATATCGATCAGATAAGCCCCGGGCTTCGCCTGAGCGATCAGCCCCTGCTCCCCGAGATAAATCTGTTCCACGTCCTTCGGATACCCGACCATCGTGATGATGACGTCGCTGGCTGCCGCGAGTCCGGCGGGCGTATCCTGCCAGACCGCTCCCTCCGCGACGAGCTCCTCCGCCTTCTCTTGCGTACGGGTATACACGTGCAGTTTGTAGCCTGCCTTCAGCAAATGACCGGCCATGCTTTTCCCCATTACGCCGATCCCGATAAATCCGACGGTGCTTACACCTGGTTTCAATGACATTCCCTACTCCTCCTCCAATTCGTAGTCTCTTTACCCAGCGAATGACGCTCACCGGTTCGACATCCGGTACTGCTTCGGCGACATCTTGACGAACCGCTGGAAGGCCCGGTTCAAGTTACGTTCGGAATAACCGACAATCTCGGCGATCTCCATGATGTTGTGATCGGTTTCCCGAAGCAACTGCTTCGCCTTCTCGACCTTGAACTCCATCACATATTCGATAAAGGAGCTTCCTGTCTCCTTCTTAAACAAGCGGCTAAGGTACGACGGACTGACCCCGACCAGCTCCGCGCACTCGGATAAGGAATGCGTTCCGTCCGGGTGAGTCGTAATATGATTGCATACCCGCTGGATGAGCAGCCGGGTCGATTTCGTGCGAATTTCGTGACTGACCTGCTGATACAGCGGAAACAGCACCTCAATGAACCAGTCATGCACTTCCTTGGACGAATGATTGTCCTTCAACTGATCGAAGAGGTTGTCGCCCAGCAGCTCCAATATGCCCGGTCCCTTCTCCTCCAAGGATTGAATGATCGAAGAAAGCAGCACCTGATAGCATTGGAACACGATATTGGTCGACTCGGCCGTCCGCATCCGGTGGGCAAACTGGTGAAGCTCCATCTCCGCCTGCGGCAAGTCGCCGCTCCATAAAAATTCAATCATGCTTTCTTCGATCTCGCGGGGATACATGAAGATCGGATGCCGTTCGATGCGTATCATATCCTCGTAGAACAGGATTGTGTCCGCATCGTGGAACAACCGGAACTGCAGCGCATGCCTTGCCGCCTTATAGGACGCCGCCAGTTCCTCCAGCTTGACGGCCCGGCCGATACCGGTCGAGACCGTGAACGATAAGTAGTTCGCCATCGCATCCCGCACTTGCTCGCTGTAGGTCAGCAGCATGTGACGCATCGCAGAGGGCGAGACGTCATCCGACAAGCGGATGATCGCCACGGCCTCCCGCTCGTCCTTGTCCACGACGTACCCGGTCATGTCCGGAAACCGGGCGAGCAGCTCGGACATCACGTTCTTCACGGCGAAGACGATGACAGCTCCTTCATGAGGAAGGAACCGCTTCTCCTTCAGGAGGTTTTCCACCTTCGTGATCAGGACGACAAACTGCCCGTCCGCCGGAATATGAAGCTCCCGGCAAGCTTCGGCAAGCTCGAATCGGTTCGCCGAGCCTCCGTCCTGCAGCTGCTTTTTCAGAAAACGGTCCCGCAGGTCAGGCTGAATATTTTTCACGTACCGATTCAGGGACTCTGCCTGCTCATTGAGGTAACTGAGACAAGAGCGGATCGTTTCGATTTCATTGCCCTTCGGCGTATCGCCGGTCCCGTTTCTCCGTAAATGCTCGCCATATTGCAATAGCTTCTGGATCGGATTATAAGCCAGCTTGGAAGAAAAAAACGTAAGCAGCATGCCGATCAGCACAAATATCGTAACCGAGAACACGATGAGCGCCCGAATCCAATCGAGCTGCCCGATCATCTCCTCCTCCGGCAGCAGCGAGACATACGTACGCCCGTAGGCATTCTTGTCATAGGCCAGAAGGTGACTGGCCTCTTCCAGATCCAGCACATATTGATCGGCGCGCTGCTCTCCGGTTAGCGCGGTACGCAAGGCCTGATCGAGGGACGCATCCTTGCCGAGCGAGTCTCTCCCCGAAGTATCCAGTATCACGCGATGCTGAGAATCGATCACGGTCACCTTCTGGTTCATTAAGCTGATGGAGTAGCTTCTCAGCAAGTCCCGCAAGGATTCCTCCAGCACTTGGATGACGAGAACGCCCTGGGGGGCGCCGGTGCTCATAATCGGCAGACGCCGGGTATAAGAGATGTAGCCCTGGCGGCTGGACTGGGGCAGGTAAAGCCAGCCAGCTTGCTCTTCCCCGCTCATCACGCTCCGAATATCGTCTCCTTGCGGAAAATCATCCAGCCTGGCCAACCCGTAATAGCTGGATAAGGCCATCGCCGAGCGATTATCGTAAAATATAATTTCCTGGATTAAGCTGTTCGTATTTTTGTGCAGCTGAAAAAACTCAAGCAGTTCGACCTGACTCATAATATCGGACTCGTAGCCGGACCGTCCCAGCGAGCCGCGTATCAGCGGATTGCTCGCGAGCTGCAGCGATTCGTGCTCGATGCCCGTAAGCGCGCTCTCCACCCGATCCTTCAGCTGTCGCAGCGAGGCCTTGTTGTCCTCCTGAAATTGTACGGTGAGCGTTTTCATAGAAACATGATAATAAGCGCTGCCCGCCAGCACCACGGGGATGGAGACGGAAATACAGCCAAGCCAGATCAGACGCTTCAAATAATTATGGGTCGGCAGCAGCCAACGAAAGAGGGCTTGAATGGCATGAAGCATGGATTTCATCAGGTTCACCCCTATGGATCGGAAGGTTCTCCCTCATTATAGCCGATGTCAGGTCTCCGTAGTAATGCGAATGCATTCCCACACGTCGAGCAGCGGTACGGCGAAGCGCAGCCTCCCGCCTTCGATCCGGCCGGGCAGCTCCTGTTCCTCGATCAATCGCTGAACCCGGCATGCCCCTGCGGACGGCTGCTCCATGCGAAGCTCGACCTCCAGATTATGCAGCGGCAGCGAAGTGGCGAGCGGCCTGCGGCCTGCGCCGTTGACCAGGTGCAGCAGCAGCTCGTTCTCCTTGCGGAACAGCGTCACCTGAAGTCCTGGGTACGAGGTGATCTTGAACAGCCGTTCCTCGCCGAGCGCCAGGTTAACGCTGTTCTCCACAAGCTTGTAATGCTCCTCCAGCTTATATTCATGGATCAGATGACTGATCGAGAACGGGAAGTACAGCACCCCTCCGTCGCCGATGCGGTTCAGCAGCGCCAGCGGCAGATCGGTATGGCTGACGGGCAGAGAAGCCCGCTCCGGAGGGGCTCCTACGCTCTCCAGCGGCGAGAATGGGGGCACCAGCGTCGCCAGCACCCGGCAGGAATCTCCCGCAGGCCGGCAGTAGGCGACCCGGCCCCGGTGGGCGATCAGCTCCGTCTGCTCAAGACCCGCCTGCAGCGGGTTTTCCTCGCCCTCGAATCTCAAGTAGGAGGCCGTCAGCGACTCACTGACGCAGGTCTCGCCTTTGATGCCGAGCAGCTCCGTCCATCCCCCCACCTCTTGCGGCGGCAGACCCTCCGCTATCACATAACCCCCTCGCTCGGCGTAGAGCTGCAGCTCGCCGACGAAGCCTTCCGTATAGGCAAAGCCCTCCGGGACAATAAGCGCCTTGTATCGGGCCAGTCTCTCCGGTATCGCCTGCTCGGGCAGCAGCACATCGAACGGGATTTGTTTGTTGATCAGCGCATCGGCCCAGCCTTCCGCCGACCGGTCGGCATTCCACATCAGAGCAACCTGGGACAGCGGCTCCGCATCCTCCATATAGGCGTCGACCTTGGCCGCATGGGCATTCAGCTCGGCGACGGTGCTTAAGATGCGCTTGTCGGCGATCGTATCCGGCACGCCGGTGAGCGAGTGCCAGATTTGACCGCCGTTCGCCGGAATTTGCGCCAGCCAGAATCGGTATTCCGCCGTCGGCAGGCCCGTATGCCGCCAGTCCATCCCCGGGCAGGAATGAACGATCCCGAACGGAGCGGGACGACCCGGCAGCGACCGGCCCAGCTTGATGCTCAGCGCCGGCTTCCAGAACTCGGGAATATGCGCATGTCCGAGCGATAAAATATCCTGGGGCTCCGTACAAAGCAGGTCCGTCGTCTCCGCCCGTTCGAATAAATTGTCGCGATACAAGTTGTAGTACAGGATCATCGGCACTTCGCTGCGGGCTTGCTTGATCAGCCGGTGCATCGACTCCATATTGTCGCGCATGCAGCGGGAGGAAAAGCCCGGCTCCAGCTCCTTGGCGAGCAGCGGCAGCTCCTTGCCGTACAGCTCCCTGTACTTGCGCTCGCACCGCTCGCAGCGGCAGAACATATAACCGGGCGCATTGAAGAAGACTCCGTCGATCTCGTAGCGGCTCAGCACCTCCCGGAGCACGGGAGCGGCCACGGCTTCATTGCGGTAATCTCCATTGATGCAGGTATTCATCAGCAGCGGCCATGGCCCCGGCCGTCCGGCGCCGACAATCTCGGGCTCGCCGCCGTCCTTGCGGACAAACCAGCTCGGACGCCGCAGATACACGGAATCCTCTGCCTTGCTGAAATCAAACCGTGCAATGAACCGGATGTCCTCTTCATGACAAGCCCGGATAACCTCTTCCAGCAGATCCATATCGTCCGGCAAATATTCATTGACGGTATGGAACGGCACCTTGGACGGATACCACGCGTAGATGCCTCCTACGTTAAATACGATGGCATTCGCGCCCATCTCTTTCATCTGAGCAGCCAGCCTCCGAGGCTCGATCCTGGCTGTATCCCTTACCTGCAGATTGGGCTGGATGACCCGCAGCGGCTTTTGCCACCATGATTTCTGTGCCTGATTCATGTTCGTACCTCCGCTTCGGGACAACCGGCGCTACCGGCAAGCTCCCCAGCTCGCCCGGTAACGCCGGCTCCCTCCTAGTCCTTCGGTTAAAGGCCCGCTCTTTACTGAGCGAACTGCTTATAAGCTGCGGCCATATCCAGATACGCCTTTTTCATATCCGGCAAATTGTTCAGCTTCTCGACATGCGCCTTGTACTCGTCCATGGAGATTTGACCGACGATCGCCTTGGTCATCATCGACTTGAACTCCGCTTCATACTTCGGCCAAGTGCTGATCCACGCATCGCTGGAAATGATCCGATACGGATCGATTTTGCCAATCTCATCGAAAATTTCCACTTCCTTGATTTTATCGTCGTTGTATGCCTTATCCCCGGAAGCGCTGATGACCTTGCCCCACTTCGCGTACGCAAGCACCCCTGCGCCCTTGCTCGTCGTGTTGACCTCTTTGACGCCTTGCTCGGTCAATACCATCTGGCCGTTCACGACCGTATGATGGATATCCGGCAAGCCGTAATAAGCGAAGTCCGTCATTTCCTGCGAAGCGGTTTTCTCGAAATAAGCGAGAAGCTGCTTCACCTTGGCTTCCGGTACTTTCTTGGAGATGTAGTAGCCCCCGGCGACGCCCGTCTCGAGCGCAACCGCATCGCCGCCCGGACCTTTCAGATGCAGGTTCAGGATTTTGGCATCCGGCTGGCCCGATTTCTTCATGGCGTTCTCCCAATCGTTATCCCACCAAATCGGACGTCCGTAAGAAGCGGCGCGATTGGTCTTGAACAGCTCCTCCGCCTGCGATTCCTTCATGACCGCGTACTCCTTGGACATCAGGCCTTCGGCATACAGCTTGCGGAACCATGCCACCATTTCGGTATACTGCGGAGTCAGACGCGGGCTGATGAAGCCGCCTTCGTCATTATACTTTGGATCAAGCACGCCGAATGCCGCCTGGAACGAAGCGACAGGATCATTAATATACAGCAGGCCGACCGTATCCTTCTTCCCGTTGCCGTCCATATCGCTGTCCACGATTTTTTTCAAGGCCGCCTCGTACTCGTCCAGCGTTTTGGGGACCGGGATGTTCAGCTTGTCGAGCCAGTCCTTGCGGATCTTGATGCCGCCGTCCACACGGGAGCGAGAGCGGGGAACCGCGTAGATTTTGCCGTCGACCGTCAAGTATTTCAGCGCATCCTTGGCCAGATTGTTCTTCAAGTTCGGATATTCGCTCAGGTCTCCGAGGAAAGGCGTCAAATCCCAAAATGCGCCGTTCTTGATCGCATTCACCAGCGTAGGACGGTTATTGTCCTGATAGGCGACAACCTCCGGCAAATCCCCGGATGCGAGCAGCAGGTCCAGCTTGTTGTTCAGGTCGCCCGAAGGGACCCACTCCACATCCAGCTTCGCATTCGTCCGCTTCTCCCATTCCTTCCAATACACGTTGTTCATATCGGGCACTTCATTGTACAGACCTGCAAACATTTTGATCGTGAGGGGCTTGTTTTCCGCTTCGCCCGCGCTCTTATTTCCATCTGCGGCACCCGAGCCTCCGTCCGTTCCCGAATTACAGCCTGCGAGCATCGTGACGGCGAGCAGCGCGGACACGCCGGCCGTCCATCCTTTTTTCCTGTTTCTCATGTTGATCCTCCCTTTGTGTAGTAAACGATTTCACGAATTCTTGAGTCGCCTCATCCGGCCCCCTATTGAGCCTCAGAGAGGACCGGTACCCTCATAGTAGCGGGCCTGCTGCAGGCAGCCTACAGACAAAACTTGACCTCCTGCCAGGCGGGCAAAAAAAGTCCGGAACCCGCTGCGCTGCACGCCCCTTGGGCTCCTTCCGCTTCCCCCCTTGCAAAATTCGTCCGGTCCCCCCATCGGGCCGCTAAGGAACTAGCCCTTAACGGAACCGAGCATAACACCCTTGGCAAAGTGCTTTTGCAGGAAAGGGTACACGATCAGAATCGGCGCCATAGCCAGTACGATCGAGGCCATCCGGATCGTCTCCTGCGGCACGACCGCTTCGTCGCTCGCTCCTGCCTGCGCTACGGCTACGGAGTTGGAGTCGATGACCAGCGTCTTGACCAGAATTTGCAGTGTCCATTTCTTGGAATCGGCGATATAGACCAGCGCATTAAAATACGTATTCCAGTGAGCGACAGCGAAAAATAGCGTGAACGCCGCGATAGCGGGAAGCGAAAGCGGCAATATGATTCGTAGAAATACGCCGATATCGGAGCTGCCGTCAATTCGGGCGGCATCCTCCAGCTCCGCTGGAAGGGAATCCATGAAGCTCTTGATCACGATGAGGCTCCAGGCGTTCGTCAAGCTCGGCCAGATCAACGACCAATACGAGTTGAGCAGCCCTAGCTCCTTCACCAGCAAGTAGTTCGGCACGATGCCCGCGCTGAACACCAGCGTAAACACCACGCCGCCCATAATTAATTTATGGCCCGGCAGCGTCTTCTTCGTCAAGCCGTACGCCATCGTGAAGGATACGACAATGTTCAGAATCGTACCCACGACGGTGATGAAGGTCGTGCTCTTCAGCGCATTCAGAAAGCTATTCGTCGACAGGATGTACCGATACGATTCCAGCGACCATTGGTCGGGGAACAAATAAAACTTTAACGGCACGTACACCTGCGGATCGGTAAAGGAAACGCTGAATACATACAGGAATGGGAACAAGCAGGCCGCGGAAATGAGGGTAATCCCGCTATAATTGATCCAGTCGAACAGGGTCATTCTTTTTTTCTGCACAAAGCTCATCCGGTAAACCTCCTTGTCTATCGTCTTGCGGGCGCTTAGTAGATTCCCTCGTGGCCGAGCTTCTTGACGATATAATTCGACGTCACGATGAATACGAGACCGACGACGCCCTTGAACATGCCTACCGTTACCCCGACGCTGATCTGACCGCGCAGAATACCGTGGGTATACGCGTACGTGTCGAATACCTCGCCGACGGACAGGATGAGCGGGTTAATCATCAGCAGCACCTGCTCGAAGCCGATATCGGCCATACTGCCGAGGCGGAGAATAAGCAGGATGATGACCGTCGGGCGGATCGCCGGGAGCGTAATGTGCCAGATCTGGCGCATCCGGCTCGCTCCGTCGACCACGGCCGCTTCGTAGCGCTGCGGATCGACGCCCGCCATCGCCGCCAGGAAGATAATCGTCCCCCAGCCCGCTTCCTTCCACATATTCTGCGCGGTAAGGATCCCCCAGAAGTAATTCGGGTCGGAAAGGAAGGAGACGGTTTCCCCCCCGGCGGAGGAGATCACCTTGTTGATCACGCCTACATCCGCCGACAACATGAAAAACGTCAGGCTCGCTACCACAACCCATGAAAGAAAATGGGGCATATACACGATCGACTGATTAAAGCGCTTGAACGATTCGTGACGAATTTCGTTCAACATCAGGGCGAGCAGGATCGGCAGCGGAAAGTGAAAGACGAGTGCGATAAAGTTAATGGCAAACGTATTTCGCAGCATCAAATAAAAATTGGGATCCGCAAACAGCGTGGAGAAGTGGCTTACCCCCACCCACGGACTTCCGGCAAAGCCAAGAAACGGATTGTAATCCTTAAAAGCCAGCAGCAGGCCCCACAGGGGGGCAAACTTGAACACAATAAAATAGAGCAGGCCGGGCAGCACCAGCAAATAAATAGACCGGTGCTGGAGGATCCGGGCCAGCAGCCCGCCGGAGCGGGCTGCGCCTGCATCTTGCGGCCGCACAGCAGCGTCAGCTTTCATATCGGAGCACCTCGATTCATGTTGATGTTCATGTCGCCTGTTCGATGATGACGGCCTCATAGACGTCAGGCAAGGCGACTGTTATGGCTATGCCGTCCTCCGAAGGCTGCCAGGATAGCTCTTGCCCGGTGCGCAACGCGTACACGCGCGCCGGCGGGTTGAGGCCGCGAAGCTCGACCCGAATGGCGCTTAAGGGAAGAGGCTGGCTGTAAGTCAGCCCGTTGAAGCCCGACAAATTCAGCGCATGCAGCATAAGACTGCCGTCAGGCTGCCGGTGCAGAAACCACTCGGTGCAGGCCGGGGCATCCGTGGATAAGCGAAGCTCCTCCTCCAGCAGGTGCTTCAAGACATCGATCACCGCATACTTGTGATCCTCGAACCCATGCCGCGCGTATAATGCGCCCGGATTCCAGGGATAGTAGACGCCGCGGCCGCCGCGCTTTACGATGCCCAGTCCGAACCAGCCGCTCTCCGCATGTCCGTATGCCCGCTCGGGCGGACCGAACGAGGAGGGAGCAATAAAGGGCATATGCCGGTCTGCGCCTTGCTCGAAGGTCGTATAAGAGAAGGCTTGATCGGCGATGATCCAGCTTCGCTTCTCGAGGCTTGGGAACAGGCGTTTATCCGAAACGTTCAGATACGCAGCCGGCTTCTCGTTTAATCTGCCGTCGGAGGCCGCTCCGAACAGCTTATCCAGCGATAACGCGTCCTGCTGGAGGGCTCCGCCTGTTGCGATCAGGTGAATGCCCTCCCTCTGCAGCTCGACAAGCGCTTCGCGCTGCCCGGCTTCAAGCCTGGCAACGGCCGGGAGCATAACCGCCTTTACCTGTCTCAAAGCCTCCAGTTTGCCGGCTAGTCTGTCCTGTACGACGACATCGAATAAGATATGGGACTCCTTCAGCATCTTGAACAGTCCCTCGTATTCTTTGAGCGCATGCGCATCCTTCGGCTTGATCAGGGCGACGTCGGCCATGGATTCCAGATTCCCGTAGAACCGTTCATGCCGGGAGTGAAATTGATACACCGCTTTGGCCGCCTCGAAGTTCGCTTCGTCCGGATACCCGTCAAATGCGCCGATGATGCAGAAATCAAGGCCGGACCCGTTCGCGATATTTTCGTAAAGCCGGATCTCGACCTCATGCTTGGAGACGCCGGTGAACCGATAGGTCAGATCAATGGCATTGATGCAGCAATTGCTGACCAGCTTGTCATCCCAGCTGTTCTCGACGGAAGCGACGTTCTCGGAGGCCGAGTACAGCCAGGTCGGCAACACACGGTGAAGTGCCGTATTGGACTCCTTGCGAACGATATCCACGTAGTCCGGAAAATACGTGCAGATCGCGACGTCCGGCCTTACGGTTTTCACAGCCTCCTGAATGCGCCGCAGAATGTCCCGTACCGTGATCTCCTGGAACTGCCTGTAGGCTTCGTGAAGCTCATGCCCGGGTCCGTCGTACCGCGTCAAGTCGGCTCCGTACATCTCCGCGAACCGCCTCTTGCAATTGTCGCAGTAGCACGGTCCGTAATGATTGCCGCTATAATCCCAATGCTGGTAACCGAACATATTGAAGAAAATGCCGTCGACCGGATACTTCGCAATGACCTCTTCGATCATCCGCAGGGAAAGCTGCTGCTGATACTCGCTATTCAGACAAGTGTGTACGATCCCGTCATAATTCACCTCTTGCCCGGCCCGTGTCCGGTAAAACCACTCCGGGCTCCGCTCGAACAAGCTCTCATGCGCTTTGCTGAAGTCGAACCGGGCTATAAACTTCATCCCGCTTTCATGAGCCTTCGCTACGGCCTCCCCGAGCAGATCCTTTTTCAAGTACGGCGTTACATACTGGAAGTCCAGCTCCGTTGGATAAAAGGCGAACATTCCGCCTGCATTCATCATAAGTACGTTGGCTTCGTACTGCTTCAGTTCCGAGATCAATCGGTCCACATCCAGATCCGCGTCGATTTCTCTCAAGTTATTTTGAATGAGACGAAGCTTGTTTGTTGACCACCAATTCACTTGTCCTCTACCTCCCCAGCCATTCGGTATGCCTTTAGTGTAGGATCCCGGGCGGAGGCGCTGTAGGGACATTTTTTGATAAGACGGCACAGGAAATATATGTCCCCTCGGCCATGCCGAAAAAGCCTGAGTCCGCGCTGTACGCGTACTCAGGCTCTATCCTGTTGGATAGCCGGCATGAAAAAAACGTCCGGTTCGATTCTGTGGCTCGATCCGGCAAAAAGACCGCCCATGGATAGAATCCTCGGACGGTCTTGTGTAATCGATCTGCTTAGTTTCCTTCCATGGCTCTCACCGCTTGCTCAACCTCTTCCAGATGCCCCTTCATCCTCACCTTGCGCCATTCCCTCACCAGTCTTCCCTGCTTATCGATCAGGAACGTGGACCGGACAATCCCCATATACTCGCGTCCGTACAGCTTCTTCAGCGCCCAGACTCCGAACTGCTCGGCGACCTGATGGTCGGGATCGGACAACAGCGGGAACGGCAGCTCGTACTTGGCTGCAAACTTGTGGTGGGAGCGGACAGGGTCCGGACTGATGCCGATGACGGCGGTGTTCATATTGCCGAGCTCTCCGGAGTAATCGCGGAATTGGCAGGCCTGCTCCGTACAGGTAGGCGTCATGTTCCTGGGATAAAAGTACAGAACGACATGGCGGCCCCGAAACTCGCTGAGCGTGACGCTCTCCCCATTCGCAGCGGTCAGCGTGAAGTCGGGAACGGGCTGTCCGACGGTCAATTCATGCATAGTTCTTCTTCTCCTCTCCATATCTAAAGCAGCTGGCCGTAGGGCGCGCTGCGCTCTACGAGCCTGCGCCGCGGTAGCGTTTAACCCCGATATTCCATGCGGTTAAGCCGATCGTAAAGAATACGGCTCCGACCACGGGCGTAAGCAAGGCAAAGCTGCCCCAGTTGGCCCGGTCCAGAAAATAAGCGGACGGGTAAAAGCCGACGAAGCCGAACGGCAGCACCCAGGTCAAGGTGAACTTCATGACAGCATTGTAGATCGTCATCGGGTAACGTCCGTAGTTCTGCAAATTCCAGAGCAATGCGGTGATGCCGGTAGGCGCGTCGGAGAAAAACGACAACGCTGTAAAAAAGATATACACCCCCGCATAGATCATAATTGAGCCGGCAAGCAGCAGCACGAATACGAGCGGGTCGGACCAAGTCAGCTCAAGTCCCAGCTGAGGCCAGGTAAAGCCCATAATCACCAAGCCTACGAGCGCGCTGAATAACGAGGACGGGTCCATGTTCTCCAGCATCAGCTGCACAAGGTTATGAGCCGGCCGCGTCAAGATCCGGTCCATTTCTCCCTTGACGATGTACTTCTCACTAAAATTCCACAGATTAAAAAAAGTGATGAAAATTCCGTATGCGACCATAAAATAACCGTAAATGAACAACACCTGCTGCTCGTTCCATTCGTCGATGGTGGCCGTATGGCCGAACACCACCAGAATAAAAAATAGGTTGAGTCCGTTGAACAACAAATCCGACAGCAACTCGATCCAGAAGTCGGACCGGTAGGTCAAGCGCGTTTTCATGTAATTTTTCAAATAATCGATAACGAGTCCCGCATAGAAGAACAATGATCTCTACCCCCCTTGCACAAACAAACGCGATCGGGCGCTTCGCCACAGCACATACAGCGGCGCCAGCAGCACAACAAACCACAGCAGTTGAATCAGCAGTCCGTCATACACCGCGCTGCCCGTAACCGCTCCGGTAAAGACCTTGCCGGGCAAGTACGTAATGGCCTGGAACGGCAGCAGCTTCAGAATGCCTTCGGCCCAGCCGGGGAAAAACGACATCGGGACGACCAGCCCGGAGAACAGATCGACGGCCACCCGCTTCATCCGCATCAGACCCTCGTTATTTTCCAGGAAAAAGGCGCTCAGGCCCGTAATGATGTTGAGCTGCGTATTGATCAGAAAGCTGAAGAACAGCATCACAAGAAAGACGCCCCACAGCTTCGGATCGGTCGGCAGCTTGACGGAGAATAACAGCGATACGACCACCATACCCGGGGTGGAGAACAACAGCAGCCGGAACAAGCCTTCGCCCAGACCTTGCATCATTTTCACCAGGATGTAGTTATAAGGCCGGATAAGCTGAATCGCCACGCTGCCGTCCTTGATTTCGTTAGCAATTTCCCGGTCCAGATTATTGAAGTAGAAGGCTCGCGCCATCCAGCCCACGGCCACATAGGTCGTCATCTGCTCCAGAGTCAGGCCTCCGAGCACTTCCTTGGTGCCGTAGATCGCCTTCCATAAGAAGTAATAAGCGCCGATGTTGAGCGCATAAATAATAATGCCGCTATAATAGTTGACCCGGTAGGCCAGCATCATCAAGAAGCGGATGCGGATAATGTCCAGATAAGCGCTAGACATGCAGAACCACTTCCCGTTCGCCGTCCTTGGCCTCAGTCTTGGATTCGGCCGAGCCGGACTTGTAGATTTCACGGACGATGTCGTCGGTGTTGGTTTCCACGATCTTAATGTCCTCGATGCCGACGACATGGACTACCCGGGCGAGTACCTCCGATACGCCAACGCTCTTCTGAGGTATCCAGACCTTCGCCGTCAGCTCATTATCTAGCGACCATTGGACCTCCAGTCCTTCCGTCAAGGCGCGAAGCTGGTCCAGCTCCACCGCTTCGGCAAAGCGCAAAATAATTTCTTTTCCCTTGCCCCAGCGATCCTTCAGTTCGTCCAGTCCGCCGTCATAGATAATACGACCGTCATCCAGCATAATCACCCGCGAACAAAGCGCCTCGATATCCTGCAGGTCATGCGTCGTCAACAGGATGGTTGTTTCGTAGCGGCTGTTCAGAGACTTGAGGAACTCACGGATCTCCGTCTTGACGACAATGTCCAGACCGATGGTCGGCTCATCCAGAAACAGGATCGACGGATTGTGTATGAGCGAGGCTGCCAGCTCGCAGCGCATCCGCTGCCCCAGACTCAGCTTCCGCACCGGGCGATTCAGCAGCTCGCCCAGTTGAAGCCGATCGACCAGCTCGTCCATCCGCAGGCGGTAGTCCCCTTCGGGCACCCGGTATACCTTCTGCAGCAGCCGGAACGATTCGACAACGCCCAGATCCCACCAGAGCTGGCTGCGCTGACCGAACACTACACCGATCCCGCGGACGAACGCTTCGCGTTCCTTGTAAGGAATATATCCATTGACCCGGATGTCCCCGGAAGTCGGGACGAGGATACCGGTCAGCATCTTGATCGTCGTGGACTTGCCGGCGCCATTTTCCCCGATATATCCGCAGATTTCGCCTTTGGGAATTTGAAAGCTGATGTCTTTAACGGCTCTCACGTGGTTATACTCTCTTCTAAACAGATCGCGAAAAGCTCCCTTAAGCCCTTCGCGGTTCTTTTGAACCTGAAACTCTTTGCGCAGGTTGCGCACATCGATGGCGAGCGACATTGGTATGGTAGCCTCCTGTCTAATTTTGCCGAAGCTTGCGGCTTAATGGCGATTCCCGGTATAATGAGGAGAAATTTTCGGGAACCTAAGCCGTCACTTTGTTATGATACACGATGCCGGGCAGCACGAAAAGCATCCGCATTCCAAGGAGGGATCGATTTAATGGCACGTACCTTCAAACGTCTGTTCATTTTCGTCCTTATTCTGTTACTTGCAGGCATCGGTTATTATACTTATGGAATTCTGAAGTTTGCCACTAACATCCAAAGCACCCCTGAATCGTCCAAGTTCCCCGGCTTGTCCAAGCATACAGGAGGAGCGGGCGCCGCGCAATCGCTGCTTCCGCCCAAATGGGAAGGCACGGAACGCGTCAATGTCCTGATCCTGGGCGGCGATTCGCGGGGCTTGAAGAAAAATGAAATTCCGCGTTCCGATTCCATGATGGTCGCGTCCATCGATCCCGTGACGAAAAAAGCCGTCCTCTTGTCTATTCTGCGCGATACCTACGTTAAGATTCCCGGCCATGGCGATGATCGGATCAACACGGCCGTTGCCTCGGGCGGACCTAACCTGGCGATGAAAACGGCGAGCGAGCTGCTTGGCATCCCGATTCAATATTACGTGTATACCGACTTCCAGGGGTTCATCTCGTTGGTCGACGCACTTGGCGGCATCGAGCTGGAGGTCGAGAAGGATATGAAGTACCGTGACTCGGAAGAGCCCGAATTCGATATTAACCTCAAAAAAGGCGTACAGCAATTAAACGGCAAGACGGCTTTGCAATATGTAAGATTCCGCCACGATGCGCTCAGCGACTTCTCCCGTACGGAACGCCAGCGTAAATTCATGACAGCGGTGGCCCAGAAAATGCAAACTACCAGTTCCCTAATCCGGATGCCGAGGATTTTGAACAGCATCGATCCATATATCGAGACGAATCTCGCCACGGTAGACATGCTGAAGCTGGGCACCCTTGCTCTGGAAGCCAAGACGGAAGGGATGGCCAGCTCCCAGATCCCGCCGGCCGAGCTGCTCGTCGAGAAGAGAATCGGCGGCGCTGCGGTGATCAGCGTGAATCGGGATAAGCTGCACAAGTATGTAGAGAATCTATTTGCCGGACGCGATCCCTTCGCTCCTGCGGAGAAGAAGACGGCCGCGGAATCCCCGAAGCCCGCTGGCGGCTCAGCCGGCAAGAAATAGCGGCCTGGCGCGGCTCTTTGCGGGCATGAGGCTTGGGCCTAGTAGGTCCCTGACAGCCTAACTGAAATCCAATGAAAAGTCTCTGAATTTGGATAGATTCGGCTAGGGGCCCCACTGTGTACGGGGGGGAGGCAGCTCTTTATGGCTTTACCTCTTGGTCTCTGGAAACGAATAAGCCTGCGGATGCGCAGGCTTTTTGACTCCCCTTTTCTCTCAAGAGCAAAAGCCCGCAATTGCGAAGAATTTCACCCCTTTTCGTATAAATTGAAGGTTTTCCCCTAGAAATACCTGTATATTGGTAGGAATTTATCTTAATATTGAATCATCAGCAATCATAAGATTTCAGCCTGCAGGTTGTAGCGCCACTTAGAAAGGATCGTGCATGTTATGGCATTTCAATTTCAACCTACCCATACGAATAGAAGCCGCTCGGAGCTCCTTTATGGACAAGCCCTAGAGCATATCGTAGGCGGCGTCAACAGTCCGTCGCGTTCCTTCAAGGCCGTCGGCGGCGGAGCCCCCGTCTTCATGAAACGCGGGCAGGGCGCTTACTTCTGGGATGCGGACGACAACCGGTACATCGATTATCTCGCCGCTTACGGCCCCGTCATACTCGGCCATGCCCATCCCCATGTCACCGCGGCTATATGCCGTGCAGCCGAGAACGGCACCTTGTACGGGACGCCTACCGAGCTGGAGATCCACTTCGCCCGGATGCTGAAGGAGGCCATCCCGTCGCTAGACAAGGTCCGCTTCGTCAACTCCGGCACCGAAGCGGTCATGACGACGATCCGGGTCGCCAGGGCTTATACCGGGCGCACTAAAATCATTAAGTTCGCCGGGTGCTACCACGGCCACTCCGATCTCGTGCTGGTGGCCGCCGGCTCAGGCCCTTCGACGCTTGGAATTCCCGATAGCGCCGGCATCCCGACCAGCATCGCTCATGAGGTCATCACCGTCCCTTACAACGATATTCCCGCATTGGAGCAGGCGCTTGACCGCTGGGGAAGCGAGGTTGCCGCCGTCATGGTCGAGCCCGTCGTCGGCAATTTCGGTATGGTGATGCCGAAGCCCGGCTATCTTGAGGCCTTATGCGCAGCGGCGCGGCGCAACGGATCGCTCGTCATCTATGACGAGGTCATTACCGCTTTCCGCTTCCATTATGGCACGACGCAGACGTTCGGAGGGCTGCCGCCGGGCACCGACCTCGCAGCCATCGAACCGGACCTGACCGCCCTCGGCAAAATCATCGGCGGAGGGCTGCCGATCGGCGCCTACGGCGGCAAGGCCGAGATCATGTCGCAGGTCGCCCCGCTCGGTCCCGCCTACCAGGCCGGGACGATGGCAGGCAATCCGGCTTCGATCTCGGCAGGCATCGCTTGCCTGGAAGCGCTGAAGCAGCCGGGCACCTATGAGCAGTTGGACCGGCTCGGCGCCCTGCTCGCAGACGGATTGGCCGAGGCAGCGCGGACCCATGGCATCGAGCTGACCGTCAACCGCATCTGCGGCGCGCTGTCGACTCATTTCTGCAGCCACCCGGTAACCAACTACGAGGAGGCGCAGGATACAAGCAGCGAGCAGTTCGCCGCGTTCTTCCGGCTGATGCTGGACCAGGGCATCTGTCTGGCCCCCTCCAAATACGAGGCCTGGTTCCTCACGACGGCTCATACCGAGGAAGACGTGCAAGTGACCCTTGAAGCGGCTGCTCGCGCCTTTGAACGGATGTCTGAATAGAACCAACTGCCCTATATGCACAAATACGGCCTTTCTAAACCATCTACCGGATGGTTTAGAAAGGCCGCTCACTTACTCTGCCTATCCTATCACGTTAAACAAAGGTTCCTCCGAAATAAAATGAACCGGTATTCCCGGAAACAGCTTCGCTAGAACCCCTGCGAGATGCTTCATCCCCGGCTCTTCGCTTTGTGCATGCCCAAGCAGGATTAGAGCCTTCTGCCTTCCTTGGCGCACGGCATCCCTGACGTATTCCGGCGTCTCCCACTCCGGTCCTTCGCCCGCTATGACCAGATCCAGCCCCTCGTGCTCGAAGAGAGGAATAACCAGTCTGCCCCCGCCCCGGTACCCCGCCACCACGCCCACCCTGCTGCAGCTCATCGACAGCTCGCCCACCAGACGAACGTACGGAAGCTTCAATTGCTTCTTCACATAATCGGCGGTTTCTCTGACGGTAGTCGGCGGCAGTGTCAGGATAGACGCGGCCCTTTGGTGCTCGGTAACGTACGGCTCCCATCCCAGCTCGGCAAGTAATCCCTGCATGATTCCATCCGGCTGATAGTGATGGATGAAATCATGGAACCGATAAATAGCCAGCCCCGACTCCTCAATCAGACGGCGCTTCGCGCGATAGACCGAGCTGTGCTCCAGCCAATCCGTATGATCCTGATGACTGTAGTAGGTTCCTTCATGCGTAATGATCAGGTTGGTCCCCAGGGAAAGCGCCTGTTCAATCACATGCTGCGAGGCTACAAAGGTGGTGACGATTCCCGTCACCTGCTGGTTCGGATCGCCCGATCGAAGGGTATCCACCGCTGATTCCAGCGTGCCCGCAGGGGCAGTCAGCTGATCAATGACATCTTGTACCGTAATCTTCATAGTGCTTCCTATCCTCCGGATCTCATGATACGCTTGGACGATTCCGCAAGTATCAACGGTTCCATCAGCAGACGGCCTACCCTACCTTACTTATAAGGATCAATCGTCCGGATCGTCCCGTCTTCGTTATATTCCAGCTCCGTATATTTCACGCAGCGCTTGTGGTTGACTCCCTCCGACAGGGAACTATCGTGATAGAACAGGTACCATTTTTCCTCAAATTGAACGATGGAGTGGTGAGTCGTCCACCCGATGACCGGAGTCAAGATCGTCCCTTTGTAGGTATAGGGGCCAAGCAGATCCCGGCTCATGGCATATACAAGCTTGTGAGTGGAGCCTGTCGAGAAGGACAGGTAGTAGTACCCGTTGTACTTGTGTACCCAAGGGCCTTCAAAATACCGTCGGTCTTCATCGCCGGCCAGAATCGGCTTGCCCTCCTCATCGACTATGGAAATTTCCTGCACCGGACCTTGGAAGGAAAGCATATCATCGCTTAACAACGCGGCGCGAGGTCCTAACGCAGGCTCGTCTAGAGCGGGACCTGACGCATCGGGCTCGAACGTACCTGTCTGCCATTTCTCCAGTTGCCCGCCCCACAGGCCGCCAAAAAACATATAAGCACGGTTATCGTCATCCACAAACACAGCCGGGTCAATGCTGAAGCTGCCTTGGATGTAATCGGCCTGAGGTGTAAATGGCCCAGCCGGGGATGCACTCGTCGCTACGCCGATCCGGAAAATCCCGTCATGATCCCGCGCCGGAAAAAACAAATAATAGGTGTCGTTCTTATAGGCCGCATCCGGTGCCCAGAGCTGCTGGGAAGCCCACGGAATATCCTTCAGATGAAGAACCTGTCCATGATCGACGACCGGCGAATCGAAATTGTCCATGGACAGAACATGGTAGTCTTCCATCTTATATTGATCTCCATTATCATTGCTCGGACCATCGTGATCCAGATCATGCGACGGATAAATATAAATCTTGCCTTCAAACACATGTGCGGAAGGATCGGCCGTATAAATATGGGTAACTAACGGCTGATGGGGTCCCGTTACTTTCTGCTTCATTGTAGAGTCTCCTTTGTGAATATATGGTTAGAATCCTGCCTAGCTTACCTCTCAAAACGGAACCAGCCAAAATCGAAGTCAGAGCCGGGGAGGAAAATGAAGGTTACTTGTTGAACGCCTGTGACCTTCTCCAGCTCGAAGACTTGCTCCTCATAACCATCGGACAGCGTGAAATCGACAAGCTGCTTGCTTTCCCCTTCATGGCTCGCAAACCGGATATGAATCGTATTTTGATCAAGAGGCGATCGGCCATAGACAACAAGTCTCGTAGCGCCGTCACACCCGAAATCCATCTGTCCAAACTCCAGTGAAACGTTATTGCCTATTCCCTCCACATTCGTTTCGCTTACGGTAAATGTATCCCCATAGATACGGTCGCATTCCGCCGCGAAATGAAGCTCGAAGGCTCTATGACTTGGCGCGAAGGTGAATCCCTTGATGTGCACCTTCTGACGCAGGACAAAGCAAATCGAAGTAATGCCGCGAAGTTTCTTGGACAAACGATAGGTTTCTTCCTGATACGTATTCCACTTCGTTGGTTTCTGATAGATCACATCAGCCAGCAGTGAGCTTTGTTCTTCATCCGGCATCCCTTCCCATATTTGCAGAGAATACTCCTCGCTCGCCAAAGCAAATATCGGGATGGTAATCGTATCGGAACCATAGGGACCGAAGTCTATATGATGAAAACCTACACGGGTTTCGCCATCTCGGCTGGTGGCTATTCCTCGTTCATTCCCGTTGCCGACATCGCCCTTGCTGTAATCATAAAGACCTGCGGATATAAAGCTGTAGGGATTCAGGTAGGCAGTTCCAAGTCCGGCAGCTTTAAACTCCAATTGAGAGATGATTCGGGTCTTGTCGCCGCCATTCCTGCTCGAGCAGCGAACCCGGAACTCCCCGTCCCCGAGCGCGACGATCCTGGCTTCATGATGGTTCCCCTCCACCTTGGCGATCGGGGACTCAATCCCGCCATCGTCCACCACGCTCCACTCCACTTCTTGATAGGTGGCGTCTGCAGGGTACAGCCTGGCCCGGACCTTCAGCTCCCGGGTCGATTCGTCAAACGTTTGTCCCGAATCGCTCGTGATCTCAATTTTGCGAACAGGAATTTCATCGCTGCTCCCCATGACACAGGGCAGCTCTTGGTTTCTCATCTTCGAAGAAATTCCCACCGCTGTCTTCTCCCCGGCCGGAAAAGACTCGAATTCCGCTATCTCGCTTTCTAATCCTGCGGAAGAGACTTCGACCCGGATCGTGCCGGGCTCCAATGTCGCTCCAACGATGGCCATAGCCTTGCCGCTAAATAACCTTCTGCTGCATCCTTTATAAGGATCATAATCCGTGCTGTCCCCATTATCAAGGCCAATCAGCCGACCTGCGCCTGTAACAAGCACGTGCACTCGATTAGTAGCGTTTTCTACAGGATGGCCGTTCTCATCTTCCATCGTCATCTCTATAAACAAGAGATCCGTGCCGTCAGCCGCCAGCCGCTGCTTGTCAGCGTTCAATCGTATTCGCTTCGCATCTCCGAACGATTTTCTGCTATCGACCGCAATCCTGCGGCCTGCTTCATCATAGGCGATGGCCGTCAGCTCACCCGCTTGATAAGGAATCTTCCACCAGCCGACAAGCTGTGTTCCCTGCTGCCGATCCGCGCTAAAGATGCCCACCTGCACACCGTTAAGCTGTAATTCGATTATTGGAGCATTCGAGCAGACCCGCACATCGATCATTTGGCCCGGGTTGAAATCCCAATAAGGGAATATATGCACCATCGGATGGGTCTTGTAATCCGTCCATGCCGCTTGATACAGATAATACGAATCCTTCTTGAACGTTGCCGTATCGATCTGTCCGAAGTAAGAATTTTTCGTATGGTACGGAGTCGGTTCGCCGATATAGTCAAATCCGGTCCATATAAATTGACCGAGGGAGAACGGCGCGTCTCTTTCGGCCAATATACATGCCTCGGCTGAACGGGCTCCCCAACTCGTCGGGCTGTTCCCGAGGGCTGAGCACTGCTCATCATCGTCGGCAAGAATGCATTTTTCAAACGGGAAATGATAGATGCCCCGGCTTTGCACGACAGAGGATGTTTCGCTGCCATAAATAATCCAGTCCTCATGCTGTTCATGATGCTGGCGGTAATATTTCTCCGCATAATTATATCCGGCAACCTTCACGATATCGGCACACTTCTGGGCATTCTCCCAAGGCATATAATTCGAGCCGATCGTCACTCTCGCATTTCCCTTCGGATCATGAGCTTCGACTTCGTCCATAAGGAACCGGGTGATTTCCTGCCCCCGCTCATCCGCATGGGTATCGTAAATCTCATTCCCGATACTCCACATGAGCAGGCTCGGATGATTCCGATCGCGCGTGACCCAGCTTTTCACATCGGCAGAAGCCCATTCCTTGAAAAACCTTGCGTAGTCATACCTGGTTTTGGGCCGCTCCCACATATCAAAGGCTTCGGAGACGACAAGCATCCCCATCTCGTCCGCTAAGTCCATCAGCTCCCGGGCGGGCATATTATGGGCGGTCCGTATCGCGTTGACGCCCATGTCCTTCAGGATGCCAAGCCTTCTTCGCATAGACGTCTTATGGAATGCGGCACCCAGGGCGCCCAAATCATGATGCTCGCAAACCCCGTTCAATTTCATCCTTTTTCCATTAAGGCGGAGTCCTTCCCGGGGATCCATCTCAATGGTTCGAAACCCGATGTACTGCGAAATGGATTCGATCTCACGCCCCGACGCGGCCAGCTCCAATCGGGTGATCAGCCGGTAAAGGTTCGGGGTATCCGTGTCCCATAACAGAGGATTCGGAACCGACAGCGTTTGCCGGTTTACTTGTGCACCACCGCTCTGGCCGGACATCCGCTCTTCAGCGGCGGCAACCCTTTGATCCTGGTAGAGAAGCGTATGCGAGATCCGCACATCTTCCTCTATACGGACCTCGGTATCCACCTCGACCTGCCAGCCTTCATCCGTCTTCTTTGTAGCGATGTAGATGCCGTTCGTGGCTATATATGAGCTGCCTCTTGTTTTGAGCCATACATTGCGGTAGATGCCCGCCCCCGAATACCATCTGCTGCTCGGGCTTTGATGCACGACCTTCACAACCAGCTCATTCTCCCCCTTGACGACGGCGGCGGTGATGTCATGTTCGAAGGAGGAGTATCCGTACTTCCATTCGCCTACCCATTGCCCGTTTACATAGACGGTAGAGTCCATATACACACCGTCAAATTCCAGCAGAAGCTGCCGATCCGCCTTATGGCAGCTAAACCTCTTGCGATACCAGCCTATGCTGTTCTCATAAAGATTAAGCATATTATAAATAAGCCAATCATGGGGGATATCCACGGGCTCGAACGCCAGGCCGGTGCAATCCGCCGCTTCCAAACCGCTTTTTGCAAATTCCCACCCGTCGTTAAAGAGAGTTTTCTTGTTCATGTTTATGACACGAGGCCCCCCCACTTGTCCGGGCTAATAAATCACACGATCTCGTTCATCCCGGATTCCGCTTTTTCTTAAGAAATAGGTGTTGATCATGTCGCGCCACTCTTTGGCATGCCCGGCCTGTTCGACAAGCCTGCTGCGCACCCGTTCATGGCGCGTAGCGTCAACCTTGCCTTCCAGCGCATCCCATTTCCCGATAAGGCCTTCCGCCTGCTCCGCCCCCTCGAAATGGGTGTCATAAATATGCTGAATGACCGTCTTGCCGGATTTCAGCCGATGGGTATACGGAACATGATGGAAAAACAGTAACAGCTCATCCGGGCAGCTGTCCAAGGATTCGTACCTATCCGACTGAGGCGGATGGTATTGGGCCGAATAGCCGGTGCCCGTAGCGGATGTACGGTCCACACCTATCCCGCGGCAATCGGCAAAATGATAGGTCCCCCACTTGGAGTATTCGTACCCGTCCACATTGGGGCCGTAGTGATGATTCGGATTCACCATCCAGCCTACGCCCAGAGGAGCCGTGTAGCGTTCGTAGATGTCCAGGGAGTCCATCAGCATGCCTAAGATGGTTTCTTCCACCACCGGATCGCTGCCGAACGTCATCTGTATCCACTCCTGCGCGATTCCTTCCGCCGAAAGAGTCGGGTTCCAGGCCAACCTGGCAAATCCGAATAGATTGGCTTGCGCCAGATCGTGCCCGGTCCAATTCATATCGTTCCCGATGTTGGATACGGCCGCCATTCCTCCAACAGGTCTGTTAAACAAGCTGCCGCTAGCCGCACGAGCCACGGTTGACCCTTCTCCTTGGGCAAACGTGTCAAAATCAAGGACCGCCTTCCATTGGGGTACAAGATAGCATAAGTGACGCTGCTGCCCGGTGTATTCCTGAGTAATTTGCAGCTCAAGCAGCTGATTGGTCCTTGCCAGACCGCCGAACAACGGAGATACCGGCTCCCTGACCTGGAAATCCATCGGCCCGTTTTTGATCTGCAGGATGACGTTATCTCTGAATTCGCCGTCAAGCGGCATGAAGTGATCATAGGCTGCCTTGGCCCGGTCGGTCTTGCGGTCGCGCCAGTCCTGCAGGCAGTTGTAGACGAAGCAGCGCCATATGACCGTTCCGCCAAAAGGAGCCACAGCCTCCGCCAGCATGTTGGCGCCATCCGCATGATTGCGGCCGTAGGTGAACGGACCTGGCCGGAATTCCGAGTCGGCCTTCACAAGGAAGCCGCCAAAATCCGGGATAAGCCGGTAAATCTCCTCCGCTCTCGCCCTCCACCAAGCGGCAACCGCCCGATCAAGCGGATCTGCCGTCCGCAGATCTCCAATCTCGATCGGGCTTGCGAAGTTAATGCTCAGGAATAAGCGGATGCCATAAGCTCTGAATACGTCAGCCAACCGCTTGACATCGATCAATCCTTGCCCGGTAATGAGTCGAGTCTCGCATTGATGGACATTCACATTGTTTATGGCAATCGCATTGATCCCGACCGAAGCAAGCAGTCTTGCGTAGTCCCGGACACGGCTTACATCTTCAACGATGCGGTTATTTTCATAAAAGATCGACTTCCCCGCATACCCCGTTCAATCGAGCCGTCCATATTGTCCCATTGATTGATCATTCGCAACCCATTCGCCGGGGCCTCTTGAATTTCCAGAGCATCCAGCTTCTTGCCGGTCTGAAGCAGCTTCAGAAAGTGAAATACCGCATAGAGCGCTCCGCGTTCCGAGTGTCCGGCCAGGGAAATATAAGGTCCTTTTTCATCCGTACCCGAGCGGATCGCATAGCCGTCGCTGTCCTTGGGGACAGGGCCGCTCCATGCAAGAGCTTGATCCCTCGCAGGAGAGCTGCCGATAACACCAATCACGATCCGCCCGCCCTGCGCTCCGGCAGCGGCGCCAGTATCACGGGGACGCCCCCCGAGCATGGCATCCAAGGCTTGGACAAGCTCTTGCTCGGCTGTTTGCAGCAAGGCAGATTGTTCAGTCAGAGCTACTTCGGAGCACCAGAAGTTGTACTGTTTCTTTACCTGCTCATCCTGTATGGTTTCATAGCGGAGCCAACAGGCGCAGCTCTTATCCTGTGTTGATTCTTTCATGCATGATTCTCTCCTATCTATATCCATGCTTCCTCAGGCAATTTCCATTCCGCTATTTTCCAGAAGGAGTCTTTCGGCTTGTGACTAGCGTCAAAGACGAACGGCCAGTTTTTGCGTCCACGGACGGGGAAGTCATCCAGCCACGTGTAATCGTCGGCAGCGCCCCAGAAGGTGACGGACGTAATGACATCCTTGTATTCCCGGAACAGCCGGAACACCTGCTCATACAATTGCGCCTGACGCTCCAGCATGCTCTCGGTCGGTGCGCCCAGATCCGTCCGGCGGTCGTTATATTCAAATACGGAAATATCCAGCTCCGTCACCTGAATCTGCAGGCCGAGGGCGGCATACTTCTCGATGGCTGATCGGATATCGTCCAAGGAAGGATGGTGCAAATTCCAGTGACCTTGCAGACCTACGCCATGAACCGGTACGTCCCGCTCCTTCAGCGTCTTCAGCAGACGGATGATTTTATCTCGTTTTATCGGATCGCATTCGTTGTAATCGTTATAGAACAGAACCGCCTTCGGGTCGGCCTCATGCGCGAATTCGAAGGCCTTGGCGATAAAGGATTCGCCGATTTGCTCCAGCCAGCGGGACTCGCGCAAATACAGATCGCTCTTGTCCTCGATCGCCTCGTTGACCACATCCCAGCCGTAAACGGCTCCTTTATACCGGCCGACCACCGTGTCGATATGAGCCTTCATGCGCGCGAGCAGCGTCTCCCCGTCCGCCGGTTTTCCGTCTTTCCCCGTGAACACCCAATCCGGAGTTTGGTTGTGCCAAACAAGCGTATGCCCGCGCACCTTCAAGCCGTGATTGGTCGCAAACTCCACAATCCGGTCGGCCGCCTCGAACGTGTAGACCTCCTCCTGCGGATGCAGCCGTTCGAACTTCATCTCGTTCTCCGGCGTGATGCTGCCGAAATGCTCAGTCAGCAGCCCCTTCTGCGTCTCGATCGTCGTCAGGTTCACAGCCGCTCCGATGTCGAAGGCATCCTTGTACACCGAACGCAAAGAAGGAATCGCTTTGCGGCTTGAATATCCTTTTTCCTTCACGCCCTAATCTCCCTCTCTAGCCCCCATCACGCGGGGGCCTCTTTGTTGTATTAACCTTTCACGCCGCCGACCGTAAGCCCTTTGACGAAATACTTCTGCAGGAACGGGTAGACCAAGACGATCGGAACGCTTGCGATGATGGTCATGGTGGCACGGATAGATGTCGGAGTTACGTACGTTATATTTCCTTGCGCGGATGCGAATTGATCCGCAGCCGACGTGGACGACGTGTTGGTCGTCTGCAATATTTTCTGAAGCTCGTATTGAAGCGTGCTCAGCTTGCCGTTAGATGAGTTGTACAGAAAGACATCGAACCAGGAGTTCCATTGGCCTACCGCGACGAACAACGATACGGTGGCCAAGGCCGGAACCGTCAGCGGAAGCACGATCTGGAAGAAGGTAGCAAATTCGCTCGCCCCGTCGATCCGGGCCGACTCCAGGAGGCCCTCCGGCAGTCCCTCGATAAAGGATCGGATGACGATCATATTAAAGACACCGATGACAGCCGGTAAGATGTATACCCAGAACGAGTTCGTCAAGCCCAAATTACGAATCAGCAGGTAAGTGGGAATCAAGCCCCCGCTAAAATACATCGTGAAGATGAAGGCCATCGACATGAACTTGCGCAGCACGTAATCGGGACGTGTCAGCGTATAAGCCAGCATCGCGGTGCAGAACACGGATAAGACGGTGCCGAGCAGGGTACGCAGCACGGAGATGATCGTAGCCTGATAAATAGCCGCTTCCTTGAAAATATAGTTATAGTTATCCAAGGTCCACATACGGGGAAACAAGTAGATCCCCCCGCGAATCGAATCATTCGCGTCATTGAACGATACGGCGGCCATATTGACGAAAGGGTACAGAGTGACGATCGCTAATCCGATCATAAACGCAATATTGAACCAATCGAACAGCTTATCGGATAAGCTGGAATATCTGATTTTTGAAGGGCTGGCGTTCATCTCGCTCATCGCAGCCGACCTCCTCCTTCATTCATATTATATTAGAACAGTCTACTTTCTCCGAGCTTCTTGGCAATGCTATTGGCCGATATGAGGAGAATAAAGCTGACGACCGTTTTGAAAATCCCCGCGGCGGTTGCCAAGGAATAGTTCCCCATGTTCAACCCCCACTTCAACACGAATATGTCAAGGTTGTCGGAATACTCAACGGTCATTCCGTTGCCGAGCAAATACTGCGGCTCGAAGCCCGACTCCAATATATTCCCAATGTTAAGAATCAAAAGAATCACGATAACCGGTTTCAATCCCGGCAGCGTAATGTGCAAAATGCGCTGAAAGCGGCTCGCGCCGTCGATTTCGGCCGCTTCGTATTGGGAAGGGTCGATGGTCGTGATCGCCGCCAAGTAGATAATCGTATTCCAGCCTACATCCTTCCATACCTCGGATGCGCCCAGTATCCCCCAGAAGTACTCCCCTTTACCGAGCCACAGAATAGGGCCGTCCAGGAGGCCGAACTTGATGAGAAGCACATTGACGATCCCTTCTGGAGCAAGTGCTGTTGAGATAATGCTGGCCGCTACGACCCAGGAAACGAAGTGCGGCAAATAACTGATCGTCTGCACGACGCGTTTGAATAGCAAATTGCGAAGCTCGTTGAGTAAAATCGCCAGTGCAATCGCCGTGACGAAGCCCAGTACCAGTTTGATCCCGCTTTGCACAAGCGTATTGCGCAGAACTTGATAGAACGCATCTTCCTGGAAAATTGCTTGGAAATTCGTCCAGCCGACCCACTCCTGATCGGCAAATTTTTTGGCGGGCCGATATTTCTGGAACGCCGTAACCCATCCCCACAGCGGCACATACTTGAAGAGAATGAGCCAGAGCAGGAACGGAACCGACATGAGGACGAGCGCCTTTTGTTTAGCCAGTTTTTTGAAAAATAACGGTAGACCCGAAACCGGGGAACTCGTTTTCCGAGAAGCCGTAACGAATGATTCTGTATGATTTTTCCCCACCTCGTGCACTCCTTTCCGTCTGTTCTATCGAGTAGAGGGCCGGAATGTTGAACATTCCGACCTTCCCCCTCTAATCTTTATTCGGCTTTATTTGGCTTGGGCGACGCGTTCCTTGACCACCTTCGTGATCGTCTCTTCATACGTTTTCTTGTCAAGCTTATTGTATTCGGTCACATACTCGTTCCAGGTCGCATCGAATTGCGCCGGAGAGCCCATGACCAATTTCGGCAAATATTTCAGCTGCAAATCTTGCGACTTCTGGCCGAAAAGCTGCTCCGGCGTACCTTGGCCCAGGTTGATGCTCCAAGCCGGGAACCAAGGACGTTTGTCCGGGTTTGAAAACATTCCGGAGAATGTTTTTGCGCCATAAGCGGCGAGAATTTTTTTGTCGCCTTCCGTATATTCCATATACGCCACTTCCGGCTGGTTGCCTACGGCGAACGCATTGCCGTCCTTCAGCACGGAGCTGCTGCCGTAGCGCGGCCAGCTGTATTCGAAATATTGCCAGCCGAAGGAACGCTTGAACTCCGGATCGTTGCGCTGCTTGATTTGTTCAGGCGTCATATAATAGCGGCCTTTTTCATCGACATTGTACGTTTGGCCCTTGATTCCCCATTGGGAAAGGATTTGATTTTCTTCCGTCAGCATGTTGTCGAAGTATTTAATAATGCGCACCGGATCTTTGGCTTTCACCGAAATGCCGATCCCGCGATTGTTGACAAAGGCTGGCGGATCTATGTATTGATCCTTGATGTCCTTATCGAAAACGATCGGCAGCGGCGCGTAACGCCTCTCGTCGATGGCGGCCTTCTTCAGGTTATTGGTGGCATCCCCGACCATCCAGTTATAGCCGAAGTAACCGAGCACCCTTCCGGAGGTCAACTTAGCCAAGTATTGGTCTTTGTTGACCGTGAACGATTCCTGATCGAACAAGCCTTCGGCGTTGATTTCGTTCAGCTTCTTGAACCAGCGCTTATCCCAGTCCGTTGCGGCGTAGACCTTAGCCTCCAGCGTCTTCATATCGACCGTAACGCCGCCGTCGTTCGGGTATCCCGCCAGATGCATCGTCGGATTCGTAATGACGAAGAAGTTATCCTTCACACCGCCTAATGCCGCGAAGCCGATGGTAGCCTTTCCATCCACCTGCGGATACTTCTCCTTGTACTTCTTGATGAGATCGAAATATTCGTCGAGCGTTTTGATGACCGGATATCCGAATTCCTTCAGCACGGAGCGCTGAATCCAGAAGGCGCCTTGTCCAATATTCGGATCGGGAATATACCCGATGTCGGCGGAAAACGGCAGATGATAGATTTTACCGTCCTTCTGTCTGAATTTATCGTAGTAAGGACCGTATACGCGCTTGATGTTCGGAGCGTGCTTCTCGATCAGGTCGTCCAGCGGGATGAAAGCGCCCGCATCCATCAGCTTGTCAATCTCGCCCTCGGGCACGATAACATCCGGGTAGTCGCCGCTCGCGATCATGACGCCGGATTTCGTTTTGCCGTCGCCGACTAAGTACTCCATCTTCCAATTGACGCCCGTTTGCTTCTCCAGCTCCTTGCCAATGACCGTATTCGTTGCCATAACGTCCTTTTCCTGATTGAACTGGAAGCGAGTGAAGGTGACTGGCGTCTTGTCATCGGTCTTCTCCGATGCAGCCGGCACATTGGGTTGATCCGGTTTCATGTCGCTGCTGCAGCCGACGGCTGTTGTCCCGAGCGCCACCGCCAATCCGACGGATAGCATTTGTTTCTTGACCATGCCTTACTGCCCCTTTCGAAGATCGTTTATATTCCCATCACCTTGTAAGCACTTTCAGTATAGCAAGCAATCGCTTTCGTGATGACCCATGAAACTTTATCTCGTACTTTGAAAAATATATATATCGTCTTTAAGCTCCGGTTCCACACGAAAAGCACGCCAAACACGTTTGCCCTAGTGTCTGGCGTGCTAGTGTCAAGAAAGCGTGCTTACCCGCTCCCCGTATCCGATGGCAGCCGGAGCTGGACGAGCGTTCCGACGCCTTCCTCGCTTTCGATATGGAACCCAAACGCATGTTTATAGCAGAGGAGAAGACGGTAGTACGCGTTCTTCATCCCTACCCTGTCGCCCATGGAGTCATCCTGCTTCAGATACCGGTCGATTTCCTCCAGCTTGTCCGCCGGCATCCCGCTGCCGTTATCCTTCAGCGTAAATACGAGTTCATCCTGTTCTATCTCGATCCGGATCTCGATCAGTCCCTTGCCCGGAGACGATTCGATGCCGTGGATGCTGGCATTCTCTACGAAGGGCAAGAACGTCATCTTAGGAATATTTCGCTCATAAGCGGCCGGGTCCACGTGAATCCGGTATTCCAGCTTGTCGCCGAAGCGGTATTTCTGGATGTCCAGAAAACACTCGATCAGCTCCAGCTCTTCACGTACGGACACCCAATCTCTCCCCCACGAGATCGATTTGCGGAATATTTTCGCCATGCTTTGAATAATTTTCGCCGTTTCTCCTTCTCCTTTAATCAAGCTGCGCATACGGATCGTCTCCAGCGCATTAAACAGAAAGTGGGGATTGATCTGGCTGTGAAGGGCATGCAGTTGCGCTTGGCGCTGCTTCAGCTCAAGATCCTTCTTCTGAATCTCGGCCACATAGACGTCGTCGATCAGCGTCTTAATCCGAAACGTCATCCGGTTGAATTCCGCCGTCAATTGGCCGATCTCGTCGCGATACTCCTCGTTCGGAATCGCTTCGAAGTTTTGATTTTTCACCTTCTTCATATGCCGCAATAGGCGAACGAGCCGCACATGAATAGAGCGCGACATAGAGGCGATGATAAAGGTGGGGATAAAGAAATTGAGGCAGGCCAAGTAAATGACGAACCCGCGGGATTTACGGACCTCCTCCAGCACGACGCTTTCGTTCATACTTCCCTGCAGGCTCCAGCCGCCCAAATAATTGCTGTTCGTGTAAGGCATCTCGAACTTTAACGTTTGCCGGTCGTCCACCAGGGAAGTGATGGGCGTACGGCCGCTCTTCCAATCCAACGCGCTATCGTCCGAATACTCGATAAGCCCGTCCGGGTTAACCAGGTAGAGCTGCCCATCGAACGTGGAATTATTGAACTTCTGAGACCATGAATTCATATTCAGCTCGATCTTCAATATTTTGATATTGCTGTCGCTTGAGAAATTGTTCATCCGCAGTACCAAACTGAACTCGTCGCCCGTATGGAGGAGCGTCGGATAAGGAGCGCTTATCCTCGTATATGTCTTATACCATTCCTCGTAGCGGACACTCTCCGTAATTTGCCTGATGTTGCCGGATGCCAGAATGGTTGGATTGCTCGTGTACACGCCTATCCACTTAATCGTCTGATTGACTTGATTGTACTTGTCAAAAATCGCCCGCAGCTGCGTGTTATACGCTTCAACGTAATCGAGCTGGGTCGGATAATCACGATTAAGCCCTTCGTTAAGCACGGGGTCCGAATACAATAAATACGAAATACCAGCCGCCTCGTCGATGACCGATTGCAGCTCGCTCTTCGTCTTCTCCAGCGCTAGGGTAGCGTCCCGCACCTTCTGATTCCTAATATTCGTCGTCGTAACGTGATAAAAGATCACATTGGTCAGCACGATCGGGATGAAGACTGAGAGTACATAGATAAGCAGCCATTTATCGCGCAGCTTGACGTGATTCAGATGAAATGTTCGCATAGGGAGCGCTCGCCTTTCATTTTTTGCCCAGAAGCTTGTTCCGATATTCCGTCGGGGTCAGCTTCTCCAGCTTCTCGAATTGGGTGACGAAGTAGTCCGCATTCTGAAACCCCACCTTCCCGGCGACTTCATACATGCGCAGATCGGTTTGGCGCAGCAGCCTCTTGGCTTCTTGAATGCGCAGGTTCAGAAGAAAATCGTTGAAATATACGTGATACGTCTTGCGAAACAGCTGGCCCAAGTAAACCGGGTTCATGTAAAACTTTGCGGCGATGCTTTTAAGACTCATGTTTTCAGTGTAATGCGTTTCGATATATTTTTTGATTTTCTCGATGCCGCCCTTCGTCTGCTCTTTCCTTAACCGCTCCATATAAGCTGCCGTTTCCGTCATGAATCGAACAAAAAGCGCTTTCAATTGCGTTGCGCTCAAGCTCCTCTGCTGCCACTCCAGCATGTCGCTTAAGGTATCAAGATCGCCGTCCTTGCCTTCCATCTCCCGGATCACATGAAGTGCGCCGATAATGCAGCGGGAAATCGCATTGGACACCGCATTCGGTGCAAAGCGTCTATGCGAAAACTGCTGAAACACATCGTCGATCGTCTGCGCAAAGGCTTCCGCGTCGTTTTCTTCCAGCTGATCCATCAATCTTCTGTATAAATCCGAATCCATATCCAGCATATGCAGGGCTTTGTCGCGAACCTGCTCGTAATCGACGACCACTTCGCCGAACTCCGCATACTTATGTCGCATCGCTTCGTTCGCGGTCGCATACGATTCCCGGACATCCCGAATCCGGTCAACGGACTTGCCGGCAAACAGGGTGACCGGTCCTCCGAGCGCTTTCTCAAGCTTGTCGTGAAGCTGGCGCAGATCATCCTGCGAACGGCCTTCGGCGGCGGCTGCCCATCCATTGTTGAGAAGGATGCCGTATACCCCTGGCCTTTGCTCATAAACCGGCACGCTTCCCTCCGGTAATCCGGCGGCGGTCAGGGCCTCCGAGATTCGCGCCTCCGCATTGCCGAGCTCGGCGATAGCCTGTCCGGCATGCACCTCGACGATGATATACGTCAGCGGAGCCGAAGCTGTCAAGTTCAGCGATGCGGCCAATTGGTGGACATCCTCCTCGGTCAACGGCGTCTGCAGCAGCGTCCCCAATATGGATCCGCTTACATGTTTCTCCTTGTTCAGCCTGGCCAGCTTCTTCTTGCCGAGACCGTCCTTTAATTGGCATAACGTCGTTTGAAGCTCCATTTCGTCGATCGGCTTAAGGATATAGTCATGCACACCATAGCGAAGCGCCTGCTGGGCGTATTTAAAATCGTGGTACCCGCTGATGATGATAAAAGTAGGGTCGTGTACCTGCTTGTCCTTAACGCTGCGTATTAAATCGAGCCCGTCCAGCACCGGCATCCGAATGTCGGTGACGACCAGGTCGGGATTCGTACTCTCAATAATGGAGAGCGCCTCTTCGCCATTCTCCGCTTCATCCACAACCGTGTAGCCCAGCGCTTCCCAATCGATTAAATGCTGGAGTCCTTTGCGAACGAATACTTCGTCATCAACAAGCAGCACCTTAAACACGTGGCACCCCTCCTTTCCTCAGGCCATTTTATTATAGGGCTATTTGTTTAAGATGCCAAGAAACTCCGCTCGGACATACGCCGTACCGTCATTCCTCCTCCGTTTCCCTCTTCCGGATCTGGTCCGCCGTCCGTTATACCCGACTTCTGCAGCTCCCGCAGCTCACGTCACGCTCAAAGGGTAAATAGAGCGCAGCCCACTTATATGAAGCGTTATCACCATGATTTATCACCCATATTACGAACATCTATCAGAAACTCCTCATATTTCGTTCGGATTTTCTCAATGTCAAGATTTATGCCTTAACTTTGCCTTTATTCACCACTTATGCAAAATAGATAGCGCTTACATCCCATTAAAAGGTGTAATGTTCTATTGTCTATAGCTATATTTCATGGTATTCTATTACTACTCTGAACGAATGAAACTCGGTTCATGTGAGGTTTTAGCCATGAAAAGCTAAGATGAATTGCGTTATTTAGGAAAACAACAGCGCGAATGTTAATTATATTCACGCCACATACCGCATATTCCCCGGAAGAATGAGGAAGAACTAACAACAGCAATTATACAGAATAAATGTATATTTATTCATTCGGTTGCGGATTCTGTTCGTCCCTTTCTTGCCATTCATGACATGACCTTATCCGGAACGTAGTGACACAACGAATTTTACTTGGGAGGTGAAGGTCAGCCTGCTGACCGAGATAATGAATCAAGTAATGCGAGATGAAGGCCGGTTTCAAAATCTACTGGCCACTGAGCACGACAGCTGCGGCATCATTTGCATCGTAGAGAAAGATGGATTCCCCTCCCGTGAAAACATTCAAAAAACAATCAATGCCCTCGTCAAAATGGAGCACCGCTCCGGGTTTATTAACGGCGAAGGCGACGGGTGTGGAATCCTGACCGATATTCCCCGGGCACTGTGGGAGAAAAAACTGACGGAAGCCGGCTTGGACGGCCAATTAGCTTATGACCCCAGGTTCTCCGTCGCCCATATCTTTGTGCCGCGCAAGCTGGACCTCACCGTCGCCGACATGCAGACGGGCATCCGCAAATTGTTCGCGCAATTCGAGGTCAGTGTCTTGCTTGAGCAGGAGAACCAGGTAGACAGCAGCGTACTCGGCCCCAACGGTCTCAACGATGAGCCGACGTTCTGGCAAATCGCAGGGCTTTGCGATAAAGCCGACGTGACGGTCGCCGATCACCTGTTCGAGCTTCACGTAGCCATCGAAGCGAGCTATGCCGTTCATGTAGCTACGCTTAGCAATGTGACCGCCGCCTATAAAGTGATGGGCGCGGCCAGCATACTGCCCAACTATTATAACGATACGCGCGATCCGCTCTTCGCGGCTCAAGTTACGATCGGCCACAACCGTTATTCCACCAACACCCAATCCAGCTTTTTCCGCGTTCAGCCCTTTTCCCTGCTCGGTCACAACGGAGAGATCAACACCGTCAAAAAACTGCGCATCGAAGCCGACATGGTTGGCGTTCCACTCGTAGACGGCGGCTCTGACTCTCAGGATATGAACCGTACAATCGAAACATTCATTCACCGCTCTGGCCTTAGTCTGTTTGAAGCCATGGAAATCCTCTTCCCTCCTATTCTTAATGAAATGAAGTTGTTCCGTCCCGACATGCAGGACCTGTATGTGTACTACCGTCAAGCTTGGGGGCACTATGCCCAAGGTCCGGCAGGAATCGTCTCCCGCTACGGCAACGAATGCGTCTTTAGCGTCGATGCGCTCGGCCTTCGTCCCGTATGGATGGTCGAAAGCGAATCTTCCCTATACTTCTCCTCGGAGCAAGGCGTGATCACGGTAGGCGAAATGGTTGCCGAGCCGAAGCCGATCGCACCCGGCGAGAAAATCGGCGTCGTCCTGACACCGGGGGAGCACGTACAAGTCATTCCTTACTCCGAGGTGCAGAGCATCGTGCTCGCCCGTGCTCAAGCTCGCATCGGATTCGAAGGCTTGCGCAAGCATATTCATAATGAAGTGCCTGCCGTCGAAGCGGAGCCCTCTGCGGACGTCGTTCCTTCCGATTCGATGTACAGCGCGTTCGGCTGGGATCGCGACGGCATTCAAATGATCGAATCGACCGCTGAAACCGGAGCCGAGCCGATCCGTTCCCTCGGTCATGACAGCCCGCATGCCGCCCTGTCCTGGGAGCGCGTGAATATCCCCGATTATATTAAAGAGAGCGTAGCCGTCGTGACCAACCCGGCCATCGACCGCGACCGCGAAATGGAGCATTTCTCCACACGCGTCGTCGTAGGGCCTCGTCCGAAGGTGTACGGCCAGCCGGATCACCGGCTGCGCATCGAGCTGCTTTACCCGGTTGTACTGGAGGGCAGCAACGGCGCAGATTCCCTGTCCGAGCTGAATCAACCGAGCCTGGAGCAATTGAAGGCGATGTTCGGCAAGTCCGTCGCTACGCTGCCGATGACCTTCGCCCGCGGCACCTCGCTGCAGGCGGCGCTGGATCAGCTCGCCGCCGATGCCGTCGATGCCGTCCGTCAAGGCGCAGCTCTGCTGATTCTGGATGACGCCGGCGCTCATGAGAACGACCGCCTCTGGATCGAGCCGCATCTGGCCGTGTCCAAGGTCGATATCGCTCTTCGTGCCGAGAAGCTTGGCTACGGCGACAATTTGCGCCGTCAGACGACCCTTGTGCTGCGAAGCGCGGCTATCCGCAGCCTGCATGACATCGCCGTAGCTTGCGGGCTGGGCGCAGACGTCCTGTCGCCGTATCTGATGTACGCTACGGCTGCCGCCAAAGATGGCGCGCCGGCCGCCCGTAAAGTGTTCATCGCTCTGATGAAGGGACTGGAGAAAGTCATCTCCACGATCGGAACGCATGAGCTTCGCGGATACACCCGATTCTTCTCCTCCATCGGCTTGAAGCCTGAGGTGGCCGAAGTGCTCGACATCGTCAACTATCTGGGCAGCGAGAAGGCGGGCACCGGCTTTGCCGAGCTCGAAGCTCAAGCCGAAGCTCGTTATAACGACTTCTCCAATCCTAAAGCGAAGGCGGCTAAAAACTTCCGCTTCTTCCAACGGATGTGGAAGGCTCTCGGCGATGCGGCCTCCGGCGTAGCCCCCTATACGGATTACCGCGATAAGCTGCGCGAGGAGGAGAAGAAGAACGGCATCTCGATCCGGCATGTCGCGGACTTCGATATCGAGAAGGCACATGCGGAAGGCCGCAAGCCGCTCGATCCTTCGCAGGTCAACATCGGCATCGGCGGGCATGACTTGCCGGTCCTGATCTCTTCCATGTCATTCGGCTCGCAGAACGAAACGGCCTTCCGCGCTTACGCCGAAGCCGGCGAGCGTCTGAACATGGTTACGATGAACGGCGAGGGCGGCGAGATCAAGGATATGCTCGGCCGCTACAAGCGTACGCGCGGCGCCCAGGTTGCTTCCGGACGCTTTGGCGTCAACGTGGAGCTGGCCACTGCCGTCGCGTTCCTGGAGATCAAGATCGGCCAGGGCGCAAAGCCGGGAGAAGGCGGGCATTTGCCCGGTTCCAAGGTGACGGCTAAGATCGCGCTAGCCCGTAACGCCACGGTCGGCTCCGACCTGATCTCCCCTTCGAACAATCACGATATTTATTCGATCGAAGATTTGGCTCAGATCATCTCCGAGCTGAAGGAAGCAAGCGGGCGCCAGGCGAAGATCATCGTTAAAATTCCGGTTGTGCCGGGCGTTGGCACGATCGCAGTCGGGGTCGCCAAAGCAGGCGCGGATGTCATCACCCTGTCCGGCTTCGACGGCGGTACCGGCGCGGCCCGGATTCATTCGATTACACACGTAGGCTTGCCTACCGAGATCGGCACCAAGCTTGCTCACCTGGCTCTGCTCGAATCCGGTCTGCGGCATCAGGTAGAACTGTGGTCCGACGGCGGGATGAAGTCCGGCGCTGACGTTGTCAAAATGTTCATGCTCGGCGCCAACCGCGTCGGGTTCGGGTCCTTGGCCATGCAGTCGATCGGCTGCACGACCTGTCGCGGCTGTCATCTGGATACTTGCCATGTCGGGATCGCCACCCAGATCGACTCCTTGGAGGAAGCCGAAGAGAAAGGTTTGCGCCGCTTCGTGCCGCGGGTCTACGACCTGGCCGTCGAATCCCTTGTCCGCCTGTTTGGCGGCATCGGTCAGGAGATTCGGGAGGTGGTCGCCCAGCTCGGCTTCAAGGATGCGCAGGAGCTGGTCGGCCGTTCCGATCTGCTGAAGCAAGTCAGCCACCTGGACCGCATCGATCTGTCTGATCTGCTCCGTCCAGCCCCGCTATCCTTCGCTGCCGCCCAGCAGATGGCACGGGAAGCTGCCGAGCAGGTGGCCGCAGCCACGCCCGTTTCCTCCGACATCCGGATCGCAGCCGGTGCGGAAGAGCTCGACCTGTTCCCTGCGTCCGTCTCCTTCGACGCCCCCGTGGAACGCAACTGGACTAAGATCGATGCCGAATCTCGTATTCTCGGCAGCCGCTACTCCAGCCACCGGGTCAGGGACCGCTTCGATGGCAGCTACGATCAATTGCCGAAGATCAGCATCAACATAACGGAAGGCTCCGTACCGGGCAACGGCCTTGCGGCCTTTAACGCCCGCGGCGTCGACATCACCGTACACGGCGGCGCAGAGGACGGAGTAGGCAAAATGTCGCTCGGCGGTAAAGTGGCGATTCTGAAGGCGCCTGGGAAGCACAAGCAGTTCATCAACGGCTCCGTCGGCAAATCTTTCGGCTACGGAGCGCAGAAGGGGCTGTTCCTGATCCAGGGCAATGCCGACACCCGCGCATGCATCCGGTTCTCCGGCGCCGATGTCGTATTCGGCGGTGAGATTGCTTCTCCGCTCCAGGATGAGCTGGGCGGCCTGGCGGCCCGTGCCAATCTGAAGGGCTTTGCCTTCGAATATATGACCAACGGCCGTGCCGTCGTCCTCGGCGATCCCGGTCCATGGATCTGCGCCGGTATGACCGGCGGGGTGATTTACCAGCGTCTCGTGCCTGAGATGGGTCTCGATGAAGCGGCCCTACAGCGCCGCATCGCCAAAGGCGCCAAAGTAAAGGTGGAGCCGATCGGCGTACAAAGCGCCAAAGACTTGGCCGAACTGCTGGGCGCTTATCACGCTGAGCTGGTGGGCTCCGGGCAGGAAGACACGGCAGCCCGAATTCAACAGCTGCTGAACAATTTATCAACCAGCTTCGTACGGATCGCACCGGTCGGTTTGCAAGCCGATCAATCAGTAGCAACAGAGTAGTTCGCACAGCGCAAGGAAGCATGCATGTCCCACGTAAGAAAAGGGACCGCAAAAGCGCATCAAAGCGCCTTGCGGTCCCTCTTTTTTATCTTGGAAGCAGTCCTGCCAGTCTCTGGACGTAGCTCTTCGCCCAATGCTCCTGCCTGATCCCTATGCCTTCCCTCATCTTGCTTAGGTCCGCTCTCCTATTTCTTGCCCGAGTAACGCTCGTACGCCGCTTTATAGATGCTCATGTATTCATCAAGGCCCATCTTCTGCACGGCAGCCGCGTATTTGTCCCAGTCGTCGAACGAGGCCGTTCCGTTAATCAGATTAGCCTCCATCTCGGTTATATACTTGTGGATGTCGGCTCCTTTCGAAGTCATGAAGGTCGTCTCTTCTTCCGTAAAGTTGAAGCCGTACCACATCTCCTTGATGAGATGCTTGGATGCCTTCTCGCCGGCCTCGATCGATTCGGGCAAGCTCTCCGAGCCCTTGAAGTATTTCTCCTGCACATAGCCCGGATAGCTGCCGCCCGGCCAGGTGAAATGTCTGGCTGCCGCTTGGTCCAGCGTCAAGCCATTCGGATTCTTTTTAATGTCATCCACATATTCGAGCGAACCGTCCGGCTTTTGCGTATAGGTGACATCCTTCTGTCCCATAAAGTAGAACGTTGCTCCCTCATCGCCGTAGAAATGATCCATCCAGCGGACAGTCGCTTCCGGATTCTTGTTCTTATCCGTCAGGACGAAAGCGCCCGGCCAGGCTACGGGATTTTTTACTGAAACAAACATCTGGTCGCCATGAGGGCCCTTGAGGGCCCCGAGGCCCACGTAACCCGTCTGGTTCATTACGGCTTGCGGATGCGGCACGAAGGTTGCGCCAAGCAGACCTTTAGCCCCTTTGGCATATAAGGCTGCGTCCTTGATCGTGAAGACCTCCTTATCCAGCAACCCTTCCGCATACAGCTTGTGCATATATTGCAGCACTTCCTTGTACTTCGCGTCGGTACGGTAGAATCTCAGCTTGTCCGGCGCGTCCGGGTCCACGTCTACATAAGGATGTACGACGCCTCCACGGTTGCCCATTCCCCACGCTCCGGCGATATAGCGCTGTATTGTGATCACGCCGAACATCCCGCTAAGCGGCACCTCATCCTTCTCTCCATTGCCATTCGGATCCTTCTCCTTCACCGCCTTGAGGTATTGATAGAACTCCTCCGTCGTCTCCGGTTCCTTCATCCCGAACTTGTCCAGCCAATTTTTGTTGATCCACATCGGCGTACCGATCAGCATCGGCAGGAACTCCGGACTGTAGAAGGTAGGGAACGAGTAAATATTGCCGTCGGGCATCGTCAACGCCTTCTTCAGATCCGGATATTTTTCCATCAGCTGCTTGAGGTTCGGGGCATGCCGATCGATCAGATCGTTCAACGGGACGAACACGCCTTGCTTGCCATACTTCATCATGTCCGCCGCCGGTACGCGGGCCGAGTAAAACGCATCCGGATAATCACCGCTGGCCAGCGCCAAATTGCGCTTCTCCGTCAAGCTCTCGAACGGCACGAGCTGGAATTCCACCTCGATATTCGATTGCTTGGCATACTCTTTCCAGACCAGCGTATCCTCGAATTTATTGCCGGTTTGCGGCGACTTGCCTGTGAAAAACTTCAGCTTCAGCGGTTCATTCACAATCGGCATTCCTGACGGATTAATGGCTGGCTCACCCGCCTTATTCGTTTCCTTGCTTCCGCCTGTACCGGCTCCCGTCCCCCCGCATGCAGCCAGAAGACCTGCCGTAATCACTGCCGATAGAAGAGCCGCCGTCGTTTTTTGAGCTTTCATCCTGTTCATTCCTCCCGTTTTCGGTTGATTTATCCTTTAAGAGCGCCGACCAGCACGCCTTTGGCAAAATATTTTTGCAGAAGCGGGTACAAAAGCAGAATCGGCAAATTCGCTACGATCACGATCGCATACTTGATCGATTCGGCTTCCAGCAACGTATCGGTAAGCGAGCCGTCGGCGACATCGACCATATCCTTCATTTCCCCCTGTACCAGTATTTCCCTCAAGATCAATTGCAGCGGGTAAAGCTCCCTGTCGGATAGAAAAATCAGCGCGTGGAAGTAGGCATTCCAGTGACCCACGCTATAGAAAAGCACCATGACCGCCAGGATGGGAGCCGACAGAGGGAGCACGATGCTCCACAGCGTCCGCATATTCGAGCTGCCATCG
Organism: Paenibacillus puerhi; assembly: GCF_009846885.1. Taxonomy (GTDB): domain Bacteria; phylum Bacillota; class Bacilli; order Paenibacillales; family NBRC-103111; genus Paenibacillus_G; species Paenibacillus_G puerhi. The sequence continues at coordinate 60,076 of NZ_WUWM01000030.1, forward strand.
ATAGTGGCGGCCTCCTGCAATTCGAACGGAACCCCGTTCTGAAAAAACGTACGCATCAGCACGATATTCCACACCGATACGGCACTCGGCAGCAGCATCGCCCACATCGAATTCAGCAGGCCGAGCTGCTTCACCAGCAGATAAGTCGGGATGAGTCCTCCACTGAAAAACATCGTAAATACCATCATGCCCATGATCCAATGTCTGCCTGACAAGTCGCGCCGCGACAGCGGGTAAGCGGCCGCTACGGTTAATGCCACATTGATCGAGGTGCCGAGACCGGTGTACAGAATCGTATTGCCGTAGCCGCGCAAAATCTCCACATTGTCAAGCAGCTTGGCATACCCGCGGATCGTCAGCTCCTGAGGGAGGAACATGATGTGCCCGCTGAGCACCAAGTCCGGACTGCTGATCGAGGCGATCAGCACGAAGTAGAGCGGATAGACGACCACCAACACGATAAGCGCCAGCACCAGGTAAATAACAGCCGAAAAGATACGATCCGACGGGCTTGCTTTCATCTCGAGCCTCCTCTCCCTTCATGTGTTGTTCGGCGGCTTCCTTGCTCGCCCTTTACCACAGGCTGGTTTCGCTCACCCGCCTCGCGATCGCATTGACCGTTACCAATATGGCGAAATTGATCACGGAGTTGAACAAACCGATCGCTGCGGAGAAGCCATATTCCGCTCCAAGAATGCCGCTTCGGTACACATGAGTCGCAATGACATCGGAGGCCTGCATATTCAGCGCATTTTGCAGCAAATATATTTTCTCGAAGCCTACTCCAAGCACACTTCCCATGTTCAATATAAGCAGAATAATCATCGTCGGCCGCAGCCCCGGCAGCTGGATATGCCAGATTCGGCGCAGTCTGCTGGCTCCATCCATCTGGGCCGCCTCATGCAGATGAGGATCGATCGCCGCCAGTGCAGCCAAGTAAATAATGGAGTTCCAGCCCATCTGCTGCCATACGCCGGATAACACATAGACGCTTTTGAACCAGCCCGGATCTGTCAGAAATGCGATAGACTCCAGCCCCAACGCGTTAAGCAGATGATTGACAAGACCTGTCTCGGGCGACAGAAAAATAAACAGCAGCCCGACCAACACCACGGTGGACAAAAAATGAGGCGCGTACAGAATCGTTTGTACCCACTGCTGCAGTCGCTTTTGCCGGACCTCATGAATCATCAGCGCCAGCAGGATCGGTACCGGGAACCCGGCTGCAATCTGGTAAATCCCGATCAGCAGCGTGTTTCTTAACAATCTCCAGAAATAGAAGCTTTCGAAAAACCGTTCGAAATGGCTAAAGCCGACCCATGGACTTCCCCAGATTCCTTTGGTAGCCAAATAATCCTTGAAGGCAATCTGCACGCCGTACATCGGCACGTATTCGAACACGATAAAGTACAGCATGACCGGAGTCAGGAGGGCATACAGCTCCCAATTGCTCCATATTTTCCTCCAACGGTTCGTTCGCCGGCCACCTCGCGCTTTCTCCGTGCGATAGCTCTTAGGCTCCAGCGTCGCTTCGCTCACAAGCATTCACCTCCTTCGGTACCTGTTTACGCTCTCGATACTAGCCCGTTGCCAGCCAAAAATAAATTGACTCTTTTTTAGCTGGCATACCGTTTCTTCCTTCTTCTCTCCCGGTAAAACCGCTGAATGCTGCGTCATCCCTGGATGATCCGTTACTTCCGAGCCTCTGCTTTAAGGTTTTGTAAATGGGTTGCTTGATGGAATTGCAACCTGTTAGCATCAAGTTATAGGCGCGTGTCGATTACGGTACTTCAGCCGAGCGAATCCTACGCGCAGCCTTCGTGATCCCGGTGTCGCTGTTTAACATCCTCTATAAGCATCTATGACCTAGGAGGAACTACTATGGGCCCAAGCCTAATGAAGCGCAGAACCTTACTTGTCCGCCTGTTCATGAGCTTCCTGACCATTATTGTGCTGTTGTCCGGATTTAATCTGGTTGTATTCTCTTATTTTCAACGAATCATTCAGCAGGAGATCATCAGTACAAACCATAACGCGCTCAGTCACGCTTCCGCCGGCTACAAGGCCCATTGGGAACGGCTGAGGACCGTCCTGTTCCAAGCTTATTACGAGCCTTCCCTGGTCGAATTCAACAGTCAGCTGCTTCCCAAGGAACAGGCCGACGCCAACTATTGGCTTGTTGTCGATATCGTCAAGCGTCTGCGGGAATCCGCCGCTAATCCGATCTATTATTTGGACAACCTCATGGTGCTGTACCGATCTAATTCCTTCATGGCGGATAAACAGGGAAGTGCCAGCTCGGTTACCCTGGATGCCCTGCCTGCCTTCCATCCGCCCTATACGTCCGCCTACTGGCAGGAGCAATTTACCGTTCCCGGCAGCTACCGGCTGCATCCGACCCAGAGCTATCCGCTTGATTCCTTTGACTCGAAGACCAAGCCGCTTCTGCCGTTTTCGTTCCAGCTGCCCGGTAGCAATTATATGGTAATCGCTATGGTCGACGTTGAGCGGCTGAACGCCTCCCTTCTTGGCGATGCTCCGCTTCTCATCGAGTCCCCTGACGGCCAACTGCTGTATCGCTCCTCATCCTCTTTAGAAATAAGCGATTGGCCTGTATTTGCAGAGGGAGAATCCGCTCGTCTTGCCGGAGATCGGTATTTCTTCACCTATACCGATCCGGATGAAGGCTTGCGCTATGTGACGGCCGTACCGTATGCCGCTATCGCCGCACAGGTTAATAAGCTCCGAACGGTACAGACGAGCGTTCTTCTCTTGTCTGTCGTTCTCGCACTTAGCTTATCGTATTGGTTCAGTCGCCGACTCCACTTGCCGGTCCGACAGATTCTGGCTTCGCTACAGCAGCACGATAGCCATTCTCCCCGGGTACGAACGACCATACGGGAGTTCGATACGATCAGCCGGCATATCGGCAGACTGACGGAGGAGCGCGAACAAATGACGGGCGAGCTGCGCAGCCGGGAAGCTCTGCTCACTCAGTACAGTTATTTGGCGAAGCTGAAGAGCCTGCATACCGGCATTACCGATTGGCGGGACTTTGTGGATGCGGAGGGACCTTTTTTCCTGGTGCTTTATCAGATGCAGAGCAGGAATCAAGAGCCCCTTAGCAAATCCATCAAGCGCGGCATTAAGGAGCAGGCCGAGTCGGCACTGTCCGGCTGCGGTCGGCATCTGCATACGTTTCAGATCGAAAATAATCAGCTGATCTCCATCGTGTTCACTCGGGGACCGGAGGATCGGGCGGACATACAGGAACGACTCTCCGGCCTTAAGGACATGCTGGATCAAGACCGCCGTATGTATCTCGTCACCATCGCGGTCAGCGCCTTATTCGAGACAGGTTCGGCGCTTAGCACCGCTTATAGTCAGGTGTCCGCTATGCTTCGGCAGGCGCTGCCGCGAGACGAGACGCAGATTATGACGTCCCTGGATCAAGTGCCCGCTTTATTTGTCTTCTCGGGCGAGCAGGAGCAGGAATTACTCGAGCATTTGAAATCCGGGCATGAACGCCTGTCCTTACAGACGCTGCATCGGATGCTGAATGCCATGGAGCGCCGGAACGCTACCTTGCTGCAGGTCAGACTGTTTGCGGAGCATGTGGCCTCCCGTCTGATCATAACTTTGGAGCAGCAAGAGGTTTCTCCCGATACCCTGCAGCGATTGTCGGTTTCTTCCGAAGACCTGCGCAACTGCTTGACGATGGACGAATTCCGAGCGGTGCTTGAATCCTTGGTTACGGCATATGGTCTCATTCTGCAAAGCCATAAGAAGCCGAAGGACGATGTGATTGAGTATGTCCTCCAAACCATCGAGCACGGATATGGCGACGACATTTCCCTGGATCAGATCGCCGAACAGCTGCAGCTTTCCAGCGCCTACTTATCCGTATATGTGAAGGAAAAGACCGGCATTAATTTCATCGATCACTTGAACCGCATTCGCATCCGAAAAGCCAAAGAGCTTCTTGTCGCCTCCGAGTTAAGCATCCAGTCGATCGGAGAACATATCGGCTACCGCAATGTGACCTCGTTTATCCGAATGTTTAAGAAACTGACGGGCGAGACGCCGGGTGAGTTCCGTAAATGTCACGCCTGAACGCAAAAAAGGAACGTTATCCCTTCAGGGGCATAACGTTCCTTCTTCATTCTGTGAACTGTTCCTTAGGCTTTGGCCGTCCGGTAAGCATCAATATATTGGGCCGCTCTCTTTGCCACGAGGCTGTAATCGCCAGTCTTAACGGCTTCACTGGTCAGATCGGAGCCAATTCCGACAGCTACGGCTCCAGCCTTGATCCATTCACCCAGATTGCTCAGCGATACGCCGCCTGTCGGCATGATATTAGCCTGCGGCAGCGGCCCTTTAATCGCCTTGATCATGGCCGGGGAATACAGGTTGCCTGGGAACAGCTTGACTACATCAACGCCCAGCTCCAGCGCCTTCTGGATTTCCTGGATCGTCATGACGCCCGGCATGACCGGTACGCGGTACCGGTTGCACAAGGTAACCGTGTCCGGGTTAAGGGAGGGGCCCACTACAAACTCCGACCCACTAAGAATGGCAGCTCGCGCGGTCTCCGGATCGAGTACGGTACCTACACCGATAATCGCATATTTGGATGGATCGGCAGACGTACTGGAGTACGTTTTGGCAAGCTTTTCAATAGCCTGCAGGGCGAAAGGAACCGTCATCGTCACTTCGATGACCTTGATCCCTCCTGCGATGGCCTGCTCGGCCATTTCCACAACCTCGTCGGGCGTTTCTCCACGTAGAACGGCTACTACGCCTTCCTCTACAATTTGCTGCACCAGCTTAATTTTTTTCATCGCCTGATTTCTTCCTTTCCCGAGTCGCCAATCTCATCCTTGCACCTTTAACAGCATACCCAGAGAATTACCTCTCCACATGCTTAACATTGTTCAAATACGCTTCTACTTGCTCCCATGTCGGGATGCCTTCCCAATCGCCTTCCATCTGCACAACCATACAGCCGATCAGGTTGCCCAGACGAACCGCTTCCGCGAGCTCATAGTTTTTCAGCAGGCCGACAAAGAACCCGGCACAAAATCCGTCTCCAGCTCCCACCGTATCCACGACCTGCTCGGCTTTGAAGTAAGGCACTTCCGTAACCGAGGTTTTGTCCACGATGTAGGTGACATCGTCTCCACCCTTCACGATGGATATACCCGGCAGCTCGCGCAGCTTACCTACAATCTCATCGAAGCTTTCCGTGCGGTATAGCAGCTTAAGCTCATCGAGACCCGGAAGGAAATAATCCGCTTCTTTAGCCATATCGAGCAGGACGCCGCGCGCTTCATCGATACTCCACAGCTTGAGTCTCAGATTAGGGTCAAAGCAAACCTTCACGCCATGCTTCTTCGCAAGACGAACCGCTTCCTTCACCGTTTCTCGGGCGCCTTCACTTAGAGCCATCGTTATGCCGGTCACATGCAAGTACTTCGCTTGCTTGATATAGGCCTCATCCAAATGCTCGGGCCTCATCAAGCTCGCGGCGGAGCCTTTGCGGTAGTAGTAAACCGATGTCTTGCCGGATACGACCTCGCGCAGCATCATCCCTGTCGGCGCCTCGGCCGTCAGCTCGGCACGGGATACCTCCACGCCTTCTCCGCGGATTTTCTTGAGAATCATCCGTCCGAACGGATCTTTACCCAATCGTCCGAACCAGCCGACCCGATGACCCAGACGTGAGATGCCGATCGCGACATTACTCTCCGCTCCGCCGAAAAGCGACTGGAATTGGGAGGAGTATTCAATCCCCTTCGTATTGTCAGGCATCATCAATGCCATCGATTCGCCAAATGTAACGATCTCCGGCTGAAACATTTGATCTTGGAATCCGCTCCCGTTCGCTCGCTCGCTCATTATCTGCTCATCCATCCGCCGTCGACACACAGCACGTGACCGCTCAAATAATCCGAAGCCGCAGATGCCAAGAAGACAGCAGGTCCCTGCAGATCCTCAGGAGTTCCCCAGCGTCCGGCAGGAATTCTTGCCAAAATCTGCGCATTCCGATCTTCATCCGCACGGATAGCCGCCGTATTGTCCGTAGACATATAGCCAGGAGCGATGGCATTGACTTGAACGCCTTTTCCAGCCCATTCGTTGGCCAGAGCCTTCGTCACCCCAGCGATCGCATGCTTGGAAGCTGTATATCCCGGCACGTTAATGCCGCCCTGGAAGCTGAGCATCGACGCAATGTTAATGATTTTGCCAGAGCCTTGCTTGATCATCTCGCGACCGACCAGTTGGGAAAGGAAGAAGGCCGAGTTCAAGTTCAGGTTCAACACATCATGCCAATCGCTAGCCGCGTGATCCGCTGCCGGAGTACGGCGAATAATCCCCGAGTTATTGACGAGAATGTCGATTCGTCCAAAAGCCGACAAAGCTTCCTGAACGACGCCTTCCAATCTGCTCTCATCCATCAGGTTGGCGACAATGGTATGCACTTTGCGACCAAGCGCTGCGATTTGATCCTGAACTTCACGCGTGCTGTCGTTGTTCGTAACAACCACGACATCCGCGCCAGCTGTGGCAAGTCCTAGCGAAATGCCTCCCCCTAAGCCAACAGCTCCTCCGGTTACCAATGCAACTTTTCCAGTCAAATCAAACATGCTAACGCCGCCTCTCATCATTGTAATTGAAACGTTTAAATTAATCGCAAGACTCCTGCAATCCGAGTCTTTGCTTTGCTTCTATTATACGTGAAAAGCCGACTTATTGCCAGACTGTCTTGGCCGAGGTTTATGCCTAAGCGGATTCCTAACGGGTTTAGGGAGAGAGCCCCTTCTGCTTAAGCTTGGATGAGGCCGCTGCACATGTTCAGCCAGAATATTTGCTGGAGGGGATTACTTTTAAGTTTTCTTGAAAATAAATGTTGACAGTGCAGTCGTTTGTTCGTATACCTTATTCATAAAGAAACTGGGCGTCGAGTCCAGAAATGTTTCAGTCATTGGATAAAAAACGCATTGAGCTGACGGTAAAAGCCATTGAAGGCTATGTCATGTGTAGCTGCTTGCGACAGGATTATTGCAGCTGATCGCTGTCCGCTATTCAACCTGGATTCCCGAAAAAACGTAACGAGGAACTTTAAACCCGCATAGATACTGGAAAGTTAACTCGTTACGAGTTGAGATACGTAATCATGTGATGTTTAGTTCGAATGACTGGAATTTCTTGATGTTACTGGGTTTGTGTCAAAACCTCGTTATGTATGATTAGGAATCTAGGATTCAAGCCGTGTTTCGGGCTTGTTCTTCCATTATCTGAAGACTCCCTCCAAAAGCATCGTATCCGGGGCTATGGTGATGACTTATTTACGCAAATCATTTTTCGGTTGTTTACTCAAAACCCGCAATCATCCATAGCGAAAATAATCTGATCCAAGCAAGAAAAGCCTGATTCTCACGCTGATTTGCTGGCTTCTTAAAATTGGAGAACTTTTGACGGTCCAGTACTTGACAAATTCAAATTTCATTTATGCAATTCCTTTTTTGTAAAATAATATAAATTATTATTTATAATATGAAAATATCCATTAATTGTATTTACTTATTTTACACTTTAAGGTAATCTTAGTTGCTAGGGATTCGGCCGAGTTTCAAATTATTTTAAGGAGAACGCTATCAAATGAAAAAAATCAGTACATTATTATTGACGTTAATTCTGCTTTTTACAACCGCAATCTCAGCATCTGCATCGGAAAAGAAAGAAAATTCGTCTACTCCTACAAAAGCTTCTCTTGAAAAAGCGAATAAAGCAATTGAAAAGGGTATAACAAAGCTTAACAAGAAGTTAGAAAAAGCAAATATTAAAGAGGATTATATAGTCATTGAGGAAAAAGTAGAAGGCACAGAAAATGAGACTATTGTACTTGAAATCAATCCCCAATTTAAAGATAAAGCTAAGAACAAAGAATATGGTGAAAATGCTGTACAACTGAGTAATCAGTATAATTCTACTGATGTTAATGTTTACATCACGTATAACGCGTGGTTTGGTGCTTGGTACATGAGATCCGCGGGTACATTTACTTGGGGCACTAACTCCTCAGGAACATCAGTAATTTCTGGTCATGCTATCAATTGTTCTAATGGTGCGGGTTTATTTTATTCTAGTTCCACTGCTCAATGTACTAACAGTCCAATTACCCCTAGTATTGTCGACCACTTCCATAATGCAAAATACACATATCTTTATGGATTGGGTATGACCTACAATGGTTACATTTCTGTCAGACTTACCGGTACTGGTAATTATATAGTTAACCAAGCTAGGTTTGATATTTAAGGTGATTCGCAGAAAAGACCCAGATTGGGTTTTTTCTTTTTTTCAAAATTTCTATGGAGTGATGATATTTGTGATTAATAGTATTAAAGTGTTGCTTTCTTTATGCTTTTTTTTATTGTTTCCTTATCTTAAATACAGGCTATTCATTTGCTACAAATAATTCTCCTTCTATTCCACGATCTGAAACTAATGCAAAAAATATTTTAGTAGCTGTATTTGATACTGGCGTTAATTACAATGATTCCTACTTCGAGAATTTACTTGTCACTGGTAAAAATATAATTGATCCTAAATCATCATATAAAGAAAATATTGGTCATGGAACTCAGGTAGCAGGTGTAATTGCAGATCAAATAAAAAAAATCACATAAAATCATGCCAATTAAGTGTGTTGATACTGATGGTCAAAATAGTGATTTTTATGTTGCAGAGGCCATTTTACTCTGTAGAATCAAAATCAAATGATATCATACTTTCATTAGGTTTAGACTATGCTTCAGATTTAATTATATCCGCTTTAGAGTTTGCTGGAGCCCATGGTGTTGTTGTAATCGCTGCGACTGGCAATAATGGCACAGAGATTAATTTTCCAGCTTCTTTTTCAACTGTACTCTCAGTTGGTGGTGTAAAAGCTAATGATGAGGTACAGCATCTGTCGAACTACGGTACTCAATTGGACATAGTGGCATATTGGAACGTATTTACTAGAAGTATAAATTCCTTTAATATTGATTCAGAAGCTACTTCAATGGCCGGCCCCACAAGTAGCTGTTTTAGCAGTTCAATTACTATGTAAGTATCCTAATTCAAACCCTCAGAAGATTTGGTCTCTAATTCGTTACTCCTCTCGAGATAATGGACAATTGGGATGGGATGTTCGATTTGGTTTTGGTGTTATCGATGCACATAATGCTTTAACAATGACTAACTATTGGCCCGTTCAGTGGTAATTTTACAATCTACGAAGCTGTTAGGGTTCCTACTGGAAAAAACTTAGTAGTATATTACACAAAAGTTCGGACAATGATTGTTTCACTTTTGGAATAGAGCGACCAGGCACTTTACAAGTGAGTATCGACACATTTTCTAACAATAACATTACTACATCTACAGTTACAGCTAATGGTGACATCCTTATCAGATATTATATTCATGATAAAGAATATGTTATTGACAATAACGGTGCTGGAGAATTAGAAGAAGTAGCTATTGAACGACTACAATCCAGCGAATTCATATTTGAGGTAAGTATTTTTTTGGAGTAACTGCGACCGGACACTACACAGTAAAAGGAGAACTTTCAGTTGAATAATAAGAACCCAAATAAGTTGAGAAATAACAACTCGTCCTCTGGCGTATCATTTTTGAAGTTCTACACTTATGCAGGTCTAATTTGCATTGCTGTATTTTTATTGAGTTATTTTGTATACATATATATACAAAGTATCGAATAAAACTACAACATTTCTGCGCTGCCCTTAATTTAGGGCTTGCTAAACAATATTTTTACGCGACCTTCGGTCGACAAGCAGTAAAAAATTGTATAATTAGAAAAAAGGGGGAAGAGACCCTGTAGTCGCCGCTCCAGGTTCATGACCAGAAACTGGATGGCGATGACGGCCAGACTCGTTTTGGCACCGCGTGCGCGATTGCGTCCAAGCCCTCGTTTACGTTTGCCTTCACCAAACTTACCTTCCATGGCGTTGCATTCGGCAGCGTCTTGCCGTTCTTGCTCGCGGTCTCTAGCTTCGTTTTGATATTTCGATGGTCTGACCGAGCTTAGGGCCGCTTAGCCGAATGCCGTGCTCCTTGCAGTAGCTGAGGTTCTCGCGGTTAGGGTAGATCTTGTCGGCTTGGATGACGACAGGATAATAACCGAAGCGCTGCTTGTATGCTTCTACGGAAGCTTGCAGCATTGTCGCTTCATTGAAGCTATCCCATTGCATCGATTCAATCGAAACGTAACCATCAACAAGTCTCGCCGCGATTTTATCCCCCCATAGAGCTTTAATTGACTTCAAATCCTTCAAACGCTAAAGGGGTAGAGTTTGTTGGACCTTGCCCATCTTGTCCATCATCACCACAACCTCTCACTACGGCTCCGCATTAACATGCCTATAACTTGCCAAATGCCTTGTCCATCTTGTCCATCCCAAAACTCAAACTTAACCCAAAGCTTCGCCTACAGCTTGTGTTTGTGGACAAAACAAGAGGAAACGGACAGCTAACAAGTTTCTTCCCTTTTGTGGACGGATAAACTTTTGTTGTGGGTACTGCATCAGTGGACAGCGTCATTTGTTCTCGCAGACCTTGACCGTCCTATCCTCCTTAGTACCTACCTCACCGCATACCTCTCTGCTTCAACCCCATCCTACTTTACAGCCTTACTGAGCGTCCCTTCCCTTTAACTCTCAAAGTCCCACATTCTTTCACCTTTCGTGGCGTAACAGCCTGTTACTAGCCTTCTTCACTTCTCGTCAGGCTCGTTCTATCCAACGCTAACTTCGCTCAGGCTAGAAACTTACTCAACCAACCCTCACCATGTTAAACATTTCTGTTGTGTGTTCGCGGCAATATTGGTCGTCATGTGGTGGCTGTAGATGTGTTAAACAGGATCTACCTATTATTAAACATACAGGTGGTGACTAGCGAAGTAGTAGATAGTATTCAAACAACCGCCACAGAATGTTAACAAGCGAAAATATTCACTTCTGTTCTCGCATCCACAAATTCAAAACTTATGTTCTTATTAAGAATGGTCGCCCCACGGTTGTTCAGATATTTACAACAGGGACAACCGTGGGTACTAGTTCTTATGAAATATTAATATCCTTAAAAACAAAAAAGCCGCGACACAACGCGGCTTCGTACATTTTCTTAAACGTCCCAGGAGGGATTCGAACCCCCGACCGACGGCTTAGAAGGCCGTTGCTCTATCCAGCTGAGCTACTGGAACTTAAATGATGGAGCGGGTGATGGGAATCGAACCCACGCTATTAGCTTGGAAGGCTAAAGTTCTACCATTGAACTACACCCGCATATGATGGTCGGGACGACACGATTTGAACATGCGACCCCCTGGTCCCAAACCAGGTGCTCTACCAAGCTGAGCTACGTCCCGATAAATGTAAGTGCCGGTAGAGGGACTCGAACCCACACGGTTTCCCTCGCGATTTTGAGTCGCGCGCGTCTGCCAATTCCGCCATACCGGCTTGCTATGCGATTGGAGCGGAAGACGGGAATCGAACCCGCGACCCTCGCCTTGGCAAGGCGATGCTCTACCGCTGAGCCACTTCCGCACAGATCATTACAATTTAAACACGAAATACAAAGCAAATCAAGTGGAAATTTGGAGCGGAAGACGGGAATCGAACCCGCGACCCTCGCCTTGGCAAGGCGATGCTCTACCGCTGAGCCACTTCCGCAAAATCCAAGAAGTGAGCCATGTAGGACTCGAACCTACGACACCCTGATTAAAAGTCAGGTGCTCTACCAACTGAGCTAATGGCTCGAAAAGAACTGGGGATCTAGGATTCGAACCTAGGCGTGACGGAGTCAAAGTCCGTTGCCTTACCGCTTGGCTAATCCCCAATAGGAAATGGGGCGATCGATGGGACTTGAACCCACGAATGCTGGAGCCACAGACCAGTGCGTTAACCCCTTCGCCACGACCGCCATATCCGACTTCTGGTGCCGTCGAGAGGAATCGAACCTCCGACCTACGCATTACGAGTGCGTTGCTCTACCGCTGAGCTACGACGGCATAAAATAAAAAATATCGGTACTCATCTATGTTCAGATGAACCGATGAGACCTGCTGCGAATCTGTAAGATTCTCACCCTGCATATACAGGATGTCATTTGATGGCGGAGCCGACGGGATACTCTTCGTTACACTACGAGACTGCGATGTAGCGCTATCGAAGCTTATGCTCCGGCGAACCCAAGTGTTCTCATCCCGTTTACACAGGAAGTATTCATGGCGGAGCCGACGGGATTCGAACCCGCGGTCTCCTGCGTGACAGGCAGGCATGTTAGGCCTCTACACCACGGCTCCACACATTAAATTGGTTGCGGGGGCAGGATTTGAACCTGCGGCCTTCGGGTTATGAGCCCGACGAGCTACCGGGCTGCTCCACCCCGCGTCGTACTTTGGAAATACTATGGTGGAGGCTGACGGGATCGAACCGCCGACCCTCTGCTTGTAAGGCAGATGCTCTCCCAGCTGAGCTAAGCCTCCATGGGAAGGTGAGCAAGATGCTCACCGTATGACCCGTAGGGGATTCGAACCCCTGTTACCTCCGTGAAAGGGAGGTGTCTTAACCCCTTGACCAACGGGCCTTACTATGTATCTAAAGCATAAGCATCTACGGAGAGAGAGGGATTCGAACCCTCGAGACGCTTGTGACGCCTACACGATTTCCAATCGTGCTCCTTCGGCCAGCTCGGACACCTCTCCAGGAGAAAATGGCTCCCCGAACAGGACTCGAACCTGTGACAACTCGATTAACAGTCGAGTGCTCTACCAACTGAGCTATCAGGGAATGTTAGTTTGAGGAGTCAAGCAATGAATCCGCTTGGCGACGTTCTACTCTCCCAGGACCCTTCGGTCCAAGTACCATCGACGCTGGAAGGCTTAACGTTCGTGTTCGGGATGGGTACGCGTGGTTCCCTTCCGCCATCATCACCAAACGGATCGATGTTCCTGCCAAGAAACATCAGGTCTTGCTTTCTCAAGGCGGCTTGCACCTTGAAAACTGGATGCGAAACTAAGCATGCTGAATGCTGTTAGCTTATTTGGATAAGCCCTCGACCGATTAGTATTCGTCAGCTACACGCGTTGCCGCGCTTCCACCCCGAACCTATC
>NZ_WUWM01000031.1 GCF_009846885.1 Paenibacillus puerhi
CCCGTCCGCCGCTAACCTATCCCCGAAGGAATAAGTCCGCTCGACTTGCATGTATTAGGCACGCCGCCAGCGTTCGTCCTGAGCCAGGATCAAACTCTCCATTAAGGGTAGTTCGACTTGCTCAAAAGTAATGCTAGCGAGAATTTTCATTCCCTATTTAACACTCACTCGTTGTTCAGTTTTCAAAGGGCAATTGCTAGTACTTCACTTGCGATTCGTAATGTAGCACATCCGAATCTCTTTTGCAACCGTGTTTTTCGATTCTTCCATTCAAGGGGTAATCCTCATGCTCAGAAGCTCTCATTCACTCTTGCTTGCCTCTCTCTCAAGGGGCGAGAAGTAATGTACCATATTCGATTCTGTTTTGCAACCTCATTTTTCATCTTCCATTCAAGGGGTCTAACCGCATGTGCAGAAGCTAAAGTTCTCCGTTGCAAGACATTAAATATATCATAGCCCAGCCAATCCTGCAACCCGTTTTTATCACTCTCTTTATTCCATGTCAACCGTTGCCAACTGAGACAAGTAACATCGATAAAAACAAACCTGCCCCCAAGCTAGATGGGAGCAGATGAATGATACCTATATGGTTATCTCCCGTTCAGTTCCTCGCGTCTACTCGAGTCTCTGAAGCATGGTTTCCACGATCCGGAAGGAATTCTCCGAAGCGAGCTGAGTAAATTCCGCAAAATTGACATGTGCCGATCCATCCGCCTTGTCAGACATCGAACGAATGACAACGAAAGGAATATCGTTCATGCAGCAGACCTGCGCGACAGCGGCTCCTTCCATCTCTACACAAGCTCCTTGAAGCTCGTTATATAAGGTAGATACGGTGTCGCGGCTGGCGATGAACTGATCGCCGGACAAAACACGGCCTTCCATGACATGGCCGTCAAAGTGCTCCTTGCTGACTTCATAAGCGAGAGCTCTCAAGCCGCTATCCGCGACAAACAACGAGGTGGCTTCATATGGAATGGTACCGCGCGGAAAGCCTAGTGCCGTCACATCCATATCGTGCTGCAAGCACTCCGTGGAAACTACGATATCCCCTACGTTCAACCCGGGATTTACAGCCCCGGCTACGCCCGTAAATACGATAGACTCAACGCCGAACATATCGATTAGAAGCTGTGTTGTCACAGCAGCATTAACTTTCCCTACTCCCGACTTGCACAAAACAATCGGCCGGCCGTGAAATTGTCCTTGAACAAAAGTAATACCCGCTTTGACCGTTTCCTTCGGTTCCATCAGAAGCGCGTGAAACTTCTCGATCTCTTCCTTCATAGCGCCGATAATGCCAATTTTAGAATACGCCAATCCACGCTGCCTCCTTTACAAAAAGAAGTGGCTCACATCAACGATGAGCCACCGAGTTTCTATGAATTAGATCATGCGGCAAAATAACCTGCGTGAGTTCCGAAGACTCCTTGGTTTCTTTATTCATCAGCTTCGTTAATAGCCTCATCGCTACGGCACCGATATCATACATAGGCTGAGCGACCGTGGTAAGCTGAGGGCGCACCATCGAAGCCATACGAATGTTGTCCACACTGATGACCGATACATCTTCCGGCACCTTGATCTGGTGATCCTGCAACGTATGAATCGCACCGATCGCCATTTCATCCGTAGCGGCGAAGATAGCCGTTGGCCGCGGATCGAGCGTCAGAAAATACTTGGTTACCTCAAGGCCCGATTCGTACCGGTAGTTGCCGACCCGTACATATTCCTCCCGCACAGGGATTCCCGCTTCCTCCAATGCTTTCTTATAGCCTTGGTAACGGGCATAGCCGTTCGCCGGATCCTGTAGGTGACCCGAGATCATGGCGATGTCACGGTGTCCTTGGGCAACCAGATAAGAAACTGCATCGTAAGCTGCCTGTTCATGATCAATATCTACGGACGGGATCTTGCGCTGTTCGTCGGCTGTTGCACAGAGCACTACCGGAACGGAGGAAGTTTTGAACGCCTGTACGTGCTCGTCCGTAATGGCTCCGCCCATAAACAGCAATCCATCGACCTGCTTCTCCAGCAACGTGTTGATGACTCGAATCTCTTTATCCTTCTTCTTGTCAGCGTTGCACAGAATGATATTGTAATGGTACATGTTAGCGATATCTTCGATGCCCCTGGCCACTTCAGAGAAAATGGAATTCGAAATATCGGGAATTACTACCCCGACGGTCGTTGTTTTCTTACTGGCCAAGCCACGTGCAACGGCATTGGGACGATAGCCCAAGCGTTCTATAGCTTCGAATACTTTCTTGCGTGTTTGAGGCTTAACATTCGGATTGTTATTGACTACTCTCGAGACAGTTGCCATGGAAACGCCTGCTTCTCTGGCTACATCATAAATTGTCACAGTCACGGCCATTCTCTCCATTGCTTAATAAAGTATAGTGCGATCAGGTCAATTAGCCTTATCATACGACAAAAAGCTTGCTTTCGCAATGAATCTGGGGCACGCCTGTAGTAATAGTATCAAATTATGCCAAAAAAGCCAACTGCGAAGCAGCGGCTTTCAAAAATCTTGCACCGTTAGGGCATGCTTGGCAATCTGCGACAACCTTTTACGCAAATCCTCGCTCCAGACCTCATCATGCAGAGACTGCGAGAGCAGCAATAAATCCAAAAGCTCATTAATGCGCTCATCGATGATCATTTCTACAGAATCATCTGCCCGATTTTTTTCGGTTGCTTTCATCATCAGATGAGCGATTTCACTCACTTCATTGAACAAGAACTGCTGCTTATCGGGATTTCCTCCCAGCGTTCCGATCAGCCCCGTCAATTCGGGCTTCACTTCGGGAAACACTTCACTGCGGTTGCAGGAATCGCAAGAGAATATAGGGACGTTTTCGATTTCGACTTTATTTTGATAAATGACGGTGCGGAGGCGGATGCCCATAAGCTCTCCGCATTTGCACTGCTTCTGCAACACGACCACTCCTTTTGGCAGTACACCAAACTTGCATTTCATTCTTTGCCTGATGATACAAATATTCGATGTCGGCTTCCGTTCTCCTGCCTTCGGGCTCTTAGCAAAATTAGGATGAGTGTGTCGCAGATAACAGGCAATATACGCTTACTTCCGCTCGAAATACCGGGAAACGGCAGGAATAGAAACGACCAGCATAGCAAGCAAGGCGCCAATCCCGTCATTGCGAATGTCGGCGATATCCGGTGTCCTTCCTGGAACGAAGACTTGATGGTATTCATCCGTTATCCCGTACAGCACACACAGCACAATGACTAGAGCCTTGGTCGTCCAAACGATACGCCTCGGTCTCAATCCCCATAGATACGCGAGCGCAAGCAAGAAATAGGAAATGAAATGTCCCCAATCGAAGCCTTCCATCCATGGCACGTACATTCGGATACCGTCAAGCCATCCGCCCAAATCGTCGCCCGTCCGCGACGAGAAATAAAATATGGCTGCCATCCAAAGGATGGAAGGCAGCCACCTCAGTACTATATTCATAATTGCTCCTTCTTCTATCTATTGAGGCTTTGCAGGTCAGCCGCGCACCGATTTGGCCAGCACATCTACGAATGCTTTGCTGAACGCAGGCAGATCCGGAGGACGCCGCCCTGAGACGATATGCCGGTCTACGACGACCTCGGCATCGACCCATATGGCGCCCGCATTCTCCAGGTCATCCTTAATCCCGGGCGTGGAAGTCATCGTATAGCCCTGGCAGATCTTCGCAGAGGCCAATACCCAGCCGGCATGACATATGTGAGCTATGGGCTTCTCCGCTTCGTGAAATTCGCGTGTTAGCCGAAGCACGGAAGCGTAGCGGCGCAGCTTGTCCGGAGCCCACCCTCCCGGTACATAAAGGCCGATGTAATCCTCAGAGCGAACCTCATCTATCGCATGATCCGTTGTCAAGGGAACGCCGTATTTGCCAACGTAAGCCTTCCCGGCGACAGGACCCGCCAGATGAACCTCCGCGCCGGCCTCCCGCAGTCTCATAACGGGATACCACATCTCCAGATCTTCAAACTCTTCATCGACGAAAGCAAGTACCTTGTAGCCTTTCAGTTCCACGTTATCTACACCCCTTCTGGCTTAATGCCCATCTTGTTTGAAAGCATAATATCGTCAGCAGACACAGCAAGCTCATGCTATCGCTGCATACACCCGTTCGCCGGGGATTCCGACTGAGGCGGGTCGGACGGTTCTTCCTTAGCCGTCTTTTTGGCGAAATCAGTTTCCCAATAGCGCCCTAGCACCTGAAGCACCGATGCGCTGCTCGGACAACCGGCCAGCTCTTGCCATAAGTTAGCCGCATCGCTGTATCGGCTTTGGATCAAGCTATTCTTCATTCGGAGGATCGAGGAAACCGACATGCTAAGCTCCCTGATGCCAAGGGACATCCAAAGCGGCAGCGCCCGGACGTCTCCGGCAAGCTCGCCGCAAACGCTAATATGGATCCCGTTGGCTTTGGCGCTATCGGACGTTAGCTTCAGCATGCGAAGCACCGCCGGATGGAACGGGTCATATAGGTGGGCGACCTGCTCGTTCATCCGGTCTACGGCCAATATATACTGCACGAGGTCATTAGTCCCAATGCTGAAGAAATCGACTTCCTTGGCAAGCAAGTCGGAAATCATAACCGCGGCCGGCAGCTCGATCATGATACCGACCGGAATATGGTTGCTGTAAGGAATGCCGGCGGCAGTCAGCTCCTCCTTGACCTCTCCTAGCACTTCGTTAGCCCGGCGAAGCTCATCCAAGGTCGAGATCATCGGATACATAATCTTGATGCTGCCATAATGACTGGCACGCAGAATAGCGCGCAGCTGGGTCTTGAATAAATCGACACGGTCCAATAGAACGCGTATGGCTCGATAGCCCAGCGATGGATTTTCCTCTTCGGGAAGCTCCAGGTAATCCAGATGCTTGTCGCCCCCGATATCAAGCGTGCGAATAACGAGCGGCTTCCCGCCCAGCCGCTCCGCAGCCTCTCGGTATACGTCAAATTGCTCTTCTTCCTCGGGGAAGGAGGTGCGGTTCATATACAGAAACTCGGTACGGAACAATCCGACTCCGCTGGCTCCTTTGGCGATGGACTGCTCCAGCTCTTTGATCGAGCTGATATTGGCTGCCAGATGCAATTGCATCCCGTCCATCGTCTGCGAAGGATGATCCGCCAGCTGCTGCAGTTGATCCTGCTGCTGCTTCCATGTTTCATGCATACGCTGGTAGCGCTCGACCTCATGCTCCGGCGGATTGACGTACACAATCCCTTCGTCGCCGTCGATAACTAAAAAATCTCCTGTCTGGATCGGCTCCTGAAGCTTCCCCTCCAGACCAAGCACATAAGGAACGCCCATCGCGCGGGCCATAATCGCGACATGAGAGGTTTTTCCTCCCATCATCGTGACCAGTCCCAGCGTTTGGGTGACATCCAGATGTACCATCTGGGATGGGATCAGCTCCTTGGCAACGAGAATATAGGGTTGATCCCGGGGAGGCAGCGTCTCCTCCAGCGCACCCAGCAGGTGCTTCAACAGCCGATTGCCGACATCCTTAATGTCGAGGGCTCTCTCTTTCATATAGCCATCGTCTAGCAAATCAAACATATTCACGAATTTTTCGATCGTCTCTTTAACCGCGACTTCGGCGGCCTTGTATTGGCGCTGCATGATGCCCTGGACCTCGTTCATGAAAACGGGATCCTCCAGAATAGCAAGATGGGCGTCAAAAATCTGGGTCTGCTCTTCTCCTAAAACATTGACGAACTCCTGCTTGATCTGTTCAATTTCGTCCTTGGAGTGGCGTATGCCGTCGTACAGCCGCTCAAACTCGTAAGCCAGATCGGCAACGTCGATCAATTTATCAGGAAAGTCCCACTCCCAAGTCGGGATAACATATGCCCTGCCCATGGCTATACCGGATGAAGCTCCGATCCCCCTAACCAAAAACGTTCCCCCCCCTTGTTCCTGTTGTACCGGTTTCTTTAAGAACGACCGACATGACGGAGGCCTGGCCTTTCTTCACCGCTTTATAAGGTGCGAAGCCCCATGATTTGACGGCATCCGCATTCGTGATCAGCATCGGTGTTGCCAATGATTTGGAGCCTTGCTTGACCTTCTGGAGATTAAACCTGACCAGAAGCTGCCCTGCCTCCACTTCATCGCCTTCCTTCACATAGCATGTGAAATGCCTGCCTTGCAATTGCGCGGTATCGATACCGATATGAAGCAGCACTTGAAGTCCTTCCTCCGTCTCGATGCCCAGCGCATGTAGAGTCGGATAAACATGGATGATTCTCCCGGCGATCGGGGCCACCAGTTCTCCTTTATCGGGAATAAAGGCGACTCCATTGCCCACGATTTTGCCCGCAAAAATCTTGTCGGGAACATCCTCGAGCGCGATCATCCTTCCCTGCATCGGGGAACTGAACAGCACTTGGCGAATATCCTTGCGCAGCACCTTGTTGATCTCTTCGCGGATAAGCTCCGAGTAAGTGCCGAATACAACTTGAACGTTGCCTCCGCCGAGCGAGATTACCCCCGCAGCACCCAGATGGCGAAGAGCGGCCGTATCCATCAGCTTCTCGTTCTCCAGCGTGATCCGCAGCCGGGTGATGCACGCCTCCAGGCTCTTCAGGTTGTTTTTGCCCCCCAGAGCTTCGAGGATCAACGGAGAGCGATAAGGGATGTCGCCGGCCCATTCCTCCAGCTGAGACCCTTCCTCGCGCCCTGGAGTCGGCAGACGGAACGTTCGGATCGCCCAACGGAACAGCACGTAATAAAATACGCCGTAAGCAAGTCCGATCGGGATAAGCAATAGGCCATTCGTGGATAAATGCAGATTAATCAAATAGTCGATGGCCCCTGCCGAGTAGGAAAAGCCATGGTGGATCTCAAGCTTATACGCAATCCACATCGATATCCCGGACAATAAGGCATGCACCATAAACAAATAAGGAGCGACGAACAAAAACGCAAATTCGATAGGCTCGGTTACTCCGGTCAAGAAACAAGCGAAAGCTGCCGTCAAGAAGGTCTTGCGAATCTTGGGCTTCAAGTCCTCTCTGGCCTCTTGAATGATCGCAAGCGCGATGGCCGGCAGGGCAAACAGCATGATCGGATACAATCCGGCCATATAAATCCCTGCGGTCGGATCGCCGGCAAAGTAACGGGGCAAATCGCCGAAGACAGGCTGCCCCTGATGATCGTAGCTGCCAAGCTGAAACCAGAAAAAATTATTAAATACATGATGGAGACCGGAGGGCACGAGGAGTCTGTGAATGACACCATATAAAAACGTGCCGAATCCGCCCATACTCAGCAGCATATCCGTAAGCTTCTGCATGCCCAGATTCAACAGCGGCCCCAAAACTATCGTAAGGAGCACGAGAACGAACATAGCGGGTCCCATAAAGATGGGGACCAAACGGGGCCCTCCAAAAAATTGTATGGCCTCCGGAAGCTGAATATGTTTGACCCGGTGATAGATGACGGCCGCGATCAACCCGACCAGTATGCCTCCAGGTACGCCGAGCTGGAACGATTCACCCAGGTAGCGCTGCAGCGTCTGAGCAAACATAAAATGCCCGATCAGTGCCGACATACCGGCTATGCCCGCACTCTCCGTCAGACCGAGCGCAACGCCAACCGCAAAAATCAGCGGTAAATATGTAAAAATAATGGTACCGAAAGTAATGAAAATCTCCCCGACCTGGTGCATATGCACCTGATCCCAGGGCAACGTGCCCAGACGGAGCAGTAGCGCCGCTATAGGCAGCGTGATGGTTGGCAGCATCAACGATCTTCCAAGCTGCTGCAAATTTCCCATCCAGTTCAAAGGCGCTAGCCCCTCCTTTCTTGAAGTACTTCCCCCAACTATTACGATGGTAAGCGCTAGCTCTCTATTTGTCAACGAGAGCCCCCCGCGCTTAAAGCAAGCAAAAGCGAGCCTTTCGGCTCGCTCCTGCTTGCTGTTCCCTTGCATCTAGAACTGATATTTATTGATATAGCTTGCGCTCGCTGATCCGATGCCATATTGGCTTTGCGCCGGTTGGCTGGAATCGGAACGCAGGTAAGAGTCATGGCCCTGCTGGTTACCGCGGTAGTTAGCCGTGTGGTAAGCTTGCGGGCTTTGGTATTGGTTTTGGGATTGCGAATAGGCATTATTGAACGCTTGTTGCTGGCCAAACCCCGAATTAAAGGAAGAAGCGTACTGGCTGCTATTCGAGTAAGATCCTGCTCCAATCCCGTATTGGCTTTGCGCCGGCTGGGTGGAGTCGGAGCGCAGATAAGCGTCATGACCCGGCTGATCGCCGCGATAGTTGGCCGTATGGAACGACTGAGCGCTTTGGTATGGGTTGTTATAAGATTGGTTCGCAGTCACAGCTTGATTATTGATGCCCGATCCGATAAAGGCATTGCTGCCGGAGAAGCCTGCAGCGCCGATCCCATATTGGCTTTGTGCCGGCTGCGTGGAGTCGGAGCGCAGGTAAGCGTCATGGCCCTGTTGGTCTCCACGATAGCTAGCCGTATGGTAAGCTTGCGGGCTTTGGAAGGACTGAGCTAACGAGTAGCTTTGCGGCTGCTGGTTGATGGCCGATGCAAACGAAGGGTTTGCGCTCGGGTTCAGCGACTGGTTATACTGGGATTGCACATAGCCGACCGGTTGATATCTGCTATCGATCCCGCGATACTGGGATATGCCACCGGAAGCTTGGTTCTGGAAATTGTTTTGGAATTGATTGTTGTACATACAAAATCCTCCTTAGCATTCAATAAGAAGTCTTCCGGCAGTAAGCGCCCTGAGCGTCCGTCCGAAAGCCTTTCTTAGTGTCTTCAAGGAGGATTTATTTTATTACCGGAACAGGAATAATCTTTTAGAGCGAATAGGCCGTCATTCGGAAGTCACCTTGAATCGCTTGACCATACCCGCGAGGCGGCTGGCGGCCGCAGCCGGATCGGATTGTCTGGCAATGGCGGATACGACGGCAATTCCATCGGCCCCTGCCTGAAGGACGGCCTCTGCGTTTGCGCTCGAAATTCCTCCTATGCCGACAAGCGGCAGATGCGGCCATCTGGATTTCAATTGACCGATCAGCTCGGTACCGATAGGAGCCCCAGCATCGCCTTTGGTCACCGTGGAATAGATGGCTCCGACCCCCAAATAATCCGCTTTCTGGGATACGGCCCATTCCGCCTCCTCCATGCTGCCGGCGGATACGCCGATAATCGCATCAGGTCCGAGCAGACGCCGGACTTCGAGAGCCGGGAGATCGTCCTGGCCCACATGCACTCCGTCGGCTTCCAACAGTAAGGCGAGATCGACGCGGTCGTTCACGATAAAGGCTACCCCATGCTCCCGGCAAGCTTTCCGAATGGCCCCGCCCACTTCCAAAACCTGCCTTAGCGGCGCCGTCTTCTCACGCAGCTGCAGCATCGTAACGCCTCCGGCTATAGCCGCCTTTGCTATCTCCAAAGCCGACTTTTCTTCATGGGAAGCGATATCCATAACCAAATAAAGCGAAAGAGAATGTGACAGCTCTGTTGCCAACTTACTTCCCTCCAGGCAGCAGGATGGAATCCTCGACCTTGATGCAGCGGTCCATAATGACTTCTAGCCCGCCTTCCTCGGCGATCCTGGCAGCCTCTTCGTTCGCTATGCCAAGCTGCAGCCAGAACACCTTGGCGCCGATAGCCACCGATTCCTCGGCGACAGGCACCACTTGGTCGCTCCGCCGGAAGACATTCACGATATCGACCTTTTCCGGTATATCCTTCAGGCTTGCATAGCAGGTCTCGCCAAGGATCGTGCCGGATACCATCGGATTAACGGGGATGATCCGGTAGCCCTTCTGCTGCATGGCTTCGGCAACCATGTAAGAGACGCGGTCGGGCTTGTCCGACAAGCCGACAACCGCAATATGATGAGCATCCGTTAAGATTTGCTTGATTCTTTCCCGAGATGGATTTTCAAACGCCATGTTTGGTTCACTCCTTTATCAGAGGATTATTTCCGTCCTTAAATGTTCGTATAGCTAATCGCCTGCCGCCCCATTGCTTTCCAGGTAGCGATAAACTGCTCTTTATTAATCTTTTGCTGACGGCTTCCAGGCAGCGGATCGTTCACATACACATTTTCCTCATCAAAGCCGACAAGCAAAACGGCATGCTCCATAAATGTCGTCTGGATCGGGCCCAGAGACGTATCCCAAACGACCCATTTCTTCGGTACCTTATAGTCGATCGTCGTCCAAACAACAGATGGAATACCGTCGCGCAGCTGATCCTCCAGTCTTTCAAAGGGCTCCCGGGTCAAGTCTATGGCCGTCGGAATATGATCCTTCAGCTGCTCGAACAGCGCCGTATGATAGATGCCGAAGCCCTTGGCTTTCCCTGTCGGCTCACCGACAAATCCGATATTGGGGTTCCCCCAGTATGCGATCGAGCCATCCTTATTGTACCGGATCGGCGTCGTATCCCGCTTCATCTCGGCAGCAAGCTCCATCTTAGTCTTATCGATGCCCCGGAATTTAAGCAGCATCGTCAGACTCGTCACTTCGCAGCCTGAGGGCAGCTCGGGCAGCTGTCGGACAGCGGGCGCATCCAGCATGACGCTGGCCGCTTTAGGCTTCGGCTGCTCGATCGCGGCTGCAGGGGTAGTGGGAGCGTCCTCGGAAGCCTTGACGTCCGCAGCGGTCCGTGCAGATGCGGGGAGGATATCCGCTTCGAAAGCGTGGACAGCCGGACGCATCCAGTCGTCTTGTCCGGTAATTTTAGCATACAGCAGGACTGCAAAAACACTGCTGGCAAACAGCAGACCGCCGATTAGGAAGAACCCGAGCGTGACCTTGATGCCTTTCCAAAGAATGGTCACGTACCTCACCGCCTTTGTTACATACTGAATGAAACGTCTGGTTGTCAGGAAAACGCAGCATCACGGCTTTCGTCCGCTCAAGCCGAGCGACAAGGCGACTTAGTCCTCGACCAATTCGATCTGTGCGCCGAGCGACAGCAGGTGGTCAAAATATTGAGGATACGACTTGGCTACATGATGGGCATCGTTAATGATGAGCCCCTTTTCCGAGCGAAGCCCTACTACGGTTAACGCCATGATGACGCGATGATCGAAATGAGCGTTGATCTCCACCCCGCCGGTAACGCCTTGAGGACGCCCATGGACGATGATCTCGCTCTGGCGCTCCTCGACATCCGCGCCCGCTTTGCGCAGCTCGGCCAAATAATCGGTAATACGATCGCATTCTTTGTATCGCAGGTTCTCCACATTATAGAAGCGGGACGTACCTTCGGCAAACACGGCCGCAGCGACCATTGCCAGCACGCCGTCGGTAAAGTGGTCGCCGTCGAACTCGCCTGCCTTCAACGTCTGATTGCCCTGCACATGAACAATATCATTCTCATGCGTCAGGTTAACTCCCATCTCGCGGAGTACATCCACAACCGCACGCTCACCCTGTCTGCTTTGCTCGGCCAGTCTCAGCACCCGTACATCCGAGTGCGTGACGGCGGCTGCAGCCAGTATGGCCGCCGAGCCCGGATAATCGCCTTGTACCGTATAGCTTTGCGGCTTGTACTTCTGACGCCCCGGAATCCGATAGGACATCAGATCCTCGGATGCCTCGATCTGAATGCCGGCTTGGGCGATAACCTCAAGCGTCTGACCAACGATAATTTTCGATTTCAAATCATGCAGCACCGTAATCTCGGTGTCTTCTTCCAGCAAAGGCGCCACAAATAATAGCGAGCTCAGGAACTGGGAGCTAATGTTGCCCGATACCGTAAGCTTGCCCCCGCGCGGGTGACCGCCGCGGATCGTAATCGGCAGCTTGCCCTCGCGATGGTCCACCTCCACCCCCATCTGACGAAGCGAATCGATCAGATCGTCATGCGGGCGTTTGCCGAGCGAATCCGGGTAAGTGTTTACGAACGTCACTTCCGGCAGAAAGGCGGCAACAGACATCAGAAACCGCAGCACGGCGCCGGCATTGCCAACGTTCAGCTCGCTGACAGGCTTGGGATGGCTGCCGAAGCCGCGAATCGTCATCTTCTCATCATCCTCTTCGAGGATAGCGCCCAGGTCGCGAATACAGCGTCTCATGGCGTCGCTATCTTCGCTATGCGCCGGATAATGGACGGTGCTGGTACCATCGGCCAAAGCGCCGATGAGCAAGTAGCGGGTCGTATAATTTTTCGAGGATAATGCGTTAATTGTGCCTTCCAATCGAGGCGTCGGTTTGACGATGGCTTTCATCCGTATGTATTCGCTCCTTCACTTGTGATCCTTATAGTCAAATCGTTACAGCCTTACAGCGCATATCCCGCCGCAGCCAAAAGCAGGCCCAAGATATACGATAGACCTATATACAGCCAGGCACTTCGGGCCCTGCCTTCCCTATATAGCGCATCGCACTCCAGCTTCAATGTCGAGAAGGTTGTGAAAGCGCCCAGGAATCCCGTGCCGAGGAGCAGTGCAGCTCCTTGAGCGGGAGCCTGTCCCCACAGCAGGCCGATCAGAAAACAACCCAGAACATTGACCGTCAATGTTCCGTAGGGAATTCGCATCGAAGGAAAGCGGGAAGAGATAGCACGGCTAACGGCATATCTGGCGATCGCTCCGGAAAACCCGCCGGCGGCTACCCACATCATCTGGGTCATGATCATATTCGACATCATCCGGCAGTTCCCTTCCTGCTCAACCTAAAAATCATCTCGCGCCCTAGCCGAACGAATAAAAGCCCTCCGCCTGCGCTGGCCAGTACGTACAAAAAAGCATGAAGCCACAGCCGGCCCGTAACATACTGCAGCAGTTCCCAGCTGAGCGTAGAAAAAGTCGTAAACGATCCGATCAGCCCCGTCGTCAGCGCCGCCTTCAGCTTCGGATGTCGCGCAACCCGGTCGGAATAAGCAAGCCAACCGAGAATGAAGCATCCCAGCCAGTTCGTTAACAGTGTACCCCAAGGTAACAAAGCAGCTTCGCCGCCGTTCAACAGCATGGACAAGCCAAGGCGCGCCAAGGCGCCGACGGCACCGGCAATCCCGATATACAACCAAGTCACAGTCTGTCTCCCTCCCTAGATGAAATACAGGGTCGCCTGCAAGCTCGAACCGGTTTGACAGGATTTCCCGATCCTAGGTATGATGAGGACAATCGGCTGCCGGGGCAGCCGTTCAGACTAAGGAGGCGTTTCACCTATGCTCACCATTACTCCGGCCGAAGTTCGGCAACGATTAGCGGAGGGAGAAAAGCTCGATATCGTCGATGTCCGCGAAGACGAAGAGGTCGCTCAGGGAATCCTGCCCGGAGCCATCCATATTCCGCTCATGCAGCTGCCGGAGCGCTTATCGGAGGTACCGCAGAACGGGGAGACAATCCTGGTCTGCCGAAGCGGCAACCGTAGCGGACGCGCACTGGATTATCTGCAGTCCCAGGGCTTGGCGAATCTGAAAAACATGACAGGGGGCATGCTGGAGTGGGAGCAGCTGGAGCAAGCTTGATCCCTTGCTAGGTAGCCTGAAGCTGCATCCACGCGCGGCAAATCTCGTCGGCGATGTCTTCGACGCTCCGCCCATCGGTCTCTACATATAGATCGGCAAAGTCATAAGCATGCTTGCGGCTTTCCATGATTGTTCGTACGCGCTCTTCGAGATCTCCCTGAAGCAGCGGACGGCTTCGATCCTCGCTGACGCGCCGGATAATCGTATCCGCGCCGGCCGCAAGCGCGACGACGAAGCCGCCGGCCTTCATGGCGGACCTGTTGGCTTCAGCCAGTACGGCTCCGCCTCCAGTGGCTACCACTTGATCGAAACGCTCCATAATAGCAGCTACCGCTGCCGACTCCGCCTCCCGGAAAAACGGCTCCCCGTGCCGGGCAAACATCTCCTTGATCGTCATTCCCTGATTCTCTTCGACGGCCGAATCCGAATCGACGAATGAAAAACGCAGACGGCGAGCCAGTTCAACGCCTACGGTCGACTTCCCCGTTCCCATCATGCCTATTAATACTAGATTGCGTTTAGCCAATGAAAAACACCTCTGGACTTCATCTCTGACTTATCCCCACTCATTCTATCACAGCTCGGTCTCAGCTTGCCAAATATGAATAGAAAGTTTAATAAAAACATATGATGGAGTGAATAAATCCCAGCCAGAACAGTCAAGCTGATAAAGCCTAACTCTAGAAGGGAGACATATCTATGCCGCAAAGCGCTTTGCCACACAAGCAGGCTACGGCCTCCGATCTGACCGGGATGAAGCTCGACCAAATCATGGATCCGACCCGTCCGCTATGCAAAGAGGAAGTGGTTTGGATGCTGGAATATATCAAAAAAAAGGTGGCTGAGGAAGATCCAAATTTAATGGACCTTTCCCAGCCACGTCTGCTTCAAAATTTCCGTTATTTCGCCGAGATTGCGCTCATGCTGATCCAGCGCCGCAACGGCTTCGACCAAGAGGCCGACCGGCTGAAAAGCTGGCTGAAGGAAGCCACTTACGGCCTCCATCAGCCCCAGCCCGGGCGAGGTCCCCGGATCCGCTCTTAGTCTTCCTGAATCCACTGATAGTGGAAAGTTCCCTCTTTGTCCAGACGCTTGAACGTATGGGCGCCGAAGTAGTCGCGCTGAGCTTGAAGCAGGTTAGCCGGCAGACGCTCAGTGCGGTAGCTGTCGTAGTAAGCCAGAGCCGAAGCGAACGCCGGAACCGGAATACCGCTCGAAATAGCAGTCGAAACGACCGATCTCCATGCATCCTGATAGCCTGTAATGATATTTTTGAAGTATTCATCCAGCAGCAGGTTGCGGAGCTCAGGGTTACGGTCGTAAGCATCCTTGATATTTTGCAGGAAGCGGGCACGAATGATGCAGCCGCCGCGGAAAATCATGGCGATGCTGCCGTAATCCAGATCCCAGCCATACTCTTCGCTTGCCGCTCTCATCTGAGCGAAGCCTTGAGCATACGAGCAGATTTTGCTGGCATACAGCGCTTTGCGAACGGATTCGATGAAAGCCGCGCGATCGCCATCGAATGGCTTGGCTTGCGGTCCGCTAAGCACCTTGCTGGCTGCTACACGCTCTTCCTTCATTGCGGAAAGGAAGCGGGAGAAGACAGACTCTGTGATGATGGACAACGGCACGCCCAGATCGAGCGAGCTTTGGCTTGTCCATTTACCCGTGCCCTTCTGGCCGGCGGAGTCAAGAATCACGTCGACCATCGGCTTGCCGGTTTCTTCATCATACTTGGTGAAGATATCGGTTGTGATCTCGATCAGGTAGCTGTCGAGCTCGCCGCGGTTCCAGTCCGCGAAGATCTCATGCAGCTCCTTCGTGTCGACGCCGAGCACATCCTTCAATAACTGGTAAGCTTCGCAGATCAGCTGCATGTCGCCGTACTCGATACCGTTGTGTACCATTTTTACGTAGTGGCCCGCACCGTCCGGACCGATATATGTGCAGCAGGCATCGTCGCCGACTTTGGCAGAGATCGCCGTCAGGATCGGAGCCACGAGCTCGTATGCATCCTTCTGACCGCCCGGCATAATGGAAGGACCCTTGAGCGCGCCTTCTTCGCCGCCCGATACGCCCGTACCGATAAAGCGGATGCCGTGCGATTCCAGCTCTTTGTTGCGGCGCTGCGTATCCGGGAAGTATGCATTGCCTCCGTCAATGATGATATCGCCCTTATCCAGATGCGGAACGAGCTGGTTGATCGTATCATCTGTAGCGAAGCCAGCTTGGACCATAATCAGGATCTTGCGCGGCACTTCCAGCGACGCTACAAATTCCTCGATGCTGTATGTACCGACAAGCTTCTTGCCTTTGGCTTCTTCCAGAAGAACATCCGTTTTCTCGCGGGAACGGTTGAACACGGACACGGTAAAGCCGCGGCTTTCGATATTAAGAGCCAGGTTTTTCCCCATGACCGCCAGACCGATGACGCCGATTTGCTGTTTGGACATATGGTTTTCTCTTCCTTCCTTATACTTCCATATTTATTTACCCCTATGCGCCCACGCTTTGCAGCTTAAAAGTCGCATAGAACTACTCAAGAAACCATTATCAGACATTCTCAATTCAATTTCAAGACCTCATCTTAGATCGTCATCGCACCGAAGCCGCCGTCTACGCGGAGCAGAGATCCGGTAACGAAGCCGGAGGCTTTCTCCGAAGCCAGGTAGATTGCCGCTCCCTGCAGCTCCTCCGCATCGCCGAAACGGTTCATAGGCGTATGCTTCAGGATCGATTCCGTGCGCTCGGGCGACAAAATTTTGCGGTTTTGCTCCGCCGGGAAGAAGCCCGGGATGATCGCATTGACGCGAACGCGTGCAGGTGCAAATTCCCTTGCCAGAAATTTCGTAACGCTGTTGACAGCCGACTTGGATGCGGAGTAAGTGAACACGCGGGACAAGGGCGGCTCCGAGGAGACGGAGGAAATGTTAATAATGCTGCCTCCATTGCCGCTGTCAACCATATGCTTCCCGAAAATTTGGCAGGCCAGCACAACGCTCTTCAGATTGACATCCATAATCGAATCCCACTCGTCCATCTGAAGATCGAAAAATGGAGTCGTGCTGTTTCTGCCCGGGCAATTCATCAGAATGTCGCAGCGCCCCGTCCACTCAAGCACCTCTGCCAGTACCCGCTTCAGGTCGTCCGTGCTAGTCGCATCCGCGGAGAAACAGCGGGCACGGCCGCCGGCCGCTTCTACGGCTTCGGCCACTTCGCGGGCTTTATCCTGGTTGCGGCCGACGATGGCCACATCCGCGCCATGTCCGCCCAAGCCAACGGCCATCGAGCCGCCAAGGGTACTGTTCCCCCCGATGATTACTGCCGTCTTGCCGGTCAAATCAAATAAATTCATAGCCATGTTCGCTTCCTCCTTTAAGTTAGCGTGTACTTTTGCTGAAAGGCCGCTATCGCATCGAATTCGCCCTTCAACTGGTGGTACACACGGTTATAGATCGTTGTCAATTCGTCGTAAATGTCGCCCGTCTTCGGATCCGCCTGCAAAGTATGGTGGACCTTCACCCATTCATGGGCGCCGGAGAAGTCGGCGATTTCCCCTGTAGCCAGAAGTCCGAGCAAGGCCGCTCCGGCTCCGGATGCCTCGATCGTATTGGGTACGCTAACCCGGCTGCCCAGCACATCGGCCATCATCTGCAGCCAAAACTCGGAACGGGCAAAGCCGCCAGAAGCGCGTATTTCCAAGGTCGGACCGCTCAGCTCCTCCAAGGCTCTCACAACGGAATGAATACGGTACATGACGCCTTCCAGCACGGAACGGATCATATGCGGCTTCTGATGATACAGCGACAGGCCAAAGAAAACGCCACGCGCATTGGCATTCCAATAAGGAGCGCGCTCGCCCGCTAGCAGCGGAAGGAAAATCAAGCCGCCTGAGCCAGGCTCGACCTCGGAAGCCAGCTTCGTCAAATAATCGTAAGGGTCCATGCCCAGACGCCGGCCCTCTTCCGCCTCCGCGGTAGCCAGCTGGTCGCGCACCCAGCGGAACATGATGCCGCCGTTGTTGATCGCCCCGCCTACTACCCAGAAGTCCTCCTTAAGCGCATAGCAGAACAGTCTGCCCTTCGGATCGGTCACCGGTTCGCGTACGACGCCGCGCACGGCACCGCTGGTGCCGATCGTCACCGCATAGACGCCCGGCTCGAAGGCCGCCGCACCTAGATTGGCCAGAACGCCGTCGGAGGCGCCGACGACAAAAGCTGTATCCGGAGCAAGCCCAAGGCTGGCTGCATCGGCCGGATTGAGGCCTTGAACGATATGCGTCGTCGGTACGGGCAGGGACAGCTGGTCTCTGCGCACCCCGCATGCAGCAAGTGCGCCCACATCCCAATCCAGCTGACGGAGATTGAACAGGCCCGTACAGCTGGCGATCGAATGGTCGATTATATATTCCCCGAACAGTCTGGCGAATACATATTCCTTGATTCCGATAAATTTATGCGCCGAAGCGAACAGGTCCGGGCGGTTATC
Source organism: Paenibacillus puerhi (assembly GCF_009846885.1). Lineage (GTDB taxonomy): Bacteria > Bacillota > Bacilli > Paenibacillales > NBRC-103111 > Paenibacillus_G > Paenibacillus_G puerhi. The sequence goes on from NZ_WUWM01000031.1 coordinate 17,989, forward strand.
GCGGAACCACATCAGCTTAAGCAGCGGGCTCATCGGATGAATAGGCGTCCCGGTCCGCATGTAGATCTCATGCCCGGCTGCAAGGTCCTTGAGCGTCTTCACATAGCCGACGCTGCGGTTATCGGCCCATGTGATGCACGCCGTCAACGGACGGCAAGCATCGTCTACCGCAATCAGACTGTGCATCGCCGAGCTGAAGGATACGCACAATACTTCTCCTGCATTTACAGCGCCTTGCCTGACAACCGACTGGATCCCCGCAAGAACCGCCTGATAGATTTCCTCAGGATCCTGCTCCGCGATATCGGGTCTTGGCGTATGAAGCGGATATTCCACCGCGTGAGTGGCCAGGATGTGGCCGCTACGATCGAACAAGAGCGTTTTGGCGCTTGTTGTTCCGATATCCGCGGCAATAATGTATGACTTATGCACGATTGAAGCTCTCCTTTATCTCAGATTGCCTTTTTCATTGAACTTCAGCTCGTAGGCTTCCGTCAACACTTCGATATCCGGGTGCCGTCTGGCTTCCTCCAGCAAATTAACGGAAATTTCGATCTCGCCCAAATGAAGCGTATCCTGGATACGGACCAGCCTGCACTTTGTATAGTCGAGAATATTGCAGGTCTTGACTGCAGCCTTGATCGCATAGAAATCGTTCTCAAGCGTCGTGGCGATCTTCGTCGGCGCACATACGGTCGAGGTCAAGCCGTTGGCATAGGTTGCGGCCAGATCGGTTTTGTCGACCAGGCGCTGCGTCGTAAAGTCAGCGGTTCCAACGCCGTTGGCGTTCCCCTTGGTCTCGTGCGTCAGATCCAGCACGACCATCTTGGATACGTCAGGTCCACCGTGCGCATAAGGCGTAGGATAGCGGCCCGTGACATTCGGGTCCATACCGTCTCCGCTAATATTTTTACCGATATAATCGATAACAAGCACGTCGATCTGTTCGAACAAAATTTTGGGCAGGCGGGATTTCGCGATCTCCAGCAAATCCACCTCGCGCTCCTCGATCTGCTCGGCAGGCAGTACCTCGACCAAGCACGTTTCGTCGTAGGCATTCTCAACAAGCGCCACCCCGAATACGATCGGCAGCTTATCGATCATAATCTTGGCCATAGCCGGCACGTTTTCAGCCATATATTTGAATCCCAGCTGGTGGCAGGCTTCGGCACCCTTCTGCTTGCCGAGACCGATTGCGATCATCTTCATAATGCCGCTTTCGATCCGTCCCCGGAACGCCGTATGCGGCTTGACCCGGTTGATGACGACGATAGCATCAGCCTCCGAGGCGTACTTGTCTACGTAGACCGGCAGCCCGTTCGGGAGCTGGTCGATCTCAACGACCTCCATCGATGACAGGATCGGAGCGCCCATGGCTTCCTCGGTGACTCCCAGGTGATGCAGCACTTCCGTCTGACCTGCAGCCGTAGCGCCTCCATGACTGCCCATGCAGGGAACGATGAACGGCTCCCCGCCGGCCGCCTTGATCGCTTCGATCGTTACGCGCGTAAAGTCGGCGATGTTGGCGACGCCCCGGCTGCCTACGGCGACAGCTACCCGCTGTCCGGGCCGGATGCGGTCGACGGCGCCCGGCTTGCCGAGCTCCTCCCTTAAAGCCTGCACCGGATCTTCGAGCTTCGTTCCGTCGAATTTTTGTCTAATGCGAACCATCTGTGGGATCGGGATGTCTTGCAGCAGCGTTCTCAATACGCTCATCGTCTTCAGTCTCCTTCGGATATCGGTTTAACGGAGTCGCGAATCACGAGCTCCGTGCGGAACATTCGTTTATGGTCTTCCACATGCTTCTTCTCAATAAAAGCAACCAGCTTCTCCGCCCCTGCGCGGCTCATCTCCTCGATAGGACGGCGGACGGTTGTCAATGCGGGCGTGATAAACGCCGAATACAGCGTATCGTCGAACCCGGCGACCGAAATATCGTCCGGCACGCGCACGCCCCGCTCCGCGGCGGCCTTCACAGCGCCTAGAGCCATATCGTCGCTGCTGCAGAAAACCGCACTCGGTCTGTCCTTCAGCTCCAATATGCGCACCATCGCCTGGTAGCCGCTCTCGAAATCATACTCGCCGCGCATACAAAGCTCGTCCTCCGGCTCGATCCCTGCGGAACGGAGCGCATCCAGGTAGCCTTCCTTTCGCGCATGCGACGACTTAAAGCCCGGCTTCCCTTCAATAATCGCAATCCGGCGGTGGCCGCATTGCAGCAAATATTCAGTCATCCGGTAAGCGCCGCTCTGATCGTCCGGCACCAGGTTCCAGACCCCATCCATCTCAATCTGCCGGTTCAGTACGATCAACGGGATCGCCCTCTGCGCGGCATACTCGATAAACGGCTGATCCGCCGCGCTCTGACTCATCACGATAATGCCGTCGAAGCTTTTGCGGTTGACATGATGGAAGCTGGTGTAATCATCGATCCCCCGTACGATCAGGTTGTATCCGTCCTTAATCACCTCATTGACCCCGCGCAATGCCGCGTAGAGAAAGCCTGACGAGGTCCCTTGATGTAAGGTGGTGAAAAACAACCCTAGATTGTAGGAGCGATCGAGCACCAGGCTCTTGGCGTTATAATTGGGCGTGTAGTTCAGGCTGCCGGCGATGGACTTGATTCTCTCCTTCGTCTCCGGGTTAATCAGGGGGCTGTCATTCAGCGCCCGGGAGACGGTCGTATGGGAAACTCCAGCCATGCGGGCGATATCCTTAATCGTAACATCGCTCATGTAACCACCTCTCCGTCTCATCATATCATGTTGTGCACACGTTAACAATCATCAGTTTTTATCCTCTGCCTTCGAGGAAAACAGGTCGATTTGCACGCGAAAGGCCTCCCAGTCAGAACGAGTCTGATTAACGGGAGGCCCTTCGTTTAAAGCGTGCCTTACATTTCCAGCAGTAGCATTTCATGCCGCAGCTCCTTCAGTTTCTCTTTGCAGGCCGTAACCTTTGAGTTGTCCCCTTCTGCCAGCGCTTCGTGCAGCACGGCCAGCTCATAATCGAGCTCCAGCCTGAGCACCGGGATTCGTTCGTCCGGGCGCTTGGAGCGGAACGCCTGCATCATTTCTTCCAACGTGACGACGGGCTCTTTTTGAAATAACACTTTATGCTCCACCCCCGATATTTCTACCATGCGGATGATCTCGCCGAACATGATATTCTCAATGAGTATTTGGCGGTCCTTGAACCGCTTCACGACCGCGTGTCCACGGGTATCGCCGATCATCTTCTCCATAAGCTCTGCAAGCTTCTCGTCCTTGAAGGAATAGTTGCCGACAATTTTGTATCGTTCGCCGATCCGCTGGAACTTCAGCTTCACGAGCTTGCGTCCTGTACGGATCGATACGATAAACTGCAGATCGCTTTCGTTCCAATACAGGGAATAGCCTTCCTGGATCAAGGTTTTGATGAAGTTACGGATTAGCCGACGGTCAAATCGTAACTCAAGGTTGCAATATTCAACTTCATGACTTTTACTCACGGCAATCCCTCCCTCAAGGTATAACGGTATCAACAGGGTGCATCGGCTGCTGCGACTTGTGCGAAGATCATTCCCTGCCTTATTGGTGTAACTATGGTTGATACGAGGGCAGGAACCATGCGAAGAAGAAACCTCATCGTTTGATCGAATTTTCTGACTATTCAGTTTCTTATTTATATCTTATTATGAATCATATGTTTTAGCAACTTGGATTATTGACTTTTTTTTCGAAATGACGCACCTAATTTTCCGCAGCACGCCCCTATGATAGCGCTGTCATGTTTAGAACCGCTAGGATGCCAAAACCTTGTCCTCATCGGCTGCGCCGCTTTGCCCTGCCCCGTGTGCACCCTCCCGGCGATACCGATACCCTGCTGCGCTTGCGGCAGCTTCCATGGGTCACCGCACGCCGAAAACCGCCGGAGTGGCGGTTTTCGTTTACCTTGTTACAACCTTACTTACACCCTCAGGACGCCGCTTCCCGCGCGGCCGGCTTCAGGATGACCGCTCCAAAGCCGAGCAGGACAGCGGCGAACAGGAGCAGAACTCCCAGGTGCAGCGTCAAATCGGATAAACCCTGGCCAGCTGCCAGACGTTTAACCGCATCCATCACCCAGCTCTGCGGCACGAAGCTAGCCAGCTTCTGCATGGACTCCGGCATGATCGATACCGGCCAGAAGCAGCCTCCGAGCAAGCACATCGGCATGGAGACGACGGAGTTGAGCGCGGAGATGTTTTCCTTGCTTCTGACAAGTCCGCCCACCGCGCTTGCGATGCCCATCACCGACAACAGAAACGACTCCATAACAAGAAGGTGGGGGCCGAACGGCAGCCCGTAATCAAAGCCGAGAGCATAGCGCGTAAAGACCAGTAGAATGAGTATTTGCAAGGATCCGACAAGAAAGCTGCCCATAAAATTGCCCAAAGCGATCTCGAAGGCCCTCACAGGCGCCGCATACATCCGCATCATCGTATACAATCGGCGGTCTTCGAGGATAAGGGATACCGAATGGCCGATCAGGGCCATCACGAAAAGAATCATGATGCCGGTTGACAGTCCCAGCGTCTCTTTCTCGCCCCAGCCGTAGTCCGTCAATGTCCGGCTTACCCGATGCTTCTCCGTTTCTTCAAGCATTAGCGAGAAGCTGCTACCTAAAACCCCGGCAGCCCTTAGCGCCTCCGTACTCTCGGTAATTCGCACAACCGCCTGCTGCAAGTCTATACGAAGCGTAAACGATTCTTCGCTCATAGCCCGCTCGAAATGATCGATCGCGAGCGGGCTTCCCGCCAGCACAGCTTCCGTAAATCCAGAAGGAATGACGAAGCCTGCGACAGCTTTCCCCGTAAGCACCGATTCCTTCAAGGCTTCCAAGTCACGGGCCTCGGACAGGGCAAAGCCTGGATCGCGGGAGAGCTCCCGAATAATATGCGCCCCCGTCTCCCCTTCGTCCGCGTTGATGTACGGAATGGCTGCCGGCCTGTCACGATCCGAGCCGAGCAGCCCGATAATAAGCGATACCGCCATCGCAGGCACGAGAATATAGAGCAGCACTCCCTTCCAATTGCCGATCGTCCGCTTCGTGAGGTTTGCCGCAATAATCAAGCTATTCACGATATCCCACCTTCCTAAACGTCATTCCCGAAGCAAGCACCAGCAAAGCCGCTACGCCGGCCAACACCGCGAGCGGAGACAAAGCCGCCGCCTGATCGTGAACCATCAGATGCAGCATGCCTTGCATGGCCCAATAATTCACACTGGCCTTACCGATCAGCTCAATCGAAGGAGGAAGCGAAGAAATGAAGCCGCCGCTAATAAAGGTCATGATGATAATGATGAATTGAAATACGGCAGTGGCCGCCTTGATCGTCCTGGTCCAAGCGGTCACGAGCATAGCGATGCTCATCGAGGATACGATCAATGCGCCGCATATGCCAGCCAGCAGCAGCGGACTGTTTCCCCAGTCCACGCCATAGACATACCTCGTGAAGCCGATGATGACGACTGCTTGCAGCAGCGACAGCATCGTATGCCCGAGCACCTTGCCGCCGATGATCTGATTCATCGTCACGGGCAGAGCCGTAAGTCTCGCCAGGGTATGTTCTTCACGCTCTCCTACAAGCGCGATGGCGGCCATCATGCCGGAATACAGCATGAACATGACGAGCATCGCACAGGCATAATACTGAATGGCCGAGTAGTCATGCCCCTCCTTCCCCAGCTTGCCGACCTGGACATAGGCCTCCTGTCCGCTGTCTTCTCGCGGCTCCGTTTCGGGCAGCATCGCCTGCCTCGCTCCCGCTCCAGCCGCAAGCATCGCCGCTTGTACGCTGTTGAGCCTGTTCAAGAAGCCGGTAAAGAGGCTTTCGGCGATTTTGTTCTGCCCGCTATCCTGCCCGGCTATCAGCTCCCAGCTGGCTTCTTTGCCCTGTACAAGGTCCGCTCCGAAGCCTGCTGGAATGATAACCGCATATTCCGCGGCGGCTGTCCGCAGAAGTTCTACCGCTTCTTCCCTCGTATCCCGCTCCACTACCTGCCCTATTCCCTGCATGTCCGGAGCCTTCAGATAAGACAGCAGCCGCTCGCTCCAGACTCCCTGATCTTGATTGACCAGGGCGACCTTGAGCGGCTTCAGCTGGACGTCGCCTTCTCCGAACGTTTGAGAGAGAGCCGCTCCCAGGATCGTAATCAGCAATAGCGGCAGTACCATCAATACGAACATAACCGCCCTTGCGCGGCTTGTTAGTTTCATTTGAGTCCATGCGATCTGCCATAGGTTAATCATACGTCTGCCCCCTCTAGTCCCGAAGCGTACGTCCCGTCAGCGACAGGAACAACGCCTCCAGATCCGGCTCTACCCGGGTCAACGCTTGAATGCCTACATCATGCTTGGAGAGTATGAACAGCACGTCCTGCAGAGGCGCCTGCCCGGGCGGCACAAACAGCTCCAGTCCTCCAGCGGTATCCACCAGTCTGCGGATGCGAGGATGCGCTCTCAGCTCGGCCATCGCCGCCTCCGACAAATGAACCGTTTGGATAAGAAGTCTTTCTTCCTGCGACACCTGTGCCCTGAGGTCTTCCTGAGTCCCGTGAGCGATCAAATGCCCTTTATCGAGAATGCCTATTCGTGTGCTGAGCGCCGCCACCTCTTCCATATAATGGCTGGTGTAGATGATCGTGGAGCCCATCCGATTCAACTGACGCACCGACTCCAAAATATGATTGCGCGATTGGGGGTCGATGCCCACCGTCGGTTCGTCCAGAATGATCAGCTTGGGCCGGTGGGCAATCGCACAAGCGATGTTCAGCCGCCGCTTCATTCCGCCCGAATAAGCCCCTGGACGCTCATGCTGCCTGTCACTTAGGCCGACGAAGGCCAGCGCTTCGTCTACGCGCTCATGGAGAAGGCTTCCGCGCAGCCCGTAAAGCCTGGCGAAAAAAGCGACGTTCTCGCGAGCTGTCAGCCGCTCATAGATCGCCAGATCCTGCGGCACCAAGCCGATCCGCTTCTTGACCTCAAGCGGCTGCTCCCGGATCGAGATCCCGTCTACCCGAATCGACCCCTGATCGATGTCCAGCAAGCCGCACAGCATATTGATAGTCGTGCTTTTCCCTGCGCCATTGGGTCCCAGCAAGCCGAAGATTTCCCCCTGGCGTATAGTTAGACTCAGATGGTCGATCGAGATGCTGCCGCCATAACGTTTGACCACCTGCTCTATTTCTACAAAGCTCATCGGTGCCACTCCTTTATCGGAACTTCTTTATAATCGTATTGTAAGCCGCCATCCGTTTGTTTACAGGTAGCTATGGTCATCGGTTGACATGACGAAAGTCACCACCGCGGACCAAAACAGGTTGTGGTATAATCGGCCAAGGAGGCGTTATGAGACTATGCTCGCTCTACTGAGGTACCTGATGATCCTGCTGCCTGCCGCCGGCACCGCCTTGTTTCTGCCGCTCTCCGAAGTCGGCTTGCTTACGCTGAGCACACTCTTACTGCTATTATGGGCTCAACTCCGCCAGCATGGGGTGCCGGAACGCATGCACGCTGCGGCGGCAATGGCAGAGACGCTCGGCATAGTGTGCATCGGCCATATGTACGGGGGGTTGCTTTTCATCTGTCATCTGTCTACCTTGTTATCAGAAAGCCTCCGCGGCAAAAGCGGACTGCAGCCCCAGCAGCTTGTCGTACATTTCATAGGACTGAACGCTACCTTATACCCGATAGCCGATTGGCGATTAACGCTAGCGGTCAATCTCTGCAGCCTCACTACCGGCTTCTTGCTGCTCAAGCTGTCGGAGACGGGCAAGCAAAAGTATGATCTGGAGCGGGTATATGACGAGCTCAGAAGCAAAGCATACGAGCTCGATGCAGCCCGCAGCCGTCTTGTCGAGTATGCCGGCAAGGTGGAGCAGCTTGCTCAAGCGGAAGAGAGGACGCGCATTGCGCGGGATATTCATGATGATCTGGGCCACAAGCTGATCCGCTCCAAGATGATGCTGGAAGCCGCCGTTCATCTGATGCCCGAGCAGACCGACAAAGCCCTCGGGCTGACCAAGCAGGTAAAGGAGCATTTGACGGAAAGCATGGAAACGCTGCGGCAAACCGTGCGAAGGCTGAAGCCGGAGGAGGCCGAACTGCAGAGCTTCTCTCTGCGCCGGCTGATCGACAGCCTGGCTGAGGATCACGGTCTCACCGTCCGCCATCGCGTAACCGGTCTGCCCCGCCCGATCTACCCGAGTCTGGAAATCATTCTGTACCGCAATGCGCAGGAGGCGGTTACCAATGCGATCCGGCATGGAGGCGCCAGCGAGATTGATATTCTTCTACATTACGATTCCTCCCATGTGGTCATGACGGTATCCAATAACGGACGCTTGCCAGATGAACCTGCCCTGAGGAGAGGCCTGGGCCTCAGCGGGATGGAGGAAAGGGTACGGTTGGTAGGCGGTGAGCTTGCAGTCGGGCGAGGCAGCCCGTTTCAGGTCGTAACCTCCCTGCCGCTTCCGCACAATAGCTGAGCCCTTGAACGAGATAGATTCCAGAGAGGAGAAGTTTGCCATCATTTCGCTCATTATTGTCGATGATGATCCCTTTATTCGCGAGAGCTTGAAGTTGATATTGGAGCTGGATCCGGAGTTGTCCGTCCAGGGCACCTTTGCCGATGGCGAGTCCGCCCATGCTCATGTCGCGCAGGGCGGGAAGGCCGATGTTGTGCTGATGGATATCCGTATGCCGGGCTGCTCGGGGGTCGAGGGGACGCTGAGGATCAAACAGAAGTCTCCTGATACGAAGGTGCTCATCCTGACGACCTTCGACGATGATGACTACATCGTGGAGGCGCTTCGTAACGGAGCGAGCGGCTATCTACTGAAAAATATCCCGCCGGACCGTATCGTGCAGGGCATCAAAGCTGTCCATCAAGGCAACCTGCTGATCCATCCGGATATCGCACGCAAGCTGACCGGCTGGATCCAGCCGGTACCCGGGCAAGGCCATCCACGCACAGCGAACTCAGCCAAGGAGGATGCCACGGGCCCCAGGATCGCCCGGCTGGAGCCTTATGGGCTGACCGGGATGGAGCTGCAGATCGTAGAGCATATCGCAGAAGGACTTTCGAATAAAGAAATCGCCCAGGACCTGTTCCTGAGCGAAGGGACCGTGAAAAATTATGTCACGGAAATATTAAGCAAGCTGGGGGTCCGGGACCGGACTCAGATCGCCATTATGTATTGGCGCGATAAGGAACGGACATAGCTTAAGCCTTGTCCTGCGCGTCTACTTGCTTTCGGGATGCTCCCGCTTTTGGGCTTCGATCTCCAGATCGGTTGTGTTATGAATGTTCACCACATAGGAATCAGGGAGAAAGATGTCCTGAGTAATGACAAGTCGGGCGATTTTGTAGCGTGTAATAGGCGGGAAATACTCCTTCAGCATACGCACGGTTTCCAAATAAAGAAAATCATACTCGTTCTCTTTGCCCGATACCTTCTGAGCCATAACCGGCTTGATCGTAAATTCCGCATCCCCGTAGGTGCTCTTCTCCATGGCCTTGATATGCTTGCGCAAAATATCCGTCTTCTTCGGATGGGTTTCGTCGGCGATGACATACGCTTCGTAGCCCGCGGTATACACCTGGGTAGGCGTCTGGCGCCACCGCTTTTGCAGCTCGTTCTCATGAACGAACACCTCGTCCGTCAGACGATCCTTAGCCTTGGCAAGCCCGCTTGTATCAACCCCCATGCGCTTCACATCCGATTCCCGGTAGTACCTGCCGTAGCTGCCGGATTTGATGTTCGAGGTGATGAGTACCGGATATTCCGCTCCGAGATAGCTGACCATGGCCGAATACGCGTTGTTCAGCTCTATCGTTTCATAACTTTGATTCGGATTCTCTTGACGCTGCTCCGCGTTGACCCGGGTGTTGATATAAATCTGCTTGGTCTCGCCCTTCCAATATACGCTGGAGCCGAGCCGCTGCGAGATTTCCTTCAGTGGCAAATAACTCGTATCGTTATAAACAAGGACCGGACTGTCCATACGCACGGCTTCGCCGTCGATCACGATTTGAAAATCGGGACGCAGGTAAGCGTCCACCCGCTCAAGCACATCCTGAGCATATACGCCTGCAGTGAATGCGCCGCTGACCAGTCCGGCGGCCAAGAGTACGCGTTGATAACGTTTTATGCGGATTCATTCCTTTCTGTGGTAAAATAAGCTAATGCGCGTTTTTGAAATATTCGACAAAATCCGTGTATTTCCTTCTAAAAAAATCAAGTTGACATCTGGTCTAATTCCTATAGAATTAGTTTGCATATAGCCTACCAGAAGTCAGACAACCAGAATGACGTAAGAGGAGTGATAGCAATTGATCGAGATTAGCAACGTTAGCAAAACGTTCCAGCAACGGGGCTCTACCCCCTACACGGCTGTGCAAAACGTTTCGCTTACGATCAATAAAGGCGAGTTCGTCTCGCTGCTCGGTCCTTCCGGCTGCGGCAAGTCCACCTTGTTGAACTTGGTCGCGGGTCTCGAGAAGGCCGAGCAGGGCACGATTACGGTAAACGGCAAGCCTTGCGAAGGTCCCGGACCCGACCGCGTCGTTGTGTTCCAGGAGCATGCCCTGTTCCCTTGGCTGACCGTGCTGGAGAATGTAGCGTTCGGCCTTAAGCAGAAAGGGATCGGCAAAGCGGAGCGTGAGGCTGTCGCCAGGGAGCATATCAAGGCCGTTCATTTGAGCAAATTTACGGACCGTTATCCCCATGAGCTGTCCGGCGGCATGAAGCAGCGGGCGGCTATTGCCCGGGCTCTGGCTATGGATTCGGATATTTTGCTTATGGATGAGCCGTTCGCCGCATTGGACGAGCAGACCCGTCTGATCTTACATAAGGATCTCGAGGAGATTTGGCTCAGGACGCGGAAGACGATTTTGTTCATCACCCATAATATTCGGGAAGCGGTCATCCTGTCCGATCGGGTGCTTGTGATGTCTACGCGTCCGGGCACGATCAAGAAGGAATTTGCCGTTAAGGCTGCGCGTCCGCGCAATCAGGCTGACCCCGTTCTGCACCATGTGGAAGCCAACATCATGGAAGCGCTGGCGGACGAGCTGGAGAAAGTCGTAAGGGAGGAAACCGGCGATGAGTACAGCCTTAAGAAGAACGATCTTTCTGATCCTGCTTCTAGTGGCCTGGGAGGCGGGATATAGGCTTTTCGACTGGGGCTGGAAGTTCCCTTCCGCTACCCAAACCTTCCAAGCTTTCTATGACGGGTTCGTCCATGGACAGCTGCTGGAGGCAACGCTGCAGAGCATCAAGCGGCTGCTTTTGTCTTTCCTTATTGCCATTACGGTCGGCACCGTCCTTGGCTTTCTGTTCGCTCGTTACCGTCTGATCGACGATACGATAGGATTTCTCGTCGTGGCGCTCCAAACCATACCGAGCATCGCATGGCTGCCCTTCGCCATCATCTGGTTCGGGATGAATGATTTCTCGGTTATTTTCATCACAACGCTGGGAGCAACCTGGACGATGGCGATGTCCAGCCGCACCGGCATCAAGAACATTCCGGCGATTTATACGAAAGCCGCCCTGACGCTGGGTACCGGCAACGGCTTCCGGATGTTCTACCAGATCATGGTCCCGGCGGCGTTCCCGCATATGATGACAGGCGTTCGCGTAGCCTGGGCGTTCGCTTGGCGGGCGCTGGTCGCCGGAGAGCTGATCGCCAGAGGCGTAGGCCTCGGGCAGCTGCTGCAGGACGGACGGAGCCTGGGCGACACCGCGCTGATGCTTTGTATCGTAATCATCATCGCCGTGCTGGGCACCATCTCCGACCATTTCTGCTTCAAACGTCTGGAGGACAAGCTGCTCGTTCGCTACGGACTGGCAGGACCGTCCAAATCTTAATCTAGGGAATACCATCTGTGCACAAAAAAGGAGTAGAGAGAAATGAAAAAAAAATGGTCATCCATCCTTACAATCGTACTTGGCGCGTCCCTGGCGCTGACGGCTTGCGGAAGCAAAACTGAGCCGTCCCCTCAGGGCGGAGGCGCAGCAGGCGGAGCAGCAGCCGCGCCTTCCACGGTCCGCATCGGCATCTTCAAGAACGTGACCCACGCGGCAGGCTATGTGGCGCTGGAGCAGGGCTTGTTCAAAAAGCACTGGGGCGACAATGTCAAAATTGAAGTCCAGGCGTTCGATAACGGCTCCGACTTCTCGACGGCGATAGCGACGGATCAGATCGACATCGGCTTCGTCGGTCCCGGCCCTTCTACCAACCAGTTTCTGAAAAGCAAAAACTTCAAGGTCATTTCCGGCTCTAACAACGGCGGCGCCGTACTCGTAGCAGGCAAAGATTCCGGCATCTCCTCGCCGAAGGATCTTGTCGGCAAAACCGTTGCGATCCCGACGAAGGGCAGCACTAACGAAATCTCACTTCGTCTTCTGCTCAAGGAGAACGGTCTGAACGTTACTACGGACAAAACCGGCGTCCAAATTATCGCCCGCGCGCCAGCGGACACGCTGATCGCTATGCGTCAGAAGGAAATCGACGCCACGCTCATTCCCGAGCCATGGGGCACGCAGATGGAGCAGGAAGGCATCGGCAAGGTTATCGTGCCGTGGGACCAAGTGCCTCCGAACAAAGGCAACTACCCGCTTACGATCCTTGTAGCCAGCGACAAGTTCCTCACGCAGCACCGCGAAGCGGCCAAGCAGGCGATCAAAGCGAACAGCGAGGCGATCGAGTTCATCAAGGCGAATCCAGACAAATCGTATGAGCTGATCAACAACCGCCTCAAGGAGCTCAGCGGCAAGGGGATGGACATCAACCTGATCAAGGCGGCACTCAGCCACCTGAATCTGACTACGGATGTCAGTAAGGAAGCCATCGAAGAGATGGCAAAGGTGTCTATCGATGCAGGTTACATCAAGGATGTTAAGAAAGAAGAGCTTGACCTGAGCAAATTCCTCGACCTTTCTCTTCTCGACGAAGTGAAGGCCGGTAAATAAGCTTGCCAAAAACGCCTGGAGCTATTAAGAAGCTCCAGGCGTTTTTCATGGTTTTGAGCAGGCTGGACGCATCAGCGTGCTTCACCTGGCCTTTGCGTAATCGACCGCAACGAAGTGCTGGGCGATGCCCTGTCTGCTCTGCACGCCTCTGCCCACTCTGCCCGCACTGTCCGCTCTGCCTGCCGCCGCAAAAAATACCCGCTTCCCGGCCCAAGCGGGCCAAGAAGCAGGTATTTCAGGTTAATAAGCTTTCGGCACTTCTACCTTGTGGGTAACGCCATCCTCGGTAAAGTACAGGTGAACGCCGTGGTCCTGATCATCCATGAAATGCGACACGTACTTCGGCTCGCCGTGCCTGACGGGAACAAGCAAGGTGGCGATCCGATGGCTGCGGGCCTCGCGGGTCGAAGCCTGCAGGGTCCAGTGCAGAGGCAGTCCTTCGATCTCGGCAGGCTCGACGTCCGGGAAGCCTTCCCGCTGCGTCAGCCGCAGCTCGCCGGAAGAGCAGTACACGAACCGGCCGTCCATATCGGCCTTGCGTCCCTGCACGCGGAAGCTTTGACCATCCAGCTTCATCTCGTACAAGGTTTGAAACAGCCAGTCAACCTTCCCCTTCTGCCCAAGATCGACGTGATCGACCACGACGATGTACGACCCTCCGATAAAGTAGAGCTCCCGCACGTATCGTTCCAGATAAGGAACCTGCTCCTGATAGGCGGCTGTCGCGTTACAGCGGGAATAAGCATAGCCTGCCCGCTGCTCCGCAGCCTCCACCTTCCCTTGCGCGGCCATGTTCAGCACCTTGTTCGTGCCGGCATACTGCCCTAGGCCGTCCACGAGGATGCTGTTAGTGGATCGGGTCTGCTTACGCCAGTTCATATGCATGGTGCTGCCGAAGGCGACGTAGTGGCCGCTCTCAATAGCGAGCGGCTCTCCGTATGCATGCAGCAAAAAGCCGTTCTGATCCCCGTGGCTGTGGCTGACCGAGCCGTACTTGCTGCTTTTGGTCAGCAGCATGACATGACGCTCCGGATCGGCCATATTGGCATGAAACGCCACCCAGCCGATATCGCGGAACCATTTGATCCCCTCGATCCGGTCATCGGTCGGCTGCATCGCTTCCACCTGAGGGTAATCATGGAGATAGACCATCTCATCGAAGCGGAAATCCCACCAGCCGTAATTGTAGAATTTCATTTCCGAATCGGTATCCGTCTCCTTCACCCGTTCAAAGTACCATTGATACAAGCCATTTCCCGTAACTCCCGCAAACTGACGGATATTAAAGCCTGTTTTCAGGCTCACCGGATCACCCAGCGTAGACTGATCGCCGAAGCTGGCGCGGAGCGTATCCGGGCTGAAGCAATACAGCGGGAAATCTCCGGTTTTTGAGAAAAACGGCCGCTTGTAAAAGTCAAAGCCGGTATATTTCTTCAGCAGGTTCATCGCTTCCGTCATAAAGGCCATGCCTGTCGTCCAGTACATCGGCCCTTCCGCCCAGCCGCCATCCTGTCCGCCCCATGGCGAATACAGGCCTGCATAATATTCAAGCGTATAATCGAGCCATTCCCGGGCTTCCGGTTCCTCATCCAGCATGGCTATGCAACAGGGAACCAGCACACTGGACAGGGAACGTACCGCATGACTGTCGAAGGGGACGTGGTGAATTTTCGAACGCTCGATGACGTGGAAAGCGACCTGTCGTGTGCGAGCCAGCAGTACAGCGCGCACCTCGGACCTTTCCTGTTCGCTCAGGCTGTTGTATAGCCAGTCATACCCCCAGGCGAGCGCCCCCGCGATCCGGAATGAAGCTTCGTCATTATAGTCCCGGCTGGTCGTGCCCTCCGGGTTCCACGAGGCGATATGGAGCAGCCAGGCTTTGGCCCTTTCGCGCAGATCAGCATCATCCAGAATAACGCCAGCAACCGCCAAATGCCTTACGGCATACAAGGCCTCCTGGCAATCCATATACATCTGGCGCCACAGCTTAGCTACCCGTTTATTGTTCGGATAAGGGAGCGGCTCAGCGATCAGGTCGCGTTCGATCCAGGGCCGGACGGACTTCTCGTAGAACGCATCCCAGCCGCAGTAAGCGGGATCGTCCATCAGACTCGTCCGGAAAGCAACGGTTTCTTCAGGGGCCAGCCATAGTCTGGGGTGCGAGGAAGCGGCAGACTCATATCGGCCCGCCCTGCCCGGCAAGGGGGTAAGCGGCAAACCAGCCGGCACCTCGAACTGGCGGACCCGGCTCCAGGCCGTCCTTACGCCGTCCTCCTCCAGCAGCGCATAACGCCAGTAATATACGCCCGGCGCAAGCGGCTCATCGGGTGTGTACAAATTATATGGAATCGGTTCGATTGTTCGCGTTTCCTGTTCGTCGAACTGCTTGGACCCTGAAATCTGCAGCACATATTGATCCCGCTCCAGCCGTGCCGGTATCCAGGTAAACCGGGGCGGGTTTTCAGCCAGCATCGTTTCTTCATTCGGTTCATATTGAACGGTCAGCGTACCGCTAAGCGGCTCGTATAAGGGTGCATGTTCACTCATCTCTCTCCCGCTCCTTTCGATAGATGCTCATTTAGATCCAGACTAATCCCTGGTCCGGCGACAGCTGTATCCTCCAGTGCCGGCCGCCTGCTGCAAGCTCTAGCCCCCGGTCGGGTAAGGCTCGGAGCGCGCAGGCCGTGTCGCCGGCTCGGTAAGCATGGACAAACGAAGCCTTCGAGCCATATTGACGATGCAGCAATGCCGTCAAGGGAAGGCTCGGATCGACGGAGGTCCCCGGCGTTTTGACGCTTAGCAGCTCTTGCCCTGCCATGACCAGCGCCGTATGCATCACCGTCTCGCCGCGCGCAACTTCATACCCGATAGAAGACGATTCCGCGCCATCTGCATCAGCAGCCGGAGTGAAGCGCCCCAGAATCGGAAGCGATTGCTCCTCGTCCTGCAGACGAACCGTATAAGCTTCCCTGCCTTCTGCACCCGCTTCGGATGAATGCCAGGGAGCTGCGACTGCGGCGACCGGATGCAGCCACCACTCGATATCGGCCTCCTGTCCCTCTGCCGATTCCACCTCATACCAATCCAACAGCCATCCTTCCGTCAAGAGCAGATGGCGGTCCAGCTTCCAGCCGGGGTAAGCCGCTGTGGTTTGCAGCCACGCATAAACATAGCTTCCGCTTTCTTCAAAGCGAACGCAGCGGCCCGCATGGGGCGTTTGAGACATGCCATCTATCGAAACCGTATTATGCGAGGCCGTCTCGGCAAACCACGTCTTCCTCAGCGATGAGCCGTACGGTACCATGCCGAAATCGGGCGTCAAGGCTCCCTCATTATGCATCAGAGTGACATGGAGCTTGTCATAATGCCCGTGCGAGCCCCCATGCTCGCCAAAATCGGCGAGAAAGCTAAGCTTGCTGCCGGCTACACGGCCCACAACAAACCCGGATTCCGGCCACAGGACGGACGGCCTGACCGCTCGATGGCCCGCTTCCGGCTCACGCAGCTCCCCCTGACCATACAACAATGCCTCCAGGCCGCTTCGTTCTCCTGCTGGCGATCCCATCTGACGATTCGCTTCCCGCAAGATCGGCACAAGCTCCTTGATGCCGTAGCGGACCAGACCCTGCTCCATAATCTCGGCGATCTCACGCGCATACGGCAGCCGCTCCATCGGACCGTCGTGCAGCGCGGGCAGTACGCCCCGTTCGTCGGCAAGCAAAGCGAGCGCTTCGAACATGCCTCTCATCGACTGACCTTTCTCCCCTTGCGCCTCGTACAGATCGATACCGAACCTCCCGGCCATCTCGGCCGTGATCAGATAAGCGCGCAGCACGAAGATATGGTAGTACACGCTGCCCTCGAACTCCAGTTGGTCAGGCTTCACCCCGATCGACAGATGGTGCAGAAAGCCGCCTTTATCCGCGAGAATCGCCTCCAGCTCCTCCTTCTGTCCGCGGACCGCATAGACGCAGGAAAGCGACGCGTTCAGCCAAGCCGTGTAGTTATTCTCAGCATTACCGCGTTCATGTATTAAAATATGACGATACTCCGTCATGCTGACGGCCAGCATGTCGAGGAAAGCTCCAACGGCACGTCCTTCTTCCTCTGTAAACGCAACACCTTCATCCAGCAGCAGCACATAGGCGCGCAGCAGCGTGGTGGACCAGATCGCCTCGGTGAGCGCCTGATGGAATGCCCGGCCTTTCAGCATCCAGCTCTGCGCATCCGGATGAACCGGATACAGCGGGAATTGTGCCGCATATTCCACGATCAAGCGCTTGCCCAGCAGCGCATAGGAAGCTTCCCCCGTGCTGGCGTAGACGGCCGCCGCCTGCAGGGCGCTGCGGGCGAGCGACTGGTGCTTGAACACCAGCCACGCGCCGCGGTAGGCCTCCCCCTCAATCCGGCAGCCGTGGGGACATAGAAAATGCGTCGGGTCCTGTTCCCGTTCATCGAACAGCAGCTCGGTGTGATGCACCGGACAAACATATTGATGCCACCAGCCGCCCGGCTCGGCCGGGATCGCCAAGCACCCTGCGGCGCTTAGTCCGTCGAGCTCCGTCTGCAGCGCCCGGACTGCTTGCGCGGCCCAGGCGTATGCTTCACGCTTCTCTCCCACGGGTACGTTCATCGCATCATCATCCCGCCATTGATCTCGATGGTTTCCCCAGTCACATAGGAAGCAAGCTCCGAAGCGAGATACAGCACAGCCCCGGCCACATCCTCAGGGGAGCCTTCGCGCTGGAGCGGAATGCCCGCAACCGTCGCCTGACGTGCGGCATCCGGGGTAAAGGTCGCATGAAACATCGTGTTGCCGATAAATCCCGGCGATACATTATTCACCGTAATGCCGCTTCCGGCCACTTCTTTGGCCAAGCCCTTGGAATAAGCCATGATAGCGGCCTTGCTCGCTGCGTAGATGCTAGAGCCCGGTCCGCCGCCGTTATGCGCGGCTACCGAGGTCATGTTGACGATACGGCCGCTGCCCTTCTCCTTCATGCCCCCGAGAACCCGCTTGCTCATGAATACGGTGCTTTTCAGGTTCACATTGAGGATGCGCTCGTACATCTCCTCCGTCATCTCGGTGTTTGGAACACGCTGAACGAGATGGCCTGCATTGTTTACCAGAATATCTATCGTTCCGCCTAGCGCCTGCTCCACCTCGGTGACGAGCCGGTCGATCTGAGCCGTGTCCGTAACATCCGCCTGTACGAGTACCGCCTGTCCGCCTGCGGCCCGGATAGCCGACACGACCTCTTCGCCTTGAGCGACATTATTCAGGCAGTTGACGCCGACCTTGGCGCCGTTCGCCGCCAGAGCGATAGCTATCGCACGTCCGATCCCCGCATTCGATCCTGTAACCAACGCTATTTTGCCTGTCAAATTGATGTTCATTGTAATTCCTCCCATGAATAATTTGTTTTATGTTTAGGTTTCCGCCCCATTCTGGGTCGATCCGTTTCCGGCATTGTCATCGTAATTTTCGTCCAGGAGCCGAGCTCGCTAGCGAGGGACAGCCCATATGCTTCACCGAATACCATCTGAATGCGCCGATGCACATTCATCAGTCCGATGCCGCCGCCTCTGCGGCCTTCTCGGTCCTCGGGCGCCGCCAGACGGTTCTCCTCCAGCTTGCGCCGCAGCTCATCAAGCCGCGCAGCGGGGATGCCCGCTCCGTTGTCCTCAATGGTCACTTCAAACAAGCCGTGCTGCTTCCTGGCATCGATCCTGATAAAATGACGGGATTCCAGCCCGTCCGGAAAGGCATGCTGAAAGATGTTTTCGATCAGAGGCTGCAAGGTGAGCCGGACCATCTTCTCCAACAGAAGCTCCGGGGGCACCGCCACATCAATCTCAAATTCGCGGCCGATGCGGTGCTGAAGGATGATCATGTAATTGCGGACATGATTCAGCTCGTTGGCAACCGTAATTTCCTCCAGATTCGTTTGAACCGAGTAGCGGAGCATGAAGGACATCGCTTCGACCATCTCGGTAATTTCATCCGAATCCTGGACGATCGCGTAGCAATTGATCGTCTCCAGCGTATTGTAGAGAAAATGCGGATTGATCTGCAGCTGCAGCGACTGGAATTCGGCCTGCTGGCGCTCCAGCTCCGATCGCCCAAGCTCCAGCGCATGCTTCTGCTGCGCCAGCTCCGCCTCATATACCCGCTCGATCATCTCGGAAAGACGCGTCACCATCAGATTGTAGCTGTGAATCAATCCGCCGATCTCATCGGTCCGCCCGATCTCGTTAATATGCTGCCAGTTTCCTTTCTCCGTCTCGCGCATGCTTTCCTTAAGCTCCCGGATCGGCGCTACGATCGAGCGTCCGAATCGGGAGGCGAGAAACAGCGCGGCGGCCAACGTAGCCAAGCCGATGAAGATTGTCGTCGTGCGGATCGTCGAGGCCGGACGGCGCAGCTCCTCCACCGGCATCGAGGCAACCAGATTCCAGTTGGAGTAGCTCGACTTGCGCGAGACAAACATCCGCTCTTCCCCGTTATATTTATGCACCAGCGTCTTAGTGCCGCTCGATAGCATGAGCCTAGCGAGCTCATCCCCCTGCTTCGGAGACTCCTTCATCGGGTCGTTCAGCGGAGGGTGATAAATGTAATTTCCGTCATCGTCGATGATGAAGAAATAGCCGCTTTTCCCCAGACTGACGCGTTCCCATATTTTTGCGAGCTCGGCGAGCTTGATTTCAATGGCAACAACACCCTGATTATAGTCTCCGTACGACGAGCCCAGCACCTTGACGGCCATCGTAACGACCGTGCCCTGATCTTCGGGCCGGATGCTCGTATTGAGCAAGCTGATCCGCCCGTCGTTCGGCGTGGACCGCATCAGGTTTTCGAAGTTTTTCTGGACTAGCAAAGGATCGACATTAAGCACGTTTTGATTCTCATAGACGACCGCGCGACCGTGCCTGCCGACCACGTAGACCATATGCAGCTGTTTATACAGCGTCACGATCAGGGTGATCGACTCCTGAGCGAATTTTTTGATACTGGTCGAATATTCGTAGTATTTATAAGCATCGTCCGGGTCGATCTCAATAAAGCTGCGCACATCCGGATTCGAAGCAAAGGACTTGCTAAACAGCTCATACGTTTGCAGATAAATATCCGTCTGGTAAGTCGCGCTGTCGATCATCTGCTCCATGTACTGCGTCACCTGATCATCCAAGGCCCGCGAGGATTGCATGTAGGAGAAGACGCCAACCGAGGCGAGAGAGAGAACGATCACGATCATGAAGTACACGTAAATTTGTCGGGAAAGCGTCTTGCGCTTCATGACTTGATGCCCATCTTCTGACGGTATTCAGACGGCAGGCAGCCGGCATATTTTTTGAAGGTTTTCGTAAAATGCGGATGATCCGCATACCCCACCTCACCGGAAATATCCGTAATGCGCCAGTGCGGCTGCTCCAGCAGCTTCTTGGCCTTCTCCATCCTGCGCCGGGTCCGGTATTGCACGAAGGTTTCCTGCGAGGACTGCTTGAACAGCTGGCTGAAGTACGAGGCGTTCAGCCCGATATAATCGGCCACTTCCTCCAGCGACACCTCCTCGGCCAAGTGTTCCTCGATATACTGCTTTGCCTCCTCGACAGGATCCTTCAGTTTTCCCTTCCGCCTCGTCTTCAGCTCGGCAAGACGGTCGCGTACATCCTTCTCGAACCGAGCCCAAGCTTCCGTTTCATCGCCGGCTTCAGCAAGACACAGCTCATTGTGCAGCAAATAAACTTCGCGTGCATTCAGCCGCTTATGCAGCAGCGCATGAAGCTCCAGCAATACCTCCACGAGCCGGTTCAGCTTCAGCCGGCTTCCCGTCAGCTCGAGACGCATCTCCTCCAGAAGCTCATCCAGTTCGGCTTCCTTCAGCATCCATACGGCGCTTTCCATGATGTCCGCCCAACGCTCCAGCTTCGTCACAGCGACGAACGTCTCGGTGCTTTGCTTGCTCTTATGCTTGGCCAGCTTCTCCAGCACATGATGAACAGCCTTCTTGTTGACCGGCTTCAGCAGGTATTCCTTCACCCCGAAAGACAGGCATTTTTGCGCATACTCAAAGTCCCCATATCCGGACACCACCACGATCTGAATATCTGCGTCCATCTCCGCCACCAGACGGCATAGCTCAAGTCCGTCCAGCTTCGGCATCCGAATATCGGTAAATAAAAAATCAGGGCGTTCCTCCCGAATCCGCTGCAGCGCGACCGCCCCGTTCTCGGCTGTCCGGATGCTCGCGATAGGCAGCTCGGATTGCTCTACCAGCTTGTGCAGCCCTTTGCGGATCATCGGCTCGTCATCGGCGATTAGTATGCGGTACATGGGAACGCCCCCTTCTAGTCGAACTTACTTTTGGTTAGTTATGGAAAAACCGCTCCCCACGGCTGATAGCTCGTGAGGAGGCGGAGGGTGCCCGTGAAGAGCATTATTTGCGCGGCATCGAAACTGTCGTGCCGGAATCTTTATTGTTAAACTTCTCAGTCGCTTCCTTGATAACCTCATTGCCGCCTTTGGACTTCCACTCCTCTAGCACCTTCGGCCAGTCCGAGATCGGCTCCTTGCCATATACCATCTTGACCATATGCTGCAGGATGACCGGCGGGGCCTGGTCAGACAGCGGCGAGATGTCCGGATTTTTCATCAAGGCATCCAGTCTCGGCTCGAAGGACATACCGTCGCGGCCTTCGTTGGCCAGCGTTGTGTCATAGACGCTCATCAGCTTCTTGCCCTCTTCGGTCAAGCTTAGCGTTCCCTTATTATACGTCGTATCCTGTACGAGCCACAAGAAGGCTTGGCGGTAGCGCTCCTCGTCGACCGCTTGCGGATCGGTCGGCGCTTTGTAGTTTATTTTGCCATCGACCGTCGTATAGGTGTCGCCTTCGATACCGAAGGTAAAGAATTTCTCAGCTTCATCCGACAGCATCCAGTCGTAGAACTTGATGATGCTGGCCGGGTCCTTCACGTTCTTATTGATGAAGTAAGCGCGCGGGACAGGACCGTACAGATAGTAGCCGCCTTTGCCGTCGGGACCGACCGGCGAAGGGATAATTTCCAGCTTGGCCGTCGGCACGCTGGCCTTCAGCTGCGTTTCCCATTGAATCAGCTCATTGGCATTCATCGAGAAGATGCCTGCTTTACCGGCAAGGATCGTATTTTTGAATACCGTGGCATTGATCGTAGCAAATTCCTTATTGATCAGCCCTTCATCGAACATCGTCTTGTAAGTTTGCAGAGCCTTCGTCATGTTCTCCGTGTCAAAGAATTTCGGCAGGATCTGATCTCCCTGCTTCTCGAACATCGACAAATACGGGAACACATCGTACGCCCCGAAGAACGTATCGGCGTATTTGAAGTTCTCTCGTCCCATATAAGGGTTCTCGACGCCCATTTCCTTGAACTTGCGCAGCACGTTCAGGTACTCGTCAACCGTCTTCGGCACCGGCAGTCCCGCTTGGTCGAGCAAATCCCTGCGGATAAAAGTTGCGCGACGGGAAGGGTTGGACAGGTACTCGGGAATCGCGAATATTTTGCCCTGATACGTGACGTTATCCCAAGCATCCTTAGGTATTTTTTTCAACAGGTTCGGTCCGTGCTGCTTAAGCAGATCATCCAGCGGCATGAACACGCCCGCCTTCACGGAACCGGCCATCTCCTTGCCGTTAACGCCGCCGCTGCCCTGCACCACATCCGGGATATCGTTGGTCGCGAACATCTGGATCATCTTCTGCTCATATTCTTTGTGCGGGACAAGGACGATATCCAGATCCGTATTGGTCATCTCCTCCAGCTTTTTCACCCATTTGTCTTCGTTGATGTTCGGAGATTTCTCCACGTGCCCGAAGTTCAGCGTGCGCAGCGAGATGGAAAACTTGGTCTTCTCGGCTGGCTTGGAGCTGCCCTGAGTGTTTGTTTCTTCAGCGGGCTTGGAACAAGCGGCCAGTAAGCTGACGGTCATGACGGTGGCCATAGATGCGGAAACCCATTTTCTCATAGTACCCCTCTTTTCACTAGTTGGATAACAGCGCTTTCATAGCCTCATTGTAAGAGCGCTACCTGCTTGTCACAAGGGAATGAATTTAGTTCGAATTGTCTTTTTTTTAGAATACGTCTTGTTTAGGAAAAAAACGCGAACGTTACATCACAGGCAAATCACCGCTTACGACTTCACGGAACCGACCATCATCCCTTTGACAAAGTGCCTTTGCAGGAACGGATAAATGATAATGATCGGAATCGTAGCGACGATGATCGTAGCCATCTTGATCCCTTCCGGGTCCATATGAGCAAGAGCGCTGAACTGCGAAGCAGCCGGGTCGATGCTGATGTCGTCGGACATGATCATCTGGCGCAGCTTCACCTGCAACGGATACAGGGCGGGCTTATTGATATAGTACAAGGCGCTTTGATACGTATTCCAGTGGTTGACCGCATAGAAGATCCCTAGAGACGCCATGACAGGCTTGGACAATGGTAGGACGATGCTCCAGATCATCCTCATCTCGGAACAGCCGTCGATGCGGCCAGAGTCGATAATTTCGCCGGGGATCTGGATAAAGAACGATCGCATGACGAAGAAGTTGAAGGCGCTGATGGCACCGGGTATGAGCAAAGCCCACAAGGAATTGGTCAGTCCGAGAGCCTTCATCAGGATGAAATTCGGAATGAGCGGAGCGCTGAACACCATGGTGATCAGGACCATAATGACGATGACATTCCGCCCCTTGTACTCCTGCCGCGATACGGGATAGGCCAGCGAGGCGGTAGCAATCAGGTTGATCAGCGTACCGACTACCGTAATATACACCGTAATGCCGAAGGAACGCCAGATGGCTGCATCGCTGAACACATATTGGTAGTTAATCCAGGTGAATTCCACCGGCAGGAAAAACACCTTCCCGTTAACGATAGCCTCCGAGCTGCTGAAGGACTGCGCGAGCACGTTGAGGAACGGCAGGAACATCGCCAGCGACAGCGCCGTCAGAAAAAGCAGATTGAACACGTTGAATACTTGCCAGCCGGCCGTTTGTTTTCGATTCATCATAAGTTCACCTCCCGTTGCGATTCAAATTTAGTACAAGCTTTCGCCAGTCGTTTTTTTACTGATAAAGTTGCCGATGACAATCATGAGCAGACCGACTACCGACTTGAACAAGCCGATCGCCGTCGTATAGCTGAACTGCTGGCCAAGCAAACCGGCCTGATAGATGTAGGTATCGAGAATTTCGCCGTTTTCCTTGTTTAACGGGTTCAGAAACACGTAGACCCGCTCGAAGCCGAAGTCCAGGAATTTACCGATGTGCAGCAGGAACAAAATCATGATCGTCGGCATCAGCGCAGGGATCGTGATGGAAAGGGTCTGACGCCAGCGTCCGGCTCCGTCCACCTCAGCCGCCTCGTACAGATCCGGGTTGATGCCTGCAAGCGCCGCCAGATAAATAATCGTGCCATAGCCGGAATCCCTCCAGATGCCGGAACCGATGAGCACGGTGCGAATCCAGGACTCCTCGCCCAGGAAATAGATCGGCTCGAAGCCCAGCCACACGAGGAATTGATTCACCGCGCCCGTGGATGGGGACAAAATGCCGATCGCAATCCCGCTGACGATCACCCAAGACAGAAAGTGAGGCATGTAAACCACGGTCTGAAGCACGCGCTTGTACAGTACGAGACGCAGCTCATTGAGCAGCAGGGCAAGCAGAATCGGTGCAGGGAACGCCAGCACGAGATCGTACAAGCCGATCAGAAGCGTATTGTTCAAAATGTTCAGAAAGTCATAATGAGCGAACATTCGTGTGAAATGCTCAAGCCCTACCCATTTGCTGCCGAGAAATCCATCGAAAATATTGTAATCCTGAAAAGCGATCACCGAACCTAACAGCGGAACGTACTTGAAGATGATGAAGTAAATGATGCCCGGCAGCGAAATCAGATACAATGCTTTATACTTCCAGATCGTGCGAAGCAGGCTTCTGAGCTTCCCTTCCTGTGTGCGGCCCTGCAACGGTTTTACGGCTTGTGCGTCGACTGCCATACGCCTTTCCTCCTAACTCGATTAGCTTCGTTGTTGTAGGCTAATCGTAACCCGATACAGCGCTTCCAACAATGGAATGGCTTTTCACTCACTTGTGTTTTTTTTGGATCGCCGGGTCGTGCCTGAACCCCTAGATTTATGATATAGTAGTAGGTATTCTAAAGAGATCATTTTTCACCCGAAGGAGCAGGAGGAGCAGCATGGCATTCAGCGGATTCACGCAGCACGATTTCGATACGTTTCACATAGAGGGCCTGGAAGGACGGATGGAAGCTATCCGGGAGAGAATACAGCCCAAATTCAAGGCGATCAGCGACGAGCTATTGCAGGAGCTATCCGTTCAGGCAGGGGAAGAACTGTTCCTGCATATCGCCCAGCATGCCCGGCGAACCGTCAATGCTCCTGTCGATACGTGGATGGCTTTCGCCGGCAACAAGCGCGGTTACAAGCAGCATCCCCACTTTCAGATCGGACTGTTCGACGATCATGTGTTTATCTGGCTCGCACTTATCTATGAGCTGCCAAACAAGCCTAACATTGCCTCGGCCTTTCTTCGGCAGCTCAGCGAGTTCACAACGCTGCCACCGGAGATGGTACTGTCATTCGATCATATGAAGAAAGAGCATGTCACCCTTCAAGAGCTCGGAGAGCAAGGCCTCATCCAGGCGCTGGAGAGATTCCGTGACGTGAAAAAGGTGGAGTTTCTAATCGGCCGTACGATTGCCGCAAACGATGCGGAGCTTCTACAGGGGGACCGGTTTCTGGAACTGGCCAAGCATACGTTCCAGCAGCTCCTCCCTCTCTATCGGATTGCCAAACTGTAGCATTTTCTCGTTATACCAAGACACCTGAATGTCACTGGACATCAGGTGTCTTTTTCTTTGGATTCCCCAATAGTATTGCACAGTTGAAACAAATTCATAAAAATAACATAATACGCTGGACAATGACAAAATTTTATCTTATAATCAAAAATGATACAGGATGTATCAAACATAAGTTAAGGAGTGATTATTTTGTCAAAGCAACTTTATATGAAGCCTGAAGTTTTACAGCATGAACAAATCGCTTTTGAGACCGGTCTCTCCAGCTGTGTAAAGATCGGGATCGTCGACGGTTCCAACCCGCCCGACCGCGTTTGCTTGCGCCCAGACGGAACTTGGGTTGATATTGATTAATTGATTGCCGCTTGACCTAAAGGGACGACTTGTCGTCCCTTTTTTTGTTTTTAAGCCAACATTTAGGTTAGCCTAAGGTGGCCTTAAGCTAGCTTTAATCCTTCCCGTATATGCTACAGTTGGTTATCTATAACCGAAGCATACCCTAGGAAAGGAAGGATTCCATGAAGTCTGCGCATGCCAGGAAAGTGATCATCTCAACCTTGGCGCTTACCCTGTTATTCGGTGGAGGCGCCCTCTGCGTGAATAACTTTGCCAATGCGGAAGATAACCCCGCCGCCGTTCCATCGACCGGCTCGGGCGGAGCCCCGGAGGATTCGGCAAACCAGGCCTCGCCGAAAAGCTGGTTCGGCAAGGGCGAACGCAAGGACAAATCGCCCAAAAG
This sequence comes from Paenibacillus puerhi, assembly GCF_009846885.1. Lineage (GTDB taxonomy): Bacteria > Bacillota > Bacilli > Paenibacillales > NBRC-103111 > Paenibacillus_G > Paenibacillus_G puerhi. The sequence continues at coordinate 44,597 of NZ_WUWM01000031.1, forward strand.
CGAAGGCGGTCGGCAAGGCGAACGCGCCGAGCGGCATTCCGGACATAGCTCCCTTGTAGAAGAAGCATCCGGTGTGCTCGGCATCTCCCAGGATGAGCTCAAAAAATCCTTGGAGGACAAAACGCTTGTCGAGTTGGCCAAGGAACGAGGAATGAGCGAAGCCGATCTCGTAGCGAAGCTGAAGGCGGTCCGAATCGCCCAGCTCGATCAAGCGGTAGCAGCAGGCAAGCTTACGGCGGATCAAGCTGCTCGGATGAAAGAGAAGCTGGACAATCACTTGTCGTTCCTCGTCAATCAGCATCTGAACAAGCTGGGCAAGCATCGCGGCGGCGGCCATAAGAGCCGTATGCTCCCTGCACAGGATAAGCTTGCCGACATCATCGGCATCTCGGAAAGCGAGCTGAAATCTCAGCTTAATGAAGGTAAATCTCTGACCGAAATTGCCGAAGCTAAAGGAATGAGCAAGGATCAGCTGATTGCAAAAATTAAGGACGAACTCACTCCCTGGATTGAAAAAGCTGTAGACCGCAAGCCTTCGAAGAAAGAAAAATAGAATCGACACGTAAGCAACGACAAAAAAGCTGCCGAATACGATGGGAATCATCGTACTCGGCAGCTTTTTGCAGCTTGGCCTCCTCTTAGGAGACCAGCTTGCCTGTTTTAAGCGCATCCGATCTGTCCAGTACCATGAAGCGGTAGAGCAGGTACAGGGCGGCTATCGACAGCACCGCGCCGATCAGGAAAGGCAGATTATGGCTGTAATCGTAAATACCGGCGCCAAGCAGAGGACCTGCGATTCGTCCCAGGCTGTCCATGGACGAGCTTAGACCCGAAGCGACGCCTTGGCCCACCTTCGTCTTCTGGGTAATTAATGAGGTTACGCACGGACGGATCAGTGCGTTGCCGGCGGCAAAAACGCTCAGATAAATGGAAGCGGTCAACAGACTGCTCGAGAACAGAATAAGTACAAAGCCCAGCGCGGACAAGACAAGCCCGATCCCGATGACCCGGGACTCCTGACCCGCCTTGATCAGCCGGCGGACGACTCCCCCCTGGATCAAGGCCCCTACAATTCCGCTGACGGCGAACATGAAGCCGAGCTGAGTAGGCGTCGCTCCGATCGCATCTCTCTCGAACAGCAGCAGCGTCGCCTCCAGCCCCGCCAGCGAGAACGAGACAAAGAACGACAGCACATACAAATATTTGACCGATCCGACAAATGCGGCCCACCGGGACTGCTTGCCTTCACGCGACTTCTGACGATTCTCCGGGGTTACGGATTCCTTCAGAAGGAAAAAAGCAAATACAAACATCGCAAGAGCAAGTGCTGCGGCTGTAAAGAACGGCACCCCATAGCCGTAACCGCTCAGCAATCCCCCTACCGCCGGTCCGAAAATAAATCCGAGACCTATCGACATCCCGACCATACCCATTCCTTTGGTCCGGTTCTCTTCTGAGGTGATATCCGCAACATAAGCAACGGCACAGGCGGTAACCGCACCCGAGAACAAGCCCCCAAGTATACGGGATACATACATCAGCATTAGGTTATCCCCGGCCATTCCGAAAACAAAGAAGCTCAAACTGAAGCCCAGCGTTCCGATCATAATAATCGGACGTCTGCCGATACGGTCCGACAAGCCGCCCCAGAACGGGGACATCAAGAAGGATACGAGTGAATAGACCGAAAGCAGCATGCCCAGATGAAAGCTGCTCGCTCCTGATCCGGTTACGACCTCGGGAAGAACGGGAATAATGATGCCGAAGCCAATAAACACGGTCATAATCAGCACCATAATAACAAGAAGTCTTTTATCCATCGCAATCACACTGCCTTTTTATTTTTAAATGAGCTATTTAACTGTACCACATCTTTTTTACCGATGGAAATAAGGGATGTAAGGTTAACAAATTTGACACACTCCTGCTTGGGGCGGCCGGTCGATAAAAACTGCTTGCATCCGTGTCGCATTTTGCTATACTCGATATGTTTGCTTGTTTTGTGAGCAAAGCTATTATACCAATGAAGGGTAGGGATAACCGTGGATCAGACGAAAACTCCCCTGTTCACCGCGTTACAAGAGCATGCTGCGCGCAATCCGGTACAGTTTCACATTCCAGGACATAAGAAGGGTGTGGGCATGGACCCCGAATTCCGGGAGTTTATCGGCGATAACGCGCTGTCCATCGACCTGATCAATATAGCACCGCTGGATGATCTTCATCAGCCGACCGGTGTCATCGAGCAGTCGCAGCAGCTTGCCGCCGAAGCCTTCGGCGCGGATCATACTTTTTTCTCCGTACAGGGGACAAGCGGAGCCATCATGACGATGATTCTGACCGTATGCTCCGAGGGCGACAAGATTATCGTGCCCCGCAACGTACACAAATCCATAATGGCAGCCATTATTTTCGCAGGAGCGAAGCCGGTGTTCCTCAAGCCGGTACGCGATGAGAACTTGGGCATCGACCACGGAGTAACTACCTCCTCGGTCAAGCGCGCTCTCGAGCGTCATCCCGATGCCAAGGCCGTACTGGTTATCAATCCGACCTATTACGGCGTGTGCGCGGATCTCAAGGAAATCGTTGACATCGTGCATAGCTATAACATCCCTGTGCTTGTGGACGAGGCTCATGGCGTCCTGATCCATTTCCATGACAAGCTGCCGATCTCAGCTATGGAGGCCGGTGCCGATATGGCGGCGACAAGCGTCCATAAGCTGGGAGGCTCTATGACACAAAGCTCAGTGCTTAACATCCGGGAAGGACGGGTCAACGTGCGCCGCGCCAAAACGATCATCAGTATGCTGACCACAACGTCCACGTCCTACATCCTGCTCGGATCTCTCGACTGTGCGCGCCGCCATCTGGCGCTGAACGGAAGGGCTATGGCCGAGCAAGCCATCGAGCTTGCCGAGTACGCCAGGAGCGAAATTAACGCCATCCCCGGACTCGAATGCTTCGGACGTGAAATTCTGGGAGGCGAGGCCACCTATGATTGTGATCCGACAAAAGTCAATATCCACGTCCGTCATCTGGGCATTACCGGCTATGACGCGGAGAATTGGCTGCGCGAGCAGTACAACATCGAGGTCGAGCTCAGCGATATGTACAATATCCTCTGCCTCATCACACCGGGAGACACCCGTGAGAATATCGAGATCCTACTGAAGGCGCTGCGCCGGCTGTCCGAAGAAAACTACACCATCCGTCAGGCGAATGAGCTGATTATCAAAATTCCAAAAATTCCGCAGCTGACTTTATCTCCCCGGGACGCTTTCTACGGCGACACCGAGCTGATCCCGTTCAAGGAATCGGCTGACCGGATTATTGCCGAGTTTATTTATGTGTACCCGCCAGGCATTCCGATCTTGCTCCCGGGCGAGGTCATCTCGCAGGATCTGATCGACTATATCACCGAGCATATCGAAGTCGGACTGCCGGTGAAAGGCCCTGAGGATCGCAGTATCGAGTATGTCAAGGTTATTGTCGAAACCCCGGCTATTTTCTAAATGGACAAAACAAAGCCGGTTGCCATGCGCTTTCTCAAGCTGGCAACCGGCTTTTCTATCGTATTCGAGCTGCTGCAGTTTCAGGACGAGCATTAGGAACGCTCCGCCCGAATCCTATCTTCCAACCAGCCAATCACATCCGCAACCGCATGCTCCGTGTGATGCTTACACACGTGATCGGCCGCTTCCAGCAGCAGCGGATGGGCATTGCCTACTGCAACGCCGACGCCGGCTCTCCGGATCATCTCCAGATCGTTCAGATGATCCCCCATCGCCACGCACTTCCGCTGCTCCAGACCGGTAAGAGCCAGCAAGTGTTCCAATGCATCTCCCTTGGTCGCTCCAAGAGGCAGCATCTCAAAGTAACGGTCATCCGAGCGCACCCACTCGATTCCCTTACCGCTCGTTAGCCTTACCATGCTTTCGCTTGCCAGATCGAGCTGCTCGGGCTCCCACGCAAATAAGATCTTCAGCCAATCGCTAGGGATGTCCGACACCTCTTGAACCGCCTGCAGAGGAAACCTTTCAATGCTCCTATGCCGCGCCGTCATCGCATTGTCCCGGATGGTGTAAGGATAAGGCTCGCCCTGTACGTAAATCTCCGCCCCGATCTCAGGAAAAGCATCCAGGACGCTCTGCAGCGCAGCCGCCCCTGCCTGGGGCAGTGTCGTTTGATGAACCGGTCTCTCATTGCCGTAATCATAGATCATGGCCCCGTTATACAGAATAGCGGGCGCATTTACCGGCAGCTGACGGGCATAATAGCCGGCAGGCTCGACAATACGGCCTGTTGCGATCGTAAACCGGCCTCCCAGCCGGACAAACCGTTCGATGGCCTCCCGATTTTCCCGACTGATTTCCTTATCTTTATCGAGCAGTGTGCCATCCATGTCCGTTACTAACAAGTAACTTTCGAAAATCGCTTCCATGGTTCTCTCCCTCTACTCTCTTCTCTTATCTCTCTTCTAGTCTCTATCGGCCTTGCAAGCTTGCCAAGTATTGTATTTACGATTTCATAATGCTATGATGATCTTGGTGCAGGTACTGGAGGATCAAGGAATCCTTGTGCCTGTTTCGCACATCTATCGTTGTTTCTCATTTCATATTATGAAATCGTTTTAGTCCATTCGTAGGCAGGTGCATGGGTCATGGCGCAAAGCGCGTATATTAAATTCGTTCAAGGCTCCGCCGTTTCTTCCTTAAGCTTGGATGAGCTTCGCCAGCAATTGGAGCATTACCGCGAACAGCTCGCGAAAACCGGTTCCCAGCTCGGCTGGGAGTACGACGATGTCGGATTTCCTTATACGATCGAGACTAAGCCCGAGGCGGAAGGCAAATGGTTTTATCTGAAAGGCACCAACCCGCTGTACAAATACATCGTGATGGGTATTGGCTCCGAGACCGTAGACGATACTCCGCGTTATTTCGTACAGATGGTGCTGCCAGACGACAGCACGCATGGCGATAAGTCCAAAGGAAATGAATTCAGCAAGTATCTGGGCAAGCTGTGGAAGGCAGAGCTTCACCTGTTTAACGGACGCGTCATGTATTTCAATCCCCGTAAATGACCGGGCAGCTAAGAACGCTGCAGCTCCCCTAACTTTCCGATAAGGAGCAGCTGAAAAACCCTTCTTGCCTAGACAAGAAGGGTTTTATCGTGGCATGCTTATTGTTCCTGTTCTTGTTCTTCGATGATCTCGTTATAGATAGCAACAACGCGATCCCATTCTTCCTCGTCCTCAATGCTGGCCAGGAATGCCTCGCCACTTTCTTCTTCGATTCGGAATATGACACCGTCAGCTTCCATATCATTACGATCGAGAAGCACGGCATAAGCGCGTTCGCTGGCTTCAAACGTGTACACCATCACCATCTCATGTTCGACACCATCTTGATCGGTCACGATAAAAATTTCTTCTTCATGATCGTGATCGTGATCGCAGGAAGCGTCATGAATGTGATCGCTCATGGTAAAACCTCATTTCATCTATTTATTGACTGCTCCACCGTATCGTACCACGCATTCCGATTCCAAGTCAATGAAACGAAAAGCGCCGCGGAACCATCAATCCGATAAAATGGATTTCTCAGAAATGACAACATAATCGCTATCGGCGGAAGGCTTGATCGAAAAGACGACCTTATAAGGACCTGACTCGCTGAACGTTACATTAAACGGCCAAGTGTACCAGAAGCTGTTCTTGGGTCCGTCCACGATCTCTTCGCGTGCCTTCACTTGTTCACCGCCGGGGGATACGATAGCGATACGGAACGAGTATATCGAGGTCTTCAAGCCATCAACCTGGGCGAAAACGGCAAAATCCAGCCGGTCTCCCTTCTTCACTCCACCGAACGGCTTCTGGATGGAATAGTCATCACCCACCGTTTTTGCTACGACCATATGAACATTGGGCTTGTACACGGAGACGGTCTTGCTTCCGTTATCCCACTTTACTATCGACTGCAGCGTCTCGGACAAAACTCGGGCAGGCAGCACGGCGCTTCCCTTCACCAGGAAGCTTGGAACCTCATCCGAGGAGAACGCTCTTTCCTCATCATTAACAAGAAGCCTGACCTTGGCATAGCCCTCGAAATCTCCCCATGCGGAGCTGGCGAGAACCCCTGCCGTTCCAAACAAAGAAAGCGAGAGCACCATCGTAAGCAATCGCGGTACTTTCATTGCAAGCAACCTCCATCATCTTTTCGCATTTGTAAGGTTATACTCCTATGGGAACGAAGAGTTGCGCGGAAAGCCGGAAATAATATAAATCTAGCGAAAAACAGATCCCACATCTTGTATATGTAAGTGTTTTCATTTAGTATTCATACAAAATATGGACTAAACCGAAAAGGAATGTAAAATCTGATCCGCAGCTCCTCTGCTATTTATAAAAAGCCGGAGGCCGATGATCAAATTTAGTCAAAATGTGACATAACCCGCTTGAATCGAAAGCATTAGGCATGATAGATTAGTTTAAGAAAACTTATGCATATCCAGCATAGCCAAACGATGAGTGGGGGTAAGCTTATGAGCCTGCAACTTCAAATGATCGGCACAGGGAGCGCATTTGCTAAATCCTTCTATAACAACAATGCCTTGCTCCATCTAAACGGCTATAAGCTGTTAATCGACTGCGGTTTTACTGCCACAAGAGCCCTCCACGAGCTTGGATTGCCCTTGGATTCGGTGGATGGCATCCTTATTACGCATGTTCATGCCGATCATATCGGAGGACTCGAAGAGTTCGCTTTCCAGAATAAGTACGCTTTCAAACGGCGCATCCGCCTTTTCGTTCCTTCCTCTATCGCTAATGATTTGTGGGAGCATTCTCTTAGGGGCGGTCTGGAAAACAAGTCCGAAGGGATCACGGCCCTGAGCGATTATTTCGACGTCGTATTGATGGCAGATGAGGACCCCGTCCTTATTCATCCCGATCTGTCGATCCGCCTTATTCCCAATAGGCACATCGAAGGCAAGCCCAGCTATTCTCTACTGCTGAACGATCAACTTTTTTACAGCTCCGATAGCACCTTTAACCGTGAACTCCTGATGGAGCTGCACGCACAAGGCTGCCAATATTTCCTCCACGACTGCCAGCTCCATTCCCCCGGCATCGTCCACGCTAGTCTGGATGAGCTGCTCACGCTGCCTGAGGAGCTTCAGCGAAAAATATGGCTTATGCATTATTCGGATCGCATGAGCGACTTTATCGGCTGCACAGGCCACATGTCCTTTATCGAGCAATTCAGAATATATAGCTTCACTCCTCTTTCTCCCCCCGCTTGAGAATAAAAGATTACTGGAAGGCGCATCCTACTACATGAAGGAGGCGATTCAAGATGACTCAGCAGCAGGAACAAGTCGTAGCCGTTCGCAAGAATGGGGACGGGGATATCGTAGAATTAAAGCTAACCTCGGGACAAGTCGTCGATTATCAGGAAGCGCAGCATATGGCCAAGAACGGACAAATCGCCGGCGTTAACGTATTCCGCGGCCGTGACGGGGACGAGCATCTGCGTTCCAATGCCGACGGCGACCCCAGCAATAATCTGGACAATTTGCCTGGATTTTAAGTAAATCTCGTATCTGATGGACCCGGCTATTTGTCGGGTCTTGTTTGGTTTCTCCCCCTTTTTGGAACTCCCTGCTCTAAAGACTAAAGAAAAATTCAGTCGAAATGGGAAAGTCTAGGAGGAATTTTCCCGCGGGCACAGAATTTCATTACTTACGACTAAAATAATCGATGCAATGGGAGTTGTCGTTCCGCCATGAAAGGTCACTCTATCTTCCTGATCTACTCTGTTCTTGTCTCCGTATGGTCGCTCCTGAACAACTCTGCCATAAACAGCCCTCTGCTCGTTGTGACAGCTCTGCTCTACATGATTAGCTTTCTGGTTCCCCGCTCGATTACCGGACATTACGCCGCTTCTATCGTCCTGCTGGTCCCCTTCCATGCGGTCAGCGCTTCCGATTGGTGCTTGCCTCTTTACTTGCTTCATATGACTAATACATACCGTATCATGCCAAGGCTGAAAACTTCCGTAGTCTGGAATATGCTGTTGACGGCAGCCCTGGCGTCCGTATCCTTCTCTTATCATGGCCTGGCCTTATCTTCGATCATCCAAGTGCTCTTCGCTTCTGGAAGCTGCTTCACCCTCTCCCTCCTATTTGGCAAACTGATCAAGGACATGGAACTTCAAAAGCAACGGTTAGCCCACGAAAAAAAACATCTCAGCACCCACGACCCACTGACAGGCCTGTATAATTTTCAAGAATTTCATCTTCAGATGGAAACGATCGTCGAGCAGCGCAAGCCTGTTGTACTGGTACTGGCAGATTGCAAAGATTTAAAATCCTTGAACACAACCAACGGGTTTCAAGGTGTGAACGATATTTTGAAGCAGGCGGCTCAGCTGCTGCGTATTATGTTTCCCGAGAGCTCCTTGATCAGCAGGTACGGGGGCGACGAGTTCGCTATCGTGATGGAATCGCATAATACGAAGCATACCCTGAGTACAATAACACAGCTGCTCGCTTCCGAATTCCCTAAGCTGACAGGGATTGAAATCAACTTCGGAATCGCCTGCTTCCCGGATGACGGACAAAGCAAGGACGACTTGATGTCGGCTGCGGAGCATCGGTTGTACATCATGAAGCGTGAGAGTTGGCTGAAGCGTGAGGAGCATATGCTGCGCAGCGAGAAGCTGAGGGTCGTGGGAGAACTTGCCTCGGGCATGGCGCATGAAATTCGCAACCCCCTGACGACCGTGAAAGGCTTCCTTCAACTTTCCAGGGCGAGCGGGTATAACATCGAACCGTGGTACGAATTCATTATGGATGAAATTACGAGAATGAGTATGCTAACCGCCGAGTTTCTGCAATTTTCCAAGCCCCATGTGACGCACTATCGCGTTCAGTCCATTCACAGCTGCATTAACCGGGTCATTTCGCTTCTGGAGCCGGAGGCGGCCCGACTCGGTCATAAGATTCACTTTATCCATGATCATGAGGACATCCGGATGCTGATGGATCAGGATAAGATGCTGCAGCTTCTTTTGAACCTATCCAAAAATGCCCTTGAAGCTATGAAAGAACAAGGGTTCATCGACATTCATTTATTTACGCAGGGGGGTATGGCCGTTATTGAGATATCCGATACGGGACAAGGCATTCCCGAGGCCGAGCTGGATAAAATCTTCATTCCCTTCTATACGACGAAAGATTCGGGAACGGGCCTCGGGCTATCCATTTGTCATAAAATTGTGCAGGATCACGAGGGTACGATCGAGGTTGAAAGCTTTATGGACAGGGGTACGAAATTTACGATCACCCTGCCCGCTGCGGGCATGAATCACGAAGCCGAGACCGGCCTTATGGAAGAGCAGGCCACGGTCTCCGTATAGTTAAAACAAAGCCCGGAGCTTAGACACCGGAGGTTCTGCAGCGTAGCTTGCCCAGCCGACTACAGCGCCGAGTAGAGCTCCGCACAGGACTTCAACCGGCAGATGGCCGAGCCTTTCCTCCAGCAGCTTGTCCCGCTTCGGATGCTGGTGGGCAGGATCGTCCTTGGTCAGATTCACCACGGTTTTCTCCAGGCCGTTGACTTCGCTGGCAATCAAACCCGCTTGGTGGCGTATTCCCATCGCATCATACATAACAATCAGTCCGAGCAGCGAAGCCACAGCGAATGAATCCGAACTGAAGCCGTGCTTCAATCCTAGATATGCAGCCAGGGAAACGACACCGGCCGCGTGTGAGCTTGGCATGCCTCCTGTAGCCGTCAGATCCGGCCATTTCCAAGCGTCACTCCCCCGGGGACGTGTCGCCATCTTCAGCACCTGGGCTAATCCAATTCCTATCAGGGACGTTCCTAACGCCCGGTTCATGCAGCATCACCTCCCGCTTAGCATGAGCCGGACGTTTTTGATCTATTCCAGCGATAGCTCCTTGCCGCGCTGCCAATAATTATGGATTGGATGCCCCGGGAACGGGCATAATTGAAGAGCTTGCTCGTAGTGTTCTTCGGACTTTATCCTAAGCTCGAACCCTGCCTGCACTTCGACTAGACTAGTCAAACGATCGACAGACATGACTTGGCAGGACACCTTGTCCAGCAACGCCTCCCACCGCTGCTCCAACGGGTTTGACTCCATCAATTTACTCAGCTTATCCAGACAGGATTGGCGGTAAATGCCGTGCAGCGGAAATGGCGCCTTTCTTACCTCGGGCACTACCGCTTCATTCTGAAATAATTGAGCATGCTCCCAGAGCAGTCTCGCCAGCTCGGCTGACACGAACGGCATGGCGCTGCCGGTAACCCAAAGGTAGGCATACTTGGATAATGCCAAAGCAGCATGCAGGCCTCCGAGCGGTCCGCGGTTCGCATAAAAATCGGTAATAATGCGCACGGAACGCGGCACATACTCCAGATACAGCCGCGGCTCGTCGGTAACGATAATCACTTCTCCACACAGCTTGCTCATTTCCCCAATCTGACGTTCCAGCACCGTCTCCGAGGCGAGCGGCAGCAGATCCGCGGACTTTCCGCGTATCGTTCGTTTCGAGCCTCCCGCCAAAATAACACCGGTCAGCATCATGACTCACTTCCTCCGTCAAAGGTGTACTCTATCCCAACTATACACCCCTGCCTTTGTTTTGCATGTTAGCTAGATCACACCTTTATTGATCTTTGCAGCGATTTGTGATGTACATCACATCGCAAGCTACGCACTATCCGGTATGGTAGAAGCAACAAGTCATAGACGCGGAGGAACCAGCCATGAGACATGCGGAGCAGCCTGAGCTGCACGTCGCCAATACGGAATGCTTCTCCGAAGGCAATCTGCTGAAGCTTCAGGAAATTATGTACGACATGCAGGCAGAGTCCGGCAGTCATTTGTTCTGGGAAGGCGACCCTGCCGATCGACTGTATTTCCTGAAGCAGGGGCGCATCCGGCTGACGAAAAGCAACGACGAGGGCAAAAACTATATTTTGTACGTGTACAATAAAGGAGATTTATTTGGACAGGTAGACCCGTTTATTCATTCGGTCAACAGCTTCAATGCAGAGGTCACGGAGGATAGTACGGTAGGGGTTATTCAGCAGAAGGATCTGGAGGTGCTTCTCTGGCAGCACGGGGATCTGGCCGTCGAGTTTATGAAATGGATGGGCTTGATGCACCGGATGACCCAAACCAAATTCCGCGATCTGATGATGTTCGGAAAACCTGGCGCGCTTTGTTCCACCCTTATCCGGCTTTGCAATACGTACGGCAAGCTCCAAGGGGATGGGATCCTCATCACCAAAAAATTCACGAATAGCGAGCTGGCCGATATGATCGGCGCAACCCGCGAAAGTGTAAACCGGATGCTGGGTGACTTGAAACAATCGGGCATCCTCTCGATGAATGGCAGTCTCCTGGTCATCCAAAAGCTTGATGAGCTCAAATTAATCTGTCAATGTGAGAATTGTCCCAAGGACATGTGCCGGATCTAAAACCGGGTCAGCATCGAAATCGGATAACTCGCTTCGGTTTCGTCGCCCAGCTTTCCCCAGGCCATGATCCCATGGATATATGCGACTTCGAATGGAATCTGAACGCCATCCACCTTATACAAACCCGGGCCGAAGTCTGCCGGATTCAGCAGGTAAGCCTGCGCTGTGAACAGCTTGCGCTCCGCTACGGCCCGCTGGCTGGCGAACACGGCCTTCTCCAGCTCCTTCCTTGCCAGACGGATTTCTTCCTGCAGCTCTGCTTCGGTCATTTGACTGTATAATTTTTTCACGATATCTACTTCTCCTTCGTTCCGACGTTTCATGGGGGTTTCTTGTCGAAAACTCGCCCGATTCACGCATTACTTGTCAGGTTATGTAACATTTTTTAAGTCGATCTATAAGAAGAGGAATGGTATAATGAGGATATCCGATCGTTATAAGGAGGAATATCCATAATGACCACGGAACTTCTCTTTAAGAATCAGGTAATTCCAGTCAGCTTTATTTCCAGCGATCAGAAAGCGATCCCCCAATTGATCAACCTGCTGGAACGTACCTCTTCTGACCGGTCAGCGTCAGCCGCAGCAGCCGATTTACAACTCATCGAGCGCATCGAGATTATTGGCAATAACGCCATATTGCATAGTAAAGCCACGAACGCAAGCATCGAGCTGCCGCTCTATTAGAGCGGTTTTTTTCTTGTAAATCAGATGGGATATCATTGCCATATGAAAGCATTTAAGCTATAGTGAACTGGGGTCATTCCTCATCCTTTCCTAACATTCAGATGCCGAGGTTATCACCATGAGTTTGGAAAACAAGAGACATTTTTTTCGCGTAAGCTTGCCGCAGCCCTTAGGGGCGGAATTAAAGATCATAGGGGCAGATGACATCGATAGCCACTACAAGGTTCACAAGGCCGCTATTATCGACCTTAGTGCGGGAGGAGCGCGCTTCTTCACGCCTTCGCCTCTCCCTGACCGTCCGAGCCTGCTCGCCCAATTAACTTTCCTGTGCGTGGGCAAGGAGTACCGGCCCTACGGCCCGATCATTCGCGCCTCCCTGCCCGAGCCCGGGCATTGCGAGTACAGTGTACAATTCTCGCTGGACGATACGGATACGGCTGAACTTGCTGGAGCCTTGAACCAGCTAGCTATTCGTCTGCGGAAGCCGGCCGCTTTAACCAGCTGCAGCTTTCTGACGTCCGAAGAAATATCCGTATTTCGTCCGCTATCCGCGTGCTTTGCCTGAAAGGCCGACGCTTACATACCGCCTGCCCGAATCCGCTTGCCCGATCCAGCTGCGAAAAAGCTGCTGATCGGGTTTTATTTTATCATACAGATCCTTCAAGCCCAGGACAGCCGACTCCATCCCGTATTTACCAAAAGCGTCGAACAGAAATTTTGTCCGCTCCTCGTCGGTTTTGTTCTCGTACAATTCATCCGCGATCCAGCTATTCTCTTCATCCAGCACGATGACATCCGTCCACGCAGCTATCCGCCCATCCGGCTTCAACAGAGAGAGCAGCAGCTTGTTGTAATCGGCGACCAAGGAATTCCGCAGGTAAGCGAGAGCATCGAGAATATGACGCACCTCCTGCTTGCTGTACCGAGCCATATGCGTATGAAACTGCAAAAGGGCATCCGGATAAAATAAAGGCGTGTGAACCCCCGAAGACATGACGAAGGAAAAAGACTTTTTCAAATGAGGAACTGCTTCATGACCGTGTACCTGGAACCCCGCATCCCGGACAAAAGCGGCGATCTCCGAAGCCGAAGCCTCATTCTGCAGCAGGTCGTCAAACTTCTCGTAGAACGAAATTTGGTCCAGGCACGTGTAGTCCACACGAGTCAAAGAGCGCAGACGATGCTGAGCCGTCCCTCCTCCAGCCTCCAGCCATTCCTCAAGCATATTATCCTCCGTATCGAGAACCGTGACCTGCTGAAAATGACGGGCCAGCCCGGGCAAGTCCACGTCCCCATGGTTGCCGGCGCCCAGTACCACGGCTTTTTCGGGCAGTGAAAGCAAACTGATCGAATCCTCCACCAGCCGCCGTACATGGTAGCGGTGAGTTCCATACTCTTGTTCTCCCCAGTCTAGCTTCTCCTGTGCCGGCGCCTCTGCCTCCTCTCTGTCAGGCTGCGGCTGAGGCTGCGGAATCATCCATCGCCAATCCTTCATCAAAGCTCATCCCCTATTCCTGTGCATTTCGTAATGGAGCTATTATACCATATTGCTATATCCCGAACCTATGCACGATCCAATAAGCAATCGTAAGCAAGAACATTCGTTCTGTCAAGGTCTGGAATCCTATGACCAGTTGGGATACAATACATAGAGCCGATGAAGGGGGACTCTCATGAAAATCAAGACATTTATTATTCGGTTTGTCGCTATTTTACTTATCGTTTCTGCCGCTTACCTCTTTCAAGACGAGGATTGGTTTCCTTCCCCTACCGATCCGGATTCAACGACCACACCGGTTGTCCAGCTGGAATTTCCGGTCGACCGCTATCCCGAAACCGGTAAGCACATCAAGGAGGCCATAGCCGCGGGTCATTCCGCTATTTGCACGGTGGACCGCGAGGGGGCTGAGCACAATCGGCAGGAGTCGCTAAAAGGTACGCCTACGAAGAAAGGCTTTGACAGGGATGAATGGCCGATGGCGATGTGCGAAGAAGGCGGCAAAGGAGCCGACATCCGATACATAAGCCCTTCCGACAATCGGGGAGCGGGCAGTTGGGTCAGCAATCAATTAGAGACTTACAAGGACGGCACTAAAGTTGAATTTATACTGAGGTAGGCGATGAGGCGGGGCTGCATCCGGTTAGGGATGCGGTTTTTTTGTATTCTCTGATTTTTTAAATCTTGTAATTGATAACAGCCTCTACACGTAAAATACCACTTCAATAACCATGGAAATATTAATAAATAAGTAATTATTTACAAAATTTGTATTTCTATATTATAATGAAAAAAAAGGAACTAAGGAGGCTGTTTAATTTGAGAAAGAAAACGACCATGTTGCTTCTTGTTGCTATTCTGATGTTTAGCTTTTCTACCTCGGCATTTGCCCAAGCCAACGTATTTGGTCCAAAACAATTAAATGCAGGATACATCTATTTATTTACTTATGTAAGCAGCCCTAGTAATGCTATTATTAATTTAAAACTTTACCAAGTCACAGCATCCGGTGACCAACTGATCGAGCAGAGAATTGCTGGTGCGCTCCAAGGAACGCGTCTTGAAAATTTCTATGTAGGAGTTGCTCCAACTGCAGGTCAATATAAGGTAGTGGTTGATGCACCATCATATGTTTCTCTATCTGGGGATATTATTAATAGATAGTAAGGGATTGAGATATCATGAACAGAAGAAGCATTCAATACCACTTTATTCGTGGTTTGAGTGCTTTTTTATTTGGCTAAGAGTCTTTTCATTTCTTTTTATTATAAACAGCAAAAAAAGCCTTAAAAATCAAGGCTTTTCTCGTTAGAAAACGATGACCTGTAGTGGGCTCGAACCACTGACCCCCACCCTGTCAAGATGGTGCTCTCCCAGCTGAGCTAACAAGTCAAGTCCATGAATTTCTTCTCTCCCGAAGGGGACAGTTATTATGATACCAAGTAGATAAAAAGATGTCAAGGTTTTTCACCGGTTTCCTATTTTAATTTATTTTTATATTGTAAAAAATATTTTGAAAAACTTGGTAATTTAGTCCCTATTTCTTGCTTCTATACTAGCTTATGATGGATACGTACCGTATCGAAGAATGGGAGTGAGCGGATGAGAAAACCTTTTATTTCTGTAAGCCTGCTTGTGATGATGCTACTACTGGTTGTTTCCCCCGTTTCCGCTGCAGAGCAAGCGAAGCTTCTCAAAATCGACATTGCCGCTTATTGGTATGGCCCCATGTTCAGTTCCTATAACAGCACCTCCTTTTTTTATGAAAACGATTACGGTTCGGTGTATGAAGTGACGATTAAAGGAACGAGCTTTTTTGCTGAACCGCTTGCCGTAACAAGCCGCGATCCCAATCCCGTTGCGTTTCAAGCTCAGACGCTGTATTTGAAAACCGTCGATCAGGTATATGAAGGCTATCCTGATTTCGTGAACTATTCCACCCTCTCGGTTGCAAACGACGGAAAATTTCTGCTTAATGGAGTCCCTTCCGATACCTTTATTACCTACGAGGAATATTCGCAGACCTATACGACTGTCCAGATCATCCCCACTCCTTAATCTGCCTGTTCAGATCGAAACGCATGGTCCTCACTTATATAACCGACCCCTTTCTCTTTGGGGTCTTTCTTTGTTTTTTCCCACCCTGTTTATTATCCTTCTCTCTGACGGTCTTTGTTCCTCATTCCCTCTTTTTCCGGCCCATCCTCTACTTCGGATATCCACAGCAGTCCCATACATACAACAAACATGCCTAGAATAAGGATAATCCCGGGAAAAAACAAATCATTCATTTGGGTGTACAGCACTCCAGCGATCGATAACATTAAACCCCCAAATAACCCAACACTTACCCATGAGGCCATATTTCTCGTCATCTCCAAACCACCTTTTCTGTACTGCTTCCTTATGGTCAGTATATTCCATCAGGACGGGTCTTAGACTTCGCGGTTTCCCAGCTCATAACCATCGCCCCAAACCTAATAATTCCTTAATGGCTATAGGCGAAAAAACTTAACATGTTCATCGTAAGATCAGAGAAAGGACAAGGAAGGGAACTGATACGAAATGAACTTGCTTAACGACGATATATTGATTCAAACTTATTTAGATGCAGTCAGATACGGGCTTGATAAAGAATTCATCCGAGTCCTGCAAGAAGAAATCGAGCTGCGTGGGCTGATCTCACGCTCGGAACAGCCCCAAGAATCCAGCGAGGCCGACAACTAGGCATGCAAAAAGACCTGCTCAAGATATGAACAGGTCCTGGATGTGCATGTACATGCTTTGCGGAAGAAGGGATTCGGGAGGTTGCTAATCTGTCTCTTCGGACTCCGAAGCTTCCTCTTCAGACTCCTCTTCACTTGCTGCTACTTCCTGTTCTGCCGCTTCTTCTTCGTCGGCCGCCTCTTCTGAAACCGGTTCCAATTCTTCAGTAAGCGCTTCTTCCGTTTCTTCCTGCGCTACCTCAGCATTCTCTTCACTAGACAGAACAACGTTTTCTTCTTCTCCCATGTCGATCCCTCCCAATGTTCACTTAGGTTTCCTAAGCGTATCTTTATCTTAGCATGGGGGGATCGCAGAATATGTCAATTCCCGTTGGCGAATATATTACATTTGTATGACAAGGATATGAGCCGGGAACGGCTTTATCTACCTCTACTATTCCCTCAGGGCGTCGCTCAGCTTTGTGGACATTGAAGGCTTCTGCGCGGTGGCGGCTTTGAGCAACGCAGTTTTAAGCCGCTTATTTTCCCCTGCCAGACGCTCAAGCTCTACGAGAAGTCCCTCAATCAGCTCACGGACTTCCTCGTCCGAAGCGTTCTCCTTCATTTGCATCCACTTTTCTTTATTATCCTGGCTTATCTCTGCTACCATACTGGGGATTCCGCCCTCCTTAAAGTGCTATCTCAAGCCTTTAACTCTATACTCCGTGAGCAATGGATGATAGACTGACATATTTCTGCGCAATCATACATATTGTGATACTAGTTGAATCGATTTTGGCGGGAGGCGTTATCATGTATTACTGCATTGCTTGCAAACAGTTGCATGGGCTGGAAACACAGGATCGGCTGCATGTTTTCAAAACAGGACATCACATCCTAACGAACATACGTTATTCTGCCGGTCTATGCCAAAAAGCTGTCCGTCTAGTTGAGCCGGATTCACCAAACTCGGAGGGCAAGCAGGATGGAGAAGACAAGCATACCGAGTCCCGCTCTTATGCATGATACGAGGCTCAACCAGACTCCCCAAGCCGAATGCTTCTCCTCGCCTCCATAAGCGCAAGCGTTTATCGGCCTGCCGAAGAACAATCACGCCAGGAGATCCTATCGCCCCTGTACTTATCCCTATCCCTCACTAGTCGAAGATCATAAGGCAATCTGGTATAAGAGCTCCAAATAGGTGTAATCATGAGTAGAACGACACCAAGTCTGGAGGGGACTAACCATGAAAATTATGATTACGGCACAGGAGGCGCTGGATCGGGGCATATGGATTGACATCGTTCAGCTGTTCGGATTGCAAGAGGAAGACACGATTATGCCGGGCGAACAGTTCATCCTAACGGAGGAGCAAGCCCTTCAGTTGAACTTGATCCGTAGATAAAGGCATCCCTTCGACGGGATGCCTTTATTTGCAGCCCTTAACGCTTCTTGCGTGAATTCCAGTCGATCACATTGGGTTTGGGCTCCGACGCGTTCAATTCTTCGTTACGTATCATTTGCGATAGATCGTCAATTGTTTTATTCAAGAGCTCCCCCTTGTGTCTGGAGAACAGCCGTCGTCTTTCCTTCATCAAAAGATCGAGCATCAGCTTCTTCTGCTGCTTGCTGAACAGCATCCTTCATTCCCCCTGTGGCTTTTGAAATTAAAACGCAGCCGAACATTTACCCCGTAAACTCTACTTTTTCTCGAAGGTTAAGCAAGGCTGTCCGGAGGATCGGCGCACCAAGGCTGAAGGCATTTCGCTCGTCTTGACACCATACGAACGGCAGCCCCGCGGGAAAGAAGGATCCCAAGTGACATAATAATGCTTGCAGGCCAGACAATTGATCCTAACAGGTTGTTCGATATGGTTTTTGTTTGCTCCTGTATTCATATCTAGCCTCTACCGGGTAGACTGGAAAAACTCGATCCATTCACCGTCCGGACCGTGAAAGAAAAAATATTTCGAGCCATTCGGCAGCGTAGTGATCTCCTGATCGATAAGTCTTACATTCGTCAATCTCTGAATGCGTTCGAATTCTTCCTCGATGTCATCGACCGTAAATGCCACGTGATGCACCTTGCCCTCTTGGGGCAAACTGTCATGATAGCCATGTATAAGCTCCAGCTCTGTTTCTCCCTGTTGGCCGAAGCCCAGGAATGCCAGCTTGATGATGCCATTCGAATGATCAAGCAGCCCCTTGCAGGTCAAGCCCACTACATCCTCATAAAAGCGTATCGATGTCTCCATATGGCGCACCATGATGCCGACATGCTCCAATCTCTTCCTTGCCAAGCCTGCCACCCCTTCTTTGATCTAGCCTATATACTAGGTGCTTCCGATTCCCGAGTCTCTGTCATTATACCATATTTGACACGGCACGGTCCGCATCGAAGTCATCCCTTTGGCTGCTGAAAGGCTAATGAACAGGTTGAGTAAAAAAGAGAGCAAATCCGCAGGCGGATAGCTCTCTGTTTACTTTGGCGCTAGGGCCGTAAGCCTTTCTCTAATATTTTTCACCCTGGACTGGGCATTGGTATAGCGAAGGTAACCCACATGAAAGGAGGAAGAAGAGGAAATGGCCAATATTCGAACGGTACCCACGTGAATTTCCGGTATCGTATTGGTTACACTCATGAGGGGGTTCCCATCCGGCTGCAGATGCGGAATGGGGGCCGAGAAGATAGGGTACGCAGACAAGTCCCCTTCCGATCCCGAGAATCGGCTGATCTCCCTCTGCACAGCCAGCGCATACAGTTCCGGCAAAAATTCCTGCAAATCTCCTATGAACAAGGCCGAAGCATAACCGATGCTGTTTACCTTTATCGCGTCAACCTTACTTGTTCTTAACCGGTCAACGATCATTCAAGCCTCACCGGATGAAGTGATTTTTGATGGCCCAATGATCAGCGACTCCGGCGGTGTATCAAACACAGATGACAGCAAAATGGTATCCGCATCCCCGATCAGGAACAAGGACGCGCTCGCTACTCCGTCCAAATGGATATTTCCGACGCTGAGCGCCTTATTTTCCACTTGCAGGATGACTACTTCCGGGTTGTTCTGCCTCATTCGAAGCTCCCTCCTCTTGTTGGCGTTTTAACATATATTGATCAAGTCCGGCCTGAATATCATGGATTACCGCTTCCTTAATCTGACCCTCTTGCTCGGGGGAAACTGACTGTGGATAAGGACCCACTATCGCGTCCATGTACAGTTCGATTCTAGGACTAATCTGATTTTGTAAGTCCCCAAGCAGACGATTTTCCAGTTCCTCTCCGAGCTCGAGCTGATATTGGGATTTTAAACGTGCAAGTTCCTCTGGAACTCGCTGCTTCAAGTAGTTTTCTACCTGTCGCTGGATGCGTTCGTAGGCTTCCGACCGCGAGACGTTCGTCAGAACGGTCTTGCCGTCGACGGCCATATCTTCTATGCTTTGCCCAGTCAGGCCTGATGGCGATATGCCTACATTTAACGTTCCCTCCAACGTTTCCACCTTGAGCTGGTCAAAATTATATTCAATCTTATCAATACGAATACGTTCCTGACCTTTTACCTGCTCCAGGTCCTTTTCTATGCTTTCAATTCTGGCCTCCAGATATCGAATCCGCCCCGTCTGCCATTGTAAATACGCGTGAAGCTGCTGGAAGTAGGTCTCGTATTCCGAATTCTGGCACATGGCGTATTCCTCCGTTTGACAATTAGGTGGATGGAGCCGGAAGCGGAACCAGCGGCATCGCGGAGATAGCGCCCTCTTGTACCGTTTTGCCCAGTTCCGGGGCAGGTCCAGTAAACCCTCCCGTGTTATATAAATTAGATAAGGAACGGACGGACCCGGCTGTGCCGATCTGAATTACGGACGAATTGCTCACCGCCCCGATTTTCATCTGGTGAATTACGATGCTCTGATGCACAGTCCATGTCGCCATTTCCCTCCACCTGCCTTAATTCGTAAACGCGATATTAGAATCAAGCACGTCGTTATCGTACGTATTCGTCGTGCTGACGTAGTTGATAACCCGCAGATTGTCCCCCGTGTTAAATGAGCCCGCACCGGCAAAGGTCTTCGCTACCGACCTTGGGGCAAGCTGTAGCGAGTCTCCAATGTGGACGATGGAGCTCAAACTGACATTGTTGATCTTGATGGCGCCCACGATAGCCGGCATGAAGCAACACCTACTTCTCATGGATTTGATTTAATATATGACGAAGAGCTGCAAAGTATGTTTTCGCTCGAACGTTGCTCATGTCGGAGTGTGAACGATCATATACTCGCTGTAAAGGAGTGATCGCTTATGAACAAATCGAAATCCTCCAATTCTTCCCATCCGAACCCTTATTTCGATATGAACTGGAAACAATTCGAACAATTTTTCGGAGGAAAAATACCTTTTCCGCCCGCCTCTTCTTTTCCCGGAGATTTGTCCTGGGTTGAAGGCTATATTAAGGATATAATGAAGCAGGCCATGCCTCAAGCAGAGGTGAAGTCGCTCAAGCATCATTATCACATGGAAGTCTTCGAAACCCATAAAAATGTAATCGTAAAGGTTCATATTCCCGATCAGGCCCAAGCCCGTAAAGCACGCGTCCTGCTTAATGTGAGTACGCTGCGTCTAGAAGGGCTGCCCCAGGAGAAAACCCAAACCGTTCGGCTTCCCAGCCTGATCAGCCCAGCTACATGCAAGGCCGTGTACCGTAATGGCATTCTCCAGCTCCATATGCGCAAGCAATCGGCCGAGCATCCATTTTATGAGATTGATGTCCGTTTCTAGCAAGCCTTGCTTTCAAGAAGAAACAATAAAGCACACGTCCCGTAACCCGAAGATACAGGACGTGTGCTTTCATGCTTTTGGGTGCCACTCGTCTAATTATTCGCTGTATTATTGCTGTCAGCAATATCAGGGTCAAGCGTGTTCGTAAGGCTCAGCAGTGAAAAGGAAGCGCTAAAGTCGCCGTTAATGCCGCCACCGGCTCCTGAGTTTGCCTTTGAGGTGCTTTTCGGCGTAACCTGCAGCACATCCCCAAACACCATTTCCCCAGCGTTGCTATTGATTTTGATCGGGGCCAAAATAATTGAAGGCATTTGATTTCTCTCCTTCCTTCGTACTCTCCTTAAGTATATGAGCAGACTACGGGAAACATCACGGCGGACATGCAGCTAGGCCAATTAAATATCAAGACTCTTGAAGTGCAACAAAAAAATCGCATACGGCCCGATGCTACGAGTCGTCATGCGATCTTCCGGTACAAAATGCCGAGAGCGGGACTTGAACCCGCACGATGGTCACCCATCCCAGGATTTTAAGTCCTGTGCGTCTGCCGATTCCGCCATCCCGGCACAATAGGAGCTAGCTTATTATATCCTGCCCTGTACGGAAAAATCAAGCTATATCGTAGACAAAATACGGTTACTCCCGTCGTATGGCTGCTAACGATACCGTTGCAATAGACTCATAAGCTATATTCCTAGCCTAATTTCCTTCTTCCTAAGGGAAGACCCCTTGTGTTTCCGGGTACGCTTATTGTCCACTCCTCCTTGCGATCTCTAGCTTTCCCTTTGAGCGCCGCCCCTCCGTCAGTTCTGGCTTCACGTTCCGACATAACGGTCGTATTATGTATAAGGCTTGTTTCGACGACCTCTTCCCTCGCCGCTTGCATGGATTTTAAATATTCGAAAGCTTCATCAAAGTTGGCAAAATGGTCCATAGCTAATCCTCCGATTGCGTCGTTACTCTTTACATAAACGCAATTGGCTTCATTTAATCAATTTTAGGGTGAAACTCTTCCTTAGCTAACTTGGCACTGCGAACATTTTTTTATACATATCCGTGTATTTCCCACTAATTTCATATATTTAGCAACTTCGTGTGAAAACAAACAGAATTATGTCTGTTTCTTTGATATGATTAAACACGGTAAGCAATGAATTCGAATCTGTACATGGGCACTTGGATTCGAAGGAGCTAGTAGTGCAACCGGGCCACCTTTCCATGGACATTCAACCTAGATAGGAGGCGCCAGTATGAAACAGACATTAGATTGTGAAAGTATCGTTTTTCAGTTGGGTATCTCGAAAGAGCAGTATGAATTATGGAAAATGAGTAACCTCAAGACGGAGCATCTCAGTAAGACTAATCCGGAGCCCGTATTTGATAACCCATACAGATCAGGATGCCCGGATGATTCAGGTATCTTGGCATATCGTCCATATCGCTAAACAAACATCCGCTCCGAGACCCAAGATCGTACTGCGCGGCCCCAAATAATCTTTCCGCGTCCAGTCCAAGCATTTTGCTGAGCGAAAAAGCAAACATGAGGCTTAGCCGAACATCCTTCCATTGTCAAAACTTCCATACAGGTATATTCAATTCTACATATATATGAAGAATAACTTCCCCAGAAGTATGGTCCGGATTGTTCGGCGTTCCCCAACTCATGCCCATCGGCATGCATGGGGCGTTAGTCAGCGTATTTAGTTCTCTCTAAATGGGCTAAGATCAAAAATCAAAAAAACGATCAGGCTTCTCATTACTATGGGAAACTGGTCGTTTTTTTTGTCTCTTAAATAGTGATTCACTTACTTCATTAATATTAAAATCAAATCGTCTACAGTTTAATGGTTGTAGCCCTCTGTGATGCTGTGTTTGTTGCTATCGACCACCAAAGCCACCATGGGCTTTTCTCTCGGAAATTGAACGGACGGCAACAACGGCCGTAGCGGCTACGAGTGAAACCATTCATGCCTACCTCACGCACTTTAACTTCAAAATCAATAGCGCGGAAAAGACGCTGCAGGGATCGACCATCCGATTGGGATAAAGAAGGAAGAAGCAGTTAAAGCTATGACTACGCATGAATTAATCGAGCTGCTACCTCTTAACTTTCCTTACGTGCAAAAGACCGAAAAATCAACTTCAACGCCGACGAGAATATTCTCGAATTTGTCCACCTTGGAACTCAGCCATAGCATAAGAAAAACCCCTTGCTGTGCAAAGGGTTTTTCGCTTATGGGCCCTGAGGGACTCGAACCCCCGACCAATCGGTTATGAGCCGACCGCTCTAACCAACTGAGCTAAGGGCCCTGAAAAGCTTATTGCGGGGGCAGGATTTGAACCTGCGGCCTTCGGGTTATGAGCCCGACGAGCTACCGGGCTGCTCCACCCCGCGATAGTTGTGTCATTTTCGAACAGCGACAGAGATAAATATACACTAAATGAAACAGGATAGTCAAGCATAATTTTACACAATGTAACGAACGCCGAAGCGTCCCTTCGTTGAACGGAAAACCTCAACCTCAGACGGACATTCATATCCGTAAATCCACCAATCCTCTTCCATCCGCTTGGCCAAACAACCTGCCTGAAACTTACTCTCATAGAGTTTAACCCAGTATATCCATTTCATCCGTTCACACCCCGCTGTAACAATTTGAAGATAAGAAGTTACAGGCGTTAGTGTAACCATAAAGAAGCCCCCTTATTTAGCAGGGAGCTTCCGAATAATGAGAGAGGCGAGTCTTTAAGCAGCGACAAGTTAGTCCCTAGAGAATCACCCTGCGTTTTCTTCGGGAACGTCAAGCGTAGGCAGGAAGGGCACAACGCTGTCTCTTTCCTGTTGATCGCGGTCATGATGAGCAATACGGCTGGAAGCGGACGCCGCGATACTGGCTACCAAATCGTCCAGGAAGGTATGAATGCCATCGCCTCTCTTGGTATCCAGTTTACGGATAATGCCGATCTTTTGCTTATCCAGGTGTCCAAAGGTCGTCACGGCAATGCTGCCATAACCAAACACCGAACCAAGCGCAAGCGTCTCATCACAGCCGAATAAACCTTCATCGGAGGCAATAATAGATTGGATAGGCTCTGAGAGCATCCCCTTTTCTGCAAGCACATCAAGCTCGATACCCACGAGCAGGGCATGCTGAAGCTCTCTTTTTTGCAGTACGGCATGGACAGCGTTGATGCAGGTCTCCATGGTCAGCTCCGGGTTGTAGGGCCCCTGCATCTCTTTAACGATCCAGGCTATATCCTCGATGGCAACGCCGCGATCCTGAAGCTTCTGGTAAACGGCGGCTCTTATTTCTTGGCTGTGTACTTGTCGACTCATACGTATCGCCCCTTTGATTGAAGTGAAGTTATTATACCATGTCTGAAGAATACTTGTGCGGTATTGCATCCCATTTTTCGACAAACTGAGTCGGAATAAATACCTATTTTCACAAGGACCTGTTAGGTTTCTTCTCAGTTTGTTTAATCATACAACAAATAGCAAGAAGGAGTGAACCGGATGTCACGTTATAGGTACCGGATGAGGGCATTAGGTTGCGCCTCCCTTGCGCTCTGCTTGCTGCTTGGATTTTCATCCGTGCCCGCGTATGCGCAAGACACCTGGACCCGGCATACGCATATCGCCCATGGAATGGGGCAGCTTGACGGCGTGAATACCACTAACGCGAAGGAAGCCTTTGTTCTTAATTACGAAAAAGGGTTCCGGGTCTTCGAGGCGGATCTGATCCTGACCTCGGATGATCGCTTGGTTGCGAGACATGATTGGTCCGATTATTTAACGCGACTGCTGCGTCAGCCTGTCGCTTCGGAACAAAAGGCAGATGAGCCTATGTCCTTGGAGCAATTCAAAGAACGAAACATATTAGACCGTTACCGACCGCTTGAGGTTACCGAATTGCTAAGCCTGCTGCAGGCTTACCCGGACGCCTATCTGGTCACAGATACGAAGGAAACCGATCCTAAGCTCGTCGAGAAGCAATTCCGGCTGCTCGTTGAGGCTGCCCGAAGCATGGATTCGAAGCTGCTGGATAGGATCATCCCCGAGCTGTATTCGCCTGATATGATTAGACAAGTACGCACCATTTACCCATTTTCCTCGTATCTTTTCTCTCTGTACCTATCGTCACTAAGTCATGACGAAGTATTGAAAGAGGTGCGCACCTTAGGGATCAAGGCCATTGCCATGCCTACAGAGAGGGTAGATCCCACTTGGATGCGACGGCTACAAGCGGAGGGTGCCGTTGTTTATACGCATACGCTTAATGATGCCCGGGAATGGGAAAAACTTCGCCAAATGGGCGTTCACGGCGTCTATACGGATGAATTGCCCCCCACCATCCGCAGGACGGCTGTCTCCTTAAAGGAAAGTGAAGGCCTACTCGAGATGAAGACCGACATGACTGCCGTTTCGCAGCCGTCTATTTTAAACACAGAGGCAGACAATGAAGCCTTGCTGTCCGTGCCTGCCGAGCCATTTAGAATTTCTTGGCTTCTGGAAAGAGTGAAGGCCTGGCTAAATCTTAACGGTTCCGTTTGAAGACATGTGATCCTACTATCTGAGGAGGTCACCTCCGCCTGCAACAAAGCCGCCCGAGAGGGCGGCTTTGTTTGATGCTTAATTTATTTAGATATGACGGCCTATTGCTTATACTGCGTAAGCAGACGCTTCGCTTCGCCCGTAGGGGTTGCGAATACTTCGTAGATCCGAACCTGATGATGGACATCCAAGTTGTCGGAAGCCCCTGTAAGAGAGATAACGTTGTCCCCGTTCACCAGCCGGCTTGAGCCGTACAGATTTGCGCGGCCGGTTCCGACCAGACGGTCGTAGGAATCGTACAGCTCGACCAGCAGGTTCGGGAAGGAGGCATCCAGCTGCACCTGCTCGTCCCGGGTGATGTCCAGATCAAGCTTCAGCCGGTACACGTATTGATACTGCGTAGCTTGACCATAATCCGAGTTCAGCGTCCAGTTTTTGACCTTCACCGTGAACGGATACAGGCTCCACTCGTCCTTATTCGCCTCCTGCAAGCCGGTCGATACCGCTGCGATCGTCGTTTTGTACGGCGCCGCTGTAACGGCATCCTGCACCTTCAGCACTAACCCTTCGCCATTCTCCGACACCGGCAGCGTGAAGGAATAGCTCACCGTCAGCGAGGAGCTTGGCAGCACTGAGGCCGTTTGGATCTGCTGACGGCTTCCCGCATACTCATAGCCGTCTTTGCTGACCAGATCCGCCTGGAAGACCGGCACCGCGAGCGGCTTCGACGACTTGTTCGTCAATTTGAACTTGGCCGTGACGTTTTTGTTGCCGTCCTCCGTGTTCTCATGCAGGTAATACTCGATAACCGATACCGACAAGTCCGGATGGATCAGCTGGCTGCGCTCGTCGAAGCGGATTGGAGCGCCCAGCGTATAAGCTGCGAAGCTGGTGCCCGGCGCTTCTCCCGGCAGCAGGATATTGAGCCGGCCCACCTTGTAATTCAGCACCGAGACGCCGGTCGCGCCGGCCTCTGCGAACGTTTCCGGCGTTAGCAGATTCAGGCTTTGCAGGACACTGTCCTGATCCGTCGGGATTGCGTAATGGATATACTTCTCAGCCTTCCCCTCCAGCGCCACCGCGTCCTTCTCCACTCTCGAGCCGCTGAACACTTTACCGCTTTCTTTGCCGTCGAGGCTGAACTCCGGCACGCTCTCGCGCTTATCTGTCGGATTATAGGCCAGCAGCTGCACGACGTACACCGTGCCTTCCGCTGTCGACTCCTTGTTGATTGCCACAGGCGTGTACTGTACCGGCGAGACAAGCCCCGGGATCTTGAAGGACTCGGACCATTTCTTCACAGCGGCTTGGTCGGTTATCGCGGTATCGCTGCCCTTCCAAGCCTCGCCCTGGATCGGCACCCCGATGATCGGCGTTTCCTTCTTCGGATAGACGTAATAATCGACATCCGTCCAGTTCACCTGCGTCAGCGTGATCTCGTCCGTCCGGTCGATCACCGCCAGGTAGCTAAGCTCGGTATTTGCCTTTGGCTGCAGC
>NZ_WUWM01000032.1 GCF_009846885.1 Paenibacillus puerhi
TCTCCTTCGTCAGTTCTCGCAAACCTTACGATAGGAGTTTAATAGGATGCTGGCAAGTGTCTCTTTTGCATTTAACTTAGCATTTTTACGCTGCAATATTCGGCACTTTTATTATGCAATAAACACCATGTCCTCTCTGATTATATGGCTTGCCGCATTATCGCTCATAAATATAGCGAATTTGGTAGGCCGGTTCAGATTGTATTACCACTTGAAGAAAAAGAAGCATCTTGTAGACGAAGGCTGATCGGCCATGCTGGGGGCAATTACTTGTTTCCCAATACATCCACTCTGTCCTGCAATTCTTCTACAACCTCCTTCGGTATTTCCCTGACCTGTATATCTGCACCCAAGAAAAGCAGCCAATTTGTTATCTCGGTCAATTCATCCGGATGATGAACATTGAGGAACGTCTTTAAGATCGCCGTAGTTTGATAAGGATTCGTATATGAAATCGTCATGTTTAGAGGATGATACTTTTTGAATTGGGCAATCGCCTTGGGACCAAGTTCGACGACTAGGTTAATGGCTTCTTCCTGTTTGCCTAGTTGTTCGGCAATCTTCTTCTTGCTCATTCTTTTTTTCTCGGGGTATGGTTTGACATCGGTGAGATTGTCGACGGGAATAATCCGCCTCTTCTCCTCCACAAGGTCGAAGCCTTCAATTTGCCAAGCGCTTTTTTCGCGATACAGGCGCATGAGATAGATGGGATAAGACTTGATTTCCCTTGCTTCTTCGACGGAAACCGCTAAGTAGCGATCTTCAAGAAGGATCTGGATGAGTTGTTCTAACATCGGATGGGGCAGGTCTGATAGATCAAGCAGGTCAGGATTGTGGGGGTTGGTACCTTCGAAGAGCAAAATCTGATTTAACAGAACAAGATCATCTTGCTGATTTTGAGAGATGAGGCCGAGCAATTTTTCCGCCAAAGAGTGGCGGCTCTTGAGATAAGGGAGCTGCAGATTGCGCGTGGCCATGAAGGCGATAAAAAGTGCCTTAATCTCATTATCGGTAAAGCGGACTGTGGGCAGGACGGAATTATTCATCACAAAGTAGCCCCCATCCCTCCCGACTTCGGCGACTAGCGGCATTCCCATCGCTTCAATCTCCCTGATGTCTCGAATCGCCGTCGAACGGGAGATGTTGAACTCCTGCATGATTTCCGAGATGGTAAAATGGGCGCGGTTGTTTATGTACCGCATGATGATGTTAATCCGCTCAACTTTTTTCATAGGGCCCTCTAAACAGTATCATATTTTGACATGATTTATCGTTATTATAAACCTATCAAGCGGAAAAACAAATGACTTGGTCAAATCGAAAAAGGAGCTGGGATGATGGCAACGTATACCCTAAAGGAAAAAGGCGGCTTTAACGTTGTAGGGATCGGAACGGAACTGAAGAGCGAGTACACAAAGGTACCGGAAGAACACAGCATGATCCATTTCCCTAAAGGACAATACCTCGTCATTCAAGGCGAAGGGAAGACGGCTGATGAGCTCAGCAGCTCGCTTACCGGCATTGCCTTTGGTCAAGTGCTTCCGGCAGCCGATAAGTTCGCCTATGTCGGCGGCCCCAATGCAACGGTCGAGATGGGGCGGCGAGACGGCCTCGTATATGGGGAAATGTGGATTCCGGTTGTGCCGAAGTAAACGAGATCAAAGGAGGAATTGGAATGAGCACGATTACCGGTAATGAGAAGATCGCAAAGGTTGAATCTCGTCCTATCGGAAGGACAGCCGCTTATTGGATCGTCACCATCATTCTCGCATTCTCTATGG
Organism: Paenibacillus puerhi; assembly: GCF_009846885.1. Lineage (GTDB taxonomy): Bacteria > Bacillota > Bacilli > Paenibacillales > NBRC-103111 > Paenibacillus_G > Paenibacillus_G puerhi. The sequence goes on from NZ_WUWM01000032.1 coordinate 1,782, forward strand.
CATTAAGCGGGATCGGGCAATTGATGCGATATGGCGGCAATGTCGATTTGGTCACCGATATTGGTTTCCCGTTATATATCACGAACATTCTCGGGACTTGGAAATTGCTTGGAGTCATTGCGATCCTAATCCCAGGCTTCCCCCGGCTTAAGGAATGGGCTTACAGCGGTATCTTCTTTCTAATGACGGGCGCGTCCTTATCTCATGCGTTCGCACATGATTACGGCGATGGCGGATTCCATGTGATTCTTCCGCTTTTCTATGCCGCGCTTGGCATCGCCTCTTGGGCGCTGCGTCCGAAAAGCCGCAAACTTTAATAGTCGTGACGCCAAACAGTAGCAGATTTTGACACGATTTATGGTTATGATAGACCTATAAAGCGAATAAATTCATTCAAAAAAAGGAGCTGGAATCATGGCAACGTATACCTTTGAGGAAAAAGACAGCTTTATCGTGCTTGGTATCGGAACGGAGCTGAAGAGCGATTACAGGGACTTTGCCGGCATGAACAAGGAGAAGGAGAACTTTTGGCGGGCCGTGGAGCAGGATGGAAGGCTCGACATGTTAAAGGCGATCGCTGCGAACGACTACATCTTTGCCGTAAACGAAGCGGTCAATCAGAAGATGATGTATTACGCTGGCGTCATGACGGATTCGTCGGTACCGGAAGAGCACAGAGTGATCCAATTCCCTAAGGGACAATACCTCGTCGTTAAAGGCGAAGGGAAGTCGGCCAATGAGCTCAGCAGCATGCTTACCGGCATTGCCTTTGGTCAAGCCTTGCCGGCAGCCGATCATTACGCCTATGTCGGCGGGCCCAATGCAACGGTTGAGATGGGGCAGCGGGACGGCCTCGTTTATGGGGAAATGTGGATTCCGGTTGTAGAGAAGTAAACGAGATCAGCAGGAGGAATGAGGATGTCCACTATCGTTGATTTTAAAAACTTGTTTCGAAGATTGTCAAAATAGAGATGGGCAAGTTACCACGTGAAATCAGAGCATCCCCTATTGAGGTGCTCTGATTTTTGTCTTTCCTGCCTGAACCGCTTTTAGCCAGCAGACGGATATTCAGAGTAGGACGAGGCCTATCCATTTGCGCGTGACGTCGATGATAAGAGGCTGTTAGTTTCTGGTTTTAACAGCTAGCCCACTAAACGATATGGGTCCTACTACATCTACTCTTGTATTCGCAGTACGGTTTTCTGCTGTGACTGTGTAAGCATGAGTACCCGCTTTTACATTTCTATCTTCAGCCTGGAAGGTAACTATATAATTTTGCTCTGAACCCGTAGATTCGATACCTTGCAGTGTGTTGAAAATTTCTTTATTACCGCGGAAGACTCTAAAGAGAATTTGACCAATGCCTTTGATACCTCTGACACCAACGGATGCTACCAAATCTACCCGATTCGGTTGAGAATTCACTGGAATCCGTATTGGGATCGTTGCAATGCCAGATTTTTGTGGGGAACGTCGAATAGTAAACGATTTGGCCCGGTTGAAGCGACTAAGCGGCTGGACAGCCGCTTTATCAAGGATACGTACCACAATATCAACTCCTCTTTTTGTATGCTCCAATTTATGTGAGAGCGAGAGAGAATGATTGGGCACATCTAAGATAATTCATAGTCCATGTCCTTGACGTAGAACGGGATGGGTAGCTGTTATGTTAACCCGTCCCGTTTTAATTTAGCCGTTATAGCGTATATGCTGAACCGTATCATAAAATAAGGGCAAGTTTTTTAGCGGAGTTCCTTGCGGGGCATGAATTTGTATATATGTGTGTAGGTTCAGGGGTCATTGGAACCTTATATCCAGGATTTATCTGGTCCTGACACGAACTATCGGAATTGTAAATAGAAGCAGTCCGCGACCTACCCACCTGAAAAGAAAATGATCCCTCGAAAAGGGGCTTGGCTCTAGGTCACGAATATGATATATGTACCAAAACTGCTTGAGCTAGACGGACTGAAGTATTGTATTTTGGCAGGTGATATGGATGTCAAACAAGTGTCAGCTTACAAGATCACAGAACATGGCAATTCAGCATATTAGACAGTATGCTGCTTCGAGAAGGGTAGCTGCGCAGGCATCGATCCGAGAAATTCTCCAGTTGTCGAATATCCCATTGAGTAGTTATGAGGAGGCTGTCTTGAAACTCCGATCGCATGCCAGAGTAGCGTTGCATTTCCATCCTGACCGTCCGCTTGCTGGCAAGAAAAGCGTGGCACAAGCACTTCTCGAACAAGGGGCATATAAGAGTCAGTTTGAGACGCAGATTTCTAATGGCAGCGTGTCTGCATACCCGGGCGGTGCTCGGGACCTTTGGGAGTTGAAGCTATTTGGAGGCGCCTATCAGTTGGAGGGCACCACCAACAGGGAAAGGCCCAAATACGGGGCGTTGGATGTCATGTTGCATTCGGATGGTCCGTCTCCGAGGTTTGGATCGTGCTATTTCCTTCTTGTTCCACAAGCATCCTATCGTTGCACATATACTTACGGTGGTTCCCAGGATGATCCCCCAGAAAAAGGTACCTATGAAGAAGTCGATGACATCTTAGCTGCTGTTCTTAAAGATGCATTCTTCCGAGAATATGCCCTTGGAGAAAAAGAACTATCGCCCCGAAAAATGGTCGATCGACTATTGTTCAGCTTAGCCCTACCTATCACTGAACGGGTAAAACAGATGCCTAGTCGAAATCTTAATCACTTTATTGAGACCCAAGTCCACGGTGATATTACTCTGCAAGATGACGTGGAAATATTGGTGGCTGACCCTTCGTTTCAAGGAACAGACACAGGGAGAACTTTAGAGCGGCTATGCTCAAAATATTCAATAGAACTTCATTGGCATAAGGGATTTGCTATCCAGGCCGATGAAGTACCACCAGATTTTAGGGGGGCAACCATGCCCTCACTTGCCAAACGGATAGCCATCGACAATCTTGTTGACGCTAGAGCGGTCGGAGCTGCGGTCAATGATTTGAAACGCAATCCGGAACTTTGGAGCGATAGAGGAAGTTATGAAGAGGTGCTCCAGGAATTAAAATACATGTGGCACGTGCTGGTGAGGTTCGGAGAACCGGTTCCCAAACCTTAGCCAAGGCAGCCATTACCACTTGCACCATGCGCTTCAATACCCTCAAAGGAATCGAAACAACTGAACGAGAAGATCTTGGTGAAGCGACTGATACTAGTTAAAAAGATCCGTATATTTTTGCAAACCGTGCTTTGTACAATACACATATAAGTCACCGTCGGTTTTCATCATGGGAATACGGACTTCTGCACTTTGTTCCGGATATAAACGGGTGAGAAGTACTCTGTCGGAAAGCACATACGCCACAAATGCGATATAGTGGGCTTTCGTCATATCATGTTGGATGGAAATATAGTAGTCCATGTCCATTTCTTCCACTGTAATTTCATGTTCTGTTGGGTAAGGTACTGGCTTTAACGGCTGCAGCTTTCGTCCGCAGCAGGAAATGGAGGCATTCCCTGTACTCGTCAGAATGTTTCCACAGGCAGGGCATACATAGAATTGGGTTTTATCAATCTTCCCCACATCAGGCAGATTTGGATCAAGCTTTCCTTCCAGCATTTTTTGAATGTCTGCACCCAGCACTGCCGAAAGCTCAGACCAAAGGGTAACATCGGGGCAACCCAAACCGCACTCCCATTTGGATATAGTTTTGTTGCTGATATTTAGCAAATCCGCAACCTGTTGTTGGGTCAGCCCCTTTTCTTTTCGTAGTTGATAAATGAAACGCCCAACCTTGGCGCAATCCACCGTAATCACCTCCAGGATGTCAAGAGCTTATCATTGCTATAGGTAATTAGCAATGACTTGAACCAGCCGTGCCGGAAGCTGCCGTAAATCGGTGATGTCCAAAAAGCGTCCCTGCCCGTAAATATCACAAAGGGTCTCCTTATCTTGCCCAATAGCAGCAGCAAGAAATAAAACGCCTTTGCGGCTAAATTCCTGGATCACGCCTTTCATATCAGCTATGGCAGCCTCGCCAGTATAGTCCGGCATAGCTTTTGGCTGACCGTCGCTGATGCTGATGAGCAGTTTCGTCTTTTGCGGCGCTTTCATCAGCTTTTCCGCCAGGATGCGCAGCGCCATGCCATCCCGGTTGTTGCTATGTCCCTGAATCGCCATGAGGCCATATTTATCGTTCAGTGACGGGTTCTCGTAGTCAATATAAGAATAAAGGGACATCCGTTCCAAAGATGAGCGGTCTGCCGTATCCCCGTAAATCAGCAGTGGTATTTTGCAGCTTTCACAAAATTCATAAACGGCGACAGCCGCCTGCTTGGCTGCATCCAACCGCCCAAAGGCACTCATGGAGGCTGATTCGTCAATTCTAAGTGCCACCGCAAGAGAGGGTTCTTCATCCGGCGGGTATTTGCGAGAATAGTAGCGAAAATCAGGAGTAGCCAGCTTCTCAGCATGGAATTTGGTCCCATAAACACGGGATTTTGCGAACTCTGTGGATACTTCGTGCTCCAACAGCGGAACGGTTTTTCGCACCAGCTCCCGAATTACTGGCATCAACGCCGACGCAATCTGATGATATTCACGCTGATGGGCAAGCGTTGCCTCGGGTCTGTGAACAATCAGATTTACTTTCTCATGGGAAGAGCCCTTTACCATTTCCCGTGCTTGTTGGTTCAGACGCTTCCGAAAATCTCGTCTTTGCTGCTCCAATTCCGCAGGGGTTGTTTGTTTCAACTCGTGATAGATGGGGTTTCCGTCCTCGCCATGATCCGAGCTTTCCGTGTCGGCGGCGCTTTCTGCATTATGATTTGAATGGCCTTCGCTGCCCGTTGACTTCCGCAGGGCAACCGCCGGAATGTCACCCGGCACAGGGCTAGAGAGCTCGGTTTCCATAGTTCCTTCTGTGTGGATTTCCATTACCTCGCCGTTGGTTTTCGCTCGCCGTTCCGAGATCTCTTCCAGCTCTGACAGCATCCCCTGCTTGGATAAGGCTTGTTCCAGAATAACGATCTCATCGGGATCGGTGGTGATTTTATAAATGACCTTGTGGTACAGCGCGTCCACCGTCTTGGAACCCTGAAGGACAGCGTCCACCCAGAAAAAATAGGAGCGCATACCTGCTACACCCTTTATGGCGTTTGCCTTAGCGGTTTGATCCAGCAAAACGATGACCCGGGCAAAAGTCAGCAGCAAATCGTCATCCGTACAGCCGGTTTTAGCCGCTGCCCGTTCCATCATAACTTCAATAGCGGGCAAGTCCATCTTCTCACTGTGCTGAACCCGGTCACGCAAAGCCTCGTTGAGCGGGCGGCAGCCGTTGTAGCCACGGTTTGTGGTAATTACCGCGATAAAATCGGGATGACGATGGACAATCCGGGTGGGTAGATTGATGCTGCCGTCCGGTTCTAACGCCGAGTTAAGTGACATGAGCACCGCTGCATCACGAATTACGGTAGGCTCCTGAATTTCCAGCAACCAGCCGTTTTCATAAGCTCGTACAATTTCTGACGGATAATATTTGTAGGTTACGGCTTCCGTATTGTTTTCATCCTCTGGCAGTACCGGCAGGATGGAACCTAATACGTCGGATTTGTCCATATCCGCAAAACAGGTCACCTTAGTATAGGGCAATCCAAAGTCAGCGGAGAGAGCTTTTGCAAGCTGTGTTTTGCCGGAACCAGCATCTCCCTCTAGAAGAATATTTGTAATTTTCATTTCGCCGCGTGTCCAGTTCCGATAAACCTCTGCACAAATGCGGCGCTCAGCATCGCTCTCGATGTGGGTGACGGGCTTGTGCCAGACAAGGGATTTTTCTTCTTCCGTCAACTGTCTGGCAGGCGACAGAAGCCATTGATTGTTCATTTTAACCTACTCCATTTCTTCAAATATTCGGGACAGCACACGCAGCCGTTCCCCGGTCAGTTCGCCCAACTCATTTAAAGCCTGGGAAAACTTCTGAATGTCTTCGTTAATATTCGGATTTTCGGTACAGACAACGACCGGCAGAACACCGCCCTGAACTCCAATCCGCTCTACGGTCGGTTTCTCGGGATCGTATAACAGCGGCAGCCGATAGGCTTCACGAAAATACAGCAGGGTGCGGCTCAGAAAAATCATCAGATCAAGCACTTGATGAAGGGGCAGTTCAGTGCTGACTTCTAATTCGCCGTTCGCTGTTTCTTTCCAGATTTGCGCTGCAATTTTCAAATTCTTGTTGATTTCCAAAGTCGGTGTGCCCAGCGTCAACCTTTTGATGTCAGACGCGTAGGCGTTTTTTCCATCTATACGGTCATACTGATCGGCAATCATGACGATATCCTTGTTCATCTCCAAATCCTCCTTGTTTGTTTATCCTGCGCCAGGTGCTGCTGTTTGTTTCTTTTCATCTCTATATTGTTCACCTCGGTTTTATTGTATAGGCTGACATAATGAATACAATCCACGCTCCGTAGAGTCTACGGGTGCTCGCGACGCGAATGGGAAAATGCTATAGGCACGGAAAGCAAGGGCACTCTCAAGCAGTGCCCTTTTGTTTTCAAACCTTGCAGCCGTATCCTAAATGAATATACGAGCATCATTCCTCTCCCTGCTGATTCTCCCACTCCTGTAATAAATCCATTGCCTTTAATCGGGGAAGCCATGTTTGCCTCATAATGTCTAACATCTTACGGCTTCTTACGCTTTGCGGGAACTGGGCGGCGAACCAAGCTTCTCGGGGCAATCGATACAAGCAAGAAATCAGTTTACGTTCGGTCCGGTCTAAAGGACGGATTTCTTCGTACCCCTTTAACAAGGCGTGTATGAAAACGGGATTAAATTGAGTCGTGTTCATGAGGGCGGTTGCTAAGTCAACATAGATCGACCCTAATTTAATGCGATCCCAATCGATAATGAAGAGCTGTCCGTCATCGGCAATAATAACATTCGGGGTAGTAATATCGCTGTGTATGAATGCGGGGCGTATCCTTTCCTGCTCCATAAGGTTTACTATCTCCGGGCTCTTGATTTCGGTCCAGACCCGATCCGAAATCTGGTTACAGGATTCCCCGAACTTTTGATACCATCTGCGGGTCCATCTGTTCGTGCGGTTTGCTTTTGCCATCCGTCTGCGAAAGAGACGGTCTTTGTATTGCCATAGCCGGATATGATCAAAAAAGGGGCCACGAATAGGAGCAGAAAGGTTGGATGTGGTATGCAAGGAGGCAAGAACTCGTCCGAGCTTTTCAAAATCCTCTTGATTTTCCATACTTCTTCCATGGATCCATGGGGTTACGTAGAAGGGCCTTCCTTGGTTTAAAGTCCATAACCTTCCGGAATCGCTCGCGAGCCATTTAGGCATGGAATTGAAGCCATTATTCATCAGGAAATGTACATAGGTTGCCGTTGTTTTTATTTGATCAATTGTACCTGTGCGAAGTAAATGACTTCGGAAAAAGGGCTTCATCGCATAGGTTCCTCTTTTCGTCCGTACTCGGACAACGGCGTTCCTGCGATAAAGAGACGCGATCGAGTCTGAACGTGACGGATTGAGGCCGAAACGGCGGACAATTTTGCGTATTCGGCTTTTGGAATAGGCAGTTGCCATGGGCAGCATCGCTTCTTTCAAGAAAAAATAGGGAGCATACACCTATGCTAAGTTATTCATGAAGAGGAGAGCGTGTATGGCCTAGAGCCTAAGAACCATTTAAAGACTTGCTCGGCTTGTTCGAGCTGATGGGGAACTTCTGGACGGCCTCTCACAATTCTAGGATTATGATTCGGTTCATCCAAGAACAACTAACCATAACGAACATCATTCTTTACGAACGGTGTTCGTTATGGTATAAATGAGATATGCTTATTACGACAAATATGCTGAGGAGATGCTTACATGACAACAACAAGTACGAAAGATCAAAGGCGCATCGCTATTATCGGAGGCGGCCCCGCTGGACTTACGCTTGCGCTCATTCTTCAGCGGCACGGCATTCCATCGGTTATTTATGAGCGGGAGCTGGAAGACAAGAGCCATGAACGTGGAGGTTCTTTGGACATTCATGAGGAATCCGGCCAACAGGCGCTGAAGGAAGCCGGACTTTATGGGGATTTCCGAAAAATAGCACGATATGAAGGGGAGGACTTTCGGTTATTCGATAAGACTGGAAAATGCTTCATGGATGAAGTAGCCGATGAGGATGCTCCAGGAGGGCGGCCAGAGATCGACCGTGGCGTACTTTGCGATTTACTCTTAAGTAAGTTGTCCCCGGCGATCATCCGTTATGGGTATAAGCTAGACAAGGCCATCTCACTAGCCAATGGCATGACAGAGCTTCATTTCGAGAATGGGTTCGTGGATACCGCGCATCTTGTAGTTGGAGCTGACGGTGCCTTCTCCCGGGTTCGTCCGCTGCTTTCGGATACGGATGTCCGTTATTCGGGACTAACCATGGTAGAGCTTAATGTTGTGGACGCTGCTGAACGCTATCCTGACTTGGCTGCATTCAACCGCCGTGGCAAAGTGTTTGCATTGGGCGATCACCAAGGCATTTTGGGCCAGTTGAACGGCGACGGGTCCATTAAGGTCTATGCGAGCCTGTGGGTCGATCGGGAGTGGCTCGAAACAAGCGGTATTAGGTCTGAAAGTCCGCAGGAAGCGAAAGCAAAACTGCTGGAGCTCTTCCAAGATTGGGATGAGTCGCTCAAAAATTATATACGCTATGCGGCTGATGCTGTCCTTCCAAGGCGAATCTACATGTTACCGGTCGGGTTCAAGTGGAAGAGAAATTCCGGCGTTACGCTGATCGGTGACGCGGCCCACGTTATGTCTCCGTTCGCTGGCGAAGGCGTCAATATGGCGATGCAGGACGCGATGGAGCTTGCGCTTGCGATCGTACGAAATGATGATCAAGCAAAGGCGATCGAGGAGTATGAGGAGAAGATGTACGCGTATTCGTCGGAGATGGCCCGAGAGTCAAACGATAATCTCGTCCTTTGCTTCTCGGATGAGGCAGCGCGGAAGCTTACCGAGCTTATGAATTCGTATCATGAGCAGCTTAACGAAGTGTAACAGTGCCTGGAGGGCGGATTTACTATTTGCTATGGGTATGATATAAGAAAAGTATGATGAATCCTAGCCGAGTTATTGTCAGCCGACGGGCACGTCCGGCCAAAGAACCGCTCAGTCATGAGCTGATCGTGAAGACGGCCTACGAACTGCTGAAAGAAGAAGGCATCTCCGGTATGAGCATGAGGAAGGTAGCCAAAGCGTTGGATACCGGACCTTCCTCGCTCTATGTATACGTGAAAAATCTTCAGGAGCTAAGCTCCTATGTCCTGGATCATGGACTTGGCGAGCTCGACCTGCCAGAGCTTACAGATGGCAATTGGAAGGAGCAGCTGTCCCGAGCACTCGATGCGTACGTGACGCTGCTGATCGAGCAGCCCGGTCTTGCCGAGCTGTCGCTTCAGGTGATTCCGATCGGGACCCATGCATTCCGGTTAAATGAATACTTGCTTGCGGTCCTGCACAAGGGCGGGATCACGTCCACCTCGGCAGCATGGGGGATGGATCTGCTGTTGCTGTATGTTTCCTCGATCGCTTTCGAACGAGCGGCTAGGTCCAAGAACGAAGACGAACAGGTGGCAGCCATCAAGCACTTCTACCAGGCTTCTGACCCGGTTCGCTTCCCGCTCATTCACAGTCTGAAGGAGGAATTGTTCTCCGGGGATACCATCCGGAAGGAACGGTTTTATTGGGGAATCGAAGTGATCGTGAACGGTATTTTGCAGGCTAACGATTTGCAGCGTAGCTAGATCGGTTGTTGGGCGGTATTTGCCTGTCGGGGTGATGAGATGCGAAGAACTAGATTTAAAATAGTTAAGCGTGGATTAATAGTCGTTGTTTTAATCGTTTTATTAGCATTGTTTTTCCCTACATGGACGCCTCCTATTAAAGGGGAGAACAGTATCAGCTTTTTAGGACAAGTCGAAATAAACGGTACGGAACATGAGATGATGATTCGGGGAGTCGATCTGAATAATCCGATTATCCTTTTTGTACATGGGGGCCCGGGATGCTCTGAGATTCCATACGTGAGAAAATATCAGAAAGAACTTGAACGGAACTTTACAATCGTGCATTATGATCAGCGCGGGAGCGGGAAATCCTATCATTTTTTCGAAGACTATTCGAACCTGACAACCGATTTGCTGGTGGATGATTTGTTGACATTGACAGATTATATTGTGAAGAGATTTGGACAAGAAAAGGTTCTGTTGGCCGGACATTCGTTCGGTACATATATTGGGATGAAGGCCGCAGCTAAAGCACCTGAAAAATTTTTTGCTTATATTGGAATTGGACAAGTGGGCAATACGATTCAGAGTGAAAGGGATAGTTTGGAATATACGATTGAGCAGGCCAAACAAGCTGGTAATGAGGACGACTTAGAAACATTAGCGCGTCTTCGAAGCTCCATTGAACAGGGAGTGGGATATACGCCTAGAAGCCTGATACGTAAATATGGAGGCGCTTCAAGACTCATTAACGATAACAGAGATTATGTATTGGGGTTTCTCTTTCATTCTGAATATAACGGACTGGATGTAATTCGTTACCTAAGAGGAATTTCCGTTACACAAGAAACCTTGTTAAACGAAAAAGCTAAACGGAATCTTCCTAATATGGTAGACCATGTGGAGCTTCCTGTTTACTTTGTGATGGGGAAATTCGATTATATGACTTCTCTTAATGCGGCAAAAGATTATTATGAGGATTTAACGGCACCTATTAAAGATTTCGTTCTGTTTGAGAATTCGGCTCATTACCCGCAGTTTGAGGAAAAAGAACGGTTTAATGCATGGCTAAATCAAACTTTTAGTTCGATGAAGGGTACTTGATTCAAGCAGGTTGACGATAGGTTACCATGGCCACGTGTAGATATCCCCTCCGTTGTTAAGCTAAAATGAAAATAAAATAAGACAGTGCGCCGCGGCAACCGACAATCGATCGGCTGCCGTTGTTCGTTGAAATGGAGGATAGTCGGAACAGTCATTCAGCATCGACTGGGTTAGAGCTATGCGGAAGAGTATGGATGGGTTTGCCTCCGCAGCATCTCAAGGCATTAGAGGCCGCACAAGATAATGGTTCGGAGGTGAGTTTGAAATAAAGTGTGCATTTTGCACACATTCTATGTTATACTTAGTTATGTGCAATATGCACGTAATATCGGGTTGAAGAAGGGTGGAATACCAGTGAAGGCAGCGATCGTGAAAGAGAAGGGGACAAATCCCGTCCTGGGTCAATTTGATTCTCCCGTTGCGACGGACGGACTGGTTGTAGTTAACGTTTCGGTGGCGGCCTTGAGCCGGGTTAGCAAGTTTCGTTCAATGGGTCTGCACTACTCATCGGATGTTTATTTTCCGGTTGTAGCTGGTATGGACGGTGTTGGAGCTTTAGAAGACGGGTCACGTGTTTACTTTGCGATGTCCGCTGCGCCCTATGGCAGTTTGGCTGAGCAAACCATGGTCAACGAGAAGCTGACGGTCCGTTTGCCGGATGGGATTGATGACGTCACGGCTGCCGCTATCGCCAACCCGGCTATGTCGTCATGGGCTGCCTTGGTATTTCGAGCCGGCTTCAAATCTGGCCAAACGGTGTTGATTAATGGCGCTACGGGTGCATCCGGCAGTTTAGCGGTTCAGATTGCTAAGGGTCTGGGGGCCAAGAAGATCATTGTAACAGGACGCAACGAATCGAAGCTGCATGCGCTTGAAGCCGATGAGGTTATTGCATTTGATATGACAGCCGACAACGGCCAAAATTTGTTTGAAACAGCTCTAATGCCGGTCATTGCTGAAGGTGTTGATGTTATATTGGATTACCTCTGGGGCGACAGCGCGCTCGCCATCATGTCAGCGCTTGCGAAGACGAATACGGATCGTGCGACCCGCTTTGTAAGCATTGGAACTTCATCTGGCCAAGAAAGCATACCGTTACCTTCATCTATTTTACGCTCATCAGCAATCGAACTCGTAGGCAGCGGAGGTAAGAGTGTTTCTAAAGCGGATATGCTGACTGCTGCTAAAGGCGTTTTTGAGATGGCTGCCGAGGGGAAGATAACTATTGCTACAGAAGAGTTCGCTCTAGAGGATATCGAAAAGGCTTGGGATGCTCCGCTTATGCCGCGTCCAGTTGTAAAGGTGCAATAGGGAGACATGGAAAACGAGATTTTTAAAGCGCTGATTGATATAGTTTCCCTTATCAATCGGCCGGACCGCGATAAGAAAATGATTGCGAATGCCGGTGTGAATTTGGAGGCGGCAGCCTTTCGCGTCTTCGTTGGCATCGGACATCTCCAACCGACTAGTGTGGGAGATTTGGCTGACATGATGGGGAAAAATTATTCGAGCGTTAGTCGGCAAATCGATAAGCTGGAGACCGCCGGGTTGGTTCACACGTATCCGTCCAGCTCAGATTCCCGCATTCGTGTGTCTGAATTGACGAAATACGGGGAGGAAATCAATACAATGATTAGCCTCACCCGCGAGCGTATTATGCGTGAAGCTTTGGCTGATTGGACGCAGGAGGAAAAAAACGTCTTATTGAATAACTTAAGGCGTTTATTCGAAACCATGCAAAGGTTCGATTAGCTATTGAATATTGAAGCAAGAGCCATGCAAAACTGGAATTCGCGCCGGCTGGATGCGGGTTCAAGCTTTTGCATGGCTTTTTCGCGCATCGGCCTGGCCGATCAGATAAAGAAACTGACAAAAAAGTATCCCAACCTTATAATTGTTATATATATCCTATAGAGACAGTGGTCGGGAGGACGCCATGCAGTTTCAACCAATGTATGAGGACGGGGAATTACTTCTACCAAAGATTGAATTAACTATGACATCGAACCAATCGATTGGCATTATAACGGATGTAAAGCGAAAGCAGCTTTTAATGAATCAATTAGTTGATCGCTCCCAATATTATTTATTTCGAGTTCAACAAGGCGAGTATATGCGCTTATCGGTGGAAGAGCTCATTACTTTTCTAATCCAAGTAACGGAGAGGAATGAGCGTGTCGCTTCGTTATTGGATTATTTTGCTTTAAAAGAAGACCGAAAGGTAAAAATCAAAGATCTAAGCTCATCGAAAAGGATGTATGTGACTTTGCTGCGTGTCTTTTTTGCGCATCAGCCTACGCTTGTACTGGAGGAACCGTATTTTTACTTGGAAGAGCAAGATCGTCGCCAATTTAAAAGGATTCTAGATGACCTTTTGAGAGAAAAGCGAGTATTAATTTTAACTTCGAATTTAGAGGATGCCATGATTTCCTGTGATGCCATTTATCGATTGAACGAGTTCGGATTTCATCCATTGGATATTCGAGGATAAGCAGGAAGTGCAGGAACAAGATCGGGCCAATATAACCTTGCAGAAGATTTCTACGAAAAGAAATGACAAGGTGATTTTATTTGATCCGCCTGAAGTCGATTACATAGAAAGTATAGATGGTTCGATCCTTGTTCATGTAAGTGGAGAACATTATGTCTGTGCTTTGACGCTAACCGAGCTTGAGCAGAGATTATTAAATTTCGGATTTTTTAGGTGCCATCGATCCTACATCGTTAATCTGCAAAAGGTAAGAGAGATTATTACTTGGACGAAGAATAGCTACAGCTTGCGATTAAATACAGGTAAAGATGCGGTGGTTCCGTTATCTCGTTCCAAATTGCAGGAATTAAAAGCACTTCTTAACCTATAATTTCCGGGGTAATACCGAACCAATCAAGCATTCCATGGTACCATTCAGGCGATTACAGCTACATTTCGGCGGGTTTTGATGACTGAAGGCATGCAATCCTTATATAGTTAGGCCATCAACTCTAAGGAAGTGGGTTCATGGAGGTTATCCGCGTAGAGCATATTCGCAAGAGCTTTGGAAACAAGGATGCATTAGCCGATGTGTCTTTTTCCATTCCAAAAGGAGAAATTTTTGGATTCCTCGGTCCGAGTGGTTCAGGAAAAACAACATTAATCAAGATTTTAACGGCGCAATTAAGGCCGACGAGTGGACAAGCAAGTGTATTCAACCAGCCGGCGGAGATGATGCATCAGTCTGCACAGAAGATGCGCTTTGGCATTTTGACGGATAACAGTGGTCTTTATGAGAGATTAACGATTGAAGAAAATCTAGAGCTGTATCGCCAATTGTATGATCTCCCCAGATCCTCGATCGATAAGGTTCTGCAGTTTGTAAATTTAAGCGGAGAGCGCAAAAAGAAAGTCAATCGTTTATCGAAAGGGATGCGTCAGCGTGTCATGCTGGCATGCGCGGTGATCCATGAGCCGGAATTATTATTTTTAGATGAACCTACTTCGGCTTTAGATCCCGTAAACTCCGCACATATTTATAAAGGCCTTCGTTACTTAAATGAGAAAGGGACAACGATATTTCTAACAACGCATAATATGGCTGAGGCAGAATGGATATGTAACCGTGTAGCGATTTTGTATCAAGGACAAATCCAAACGATCGGCTCGCCCAGGGAGCTAAAAAAACAGCATCGAGAAAACGTAATTTGTGTGGACTTAATAGATGGGGAGGCCTACGAGCTCCCGATTGATAAGGGAACGGCCGATCAAATAGCCGATTGGATGAAACGAGGGTTAATTGATCGATTAGAAACGAAAGAGCCGAGTCTAGGTGATATCTTTATTAAAATGACTGGAAGTGAGTTACTATGAGTATCTCATTAAAGCGTGCCAGGGCGATATTTGTGAAGGATTATAAAGAATTTTCACGTAATTATGCGATCTCCATTATTTTGCTTATCCCCATTATATTCGCCTTTCTTTTTCGAAGTGCAGGCCCGTCTTTGCCTGGGGCTATCGGTTTTCTTCTAAAATACTTCGTTTGTGATACTAACGTGTTTAGCCCAAGCATGCTTGATTGCGGAAGAAAAGGAGCGCAACACCCTGCGATCCTTAATGATGACTCCGGCCACGACCATGGATGTTTTAATCGGTAAAAGTACTTTAGTCTTTGTCATGTCTGCTGTTGCTCTGGCTATTGCTACGTATATATTGGGCTATGAGCCAGCTAGTATAGGGGCGTTTGTAGCAGCAGTCCTTCTTTCGATTATTCTATACACAGCAGCCGGGACGATATGTGGGCTATTCTCCAAGACGTTACTTGACGCATCATTGTCTATCATTCCTGTGGCGTTCATATTCACTGGGGCGCCATGGGGGGCGTTACTAGCGGATGATTATCCGATCCTCAAAGTGCTGGATTACGTACCAAGCAGTCAACTTGTTCATTTGCTAAAAATACGCCATATAGGCTTTACGACGGGAGATTTATTAAAACCCCTCCTCATTATTTTGGCATGGACGGTTGTATTGACGATTGTGTCTATTGTTTTGTATCAACGACGGTTAAAGGATGAGTAGGATAGAATCGCGCGTATTTCTACCTAGGAGGGATCAAATTCCGATGCATGCAGCCGTCAAGTGGATGCAAGAATTCAAAGACCGCGATACCCGGCATCAGCTGAAAGGCTATCGGGACAAAGCGGAGCTTATCAGGAAACGGAGCTTGGAAGCTTGGGACGATCAAAGGCTGCAGTCGGAATCTCTCCGGTTGAAACAGGAAGCAAAATCGGGTACGCCTTTGGATGAACTGCTTGTCGATGCCTATGCGCTAGTCTGCGAGGCAGCGAAGAGAACGCTCGGACTACAGCCTTACGATGTCCAAGTCATGGCTGCTATCGCTTTGCACGAGAGATTTTTGATCGAACAGCATACTGGAGAAGGAAAAACGCTCTCTGCTGTTATGCCTGCTTATCTACATGCTTTAACCGGCCAAGGCGTTCATGTGCTGACTTTTAACGATTATTTGGCCAATCGAGATGCGGAGTGGATGGGCCCGATCTATCGTTTCCTCGGGTTAACGGTAAACGCGGTTCAAGCGGGCATGAGCTTGTCCGAGAAACGGAAAGCGTACGCCGCGGATATAACCTATGTGACGGCCAAAGAGGCGGGATTCGATTATTTGCGCGACACGATCGCTCTGAACGAAGTCGATACCGTGCATCGTCCATTCCACTACGTCATCGTCGACGAGGCGGATTCACTGCTTCTCGACGAAGCGCGGGTGCCGCTAGTCATCGCCGGCGAGCCGAGCTCCTCGGGCGACGATGGCATTCGTTTCGCAGCAGTGGCCAGGCAGCTCGAGCAAGCTGAGCATTACGACTTCGATGAGTTCAAGCGGAACGTTTATTTAAATGAAGCCGGCTCAGCGAAAGCGGAATCGCTACTGGGATGCGGCGATTTGTACGAAAGCCATAATAGTCAGTTGCTGATGTCGTTAAATTGCGCGCTGCATGCGGAATTGTTATTGAAAAAAGACGTCGATTACATCGTTCGGGACGGTAAAATCGAACTGATCGACGAATATACCGGCCGCGTGGCGGAGAACAGGCATTTGCCGGACGGGCTGCAAGCTGCGCTTTCGGCCAAAGAAGGACTACCGCACTTGGCAGGAGGGAAAGTTCTCGGTACGATCACCCTTCAACACTTCCTTAGCCTATATCCGAAGATTTGCGGAATGACGGCTACGGCGCACGTTTCCGCAATGGAATTCGAACATATTTATGCGCTGCAGGTCGTGCAAATTCCGCCGAACCGGCCCAACATACGGATCGACCATCCGCCCCGGATTTATACCCATAAAGAAGCCAAGCTAAAGGCGCTTGTACAAGAAATCTTGACCGTCCATAGGGCGGGACGTCCGATTCTCATTGGTACGTCAAGCGTCGGAGAGTCTGATAGGCTGGCGGAGGCGCTAGCGGATGCCGGAGTACCTTGCCATGTTCTGAATGCGAAAAACGACGCAGAAGAAGCCGAGATCATCGCCAAAGCGGGAGAAATCGGCGCCGTGACGGTGTCTACGAATATGGCGGGACGCGGCGTCGACATTCGGCTCGGCGGCGGCAACCCCGCGCAAGCAGAAGCTGTCGCCAAGCTGGGCGGGTTGTACGTGATTGGTACGCATATGCACCAAAGCGTGCGGATTGACAACCAGCTGCGCGGGCGTTCCGGCCGCCAAGGCGACCCGGGAGCTTCCGTATTTTTCGTAAGCTTGGAGGACGAGTTGTTCCTTCAGTTCGGCATTGGTAGAGCGATTTCGCCCCTGTATCGCGATCTTAGGCAGGATGAGGCTCTCGAAGATTCGGTGCTCCACAGCAAAATTGCGCATATTCAGCGGGTTATTATGGGCCAAAACTTCGATATCCGCCAGGAGTTGAACCGTTATTCGGATATGGTGGAGGAACAGAGGCGTATTCTATACGAGGAGCGGCTCGGAATTTTGAAAGGCGAGACGCCTATGAGCCCTTCGGAGCAGCGGGTACGGCTTTATTATATCGACAAGTTCTGGGCCGACCATCTGGCCTTCGTTTCTTACATTCGCGAAAGCATCCATTTGACGAGCCTTACTCATCGCAATCCGATCGACGAATTTCATGCGCAACTCATCCAAGCCTACGAGCAAATTCCGGCTAACATCCATAGAGAGTCGGCGAATATGCTCGTCAAGCTCGGAGGTTCGAATGATCCGGCAACGTGGGAAAAGTTCGGACTGAAGAGCCCTACTTCCACTTGGACTTATACCGTCAACGATCAATACATGGAGTACTTGCAGAATCCCGGTTCATGGGCGCCAGGGACGATCATCGCTTATTGGATTCGCAAGCTATTGAGGCCGGCATTCGGGTGGTCAAAATTTTAATCGGGACGAATACGAGCAGCGAACGCTCGATTCATCCTAGGCTGACGGACAGCGGGGGAACAGATCATGAACAAAACCGATCGGCAGCTCGCCATCATGCTTGAGCTGCAACGGAGCAAGGTATTGAGAGCGGAGGATTTGGCGTCTCTATTTGAGACGAGCGTGCGGACCATATATCGAGACATACAAGCTCTAAGTGAAATGGGTGTTCCGATCCTTGGGGCTCCCGGGCAGGGTTATTCCCTAATGGAGGGATATTTTCTTCCACCAGTCGGGTTTTCTGTTGAAGAGGCCGTAGCCTTGCTTATGGGTACGGACTTTATCGAGCAGCGCTTGGATGGTGATTACGGAAATGTATCTAGGTCGGCTCGACGGAAAATTGAAGCTATCCTGCCGGAATCCGTGCGCGGCGAGTCGACGCGCGTTCGGGAAACGATGCGGCTTACTCAGGCCGGCGAGCCGGTAACCAGCTGGAAGGAAAAGGAGTATCTCGGGCAAGCGAGGCGGGCGATTATGGAACGCCGCAAATTACGTATGACGTATCTGAAAAAAATGCCGGAAACGGACGGCAATCGGAGGAGCACTCGTGAGGTCGCTCCATACGGATTGGCGCTTGTTCTGGGAAATTGGATTTTGATTGCACGTTGCGACTTGCGGCAGGAAATTCGGCATTTCCGGTTGTCGCGGATCACCGGGCTTACCGTATTGGAGGATCGCTTTCTCATTCCACAAGGGTTTAACCTTAACAGCTACCGTCCGCCGGACGACCGTAACGTACGGGTGCTGGTTCGGGCTAATCCCGTCATTGCGGACAAAATCTCGGAGAGTTGTCATTTTTATATGGAATCGACCGATGAACGAAAAGATGGCCTTTTAGTCAACTTTCGTGTCCGTCATCTGGAGGAGCTGTTGCCTTACATCCTCAGCTGGGGCGGAGATGTCGAGGTACTGGAACCGGAGTCATTCCGACATCGGGTTCGGGAAGAGGTCGAAAAAATGTTAAAACGCTACTGACACGCTGTTGTCATCAACGTTATTTTATATTGGGATTATATCCAAGAATGAATAATAAGGAGTTGTTTGATTCATGAGAAGTACAGCGGAAGCATTGCAGTCATTTGAGGCGGTAGTAGGACGTTATTTCATCGAGCTGGATAGCCTCGATATGGAGCAGCTGATAAAAAAAGCGAATGAGGAGGAGTGGTCGATTGGCCAAATGTATATGCATTTGATTCAATCGGCGCAATTCATGCATTTGCATAATGTCGATCAATGTTTGGCTGGAAGTGAAGCAACCGTAGACGCTAGGGAGGAGAAAACGGAGAGGGGCAAGGAAGCCTTCGAGCTAGGAAGTTTTCCGCCCGTTCGGATTCAGGTCCCTGCATCCCCGCAATACACCCCGAAACAGCCGGAGAGCAAGGAGCAGCTGACGGAAGGCTTGCGTCATGTCATGGAGCGGATGAAACGTACTGAATCTGCTTTGAGTAAAGTGACCGAGAGCAAAAAGATGGTTCATCCCAGATTGGGCGCACTAGACGCCAATGAGTGGTTTTTGCTTATAGACATGCATTACAGGCACCATCTATTGCAGCTGGAACGTTTGAAAAGTTTGTAAACTATTCATGAATTCATTTGAAATGGAATGAAGTTTAATGAAAAATGAGAGGATATTAACCGAGGACTAACAGGTAACAAGGAAGGTGGGGGCGGGTTGCAACAGCCTTTGAATGAATCCTTTTTCCAACAGCCGACTCTGGAATTGGCGCGCTCTCTCCTCGGGATGCTGCTAGTGCATGAAACCGAAGCGGGTGAAATCTCGGGTTGGATTGTGGAAACCGAAGCATACTTAGGGCCGAATGACCGAGCGGCGCACAGCTTTAACAACCGCAGGACGCGGAGAACGGAGGTTATGTTCGGACCTGCAGGACGAGCTTACACTCATTTGATGCATACTCACTGTCTCTTGAACGCGGTGGGTGGGGGGATAGGCGATCCGGAAAGTGTTCTGATTCGGGCGCTTGAACCTTGCGCAGGAATAGAGAGCATGTACAAGCGCCGCGGAAGTGTCAAGAAGGAGCAAGAGTTGACGAACGGACCGGGTAAGTTGACCAAAGCGTTTGGGATTGGAATGGAATTCTATGGTGCATGGGAGCCGCCTTTATCGGAGTTCGCCTAATTAATAGTTCTTCAGCATTTGATGTAAATAATTTCGAAAGTCTTCAACGTATGGCCCAGGCTCTACGATTTTTAGATTGGTGCCGAAGCTTGCTAAAAACTGAAATCCTGTACGGCTGTGAGGGACATCAAACGTTACTAAGTCATATTCCGAACTGTAGCTCTCGATACTCTTTCGACCGTACCGTTCAATGAATTGGTCCTTTACACTTGGCGAAATCAATGCCTTCACAGCGACTAACTCCGGCTGATATCTTGCGTCGCGTTCTTGTTCCGATATAGGTTCTCTCGGGTTGAATGTCGCCTCATCCATGTTCAGATTATCGATCCGAGATAATTTGAACGTTCTATATGTCATGCGATGTAAGCAGAATCCCTTCAGATACCAACTCGATTCGCTAAAATGAAGCTCATAGGGCTCGACGATTCGATTCGTTGCAGCCCCATTCTTATCGATATAATCAAAGGAAACTAACCTTCTCTGTAAGATCGCTTGCTGGCATATCCTCAAGGCTTGAATAATCTCAGACCGACCCTCCCAATCATAAAATGACAGTTGAATCGGACTTTTCAGAGGCAATGGGCTAACCATTGCTTCTATTTTTTTAATCGTCATTTCCACTTCTTCGCTAAGGAGTAGCTGTTCCAATCCGCCGAGCGCAGTTAATATATTTTCCAGGTCTGAGCTGCTTAATAGACGTTTATCCACCTTGTAATGATCCATAATACCATAGCCGCCGTTAACGCCATGGATCGCATAGATCGGGATGTTCGATAGACTTAAGGTTTCCATATCGCGAAGAATCGTTCTTTTGGAAACATGAAATAATTGCGCGAATTCTTTAGTCGACACGACTTCTTTTTTGAGCAATATCATGATGATGGAAATGAGTCTCTCAACCTTGTCCATAGGTTCACCTTCTTCTTTCTGCTCCATCTAAGAAAGGTGACAGAAAGCTGTCACCTTTTATGTATTATACTACATTCATCACAAGAAGGAGGTAATGCTTGATGTCGGCTATTGCTTATGTAAACTTTGACGGTTGTGCAGAGCAAGCGATTGCATTTTATGCGGAGGCTTTAAATGCGCTTGAAGTAAAGCAAGTTAAGTTTAAGGATTTCCCGCAAGACCCTAACTATCCATTGCCGGAAAATGAGCTGAATATGATCATGGAATCTTCATTAGTATTCGCAGGCGGGAAAATCATGATGTCGGATGTTCTGCCATCTATGAAGGCGGTAACAGGGGAGTTGGTGAAAGGAAATCAGGTACTGATAAGCCTAGTTATCGATGATCAACCGAAGCTGGAGGAGTATTTCAACAAGTTGGCTGTTGGCGGCCATGTTATCATGCCGTTATCCCATACACCTTGGTCTTCGTGCTTTGGCCTGCTCGTAGATCAGTTCGGGGTTTCCTGGAAATTCAATAGCGACGCAGATCAATTTCTCGATCGTGTGCTTTCTACTAACTAGCAAGATTTAAGATGCTCAAGCTGCGGAGACGGCCTCGCCTCGGGCGCGCTGTCTCCGCCTGCCAGCTTCATCTGCTTCTGCTGCTCGTACTCGCGATTGACAATCCAATGTGACGGGGTACTAAAGGAACAGTTCTAATCATATTCCTAAAAAAGGAGGCAAGAGGAGGGAGTGCTACAGCTTGTTGACGAAAGTTAAGGTTAGTTTACGGCCCATTGTAAGCAAGTTAAATATGCCTACTGTTTTGAAGACAGCTATACTTCCAGCGGATTCAATTGAAAGACTATTTATTGCAACCCAAGTAGGAGAGATCTTTTACATACAAAACGGAGTTATAAGGACTTTTTTAGATATTAGTCCGCGAATCCTAAAGCTAGGTGCTTCTAGTGGAGGATATGATGAACGAGGATTGTTAGGGCTAGCCTTTCATCCCGAATTTTATTATAACGGCTTGTTTTATCTCCATTATTCAGTAGCTGGAACTCAAGGCCCAGGTGCTCTTCCAGGTGCATTTGAATCTTTTAAGCCTAATCCGTGTGATCCCGGATCACTAAACCTAAAGTGGATAAATAGAGAAATGCACTATGATCATATAGATACAGTTGAAGAATGGATGTTACAACCGAAGGGTCAACCTCAAAAACGCCGGACATTACTTAACTTAAGAAGACCCTTTTTAAATCATAATGGTGTGAATAGCTTAAACTTCTCACCTGAAACAGGAAAACTTGTTTTGACAACCGGAGATGGCGGATCAGGTTATGACCCATTTAATTTAAGCCAGGATAACATGGAGATAGCAGGGAAAATTATTGAAATTGATGTAGCTAAGAATCCTTTTAATTATAATCCGCCCGTAGTCACACGCTTTCATGAACTTCCCGCACCTATTCAGGAGACGCTTACGGTAATGGCCAAAGGGGTTCGCAATATCCCGGGCATTTCCTTTCAAAGGGTTTATAATCAGTATGTCAAATATGTGGGAAATGTCGGACAGGCTTTGGTAGAGTCGATATTTTCATTCGTTCATCATAGACCAATCCCGGTTACCCAGCTTGTTCAAGCTTCTTTGATGAATTCGGAACCTGACCAAGAAGGATTTATTAACTTTGGCTGGAGAGGGTGGGAAGGCGCTTTTCCTACCTCGATGATTAGGGGCTGCTCTGCAAATCCAACTTTGGATCAGAAAACAATGGCTTATTACAATGAAGCGGTAAAAACCTCGGTGAAGCGTCTTCAGCCTTTAACCAGTTATTTTCATAAAGATCCAAGGCCCGATAAATTTGGAGGAACTGCACTTACGGGAGTTCAGCCCTATATGGGGAAGGGAATTCCCAGCTTGACGGGAAGCGTCGTGTTTACCGATCTTGCTCGGGATAAAGGAGCTCAGCCTCCAGTTAGAGGAGTTTTGGCTTATACCCGGGTACCAACAGATTGTAAACTGAATGATTTTAGTGTTATTGAAACCGATTATAATTTTGGGTCTCAATCCGCTTATTATGTTAGTTTGGGAACGAACTTGGATCAAACCAGACTATATCTAGGCGTTTATGGCTCTATGAAAGTAGCTGATTTTAACCAAGGCACCGTTTTTGAAATTGTTTCATAAATTAATTTAGCCCCATCTGAGCCAGCAACAAGGCGAAAGTGGCTGCTATACAGGCCGATCCGGCTAGTCATTCTTAACGACATAACGGATCGGTTTTTTTTATTTGACCGCCCATTCATTGCTAAGCAAATAATCGCCAAATTGAGTAATGAGCTCCGTTGAGATCGCGCTTCTTTTGCGCATTAATACTAAGTTTCGGGGCACTCGAAACATCTGGCAGTTCGCAACGGATAGCAGACCCGCCTCCAGTTCAACGCGGATGGATGAATAAGGCAGCATGGATACGCCCAGTCCGCTAATAATGGCTGATTTAACGGCTTCCAAGTAACCAAGCTGCAAAACTACATTAATGTTATGTCCTGTCAAAATATTCTCCATCATGGATTGTATAAATACATCGGGCGAGTGGAAAATAAAGGGCAGCGTAATAATTTCCTCAAAAGAGACAAGCCGGTTAGAAGCCCAGGGATGATTGCCTGGAAGGACTAGCACAATTTCATCCTGAATAATAGAGGATACTTGAATCTCGTCGCGTAAAACGACACTCTCATAAGTAATAGCTATGTCTAACTGGTTTTTGATAAGTTTATCTATAAGATTGGTGTTACTGTCTTCAAATATCGTATTAAAGTATACATGAGGGTTATGTTCGATAAAACCCGCAATCATATCCGGGAGATAATAAGTTCCCGTGAGATTCGATACTCCGACGAATAGCTTTTCTTGATGGCGTCCCACGCGCATCAACGCTTGCTCCGCTTCCTCCACCATATTAAAAATTCGTTTACCGTAATCAAATAACGTCTCTCCGTGATGGGTTAAACGAAACACCCTTCCCTTTCTTTCAATTAGCTTTTCTCCCAAGGATTCTTCCAATTTATTAATATGCTGCGAGATGGCAGGCTGGCTAATATTAATTTCAGAGGCCGCTTGTGCAAAGCTCTTCATTTCAGCGACAACGCAAAATACATATAAATGATGAAGATTCACGAAAATCACCCCTCTAGTTGCCATAAGTAAAACTTATCTGAGAATAGTTTATTTGTATTTTACTATGCTACAACTCGATTATAGAATAAAAACATTGAATTTAACATGTTAAATATGTCACAAAAAAATGGATACCCTAAGGAGGGACGGTTTTGTCAACTCAGCCGAATATTATTTTTATCATCACAGACCAACAAAGATACGAAACCATTCAAGCATTAGGTTATCCTTATATGGACACTCCTAATTTGGATCGGCTCGTGCAAGAAGGCACATCGTTTTCCAATTCATTTATTACAGCTCCATCTTGTGCGCCATCTAGAGCCAGTTTGTTCACTGGAATGTATCCGCATACAAATGGGGTTTATAAAAATGACGATCCTTGGGAACGCTCATGGGTAGAGCTGCTGGCCGATGCGGGCTATCACTGTGTCAATGTAGGGAAAATGCATACATCTCCTTACACGACTCCTATGGGTTTTCACGAACGATACGTCGTTGAGAATAAAGACCGCCAGCACCCGAATTTGCCGTTCTTTTTCGATGAATGGGATAAGGCTCTAAGAGCGAGAAATATTAAGAAGCCGGGCCGTGAATCCTACCGCGACAGAGAAGACTATCGGGAAAGTCTCGGGGTCTTCGATTGGGATCTTCCAGAAGACATGCATCCGGATAACTTCGTAGCTAACTTGGCCAAATGGTGGATAAAAGACCGTCCGAAGGTGAAAAAGCCTGTCTTCTTGCAAATCGGTTTTCCCGGACCGCATCCTCCATTTGATTCGATACCGAAATATACGGAAGCCTATATGAATAAGAAATTGCCGCTTCCTAACGTTACTGAAAAAGAAATTGCTGAACAGCCGAAAGCCCTGCAAGCGCTTCGCAAGCAGCATATGGAAGTAGACCACGATGCGGTCGTTCATCTTGATCATGCAACCCCTGAGCAGCAGCATCGCCAGCGCGCGACCTACTTTGCTAACGTTACGATGATTGATGAGCAAATCGGTGAAATTTTCAAAGCCCTTGATGAAAGCGGTTATTTGGAAAACTCGGTTGTTATCTTTACTTCCGACCATGGCGAGTCACTTGGCGATCATGGACATAGCCAAAAATGGAATATGTATGATGCCGTGACGAAGGTGCCTATGATTATGTGGGGACCTGGCCATATTCAGCAGGGTCAACAAGTGAATGATCTCGTTCAGCATATGGACTTGGGAGCAACGGTGCTGGAATTAGCGGGAATCGATCTGCCGAGAGATATGGAAGCCCGTTCCTTAGTGCCGGCGCTGCAAGGAAAAGCTATGGAAGAGAGAAGATATGTCTTTGCCGAGCACAGCAGAGATCCTATCCTGGACGCTACAGAGTTTATGACGATGATCCGGGATCATGAATGGAAGCTCGTCCATTTCGTCGATGATACGTACGGGCAGCTCTTCAATCTCCAGGAAGATCCGGAGGAACTCCATAACCTGTGGAACGATGAGCGGTACGCAAGTAAGAAGCAAGAGCTGATTGCAGCTATTTTAAGCTGGAGAATTCGCAGTGACTTAGCAACCGCAAAAGGATATAGATAAACTAGGGGGAACTAACATGACAACACGCAGAATGAAATCGACAGGTGTATTAGCGGCAGGCGTTGCACTCAGCATGATGATGACGGCTTGTGGAGGCGGGAATACAGATACTAAGACCGGTGCTTCCGGCGGCGGCGATACATCAGGAGCTACTTTGAACGTTGTCCTAGTCGATAATGTAAACAATCGCGGCATAAGCGAGCTAGCGCCTGAGTTTGAAAAGGCAACAGGAATTAAAGTAAATGTTAACGTGCTGGGTCAAGATGTAGCGGAAAAACGGATGCAGCTCGATTTTATTGGAAAGACTGGCGATCTCGATGTTGCGTACATGTCTTTCACTCTGATGCAAAAATGGGTGAAAGCAGGCTGGGTTCATCCCTTGGACGATTTCGTTAAAGCTTCTCCTGATGTGAATATCGATGATTTCGCCAAAGCGCCTATCGATAGCTTATCTATCAACGGGAAATTATGGGCTCTGCCTAGCTTTGCCGAAACCGGTTTGATGGCTTACAGAACTGACATCTTCGAAAAAAACGGCATCACGGCGCCCCCGGATACTTGGGATCAGCTTAAAGAAGTAGCGCAAAAGATTCACAGTAAGGAAACCTCAGCCGTTGCGCTGCGAGCCAAACGTGGACAAGGAATCAACATGTTCATCTTCCCGTCCATGATGTGGGGCTTCGGCGGCTCTTATTTCAAAGATTATCCCAATGATATGACGCCTGTTCTTGATCGAACTGAGAACGTGAAGGCATTGGAATATTATATGGATTTAGTGAAGAACTATTCCCCGTCTGGAGCAGGAAACTATAGCTTCGCAGAAGTGATCTCGGCTTACCAGCAAGGGAATGCAGCTATTACGGTAGATGGTACGTCCATTATTACGCAATTGTTCGAAGAAGGGAAAAGCAAGTATGCCGCCCAGACGAAGGTAGCTCTAGTTCCTCAAGGTCCTAGCGGACGTTCGCCGATGATTGCCGTTCATGGTCTTGCCATTTCCGAATCTTCGAAAAATAAAGAAGCGGCCTTTAAATTCATTAAGTGGGCAACAAGCGCAGACATCCAGAAGCGAATAGCCCTTAAAGATTATAACCTAGACTTTACCCGGGTTTCTGTTTCTGAAGATCCTGACATCAAGAAAAAATACAATTTCGATAACGGAAACTTAATTAAATTAAGAACCGAATCCTTGAATATTGCCCGCCCGGATTATAGACCTCTGATTCCAGAGTGGGCCGAAATCGGCGATCTCATTGCTGCTCAAGTCAATGGAGCCGTCAACGGAGGCGTAGGTGCAGAAGCTGCACTGAAGGAAGCGAACAAGCAAGTAACAGAAGTTATTAAGAATGCAGGCTATATAAAATAATAGAACGGAATCAACAGGGATATTCTAATCATTAGAATATCCCGGCTTTACTAATTTGTTTACAAGGGGTAAGCCTATGCAAAACGTAGAAAGTTACCAACGGATTAAGAAACGCAGGGATATGAAAAGTTTAACCTACTTCCTGATGTTACTACCCGCGATTATATGTGTGATTGTAACCGCCCTTGTTCCCATGCTCGGGATGATGGGCATTTCATTTATGAACTGGGATTTAACTTCATCCATCCCTCCCAAGTTTAATGGACTTGATAATTTTATAACGATGTTTAAAGATGCAAGGTTTCTGAATAGTATGAAGGTCCAGGTCATACTCAGTGTATTTATATTGCTGGCTCAGCTGTTGTTAGGCTTGGTCGCAGCGATCGCATTAAACAATGCTTCCGGTAAGCTCAAATGGGTTCGCGGTATTGTCATGGCTCCATTTATGATACCGGCCGTCGTGGTTGGTCTCATTTGGTTAACCATATTCACTCCGACACTTAGTCCCATCAACAGTATTCTTGAGGCAATCGGACTTCCAAGCCCTAGCTGGCTGGCCACTCCTGGCCTAAGTCTTACTTCCATAGTCATCGCAGATACATGGAATAACCTCCCGTTCGTTATGCTGATCTTGCTGGCCAGCTTACAAGGGATTCCAAAAGATTTGTATGAAGCTGCTGAAGTCGATGGCGCCACCACCTGGAAAGCGACTTTATTTATTACTTTACCCGCACTGAAACCAGCTCTCGTCTTAGTCGGTCTGATTCGATTCATCGAAAGCTTGAAATCGTTTCCGCTTATCTATATTATGACCGGCGGAGGACCCGGTACGGCGACAGAAGTAACGAATTTTTATGCCTTTATTCAAGGCTTTCAATATTCAAAAATAGGATATGCCAGCTCATTAGCATTTTTACTCTTTCTGATAACAGTCGTAATCAGTTTTATTACGATTTATTTGGACAGAGGGTCAGAGGAGGAATAGCACGTGCAAACATCCATGTCAGCTAATAAAAGAGGATTAAGCATACTGCGAGGAATCGTATTATTTTTCTTAGTTCTCTTTTGCTTGTTTCCTCTCGTTTGGATGGCTTTTTTGGCGTTCCGCACGCCGGACGCTATGTTTGAGCCATTTTGGAGAAATTTAAGCTCGTTTTCGACCGAAACCTTCGTCAGCACCCTTCAATCGGGGTTTACCAAGTCCATCTGGAATAGCTTCCTTGCTGCAAGCATCTCGATGATCGTGGCTATGGTCATCGGAACCCCTGCGGCATTTGCTTTAGCCAAATGGTCTATCAAAAGGAAATATATCTGGAAATGGGTTATCCAATTATTAAGAATGGCGCCGCCTGTTGGATTCGCGATTCCGCTTTTTTTGGCTTATATCAACTTGGGTATGATCGATACGTTACCAGGTCTGATTCTTTCCTATGTAACCTTTACAGTACCGCTTGTGATTTGGCTCATGTGGATGTTTTTCTCGCAAATTCCGAATGAGCTGATGGAAGCGGCCTGGATGGATGGAAGCAGCATATGGCGTTCGTTTCTGACCATCGCATTACCGCTATCCACGCCGGGCTTGGTTGCCGCTGGTATTTTATCGTTTATTTTCTCATGGAATGACTTCTTCTTCGCGCTGATCCTAACAAGGGCTAATACCTCTACAGGGCCGGTCGCCGTCATGAACTTCCTTACCGAATCAAGCTACAATTGGGGTGGAATTGCTTCCGCCGGACTTATTCTTTCCTTACCGACGCTGCCCGTTATTTTCTTCATGAGCAAATATATTGTACAAGGTCTAACTAGCGGTGCAGTTAAAGGCTAATCCTACAAACATACATGGAGTGGAGATCTATGAAATCTATACCGAATTTACCGAGCACGATGACAGCTGCAGTTATGCATAAACCCTATGATATTCAATTGGAGCAAGTACCCGTTCCCGAAGTGGCCAGCAACGAAGTGCTTGTCAAAGTGATGGCCGTAGGCATTTGCGGCTCGGACCTGCATTATTATGAACATGGACGAATCGGACGCTATGTCGTAGAAAAGCCATTGATCCTTGGGCATGAATGCTCGGGTATCGTCGTTGCCATGGGCGACCAAGTATCCCGTTTTCAACTAAATGACCGCGTAGCCGTAGAGCCAGGAGTTACTTGCGGTACTTGTGAAATGTGTAAAGCCGGACGCTATAACCTTTGTCCTGATGTTGTCTTCCTGGCAACTCCTCCTGTAGACGGAGCCTTCGTACAATATATTAAAATTCGCGAGGACTTCCTGTTCCCGATTCCAGACGAGCTCTCTTTCGAAGAAGCGGCACTTAACGAGCCGTTCTCGGTCGGCATTCATGCTGCCAAGCGCGCATCGTTACAGCCTGGCTCATCTGTGGTCATCATGGGAATGGGCCCAGTCGGGTTGATGGCAGTTGTCGCCGCTAAAGCGTTCGGCGCTCGTCAAATTATTGTTTCCGATCTTGAGCCGATCCGTCTGCAAGCTGCGTTGAAGCTGGGTGCAACCCATGCTATTAATATTAGGGAAGAAGACCCCGTTGCCGCTGTAAAAAAAATCACCGGACAAGTTGGCGTCGATGTCAGCTTCGAAACAGCCGGTAATCCGAAGGCTTTGCAATCGGCTTTGGCCGCCACTCGCAGAGGTGGAAAGCTGGTCATCGTAGGACTTCCTCCTCAGGATGAAATTCCATTGAACGTGCCTTTTATTGCGGATAACGAGATTGATATATATGGGGTATTCCGCTATGCTAATACGTATCCGCAAGGGATTCAATTTTTGGCATCGGGCATTTCTGATGTGAAGGCGCTGATTACAGACCGGTATCCGTTATCACAGACGAAAGAAGCGATGGAACGTGCGCGTACAAACAAAAGCGGAAGCTTGAAGGTCGTCGTATATCCGAATGACTAATTGGCAGTACGGGATACATTTCATGGATGGTGAACGGCAGTGAAGAAGAAAGAGTCGCTATATATCGGAATTGATATCAGTTCGACGCATATCAAAGTAGCCGCGTATGACAATTATGGAAATCTGAAGGAAGTTGCCAGCACGCCGACGCCTGTTCATATGACCAAAAGCGGAGGCACGTATCATCTTGCCGATGAGTTAAGGGAAAAAACGTTCAATACGATCCAGGCCTGTATGGAGCGGGTACAGGGCCATAAGATTAAAGCCATCGGGATAAGCAGTGTTGCGGAATCAGGGGTGCTGCTGGACGAAGACGGCGAATCGTTAGGTCCGATCATGGCCTGGTACGATCAACGTCCGAATATATATTTGAATCATGTACGGGAACAGGTGCCTACTTTGGATTTTTATCGAAAAACCGGCCTGTTTCCCGAAACGACCAAAAGTCTCTTGAAGTTTCTCTGGATGAAAGACAATATGCCGGACGTATGGAAGAAAAGCAAATCTTGGCTGCACATTGCGGAATACATCGTATTTTGCCTAACAGGGGAGATGAAGTCGGAGTATTCTCTCGCGAGTCGATCTATGGTGTTCAATATTACAAAACGTCAATGGGACGATGATTTGCTCCTCGAGTTCGACATCAAAAAAGAATTGCTTCAGGAGACTGTGCAAGCGGGAACTGTCCATGGCTATGTATTAAAAGCAGCGAGCGAATATACGAAAATACCTGAAGGAACGCCGGTCACAATAGCCGGTCATCACCCTGTCGTAGGAGCTTTCGGAATTGGAGCCATGCTGGACGGGGATGTAACCGATGTAAGCGACATGATGGAAACGCTCATTATTACGATGCCATTTCAAAATATGGATAACTTTCAAGATGCTCAAGTATTTACGGTAGGCTGTCACGTTGTTCCCGGCCATCATTATGCTTTGTTAGATGTCGGGACGACAGGAGGAATTGTGGAATGGTTCCTCACCATTACGGGGTGGGACTATCCGAAGCTGCTGACGGTTCTTGCTAAGGCCAATGGGGTGAATAAAAATCTTGGCTTTTACCCTACCTCATTGGGCGACAGCCCGGCAGATAATCATGTGCAGACGGCGTGGTTCGGGGGTCAGTTAACGAACAGCTATCCGGACCAAATGGCCTCTTCGATCATACAAGGGTTAAGCTGCTGGTTCCGAAATAAAATCGAGCAATTGCATCAATTAAATATTCCGATTAAAAGGTTGATGGTTGCGGGTGAAGCGACTAAAAATCCATACTGGATGCAGGTCAAGGCAGATTTGCTGAACCGCCCGCTCCACATTTGCCGCAAATGGGAAGGAAGTTCAAGAGGCGCGGCTATATTAGCAGCCAAGTCCATTGATGAAATGGATGAATTCTCGATTCCTCCATCCCTAACCGTCATGCCCAATGCGGCGAAAAGCAGTGAAATGGAAGACTTTTATGTAAACAGCTATCTCAAAAATATTGAAATGGTTAAGAAAATGCTAACTCCTTAGCATACGGCTGGAGATGATACTATGCGAATTGGCGCCATAGAGGCAGGGGGAACAAAATTCATTTGCGGAGTAGGCAATGAGCATGGGGAAATAACGGACAAGATCAGTTTCCCGACAGAGACCCCCGAAACAACGGTACAGAGGGCCATCGACTACTTTCGAGATAAACGAGTGGAAGCGATTGGGATCGGTTCCTTCGGTCCCATCGATATAGACCGTGATAGCTCCCGTTATGGCTATGTAACCACTACGCCTAAGCCTGGTTGGTCTAACTTCAACTTCCTGGGCGCGATGAAGGAAGCTTACGACGTACCTTACGGGTGGGACACAGATGTCAATGCGGCCGCCTTTGGCGAGGCTGCTTGGGGAGCCGCCAAGGGACTGGACAGCTGCGCCTATTTTACAATTGGAACGGGAATTGGATTGGGCGTTTTTGCAGAGGGAGCGTTAATTCACGGGCTCGTACATCCTGAAGGCGGGCATGTATATGTAAGACGTCATGCGGAGGATACCTTTGAGGGGGCCTGTCCCTTCCATGGCGATTGTCTCGAAGGGCTGGCCGCAGGGCCGGCGATCGAGAAAAGATGGAGGACAAAAGGGCAGGAGCTGGCTCCCGACCATCCTGCTTGGAGGATCGAGGCTCACTATATCGGTCAAGCCGTAGTCAACACCATTCTTATGCTATCGCCAAAAAAAGTAATCTTGGGCGGCGGCGTTATGAAACAAGCGCATCTCTTTCCTATGGTACGCCAGGAAGTGCAAAAAGGTCTGAACGGTTATGTGAAGACGGAAGCCCTTCTTACCGACATCGATCATTATATCGTACCTCCAGGGCTGGGAGATAACGCCGGTTTGTGTGGCGCCTTAGCGCTTGGCTTGGCCGCGATGAAATAATTACTTTAGGATGACCAGATAGCATGACGCTGTCTGGTCATTTGCGTGACGTTACGATGATCCGCACCATAAGTAGGGCGAAATTGAGTTTAAAGGCTTAGCCTTCTTTATGCCGCCCGCCCGCAGCCCACTTGGCGCTATGAAGGATCCAACGGCCGAATTCCTCATGAAGAAAGGAAGGGAGATGATGCCCGGGAGCTAAGAAAACCACTCGTCCCATTCCATAGGGCCTGGTCCATGCAGCCGGCCAATCCTGCTCCTCATGGCGATAGGTGAGCAGAATCTCCACTTCTGCAAAAGGATCCAACTCGAAGCGATAAGGCTCTTCATCCATAACGAATCCCTTCAAGCCATCCATCAGCGGGTGCTCGATAGCGGTTACCTGAAAAGGAAGGGAGGTATAGGCGGGATGCCCTGTAAACTTGGCCCCGATTAGTTGGCATAGCTCAGGGCTCGCCTGCATGGAAATGCCGTTATGAATGACGAGCAAGCCTCCCCCGTTAGCAACAAATTGCAGGACACCTGCAGCCTCTTCCGCGGCAAGGGCCTGCTTCCAGTTGTCCCTGTACGAAATGAGCAAGTCATACTGGTTGATCGAAGCCTGCTTTAATTTCGTTGTATCGTCTGTGGCATTCACCTGTACGGAGTCCCGTAGTATCTCAATCAGCCGCTCCTGAATGGCGTTCAGCGGGTGATAAGGTGCGTCGTGGTTATTTCCTATAAGTAGAGCATGAATGGCCATCTTAATCGGACCTCCCCTTTTATGGTGATTGAAGCGTGCCTTTTATCGGCCGGTGCTTGCAGCTAAGCAGCTCTACCAAGGCAGCGTGTTGCCTGCATAATCGATAAGCTCCAGCTTGTCGCCAGAATAATCCGGACGCAAGCGATTTTCCACAAGCCCGAGAATGTGTTCAGCTGATTCTAAGGGGGTTAAGGCCCCCGCAGTATCCAGCTTCCCTTGCATATAGGTCTGCACATGGCCCGGGTGAATCACCATGACCTTACCGCCTTGTCCGGCAATCTGATTATGAATCAGCTGGGACTGCATATTGAGGGCTGCCTTGGACATGCAGTAGGCGTACCAGCCCGTGCGCCAGCAGCTTCCGATGCTGCCTGCCTCCGAGGATATATTCACAATTAGCTTGCTGTCGCTGCGCATTATGGATTCGATTAATCCGTTGGACATTCTTAAGGAACCAAGCGTATTAACCTTGAACACACGCTCCATCTCTTCGAAATTCAGGTCATCCTGAATAGATGCCTTAATATCTCCCAGAATAGCACCGTTATTTATCAGCATATCCAGCCGGTCCGTAACTGCGTCTACTGCTTCTACCGCAGAGCTTACGCTAGCTTCATCGCTTATATCCAAGGGAAGCAGGCGTAGACGCTCCCCGCTCAATTCGCTAAGCTGCTCCAGCTCTCCGTTATTCGGGATGAACTGTCCGGCGAATACGTGATAGCCCCGCGCGATCAGCACCTTAACCAAACCAAGCCCTACTCCCCGGTCAGCGCCGGTTACTAATGCCCATTTATTCTGCAACGAGTTCGCCTCCTATGTATCCTGCCATGAATGCTTACGCAAGCATGCACTTACCAAGCGTATGCTTCAGGCGCCGCTCCGCCTGGGCCCGGGAAGATTCGGTCCAGCTCCTGGAGAACGGCCTGATCCAGCTTAATCTCAACAGCCCGCAGCGTGTCTTGAAGCTGCTCCACTGTCCGCGGCCCGATAATAGGGGCGGTAATCGCAGGGTTCGCCAGCATCCAAGCCAGTGCTACGTTGGATTGTTTTTCCCCCAGCTCTTCACATAGGGAGGCGAAGGCTTCAAGCTTCGGACGATAGCGTTCGATTTTCTCTGCCATCTTGCCCGTTCTTGCTCCTTTATCGGCTTGCAGCGCGCGTCCACCAAGCAGGCCGCCAGCCAATGGACTCCAAACCACTACGCCTAAGCCCAAATCCTGAGCTGCGGGGAGCACCTCAAGCTCAGCATTCCGATTCACCAGATTGTAGATATGCTGCTCGCTCACAAGTCCGAGGAAGTGACGCTCCTTAGCAGCTGCTTGAGCCTTCACCAGATGCCAACCGGCAAAATTGCTAGACCCAATATAATCTACCTTACCTTGGTTTACTACCGCTTCGAAGGCTCCCCACAGTTCTTCCCAAGGTGTTCGACGATCGATATGATGCATCTGATACAGCTCGATATGATCGGTTTGCAGCCGGCGCAGTGAGTTCTCCAAGTGGCGGCGAATCTTGTAGAGGGATAATCCGGGATCATCATTGGGTCCATCCATAGGATTGTGCAGCTTCTCATATACCTTCGTCGCCAGCACAACCCGCTCCCGGCGATTGCCGCCCTGGGCGAACCAATTGCCGATGATCGTTTCGGTTGCGCCAGAGTTTTGGCCCCATCCATAGATGTCCGCCGTATCAAAAAAGGTGATTCCCGCCTCTAAGGCCGCATCCATAATCTTGAATGCTTCCTCTTGATTCGTGTCCACCCCAAAATTCATAGTGCCCAGGCAAAGCCTGCTAACCTTAAGTCCTGATCTTCCAAGGAATGTATACTGCATATTAAGTACCACCTTCTATGAGAATAATCGCCTTGCGGCGTTTTACAACCGTGTATTTGCCAATGCCCGAACCATTACAATCCTGAACTAAAAAATAAGCCGGATCCTGTTCTTCATGCCATCTCATGCTATCCATTCAAATAAACGGCCTGCGATCTAATACCTTCCTCAGCTGTCTATCCGATTCGACCTGTTCAGGGAGAGAGGATTGCACAATCGCCAGCGCACATACCGCACCGCACAAGGTATGTAGATCCTCGTAGACCTCCTCATCCGGTCCCTCTGCCATTCGTGCGACGAATTGAAGGAATTGCTCGCCGATGTCTTTTACCATAGCCTTACATTCCTTCCCCCGATGCTCCGTTTGGTTCATGACACTGAGGAAGCTGTACAGCCAATCTAACTCATAGAAGGAAAAGCTCTCTGTCGAAAGTGGAAGCTGACCCTCTCCATACAATCCCAAACAGGTATCCACCAGCTTCTCCGGATAACGAATCCTCTTCTTCCGATAATCCAGATTGAATAGATAGTGGAACGATCCCGCTAAGTGGTGAAAAAGTGGCACTCCCCTAACGACAGCAGCCTCTCCCGTAATCGCACCTTTTCTCCATAGACCGGTTTCAGGGTCCGCCTGCTCCCATAGCCAATTGAAGTACCATTTCTCCCACTCTGCATTCACGGAGTCGCTTAGTACGAGGGATGCATAGATCCCCGCTCCCTTCTGAGACTCGCTCCACGGCTGATCCTGCCAGTTAAGCGTCTCCATGAAGCTAATCAGCTCATCACGTCGCTTCAAATGATGGAGCCCTGTGATCGGATATAGCGGCTTAGCATCCAACAGCTCCAACGTAGATACGACAAAAGCCGTACCATGAATGGCATGATGTCCTGCTCCCGGAAACAAGCCGCTAGCTTCATCTTGAAAGCTCTGCAGCGTCTTCACCCAGTCCTGACGCTCTTGCCCGACTTCTGGCAGCTCGCCTAAGGTGTATAAGATAATCGCAGCATCTGCTGTCCCGTACAAGTCTGCTGACATCGGATCACTTAGCCTCCGGCGATAACCGCCCATTCTTCCCGTTCGATGGGCTTCCAACGAAAGCTTTACCTTGTGGATAAAAGAATTTATATTCACCATTGGACGTTACCCTCACTTAACTTAAAGTCCATTATGCTTCTGATTATATAGATGCGAGCGCTCTATATACATAGCTGGATAACTTGAGTTCATGGTATAATGTCACCAAAAATGAGCAAAGCTTCTAATGGACAGGAGACAGGCTATGACCATCCATCAATATGAGTTTCAGACATTTCCTCATAGTACGAATATGGATGTAAAGCTTTATTATTGCGGAACGGAACAATGTGCTCGTGGACATACGGTGGGGCCGATGGTTCGTGAATATTATAAAATTCACTACATTCATAGCGGCAAAGGGGTATTGTGTACAGGGGGCAAGACCTATTGTCTAAGCAGCGGCCAGGGTTTTTTGGTTAGACCCGACATGCTTACCTATTATCGAGCAGATGAGGAAGATCCATGGACGTATTCCTGGGTGGCCTTTAATGGCTTGCAGGTGGAATATTATCTCAAGCGCTCCCATCTGTCTCAGGAGCAGCCTGTTTTCGAGACGGATCAGGACGAGTTCATTCAAAACTGCTTCATGGACATGTTCAAGGCTACCGAGCAAGGGCTGAACAAGGAGCTTAGGCTGCTGGGGGCTTTCTATTCCTTCTTATCCGTCATCCTGAATGCAGATTCCGCAATCAAAGCGACGGACAATGTTCGAGGGCAATATGTGGAGCAGGCCATGGCAATCATCGAACAAAATTACGCGAACAACCTGCAAATCGAGCAATTAGCAAGCAAGCTGAAGCTAAACCGCAAGTATTTGTCCAAAATCTTCAAGGATACCGTAGGTGTCACCCCTCAGCAGTATTCCTTGCAATATCGCATGAATAGAGCCTGTGAGCTGCTCAAAAATCCACTGCTGTCCATAAGCGAGGTATCCTCAAGCATCGGTTACAAGGACCCTCTCTTGTTCTCCCGCATGTTCAAGCGAATCATGGCCGTCTCACCAAGCCAATACCGGAAGGATCTGAAGGAAACGACCGGGGCTTAAAGCTCGAAGAGACTCCACCACAGCTGCCGGATTTAATAACCAACACCGAAACCTTCCAAGCCTTGGAAACGTACTAGGGAATAACATATATGTAGGGAGTGGTGGATGTATGAGTGAAAAGGGATGTATAAAATGCGGAAGCAAAGATGCAAGGACGAAAGAAGTGGCCATGACGGGCACGGGGCTTTCAAAAATGTTCGATATTCAACATAATCAATTTGTAGTCGTATACTGCGCAAATTGTGGGTATTCTGAATTTTATAATAAAAAATCATCGACGGGTTCGAACATTCTTGATCTCTTTTTCGGTTGATTAGATATATCCAAGAATGGACAATATGGAATCAAATCAGAACATTGGAGAATGATACCATAAAAGAGGAAGTGCTCACAATGAATCTTGAAACCGTCATGCAAGAGCTTGAAGCTCTCGGTAAAGAACGCACCAAGAAGATATACCTATCCAATGGCGCGCACGAACCGCTTTTTGGCGTGGCTACAGGCCAGATGAAGCCGCTCTTCAGGAAAATAAAACTCAATCAGCCATTAGCCGAGCAGCTCTATGCTACAGGGAATTACGATGCGATGTACTTTGCCGGGGTGATCGCAGACCCTAAAGCAATGACGGAGGCGGATTTTGAGCGGTGGATGGATGGAGCTTATTTTTATATGCTATCGGATTATGTGGTTGCCGTAACGTTGGCAGAAACGGATATTGCGCAGGAAGTGGCGGATAAATGGATAGCAAGCGATAAGGAACTGAAAATGTCGGCAGGCTGGAGCTGTTACTGCTGGTTGCTTGGCAATCGTCCGGACCATGAATTTTCCGAAGGGAAAATCGCCGATATGTTGGAGCAGGTAAAAAATACGATTCATGAGGCCCCCGAACGCACGAAATACGCGATGAACACTTTCATTTACACGGTGGCGGTTTCCTATATGCCGCTCCATGACAAGGCGGTCCAGATCGCGAAGGAAGCAGGACCGGTAGAAGTCAATCGCGGTACACCAAAAAGCAAGTTCTTGAATGCTTCCGTTACTATTCAAAAGGCGGTAGATAAAGGGCAACTCGGCTTCAAACGCAAGTATGTAAGGTGTTAGTGAACATGTGAAATAAAAAACGCGCCGGCCAACGCTAGAAGCATTGGCCCGGCTGAGTTTTTCAGTGTGCATCGGTTGTTGTTACCTTGGTTACGATTAGCGTTTCCTCAAAAATATAATGGCACTATTAACTAAAGTGCTTATTATGAAAGCGAACAAATAAATGATCAAGAAGATAAGTATATTTAATGCATCGGTGTAGACTAGAAAGGAAACTAGAGATGCAAGCAAAAATAAACTAAATCCCACTCCAATGGATTGTAGGAATAATACTTTTCGATTCTTGAATTTCTTACCTCTTATAACCACAAATGATATAGAAACAACCAACGCAATGAATAACATAGTGAAATTTACGATAGCTTCCAGATCGATTAGAAACACCCCCTGTGATATATTTCCTAATTATAACATATTTTTTAGTCCGATCAACCTATTTTCGAGCCAGAAATGATAGGTAATTTGTCATGGGAAGCAAGTTATCGTAAGAATGGCCTGAAAAAATTGTAGATAGGATTGCCCTCTACAAAGTCCGGTGCTCCGGGATTGCTTTGATCAATCGGATGGGTAAACCACCAAATCACTCCTATAAACAGTACGATAGCAATTAGCGGCAACACGAGCGCACCTTGAGTAACTGTACCTTTGACCTGTCTGTCATACTGTACATAAAGAATAATGGTAATGACAAATAGCAGCCCACCTGCGGCTATTTCAAAGAGGGAACCGATATCATTAGGCGGCTCTCCAATCGTTATGGTGTTTGAAAGAATTTCCCCGAAAGTATATGCCCACTGGCATATAATTAACCCCAAAACGGATATGTTTTTTAATCTCCCTATCCCTAGCTTTTCCCATAAAACAATGACGAATAGCTGCACAAGAAGTATACAAGTTAGTGTGAGACCGGCAATCATAGGGTCTACCCAATCGGTTAACGGCATTCGCCCGTCCTGGGCTCTAATGGGTAGATAACCTAGCAGTGCGCCTACAAAAGGAAGTCCCAATAGTAACGAACGCACTAAATTAATGTATAAAGCCTCTTTCTTCATAATAGATTCGCTCCTATCTTATGGGATTCAGCAAGAGTTCGACCTTTACGTTCCTGTACTTGTTCAACTACGTGATGGATGGCTTCCCTAACATATTTGGGTCGTGGCATCTGCAGACTGTGTCCCTTGCGATCACTAGTCTTATGGATATGGTTGGTTGACCGGGAGGACAGTTCTTTCTGCATTTCCGTCCACTGGACACCGAAGCCTGGGTTGTTTACAACAGCGATCGGAAGGTCGCCAAACTGAGGCTTTTTCGTACTGTTATTCAATTGATCCGCCGCTACCTCCAGGTGTGCCCATGCACATCTGAATTCCGCTTCAGCTGTCTTACCGGCCATTATCCTGTAAACCATTGCTTTCCATTGCATGTATTCTTCGGCACTAAGCTGCTGTTTGTAATAGGAATGTTCATTACTGTACATCGGAATAAGGCCCAGAATGTTACCAAGGAATCGTGGAATACCGAATGAAGACATCAGCCTTAGTAGCCTCAGCATAAAGCCGACGACGGCAAAACCCCGCTTGAACTTGACATCATCCTTGAGAAATTCATGCGTCGAATCTAAGAATACTAAGCCGGCCACCTGCTCAGGATATTTCAAAGCATAGAGTCGGGCAATGAGTCCCCCTAAGGAATGACCCACAAGTACATAGGGTCCGGGGGCTCCGGTCTTATCCAGCAGGGTGTTTAGTTCTTTGATGGTATGGTCGGGAGTTGGCTCGGGACCGGAATCACTAGAACCCATACCTGCACGGTCATAGGTAATAACTCTAGTAAACTTAAATAATTCTTGGCGAATATGTATCCATGAATAAGAGCTATCGCCCGCGCCATGAATGAGGACGACCGTTGGGCTGCCCTGACCAGTATCCGTTAGGTGGAGACGATAACCGCCAATATCCATCATGTCACCGGCAGGGGGTCTTCTCGCATCTTTGCGCCGTGCAGCTTGTTCGTATACGAATCCTAGTGAAAGTAAACCTACCAATACTGCCAATCCAATTAACATGTTCCCCCCAACTTCCTCCTATGGTGTCGCTTTAAATGAGTAAATTTCTTTTTAAATTATAACAACCAAAAGTTCCACCCACAATCGGGGTGGTGCATGGCCCCCTTGTGAGTGGAACGTTCGGCTTTTTTATTATGTTGGAATGTGATTAAGCTACATTTTCGGCGCTTCCATACCAAAGTTAGCCCATTCTTCTTTGGACGGGCCATAAATACCTGGCACGGGTAGTCCTGCTTGTCGCATAAGAACCGTCATTTGTCCGCGATGGTGGCTCTGATGCAGAATCAAAAACATCATAAGAGCTCCATTGGGCATGCTTTGACCTAAAAAGTCTATACATTCTTCTAAGGTGCTATCGCTCCATTGAGTTTTTAAAGCCTGAACAAATGCATCACTGGCTTGATGATAGCTGTCTGCTATAAACTGAGCCGAAGCAGGAGCGGGCCAATCTTCAGCCGGGGCTTCAAACGTTAAATTTGTATTGGAGGTAATTATGCGAATGGCTGCTACGGTGTGCCAAGCGGTACGTCCTAAGGTCCAATTCTGCGGAGAGATTTCCTGCGTAAGTGACTCATCCGTTAGATGATTGAGTAGTCTCTGTGTTGCCCCGGCCTCGTACTCCCAGGATTTCAACAAATGGTCTAAGGTTTGGAACATAGTAATCCTCCCTAAGCGTTTTATATAACAATTTCGCTAAACCCTTGGATTATCCTTCCAAATTATTAATGAAAAT
The DNA here is from genome assembly GCF_009846885.1 of Paenibacillus puerhi. Classification (GTDB taxonomy): domain Bacteria; phylum Bacillota; class Bacilli; order Paenibacillales; family NBRC-103111; genus Paenibacillus_G; species Paenibacillus_G puerhi. The sequence continues at coordinate 42,665 of NZ_WUWM01000032.1, forward strand.
ACGAGTATCTGTAGCGACACAAAAACTCCGATTTCTGACGAGGCACTAGCTTGGTATACGAGATGAAGCTCATGTCTATAATCATTAATAAATCATTCCCAGAATCAAGAAGGAGACAAAAAGGATGAGAAGTCAATTAATGAGCATGTTAGACTCACGTAAAGAAGAAATAATCGGAATCCGCCGACATTTACACGAATATCCCGAGTTATCCTTCAAGGAGGAGAAAACGGCTCAGTACATTGTGGATTTTTATAAAGGTAAAGAGGTTGATATTCAAACGAATGTTGGAAATGGATATGGCATCCTTGTAACGATCAAAGGCGAGAAACCTGGAAAAACAATTGGGCTTCGCGCTGATTTTGACGCTCTTCCAATTGTAGAAGAAAGCGATGTACCGTTTAAATCGAAGAATGATGGGGTTATGCATGCTTGTGCACACGATGGACATACGGCTTATCTGTTAGTATTAGCGGATTGCTTAATTCAATTGAAAGATTCCATTCCAGGTACGATCAAAGTTATTCACCAGCATGCAGAAGAAGTTCCGCCTGGGGGAGCAAAAAGCATTGTTGAATCTGGCTTGATTGACGATTTAGACGCGATTTACGGCATTCATTTATTGCCTATGGGACCGGCGGGAACCGTAGGATATCATGCGGGGTATTCCTTTACGGGACGAGCCTATATGAAATTGAAGGTTCAAGGAAGGGGTGGACACGGTTCCTCACCTCATCTGGCTAACGATGCCATTGTGGCTGCCGCCCATTTTGTTGTAGCCGCTCAAACCATTGTTAGCCGAAGATTAAGTCCTTTCGATATCGGTGTTATTACAATCGGATCTTTTGATGGAAAGGGTACATTCAACGTGATCAAGGATAGCGTAGAGCTTGAAGGCGATATTCGGTATATGACGGTAGAAACCAAAGAAACGATTGAGAAAGAGGTGAAACGGATCGTAAGAGGGATTGAAGAAGAATTCGGCGTAACATGCGAGCTAACGTATACTCCAGATTATCCCCCTTTATATAATAATCCGGAGCTTACGGCCAAGGTTGCGGAAAGCTTGCGAAGCATGGATGATCCAGATATTAAAGAAGTGAAAGAATTTCCGGCTTTGTCCCCGTCCGAAGACTTTGCTCATTATGCTGAAAAATTCCCTGCTTGCTTCTTTTACATCGCATGTACGCCAAAAGGAGTAGAGAATCCCTACTTCAATCATCATCCCAAATTTGATATCGATGAAGATGCCCTTCTCGTAGCCGCGAAAGCTGTTGGACAAGTTGTTTGCGATTATTACCAATTGGACTAACGGAGACGAGGGGCTGTCCTAGTTCTATCGGGGAGCTCCTACATCTGTATTAGCCATACGGCCGGCAGAATAAGCTCTGTTGTCATTCAAGCGTTGTGATTTCCTCTGGTACATATTGTTCCGTAATAAGGCAAAAATAATGAGCAGCGTCCCGTAAAATTCATAGTTGCTGATTTGATAGCCTTGAAAGGCCATAATAACGAATGTGGTAATGGGAACAAAATTAATAAATAAGATGCCGTTAAGCGGTGATAGCAATTTGATTCCTGAATTCCAGCAGAGCAAGGCGGCAAGCCCTGGCAATAAGATCATGAAGGCCATTTCATATTTTATCGAGAGTATCGTGTGCCAGGTAGGAACCGGGACCAACTGAAAGACAGAGGCAAGCGTAACGATGACGAAAGACACGGCGCTTCCTAGCAAGCAGGTGAGCGTAGAATAGCGCAGGATCGACCAATCCCTAAACCGGCTTTCCCCCATCGAATACACCACCCATCCGATAACTCCCACAAAAACCAGCAGTAAAGGAACAAGATGTTGTCCAGCCATCATGAAAAATGACAAATTCCCGTTGGTGATAACGAGCAGAGCACCGGCAAGCGCGATCCCTATACTCGTGAGCGTGTATTTATTCGGTACTTTTTTGGTTGTGATCCACAAGACCATAATGGAAATCAACGGCATAAGGACTTCCATAATGGAAGCGGCGATTGTACCCGCTTCTCCCATGAGCTGCTGTCCGAGGAAGACGCCCATGTTATAGACCGTAAAGGCCATCGTCCCCAGAAACAATAACGTCTTACCCCTTCCTTCCAGACGAAAAGACGCTCTCCCCTCTTTCATCCAAAGCAACACACTGAGAATGACGGCAACGGCGAAATAACGGATAAATGAAAAATAGAAGGCATCAATCTGCTGCAAGGCTATGTGTGCAACAGGAAACATAGCTCCCCAAGACATACTTGCAATGAGACACAGGATGGAACCAATGATGATTTGTTTTTTTAGCATATGTAGTCTCTCTCCCTAGCAAGAATCCGCCAATGTTTTTGTACATGACTCATTATAGGAGGGAAAAATGGTATAGTAAAATGATTGAAAATTAAGTTTATGATCATTTATAATGATATATGACATGGTTATATCTATAGGAGAGCAGGGGCGAGTCTTCATTGGATTTTAATGATTTGAAAATTTTTCAGACTGTTGCTGCGCATGGAAGTGTCAGTAAAGCCGCATTGGAGCTGAACTATGTTCAATCCAATGTTACAGCAAGAATAAAGCTGCTGGAGAAAGAGCTTCGGACGCCCTTGTTCTATCGGCATAAGCGAGGGATGATCTTAAACCCGGAAGGGAAGCGGTTGTTGGAGCATTCGAGGGAGATCTTAACGAGAGTGGAGGAAATGAGACACATATTTGAAGATAAGTCGAACCCCTCCGGTGTCCTAGAGATCGGTATCGTGGAGACGGTGAGTGCGCTGCCAGAAATCTTATCCTCCTACTACAGCAAGTACCCGAGTGTTGAATTATCCTTAAAAACCGGGGTTACCGATCATTTGTTACAACAAGTCATAGATATGAAACTGGATGGAGCTTTTGTTACAGGGCCCATCAGGCATACCTTAATCGAACAGGTTGAGGTTATTCAAGAAAAGCTAATGCTTGTGACCAAAGGGGAAACCTTTTCTATCGAGGATCTAACAAAAAGGCCCCTATTGCTATACAACAAAGGCTGCGGATATCGGGAAAGACTGGAGGGCTGGATGAAGGCGGAGGGGGTTATCCCGAAACAGATCATGGAATTCGGAACGTTTGGGACGATTATCGGCAGCGTAGCTGCAGGTATAGGAATCACGGTTTTTCCGCAATCATCCATTTCGGATGAGGTTGCCAAGGGGACTGTGTTTGGTCACAGCATACCTGAGCCCTATCATGAAATCACGACACTTTTTATTTGGCGAAAAGACTCCTATATATCGAGCACTCTACACAGCTTTTTGGATGACATTATGGCTCGAAAGAGGCACTGATCCCCTGCCGAGGCACATCATCACCTCGGCCTGAGGATCAGGGTCGTGTTAGGTAAGCATTCCTGTTCTTTCGATTTTGACTATGACCTTTACCTGGACAGGCAACTTTGGAAAAATGCTCTCTATCCATTCATCCGCTTGTAAATCGCCTCCCTGTGCAATCCGGTATTTCTCACCAAAGCCGACAGGATCCGTTTTTAACTGTTGCAATTTTTTGATTAACCCTTCGATGTCCTTCTGAAGGGCATCCGCAACCACCGATTCTTGCTCAATCATCTGTGGAACGGACGTGGGGGTACCTGAAGGATTTTCATCCAGATCAAGTCTAAAGCTCATGTCGAGCTTAATTCCTTCCTCCGTGACCGTATTTTTGGAATGGTACCCCAATACCGTATAGCTTTTCTTCATGACAGTGAGCGATACTGACCTCAAACGTTTGCCGATGACCATCTGCAAATATTTGGTTTCCCCCGGCGTAATGGTTCCAACCAGTTTCCCTTTACGGAATAGCCCAAGATCGTTTAGCCGAAGGTGATTTCCCTCTTTCTGCGTCCTAATCTCCATCGCATAGGGTGTTTTCCCCGGCGCATTCAAGTAGCTATAGAACTGATAGAGATAGATTGGAAAGATTTCCATCGAGTCCGAACCGGACTGGGAGAACGTATCTACCAAATAATCGATCACGGATTGGGGCACTTCCGGTTTCGCTTGAAGAATGTCCTTCGTGTTTCCCTTCGTAACGGCAATCCAGGGGTTGATTTGGAACTCTTCCCTTCGCATGAATAGATCGAGATAAGGTTCAATCCCCTCTTCAGCCAGTTCCTCGGAGAACAAAATTAGCCGGGTGTGTCCGAAGTTCATGTCCCGTGCCGTATCCCGGTTCATTTTGAATAAGGCTTCCGCGATATCGGTTCCCTCTGAACTCAAGATGTAATTAGGAAGCTGTCCTGCGCTTCCCCCTCCTCCTCCTGGAGAAAGCGCAGAAAATTTTCCAGGGACAGCGATCAACGCGTGTACGTTAACGCCGGAGTCCCCTTTATCCAGGCCGATCGCGGTAACAAACGATATTTTATTTAATTGCTTCGTATGCGAGCATCCCGTAATCGCGGTCAGACTCACCATAGCTACAAGCAACAGGAGTATACGGTGTCTCATGCTTTGTTTCTCCTCAGCAGCATGGTGGCATAGATCAGCGCGGGAAAGGCGAAAAGGAGTAAAAAGCTATAATAGCCCAGCCATAGGGGGGCCTTAAGAAAAAAGAAAGGGATATGTACCTTCCAAAACATGTATACGGTGACTCCACTTACCAGCATAATGGGAACAATGCCGAGACGGATACCAAAAGCTTGTGACAAGCTCAGTGCTGCACATCGCATCAAGAAAGCGTTGCCGACGACCTTAAAGTAGATTAAAATGGCGCTGCCCCAAAAAATGATTCTTTCGAAAATAAAATTTTCGATATGTACGGCGCTCTGACCGTAGAAAACCACATACTCCAATTTTTGGGCTGTATGGATTCCTAAAGTCGCTATACTCATGGCAACCAGATAGGATATAAATACGGTGATGAGTATCATATATCCGCTAAGCGAGAAGAAGGTAACCTTTATATTTGCCCGGTTAATCAGGGTGACTGCAGCTAAAGGCGAAAAAATGCCCATGATCGTTGCAGCTGCGGAGTCGGGACGAATCATTTCCTTAGCACTGAATATCGGCTGCAGCCAGCTCCACTGGGCTTCCGTCAGCATGGTCAACGTCGCTGCGATGAAAGTCGGAACTCCAACGATCATAAGGACGTGGGAATATCGGATTAACGTTTCAATCGGAAACAAGGCGGCACATGCGGTGATGAACACACCAAAGATAATAGCGTTTCTAGGATCCCCATATTGCAATACCCGGGAAGAAAAATCGCCGCTTAAAGCAATGGCATACGCGGCAATGCCTAGGTAGAGTAGGGCATACAAGATGTAAGCAACGGGGGTCAGCCAGCGGAACATAATCTCGCCGCAAGCCAGCATGAGAGAGACCCCCCCGCACCGTTTGCTTATCTGAAGACTCATCCATGTTCCGGCCAAGGCTAAAAATGCCACAGGAAAGAAAAACCAGACGCTGTTTCTCCCCACATCGTCTACAACAACGGACGCCGGCCGGCTGACCGCTAAGGGGAAGATCGTAATAAATAACAGAATAGGGTAGTTGAGCCGCGGTTCATTCGATATTCGGTTCAAAGCAGATCCTCACCTTTCCGGAGTCTAACCCGTCTGGTGCCTTTCGCAGCAGGACTATAGATAGAGGGGCGAAATGGATTCATCATGGTGGGCAATCGCAGGAGCGCATCGCTGAATAGTTCCCTTAACTGGAAAGTACTGAGCGGAGAGAGATAGGGCACACCCATCGACTTGATGTGGCACAAATATAATAAAATAAACGCCGAGCCGATGGCCATGCCGTTGAGTCCCCAGGGAATCGCGAGCAGCATGAGGGCATAACTGCTCATTCTCCAAGCTATACCTATCATATAATTAGCTACCGTATAGCTGCCTACTGCCACCGCCCCGGTGATGACGATCATGATGTTACTGACCAAGTGCGATTGAGCCGCGGAAGTTCCGATAATGAGACCGCCAACGATGGTGGCCGTTCCTCCGATAACTTTCGGCAGCCGTACCGTCGCCTCATTAATCAACTCCAGCAATGTCATCATAATCAATACCTCGATATAAGCCGGATAAGGCACCCCTTCGCGGCTGGCAGCGACCGCCAGCATAAACTGGATGCGAAGCACATCGTAGTTCACCGAAGTAATCGAGACATAGAGCCCGGGAAGAAACAAGGTCGTTAACAAGCCTGTAAAACGAACCATCCTAAGGAACGTCCCGGAGAGGGACGGAAAATAATAGTCATCCGTGGTCTGGTATAACGCGGTAACCGTAGCTGGAAAGAGAGCACCGGTAGGCGTTGTATTAGCAAGGAGGAGAATCCGTCCTTCCATGATAGCAGGCACCACTTTATCCGGTCTTTCTGTCGTTTGAAATAAGGGAAACGGGTTAAACGATTTGCTTTTGTTTGTGATCATATGCCCTAATTGGGTCGTATCCACGAGAACGTCTGTTTCGATCGACTGCAACCGTTGCTGCAGCTGCTCTAGCACCTGATTGTTGACAAGACTCTTCATATAAACAAGGTTTATTGTCGTTCGGGATTTGGTTCCCACCGTAAACTGTTCGATATGCAGATCTTCATGGCGAATTCGCCTGCGGATCATCGATATATTTACATTCAAATCTTCAACGAATGCATCCCTGGGCCCAATTAACGAATGCTCGGTTTCCGGGGGAGTGACGGAGCGGTCATGCCATTGTGAAACGTCCGCGGCAATCGCATTTTTTAAGCCATTTGTCAGTAGGACACACTTCCCCTCAAATAGCTGGAGTGCGACCGATGAGACATTTTTATCGATCAAACTTCCATTTACGGGGAATCCATTATGGATGAAAATTCCGGAGAGATCGCTCAAATCATCCTTCTCCAGAAATGCATCTTGAATCGGTTTCAACACTAATTCATTGATTTTTGCTTCATCCGTGATGCTTTTTAGATAAAGGAGTATAGCCTGAGGTTCCTTCTCTTCGGTCGGGGGCAGCAGATGCACCTGTAAATCTGCCGGGTTTCCCATAAACTCGGTTATGCTCTTGACGAAAAGCCGGATCATGCCCAAACAACTCCCCTCGTTATACGCCATATTTACTCGTTATCCCCAATTTCACTACAAATAATACCAGCGGCATGAAGTACGGTGTCATGACTAATGCGGATTTCCATTATATGTATTATAATGTATAACAAGTAAGATATAGATTGAGGGTGTTAGCTGACGATTTAGTCAAAATTCATTGAAAGTGAGTTGATCTATATTGACCGTAGTATTATTTGTGGTTTCTGCAATTTTTTTCATTGTGTTTTTTACTAGTTATAAGGCGAATTATACGAGAGGCATGCTTTTAGCCGTTACCCTGCCGGTTGAAGCTATGGAAGATGCGAATATTAAGGACATCCAACTTCGATATAAAAAAAGGATGCAAGTCGTGTGGGTGTCTATGCTCGGATTTCTTATTCCGCTTGTATTACTCCACGCGTGGACTGTATATCAAGTTACATATTTTATCGTGTGGTTAGTTACTTTTATCATATTATTGTCAGGACTTTTTCGCTCGGCAAGCTGCTCCATTCTAGCCATTAAGCGTGATAATGAATGGGCTATTGATACAGATGAAGATGAATACTGGGTTAACGGTATAACGTACCATAATCCAATGGATAAACGTTTGTTGGTTCAAAAGAGAACAGGCGGGGGAATGGCGTTAAACACAGGCACAATTGGGGGAAAAATTATTGTTGGTTTAATACTAACCATAGTCGCTGCAGTATTGTTCATACTCATGCTATCGGAGTTTATAGCGCCTAAACTTATTGTTACTCCAGAGCATAGAATCGAAATCGAATACCCCATGCATGCATATAAATTTGATATATCAGAAATAGAAGAAGTAAGACTTATCGATAAAATCCCTTCCAGTATTAGAATAAATGGTGTGTCTACTAGTAAGTACGCACGAGGCCAGTTCCGTGCATCCGAGCTAGGTAAAATTAGAATGTACATTTATAAAAATAATCCGCCGTATATACAAATTAAATTGAGGGGTGTCTATGTCATCTATAATGAGGACGATCCGGGAAAAACAAATGATTTATTTTTTAACTTAGAACGGCAAGTTAATTCATACATTTCAAGGGAGCGGACTACCCGCTCCCTTCGGCCAGAGGCCAAATACCCAGCTAGCTGCCCGCTTGCCTGCATGATCTTTTGATAGCCGAACTAGCGTCTGTACTTCTGACCCTTACCCGGACGTCCCTCATGACTCCATACGTCACACCGGTAAATAGACCGTAAACACCGAACCCTCGCCTACCACGCTTTGTATACCTCAATCCAACCCCGATGGGCAAGGATGCGGCTTCTTGAGCCGCAAGCCTTGTCCGACCAAACGGCGCTTCGGCTTGGTTCGGGCGGCAGATACGACGTGATCTTTACGATGCCGGACCATCCGGTCCTCTTTAAGCTCGGCGACTTTAATAACGAAAATAGTCCGGGAATCATTTTTTATACCGAGAGCCCTCCGGAGAAACCGGTCTTCCAAGCGGAGTCGGCCGTGTTTGACCCATCCGATTACGGTAAGCCTGTCGTAAACGACCTCACATCAGCGAACAACTTCGATCGACGCCGTGGCTTACCGATACGTTAAACGTCATGCCGGGCGAATCGTATGAGGTCGCATTTATCGCGGATAATCCGGGCATGTGGATGGACCACTGTCATAACCTGGATCATGCGGCGACCGAGATGATTAAAGTGGGGAAACTTCTGAGGAAAGTGGGGAATAGGTGAGGGGAAAATAGCTATTGGAAGTTTGGCTTACTATTATAAAATTTATTTAATTATTTAAATATTGCTTTCAAACGTAGAAGTTCCAATATATAATAGAGCCATTATCTAGAAATGGGGTCGAAATATGTCGTCACTTTTGCAAAAGCAAAACTTAACAACGGAACAGCTTCAATTATTAGCATCTGAGATGAGCAAGAAACAAAAATCAGGTGGAGTTGCTTGGTTACTTTGGTTCTTTACAGGAGGCTTCGGAGGGCATCGATTCTACCTGGGCCGTATTGGGACAGGGGTTGCCATGTTACTCACGCTCGGCGGTTTAGGATTCTGGGTATTAGTTGACTTGTTCTTATTGTCCGGTATGATTCGGGATACCAACGAAAAGATCGAGAATGAGATCCTCTCCGAGATCCGTATGATCAGTCAGGCAAAAGCTAATTCAGAAGTGGCCGCTGGTTCTCTATAACGAACAATAATGGATAATCTAAATTTATTGCGCACGTTAACGCTGGAAGAGCTGGGAATTTTAGAGGCGGAGTCACTCAAAAAGATGAAATCAAAGGAAGTGGCTTGGGGTCTTTGGACAGGGTTGCACTTCATTGGAGCACACCGATTTTATACTAATGATTATTGGTACGCAAGTCTAATGCTAGCGACTGGTATTATCCCAAGTATCGCCATCATCCTTTTAACGGTATACACGGATTTGGAAGGGTTTAATTTCTTCATGTTGTGGTTCTTTATCCTCATGCTCTTTGGCTCTTTTCTTTGGGGTTGGATAGACGCGTTTTTTCTGAATAAACGTATAGAAGAAATTAATCATGAGCAGGAACGGAAAATTATTCATAGAATAAAAGGAATTGAATCCTAACTAACTTATCTAAACACAGCCTATCTAGGATAGAGGGTTGTGTTTTTTGTTTGTAGAAGAGGGAGATCGCTCATCTGAAAGATGCTCGAAAAAACATAGCGTAATGGGCGATTTATTAGGTATACTCATGGATGGACAGGTAAACATTACTTGCATATGTAATTGTTTACTGCTTGTATGGGTCATGATCAAAGAGAGGAGAGCTACAGTGGAGTCAATCTGGCTGGAGTATGCGTGGGCATTACTAATTCTTATCGGGCTGGAGGGATTGCTGTCGGCTGACAATGCACTCGTGTTGGCCGTCATTGCGAAACATTTACCGGACGACCAGAAGAAAAGAGCAATCAACTACGGAATCATTATGGCATTTGCTTTTCGTTTCGTCGCTCTTTTTGCGATTTCCTTTATCGCGAATGTCTGGCAGGTGCAGGCGATTGGAGCAGCTTATCTGCTATACCTAGGTTTAAAGCACATCATCCAAGCACGCTTCGGTAAGAAGAATGAAAATGTTCACAAGGACGACAAGCAAGGGGCCGCGGGGAAAGGCTTCTGGCCCACTGTAGGCAAGATTGCTCTGGCAGACCTCGCCTTTGCGATAGATTCCATTCTCGCTGCAGTAGCGCTCGCACTTGGACTTCCAGATTCGCCGCTTGGCGAGTTCGGCGGTATGGACGGAGGACAATTTATTGTAGTGGTGCTTGGCGGAATTGCTGGGCTGGTCTTAATTAAGTATGCAGCTACTTGGTTTGTAAAGCTGCTTGGACAACGTCCGGCTCTTGAAACAACGGCTTATGCGATCGTAGCCTGGGTTGGGGTAAAGCTGGCTGTGATTACGCTTGCTCATGAGGATATTGGATTTTTAGAGCATCATTTCCCGCATAGCACGGGCTGGACCTTGGTCTTTTATGTTGTCTTGGTGGCGATTGCCCTTCTTGGGTGGTTTGCGCCCAGCAACAAACAAGCTAAGGCGGGCCATGCTTAATGGAGGCGCGCTAGAAAGGTGAAGATGAAAAAGGTACCTCCAGGGGTACCTTTTTTGATATGCCACGCATGGTCTATCAGTTCCTCATGTTTTTAATAAGGTAAACCAGAAGATTAGCTGCCGACAGGAACACGATTGCCATAAACATAAGGAAGGAAACAGGATCGCCGCCGATTGCCAATTCATCCGATAGAATACCTATTTGATAAGTCAAATAAGCAGATACGGCTGAACTCACTAAGGAAAAACCAACTATAGTCGATCCATTCATCAGTTTTTCGTAATTTTTCAGGGAAACCATAACAATCAATGAAGTGGCTAGAATGAGGATAAATAAGATATAAATGGGCCTGAAATTGGTAAAGACAGTCATGCCGTCCATAGGATAGTCTCCTCCCTTTACATCAATACATGCTAACGGCTGCTAGGAAAGAAAAAAGGATGCCCCTGGTCTAAGGGGCATCCTCTGGGCACGAAGCTTATTTGGTATAGTTATCGAAGTAACCTTGAATATAGATCATAGGTGTTCCTTTGTCTCCGCTCCCGGAAGTCAAATCAGATAAGGAGCCGATCAGGTCCGTCAATCTGCGAGGGGTAGTCCCTTGCGCTTCCATCGCACCGACCAGATCTTCGTTTTTATTCTGGATATATCCGGAGATCGCTTGCTTCAATTCTTCTCCGCGAAGATGAGAGAAGTTGTTATCGGCCAAGTACTTTAATTTCACTTCATTAGGGGTGCCATCAAGTCCTGCCGTGTAAGCGGGGGAAACCACGGGATCCGCGAGCTCCCAAATTTTGCCCACAGGGTCTTTAAAGGCGCCGTCGCCATAAATCATCACTTCAACGGTTTTACCTGTCGCTTCTTTGATTTTAGCTTGAATACCGTCAACGATGGGCTGACAGTTATTGGGGAATAGCTTTACGCTTTCTTCCGTTGCTTTATTTGATCCAAGCAGACCATAGGCTTCGTTAAAGCCGCTGCCATGGATGGACGCTGTGAGAATATCATCAAGGCCATATACGCGCTTGGCGCCATGATTTGTCAAGATACGCTTGGTACGGAAACGCGAGTGAATATCGCAGGTCAATACATGCTTGGTATATTCTAGAATAGTTTTTGGATTGTTGGAGAAGATAACCTCGCACGTCACACCTTCGGCTTCGATTAAGCTTTTATAGTATTCGATATAGTCAACGCCTGTGAAGGGATGCTTGATATAACCGAAATGCTTACGGAAGTCAGCTTCCGATAATACATCCGTCCATGGATTAATACCCTTAGCATCCAGCTCGTCGATGTCTACAAGGTGGTTGCCGACTTCATCCGATGGATAGCTTAACATTAAGACGACATGCTTCGCCCCTCTGGCAATACCACGCAGGCAGTTCGCAAACCGGTTACGGCTAAGAATGGGGAAAATGACACCCACTGCTTCCTCACCGAATTTTGCTTGTATATCAGAAGCTATATCATCAATTGTCGCATAGTTTCCTTGTGCACGAGCTACAACGGATTCCGTTACCGTTACGATGTCACGATTCTCGATAGAAAAGCCTTCAACTTTCGCTGCATGCAATACCGTATTCACTACGATGTCTTCAATGTTATCCCCCTGGTTAATGATGGGTCCACGAAGTCCGCGTACTACGGTTCCAACTACTCTTTCCAATACGATCGCTCCTCCAAATAAGAGTAATACTTTATAGAAAGTAAGTACTAATTATATTCCCTATGTTACTATACCTTTAAAGAGTGGTATAAGTAAAATTAATATTTATAATATCTCATACAAGGAGTACTTATATGATTGGGAAATTGGATCTGTATCGGATATTTAACGTCGTTAGCCGCAACAAGAGCTTTTCTAAAGCGGCCCAGGAGCTCTACATGACCCAATCTGCCGTGAGTCAGGCTATTTTGAAGCTCGAGAAGGAATTAGGAATCCAGCTTTTTTATCGGACCTCCAAGGGCGTCGTATTGACGGTTGAAGGGAGTCTGCTCAACGAGCATGTGAACTCAGCTCTAGGAATTATTCATGTCGCAGAAAATAAGATAGTGGAATTCAAAACCTTGATGACGGGACAATTGCGTATCGGGGTTGGAGATACGATCTCCCGCTATTTTTTATTGCCTTATTTGGAGGAATTCCACATCGCCTACCCGGGGATCAAATTAAATATCATAAATGGAACAACAATCGAGATCTGTGAGTTTATTAAATCCGGAAAGGCAGACGTTGGTATATGCAATCTGCCCATCCAGGAGGAAAACCTTCAAGTCATACCCTGTAAGGAGATTCAGGATATTTTTGTTTGCGGGGACAAATATAAGCATTTAACGGAAGAGCCGGTTCGTCTAGAGGATTTAATGGGAATGCCGCTCATTTTTTTAGAAAAAAAATCGAACTCCCGTATGTTTGTGGAGAATTTCTTTAAAAAGAGAGGCTTTCATATCTCACCGGTGTTTGAGCTTGGTTCTCATGATTTGGTTTTAGAATTTACAAAAATCAACTTAGGCATTTCATGTGTCATCAAAGAATTTTCGCAGGATTATCTGGAAAGAGAAGATTTATACGAGATGAGACTAGAAGAAAACATCCCAAAAAGACATATTGGCGTATGCTATTTGAAAAATGTACCGTTATCCCATGCTGCGAAAAAGTTTGTAGAGGGTATAAACAACGTTTGAAGTAGGAAACTTCATGTAGATGGATCGGGGTGAACCTTACCACAAGTAACGGCAAGTTTTTTAAATATCACTAATCGCGGATGTAATGTTTCATTTCCACCTTCGCGCACCAATTATTATGATTGAATTGTAATATTATAGTTTTGTAATACATTCACCCTCTTCAGTTACTAAGTTACGTGAGATAATTCAATAATCTTGATCTATCACGAACTTATTGTTAAGGAGATGATATTTTGAGTAGTGCGAAGACTGGTCGACAAAAGGTTAAAGGGCATGAAAAATGCCCATGTGGTTCAAATCAAACATATCGGAATTGTTGTAAAAAGAAAGATATAGTTTGGTACACAGAAAACGGGCAGCTTTTTAAAGAAGAAGTCATAGAAGCCGAGATTGCAAATGAACTAGAAACAATGAGGATATTGTTTAAAAATTTATATGGAAGAGATCCAAGTGAAAATGACCATATATTCTGGGGAATTTTTAATGATGAGTCTAATTTTGATATTGAGATTATCAGAGCAATGAGGGAAGTAGGTGTTAAGGAAGAATATATTTATGCGTATACGAAAACTGGTTTGTTACCTTCTGATAAAAATATTAATAAAATGCCTGATGGATACATCGAAGAATTTAATACGTTTGTAAATAAGTACAGAGAATATATGAGTGAATCGGTTTCTAATGAAGTAAACGTATTGCAGTATGTTCAGTTTGCAAATGGCTTTCTTCTCGATAAGTATAACGGGCTAATGACCGCTTTAGAGTACTCATTCAATTATTTTATAAAAGTGCATCTCGAAGGGAAACAGGATTTCTTAAATTATATTGTCACTTCTAAACTAGATTATGGTGGCCTGTGTGCGATTAAGACGTTAAAAAATTTAGAATCGATCAAGCAATTAAAAGATTATGATCTAGAAGAGAACATACTTGCGACTTCACGGTTCATATTCGAAAGTTATTTATATATGGCACGGCTTAATTCCGATAATAACTTCTTTGAAAATTATATTCTAAATAGTTCTAAAAGGATATACATAAGTAATTTGGCTGGAAAAAGTAAATATAAGTGCGATAAAGAACTATATGATCTATTCTTTCGTGTATCTTCAAAGTATGTTCATTTAGATGTTTTGACGGCTCAAAGTTATTTTAAGGTAAGTAATCCGTTCGAAGAAGTGGACGGATCTCTTGTTGCTTCTATTATGGGGATTACTTTTGCTGTATTGACTTTAGAACAGATTGTTATGTTCCCAGAGTGTCAGAAACTATTTCAAAAAGATCTTATATATATGATTATAAAGGCAAAGCAGGACCTGATTGCGTGTTACAGGGTTATAAGTAGTGATTCATTATTAAACGACGAAGTTTATTCTGCTTTGATATTTAGATTGGAAGAAAATGGTTAGTTATTCAGGATTTTAGAGCTAATTATAAATCTTAATTCCGATACGCGAAAATAGACAAGAAAACCATGGGGTTTGGTCGTAGTAAATGAGGACGAATCAAGTCGTCGGATTCGCGAATGTCTGGCTTGACAATCATAACAATATTGCCATTATCGAACCGTTCGAGACGGCCCCTTCGCACCAGAAGCGTGGGTTGGTCACTAACTTGTTGTACGAGTATGCGCCACTTGAAGGAGGCAGGCGTAAGCAAACTCTACATCAATCACGGGAGAATGCGGACGCTTGACCCTGAACCGTCGTTTTGACGGTTGAATGCTGAAGATGGGGGAAGATGACAAGATGCGCGAAATAGATTACAGTTCCTATTTTTGGCAGGGCGAAGCAATAAGATTGCGGGCAATACAGCCAGAGGACTGGGAAAGTCATTACATCAATCGATTTGATACGCCAGCCCGCCGGCTTGTAGAGTGTTGCGTTGAATTACCGCCTACAATTTCGGAAGCAAAAACTTTTGCGGAAAGGTTTTCCGACTTTTCATCGAACCGTCTCATGTTTACCATCGAGAATCTGGACGGTGAAAATGTGGGTGGAGTTAATCTGAACAGCATTGACGAAAGAAACGGTACATTCAGCATCGGAATTCAAATCGACAGAGATCACCGGGGGAAGGGTTACGGGACCAGGGCTGTACATATCCTATTGAAGTATGCTTTCTTCGAGCGAAGACTCAATAAGTTCAATGATTACGTGATTGAAGGGAACGAGGCGTCTGCTGCCATGCTCAAAAAGGTTGGATGCGTTCAAGAGGGGGTTCGACGTCAAGTGTTCTACACGAATGGGAGATATCATGATTCTATTTTGTACGGGTTAACGAAGGATGAATACATTAAGCTTTTCCATAAGGATCATCTTTAGATGTTCCGCTAAAGGGTACGATAGTGGAATAAAGCGAGAAAAAAGAAAGGCCATCCTATGAATGGCCCTAAAACTTGCCGTTGCAGGCGTTTGCCTGTTCTTACACCCGGTTATGCTCCATCCATGTGGCTGCCCAGTCAACCAGCTGTCTTTGGCGGATCAACCTGACAAACGCGTTCCCTACCTGATGTACGGCGATACGATGCTCCTGCTCGAATTCGGCGCCCAGCCGGACAAAATCCCCATCGTCGACCACTTGCGTCGAATAGGTCACCCACCTACGCTCGCCGTCAATGATCATGGCGCTGCTTTCTTCCGCATATGTCTTTCCGGGAAAATCAGCCCTGGTCTCTGCGAGATGAAGCGAAGTGTTCTTGTCATGCCCGACACCGATGAGCAGTACATAGCCATCCAGCTCGTACAGCTTGCCGAGAGGGGAGCCTTGGCCAAAAATCTGACTTAAATCATGGCTTTCCGTCAAATAGTCCGCATGCTTGCCGACGGCCGCGAAAGACCGCGCCGGATGGTCGGAGCGCCTCGCTCCCGGCCATGTGCGGAGCATCTCGGCGACAACCCCCATCCCGATCGCTGGGGTGACCGCCTTATCGTAAGCGGGCCATTGCTCCCGGATAATCGGCCACCAAGCCTCTTCCGCATCCCAGTGAACGCCGGTCGTCGGATCAAGATTTTTCCACGTTTGCGCCGGCATCATCACGGTCCCTTGCTCTCCAACGAGCGTGAGCAGCGCGCGGATGAACGTTTCCGCTCCGCCTACGACATAACCGAGGCTTTTCAAAGAAGTATGGACGAGTAAGGTCTGCCCTGCTGACACCCCGCACCGTCCGAGCTGTTCGATGAGGTCCTGCTTCGTTAAAATCATTCGCGGCTGTTTTGTTTGCTCCTGCATGTGATCCCCTCCCGATATGACAACATAAAAAAACAACCCCGCTGCATGAGCGGGGTTGTTACTGGCTGCTCGCCAGAAAAGCATAGCCCTTATGTTATAGAATGAAGTTCCTTCCTGAATTATACATAAAAAGTCTGAATTATACCAGTGAGTTCTTGTGAGGACGTCCTGTTACGTTTCGGCTAACGATAGATAAGAAATTTTCCAGTATCGATCTCAGACCTTCCGGGTTGCTAATCATCGGTAAATGTCCGGTTTCCAAGCTTTGAACGGATTGCGGGGAAAAGTTTGAGATCATTTTATCTTGTAAAGAAAGACTGAGCTGTTTGTCGTTGGTTAGCTTCACGTAAAGCTTGGGTACATCTGGAACGGATACGTTGATTCGATCTGTATACACACGTACCGCCTCGGGAATGAAGTCATTTACGATCTTTGTAGCTTGATCCGGTGAGAGATCGTTGCATAATCCCGTACGGAGGGCAGACTCGGGCGGTTTCGTACCTAATATTCGCAGGATAACTGGCATTATGAGCCTCTGGGGAAGAGGCAGAGTGGATAGGAAGGAACCGCCATTCTTCGGAATCGCTGCCCCTACAGCGACAATACCCGCCAGCCGATCAGTCAGTCCGGATGCTAGTTTAAGAGCAAGAATGCCGCCAAGGGAATGCGCTACAATTATAATTTTGTGAATCCCCCATTCATCCACTTGTCTTTTCATATGCGTCACATAATCCTCCAAAGAAAGGCCACGCCTGGAATTGAATGAGCTATTCCTCGAAGGAAACTCAACAAGTAAACAAGGATGATCGAATTCCTCCACAACTTTATTCCAAATTTGGCCTTCCAAGCCTGCTCCATTGAGAAAGACAAAGCCTATTTTTTCTTGCGAATACTTTGGCATACGGATCGTGCCCCCTGTTGATTGTCTATTCAGATTACTTTTAAGATAATGGTATCACTTAAACAAGACAATTCCTGTCTTATTTATACGGTAAAATGAAATAAAATATCGGGGAACGAGGTCTTCCATTGCAAAAGTCACAGCGTCTCATCCAATTAATCATGAGGATCAACGCCAAACAATCCTTTACTGTTAGAGAGCTGGCCGATGAATTCGGCCTATCCACCCGAACGATTACGAGGGATTTGCAAGAGCTAAGCGAGCTTGGTGTTCCGGTTTATTCCATTCAGGGAAGAGGAGGAGGCTACAGGCTGCTCCAAGAGAGACTTCTGCCACCGATCAGCTTTACCGAAGGTGAAGCACTCGCTATGTTTTTTGCATGTCAGACGATGGATTATTTCAGCTCCTTGCCCTTTGGCGAGGGGGCCGACTCAGCACTTCATAAGTTTTATCATTACTTGCCTGCAGATGTGAGAGAACAGATTGACCGGCTAAAAAACAAGATCATGTTCTGGAGCCCGTATCGATTGATGTCTGCGGAGATTCTTCAAACTCTCCTGCAAGCCATCATGATCTGCAGTGTAGTCACCATCGAGTATAAATCCAGCAGCGGAATATCGGAGCGCAACATTCAGCCGATCGGCCTTTATGCCGCTTCCGGTTATTGGTATTGTCCCGCGTACTGCTTCACTAGAGAGGACATTAGGCAGTTCAGGGCCGATCGGATCCTCTCCGCTGAGCTCAACAGAGCCATTCCTTGCCGGGCGGAAATAAGCCAGAAGTCCTTACTGGATAAACCTAATAAGGATGATCTGGAACAGATCACTCTCGAACTGGAGATGACGAATAAAGGAGTGTGGCTGCTGGAATCCAACCCTCGTTTTGGTACGTTCATACGGCACAACGAGGATGGCAGCGGAGCACTAACCATTGAGATAGCGGCACAGGACATGAATTTCTACGTGGACTTGATCTGGCAATGGGGGAGTGAAGTCAAAATAGTGGGGCCTGCTGAAGCAAGGGCGTACATGCATCACAAAATAGAGTCTATGCGTTTGCTCTATGATCGTTGAGTTGTACTGGATGGGGTAACTAGAGGCTTTTGCTTGGACAAAGCAGAAGCCTCCGCCGCCGAGTCGGTGGAAGGGGCTGTCTAAAAAAGCACTTTATTTTGTTGAAATTTTGTTTGGAATTTCCTTTAACTCAAACTTCTATTATTTGCGATTCATTAAGAACGGGATTAACACCAGTGACAGAATCGCTACTGCATAATGCAGCGGATTGGCGACGGTTTCAATGTTCGGTTCCATTGGGTTAGCGGATGTATTAAGCGACATCAGCACAGCCATAAGTAAACTTAGAATTGCATAATAGATGACTGCCCGTGAACTCCGCTTACGCAAGAAGCGGAATATAACTGCTCCAATTAAATTGGCGAAAAAGGCCGATAAGGTAATAGAAAATCCGTTTAACATCACAAACTCATAGTCGTTGATCGACATAATCACCCATGCCAACAAATTAGCTGCAATTGCAGAAATCACGCCCGCTGCAGAGCCCATAAGCAATGTTCTTCCTAATGTAATTGTGCTGTTTTGTTGTTGTTGTGTCGCTGTCTGCATAACAAATAACCCCTTTCCCGATCTAGCTCATTTTTGATTCGATACTTGCTTCTGAAGGATCAAGCGCAAGCCGCGGCAAAGCCTTGAGTAAAGTTACTTTCCTGATGGTGCTGTCCAGAGTAACGATTGCTCCTTTTGCAAAGTACTCCCTCCTTAACTGTGCGTTATTAAATCACAGTAAAAATCAAAAAAATGTGATATTTCAAATCACAGTATACTCCATAACTGTGACGTTGTAAATCACAATTAAAACTTTTCCTAATTGGCGCTGAATTATTTTTCCTGATTGATCTTAAGAATCAGATCAGCAATCGTATGCCGCTCCAGTACTTGAATGAGCTGCCGCTCCGATTCATTGATGATCTCGGTGAACATTTCTCGTGCTTCCTGGGCAAAAGGACCGTCTTTTGTTGTGTCCAGCAGGCCTGTATACAATGGCTCTACCATCTGAATCGCCCGGTATACATCGGCAAACGAAATATCCTCAGGCTTCCGGCTTAGTGCATAGCCGCCATCCCGACCTTCTCTTGCCTCGACGATTCCCGCCTTGACCAAGCGGGAAAGAACACGGCGTGTTAATGTAGCCTCACTGCAGACATTTTCAGCAATTTCGTTGCTGGCACAGTGCTCCTTTTGTTGTCCGGACATAAACACGAGCGATTGAAGCGCGAAGCCCAGCCACTTTGGCGTTGCCGTTGGCGTATACTTTTCCGGTATCATAAAGCACTCACCTCACTGTTTTCAAGCGAGCATTTTGCATAATTCGATTTCACTCATTGTTGGTGACATGCTATGGATAGGATAGACCTTATTGATCTATTTATGCAAAATGCCGAAGTAATTCTATTGTATCAGCAGATATCCGCTATCGCCACATCTGCATGAACACTGTATCTATATAGACTAATGCTTGAAGAGGTGAAGAAAGCCCTACTACCGCGTTTCCCGATGGGCCGGTTCGGTTTTGCCGGTACAGACAGCGCGGAGAACCGTACCACGAATAATGGTAAAGCGGAGTAGTTAATTCTGTGTCCATTATGAATATAATCATTCACTTTATTGATTCTTGAGGCAAGTGTTCTGGCACGGCGCAGGACGTCAAAGTCCTGTTGTGTCTTGATGATCCTTATCCTTGTTTTCTTCCTGAAAATAAAATGACCCCTCGAAAAAGGGGCCTAGATAAGGGTTCACGAGTATGATGTATAAAAAAATACCAAGATTATGCTCTTTTATTTACTCACCGCGGTTTTCTCCATGTCATAACAAATTCTTTTGCAGAGGTTTTCTCATCAATTGATTCATCTGAGACAATAAATCCGTTTTTTTCATAAAATCTGATCGCTCTTTCGTTTTCTTGATAAACCTGTAGACTCATACTTTCTTTCTGATCTTTTACATAATCCAGAAGTATCTTTCCATATCCCTTGCCTTGCTCATGAGGACTTACAAACAAAGCTGCTAAGTAGTCATCAATTAATGATATAAATCCAACCATAATGCCATCCACTTCAAGAACGTGCGACCGAGACATAGGGAGGTAAGTCTCTTTCATTGCAGTCTGATTTGATTTCCAGTAATCTTCCTGTATGAAATTATGTGCCAACTTTGATCCATCAAACCAGATCTCTATCATCCTGTCTAAATCATTTTCTGTATATAATCTTATGTTCATCTTTCTACCCCACCATTCTTTCAAAGCTCCTCCAGGATATCTTCTCCGGTTGAAACTTCATAAATTGAATCTTGATCTAATCCATCAAGCGGCAATTGGTAACCTTCTTCTAATGTATTTATATATTGTGGGCCTGAATTAGATTGGCTCTTAGCGGTATACTTTCTCCTCTGCTATCACCTCTAACATATCATAGCACAAGGGTTTGTTTTTTTATGCTAAAACACTCTTTGCCGAAAATGAATTCCAATACGTTTTTTGGTAGGTGCAGTGTAAAATAAAGCTTACCAATGTGCGCCCTCTCCTACTCGATTACTACTGTTAACGTTTGTGAAGGTAGTACGCCTTTATCGGTCGATCGCATAGTGCAGTTGAACGACGCCGCCGCCAAGAGGTCGGCAGTCCAGCAATTGTACAGGCTCAAATCGGTAGTTATCTTTGTTGATTAATAAATTTAACCCTTTACCTTCCATTACAGGCGCCAGATTAAAAATCACTTCGTCTACAAGTCCTTGTTCTAGAAACGAGTTGTGAATCTCCGCACCACCGCTGATAAGAGCAGTTTGGTGTCCCTTTTGCTGAAGATAGCTCAGGGCTTCTTGAGGCGATTTTACCACCGTTAAGCCGGGGATGGCAGCGATGTTTCTCGATATCATCACGATGTCCAACCCTGCAAAAGGACCGCCCGAGTTGGACTGTTCCTCTTGGGACACTCTGCTCGGGTCAGTCATTTCCTCAAACGTCCTGCGTCCGACTATGAAATTACCAGCAGCTTTTGCTTGTGCGGCGAAGTCGTCCAATGCTTCCCTTTTCGGCGGGTTATCGGTGCTGGTCTGTGCATAATTGCCATTTGCGGTTAGAGTTGCCCATAAGATGGTTTTCATTTGTTTCTCCTCCTCATAATCGATTCACTTCCTGCTTCACATCATAATCGACTCGTGGTACATTTGGAAAGTAGTTACATTTAAGTGCAATAGTTTCAAAATTTGAACTACGGAGTGGTCGCGATGATGGATCGAACTTGCCCTGGTACCGTTGAACCGATCCTGGAAATTCTAGACGGCAAATGGACGCTTTTGCTCTTATTCGAATTATTTAACGGAACCCGACGATTCGGGGAATTGCGCCGAAGATTGCAGCCTATTAGCCCGAAAACGCTGACGGACCGCTTGCGACTGTTAGAGGAGAAGCGCATCATCACACGTACTCTCTACCCTGGTGTACCGCTGCATGTCGAGTACGAGCTCACGGAAGGCGGGCAAGCTTTGCAACCGATTTTTGCCGCCATGTGGACGTGGACACAGGAGCATGGCGCATATTTACGGAAAGAGACGGAAGAGATAGACCAGAAGGATCAAGAAGAGATGGGATAGTGTATTTAGAAAGGGCCATCCCGCAAAGGATGGCCCTAAAACTTGCCGTTATAGACAACGAACGGTGAACCGTAGCACAAATAAGCGCACGTTCTTGTTATATATAGGTGTCCGAAGTTAAGTTAACGTATTCAGTACCCGAATCATCAGCTTATAGGACGAGCTCGGCTTGGATATTTGATTGACCGTACCGGTCAAATACAAGTCTCTCTCCGGGCAATAATACGCAAAAGCTCCCGATAAACCGGAATGTCCGATCAACTCCGGAAGTGATTTGAACGGTGAGAAAACCCTCGGAAGTTTGAATCTTGCGATCCCGATGCCGTACTGTAATGGGAAAAAGATTTTGTTCCAAGCGTACAGCTCGATCACGTATTCTTTAGGAAATAATGTGCCTTCAAAAAAGGCCCTTAGGAAACGCATCAGTTCCTCGGCAGTCGAGACGATTCCCCCATCCGGACCGAAGGAGGCCATGGCCTGAGGTATATGCAAGGGACGTTTCTTAAAGTATAGAGGCTGTGGAGCTTGATCGGGGTTGTTCGTATATAGGTAGGTTCTGGATAAGGCCAAGGGTTCATAGATAAACTGCTGAAACACATGTTCTAGCTTATCTTGCATGACGATTTCTATAATCTTACCAAGCAATTGGTAGTTGGTGTCGGAATATAAAGCCTTACCTTTTTTACCCGGTGGGAAGTGTGGCTTCATTTGCTTTGCGTCCTCCATCACCTTGTCAAACGACCAAGCCTGATCGTGTCCGGCAGTAATGTCATCCTGAAGCTTCCTGCCATGTTCTCGGACTTGTTGAAAGTAATCGGGAAGACCCGAAGTATGTGCCATCAATTGCTTGATCGTAAGGTCATAGGAATAGTCAGTTCCTCGGTAGTAATGGATGCCAGTGAGAATCTCCTTGTCCAGGTAAAGGCTTATCTTGTCGGTTAACTGGATTTTATTCAGCTCTCTAAGCTTCAATAGCGAGGCGGTTATGTAAAGCTTGGTCGTGCTCGCGATAAAGAATTGGCTGTCAGCATTCATATTGCCCGCCGCTCCGGTCCATACTAACTGCTTATCTCCAGACTCGATTCTCAGAACCGTCCCAAATATGTTTGTATGATCAATGGAAGAGTGAACGAGTCCATCCAGCTGTTTGTGCCAGGGCTGCTTCATTTGAAACCAACTCCTTTTCATCAATCTATGCCAAAGATAACACACAAATACTTGGCCGAAAATTACTTCGCTGCGCTTGGCCCTAGGCTTCGCGTATGTTTGATTTATTTTAACGGGATCACCTTGTTTATGCGCGGCTATTCATGTATGGTGGATTGCGAGATTATAAACATGAAGCGGGATCGATTGGGAGGGCGAAAAGCATGCACACGAAAGAGAGTCTGATAGAGCAATTAAAGCAACTGGGTATTGACCGCGAAGGGACATTGTTGATCCATTCTTCGTTAAAAAGCATGGGGCCGGTCGAGGGTGGCGCGGACACGGTTCTGGATGCGTTTACGGAGTATATGAAGGACGGCTTGCTCGTATTTCCCACCCATACGTGGTCCTATATAAACGCGGACAATCCGAGATTTTACGTCGATCGTTCACCTACCTGCATCGGAATATTGACCGAGCTTTTTCGGCAGCGGCCCGGTGTGGTAAGATCTTGGCATCCCACCCATTCGGTGGCTGCGTTGGGACGGGACGCGGTAGAGTTTACAAGCGGCGATCACCGATTCGACACTCCTTGCGCCAGAGGCTCCGCTTGGGGAAAGCTGCTCGACCGCAAGGCGACCATCTTGTTAGTCGGGGTAGATTTGAGGCGCAACACCTTTATTCATGGAGTGGAAGAGTGGGTGGACATCCCGGGCCGGATGACGGATGGCCATGAGCAGCTCTACACGGTATTATCCGACGGAACGGAGATCGCCGTCCCTTCCCGCAGGCATTGCGGGTTGTCATGGTCGCAGCACTTTTGGAAAGTGGATCAGGTTCTTGAAGATGCCGGGGCGATGTATAAGGGACAGCTTGGCGAAGCTGTTGTAAGGGTTTGTGACGCGGCAGCGGTGTCGGAAGTCATAACGGAAATGCTCAAGGCCAATCCGGATTTGTTCTCGGATAATAATCCTCTGGCTTGATCGGCCCGGATGACAGAATGCAGATACGGGATGACCGCTCCCCGTTAGATCAGATAAGGCCATCCGCCAAGGATGGCCTTTGCTGGCGAGTTCCCTTCTGTACAGGGCCCTTGGCTACGTAAAGCTAGTTACATGGATCGAGACATAACATCAGTCAAGTATGAAGTGGAAGGATAGGGTGGGGCGGAAAAGTCTGCAAATATACAGGAACTTTACCACTCCCCCTTCCTATAGAGCTGAACTTCTGCGAATATGCATCCATTTTTCCTGAAAATGAAAAAAAGGGGCCTTTTGTGCAGACCAAGCCTGCATATTTGTAGGTACGTATCTGATGTTCTTCATTTTCTGTTCTAAAAGATGTATGTTCGCAGGAAAATGAGTTCAGCAGCATCCTATCTGCCGTTGACGAAACTCGTGAATCACGTGCGACTTGCGGTTGGTCATTAGGAGAAAAGTTTTTTTATTGAAACGTTTTGTTGTATTATAGTAGAGGACCTTGTTGGATGAGTTTCGACTCGACGAGTGGATCACACTCAAGGAGCTGTCGGAATTTCTAAAGATGTCGGTGGATTACTGAAACCTGGCAGACGGACTTTTTACTTTTTCCTGTAAAAGTATGGCCCACCCGATATTTACCGGCTTTTAAATAACCGATAACTATCTTATTATAGTAAATATATATATTAATCTGTTAATAATATTGATACACTAAGATCAGGTGATGCTTGATCCAGAAAAGGGTGAGTGACAAAGTCGCGCCCTCGTTTGGTGTGACTCCTAATCAGGAACACCTACATCCTTTTTGCAAATTTTACGGTATAAGGACGGTAAACATGAGTAACAGACAAACGCAAACAGACGTTATCTTAATTGGTGCCGGAATCATGAGTGCGACGTTGGGTTCCATGCTGAAGGAATTAGTGCCGGACTGGAACATTACGGTGTTTGAGAGGCTCGCAAGCGCTGGGGAAGAAAGCTCTAACGAATGGAATAATGCGGGAACGGGGCATGCCTCGCTGTGCGAGCTTAACTACACCGTCGAAAAACCGGACGGATCCGTAGATATTAGCAAAGCTATAAAAGTGAACGAAGAGTATCAGGTTTCCAAGCAGTTTTGGTCTTATCTGGTAGACAGCAAGCTGATACACAATCCGCGCGACTTTATCGCGCCATTGCCTCATATGAGTTTTGTCCAAGGAAAACAAAATGTAAACTTCTTAAAAAAGCGTTTTGAAGCGATGTCTAACAATCCGCTGTTTCAAGGGATGGAATTTTCCGACGACCCGGAGAAACTGATGGAATGGATCCCGCTTATTATGAAAGACCGGACAGTGAAAGAGCCGATAGCGGCAACAAGAATCGAATCCGGTACGGATGTTAACTTTGGCGCTTTAACGCGCATCTTGTTCGACCACTTGAAGAGTAAAGACGTCGATATCAGATTTAAACATAATGTGGATGATGTAAAACGTACTCGTGACGGCTTATGGGAATTGAAAGTGCGGAATGTCGACAGCGGTACTGTCGAACGCCATACGGCGAAATTCGTCTTTATCGGCGGCGGGGGAGGAAGCCTGCATTTACTGCAAAAATCCGGTATTCCTGAAGGAAAGGGTATCGGAGGATTTCCGGTAAGCGGACTGTTCATGGTGTGTAAGAAGCCGGAGATTGTAGCGCAGCATCATGCCAAGGTATACGGTCAAGCTCCAGTCGGTGCTCCACCGATGTCTGTTCCGCATCTGGACAAACGATTTATCGAGAATAAAGAAATGTTGTTCTTTGGACCGTTTGCCGGGTTCTCGCCCAAGTTTTTAAAATTAGGCTCCATGTTTGATCTGATAACCTCCGTAAAGCCGCATAACCAGGTAACTATGCTCGCGGCAGGGGTAAAAAACGTTCCACTGACGAAGTACCTGATCCAGCAGGTTATGTTAACAAAAGAACAGCGCATGGAGGCTTTACGGGAGTTTATTCCGAATGCCAAGAGCGAGGATTGGGAGCTGGTGGTAGCGGGCCAGCGTGTTCAGGTTATCAAAAATACGCCTGCCGGCAAAGGAACGCTTCAATTCGGTACGGAAGTCATTAATGCGGCTGATGGGTCGATAGCTGCGTTGCTCGGTGCTTCTCCAGGTGCTTCGACTGCGGTTTCGGTCATGCTTGAGGTCATAAGAAAATGCTTCCCGCAGCATATAAAGGCGTGGGAACCGAAGTTAAAAGAAATGATTCCTTCTTATAACATGTCCCTATTGAGTAACCCCAAGCTTATCGAGGAAATTCATACTTCGACCGCACAGGCGCTTGGTCTAAACAGTAAATCATACGCATAGGACAGCTCCCTTTATGTCACGACGATGAAGAAAAGCTCCTTTTCTAGCAGAAAGGCTCCAAAGCCTGCTGCTGTGAAGGGAGCTTTTTCTGTTCAGCGTACCCAGCTAATGGTCCGAATCGATGATTTTCCAACTATTTATGATTGTTTTACATATGCCATGCAACCGATAGTGTATGATGAAGATATTCCTTGATGTGAGGTACTATTTTGAAGGGAGGTGTGATTTAGCTAAAAGAATTACCGTTTACCTGATGCTGAAGTACGAAAGCCTCATGTAGATTTACTTCAAGCAAACTGTTGATGCGGAGGGATTGAGATGGCAAACAAGAGTAAATTAAAATGGATATTCAGACTACCCAGGTTTTCCTTCAAGCGGATCCAGACTAAATTCCTCGTTTACATTTTGCCCGCCTTATTAGTTTCCATGATTATCTTATGCTGGGTGAGCTATTCCTTCTCTAAAGATACAATTACTACAGAGATTGAACACAAGATGGCCAACCAAATGGATGCGACCGTCCAAAATATTCGAAATAAACTGTCTTCCCACGTACGCATCCCACAAACCGTAGCACGAATGATCGAAACATCGGGACAGCAATTGTCGAAGGAAGGATACAAGGAGTTATTGCTCAACATACCGTCTCTGAATAGAGATACGCTTGGCGTGGGCGTTTATTATGAGCCCTATCGGTATGATAGTGGGGTGAAATATTTTGCTCCCTATGCGTATAAAGACGGAAATACTATCGTATATACAGACGAATATGCGTCTAATGAGTATAACTACCCACAGTGGGAATGGTATCAGAATGGTAAACTGGGAAAAGAAGTCGTATTTACCGATCCTTATTTTGATAAGAGCTTAAATAGGGCTTGCTGAATGCGAATAAATCCATATTTCACAAGGGTTACCGGGCATTTCCGTCGAATATATCTGCAAGGAAAACGTGGCAAAACGCTCAAAAACCTTGCAGATGGAGTGACGAAACA
>NZ_WUWM01000033.1 GCF_009846885.1 Paenibacillus puerhi
TGAAAAAGATCGCTCTCCACCTGGATAAACAGGTTCAATGAGGAGGGCGATCTCTTTTTTTTGAAAAATAATCCTTTAAAAAATGAGCTATCCAGCTAACACTAGGGGTTTCTCGTCAATCTGAAGACCTACCCTTGGGTAGGTCTTTTTGGCGATGCCGCGACTGTACGAAGTGACGGCAGGCACCGATTTCTTTGATCTAAGTTGAATTTATGAATCGTGCTCACGGTAGTAGACGGTCACAGTCCCCATTCTAGGTCGGAAACATGCCAATGTGCAGGTTTGTTACATAAATGGCTATCTGGAGGGGGAAAGTCTGCAACCATGCAGGAATTTCATGTGATATTTCCCTGAACAACTGATTAAGCGGGAAATAGATGCATCTTTGCGGGAATTTTGCTTGGTGGTCAACTATAAAGACAAAAGGATGTACAACCTGCAGGTTTAGACAGGACGAAGCGGAATACTAGGTCGCCTGCTGGGGCAATCCAACGGTTTTTTCTAAATGAATAACGTACTGCAGCCACAAAAACAACCAATGACTATGAGTGCAGCTAATGACAATTCCTTGTCTGGAGCCCTGTATACGGCACTGGGCAGCCGATCTGAGCAAGCAGGGACTATCGACGGCAACCGAAGCTCCGACTTATGATAGGGCTACCGTTTCACAGTCCCACACAGATATCACGGAGAAATGAAAGGAAGGAAGCAGCATGCAACCAAGTATGAAAGTGCCAGTCGCTGCGTCATCGGCTGCAAGGTCGTCGACATTGCTGGGCAGACTCGCACGGAACCGATGGCTTTATATCATGGTTCTCCCCGGTCTACTGTACTTTCTCATTTTTAAGTACTGGCCGATGTATGGAATCTTCATCGCCTTTAAAGATTATCAGCCGTTTTTAGGCTTTTGGGACAGCCCTTTTGTAGGACTGAAGCACTTCGAACGTTTATTTAGCGATTCGAACTTTCTCATGCTCTTTCGGAATACGCTGATTTTGGCTACGTACAATATCCTGTTTTTCTTTCCGCTGCCGATCGTGGTCGCGCTCATGCTCAACGAGCTGAGACAGGAGTTCATCAAGCGCACCGTTCAAACGCTGGTGTACATTCCCCACTTTATGTCCTGGGTTGTCGTCGTGGGGATTGCTTACATCTTCTTAACGACGGAGGGCGGCCTGGTGAACGAGCTGCTGGTGCGCTTCGGCGGAGAAAAGATCAATTTTCTTGTAAGTAACGAATGGTTTCGGACGGTCGTGACAGCTGAGGTCATCTGGAAAGAAACAGGCTGGGGCACGATCATATTCCTGGCGGCACTGGCCGGCGTCGATCCGCAGCTGTACGAAGCGGCGCGCATGGACGGAGCGAACCGGCTCCGCCAGCTATGGCATATTACTCTGCCGGCGATCCGCAGCACCATCGTGATCTTGCTGATCCTTCGACTGGGACATTTCCTCGATACGGGATTTGAGCAAATCTTCCTGATGCTTAACGCCATGAATCGCGAGGTCGGCGAAGTATTCGACACGTATGTGTATTCGGTCGGGATCAGCCAGGGACAATACAGCTTCAGTACCGCGGTCGGGTTGTTCAAGTCGATTATCGGTTTGATTCTTGTTGTCGTTTCCAACTATTTAGCCAAAAAATTCGGAGAAGAAGGTATCTACTAGAAAAGGAGCGCTGAACCGCTATGCCGATCAAGCCAAGCTGGGGAAGCCGAATATTCGATAGCTTGAACGTTCTGCTATTGATTGGATTCGCTTTGCTTACCGTTATCCCATTCATTTATGTCATTGCCGGCTCGTTCACCACCCAGAAGGAACTGCTGCTGCGCGGGTTTATCTTATTCCCGACCGAGTTTACTCTGGAGGCTTATAAGTATATTTTCTCTACCCAGACGCTCATCAGAAGCTTGCTGGTTACCGTATACATCACGGTCGTAGGTACGCTGATCAACATCTTCTTTACCTGTCTGATGGCGTATCCGTTAGCCCGCAAGGACATGGATTTTCGCAAGCCGATCTTGATGCTGGTCGTGTTTACGATGCTGTTCGGCGGAGGGATGATTCCAACGTTTCTGGTCGTCAAGCAGCTAGGCATGATCAATACTTACTGGTCCTTGCTGATCCCGGGCGCCATCAGCGCATTCAACCTAATCATCATGCGCAACTTTTTCCAGCAGCTGCCCGACGGCCTGGAGGAGTCCGCCAAGATCGACGGCTGCAACGACCTCGGCATTTTTTTCCGGATCGTGCTTCCGCTCTCCATGCCCGCGATTGCGACCTTCTCGTTATTTTACGCGGTAGGGCATTGGAATACGTTCTTCAACGCGGTGCTGTACATCAATGACAATACCAAATGGCCGATTCAAGTGCTGTTAAGGCAGATCGTGATCCTGGCTTCAGGCGGGATCGGGGACTCCTCCGCGATGGATGCGGATTATGTCGCTCCGCCGGAGCAATCGGTGAAAATGGCCGTAATTGTGGTATCTACTCTGCCGATCCTGCTGGTTTACCCGTTTTTGCAGAAACATTTTGCCAAAGGGGTATTGCTGGGCTCGGTTAAGGGTTGAGGATATACTAGGTTTATAGAAAAGGGAGGAACTACACAATGAACAGAAGACATTCGAGGAAACTGGTCAAAGCCGGAGCCTTGCTCACCACCATTGCACTGGCTATGACGGCCTGCGCGGGGAAGGATCAGCCCGCTCCGCAAGGCAATGGCGATGCCGGAGCCGGGGCGAATCAAGGACCGCTGCAGCTGACGATGATGCTGCCGACCTATAACCCGGAGCAAATGCCTGCGGACAGCTCGGTTCTAAAGACGCTGGAGGAGAAGACAAACACGAAGCTAACGGTGTCATGGGTGCCATCCTCGACCTACACCGATAAATTAAGCGCTACCGTGGCATCCGGCGAGCTGCCGAAGACGTTCGTTGCGCTGGAGCCGAAAGCCTCCTTCATTGTGAACGCCGCCCGTACCGGCATGTTCTGGGAGGTCGGACCGTATCTGAAAAGCTATCCGAACCTGAGCAAGATGTCGGACATCGTCCTCAAGAATGTGTCGATCGACGGCAAAGTTTACGGCGTCTACCGGGAGCGGGATCTCGCTCGCTTCGGGCTGATGATCCGTCAGGACTGGTTAACGAACCTGGGCCTGCAGGCGCCTAAGACGATAGATGAGCTTTATACGGTTCTGAAAGCCTTTGCAACGGGCGATCCGGACAAGAACGGCAAAGCGGATACGATTGGACTCGCCGTGGGGATGCAGGGGAGCAACATAGCCGGCTTTAAAGACATCCTGGTTTATATGGGGGGAGCGAATGAGTGGGAGCTGCAGGACGGCAAGCTGGTTCCCGTTCATATGACGGAAGCTTACCTGGACACGATGAAGTTCTACAAAAAATTATATGACGAAAAAATCATCAATCAGGACTTCGCGCTCGTGCAGGACGGCCGAGCCGTTATGAATAAGGCTCAAGCCGGGCTTTGGATCGATAATATGCTGGACGGCAAAAATATCGAGGACAACATCAAGAAGATCGTTCCGGACGCGAAAATTAACTTACTCAACCGCATCGCAGGTCCCAAGGGCGATAGAACCCGTGCCGGCGCAGGATATTTGGGCATGTATATGATTCCGAAAACAAGCGTGAAAACGGAAGCAGAGCTCAAGCAAATTCTTGAATATTTCGATAAAGTATCCGAGAAGGATATCCAGAATCTGATGAAATACGGGATTGAAGGCAAGCAGTACACGCTTGAGAATGGCACCTACAAGCCTAATCAGGATCCGAAAGCAAAGTCTGAAATCTTGGACGGCAACCAGTTTATGATACTGCAGAATGAGGTTGTCAACTACGGGACCGAGCTGGAGAAGCTCAGCACCAAGCTCTTCCAGGACAACGCGACGTTCGCGATCGCTAACCCGGCTGCGCCGTTCATCTCCAATACGGAGATCGAGAAGGGCAAAGAGCTTTCGAAGATTATTGCGGATGCCACAGTGAAATTCATCATGGGCTCGGTGAATGAGGCCGACTGGAAGCAGACGGTGGACAAATGGCTGCAAAGCGGCGGAAGCAAGATCATCGAGGAGTTTAATGCCGAATACGCGAAGCTGGCGAAATAATAAAGCTTGTTGACTGAGGAAAGGGCTACCCAGGCCCTTTCCTCCCTCGCGTTAGGCGGCATCGCTTAATAGGGAGTTTTCGTGTACACTAAAGTACTGTTAGGCATCAACGACTTGGAGGCATTATGAGATTCCGGTCCTCGTCTTTTTTATGGAAGCTGATGTTATATTCCATCTTGATCGGTACGATACCGGTCATTCTGCTGGGCACCTTTGCTTATTACAATTCTTCCCTGACCGTCCAGGAGAAAGTAAACGAGAGCAATAAGCAGCTCTTGCAGCAAATGCAGATGCGCGTCGAGCAGACGCTCAGGACGGTCGACAATTCGGCAACGCAGCTGCTGCAGTCACCTGTCGTTACCGGCGCTTTCGTTACCGATATCACCCAACGTGATTTCGAAATGGTGCATGAGCTGTATAAAGGGATCTCGCTGGTTCAAACCTACGAGCTTGGCATTAAGGATATTTTTCTGTACAGTCTAAGCAAGCAATGGCTGATCAACAGCCATGGGATCAATGAATACAGCATGCCGAGCTTTAAGCCGCAGCTGGAGGCCTTCTCCCGCGAAGCCGCAGGTTCTTTCTGGACAAGCGGACCGGGCGATTCGCCGAGTTCCTACCAGTCTATCTACTTTGTGAAGAAGTATCCGTTTAATGCCGTCAAGCCGACAGGGATCATCAGCATCATGCTATCGTCTGATTTGATGAAGGAGCGTGACACGTTTCAGAACGGCAAGCTCGGCAGCGCGTTTATTCTAGATCAGGACTTCCATATTCTGGATCATCACGACCGCAGTCTGCTAGGAAGCAGTATGCTGGGGCAGCCTCACCTGAAGCCTCTCCTCGAATCGGAGGAGGCCATCGGTCAATATACCGCCAAGCTGGATGGGGAGGTCGTGACCGTCACCTACCGGAAGTCTTCTTACAACGGCTGGAGCTATGTGTCCGTTGCCTCTAATCAGCAAGTGAACGAGCAGAATAAAATCATCGGGTGGATCACCCTGCTCGTCTGTATGGCCATCCTGCTGGTCACACTGGTTCTTGCCTGGTTCGGCTCGAAGAAAATGTATAGTCCGATCCAATCCATCTATACCGCTCTGACCAGCATTCCTGCGTCGGAGGAGGAGGGGAAGCCGAGCGGAGAGCTTCAGGTTATCGGAGAACGCGTCGATTATTTGATACGCAATCAATCCCTGATTATGAATGAGCTTAAGGGGCAGCAGGTACAGCTCAAGGAATTTTTCATGCAGAAATTATTCGGCGGCACTATCCAACCGGCGGATTTCGAGGAAAAATTGAGCCTGTACGGCCTGGAGCGGCCGTGGCCTTCCATGTGCGTGCTAGCCATTCAAATCGACACGCTGAAGGATACCCGCTTTGAAGAGTCCAATCGGGATTTGCTTATGTTCGCCATCAGCAATATCGTCGGCGAGCTTGTCGTGACCGAGCAAAGGCTGGTACCGATCGTCAAATCGGACTGCCAGGTGACCTTGATCGGCTCCTCGAAAGAGGGCGAGGCCTTTAAGGAGCACATGTTCAGCCTGTCCGATGAGATTCAAAAGGCCGTGTTTCAATATTTGGAGATTAAGGTGAGCATCGGGATCAGCCGTCCTTTCAGCTCGTTTGCGGAAACCCAGCAGGCGCTGCATGAAGCTATGACCTCGTTGAAGTACAGGGTGGGACTTGGGCAGGAGTCGATTTTGTTCATCGAGGACGTGCAGCCGCAGAAGAGCAATCTGTATATGTTCCCGCAAGAAGGGGAGCAGCTCTTGCTCGATGCGATCCGCGCGGGAAATCCAGAGCAGTCGAGGGTTGCCTTGATGCAGTTTATCGGAGAGTTGTTCCAGCATACGCAGCATCGGGATTATCAGCTGTCCTTGCTAAGGCTGCTGGTCGATCTTCTCAAATTCGGTCAGGAATTGTCCATCCCTCTGGACCGGATAGCGGAGGATGAAGCCTCCTTGATTCAATCCTTATTTAAGCTGAGGAATGTAAAGGAGATGGAGGACTGGTTCTGGTCCCTGTTCGTGCATCCCTACCTTCAGGAGCTCGGCAGTCGCCGGGATTATCAGTTCAAGCATATTTCAGAAGCGGTCATCGATATGATTAAAAGGGAGTTTGATTCGGAGCTTACCCTGGAGACATGTTCTTCCCGTATCAACTATCACCCCCACTACGTGAGCCGGGTTTTCCGGCAGGAGACGGGCATTAATTTCGGCGAATATTTAACGCAGTATCGGATGGATATGGCTAAGAAATGGCTGAAGGAGTCCGATATGAAGATTGTCGAAATCGCGGAGCGGCTGCAGTACAACAACTCCGCCAACTTTATTCGCTCCTTCCGCAAATCGGTAGGCATGACGCCGGGGCAGTTCCGTGATGAGGGCTAGAGCTGGGTACGGAGAACTTTGCCACGATCGCCTCTAAGCATTATACTAATAGCATCCATAGCGACGAACCTCCCCGAGCAAGGGGAGGCTTTGTCTATGTTAAGGGGTATTTTGCCGTTGGACGAAAGGGAGGAACATGTTATGAAAGCCATCTTGGTAGGACTCGGCTATGCCGGCTACAACTGGTATAAAAGGCTGAAAGCGCAAGGACTATTGGGTGCCGTCGTGGAAACCAATCTTTCCATGAAGGAGAAGATGGAAGGGGACCCGTATCCTTTCTATACCTCGCTGGAGGAGGCGCTTGAGCGGGAGAAGGCGGATTTCCTTCTCAATGTTACTTCGCCGGCGGCGCATACGGCGATCAACCTGATGGCCTTTGAGCGAAAGCTGCCGGTGCTGTGCGAGAAACCGATCTCCTTTGATTATGAAGAGGCGGTGGATGTTGTGGAGCGAGCGATGCAGGGAGGGATCCCTTTCATGATCGCCGAGAATTACCGCCGCTTTCCTTACATCCGGAGGCTGAAGCAGTTGATTGACGACGGCTCGATCGGGAGGCTGGCCTCCATCGATATCCGGTTTCATCGCTACCATCACATCCAGCGCAATTACACCGTCAGCTTGCTGGATGATATCGGCGTCCATCACTTCGATATGATCCGTTATTTGTCCGGAGCCGAAGGCGAACGGATTACGGCGAATATGTATAACCCGCTTAACGGCTGGACTGAGCCGGGAGCTGTGCTTAGCGCGGAGGCATGGATTCAGATGGAAGGCGGCATCCGCGCGACGTATTCGGGTACGATTACGTCCCGGGGCGCGTCCACGCCATGGTGCGGACAGCTACGGATCGAAGGGAGCGAGGGCGCGTTGGAGCTGGTCGATCAAGTGATCTACCTGCATCGCGAAGGTCAGACGGAGGTCTACAGCGATCATAGCAGCGTAGAAGTTACCGATGCGCTGGCGGAATTCCTTAACGCGCTCCGGGAGCGGCGGGAGCCTGAGTCCAGCGGCAGGGATTACCTGCTCACTCAGGCGCTAGTGCGCGATGCCAAGTTGTCGAGCGCGAAGGGGCAGTGGCTTGATGTGACAAGGCCCAGGGTGTCGCAGCGAGTAACGCAAACCTAGCAGGAAGAGATGAACATAGGCATCATCCCGATCGGAAGAGCTCGGACACGCCTTGCCGCTTTCGGTTAAGAAATCAGAGAATCGGGTAAAGCGATTTTTATGCAAATCCCCTATGATAAGGATGAACCAAGACATCTGGTTAATTAGAAAGGGGACAAGGCAATGAACAAAAGGCTGCTTGTAGGTTGTGCTCTTATGCTTTCGTTAAGTACCGTGCTTGGCTGTGCGAAGCAGAATGAAGGGGGTTCGTCGCCCAAGAAGGCCGGCGATGCCGCCGAGTCTGCCAACGAACTCAGCGAAAAGCTGACGATCAATTGGATGGCGCAAGCCTTTCAAGGCGGAGGCTGGCCGGATGATCACCCGATGATCCAGGAGCTCAATAAAAAGTTCAATGTCGATTTGAAAATCCAGTGGGTCCCTTCAGCCAACTATAAAGAGAAGCTGAATGTGGTTGCAGCCTCTAACGACTTTCCGGACGTCTTTTACATCACCTTTCCGGAATTCAACCGGTGGAAAAATCAAGGCTTATTCTATGATATCAAACCCGTAATATCGAATTATCCGAACCTGGCGAAAATACCGGAAGGGCCATTGAATAACCTGAACCCCAAGGGGAAGATTCTTAGCCTGCCTTATTATCTCACGGAAGCAAGGGATTCCTATGCCGTGCGCGAGGACTGGTTGAAGAAGCTGGGGCTCAGCTCGCCGAAGACGGTGGACGAGTTCTACGAAATGGCGAAGGCGTTTGCGACCAAGGATCCGGACGGCAACGGCAAGCAGGATACGATAGGGTTTTCGTTCTATATCGACTCGACTGCGAATGTGATCAGGGACATCGAGTTTATCCAGGCCGGATTCGGTCTGTGGAATCAATGGAAGGAAGTCGACGGCAAGCTGGTTTCTTATCAAACCCAGGTGGAGGAATGGAAGAACTTCCTGACCTTTATGCACAAGGCTTACAACGAGGGCGTGCTGGACAAGGATTTCGGCGTGAATAAAATCAGATCGACGATCGATAAGTTCGAGTCGAACAAGGTCGGCTTCTCTATTGTGAATCCGAATGACTATAACAATACGATCAACAACATCAGGAAGCTCGTCCCGACAGCAACGATCGCTCAAGTTGAACCCCCGAAAGGGCCGACAGGCTTGACGGCATCCCCTACCTTTGACATGCTCCACAAGCAAGTGATCAATGCTAAGATCGATGAGAAAAAGAAGCGCCGGATTTTGATGATGCTGGATTATTTCATTTCTCCGGAGGGCTCTGATTTTATTAAGCATGGCATCGAAGGAGTACACTTCAAGAAAATTTCGGATGACAAGTATGAGAAATTGGAAGCAGCGGATAAGGACCGTCAAAATTTGATCAACAACTGGATATTCCGTCCGTTCGATCCAGGCATCCAGATGTACAAATGGGAGGACCCGGCGTATCACAAGACGATGCGCGATATGTTTGATCTCAATGCCAAGTACAAATGGGTCAATCCGGCGGCGGGCTTGGAGTCCGAAACCATGAATAAAAGCGGCGCGAATCTGAACGTGAAGTTCATGGAGACGGTATCCAAAATCATTATGGGCCGAGAGCCGGTATCCGCCATTGAGAAAGCATCGGCCGACTGGCTGGCGGGCGGCGGCAATAAAATCATCGAGGAAATCAATAAGGCTTATAAGGAATAGAAGATAAACCAAGAAAAACCATTAGGAATCGTCGGATTCTTAATGGTTTTTCTTTACTTAGCGCTGTTGATCGATATCCAAGTCGATTGTGTCAGGAATCAGAGAATCGGATAACGACTTATGAAAGTGCACCCCTTATGATAAGGTGAGGACTGGCCATTACTTTCAAAGACGGAGATGAGACGAATGAGGATTTTGTTTTTGGATTTGGATTCAACGAGCCCGGATCATCTGGGATGCTACGGCTATCATCGGAACACCTCTCCAAACATCGATAGGATCGCGGCGGAAGGTGTGCGCTTCACCAACTATTACACCTCGGATGCGCCGTGCGCTCCTTCCAGAACCGCGTTAATGAGCGGTAAGTTCGGTATCATCAACGGCCTTGTAGGCCATGGCGGAACGGCTGGAGACATGAAGCTGGAAGGGAGGGAGCGCGATCTGATGGGCAAGCTGACGCGCGGTGGGGCGCTTCCGTCTTACTTGAATCTGGTGGCGGATCTGAACACCGTGCTGATCAGTCCGTTTCCCCAGAGGCATTCGACGTTTCACTTCTACGCAGGCTTCAATGAAATCATGAATACGGGGCAGTATGGCAACGAATCCGCCGAGCGGGTGACGCCGGTTGCGCTGGACTGGATCGAGCGCAATGCTTCGAAGGACAATTGGTTCCTGTATATCAACTACTGGGACCCGCACACGCCTTATAGAGCGCCTGAAGAATTCGGCAATCCCTTCGAGCATGAGCCGCTGCCGGCATGGCTGACGGAAGAGGTGCTGGAGAAGCACAAGCAGCTCGCTGGCTCCCATAGCGTGCATGAATTGAATATCGATCACAGGGGGAAGACCTATACGAACCAGACGAGTCCGGCGTTCCCGCGCTATCCGGGCGAGATTCAAAACATGGACGACATGCGTAATATGATTGACGGGTACGACTGCGGAATCCGTTATATGGACGAGCATCTCGGCCGCCTATTCGCTTCTTTGGAGGAGCAGGGCGTTATGGACGATCTGATTATAATGATCTCGGCGGATCATGGAGAGAACATGGGACAGCTTGGCATTTACGGAGAGCACGCTACTGCTGACCAGGCGACCTGCCGCATCCCTATGATTATCCGCTGGCCCGGCATGAAGCAGGGGATCGTGGATGAGGGGCTGCACTATCATCTGGACCTGCTGCCGACGCTGGCCGACATGCTGAACAGTCCGGTTATTTCTGACTGGAGCGGCACAAGCTACGCGCCTGTCCTCAGGGAGGGCGCCGACTGCGGACGCGAATATGTCGTCGTATCGCAGTGCGCGCATGTGGCCCAGCGGAGCGTCCGCTTCCGCGAGTGGATCTACATCCGTACGTATCATGACGGATTTCATTTGTTCGATAAAGAGATGCTCTTCAATCTGGCCGATGACCCTAAGGAGCAGCATAACGTGGCAGCCGAGCATAAAGAGATTTGCCGCGAAGCCGTGTATTATTTGAACGAATGGCATGAAGAGGCGATGAGGAAGAACAGCGATGCCGTCGATCCGTTATGGACGGTGATCAAAGAGGGCGGACCCTTCCATGCAAGAGGCTATCTGAAGGAATATATCTCTAGGTTGGAGGAAACGGGAAGAGATCATCTCGTACCTGAGCTGGTCCGCAGGCATCCTGGAGAGTTTCCGCAAGAGCCGAATCCTGCTCTCGGGCATATGATAGCCAAGATCGGCGCAAGGATGACGAACAAGTAAGCCGTCTGCCTGCATGAGGAACGATTCATCAAGCTGGAGGGGGAGGATGCTGCATGACAGCAAAGGCGAATAAGCCTAACATCTTATGGATCTCGCTGGAGGATACGAGTCCGAGATTCGGCTGCTACGGAGATCCGCTCGCGCGAACGCCGAATATCGATAAGCTGGCGGGGCAGGGAACGTTATACCGTCATGCGTACGCTACGGCCGGGGTGTGCTCGTCGAGCCGCTCCGCCGTGATCACGGGAATGTACCCGACGGCGATCGGGACTCATCATATGCGTACGGAGCATGTCAATCCGCATACGCCGGAATTGCCGACGCCCTATCTGGCCGTCCCGCCCGCGTATGTCAAAGCCTTCACCGAATACTTGCGGGCCGACGGATATTTTTGTACGAACAACTGGAAGACGGACTATAATTTCGGCTCTCCCTTGACGGCTTGGGATGAGAATGACAGGAACGCCCATTGGCGTCACCGGGCGCCTGATCAGCCTTTCTTCGCTGTATTTAATCATCTGCTGACGCACGAGAGCAGTATGTGGGGGGACATGTTCCGGGAGAAGCTGTATCCGGATCAAGAAACGAATAAGCCGCTGATGACGGACCCGGATCAGGTGAAGGTTCCTCCTTACTTGCCGGATACGCCGAAGTCCCATGCCTCGCTGGCGAAGTATTACGACCTTATCGAAGAAGCGGATCGGTTCGTCGGCCATCTGCTTCAGCAGCTGGTGGAGGACGGGCTGGCGGAGAATACCATCGTATTTTTGTGGAGCGATCATGGCGAGGGCTTGCCGCGTGCCAAGAGATGGCCGTACGACGCAGGGATCCGGGTGCCCCTTATTATCCGCTGTCCAGGCTTGCTGACCCCGGGCGAGGTAAGCGATCAATTGGTCAGTCTTATCGATCTGGGGCCGACGGTGTTGTCCTTGGCGGGGATAATGCCTCCGCGCCACTTGGCGGGCCAGCCTATCTTCGGCGGCGAAGCGCAGCCCAGAGACTATATCTTCGCCACCCGGGATCGGTACGACGAGTCCTATGACATGGTGCGCGCCGTGCGGGATCGCCGCTTCAAATATATCCGGAACTATCATCCGGAGAAGCCTTATCTTTCGTGGGTTCGCTTCAGTCATCAGCATCCGATGTTCCAGGAGCTGTGGAGGCTGCAGCTCGCCGGGCAGCTGGAAGGAGACAAGCAGCTGCTGATGCAGAACAAGCGCCCTCCCGAAGAGCTGTATGACTGCGAGAACGACCCTTACGAGATACGGAACTTAGCCGGCGATCCTGCCTATAAAGAAACCTTGGAGAGGCTGAGCACGGCACTGGACGGCTGGCGCGACCGATACGATGTATGGGGCGATGTACCGGAGGCGCAGATGGTTGCGCAGATGTGGCCGGGAGGAGAACAACCGCAAACGGCGGCGCCGCTGTTCATTCCCATCAACAGCACCTTACCGGGCATGATACCGTCGAGCGGTGGGGAATATCAGGAGCCGACGGCTGTTTTCCTGCATTGTGCGACCCAAGGCGCCTCCATCGCCTACACGACAGAGGAGTGCGAGGAGCCGAGGTGGCAGCTGTACACCGGTCCGATCAGGCTGAACCCGGGCACGACGCTTCTGCGCGCGAAGGCGGTCCGAATCGGATACAAGGACAGTGAGGAAGCGAGCGCGTCCTACCTCATGGAAGCCTGACTGATGAAGCGCGGCTTCATATAGAAGAGCAACCCTCGCCCGGAGGGTTGCTCCCCATAAAACAACAACCACCTGAGTGTAGATCCCTCAGGTGGTTGCGCCTATCCAGGGGCATGAGCCTGCGCTTCTTAAGGTAGCAGCGGCTGGAATTGCCCGGTGATCTCTTGGTTGCCCTTATTCGGCTCGTAGCGCTCTTCACGCTGCAGATCGAATTTGTCCATGATCGGGCTGTCGCTAACGGAGAACAGGTACGAATCCTGGTCGGCGACATGCTCATGCCAGGCCCAGTTCGGAATGACAAGGAAATCGCCCTGTGACCAATCATAACGGATGCCGTCGATGATCGTATGCCCCGAGCCCTTGAACACCTGATAAATGCTCGAGCTCGTATGACGATGAGCTTGCGAGTGGAAACCGCCGGGCAGCTTGTGCATCCATGCGGCAATATTCGCATTAGCTGTCCTGCCGTTGGACGGATTAATGAATTCTACCGCGTAGCCATCGTACGGATCCGGCTCGAACCGGCTCATGCCTTCGAGCGCCGCCAGCGTCTGCGACCACTTGTAGGAGCCGACGGGCGCAAGCTTCGGCTCGCGGTCGGAGATCGGCCGGACCATGCCGCCCTCATATCGCCCCGGGCTGAATCGATCGGGGACGGAGGCCGGCTCGAGGCGATCGGGGTGCCCCTCGAAGAAGGTGCCGCCAATCGCATAGATCGTCGGAATATCG
Organism: Paenibacillus puerhi; assembly: GCF_009846885.1. Classification (GTDB taxonomy): domain Bacteria; phylum Bacillota; class Bacilli; order Paenibacillales; family NBRC-103111; genus Paenibacillus_G; species Paenibacillus_G puerhi. Next base: position 13,481 of record NZ_WUWM01000033.1, read on the forward strand.
AGGCAGTCCATCCAGATCATCGGCTTGTCGCCGAGATGGGCGTGGCCATGCCATAGACCGCCCGGCGTCGTCAGGAAGTCGCCCTCCTCCATGAAGAGGCGTTCCCCCTGCACGATGGAGTACGCGCCGTCTCCCTGCATGATAAAGCGCAGGGCGCTCTGCGTATGGCGGTGGGAGGGCGCTGTTTCGCCCGGCAGCAGCAGCTGAACGGCGGCGTAAAGGGTTTGGGTCGTAGAGCCCCAGCCCCAGGGCTGGCGGCCCTTCAGGCCGGGGTTTTGCAGGTAGATAGCCCGGCGTTCTCCGCCCCGGTCAGGAGTAAAAATGTCTTGCGCCTCCATAAGCTTGGCATACAGCGTTTCCCACTTCCAGAGATAAGGAACCGCTGAAGGCGTCGGCTGCTTGTGCATCAGCTCAGGAATCGCATTCCAGAGCGGGCCCAGGTGAAACTTGTCGATCTCCCGATTGAAGTCTTTGACCAGGTCGCTTTGAAAAAAATCGATTTTTTCTGCCATATCGCTCGCCTCCGGCTAAGTAGTTGAACGGCTTGCTTCGTAGTTCTCGATGTTTCGGCGGATTTGCTGAAGATGCGTAGCCGTATGCTCCACCAGCAGATGAACCACGATGAAGGACAGCGGCTTCGTGCCGAATCTCGGGTTCCGGCTCTCCGCCTCGATCTGCAGGTCCGCCTCGCTAACGGATGCGAGTACGTCTGCCGCTTGCTGCTTCGCTTGAGCGAGGCCCTGCAAGGCCTCCTCCAGGGAACGCTGGTGAGCCGAGGCCACGGCGGCGAGCCGTCCTTCATGCTGCAGGCCGCGGCCCCAAGGTGCCGGAGCCTTCAAGGTTTCCTGAAGCTCCTGCAGCCAGTAGGGGATGGCTTCCTCCAGATGACAGACGACTTGCTGGATGGACCATGCCTCTTCCGAAGGCTTCCACACGAGAAGCTCGGAAGGAAGCCCGGTAACGAGGTCTACGATGTCATCCAACGTTTCTTGAACGGACTTTATCGCGTTGTTGAGATTCACAAGGACTCCCCCTCGCTTACGGCTTTCACCTTGTTCTCCAGAACGCCAATCCGGTCAATCTCGATGCGAACGATATCGTCATGCTGAAGGAATACTTGCGGCTCGCGAGCGACACCCACGCCTCCCGGCGTACCGGTCAAGATCACATCGCCTGGCTCGAGCGTCATCAGATTGGACAGGAATTCGACCAGGAAGGAGACGCTGAACACCAGATTGGCTGTATTGGACCGCTGCCTTTCTTCCCCGTTGACAGTTAGGACGACCTCGAGGCCGGACGGGTCGGCAAGCTCGTCGGAGGTTACCAGCCACGGCCCCATCGGAGCGCTGCCTTCGACGGTTTTCCCCTGTAGCCACTGGATCGTTCTGCGCTGAATATCGCGGTAGGTCACGTCGTTTACGATCGTGTAGCCGGCCACATAGTCCAGCGCATCGGCTTGAGAGACGTGGCGGGCGCGCTTGCCGATTAAGAAGGCGAACTCCGCTTCGTAGTCCAGCTGCTCGGAGATCGGGAAGAACGGAATGTCATCCTGGGGTCCGATGACGGTATTGCTGAACTTCGCGAAGATGACGGGTACCGGAGGAAGCTCCCGGCCCATCTCGAGAATATGCTCCCGGTAATTGTGACCGACACAGATCATTTTACCGGGCTTCGTCACAGGGGCTTCAAGCTTCACATCGGCGACGGAGTACTTCAGCTTATACGGAAGCGTCCCCGTATGGCTCGTCGCATAGTCGACGGCGCGCTTGGCGAGCTCCATGCTTTGGGCCCCGCCCTGTAAAAATGCTGTCATCTCTGAAGGAATATAGGCCTCTGCAATCTGGGCGGCGCGGATGACGCCTTCGGACTCCAGCATAGCGCGGTAAGCGAGATGCAAATCAACGATGTGCTCCTGAACCAGGCATCCGATGCGGGTAATGCCTTCATAGCTAAAGCTGACTAGCTTCAAGATAATCGCTCCTTTATGTAAAATGGAATCGAGTCCACTTTTAGTGAACTAAATTCACTTATAGTATAATGAAAACGTATTATTAGGAAATTGTCAATAACCGAACGGCTGTTTTTTTAAAATAACGAACCCTATGCGGAGGTTGACATGTCTCTTGGCCTGTAGCTATAGTGAAGAATAATCCGTGCATCAGGCACGCACTCTTCTTCGAAAGGTTGTTCGTTATGAACGAAACGAAAGCAGGCACAACGATTCAATCCTTGCAGATCGGCTTCGATATTCTGGAGCTTGTAGCGGCCCATGACCAACCACTTAAATTTAACGAAATCCAGGAAAAGTCCCAAATCACGAAGAGCAATTTGTATAAATATTTAAATACCCTTACTCAGAGCGGGATGCTGTACAGGGATCGGGAGAACGGGCTGTACACGCTGGGCAGCAAGCTGATCGAGCTGGGGATGAAGGCTTTGAACAAGGAGGATTTGGTCGACCGGGTAACGCCTTTCCTTCAAGACATTCATCAGTCGTACAAGCAAACGGTGCTATTGACGTCCTGGTCGCCGAACGGTCCGATCGTCTACAAAATGATCAACAGTCATCAAGGGCTCAATATCGGCGCACAGATCGGCACGCAGCTGCCGCTGCTCTCTGCCGCAGGCAAAGTCTACGCGGCCTTCATGGAGCCGGCCTTGATAGGCGAATGGCTGTCCCTGCAGCTGAATGCGGCAGATGACAAGCACCAGGAGCTGGTGAAGCAGGAGATCGAATTCATCAGGCAGCATGGGATTTCGTTCGCCCGAGAACCGCTTGTCCCCAGTATCTCGGCCGTCTCGCTGCCGATCTTCAATTATGAGAAGCGGTTGCTCGGCGCGGTGGCGGTCGTAGGCTTTTCCGATCGGATGCCGAGGCAGCTGGAAGAGCCGATGAGCCAGGAGCTGCTGAGGATCGGCAAGGAGATGTCGGGCTTGTTCGGCTTTAAAGGTTGAGATTCGGGTAACGAGCGCAGGTAGCGATATGACAACATGAAGGAGGTTCAGACCGATGTACCATGTGCTGGTTGCCGAAGATGAGCATTGGATTCGCAGTGGAATCGTAGAGATGGTGGACCGGATCGGCGGAGGCTTCAAGGTGACGGGAGAGGCCGGGGACGGGGAGGAGGCCTGGAATCTGATCCAGGAGCTCTGCCCGACGGTGCTCATCACCGATATTATGATGCCGAAGGTGGACGGCCTGTCTCTGATTAAACGAATGGATGAAATCAAATTTCCGATAGTCAGCATTATTATTAGCGGCTATGATAATTTCTCCTACGCCCAGCAGGGGATTCGGTACGGCGTTTCGGAGTATCTGCTTAAGCCCGTCAGGGAGGATACGCTGAAGGAGGCTCTGGAGCGCTCCCTGCAGCGCCTGGAGCTGCTGCATCCCGCCCATGAACAACTGATGAGCATTCACGCATTCATCGAACGAATCCCGTCCATGGATGCTCAGCAGTTGATGTCTGAGCAAACTCTCCTGGTACAGGCGATTCTAAAACATAAAAGCAGCCATCCAAGCACCAGACTGGGGCTGCTTCGCATCTTGGACGGCAAGCTGAGGGACTTGCTGGAATACACCTATCCGGAATACACACGCCCCGACCCGGCCGAGGAGGGGACCGAGGAAGCGCTGAAGCGTCACATTCAGCTATTGACCGAGCAGTGGTGCCAATGGAATCAGCAGCAGCAGCATCACAAGCGATCCTTTCGTCTTGTCATGAAAAAGGCGTGCGACTACGCGGAGCAAAGCTATATGCAGGAGATTAGTCTCTCGCAGATCGCGGACTATGTGGGCCTTAGCGTGTCGCATTTCAGCGCCTTGTTCAAGCAGCATGTGGGCGACTCGTTCGTGAACCACTTGAACAAAATCCGGATCGGCAAGGCCAAGCAGCTCCTGCTGGAGCCCGACTTGAAGGTGTATCAGGTTGCCGATATGGTAGGCTTTTCCTCCATGCCGTATTTCAATCGGGTATTTAAAAATGTAACCGGTTTATCGCCCAATGAGTATCGAAAAGCGATGGGGATCTAGGCGAAAAAATCAGAGGATTGTGCAGCATTCTCTTGAATGGACCCGGAAGCTAAGGAAGAGAAGGTAGGCGCATATGAAGCAATTTTGGATTCGCTTTCGAATCAAGGAAAGCATGGTCGTTTTATTTATGGCGATCAGTCTCCTCTCGATGGTCTTAATGGGGCTTATTTCTCATATCAACTACAGCAATGCGGTAAAAAACGACTTTCATACGGTTACGGATGAAGCCACCAAGCGTCTGCACCATCACTTGGAATTTTATTTCGAGCAGCTCTCCAAGTCGACCAAAGCCTTGCTGAAGGAGGAGCTCATCCAAACCTGGTACGAGGGAAGCCAAGCCTTAACGGTCTACGAGGTCGTGGACATCGAGGCGCTGATGCGCCGTCATGTGGCCCTAAACTATAATGAAGTGGCAGGCGTCTTCCTGATGTCCATGGACAAGCGGGTGCTGTCCATGCGTACGTACCAGGCACTGGCTGCGGATTTCTCAACAGAGCCATGGTATGCCGTGCCATTCTCCGAGCAGCGCGTATTGGTGCCCACCCACACGATCACTTATCCGCAGCAAAGCGGGATGCAAGTTATCTCGATGCTGAATCCGGTGTACAGCAACTCGACGCTGGAGCAGGTGGGCTATATGGTAATGGACCTGTCGCTTAAGGAAATCGAGGCTACCCTCGAACGGTCGAGACTTGGGGCATCGGGGCAATTCATGATTCTGTCTTCCGAGGATACCGTCGTGTACCACCCGGAGAAGGAGTGGCGCGGACTGCCCGTATCCGAGACGCCGATCGGTAAGATCAGTCTGCCTGCAGATGGCGGCGTCAGCATCCAAACATCGGGACAAAGCAAGCTTCTCGTGTCGACCAGCAGCTCCAAGGTGCTGGGCTGGAGGATCGTAGCGATCGTTCCCTTCGACGAGATGGCCAGCGGCCTGTACTCCGCCCGCAATGCAACGGTGGTCGCTTTCCTGATTATCGCCGTCATGGTTGTACTGCTCGTCCCCAAGGTATCCAATCTCTTCGTGGAGCCAGTGCTTCACCTCAAGCACAACATGACTCGCGTATTCCAAGGGGATTATACGACAAGGGCGGAGTTCTACCCGGGGGAAAATGAATTCCAGAAGCTGAATCACAGCTTCAACAAGATGGTGGACCAGCTGAACGATCAAATGAATATGATCTCGGACTTGAAGGTGCGCGAGATGCATATGCAGCTGCGTCAGAAAGAAGCTTATATACAAGCGCTCCAAAATCAGATCAACCCCCATCTGCTGTATAATTCCTTGGATGTTATCAAGAGTATAGGCTATCTCAACGACGATGAGCTTGTGGTCAGCATGGCGGGCAACTTGGCCGACGTCTACCGGTATACGGCCAAGATTTCGGACAATGAGGTTACGTTAAGGGATGAAATGTCGATACTGGAGAAGTATCTGGAGATTACGCACATTCGGTTTCCCAAAAAATTTATTAGCCGCATCACCGTCCATCCGAAGTTTCATGATTGTTTATTGGTCAAGCTAACCGTCCAGCCCCTCGTCGAGAATGCGGTCAAATATGCGGTGGAGCCAAGAGGCGGCGAAGCTGCGATTCTGATCAGCGCCTATGATGATAAGGATGATCTCGTTATCGAAATTGCGGACAACGGAGACGGAATCTCCGGCGAGAAGCTGGCAGAGCTCACCGAAAGTCTCCATGGAATTTCCAGCTATGCCAACGAACAGACTTATAGACAGAGCGAATCGCTCGGTGTGGCGAATGTGCATGCGCGGTTGTTTCTCAAGTATGGGGAAGGCTACGGCTTGACGGTGAATTCATTTGCCGGCCGGGGAACCGTCGTTTCCATCCGGATTCCGCTGCGTTACAAGCATACGGTTCAGACATCAATATAACAATCAGGCTGCTCAACGGGATTACCGGAGAGCGGCCTTTTTGATATGGATAGCAAAGCCTGTCGGCAGCGTCCAAGTCCTAGTCGAGGTTTAGAAATCAGAGGATTGTGTAACGACGTCTCCGGTAGAAGCGCTTATGATAAGTGTAGCAAAGGATATGACACTACTGGAGGGAACCAATATGCAAGCAAATTCGACGGGGGAACTGGCGCACCCTGAAGCTGCGCCCAAGTCGCACAACAGCACGGCCTGGAAGGAATGGAGAAGGGGGCTTCCCCTGTATGCGATGATTTTTCCGGGCTTGTTATTTTTCTTACTTTTCCGGTACTTGCCCATGGGCGGCATTTTGATCGCCTTTCAGGATTTCAGTCCCTTTCTCGGCTTTGCCGGCAGTGAATGGGTCGGCTTTGCGCATTTTCAGCGGCTGTTCGGGGAGCCTGAGTTTTGGACCTTGCTCCGCAATACGCTCATCCTGAGTGCATTGAACCTGTTTTTATTTTTCCCGGCTCCGATCCTGATCGCGGTCGTGTTGAACGAGGTTCGGCTGAAGTGGTTCAAGAAATTTGTCCAAACGGTTGTGTACATGCCGCATTTCCTGTCGTGGGTCGTCGTCGTAGGCATTACGGTGATCCTCTTCGCTACCCAAGACGGAGCTATTAACAAAGGGCTGGCCGATGCCGGCTTGGCGCGAATCGAGCTCATGACGGATCCCGATTATTTCCGTTCGGTCTACGTGTTGCAGAGCATCTGGAAGGAAGCGGGCTGGAATGCGGTCATCTTCCTGGCTGCGCTTGCCTCGGTCGATCCTACGTTGTATGAAGCGGCGGTCGTCGACGGAGCCAACCGGTGGAAGCAACTGTGGCATATCACCCTTCCCGCTCTCCGGGCAACGATCATTATTTTGTTTATTCTTCGCTTAGGGCATGTCATGGACATCGGCTTCGAGCATATTTACTTGATGCAAAATTCACTGAATCTATCGGTTTCGGATGTGTTCGACACGTACGTATACCGGACAGGCGTGCTGCAAGGCGAGTTTAGCTTTACGACAGCTGTCGGGTTGTTCAAATCGGTGATCGGTCTCGTATTGATCGTGCTTGCCAATCAGCTCTCCAAGAAGATCGGGGAAGAGGGGGTTTACTAGAATGAATGCTTTTGACTCGCGTGGGAAGGATCCCGTCTTCAGTACGCTCATCTATGGGCTGCTCATGTTGTCGCTACTCGCCATTCTGATTCCTTTTATCTATGTCATATCCAGCTCCTTCGCCACAGAGCATGAAATCATGTCACGCGGATTCTTCTTCTTCCCGAAAGAATGGTCGATTGAGGCCTACGGCTACCTGCTGAGCAACGATAATTTCCTTACCGCCTTCGGCAATGCCGTACAGATCACCGTCACGGGAACGACGATCAATATTGTCCTGACCAGCCTTATGGCTTACGGCTTATCCAAGCATTGGCTGAAGGGACGCCGCACGATGAATTTCATGGTGCTGTTCACGATGATTTTCGCGGGCGGGATGATTCCTACGTATCTGGTGGTCAAGGAGCTGGGGCTGCTGAACAGCTACTGGGCCCTGTATCTCACCAGCGCCATCGCGCCCTTTAACCTGATTGTCATGCGCAGCTTCTTTCAGAACATTCCGGCTGAGCTGGAGGAGTCCGCGCGGATCGACGGCTGCTCCGAGCTGAGGCTGTTCTGGCAGATCGTGATCCCGCTCTCCATGCCGGCGGTCGCTACCTTTACTTTATTTTACGCGGTTCATAACTGGAATACGTATTTCTACGCCATCCTCTTTCTCAACAACTCGGCCGATATGCCGCTGCAGGTGTTTCTGAGACAGATGCTGATCGAGACCGATTCGAGCATGGCCGTGGATGCCGGCGGTTACTCGTACACGCCCGCCGTTAAGATGGCGGCTGTGTTGATCACGGCGATACCGCTCCTCGTAATTTATCCGTTTCTGCAAAAGTACTTTAACCAAGGCATGCTGATGGGTTCTGTGAAGGGGTAAACGATCAGGCTGAGGCATGCAAAGAATGGGAGGAATCGTCGTGGTTAAGCAGCAGAATCATCAGAAGATTAGGTATGTTCATCAGGAGGAGGGGCCGACACTCGCCTATGCGGAAGGCTCGGGCGTCCGTATCCTTCATCAGGACGGGCTGGCCTTCAAGGATCTGAATAAGGACGGCAAGCTCGACCGCTATGAGGATTGGCGCTTGCCCGCCGAGGAGCGCGCGAAGGATCTGGCATCCAAGATGTCGATTGCCCAGATCGCCGGACTCATGCTGTACAGCAAGCACCAGGCGCTGCCCGGGAATAAGGGCTGGAATCCGGCTACCTACGGAGGCTTGCCCTTCGAGGCTTCGGGGGCGATGCCCTATGAGCTGACCGACCAGCAGCGGCAACTGGTATCGGAGGATCACATCCGGCATGTGCTGATCACGAGTGTCGAGAGTCCGGAGTGTGCAGCCAGGTGGAATAATCGGCTGCAAGCGTATGCGGAGAGCGAGCCGCTGGGCATCCCCGCCAATACCAGCTCCGATCCCCGTCACGGCCTGGACGCTTCGGCGGAGTTCAAGGTCGGCGGAGGGAGCAAGATCTCCATCTGGCCCGAATCGATGGGGCTTGCCGCCACCTTCGACCCGGAGCTTGCCCGGCAATTCGGCGAGATCGCTTCACAGGAATATCGTGCGCTTGGGATTACGACGGCTTTGTCTCCGCAGGTTGACATTGCGACCGATCCCCGTTGGTTTCGCTTTGGGATGACGTTCGGTGAGGATCCTCGGCTTGCGGCTGATATGGCCCGCGCCTATATCGACGGCTTCCAGACATCAGAGGGGAACGCGGAGATCGCGGACGGCTGGGGCTATGACAGCGTCAATACGATGGTAAAGCACTGGCCGGGAGGCGGCTCAGGGGAAGCCGGGCGCGATGCGCACTTTGCCTATGGGAAGTATGCGGTTTATCCGGGTGCGAACTTTGACCAGCATCTGATACCGTTCACGGAAGGCGCGTTCCGCTTGGCAGGTAAAACGGCCCAGGCGTCCGCGGTTATGCCCTACTATACGATCTCGGTAGACCAGGATAAGAAGAACGGCGAGAATGTCGGCAATTCCTACAGTTTCTACTTGATCCAGCATCTGCTGCGCGAGCAGGCCGGGTTTGACGGCGTCGTCTGTACGGACTGGGCCATTACCGACGACGAGCCCGAGGATATCACGAAGCTCTTTCCCGGGGGCAAGTGCTGGGGGGTCGAGGAAGGATATACGGTGGCGGAGCGTCATTACAAGCTGCTGATGGCCGGAGTCGACCAGTTCGGCGGAAATAACGAAGCCGGTCCGATCCTGGAGGCGTATCAGATCGGCGTACGAGAGCATGGAGAAGCCTTCATGCGCAAGCGGTTCGAGCAGTCGGCCGTGAGGCTGCTGAAAAATATATTCCGGCTGGGGCTGTTCGAAAACCCGTACGTACAAGTCGAGGAAACGGTCGCGAAGGTGGGCTGTGAGGCATTTGCCAAGGCGGGCTTTGAGGCGCAGCTCCGCTCGTTCGTGCTGCTCAAGAACGAGAATCAGACGCTCCCCATGCCGAAGCACCGAAAGGTTTATATCCCGAAAAGAAAGCTTTCGGCGAGTACCACTTGGATCGGCTCGCCGATCCCAGCGAGCGAGGAGGTTCCGGTGGACCTGGAGGTCATCCGAGCGTACTTCGAGGTAACGGAGGAGCCCGAGGATGCAGACTTTGCCATCGTATTCATCGAAAGTCCCCGCAACACGATGGGTTACAGCAAGGCCGACGCCGCTACGGGGGGGACAGGCTACGTGCCGATCAGCCTTCAGTACCGGCCGTACACAGCGGTGCATGCGCGGGAAACGAGCCTGGCCGGCGACCCGAGGGATGTGCGGAATCGAACGTATAAGGGCAAGCAGGTTACGGTGACCAATGCGGCAGACTTGGATCATGTGCTGGAGACCAAGCGGCGAATGAAGGACAAGCCGGTCATCGTCTCGATCATGCTGGCCAACCCAGCCGTTGTCGGCGAGTTTGAGGAGGCCGCTAGTGCGATCCTGGCCAACTTCGGAGCCGAGGAACGGGCGATCATGGATCTGATTACAGGTGCTGCCGAGCCAGAGGGGCTGCTGCCTTTTCAGATGCCTGCGAATATGAAGACCGTGGAGGAGCAGCTGGAGGACGTGCCTCATGATATGGAGGTTTACCGGGATTCCGCCGGGCATGCGTATGATTTCGCCTTCGGTCTGAATTGGAGCGGCGTTATCCGCGATGGCCGAACGGAAAGATATAGCGGAGGGAATACTTAGCTGCACCCATCATCTCAAGGATATGGAGGTAAGTGAAATGAGCAGACCGGATATTTTAGTATTTTTAAGCGATCAGCACCATGCGAGGTACGCCGGCTTTGCCGGACATGAAACGGTACGCACTCCGCATATGGACCGCTTGGCGGCGGAAGGTACCGCATTCGAGGCCGCATATACGACCTGCCCGCTATGCGTTCCTTCCCGGACGTCCATGCTGACGGGGCAGCTTCCGGAGAAAACCGAGGTATACACCAATAATGGAGCGATTAGAGGCGACCAGGCCACCTTTCTGCATGGGATTGCCGCAGCGGGCTATGAGACGGTTCTATGCGGACGCATGCATTTCCTCGGGGATGACCAGCGCCATGGCTTTACCCGAAGAATCATGGGTGAAATGACTCCGCTCTACTGGGGACGGTACGGTCCTCATCGCAAGGACCTGGGCCCCTACGTAGGTACGATGGCGAATCAAAGCCTGAAGATCATCGGGGGCGGAACGTCGCCTGTACTCGAATACGACAAAGCGGTCATTCAGGCGGCGCTCGATTACTTGGGTCAGGAGCATGACAAGCCGCAATGCGTAGTTGTCGGCACATACGGTCCGCATCATACCTTCGTTGCGCCTCCGGAGCTGTATCAATATTACAAGGCGAATGCGGCGATCCCCGAATCCTTCTATAGGGAAACGGACCATCCCGTGCTTAGCAGTCAGCGCGAGCCATCCGGCGTCTTGCATGAGGAGAACGTGACGAGGCTGCGAGCCGCCTACTTGGGCATGATCGAAACGATAGACAGTCAGCTAGGTAGGGTACGCGAGGCCTGGCAGCGGTACCTGGAACGCAGCGGCCGCCAAGGCGTGTTCGTCTATTTGTCCGATCATGGCGAACAAGCAGGGGAGCACGGCTTAATAGGCAAGAACACGCTCTACGAAGGCTCCGCCCGTATTCCTTTCCTTGTCTCCGGGGATGGGATCATCGCCGGCCGAAGCATTTCCCAGCCCGTGAGCATCCTGGATATCGGCCCGACGTTATGCGAGCTGACCGGAGCCCAAGCGCCGCCAAGGCAGGACGGCCAAAGCCTGAAGTCCCTGATCGAGGGAGGCGCTGAGGAGGATCGGGCGATATTGAGCGAGTGTATGGTTCACGTCGACGGCCGGGCCGTACCGGGCCGCATGCTGCGGAAGGGTTCGTGGAAGTACATCTCCTATGCATCCTTCGAGCAGTATGATCAATTGTTCGATCTGGAAGCTGACCCGCAGGAGCTTCATAATGTGTGCCGGCAAAAGCCGGACATCGCTGGGCCGTTGAGGGCCTTGCTGTATGAGGGCTGGAATATACCGGCGATCCTCGAGAAGCATATGGAGAAGGAGGAACACCATCGGCTCCTGGCCAAGTGGGGAAGCATCGTCGATGTGGAGGAGCCCGAACGATGGCCTGTGCCGAAGGAAGCGACGGCGCTTCCGGCCGTCGAATAAGTAGGAGGTTGTTCAGTTGAATGGAGTTTCCTGGAGGCTGCTTGGTCAAATATTCTGGTCGTTCTTCAAGATCGGACCGGTTACGTTCGGCGGCGGCTATGCGATGATCCCGTTAATCGAGCGGGAGGTCGTCGACCATCGCGGATGGGTGAAGAACAAGGATATTGCCGACATCTTCGCGATTTCGGAATCGATTCCCGGTGCGATCGCGATTAACTCGGCGTCCTTTGTCGGGTTTCGGATAGCGGGCATCCCCGGTGCTCTGGCTGCGATGTCTGGCGTTCTTCTGCCGACCTTTCTGATTGTGATCGGATTGTGCATCGCCTTTCTGCAGGTACAGCATCATCCGAAGATCGAAGCGGCGTTTCAAGGCATCCGGGCCACCACCGTCGCGCTGATCGTCTATGCAGGCATCAAAATCGGCAAGTCCGCGGTTCTGGATAAAACCACAATGGCTATCGTCATTGGAACTGTGGTCGCGATGCTGTTCAGTCATATGAACCCGATCGTCATTATCCTTTCAGGGGCAGTCCTGGGGATCGGACTGGTGCAGCTGAAGGGCATGCTCGGCATGAAGGTAGACCTGGAGAAGGAATCGGCAGAGCCCCGTTACACGTACACGGACTACTACCTGGGTGACGGTATTTAAAGGAGGGGCAGCCGGGAATGTATTGGGAGTTATTTATCACGTTTTTCCAGATCGGATTCGTTTCCTTCGGCGGCGGCTACGCGATGATCCCTGTAATTGAGCAGCGGGTCAGCGCGCATGGCTGGATGAGCACGCAAGACTTTACCGATGTCATAGCCGTTGCGGGAATGTCCCCGGGCCCGATCGGGACCAACAGCGCCATTTTCGTCGGTTATCAAGTTGGAGGCCTCGCTGGAGCGGTGTTTGCTGCGCTCGGCATGGTGCTTCCCTCTCTGATCATCGTTATTCTTGTCGGCTTGTTTTTCAGTAAGATCGACCGAAACCGATGGGTGCAATCCGCCTTCTACGGCCTTAGGCCGATTGTGACCGGTCTTATCTTCTATGGAGCTATCCGCTTTGCTATAAGCAATCATATCATTGGGGAGCTGAACCTCCGAACACTAGGGTCGCTCTTGTTTTTCGGGGTCTCGCTGCTGGCGCTGCTGAGATTCAGAATGCATCCCCTTTATGTCATTATCCTTTCGGGCTTAACGGGCATCGCCATATACAGCTAGTTTATTCGAAGAGGAGGACTGTGCCTTATGGAACCCAAACCATCCTGCTGCTCCGCTTCGAGGAGCGCTTCCTCCACTGCGGTCGCTGCCTCGACACCGGCATTCGCGTTTGAGCCCAGAATCGCCTTCAGGACGACAGAAGGGATGATCCGCCTCGAGGGCGGAACCTTCCTGATGGGGACGGGTGATGAGGAAGGCTTCCCGGAGGACGGGGAAGGTCCGGTGAGAAGGGTGACCGTCGATCCGTTCTATATCAGTCCCTATACGGTGACAAATTCGGAATATAAGGCGTTTGTAGATGCTACGGGGTATATCACCGATGCCGAACGATATGGTTGGTCCTTCGTATTCCATCTTCTGATTTCTTCGGAAACCGCCCGCAAGGTTTCCCGAGTCGTACAGCAAACTCCCTGGTGGTGGAGAGTGGATGGGGCATGGTGGAGACATCCGGAGGGATCGGATTCGCATATCGAGGACCGGCTCCAGCATCCGGTGGTGCATATCTCCTGGCATGATGCGATGGCTTACTGTGCGTGGTCCGGCAAGCGTCTGCCGACAGAGGCGGAGTGGGAGTATGCCGCCCGGGGCGGCCTTGTGCAGAAGAAATATCCATGGGGCGATGTGCTGAAGCCGGACGGCGTGCATAGGTGCAATATATTTCAAGGCAAGTTTCCTGAGAAAAATAATGCCGCCGACGGTTATGCCGGCACGGCGCCAGTCGATGCTTTCCCGCCAAACGGCTATGGCCTGTACCAGACTTCCGGCAATGTGTGGGAGTGGTGCTCGGATTGGTTCAGCCGAGATATCCCATCAGGCAGCATGACGGTAAACCCAAAGGGGCCGTCCGCCGGACATTCGAAGGCCATGAGGGGCGGCTCTTATTTATGTCACAAGTCATACTGCAACCGGTATAGGGTCGCTGCCAGAACCTCGAATACGCCGGATAGCTCCTCGGGCAATATAGGCTTTCGCGTAGCTGCCGATGGAAGCGAGGCATAACCGCGCTGTCTAAAGGATGCAGAAAAAAACGGGAGGCGTTTCACATGAGAAATGTCATCATGATTTCTACGGATCAACAACGGGTGGATGCCATGAGTTGTGTAGACTCGAGCTATCGTACGCCCCATCTGGATCGGCTGGTGGAACGTTCCGTTCGGTTCACCGGCGCGATCAGCACCTCGGCCCAGTGCTCGCCGTCGAGAGCCAGCTGGATGACGGGGAAATTTCCCCATCAGGTAGGCGTGTACCAGATCGGCCATACCCTGAATCCGGAGGATTGGGGAATCGCCAAGGAGTTCAATAAGGCCGGCTATGAGACGGTCTACTTCGGCAAGTGGCATCTGGGCCTTTCGCCGGCTGATCATGAATTCGGGGTGACCGACTATCGCACCGAAGGGCTGGAGCTGGCCGGTGCGAATCCGGACCCGCGCTTTCACAGCCACAAGGATGCCGTCACGACGACGCAAGCCTTGAATTACCTGGAGGATTATGAGGGCTCAAGGCCGTTCTTCATGAAGCTGAATTGGTATATGCCGCATCCCGACTCGCCTGTAGATAAACCGTTCGAGCTGATCGGCCGTTACGCGGAGCAATTCCCGCCCGGCGAGATGCCGATCCCGGGCACGTTTTACTCCGATGACCTGTCGGGGAAGCCGCCCTTCCAGCGCGAACGCTCCTCATCCGGGGAATCCGATCTTTCGGAGGAGCTGGTGCGGCGCGATGCTCAGCGCTACCGGAGCATGCTCGCGCTGATGGATACGTACCTCGGCCGGCTGTTGGACAAGCTGGCATCCAAGAACATGCTGGACAGCACCGCTATTCTGTTCACCAGCGACCACGGAGATATGCAGGGAGCCCACCGGCTCCGATTGAAGGGAGTGCTTCCCTACAAGGAGCTGTACAACGTACCGCTGATTCTGTATGTCCCGGGTGCGGAGCCCAAGCGCCGTGTGATTCCGGATCTGGTGTCGACGGCAGCCGTTACGGGAACCTTGCTGGAAGCCGTAGGAATTCCGCTGCCGCCCGAATGCGAGGGCGGATCGCTGCTTCCGGCGCTGGAGCGCACGGAGCCGCCAGCGGGGGAGCATGTATTCTTCGAACATTACAAGGCCTATTGGGGACGCCATCCGATGATCGGGGTGCAGACGCCGGAGTGGAAGTACGTGTATTACCTCGAAGACGATCTCGAAGAAATGTACGACCTTCAGAACGATCCGGATGAAATCGATAATGCAGCCGGGCGGCCGGAGGTTGAGGAGATTCGCGTTTCTTTGCGGCAGCTGGTGGAGCAATGGTGGACGTCGACGGGCGGATTTTCAAAGCAAGCGATCGTGGATGAAGAGAGCACCTGGATAAAGAGAGGGTTCTAGAGCCATGGCAGGAAATTTACAATAATATCCAACCAAAAAGCGTACTGTCGAAGTACGCTTTTTGGCATGGCATGTGTTCTCAGCCCAAGGACCGGGTTACCGCATGCTTTTCCGATAGTGCCCCGGCGTGGAGCCGGTTATTTTTTTGAAGGTGACATTGAAATTGGCCGTGTGCCCGAACCCGGTCGTCTCCCCGATGGACCCGATGGGGAGCGACGTTTCACGCAGAAGCCGTTTGGCTTCCCGGATCCGGACGAGCTGTACATATTCCTTAAAATGAAACCCGGTAATGCTCCGGAATATTCGGCTTAAATACGAGGGGCTGATGTAAAAGCGCTTGGCGATTTCATTAAGCGTCAGTCCAGCTGCATAATGCTCCGTGACATAAGCGGCAATTTCCGAAACCTTCTGGTGCATAGGATGAGCGGAGTGAGTCAGATGCTGATTCGGCTTTCGCTCATGCCGGTACATGAGCACGAGAAGCTGGACCAGGCTGGCCCGCACATAAGCGGAGCATCCTTCCTCCTGATCCTGGCATTCGTAGAGCATTCTTTGCAGCAGCTCTTCGACAGTCGCTTGTTCATTTACGGAAAATCGAAATAGTCGGGAGGGCCGATCAAGGGGGAGCAGGCGGACATCGGCCCGCGCCACCTCGGATTGAATGAAATCTTCGGTGAAGTTGACGAGAATCCGGTCGCACTTGAGCGCTTCCGAGTAGGTAGACCGATGGGGATCATTCGGATTGATCAGAATCATATCGCCCTTCTGCAGCGAGTAAACGGTTTCATTCAGAAAGAAGATGCGCTCCCCTTCCATGACATAGAACATTTCGTAATAGGGATGAGCGTGGGGACCGCGCATGTACCCGATCGAGTTGATATAATGAATCGAAAAGCGGTTATCCTCAATGGTATGCTTGATAGTCGATAAGTCCCTCATGGCTCGCCCCCCTCTGTGCCGATAATTTCATCGTACCACAGGCGAGGGGAGGAAGGAAGGAGACGAGGGAGCGAGGCTGCATGCCGCACACGTAAAGGTATCCTAAGATATGATTACTTAAAGTGGACAAAAAAAACAAAGTTAAAGCAAAAAAAACAAAGAATTTTTCTTTTTTTGTATGTTACTATTAGAGAACAACAGCCATCATCTCTATATAATGTGAAGGAATTAGTCAGGCTGGACGGCTGCAATTGAAAACCACCGTACTGAAAACGGCAGTGTTCCGGAACCGAAAGCGGTTACGAGATCATTGCCGTTTCCCGGTAGATGAAATAAATAGCTTCAGGAGGAGTAAAATTGAGCAGGTACTTGTTACGGTTATTGTCGTACAGTCTTCTATTGGGTATGCTCCCTGCCATATTCATCGGTATTTTCTCCTATTCCATCGCTTCGGGGGACATTGAGAACAAGGTAAAGGAAGTCAATATGCAATGGCTGGCTCAGGCTCATATGCGAGCGGAGCAGACGCTTAAGTCTATCGAGAAATCAGCGACTCAATTTGCCAATTCATCTCTGGTGAAGACGGCGATGAATACATCCTATACCTCGTCGGATTTCGAGTCCATCCGGGAGCTCACCAAGGAATTGCATAATCTGCAGTCCAATGACGCTATTATCACACAAGCCTATCTAGTTAATCTTGAACGCAATTGGGTGCTGAGCCTCAATGTCTTGAAGCCGCTGGACCCATTAGAGGATCATAAGGAGTTTATGGATTATGCCAAAGAGCCGAAAAGCATCCTCTGGCATACCGGCCTGGCGCCTTCGAGCGGCGGAGATTTATCCGAGCCTGTGGAAAGCATTACCTTGGTTCACAAGATCCCGATTCTTCCGCAGACGAGCCAGCCGCAAGGGGTGCTAGTCATCCGAATTCTCGCCTCGGAAATCACCGATGCGCTTGCCTCCTCCAACAGCTCGAGCCGCAGCTACATCTTCGATCGTTCCGGGACAAGCATACTGGATTCCGAGTCGAAGAAGGAACCGAGCGGAGAGATTCATCGAGCTGTGGCAGAACATTTGGCGTCGGACCCGGCCCAGCAAGCAGGGCTGTTTAATATGAGGGTGGACGGGGAGGAGGTAGCCGTGATGTACCGCTCCTCCAGTTATAACGGCTGGACTTACGTTTCCGTCGTATCGATCGGAGAATTGAAGAAGGAGACCCAGAAAATCGCCGGATTAACCGTGCTTATTTGTGCAACGATTCTGGTCCTGGTGCTTGCGGCCTCCTTGTACGGCAGCCGCCGGATTTATCGTCCCATCGGGAATTTGCTGAAGGTTGCCCAGGGATTCGGCTCTTCCGGACAGGAGCAGTCTGCCCCGCCGAAGAAAGATGATCTGGAGTACATCCAGCACAGCATGCAGTCCTTGGCTCTGTCCAGGGACCGAGTCGAGCAGCAGATGCAGGGGCAGTTAAGTCACTTGAAGGAATTTTTCGTCTTAAAGCTGTTTACGGGCCAGCTGACGGAAAATGATTACTTATACCGCTCTACGATGTACGGGTTTCCTTCCGGTTGGAAGCGGCTGGGTGTCCTTACGCTTCAAATCGATAACCTGCAGGAAACCCGTTACGGCGAGGAGGACCGGGAGCTGCTGCTGTATGCGATCGGCAATATTGCCCAAGAGGTGCTGCCGGAGCACGTCCGGTTTACCCCGATTACCTTCAATCAGTCGCTCGTAACGCTTGTTGCCGCGGATAAGGAGGAGACGGACGAGGTCCGGGGCATGCTGTACGAGATGGCGGAAAGCCTGAAGCGGCATGTCGGGCAGGTTTTGCAGCTTAAAGTGAGCATCGGCATAAGCAACCCTTTCGTTCAACTCACGGATACGGTCAAAGCCTATGGGGAAAGCTTATCGGCTTTGAAGTCCAGAATCAGCCTCGGACCCGAGATCATCGTTCATTATGGGGATATCGAGCACCATCCAGGCGCTGATCCTTATGAATATACCCATCTGAAGGTGCTGGAAGAGAGGCTCCTCTACGCAATCCGGGAGATGCAGGCGGACCATGTGTCCGACATTTTCGAGCAGTATCTGAATGCGCTGCTGTTCAAGGACGGTTATTTGTTCGAGCATCAAATGCTGCTGCTTCAGCTGGTCTCCAGACTTCTGAACCTGCTGCAGGAGCAAGGAATATCCCTCAAAGAGGTCATGGAGGATGAAGTAATGGTCGAACGGCTGTTTCATCTGCAGACGCGGGAGGAAATTATTCATTGGTTCGAATCCAAAATGTTTATGCCCTTGATCAGGGTGCTATCCGAAAAATCCGAAAAGCAGTATATCAACATAGCGGATAAGCTGGTGCAAATGATCAGGGAGCAATATGATCAGGAGATCACCCTGGAATCATGCGCCCAATTGTTAAATTACCATCCCGTCTATGTAAGCCGAATCTTCAAGAGGGAGATCGGGATGACATTCAGCGAGTATTTATCCGACTATCGGATGAAAATGGCCAAGGTCATGCTGGAAACAACCGAGATGAAAATATCGGAGATCGGAGAAAAGCTGCAATATAAGAATATCAGCTCCTTTATTCGAAGCTATAAGAAGATGTACCAGGCTACCCCCGGTCAATATCGCGAAAGAGTCATGAAAGGTGGGAAAGAATGAAGCCGCATCTTGCCGTCTTGCTCAGTCTTCTGTTTGTATCGGGTACTTTGTCGGGATGCAGCCGATTCGGCAGCGCGAGCGAGAGCCGGCCGGCCGATGATCCTTTTTATTTGTCGATCGGGACGAGCCTGGTTGGCGAATTTCCTCCCCAGAATAACGCGGTGGAACAAGCGATCGAAGCCTATACGGATACGAATCTGCAGATTCAGTGGATTCCTCTGGCCGCTTATGACGAGAAGGTCAAATTAATGATTGCCTCGGGGGAGCTGCCCAAGCTGATCAAGCTCAGCTATTCGTCGACTTATATTGCAACGTTGAAGGCCGGGCAATTTTGGGAGCTGGGCCCGCTTCTGAAGGATTACCCCCAGTTGTCGGCCTTCGACAAGCAGTATTACGAGAACATCTCCGTCGATGGGAAGATTTACGGCATTCCCGTCTTCCGCGACCTAGGCCGCGCGACCATCCAATACCGGAAGGATTGGTTCGATCGTCTTGGCTTGGACGTGCCGGTGACGCTGGAGGATTGGTATCAGGTTGTCAAGGCGCTCACCTTGCAGGATCCGGACGGAAATGGGAAGCAGGACACGTATGGCCTCGTGCTGGAGAAGCGCTACAATCAGGATGTCAGCTCGTTATTGACCCGGATCTCGGTCACTCAGGGCGGGCCGACCAAGTGGAAGGTCGACAACGGGCGGTTCACGCCGGAATTCATGAAGGAGCCTTTCTACGAAACGTTGAAGCTGTTCCGGCGGCTGTATCAAGAGAATCTGATCAATACGGACTTTGCCGTCGTGGACACGATTGAAACGTCGAAAATTTATGATTCGGGGCGGGCCGGCATTCAGATCAGCGGAGGAAATGCTCAGACCTGGCAGGATAAGCTGAGCAAGTCCGTACCGGGGGCTATTGTGGATGTAGCTCCGCTTGCCGGTCCGGCCGGCATTCGATTGCCCGGCGAATCGGGCAATGCGGGCTTTCTGGCCATACCCAAGGATACCGTGAAGACCCTGGAAGAGGTTCAGCGAATATTAGAGTTCCTGGATAAGCTGCTGGAGCTGCCTGTGCAAACCGTTATAGCCAAGGGGCTTGAGAACCGGCATTGGAAGGATATGGGCGACTATACGGAAATCCTGGACCGAACCCTGGATCTGAAAGAAGTTAAGCCTTACCGGGACATGCTGCTCTTTCTTGGCGAGCAGAAAGCGTCGGTCAAGCCGAACCTGCAGCCGGAGTTATTCCGCAAAAATCAGCGGATCGGCAAGGAGAACAACGCCTACATTGTGGCGAACCCGGCACTCAACCTGAACTCGGAAACCTTCGCCGAACGGGGGAAGGAGCTGGAGGTCATGATTACCGATGCCGAGACGAAATTTATTATGGGTAAAATCGACGAGGCGGGCTGGAAGGCCGAGCTGGAGAAGTGGAAGCAAGCAGGCGGCGAACGGATGATACGCGAATACGAGGAATCCTATAGCAAGCTGAACAAATAAGAGGCGCGGCGAAAGATCAAGACATCTTTCGCCGCGTTTTTTTGTTTTCAATTAGTTATATAAAGCACATTCCTTGGTTGCACCAGGGTTATCGGGGGATGAAACAAGCGTAACTACGGCTTTGGTTGTGTGAGCGGTATAGCCGGTCACGACGGGAAGACTCGATAATGGGGACAGAAAACAGAAGAGACAGTCTTAGGAGGTTTAGGAGATGAAGCAAGATCTGTATGCTGAGGCAGGAACACCCGACCTGCTTGCCCGCAAAGGCAAGTACGGTACCCTGCTCAAGGATATCATTCGGGATAAGTGGTTGTATCTGATGCTGCTGCCGGGTGTGCTATATTTTATTGTTTTCAAATATGTGCCTATGTACGGGGTGTCGATGGCGTTCCAGGATTACAGGCCGCATCTGGGTTTCCTTGATAGTCCTTGGGTAGGACTGAAGCATTTCCAAAGATTTTTCTCGGAGCCCCAGTTTGGGATGCTGTTTCGCAACACGGTCATATTGGCCATCTACAACCTGGTCTTTTTCTTCCCGCTGCCGATTGTTCTTTCCCTTATGTTGAATGAAGTCAGACGGGCCAAATTCAAAAGCTTTGTTCAAACCTTGGTGTATATCCCCCATTTTGTATCTTGGGTGGTGGTCGTGGGGATCTTCTATATCCTCTTGACGACCGAGAACGGGATCCTGAACGAGCTTCTCTACCAGATTACCGGCAAGAAAATAGCCTTCCTGCTGGAGGCGGAATGGTTCCGAACCATGATCATCACCCAGTCCATCTGGAAAGAGGTAGGATGGGGGACGGTCATCTTCCTTGCCGCGCTGGCCGGTGTGGATCTGCAGCAATATGAAGCGGCCCGGATCGACGGGGCCGGGCGCTGGCGTCAGTTATGGCATATCACGCTTCCCGCGATTCGCAGCACGATTGTCATTCTGTTTATTCTGCGCCTTGGAAACTTTATGGATTCGGGCTTCGAGCATATCTTCCTTATGCTGACCCCGACCAACCGCGAGGTAGGCGAGGTGTTCGACACCTATGTATACACCAAAGGGATGACTCAGGCCCAATACAGCTACAGCGCGGCGGTTGGTCTTTTCAAATCCGCGGTAGGACTCTTTCTCGTGCTGGGGTCTAACTGGCTGGCCAAGAAGTTTGGGGAAGAAGGCATCTACTGATGCCGGTATGGAACGAAAGGATGGAGGAGTTACCATTATGGTTCAAGATAAAACGATAGGCAACCGGATCTTCGACTGCATCAACTACGTGCTGCTTCTGCTGACAGCTCTCATCTGCGTGATGCCCTTTGTATATGTACTGGCCGTATCCTTCACGAGTCCAGCCGAGGTAGCGAGGGGAGGCTTGATCTTGTGGCCGAAGGAGTGGTCGCTTGCCTCCTACAGGTATATTTTTTCGACGGATACGCTGTTCCGAAGCATGCTGGTATCGATCTATGTCACGGTGGTGGGGACTCTCATCAATCTGCTCTTCACCTCGCTGATGGCTTATCCGCTAGCCAAATCTTATCTGAGAGGAAGACAATTCATCCTCCTCGGGGTCCTGTTTACCATGCTGTTCGGCGGGGGATTGATTCCAACGTATTTCGTCGTCAAGGCGCTTCACCTGACCAATACGCTATGGTCCCTGATGATTCCGAGCGCGATCAGCGCGTTCAACCTGATCGTACTGAAGAACTTCTTCCAGCAAATTCCGGATGGGCTTGAGGATTCGGCCCGCATCGACGGCTGTAACGATGTCGGCGTGCTGTTCCGGATCGTGCTTCCGCTGTCGCTGCCAGCTATGGCTACCTTCGGATTATTCTATGCGGTAGGACACTGGAACCAGTTTTTCAACGCCATTCTCTATATTAACGACAACACCAAGTGGCCGATTCAGGTACTTCTGCGGGAGATCGTCATCCTGGCTTCCAGCAGCATCGGCGACAATTCGATCGATAACACGGAAATACAACCGCTCACGATCCGCATGGCGGTCATCGTATTTGCAACGGTCCCTATCTTGCTCGTCTACCCGTTTTTGCAGAAGCATTTTGCCAAAGGGGTTATGTTGGGATCGGTCAAAGGGTAAGGGGTTTGCGCGATAGCTTACAGCTATGAACCTCCATATGGGCAGAGGGTAGCGCAAGGCTCCTCTCCCGTATGGAGATGACATAGAAATTCAGCATTTCTGGAGGGGTAGAAAAGATGAAGAAACAAGCAGCATTACTCATGGGGGGCGTCCTGCTGGCGACGACCGTTCTGTCCGCATGCAGTTCTGGCGGCGAGAAGCCGGACACGGGAGGCAGTTCCACACCGGCCGAGGACACGAAGCCTTTTGACTTGACGATCGTCATCAATCAGGTCGGAGAAATTCCGTCCAAAGGCAATCCCATGGAGCAGGCTATTGCCAAATACACCAACACGAACCTGGAATATCAATGGATCCCGACCTCGGCCTATGATGAGAAGATCAATATCATGATGGCTTCAGGCGAGCTTCCCAAGCTGATGAAGGTCAACTACGTGTCCACGATCATCAATGCGATGAAATCGGATCAGTTCTGGGAGATCGGTCCGCATCTTAAAGATTATAAAAACTTGTCCGCTCAGCCTCAAGCTTACTATGACAACATCAAAGTAGACGGCAAACTGTACGGGGTTCCGATCTTCCGTGACCTGGGCCGCGCGGTTGTTCACTACCGCAAGGACTGGTTTGACGCGGCGGGTCTGCAGGTGCCGAAGACGCTCGACGATTGGTATAACGTACTGAAGGTGATCGCGGAGAGCGACCCGGACAAGAACGGCAAGAACGACACCTACGGCTTCCTGCTCGACAAGTTCTATAACCAGGGGACGGCTTCGACCTTGACCCGCCTCAGTGTCGCGCAGGGCGGTCCGAACAAGTGGAAGGTGGATGACCAAGGCAATTTCACACCGGAGTTTTTGACCGACGAATTCTTCAACACCATGAAGCTTTTCAAGCGGCTTTATGATGAGAGGCTGATCAATCAGGATTTCGCCGTGGTGGACGCGACAGCCAACGATAAAGCGTATGAATCCGGCCGTGTGGCCTTGCGGATCTCCGGCGGTAATGCCCAAAGCATGCTGACGAACCTGGTGAAGGTGGTACCGACGGCTCAGATGGACGTTGCGCCTCTGGAAGGGGCAGCCGGTATCCGGGTGCCGGCGGAAAGCGGCAATGCAGGCATATTGGCTATTCCGAAATCGACGGTCAAAACCGAAGCGGAAATGAAAAAGGTGCTGACCTTCCTCGACAAGCTGCTGGACAAAGAGATGGTCAATCTCCTTAACAAGGGCATCGAAGGCAAGCATTACAAGGTGGAAGGCGAATTCACGATTCCGCTGGACAAAGATGCCGATGCCAAAGAAGTCAAGCCTTACCGCGATACGATGATTCAACGCGGCGAAAACTACAACATGGACAAGCGGATGAAAGAATCCGATCTGTTCCTGAAAAATAAAAAAGTGGTCAGCGACAATGATAATTATATCGTCAACAACCCGGCGCTTACTTTGGACTCGGTGATGTACACCGAACGCGGCAAAGAGCTTGAGCTCATGGTCACAGATGCCCAAACCAAGTTTATTATGGGCAAGATTGATGAAGCAGGCTGGAAGGCCGAGCTCGATAAGTGGAAAAAAGCCGGCGGAGACAAATTGATGGAAGAATACAAAGCGGCTTATTTGAAGGGTAAAAAGTAGCCATAATTGAAGAAGCTTGAAAACCGTCTTATGCAGCTGTGAGCTGGGTAAGACGGTTTTCTTGCGCCTGGACGGATAAGGAAGGTCAGGGCGGACAACCATAATTAATTTTACGGGAAAAGGACGCGGCAACGGAACGACGAGCTCGAATTACGCCGATTTTGACTATTTTGAGTACGCCGGAGTCTAAACGAAGCGGTGCAGGAAGGTTTTTTCTAAGATTTAATAGGATCTTCATGGTTCCTTCATGAACATAATGGCCGGCAGTGGTATGATCTATACTATAACCAGTAAGAATATAGGTTAGACAGCAAGACGGTTATAAGATTTTCAAAACCACATTCAGGAGGGAATTTGATTATGTCTCTTATTGGAACCGAAGTAAAACCGTTTAAAGCAAATGCTTATCACAATGGTAAGTTTATCGAAGTTACCGAAAACGACCTGAAGGGGAAATGGAGTGTAGTTTGCTTCTATCCTGCTGACTTTACGTTCGTATGCCCGACGGAGCTTGAGGATCTTCAAAACCAATACGAGACCCTGAAGGGACTCGGGGTTGAAGTGTACTCCGTATCCACGGATACTCATTTTACACATAAGGCATGGCACGATACTTCCGAGACGATCGGCAAAATTACCTACATCATGATCGGAGATCCTTCCCATACGATTTCCCGCAACTTCGATGTGCTGATCGAGGCGGATGGTCTTGCCGATCGCGGTACCTTTATCATCGATCCGGACGGTGTCATCCAAACCGTGGAAATTAATGCAGGCGGTATCGGCCGCGATGCAAGCACTCTTGTTACCAAGGTCAAAGCTGCTCAATATGTTCGGAACAATCCGGGTGAAGTGTGCCCGGCCAAATGGCAGGAAGGTTCCCAAACCCTTAAGCCAAGCCTTGATCTCGTAGGCAAGATTTAAGGAGTACCGGACCATGATACTGGACGCAGATATTAAGGCACAACTACAACAATACCTTCAGCTCATGGAAGGCGACGTGCTGATCAAAGTCAGCACGTCGTCGGATCCGGTATCTGCTGACATGCTGGCCTTAGTGGATGAGCTATCCAGCATGTCATCCAGAATTACGGTGGAAAAAACACAATTGCCGAGAACGCCGAGCTTTAGTGTGAACCGTGTAGGCGAAGATACCGGGGTTACTTTTGCCGGAGTTCCGCTAGGTCATGAGTTCACCTCCTTGGTGCTCGCTCTGCTGCAAGTGAGCGGAAGAGCTCCCAAGGTTGAACAGCACGAGATCGACCAGATTAAGAAGCTCAGCGGCGATTATCATTTCGAGTCTTACATCAGCCTGAGCTGCCACAATTGTCCCGATGTCGTTCAAGCGCTCAACCTGATGAGCATCCTCAACCCGGGCATTACGCATGTGATGATCGACGGCGCGGCCTTTAAAGAAGAGGCCGAAAGCAAGAACGTCATGGCCGTGCCATCGGTATACTTGAATGGCGAATTTTTCGGGAGCGGCCGCATGACGCTCGAGGAGATTCTAGCCAAGCTGGGCAATGCTCCGGATGCTTCCGAATTTGCTGACAAGGAGCCCTTTGATGTGCTTGTTGTCGGGGGAGGCCCGGCCGGTGCAAGTGCGGCGATCTATGCTGCGCGTAAAGGCATTCGCACGGGCATCGTCGCTGAACGCTTCGGCGGTCAGGTGATGGACACCGTAGGTATCGAGAACTTTATTAGCGTTAAATATACCGAGGGTCCGAAGCTCGCGGCGAGCCTTGAGGAGCATGTGAAAGAGTACGACATCGATGTCATGAAGCTGCAACGCGCCAAGCGCTTGGAAAGAAAGGAATTCGTCGAGGTTGAGCTTGAGAACGGCGCTGTGCTGAAGAGCAAGACCGTTATCCTGTCAACCGGCGCCCGTTGGCGCAATGTGGGAGTACCCGGCGAAGCCGAGTTCAAGAACAAGGGTGTAGCCTACTGCCCTCATTGCGACGGTCCTTTGTTTGTAGGTAAGCACGTAGCCGTTATCGGCGGAGGGAACTCCGGTATTGAGGCGGCCATCGATCTGGCAGGCATCGTAAGCCATGTAACCGTACTTGAGTTTATGCCGGAGCTGAAAGCGGATGACGTCTTGCAGAAGCGTCTTTACAGTCTGCCGAATGTCACGGTGCATAAGAACGTGCAAACGAAAGAGATTACCGGTACCGACAAGGTAAATGGTATCTCCTACGTGGAGCGCGATACCGGAACGGTTCAGCACATCGAACTGCAGGGCGTGTTTGTACAGATCGGTCTAGTCCCCAACACGGATTGGCTGGGCGACACGGTCGAACGCACACGCATGGGAGAGATCGTGGTGAACAGCCATGGCGCTACGAACGTGCCTGGAGTGTTTGCGGCAGGCGACTGCACGAACAGTCCTTATAAGCAGATTATTATTTCCATGGGATCGGGTGCGAACGCAGCCTTGGGTGCATTCGATTATCTGATTCGCAATTAAATAAGGGAATTTTACCTTCCAACTGAAACGCCCCGCTTTGGGGCGTTTTTTCTGCGTTTTGTGGTCTGCCCTGCTTGGCCGACGTGGATAAAAGCTGGTGCCATCCCAGGATCGGTTGGAAATATGTTACTGATTATCTGGTATATCTTGATATAGATACAGCGTTATATTAAGGAATTGTTAAGGGACTAACGTTGATTTACAAGAAATAAAAAAATATGTCATTGAATATGTCAGTGACATCAAGTAAGCTCGATTTAGATCACCTGCCAGGGAGGATACGCCACATTGGCAGCAGCAAGCCGGCAGGTTGGATCTCCGCCAGTTCGTGATCAGGAGATACAGGTTATTAGCCAGAGCTGACGTTGATAGCGCTTCCATATTCTTCCCGTTCTGGGAGGGGAGCCAGTAACCAAAACGAGGGATGACCATAGATGAAGAATGTACGTGTGACGAAAAAACCGAATCAACAACTGTATTTGCTTATTGCTGATAAGGTGGTAGAGATTATTCAGAGCCGCAGGCTTCAGCCTCATGATCCCGTCCCTTCGGAAGGAGAGCTTGCTAAGCTGTTCGGCGTAAGCCGAATGACCAGCAAGCTGGCATTGGAGAAGCTGGCGGAACAGGGGATGGTATACCGCTTGCCGAGGAGGGGGACCTTTCTGTCCGGACAGCAGGACGTCCCGCCTCCCAACGAAGAGCTTCCGGCAGTAATCGTGCCGCCGGCTCCGGTAGAAGTGAAGCGCAGCAGGCAGATCGCGCTGATCGTCCCCCATCTGTCCGATTACACCTCCAAGATCATCGCCGCCGCCGAACTGGAAGCGAGGAAGCATGATTCCGATCTTATTCTGAAAATCAGCAGGAATAGGGAGGATGAGGATCACTGCCTGCAGAGGCTGGTGGAAGGGGGAATCGACGGTATCATCTTGTTTCCGCAGGGGCGGAAAACGTGCAGCGATCAGGTGCTGAGGCTGAAGCTGCAGCAATTTCCGATTGTGATCATTGACCGGATTTTTCGCGAGATTCAGATTGACTGCGTCTATCACGATCATTATCGGGGCTCTTACGAGATGACCAAGTACTTGATCGAGAAGGGATTCCGGGAAATCGGGTACACCTCGAATGCGATCGATAATATCACGAGCCGGGAGGAAAGGTATCAAGGCTATATCCAGGCACTGCTCGATCATGCGATTCCGGTCAAAACGCAATATATCCATTTTAGAAGCGTGCCCTGCGATCCGAGCCGTATTCATGAGAGCGATCCGGAGCAGGAGCAGTTTCTCCAAGAAAACCCGCAGTTGACGGCTTTGATGTGCGGAGACGATCATCTGGCGATCTCCAGCCTTTCTACCGCTTTGCTTATGGGGATTTCCGTCCCCGATAAACTGTCCATTGTCGGGTTCTCCGATATCCACCTCTCGGCGTTAACGCCGATACCTCTTACCACTGTAAGACAGGATACCGAGAAGCTTGCGCAATCGGCCTTTGCGCTGCTCATGAAGCGAGTGAACCAATCTCATGAGAAGCCGGTTATTACCAAAATTCAAACGACGATCGTCGAAAGGAAATCCGTTCGCTAGGATTGACAGGAGGACACTATGAAAATTCATTTTCTCGGCACCGCGGCCGCGGAGGGCTTCCCCAATGCATTCTGCCGTTGTGAGTATTGCATCGAGGCACGAAAGCTGGGCGGAAAAAACATACGTACACGCACCTCGGCCATTATTGACGATGTGATCAAATTCGACTATTCGCCCGATTCCTATATGCAGGCGCTGCGCGACAACATTGATTTGGGCGCGATCGAGCATCTGCTTGTGACCCATACGCACTCGGATCATTATAACGCCTACGATCTGGAATGTCGGAGGGCAGGCATTGCCCATAATCTTCAGCATCCGCTGCATATTTACGGGAACGATGCCGTGATGCATCATACGCGTCTCGCCATCGGCCGCTTCGCGGGAGAACGGTTTGCTTTCCACCTGCTGCGTCCCTTCGAGACGATCACAGTGGGCGATGCCCTGGTAACACCGCTGCTTGCCGATCACGACAGTATGGAGACCTGCTTGCTGTATGTGGTGGAGAAGGAAGGCAAGAAGGTGTTATACGGACATGATTCGGGCTGGTTCCCTGAAGCTACATGGGCATGGTTAAAGGGAAAGCAGCTGGATTGCGCGATACTCGATTGCACGCACGGATACACAGGGAAATCCCGCGACCGCAATCATATGTGCATCGAGACGGTGCTGGAGGCTCAGCGCGAATTCCGCAAGGAAAACATTTTGAAAGAGGAAGGGTGCATCATCGTCACGCACTTCAGTCATAATTCCAAGCTGCTGCATGACGAATTCGTTGACATATTCAAGCCGTCCGGAGTCGTGGTGGCCTATGATGGAATGATTATTCATATCTAGACTAGCCGCCTTCTTATATAAACCTACAAAACCCATACCCGAAGGAGTGTCTAACAATGATGAAGAAAATGGTAAGCATGTCTCTGCTGTCGGTCCTGTGCCTGGCTGTAACCGCTTGTGGCGGAGGCAATAACAATGGAAGCAGCGCGGGGTCTACCCCACCGGCGACTACGCCTTCCGCTTCTGCGCCCGCACCGAGCGAGCCGGTTAAGAATGAGAAGCTGATTGTGTACACGAATGCGAATTCCGATGGCCGCGGCGAATGGCTGATCGAGAAAGCGAAAACGGCCGGCTTCGAAATCGAGCTTGTCGGGGCAGGCGGCGCTAACTTGACGAACCGGTTGATCGCCGAGAAAAACAACCCGATCGCCGACGTGGTATTCGGCTTGAACAATATGCTTTATGAGAATTTAAAGAAAGAGAACGTTCTGACCAAATATGTACCGAAGTGGGCTGGAGAAATTGAACCGGGCTTGAACGACCCGGAAGGCTACTACCACGGTCTGGTGAAGCAGGCGATTCTGCTTGGCTATAACCCGAAAGACTTTACAGCAGAAACGGCGCCGAAGGATTGGACCGACCTCTACAAAAATGCGGCCTTCAAAGGCAAATACGAAGCTCCTACTTTGCTGGGACAAATTACGCCGCAGCTGGTAGTCGCAGGTATTCTGACTCGACACCAGGATCCGAAGGGTGACCTGGGCATTGCCAAGGAAGGCTGGGATGAAATCAAGCAATTGTTTGACAACGGAGTCAGAGCGGTCGAGGGAGAAGACTTCTACGCCAATCTGGCAAGCGGCAAAACACCGCTTGGAGCCGTCGTATCCGGTACGCTCAGCAAGAAAGAAGAGCAGTACAAAGTGAAGGCAGGCATCGTAAGTCCATCGATCGGCGTGCCGATGATTGTGGAGCATGCTGCGATTGTTAACGGTACGAAGAAGAAGGCAACGGCCGAGCGCTTCGTCGAATGGATGGGAACCGCTGACGTGCAAGGGGAATTTGCCGCGAAGTTCAATTCCATGCCTGCCAATACGAAAGCCGTCGATAAAGCCAATGAGTCCGTGAAAGCCTTGTATGCTTCGCTGAAGGCGCAGCCTTTGGATTGGGGCTTCATTGCCGGGAATATTGGGAAATGGGTAGAGAAAATCGAATTGCAAATCATGAAATAAGTTCGGGTAAAGCTCAGGGCGCACTGCATATTGGAGGTTCCAATATGCAGTTGTTCTTTAAGTTAATCAAAAAAAGGATATAGGGGTTACTTATGATAACATTTGAAGATATTCAAATTAAATTCGGCAGCTTTCATGCGATCAAAAACCTCAATCTGCACATCAAAGAAGGCGAGTTTTTTACCTTTCTCGGACCGTCCGGCTGCGGGAAAACGACGATACTCCGCAGTCTGGTCGGCTTTATTAAGCCGACGAGCGGGCAAATCAAGCTAAGCGACAGGGATATCACCCATGTGCCGATCGAAAAAAGAGGGATCAGCATGGTGTTTCAGAGCTATGCCTTGTTTCCGACGATGAATGTTTATGAGAATATCGCCTTCGGCATGAGGGTCAAAAAGGCTTCAAGGGACGAGGTCGACCGGGAAGTGAGGGACATCGCCCAGAAGGTGGATTTGAAGGAAGCCCAGCTGTTCAAGAAAGTGTCCGAGCTCTCCGGCGGTCAGCAGCAGCGCGTAGCCATCGCCAGAGCGCTGGTCCTGAAGCCGAGCATTTTGGCGCTGGATGAGCCCTTATCCAATCTGGACGCCAAGCTAAGGGTGCAATTGCGCAATGAGCTGAAGGACCTTCAGAAGCGGTTCGGCATTACGACGATCTATGTTACGCATGATCAGGAAGAAGCGCTGACCTTGTCCGATCGCATCGCGGTATTCAACAATGGCATCGTGGAGCAGGTCGGCACGCCGCAGGAAGTTTACAATCAATCCCGGACGGAATTCGTATGCAATTTTATAGGGGATATCAACAAGATCGATCCGCGGATTATCCTTAATAGCCGGTTGAAGGACTTTATAGACCCGGAGAAAATAGCGTATATCCGCAACGAAAAAGTGAGCCTGCTGCCCCTGCCCGGCACAGAAGCTGTGCAGTTGAAGGGGAAGATCGTCGACCGGGAGTTTTATGGGCTATACAGCAAATTCGTGATCGAAGTTGCCGGCGGAGGCTTGCTGAAGACCATCGAGAAGGAGAGCGGACTTGCTCATCACAAGGTCGGGGACGAGACGGAGATGTATATCCAGGTCAGCGATATTCTGCAGTACTAGGGGAAGGAGGAAGCAGGTTGATTGCAGCAAAGATAAGAAAAACGTTAACATCCATCAATCCGACAACTGTTATTTTTTACGGGCTGATTGCCTGGTTCGTCATAGCTTTTCTGATCTATCCGAATCTTAATATTTATTACGAAATCTTTTTTAAGGGCGGTAAATTTTCATTCGAAGCGGCTGAGAAGCTGCTGAGCTCCGAACGGGCGATGAGAAGCTTGTATAACAGCTTTATTCTGGCCGTGTCTCTGGTCATCACCGTCAATATCGTCGGCGTTACCTTGGTTTTGATCTCGGAATATTTTGATATTAAAGGCGCGAAAGTACTGAGGCTGGGTTATTTTACAACTCTTATTTATAGCGGTGTCGTCCTGGTGTCCGGATACAAATTCGTCTACGGTGAGAATGGCTTCATGACCAAGCTTCTGGCGGGTCTGTTTCCTTCCTTCGATACGACATGGTTTCATGGATACTGGGCGGTTTTATTCGTCATGACCTTTGCCTGTACGTCCAACCACGTTCTCTTTCTAAGCAACGCCATTCGAAAGATCGATTTTCAAACGGTGGAAGCGGCGAAGAACATGGGGGCCTCGACCTTTTATATTTTGTGGAGGGTCGTACTTCCGGTCCTGAAGCCTACGATGTTTGCACTGACGATCCTCATCTTCCTGACCGGTCTCGCTGCAACCTCTGCGCCTCTGATCCTGGGCGGGGTAGAGTTCCAAACCATCACTCCGATGATCCTGACCTTCTCGAACAGCGTGTCCTCCCGGGATTTAGCCGCTCTGCTGGCGCTTATTCTCGGTTTGGCAACTTTGGTCTTGTTATCGATTATGATCCGGTTTGAAAGAAAAGGAAATTTCATGTCCGTCTCCAAAGTAAGATCGGAGCTGATCAAGCAAAAGATTAACAACAAGCTTGCCAATATTGCCGCGCACGTTCTGGCGTATTTCTTGTTTCTGATCTATATCATTCCGGTTGTGCTTATCGTGATCTTCTCTTTCACGGATGCACACAGCATATCTACCGCAACCCTGCATATCAGCGGGTTCTCGCTTGATAATTACATTCAGGTGTTCTCCAAGATGTCGGCCTTCAAGCCTTACCTGGTGAGCATCGTATATGCCGCTGGGGCGGCGGTAGCTGTCGTAGCCCTGACCTTGATGGCGTCGCGAATTCTGCATAAGTTCCAGAATAAGTGGACGCTTGCCCTGGAGTACGCGCTGCTGATCCCCTGGATGCTTCCTTCGACCTTAATCGCCATCGGCCTCATCGTCACATTCAACACGCCGAGATGGGTGATCGGGAACTCCATCCTGGTAGGAACCGTCTGGATGCTGTTCATTGCTTATGTCATCGTACACATTCCCTTCACCCTGCGGATGGTGAAAGCGTCCTTCTTCAGCCTGGACAACAATCTGGAGGATGCGGCGAAAAATTTGGGGGCCAAGTCTTTCTATACGTTCAGGAAAGTATTGCTGCCCATCATCCTGCCATCGACGCTGGCCGTACTCGCTTTGAATTTCAACGGAATATTGGCCGATTACGATCTTACCGTGTTTCTGTACCATCCCCTGTACCAGCCGCTCGGTATCGTGATCAAGAACAGTACGGATGCACAGGCGCTGGCGGATACCAAGGCGCTCACGCTGGTATACTCCGTTATTTTGATGATCATGTCAGGCCTTACGTTATACTTTGTGTATGGAAGGAAAAGCAAATCATAGGAAGCGGAGCGGGAGGGGCAATCAGCCTCTCCTTTTTGGCATACAAAAAAACGGCATCGCTGCCGTTACAGATAAAGCTCTTGATCTACCCGAAGCGGACGAGCCGCGGGTCAGTCGATCTTTTGGTTAATATCCTCGATAAACCCGTCGTGAATCAGGACTTCCACCATTTCATTATCCTTCATAAACTTGAAGACGCCATTGTTGAAGTCCGTGCCGACTTCCTTGTAGAAGATGCCCTCGTACTTATCCAGGTGCGTATGATTGAAGCAAAGCTTGTAGCCTCCGGCTTCCTCCAGCAGGTAGGCGCGGATGCCCTTTTCATAAAAGCCCTCTTGAACCTTTAATTCGCGCGAGAGCGATACGATGTGCAGATCGACGAAAGATAGCTCGTTCAGCAATACATTAATAATGGAGCCTTTCGTGATCTCTTCCCAGCGGCTTTGAGCGGTTTGCCCGAGCACGATTTGCGTCACATTTTTTTGCTTCGTAACCTCGCTTATGACTTTGACAACAGGGCGTTTCTCATTGTATTTGACAATGAATTCCTGGGCCCCAAGCTCTTCGGCGATTTTTTTCCATGCTGAAATATAATGATTCTTCTCGATATCCCACTCATCTTCCGGTTGCCGGTCGACGGTTAAAACATAGAGAGGACAATTAAGCATATTAGCAATTTTACCGCCTCTGCGAATGAGTCGTTCACCGTTTGGACCATAATATACACAGACGAGTATACATTCATCCATGCTTCCTGTCTTCATTGTTTTGTTCCACCTCTGCCCAATGATAGCTTTAGCCTACAGATAAAGTTTGATGTTGTCAACTTACATAGAGTATAATTGTCATGGCGAACCGTTCGACTTTATACAACGAATCAATTCCTAAACGTCTGTAAGGGCTATTAATCCCTCATATTTCGTTTATGAATACCCTATATGATGTATAACTATACATACAAAAAAGGAGGAGACTCGCTGTTGCCATTATTACACCTTGCCATCCTGTTACCATTTTTAGCCGTCCCCTTTATTCCGCTGTTGTCTAAATATGTGCATCGGATCCATACCGGCTGGTTCGTTATGAGTATTCCTCTCCTTCTGCTGATCTTTTTTGCAGGTTATTATCCTGTTCAGCATCCCATTGAGCCTCTTGTCCAATCCGTGCCGTGGATCCCGTTCCTGGACATCCATTTTGCGATCTATATGGACAGTCTCTCCCTGATGTTTGTTTTGCTCATTACGGGTATAGGCGTTTTGGTCGTGTTTTACTCTATATTCTATATGTCCAAGGAAAGAGAGAAGCTGCATCTCTTCTATGCTTATCTAATGCTCTTCATGGGTGCGATGCTCGGCTCCGTCCTGTCAGATAACCTCCTAGTGCTATATGCTTTCTGGGAGCTTACCAGCGTATCTTCTTTCTTACTCATCGCCTTCTGGTATCATCGCAAAAAATCACGCTACGGAGCCCAGAAATCGATGTTTATTACGATGACCGGCGGATTTTCCATGCTGCTCGGCTTCATTATCCTGTATGCGGCATCAGGGACCTTGAGCATCCGCGAGATCATCGCGGCAGGCGAACAGGTTTCGCAGCATTCGCTGTTTCTTCCGGCGATGTTCCTTATCCTTCTTGGAGCGTTTACGAAGTCTGCGCAATTCCCCTTCCACATCTGGCTGCCGGATGCGATGGAAGCCCCTACGCCTATCAGTGCCTATCTGCACTCCGCTACGATGGTCAAGGCGGGAGTCTACCTTGTCGCCCGTCTCACTCCTATATTCGGCGGTCATCAGGAATGGTTCTGGACCATCACGATCGTCGGTCTCATCACGCTGATCAGCGGCTCCTTGCTCGCGATTCGTCAGAGTGACCTGAAAGCGCTGCTGGCCTTCTCGACGATAAGCCAGCTCGGCCTAATTATGACGCTGCTCGGCATAGGCTCTCTGGCGTTAAATATCGAATTCCGCGACAGCTCGTTACTGTTCGCCGGTGCTGCGCTTGCCGCGATCTTTCATCTGATCAACCACTCGATCTTCAAGGGCTGTCTCTTTATGATGATCGGTATTCTCGACCATGAGACGGGGACGCGCGATATCCGCCGGCTGGGCGGTCTGATCCATGTCATGCCCGTTTCCTTCACCTTAACGATGATCGGCGCTTTCTCCATGGCCGGACTTCCTCCGTTTAGCGGCTTCTTGAGCAAGGAGATGTTTTTTACCGGCGTGCTGACGGCTTCGCGTACATTGGATGGCTGGTTTTTCCTTATTCCGATCATCGCCTGGGTCGCGAGCATATTTACTTTCGTTTACTGTATGATTCTTATCTTTAAGGTGTTCACGGGTCCATACCAACCGAAGCCGCAAGAGCGCGAGCTGCATGAGGCGCCGCTGGGCATGCTCATTTCGCCTATGATCCTTGCCGTTCTTGTCATCCTGTTGTTTTTCTTCCCGAATGTGATAGCGTCTTCGCTGCTGGTACCGACTGTACAAGCGATCCTGCCGCAAGCCTTCGTGAACGGGGAGGAGTGGCATGTTCATATCTCCGCGTGGCATGGCTTTAATACGGAGCTTCTGATGACCATCGGCATTGTCGTTCTGGGAACCGTGCTGTACCGGTATTTAACCCAATTTCGGAATATTTACGAAAGCGTACCGTTCCGGTTCAGCTTGAATCAGGCTTATGATCAAGGGCTTGCGGGGATGGAGAGGATAGCCGGCATCCTGACCCGATTTTACATGACTGGCTCGACTACGCACTACTTGTCCTATCTGTTCGTCTTTCTGATTGTGATGGCCGGAGGCTCTTTGTTTCTTACGGATGGCTTCGAGCTCGATCTGTCCAACAATGCGCCTATCGAGCTATATGAATACATGCTTGGCTTCACGATGGTCGGGGCGGCTGTTTATATCCTGTTTACGAAGTCCAGACTGATCTCGATCATCGCCGTAAGCATCATCGGCTATATCGTTTCCTT
Source organism: Paenibacillus puerhi (assembly GCF_009846885.1). GTDB lineage: Bacteria > Bacillota > Bacilli > Paenibacillales > NBRC-103111 > Paenibacillus_G > Paenibacillus_G puerhi. The sequence goes on from NZ_WUWM01000033.1 coordinate 49,451, forward strand.
GCTGTTCGTTATATTCCGCGCACCGGATTTGGCGCTGACGCAGCTTGTCGTCGAAACGATTTCAACCACACTTTTCCTGCTATGCTTCTACTTTCTCCCCAAGGTTAGCAAGCATGTGACCACGGTAAAGTTCCGGTTGACCAATGCCGTCATCGCCATCGGCGTCGGATTGGTCCTGACCTTAATCGGTCTATCGACGCAAGAGCATCATTTGTTTCCGAGAATTGCGGAATACTATAAAGATTCCTATACGCTGGCAGGAGCGAGGAATATGGTCAATGCCATTCTGGTCGACTTCCGGGCCTTCGATACGATGCTGGAAATTGTCGTTCTCTTCACGGCAGGGGTAGGCATTTATACGCTTATCAAGCTTCGTCATGAGGGGAGGAAGCCTCAATGAAATTTACCGACGTCTTTCTGCAAACCGCGACCAAAATACAAGTGTTCATTATAATGACCTTCTCGATTTATATTTTGTTCGCGGGGCATCACAATCCGGGCGGCGGCTTTATCGGCGGCTTGATTACGGCCTCTGCCCTCGTCCTGCTCTACATCGCCTTCGATCTTCAGTCGGTGCGGGACATCCTTCCCGTGAATTTTAACCAATTGGCCGCGGCCGGCGTGATCGTCGCTGTCCTTACGGGTACGGCATCCCTATTGTTCGATGTTCACTTCCTGACGCAGACATTTACGTATGTCAATCTGCCGTTACTGGGAAAAACGGAGCTTGCTTCGGCCGTCATCTTCGATCTGGGCGTGTATATGACCGTGGTCGGGACCACCATGACGATAATTACAAGTATAAGCGAGGATGAAAAATAATGGAGACGTTCATAACAATTATCGCCGGCATCCTGTTTACAGTCGGAACGTATCTCATCCTGAACAAAAACCTGCTGCGGATTATATTAGGGATTACGATCTTCTCTCATGCCACTCATCTGATGCTGCTTGCCGTTAATGGGATCAAGAAGGGGGCGGCGCCACTTCTCGGGGAGAATGCCGCCAGCTACACAGATCCTATCCCGCAGGCCTTGATCCTTACCTCGATAGTGATCAGCTTTGCGTTGACCGCATTCCTGCTTGTATTGGGTTATCGCACGTATGTGGAGCTGGGCACTGACAATATGAAGCAATTGAGAGGTAGCTCGCATGAGTAATGTGTTGATCCTTCCGATCATCATCCCTCTTCTGGCCGGAATGGGAATGATCTTCTTTCGTCGGCAGGTCCGACTCCAGCAGTGGCTATCCGTCATCAGCATGCTGATGACGATAGGGGTCTCCGCCCTTATCATTCACCGGGTCTCGACCCAGGGCATTCTTGTTCTCGATGTAGGAGGGTGGGAGGCCCCCTACGGCATCTCGCTGGTTGGAGATATGCTGTCGGCCCTGCTGGTGCTGACTGCGAGCATCGTAGGTCTGATGTGCAACCTGTACGCATTCGGTTCCCTGAACCATGAGCATAAGGTTTACTTCGTCTATCCGTTCGTACAGCTTCTGCTTTGCGGCGTGAACGGTTCCTTCCTGACGGGCGATATATTTAACCTGTTCGTCTTTTTCGAAGTCATGCTGATCTCCTCCTATGTGCTGCTCGGTCTAGGGGGGAAGAAGCTTCAGCTCCGCGAATCGATCAAATATGTCATTATTAACGTCGTTTCGTCGACCTTGTTTGTTATCGCGATCGCTTACCTGTATTCGATCACCGGAACACTCAATATGGCCCATCTGTCCGAGCGCATCACCGTCATCGGTCAAGATGGCCTGCTGACGACCGTAAGCCTCATATTCATGACGGTGTTCGGCCTCAAATCAGGGCTGTTCCTGTTTTTCTGGCTGCCAGGCTCCTACAGTGCGCCGCCTCCTGCTATCGCCGCGTTGTTCGCGGCCCTGCTTACCAAGGTGGGAATCTATGCGATTATTCGTACATTTACCCTGATTTTCTACCATCAGTCGGAAGTTACGCATACGATCATTCTCATTTTGGCCGCGGCCACGATGATACTTGGGGCGCTGGGGGTTATTACCCACTGGGAGATTAAAAAAATACTCGCCTACAACGTCATCGTCGCGGTCGGCTTCATCCTGTTCGGCGTAGGGCTCTCTTCCCTGGATTCCTTGACGGGCGCGCTGTTTTATTTGATTCACGACATGCTGGCCAAGGCGCTTATCTTCATTCTGGGAGGAGCGATTATCTCCATCTTCGGCTCGGATAAGCTCAAGAACTTTAGCGGCTTGATTCTCTTCCGCCCATCGCTAGGATGGTTGTTTCTCATAGCCGCGCTTGCGCTTGCCGGCGTCCCGCCGCTGAGCGGCTTCGTGGGCAAAGTCATTATTCTCAAGGGGGGCATAACCGAAGGGCATTTCATCCTGTCGCTGATCGGGATTATTACGAGCCTCATGGTGCTTTACTCCGTAATCAAAATCTTTATCCACAGCTTCTGGGGGGAGACGCTGCTTAGCGAGGGGGATCAGAAGTCGACGGGCACAAGCGCCTTATTACCGGGCTCGATTCTGGTCACCTTGCTCATCGCCATGGGGCTGGGAGCGGAGTGGGTGCTTACCTATGTAGTGCAGGCCGCTGAGGTTATGGCCAATCCATCCCTCTACATCGATGCCGTCTTTAAAAGAGTGAGTTACTGATTCCACCCTGGACGTAAAGGATGTGACGGAAATAACAACCCAGATCTTATTAAATTTGCTGATCGCCTTCGTATGGATGCTTCTCAATGAATCGTGGAACGTCATGATCTTCAGTATAGGCTACGCCATCGGATTTTTGATCATTTTCTTAATGCGCCGGTTTTTCCCCGTACATTTCTACGGCAGAAAAATTATTTCCATTATCAAGTTATTTTCGCTGTTTATCTTGGAGCTGCTCAAGTCGAGCGTTGTGGTTATGATCCAGGTTATGCGGCCCAAGTTAACGATACAACCGGGCATTTTTCGGTCCGATACCATCCTGAAATCCGACTGGGAAATTACGCTGCTTTCCACCTTATTAACCCTGACCCCAGGCTCTGTTGTGATGGAAATCGACCCCAAGGCGGGCGTCTTGTACATTCATGCTATGGATGTTAACGAATTCCGCACGAGTATTTCCAAAACAAAGGATAAGTTTGAGAAGGCGATTATTGAGGTGATGCGATAATGTTCGATACGATTATGCTGCTGGCCATGTTTTTGCTCACGATCTCCGTGGTGATCGCTCTGTACCGTGTGATCAAGGGACCTTCCATGCATGACCGGATCCTCGCGCTCGACTCCATCGGCTACAACATTATCGGAGTCGTGGCGCTGCTCTCGGTTATGCTGGATTCCCACGCCTATCTGGAAACGATTCTGCTCATAGGGATATTGGCCTTTCTAAGCACGATAGCTTTAAGCAAGTATATGGAAGGAGGAGTTGTGATTGGACGGAAAAGGGATGATTGAAATTGTCGTCGGAATTCTAGTGATTAGCGGCACCGTCATGAGTCTGGTTAGCTCGCTGGGCATTATCCGTCTTCCCGATGTATATAATCGCGCGCACGCTTCCACGAAGAGCGCTACGCTTGGAATCCTCTGTATTTTGCTGGGCGCATTCCTCTACTTTCTCTTTACGCATGGAGTGTCCAGTATCCGCTTATTGCTCGGTATCGTATTCGTCTTCCTGACTGCTCCGGTAGCGGGGCATATCATTATTCGTTCGGCCCACCGGTCGAAGGTCGCTCTTGCCGAGATCAGCGTTCAGGACGATCTCCAGGAGTACTTGGACAGCGAGAAGAAAGTCGAATCCAAATAGCGCGAACGTGAAAAAAGGTAAGACGACTCGGTTAGGAAGTTAAACGAGTCGTCTTTTTTTGTGTATAAGACCTGTTAATGAAAGATAATTTCTCTATTGCATATAAATAATATACAATATATAATAATTAGTGTGTCGCAATAAGCGCCAACTAGTTCATTTACATAAGCTTCTTCCCAACAACGGTCGGCGATGGCCCTTCCTTATTGGGCAGGGCTGCAAATCTGATGATAGAAAGGATGAATCGTTATGTCCAACTTCTCAGCCAGCTTAGATTTGGGCAGCATTGTTTGCAAACATTGCCATGAAATGATCGGTACTTTCGACGCGGAGAAAGTCATCATCTATTATTCGGATTGTCAGGAGCATACATGCTTGAAGGAACGTCAAGTCGGGCAAGGCGAGCAGATGTTGGAGGAGTAAGCGGCAGCGGCCGGTACATCGGCCCCTGTGACGAATGAGTAGCTTGGCTTTGCACAACCTAAAAACCGTTCGTTCATTAAGGGAAGAATCATCATCCATTAATGAAGAGAACGGTTTTTGTATATTCCGCCTAAGCTGACCAAGCTTGCTTACTCACACGCTAACGCGATTTCTTCCCGCATGCTTGGCCCGATAAAGAGCTTCGTCTGCCTGCTGAAGGAGCTCCTCCAGCGAGCGGTAGGTGCCTGGAGCGCCCGCGTTGAGCACAGCTACCCCACAGCTGATCGTGATATAGCTTGCTGTCGAGGAGGTGAGATGCTCGATCTCCAGCGAGCATACCCGCTGGGCCATCGATTCAGCGCAAAGCATGGCTTGCTCGAGGCTCCTCCCAGGCAAGATCACGGCGAATTCCTCTCCCCCGTACCGAAAGGCATGGCCTCCGCTAGCAAGCGCGGACTCCTGGATACAGGCTGCTACTTTTTGAAGACAGGCGTCTCCCATCAGATGTCCATGGGTATCGTTGTACGATTTGAAATGGTCGATGTCCATAAGCAGGATGGCCAGGCAAGCTTGCTTCTCCTGAGCCTCCGTCCAGGACCGGCTTGCTGCGAGCGTGAAGTGTCTTCGGTTAGGTATGCCTGTAAGTGCGTCGGCCAAGCTTTGACTTTCCAGTATCGTATTTAATTTTTCGAGGTCGCTGGTCCGCTCTTTTACTTTTTCCTCCAGTGTATTATTCAGTACCATGAGATTTTGAGCCAGCTCCTCGCTCGAGGTAAAGGCCTTGGAAAACTTCTTCGACAGAATGATCGACTGGGCTAAAACAAAGGAAAACAAACCGAGCATCACCAGATTTTCAGATTTGGCATAGCCATGCTGAAATAAAATGTCGTTAATCACGGTGGCAGCCAGGACAATACCTCCGGCCGCGCAGATCAGCGAGCCTTCCCGCCTTCGGTAGCAAGCCAGCGCGAACACAAAGACCGCATACAGGACAGAAATTACGGTGACTATTTGATAATAAACAAGCCAGTTCGTAAATATCGGGGGAGGCAGGGCAAGCGTAATCAGCGAGAAGATCACGCTAATACGGGTAACCCACTTCACAACTATCTCCGAACATTCGCTTGGATAGAGGCTGCGCAGGAACCTGAGGGCAAATGTAACGCTCATGTAGAAACATAAGAATTCTATTCGAATAGAGCTATCCCAAGGGAATCGGGGAAGCAGAACAATGTACAGGGTTTCGCCAATAAATAATCCTCTTGACGAGATGAAAAAGCAGTACAAACCGAAATAAAGAGACGATTTGTCATTCCGACGGATAAGCCATAGGCCCGAGTGATAGACAGCCATGATGAACAAAGCGCCTGCCAAGAACATTTCCAGAGAGATTCTGATCTGCTTGCGCGCCAGCAGAGCTTCGGAGTCGCCGAGCCATAGACTTTGCCAGATCCCCCCATGGTTGTTCGAATAGTTGGATACCTGGATGACCAGGTTAAGCTCCGGCTGGTCCGCGACAAAAGGAATGGTTATGGCCTTCCTGTTCGGAGAGGCGGCTTCCGGCGAAGTCCCAACTTCCCCAACCGAAGAAACCAAGTTACCATTAATCCACAGCTTATAAGCGGTCAGAATAGTCGGTACTTCTAGAGCCAGTGTTTGACCCACAGGAATATTGGTGACTTGAAGAGCGTAAGTCGCATATCCGAGGCCTCCTGGCGTAGCGCCTTCCATCGTGATTTTATCCCATGTGGAGGGGACTTGAACAAGTGCATCGGGAGATTGGGTATCGATCCGGTCGGGCTCGATCAAGCGATTCCAATAAAACTTCCACTCTCCATCCAGGGACACTTTCTTCGGTGTGCCGAAAGGTATCGCTGCAAGCTCAAGTCTCCCCTGCCTTGCTTTATTGAAAGAAGCATCCGGCATCTGGAGACAGCCGGCCAGCAGACTTGCGCAAAGCACAAAAACAAGGAGAAGAATCGAACGGATGTCTGGTCTCATCATGCTACCCTCTGGAATCATGAATTTGGTGTTAAACTAATAAGATTCGACAAACACTTCTAAATTCCTTGTAAGCGGAACATGATCTTCCGACTTGACTCTAAAAAAAGTTAATCGGTAGAGAGTTTATATTTTGTTAATAGGTTATTTAGAAATATTCAATAGGCATCGTTTATACTAGGTAATAAGGAAACGTTTCCTCTATGCTGGATAAGTAAAGGAGATCTGATATGAAATTAAGTAAAAAAGCGATTACGGCACTTTCGTTTACGGTTGGAGCTTGCGTATTTGTATCGACGGCCTTTGCCGACACGCTGATAGGCTCCGGGTACGATCACCTAAAGACCACGGTCAAAAACACTGCCGCTCAGATGGAGAACGGGCTGGGCAACTATACGGTCGAGGCGCTGATTACGCTGAAGGAGAACGACCGGTCCTTGGTGCAAATGTCCACCTTCAGTAAAATCGATACACAGCTGCAGGCTACGGAAAATACATCTTCGAGTCAATATGCCAGCGGGGAACAGAGCAGCAGCTATTCGTATTCCGACAAGAAGCAGTCGGTCTGGAAGAACAATACGGACGGCAAGTACTATGTCACGGAATTCCCCGAAGAGATGAGCCCGTATGAACGGCGGAGCTTTACGAATCCGTTTAATGAAAAGGGAGCTCCTGAAGTCGAGAAAATCGTCGATGCCTTCGTCGGTAATCTGAAGGAAAATATCCAGGCGGAGCTCCACGCGGATGGGGGACGCGTATATGCAGGAAGCTTGTCCGAGGCGCAGGTGCCTGCCGTTGTGAACGCGGTCTCCTCCTTTGTCATGAAGCGGTACATCAGCGACATGGGACGGCTGGAGAGGATGAGCCTGCCGCAAATCGAAGATGATATTTTCGTGAAAAAGGTTACAGGTACGGCCGTTGAGAATAAAGCGGGATTACTGGAGAGCCTGACCGGCGAAGTGGTTTTGTCGGGGAAAGACAAGGAAGGCGTTCAGCATGACATCAAGCTGAATATGGCCTACAAGCTGTCCGATATCGGACAAACAAAGATCAGCCTGCCTGACCTGTCAGGAGCTAACGTCGAAAAAATTACCGAGACGGGCGGCTTTAGCAATAAGCATGTCGGCATTTACAAAAATAACGTGATTACCGAGAAGGACGGCAAGTTCATCAAAATCGGAGAACGAACGCTAGAAATCACGAATGTGGAGAAGAATAAAGTGTCCGGCAAGTACTACGAAACCGTCAAGCCCGGCTATGAAGCCGAGTTCGGGGAATTGTACAATTTTACGTTCGAATACAACCCTGCTTCATCGGGGTCTATGCCTACCTTCACATATAAGAATGCCAAAGGGGAGCAGGAACTGGGTCAGCTCCATCCAAGCTCGAACGGAAAGCTGTATCTCAATATGAATATGGAAATACTGAGCAACGATTCCTACAGATCCAATGACCGTCCGAATTTCGACGGGGAGTTCAGCCGCGTGTTTGAGGAATAACGGATGAAGGGAAGCCGCGGCAGCGGCTTCCCGACTATGATTTGGGGAGATGTTGGAAGTCCATGACCAAAGCGATTGAAATAAACGGTTTGACCAAGGTATACGGGAATGGCCGCGGAATCAGCGATCTGAACCTGGACGTCGATCAGGGCGATATCTTCGGCTTCCTGGGTCCTAATGGAGCGGGGAAGACGACCGCCATGAAAATGATGGCCGGACTGCTGAGGCCGGATCGCGGCGAAGTGAAAATATTCGGAGCCAGTATTCAAGAGGACTATGTCAATGCGATGAAGCATGTGGGCTGTATCATCGAAACGGCGGAGTCGTATCCGTATCTGACGGCTAACGACAACCTGAAGCTGTTCGCCAGGTTTTACCCGCACGTCGATCAGCAAAGAATCGACGAATGCCTGGAAATTACCGGCATGATCAAATATAAACATGAGAAATCAGGGAAGTTCTCGCTCGGAATGAAGCAGAGGCTGGGAGTAGCGGCGACGATTCTCTCGAAGCCGAGGCTATTGATCTGGGACGAGCCGTTGAACGGACTGGATGTCGAGGGCATGCTGGAGATGCGCAGGCTGATCAAGCAGCTAGCCGGGGAAGGCACGACCTTCTTCATCTCGAGTCACCTGATTCACGATGTGGAGCTAACCTGCACCCGCATCGGCGTCGTATACGGCGGAAAGCTCGTCAATACCGATTATACGCATAACATTCTTGCGAATTACGCATCGCTTGAAAACTACTTTGTAAGCGAGGTGGACCGGAATGGCCGGATTTAAAGCCGCATTCATCAATGAAGCCGTGAAGCTGCTCAAAAAGAAAAAATTGATTGCGGCCGCCATCTTGTCCATACTTGCCGTACTGATCGGACAAATTGCCGTCACGGCGATTAAGCACGGACTTGGACTTCGTGTTGTAGGAAGCACGGAGTTTCCGCTCGTGGTGCTGTCGATGTTTGCTTATACGATATTGCCGTTGTTTTCCACGTTCGTAGCGATTGATATGTTCAACGGCGAATTTTCTTCCAATACGATGAAAATTACGCTGACCCGGCCCGTTTCCCGACTCGGCGTATTTAGCGCCAAGGTGTTGAACCTGGCCCTGTTTATCATGGCCAATCTGCTGTTTGTGATGGTACTCTCCCTGGTGGCCGGGTTCCTGTTCAATATGTCGTCCTCAAGCTTGATCGGCATCGGTAGAGTCATCCTATCCTATGTCGCTACGTTTTTTCCTGTGTTCGTATTCGCTCTGCTCGTTGTCCTGCTATCCAATTGGCTGCGGGGCGGATTAGCGGTTTTTTTCCTCGCTATTATCACGTTTATAGCCTTTAACTTTTTGGGCATCGTATTTTCGAGCTATTCGAGCTTTTTCATCACGTCGATGTTCGACTGGTATACGCTTTGGATCGCAGAGTCGATCAATGCGTTTAAAATATTCCGCCAACTCTTAATCATGTCGGGCTGTGGTATAATGTTATTTACTGCAGGTTATTACTTGTTTGACAGAAAGGACATATAGAAAGGGAACCTCATGCATTTGACCAAACGCTTTTTCACGATGAATGCGTTGGCTGTCTTGCTTTCTATCGGTTTGACGGTGTTGGCCGGGGTCATATTTGTCGCTGCGTACACGAAGGTTTTTGCCCGGGAGGCGAATATCCAGGAATGGAATAGAGCATTCGAGGTCCGGACGAAGATCAACGCGATTAAAAATGAAGCGTTGAAACGCGAGTTCGAGCAGCTCCTCGATCAGCGTTATCAGCAAGAGCTGGCGGATCGGGCGAGAGAGGCAGGAGCCGATGCCTTTCTGTTCAGAAATAGAGAAGTTGTCTTCGCGACCCGGCCGTATAACGACATGGATCTGAAGAAAAGCTTCATGCTCGCAGGCGATGCGCACTATCAGGACACGCTGGAGCTTGACGGTAAAACGTATGTGTTCGCGCGCGCGGCCTATAAGCTATCGTCAACCGAGGACGGGGTTCTGCTGCTGCTTGCGCCGATCAAGCTGAACACGGGCTTTGCCCTGCTGCTTGGCCTATTCATCGCAGGCTTTTTCATCCTTGTTTTTCTTCTGACGAATCTGTGGGTGTCGTATACGTTCTCGCGGGGGATCATTATGCCCGTATCGAGGCTGAAGAACGCAGCGGTTCGAATCAGTGAAGGCGATCTAAGCCGCGAAATTGCGGAGGTAGGGGAAGGGGAAGTAAGGGAGCTGAGCAGGACGCTCGAGCTTATGAGGCTTAAGCTGAAGGAGTCCGTCTATTTGCAGCAAAAATACGACGAGAACCGGAAGTTTCTCGTATCCAGCATTTCCCACGATCTAAAGACGCCGGTTACCTCCATAAAAGGTTATATCGAAGGGATCATCGACGGGGTAGCCCAAACCCCCGAGAAAATGGAAGAGTATCTGGAAACGGCCCGCTCCAAGGCGCTGCTTGTCAACAGCATGATTGACGATCTTCTGTTATACTCCAAGCTGGATCTGAATCAGCTGCCTTATCATTTTCAACAAACCGATCTGGCCGGTTATTTCGAGGACTGCGTTGCGGACTATCGGTATGAGTACGAGAAGATGGCCATCCGGTTAGAGCTGATCGACGAGCTGGAGAAGCCCGTTTCTGTTTATATGGATCGCGAAAGATTAAAGAGGGTTATTCAAAACATCCTGGACAATGCGGCGAAATATGCAGACAAGGCTGACGGCAGGGTGACTATTTTTCTTAGAGAGACCCGGACATCGGCCATTATAGAGATAAGAGATAACGGCGAGGGGATACCCGAACATGACCTGCCTCATATTTTTGACCGGTTCTACCGAGCCGATCCTTCGAGAAAAGATGCAGGCGGCAGCGGGCTTGGTCTTGCCATAGCGAAGCAGATTGTTGAGGGGCATGAAGGGAAGATATGGGCGACAAGCGTCGCCGGGGAAGGGACCCGGATGATGATATCGCTCAGAAAGGCACAGTAAGGCTGGAGGTTACGATGAAGAGGATACTGATCGTCGAGGACGACCAGAGCATCGCCACTCTGCAGAAGGATTATCTGGAGCTGAGCGGCTACTCGGTCAAGATTGTGAACAGCGGCCCGGAGGGGCTGAAGGCGCTGGGGGAGCAGGTGTTTGAGCTGGTCATCCTGGATATCATGCTTCCCGGCATGGACGGATTCGAGGTCTTGAAGCAGGTCCGCGAGAAGGATGATATTCCCGTGCTTCTGGTGTCGGCCAGAGCCGAGGAAATCTATAAGATCAACGGTCTCGGCTACGGCGCGGACGATTATATCACGAAGCCGTTCAGCTCAGGCGAGCTGGTGGCCCGGGTCAACGCTCATCTGGCGAAGTACGAACGGATGAAGGAGCGGTTCGGCAAAGGATATGACGGTGGCAAGCTGCTGGTGCGGGGGCTGGAGATTCAGAGGGATTCGCGGAGGGTGTTCGTGAACGGCAAAGAGGTTATGCTGGCGCAGAAAGAATTCGATCTGCTGTTCTTTCTGTTTCAGCATGCCAATCGCGTATTCGGCAAAGAAGAGCTGTTCGAACGCATCTGGGGGATGGATGCGCTTGGCGACGTATCTACCGTAACCGTGCACATCGCCCGAATCCGGGAGAAAATCGAGGCCAACCCGTCCAAGCCGCAATATATCGGAACGGTGTGGGGATCGGGCTACAGGTTTATGGTTTGATGGTTGTTTTCAAATAATGAAGTCCTCACGTAGCGAGCCTCCTGCTGATAAGCGGGAGGCTTTCGCTTTGTTCGAAAGCCCCTGGCGAATAAGCATCACGGGGTGGTGTGCATGAAATCGCTTATGATGGTTTTTTTGAGCGGCTGAGCCGGAAGATGGATGCCCCAATCAAAAAATTACAAGCTCTATGCGATCATGGGTATTGCGTTTATGAGGCAATATATGCTAATGATGGTATATCGAAAGACGCGATGGCTGCTGCTCGTGTACTCGTCGGCGGCGATAAAACTGAAGGAGGCAACTCCATGCTGGCACAGGACATAATGATCCGCAGCGTGTACAAGGTCAAGGAATATGATAAAGTTCGTGCGGTCATCGAGAAATTTATCGATCACCGGATCAGCGGCCTTCCTGTCGTGAACGACCGGAATGAAATCGTCGGTTACATCAGCGACGGGGATATTATGCGGAATATCGGGAAGAAAAGCGACCGAGTCATCGATTTTATGTATTTCTCCATGATCGTGAGCGATCCGTGCGGCATGGAGGAGAAGGTCGCCGATATCCTGGAGCAGAATGTGATGAAGGTATGCAGGAAGAAAGTAACCACGGCCCCCTGGGATATGGACGTTGACCGGATCGCCGCTATTCTGGGGAACCGAAAAATCAAGAAGCTCCCTATCGAGCGCAACGGCGTTCTGGTCGGCATCATAAGCCGCGGAGACGTAATCCGGCATGCCTTTGGAACGATGATCGGCCACGGATAGGGAGAAGCCGCCCGGCATTGTTTCATGCTGCGGGCGGCTTTTCGTGCATGGTCATTGAGAAATAAATTTGCTTATACTTACCTTGGTCACGATTTTATACTTGCCGTTATCCGAATATCGGACGGTATAAATATAAGGGCTGCTGATATAATTCGGGTTGTAGATGACCCAATCATCCCCTCTTTGCCCGAGGATGAACATATTATAGCCCTCGTCATTGTATTCCCATCGGTATGTAGAGAACCAGCGAACGGTCGTGAGTACATACTTGGTAGGCTGGACCTTGGCCAAATCCCGGATCCGAAAGGTAAAGCCATCCAGGCTTACCATGGCAGGCATCGGATAGCCAATGTCATCGTCGTAATAAAGAATATAAAACTCCGACCGGTCTGTATTCGTGACGGTTCCCACCACTTCTCCGGTTGCGATGTCAAACCAGGTCTCCTCCAGATTGAACAAAGCCTTGGCATGATTGTACGGCTCCCCGGTCTGAGCGCTTGCTGACGGAACAAGAAGAAGCAAACACATTCCCAGCATGAACACTTGGATCATTAGCCTCCGGTACACTTCATCCACCCCTTATTGGTTGATGTTGTCAGTATATACCGGTTGGGGAAAATTACATGATCCCAATGATACAATTCGTATTGCTATTTTTTACTACTTATTGCCTATACTTATAATCATTGTATGGAAAACTATGCGTTATGCGAAGGACCTACAGGCCTTCTCCATTTTTTCTCGCGATCGATGGCGTGGTCCCCTTGATTTGCTTGAAGAGCTTGGTGAAATAATTCAGATTCCCGCATCCGACTCGTTCGGCTACTTCCGTGACGGTTAAGCTGCCCGTCCGCAGGAGCCGCTCGGCCTCGTCCATCCGAATCCGGTTGACGAAATCCACGAAGGTGCGTCCGGTAGCGGATTTGAACACTTTGCAGAAGTGATAAGGAGTCAGGTTAACAAATTGCGACGCTTCCGAGAGCGTGAGCTTATCGCCAAAATTCGCCTGGATATGGAGGATCAGCGATTTGAAGCGCTCCATGCGTTTATCTGCTGACGCTAACGGCTCCATGCCGCGTTCGGGCAAATATCTTCGAGCAAGCAAGGAGAAGAGCAGATAGAGCTGGGCTTTGACGACGAGCTCGTACGCTCGCGGCTTGTGCTCGTATTCCCGCTTGATAAGACGCATGATGTCGCGGGCCGCTTGAAATTCGGGTTCCCGGCTGTCATAGTGTACGGGGAAGCGCAGCTTGCCTTCCAGAAACGGAGCCAGGTAATGGTCATGGACCGGATCGCCAAGCATGCCGCCGAGCATGGAGGGATTGAAGACAAGCGACCAGTATTCGACCTCTTCCTCCACGGCGGCGTATCCCACATGAAGACTGCCGCGAGGCACGAGCAGGAGGTCCTCAGGCTGAGCCTCGTAGTGCAAAGTATCGATATGGAAGACGGCCCGGCCGGATACCATATAGATCCATTCAAAATGATCATGCCAGTGCAGATAAAGCGCAGATCTGCCCATCTCACCCGCCTTGCAGCGATTGCGGAACATGTTCAGCGGGTAAGCGCTGTCGTTCATGCGAGTATCCTCTCTAAGATCAGTCGGGTAAGTCACAGCAGGGGTCACACCTCTCGAAGGGACTCAAGATAGGACTAATAGATCGCAAGATTGTATAGAGATAACGCAGGGAATTGCGGATATAATCAAGCTTGTAGCCAATTCTATCTTAATATAGAAGTGAAAATCAATGATGGGGCGCCAAGGCGAATGATGGAACTGATGAAGGAGGCAAAGTCTATGAGCAAGTATAAGATCCTTATCGTCGGCTGTGGAAGCATGGCGAATGCTTGGGCGAGCTATGCCCTTGCGAGGGAGCATACGAGCATTGTCGGGCTTGTGGATATCAAGCAGGAGTTTGCCCAGGCGATGGCAGAGCGCCATGGCCTGACCTGCGGAACGTATACGGATCTGACCGAGGCTTTGGAGCAAACCGGAGCCAATGTAGTATTCGATGTTACGATACCGGCCAGCCACTTCGAGGTTTGCTCAACGGCGCTTCAGCACGGGGCTCACGTATTCGGCGAGAAGCCGATGGCTGAAGCGATGGCGCAAGGCCATGAGCTGATCGCGATAGCCGAGAGGACAGGCCGCTCATATGCGGTGATGCAGAATCGGCGATACAATGCGAATATCCGGGCATTCAAGGAGCTCGTGAAGGACGGCGGCATCGGCAAGGTTGGCTATATCGGCGCCGACTTCTTCATCGGCGCCCACTTCGGCGGCTTCCGGGAGGCAATGGCAAGCCCGCTTATTCTGGATATGGCGATTCATACGTTCGATCAGGCACGGTTTCTGACTGGCGCCGATCCGATCTCGGTGTACTGCCACGAATTCAACCCGCCGGGCTCCTGGTACGCGGGCCATGCTTCAGCCATTTGTATATTCGAGATGTCAGACGGTTCGGTCTTCACCTATCGGGGTTCCTGGTGCTCGGAAGGCTTGCCGACCTCCTGGGATGCCGAGTGGCGCGTCAATGGAGAGCGGGGGACGGCCGTCTGGGACGGCCACGGCGCCCCTTATGCCGAGATCCTCGTTCCGGGCGATCAGGAAGGGCGGTTTACCCGCGAATATCAGCGCGTGGAGGCTTCGTATCGCTGGCAGGGCCGAGCCGGTCATGACGGCTGTCTCGACGAGATGTTCGCCGCGCTGGAGGAAGGCCGTCCGGCCGAAACGGACTGCCGGGACAACATCAAGAGCATGGCCATGGTGCTTGGCGCGATCGACAGCGCGAGGACGGGGACCAAGATCGACTTGCGCCGATATTAGGATGGAGCTGTCTTAAGAAAGCCGTAAGCCGCACAAAAAAACGCAGCCTTAAGCAAAGGTCTGCGTTTTTTGTGCGGCTTACTTTAGATAGAGCTGCGGGATACGTCGGGCAACGGTTAGGAGCGAAGCTTGGTCCAGGTCGCAGGGCCGGCTACGCCGTCTGCGGTCAAGCCGGCGGCTTGCTGATAACGTTTCAAAGTACTTTCGGTGCCGGTACCGAAAACCCCGTCGGCTGTAACGGAGTAGCCTTTCTTGGTTAATAGACGCTGCAGCACCTTTACTTCATCTCCTGTGCTGCCGACACGCAGTACCGTTGTAGTCGTTGCGAGCGCATTTAACTTGCTGGAGGTGGAGGAGCCGACGATTCCGTCAGCGGTTAGCCCGTGGGCGGACTGGAATTGCTTCACGATAGCTTCTGTGCCGCTTCCGAACACACCGTCCGCGCTAAGCGAGTAGCCGACCCGATTAAGATTGGTTTGCAGGGTAACGACTGCAGCACCCGTGCTGCCTACCTTCAGGGTGGAGCCTGTTCCGCCGGCTGCAAGCTGATGATGCACGCCGTCCGTGGTGGTGTGCGGAAACGATAATCCGGCTTGCGCGGCCAGATTGATGAGCTGGCTCGATACGAAGGTCATGCCGTTCAGAGCGTTGCCGCTGGCATCTTTAACAACGGCATCAAACGCTACGCCTGCCGTATGAGGAGCCGTATAGGAAGGGGCGGCCACCAGCGTGCCTAATCCGTGCTTGATCATTTCTTGCTGGCAAATACTTTTATTTTGAACGATTTCATATAAGTGCCTTTGATATTGATAGGGCCGGTAGGCCGAAGTATAGGTGATGCTCCAGCCTTTCTGCCTGATCAAGCTGGCATAGGTATCCCGGGCCGTGATTAATTGAGGGTCAACCCCCTCCCAGATCACCGTTTGTCCATTCTCCATCTTGATCGCCAGAGGATCTGTCATAGGCGAAAGCACATCCGCACACGTGGCTGCCTGGGCCGTAGGAGATGGCGCTCCTAACAGGGTGACGGACAGAGCCAGGGACAGAGTAATAGAGAGCAGGCCTTGCTTCATGGAAAACATAAATAATCCCTCCTATGAATCTAGTAAATGGTACAGGGCACCATTTCTAGATTCATTATACATGGGGATTATGATCGAGGTAAATATTTACATATAATTTATATTTTAGGATGTGAATGAGGTGGGTATCGCTCGCGGCGGACGTCAAGGGCGTCCGCTTCTGCCGGGCTGCCCGGCGTCTCCTCAAGAATTCCGGTATTCCGACGGGGTCATTCCCTCCAGTTTCTTGAATACCCGCGTGAAGAAACCGGCATCGTCGAAGCCGACGTAGCCGGCGATCCAGCCGATCGTAGCCCGATCCGTTTTCAACAGAACCTTGGCTTCGCGGATTCGCTGACGCTGTTGAAACTCGGTGAGCGTCATGCGAGTTTCCTTCTTGAATTGTCGAGACAGATGGGCAGGATGGACCCGACAATGATGTGATAGATTCTTCAGATTCATCGGCTTACTGAAGTGAATCGACAAGTATTCCGCTGCGCTCTGGACGACAGTCGAATATCCGTATCGGGCACGGTCGCGAACGAGGTCGCAATAGTCGTCGGACATGAGAACGCTCAGCGAGTTCAAAGCATTTATCGTTTCGCAGCGTTCAATTTTTTTGGCGAATCTCTCCGAGATCTGGTGAAGGAAGAAGGGCTGCACCTTGCCGTTCTCCGCAGCTATGCGAAACAGCGTGTTCAGGATAACTAACGCATTCTTCATCGCTCTCAGCGGCTGGTTAGGGAAACGCTCCTGCATATCGAACAGATTCTTTGTCGTAGCGCGGAGCCTCCGGAGCAGCTCCTTATCTCCATGCTCGACGGCGCTTCTCATTTCTTTCTCGACCTGGTAGCGCTTGTCAATGAGATGGACGCAAGGATCGTCGGGTTGATTTAGCAGATGTTCCTTCCGGCTCCGGGACGTTCTTTCAACAGGACGGGTCGGAGGCTCCACCATCCGGACAGCGGCTTGCCGGAGCGAGCCGGCCTGCTCCAGCAGATTGGCCATACTCTGAACCTTCGTGCTGCTGACCAGCCGCAGCCCCCGGTAAAACTCCTCCAGCTCCATATGCTTCCTCTGTTCGACATGGATGTTGGAATAAGAATCGGGCGCTTGCATGAGAAAGGGGCCGATGATGATCATGGCGGCTTCCTCGCTCTCGAGACGGCGGGATAAATAAGTCAATCCCCATGAATTCGTATATAGGCAGCATGGCTCGGAAGCTTGCTTGGCTGTCCGGTACATATGATGGAAGTCCTCCTGCTGCGACTCGTTCAAAACATCCGGCAGCACATCTTTTTCGGCGGCCAATGTTACGCAGCAGGCTTGATCCAGAATAATCGTATTCATATCGGTTAATTGAAACAGGGTCAGGCTCATCGATGTCATTTCCAAAGATAGGAACATTCGGCTTTCTCCTTCCTTAACTCGTTAAAATCCACATATAAATGCTAATACAGTCCTTACAAATGCGGAAATATTAGTAGTATAATCTTTATTGTAAATGCTTACAATATGCAGGATAAAGGAGTGGAGCCTTATGCTGTATCCTATCGTGACCGATACACGAGCTTTGATCGACTTAAACGGAATCTGGAATTTTAAATGCGATGATGGAAGAGGCTTTCAGGAGCATTGGTTCGAATCGGCGCTGACCGATACGATGAACATGCCGGTACCG
This sequence comes from Paenibacillus puerhi, assembly GCF_009846885.1. Lineage (GTDB taxonomy): Bacteria > Bacillota > Bacilli > Paenibacillales > NBRC-103111 > Paenibacillus_G > Paenibacillus_G puerhi. Next base: position 67,174 of record NZ_WUWM01000033.1, read on the forward strand.
GCTTCGTATAATGATGTCGGGGTTGCCGCTGCCATTCGGAATCATGTGGGCTGGGTATGGTACGAGAGAGAATTCACGGTGCCGGGCCTGCTGCTCTCGCAGCGGATCGTGCTTCGATTCGGCTCCGCTACGCATACGGCAAAGGTATATGTGAACGGCAAGCTTGTCGTAGAGCACAAGGGCGGCTTCACGCCCTTTGAGGCGGAGATTCGCGAAGAGCTGCATCCCGGAGCCAACCGGTTGACCGTAGCGGTAAATAATATCGTCGACGAAACCACGCTGCCCATCGGAAATTACAGCGAGAAGGAAGTCCCGGGCCTCGGCAAGGTCGTCCGCAATACCCCTAACTTCGACTTCTTCAACTATGCGGGCATCCATCGTCCGGTGAAAATTTATACAACGCCGCATACCTACGTCCGGGATGTGACCGTTACTACGGAGCTGGACGGCACAGCCGCGAACGTCGCCTATGACGTACAGACGGTCGGAGAAGCGGAGATCCGGATTGCTGTGATCGATCAATCCGGACGGGCTGCAGCGGAGGCGAGCGGATCGAACGGCGTGGTGCGGGTCTCGGAGGCGAAGCTGTGGGAGCCGATGAAGGCGTACATGTACGCTCTCCGGATCGAGCTGATCAAGGACGGCGAGACGGTTGACCGCTATGAGCAGCCTTTCGGGTTACGAACCGTTGCGGTACGGGATGGACAATTTCTGATTAACGGCAAGCCTTTTTATTTCAAGGGATTCGGCAAGCATGAGGATTCGCCTATTCACGGCAGAGGCATTGACGAAGCGGCCAATGTCATGGACTTCAATCTCATGAGATGGATCGGGGCTAACTCCTTCCGGACTGCGCATTATCCGTATTCCGAAGAAATTATGCGGCTCGCGGACAGGGAAGGGATCGTCGTTATTGATGAAACGCCGGCCGTCGGTCTGCATTTGAACTTCATGGCGACTCTGTTCGGAGGCGGACCCAAGCGGAAAACATGGGAAATTTTGCAGACTCAAGAGCATCATCAGCAAGTGATCCGGGAGCTGGTGGCTCGCGATAAAAACCACCCTTGCGTGGTGATGTGGTCCATCGCGAACGAACCGGCCTCCGAGGAGGAAGGGGCGGATGCGTATTTCAAGCCGCTGGTTGAACTGGCCAAGGAGCTGGATCCGCAGAAAAGACCGGTAACCATCGTCACGCATCTTGGCTCTACGCCCGATACCTGCAAGGTGGCCGAGCTGGTCGATGTGCTCGCGCTCAACCGCTATTATGGCTGGTACATCGAAGGGGGTGACTGGGAGCTTGCCAAGCATAAGCTTCGCGAAGAATTTACCGGCTGGGGCAGGCGCTGCCCGGGCAAGCCGATCATCATGACCGAATATGGCGCCGATACGGTGGCCGGGCTCCATGACGTCGATCCGGTCATGTTTACGGAGGAATACCAGGCCGAGTACCTGCGGGCCAATCACGAGGTATTTGACGAGTTTCCCCAATTCATTGGCGAGCAGGTCTGGAACTTTGCCGATTTCAACACGAGTCAGGGCATTATCCGGGTACAGGGCAACAAGAAAGGCATTTTCACAAGAGACCGCAAGCCAAAGTACGCCGCTCATGAGCTTCGCAAAAGATGGCATGCCATTCCGGACTTCGGCTATAAGGAGTGAGATGGAGGAGCACCGGGCTTCCGATTCCTTATGATTCGTCTCCGGCGGCCGCATCTGCTAGAAAATTCGGCATCCCGACCGTCCGTTTTTTTGGACGGTCTTTTTCGAATGTCTATGTTAATTTCTAGTATTGAAATTTGACCATAAAAAAACGCCTTGGTGAAAAGGCGGTTCATTGAACGCTATCGTTTCCCTTTACTTTAATTTCACCTATGCTGCCCTATCACGATAAATATACAATGTAATTCACTAGCGTTGCATTAATCTTCTCTGAATCTTCACAATTTTCTATCATTTAACTATCTGAACAGAAAAAAGATCCCTTACAATGGAATGGCAGGTAGTACTGTCCATAATCCACCGAAAAGGATCT
>NZ_WUWM01000034.1 GCF_009846885.1 Paenibacillus puerhi
AACGCGTGTAGCTGACGAATACTAATCGGTCGAGGGCTTATCCAAATAAGCTAACAGCATTCAGCATGCTTAGTTTCGCATCCAGTTTTCAAGGTGCAAGCCTTGAGAAAGCGGGGATATTTTCTCGCAGCGATTCCAGAGGAGTAATCCTCGAAAAATCCAAGCTTCCGAAGTAGTTTCACTTCGTGAAACTTGCAGGTTTGGTGATGATGGCGGAAGGGAACCACGCGTACCCATCCCGAACACGAACGTTAAGCCTTCCAGCGTCGATGGTACTTGGACCGAAGGGTCCTGGGAGAGTAGAACGTCGCCAAGCTTCCAAAACAGCCCGTTCAGTTCACGCTGAATGAGCTGTTTTTTTGTTGGCCGAGTCTGGTTACGGCTTGCGAACCGTCATTTCATCCAGGCTTTTGAACACATATCCTTGCTTGCGCGCTTCATCGATGATAGCTCCCAGAGCTTCAGTATTGTCCTTGGATACCGAATGCAGCAGCAGTACAGCACCGGGATGCAATTGAGCCATGACCTTGTCATAGGCGTACTTCCACCCCTTCTGATCCCTCGTATCCCAATCCTTGTAAGCGACCGACCAGAACACATTCGTATAACCAAGCTCTTTGCTCACGGCTAAGGTCCGTTCATTGAAAATGCCCCTCGGCGTACGCAAGTAGGTCATCTCCTGCTGGCCGGTAATGTCAGCTACCGCTGTTTTTACTTGGGTGAGCTCCTCCCGGATACGTTCAGCGGAAATCTGACTCATGTCGGGATGATGCCACGAATGGTTGCCGATCAGATGTCCCTCCGCTTTCATCCGCTTAAGCAGTTCGGCTTGCTCCTTAACATAGTGGCCGGTTACGAAGAAAATAGCGGGTACTTGCTTTTCTTTCAGCGTATCCAAAATGCGTGGGGTAAACCCGTTCTCATAACCGTTATCGAAGGTAAGATACAGCTCCTTTTGATTCGGGTCTCCGGTGAAAATAGCTCCGTATTTTTGCAGCAGCGGTTTAAAGCCTTCTTCATTGATGGAAGGCTCTTGCCCGTTGACGCTTTTTTTAAAGCCAAAATGATAAGCTACGTCAGCTTGTACATCATCCGGAAGAAACCAGACTGTAACTAGGCAGGCCAACATCCACGCGGCAATAAGCTTGGGTCTACAGCCTCTCTGCTTCACTTCGATACATCCTCCTGATTTAGTGAAAATTAACGTGCATGGAACCCTCAAAGCTCGTGTTACTATCCCACGATTCAAAAGAGGGTATGTATGCCCGATCTAGAAAAAATATGGGTTCAGCAGATCGGAAGGCCGCCTACTTTACACAACATTTGGCTGCCGCGCATACGTTAACTTGGTCCAGGAATGTACATACTGAGACAAACGTACTCAGATAATGGAGGGCAGGTCCGGGAGAGAAGGGCGTGGGAAGACCAGTTGCAATCCGAAATAAATCTGTTATAATATTACTAAAGTCAAAGAAAGTCAAAGTCAGTAAATGGTTTAAAAAGCAAGTACCTAAATAACCTTTGTATGGAGGTTGAAGCAGATGCGCAGTGTTTCAGAAATGATCGAGCAGCATCTGAAGCAAATCATGCAGCAGAGCCCGGATGGCGTAATCGAGATCCAGCGCAATGAGCTGGCCGATCAGTTTAATTGCGTTCCGTCGCAAATTAATTATGTCATCAGCACTCGTTTTACCTTGGAGAAAGGGTATATCGTCGAGAGCAAGCGTGGCGGCGGGGGGTATGTCCGGATTCAGAAGATCGTGCTGCATTCGCATGGCACGGTGCTTGATTATATTTTTCAAAATGTAGGCACTCACATTGACCAAAATGCGTCCGAAGGGCTTCTCTACCGCCTGGAGGAAGGCGGGTTCGTTACTACTCGTGAGGCTGCGCTTATGAAAGCGGCTTTGGACCGAGAGGTGCTTACGCTCAAGCTGCCTCTGCGGGACGAGATACGCGCCCGGATGCTGAAGGCGATGATGATCTGCTTATTGAGCAAGTAAACGAAAGTAAACGATATACCCTATACAACGCCGAAGGAGGGACTGCTTTGATTTGTCAGGAATGCGGGAAAAAGCAGGCGACACTTCATTTCACGAAAATCTTGAACGGCGAAAAAACGGAATTCCATATTTGCGAATCGTGCGCTCGGGAGAAGGGAGAGATGATTCCGGGCACGCCCGGAGGATTCTCGATTCATAACCTGTTGAGCGGCTTGCTCGACTTCGAGCCTACGTCTCCTAATCAGACGGCGGCCAAGGTCCAGCCGACCCGATGCGATCATTGCGGCTTGACCTATAGCCAGTTCAGTAAAGTGGGACGCTTCGGCTGTAGCGAATGCTACAAGCATTTTAACGAAAGGCTAGACCCTTTATTCAAGCGGGTTCACGGCAATACGACACATACGGGCAAGGTTCCCAAGCGCTCAGGCGGGTTAATAAAGATTAAACGGGAAATTGAGGAATTAAAGAAGGACTTGCAAGGCCGGATCGAGCAAGAGGAATTTGAAGAGGCAGCTAAGCTGCGGGACAAAATCCGCGAATTGGAAAAACAGGCAGCAGAAGGCCAGACGGCGGGGGAATAAGGAGGAGCACCCTTATGACGGAAGTGCAACGCTTTACGGAGCACGCCTTGAGCGATTGGATGAAAGAGGAAGGTCCGGACTCGGACATCGTAATCAGTACGCGTATACGCATAGCACGCAATGTGGGGGCGTATCCCTTCCCCATGCTGGCCACGAACCAGCAGTCTCAAGAGGTGCTGAACCGCGTCAAATCATTGATGGACAATGAAGATCTGGAGACGATCAGTCACTTTACCCTGCTGCCACTGTCCGAGCTGGATGAGCTGCAGCGGCGCGTGCTTGTGGAGAAGCATCTGATCAGTCCGGCCCTTGCCAATGATTCGCGCAATGGGGCTGTTATTCTTTCGGATAATGAATCCATCAGTATCATGGTGAATGAAGAAGATCACCTGAGGATACAGTGCCTATGCCCGGGGTTTCAGATCAAGGAAGCCTGGGATCTGGCCAATCAGATTGACGATGTTTTTGAAGTTCAGCTGGACTACGCCTTCGATGAGAAGCGGGGATATATGACAAGCTGCCCGACTAATGTCGGCACGGGCATCCGTGCCTCGGTCATGATCCATCTGCCGGCGCTTGTGCTTACTCAGCAGATCAACCGGATTTTGTCGGCTATTACGCAGGTAGGCCTAGCTGTCAGGGGGTTATACGGAGAGGGCAGCGAAGCGCTGGGCAATTTGTTCCAGATATCCAATCAGATTACGCTGGGCCAGTCGGAGGAAGAAATTATCGACAATCTCCACAGCGTCGTTCGCCAGATTATCGAGCATGAGCGCGCCGCAAGGATGAAGCTGTCGGTAGAGAACCGAGCCAAGCTATTGGACCGGGTGAGCCGGTCTTACGGTATTCTGTCGTACGCAGCGATTATGGACTCGAAGGAAGCGGCTCAGCGACTGTCGGATGTGAGGCTCGGTATTGATCTCGGTTTTATCAAAAAAGTGCCTCCGCAGGTGCTTAACGAATTGCTGGTGATGACTCAGCCGGGTTTTTTGCAGCAGTTAGCAGGAGAAAAGCTGTCGCCTGAAGAAAGAGACATTAGAAGAGCGCAGCTGATCCGAGACAAAATGTCCGAATCGGACGAAGTCCGCTGACACCACGATCACCAGAACAGCAAACAAATGAATGTTTACCAATCTTGGAGGTGTTACTCATGATGTTTGGCAGATTTACGGAACGCGCGCAGAAAGTATTATCCTTGGCTCAAGAGGAAGCTGTCCGGCTAGGACATAACAATATTGGAACCGAGCATATTTTGCTTGGCTTGATTCGGGAGGGCGAGGGCATTGCCGCTAAAGCGTTAATCGCGCTCGGACTAGGCCTGGAGAAGATACAGGACGAGGTGGAATCCCTCATCGGGCGGGGGCAGGAGCAGCCGACCAACATTGCTTATACGCCTCGCGCCAAGAAGGTCATTGAGCTGTCGATGGATGAAGCCCGCAAGCTTGGGCATACGTATGTCGGTACGGAGCATATCCTGCTGGGACTTATTCGCGAAGGCGAGGGTGTGGCCGCTCGGGTGCTGAACAATCTCGGCGTGAGCTTGAACAAAGCTCGTCAGCAGGTTCTGCAGCTGCTCGGCAGCAGCGAAGTTGTTTCCCCTAGCCACGGCAATCCGGTCAATGTCAATACGCCTACGTTGGACGGCTTGGCACGCGATCTGACCGCCTACGCGAAGGACGGCAATCTGGATCCGGTTATCGGCCGCAGCAAGGAGATTGAGCGCGTGATTCAAGTGCTCAGCCGCCGCACGAAGAACAACCCGGTTCTGATCGGGGAGCCCGGTGTCGGTAAAACTGCGATCGCGGAAGGTCTTGCCCAAAAAATTATTAACAATGAAATTCCGGAGACGCTGCGCGACAAGCGGGTTATGACGCTCGATATGGGCTCGGTCGTTGCCGGAACGAAATATCGCGGTGAATTCGAGGATCGTTTGAAAAAAATTATGGACGAAATTCGCCAAGCCGGGAACATTATTTTGTTCATCGACGAGCTGCATACCCTGATCGGAGCGGGGGGCGCAGAGGGAGCGATCGATGCTTCGAATATTTTGAAGCCATCCCTGGCCCGCGGCGAGCTGCAATGCATCGGCGCTACCACCTTGGACGAATATCGCAAATATATTGAGAAAGACGCCGCTCTAGAGCGCAGATTCCAGCCGATTACGGTAGATCAGCCTTCGCCGGAAGAAGCGATTCAGATCCTGCATGGTCTGCGTGATCGGTATGAAGCCCATCACCGGGTGAAAATTACGGATGAGGCGATCGAGCAAGCCGTTAAACTGTCCGACCGTTATATTACGGACCGGTTCCTGCCGGACAAAGCGATCGATCTGATCGATGAGGCGAGCTCCAAGGTAAGGCTCCGCTCCTACACGGTACCGCCGGATCTGAAGAAGCTGGAGAACAAGCTGGAAGACATCCGCAAGGAGAAGGATGCTGCGGTACAAAGCCAAGAGTTCGAGAAGGCAGCTTCTCTGCGCGACACGGAGCAGAAGATGCGCGAAGAGCTGGATACGACGAAGAACGAGTGGAAGGAAAAGCAAGGACGCACGGACTCCGAGGTAACCCCTGAAGACATCGCGCAAGTAGTGGCGAGCTGGACGGGAATCCCGGTCGTCAAGCTGGCGGAGGAAGAGACCGAGCGACTGCTGAAGATGGAATCCATCCTGCATGATCGCGTGATCGGGCAGGATGAGGCCGTCAAGGCCGTAAGCCGCGCTATCCGCCGGGCAAGAGCAGGCTTGAAGGATCCGAAGCGTCCGATGGGCTCCTTCATCTTCCTGGGACCTACGGGCGTCGGTAAAACCGAGCTGGCCCGCGCCTTGGCCGAGTCGCTCTTCGGGGATGAAAATGCGGTGATCCGCATCGATATGTCCGAGTACATGGAGAAGCATTCCACGTCGCGTCTCGTCGGGGCACCTCCGGGATATGTGGGGTACGAGGAAGGCGGTCAGTTGACCGAAAAGGTTCGCCGCAAGCCCTACTCCGTCGTCCTGCTGGATGAAATTGAGAAGGCGCATCCTGAAGTTTTCAACATCCTGCTGCAGGTGCTGGAGGATGGCCGCCTGACCGATTCCAAAGGCCGTACGGTTGATTTCCGCAACACCTTGATCATCATGACATCCAACGTCGGGGCCGATGTGATCAGGAAAAATTCGACGCTTGGTTTCACGGCGACGATCGATGCGGGCCGGGAATACGGGAACATGAAGGACAAAGTGATGGGTGAGCTGAAGAAGAGCTTCCGTCCGGAGTTCCTGAACCGGATCGACGAGATCATCGTCTTCCACTCCCTTGACGAGCAGCATATCGCTCAGATCGTGACGCTGATGGCGGACGATCTCCGCAAGCGTCTGAGGGAGCAGGAGGTGGACTTCGTGATTACGGATGCCGCCAAGGCATTCCTCGCGAAGGAAGGCTACGACCCGAGCTTCGGTGCCAGACCGCTTCGCCGGGCGATCCAGAAGCACATCGAGGACCGGTTGTCCGAGGAACTGCTCCGCGGCAACATATCCAAAGGCGATAAGCTGACGATCGACGAAAAGGATGGGGAACTGGTCGTGAACCGCGACCTCAGCGTCGGCTCGGAGGCCTAAAGGGAATCGCTAAATTATCTGCCTTACAGGCACCTGCCGTTACCGGTTTATCCGGTCGGCAGGTGTTTTTTGGCTGAAGCCAGATTTTATTTGCATTTTATTGCCTATACGAGGAGAGTAAGGGTTTTCTTTGCCCGAGCGGCATGGTAAACTTTGAATGGAACTTGAGGTGACTAGAGAAGATGGCCAAAACAAAAACGAAATTTTATTGTCAGCAGTGCGGCTATGAATCGCCGAAGTGGCTCGGGAAATGTCCGGGATGCGAGGCGTGGAATACCTTTGTGGAAGAAGTAGAGACGGTCAGCAAATCGAGGGGAGCGAGTACCTCGATTTCCAATAAGAAAGAAAAACCGGTTTCGATCATAAATATAGAAAGCAGCGAAGAGCAGCGGGTTATCACGAACAACCAGGAGCTGAATCGGGTGCTGGGCGGCGGGCTCGTGCCGGGCTCGCTAATACTCGTCGGCGGCGACCCGGGGATCGGGAAATCTACGCTGCTGCTCCAAACCTCCCATGAGCTGACCGAACAGCAGTTGAAGGTGTTATATATTTCCGGTGAGGAATCGGTTAGACAAACGAAGCTAAGGGCAGACCGCCTGCAAGCGGTGTCTCCGCTTCTCTTCGTACTCAGCGAGACGAATGTCGAGTTTATTGAGGCGGCTATCGACGAGCTGGAGCCTGACTTTATTGTAATCGACTCGATTCAGACGGTATATCATCCGGCTGTTACCTCCGCACCGGGCAGCGTGTCCCAGGTCAGGGAATGCACCGGGCATTTTATGCGAATTGCGAAAGTCAGGGGTATTGCAACCGTACTGGTTGGTCATGTTACTAAGGAGGGGGCGATCGCGGGCCCTCGGCTGCTCGAGCATATGGTGGATTGCGTACTCTACTTCGAGGGAGAGCGGCATCATTCCTACCGGGTGCTCCGTGCGGTCAAAAACCGGTTCGGCTCCACCAACGAGATCGGCATCTTCGAAATGCGGGAGAGCGGATTGGTCGAGGTCAGCAATCCGTCCGAGCTTTTCTTATCCGAGCGTCCGCTCGGGGTAGCCGGCTCCATCGTAGTCGCCAGTATGGAGGGTACGCGGCCTGTGCTCGTAGAGCTCCAGGCGTTAATCTCCTCCACCAACTTCCCTTCCCCGCGCAGGATGGCAACCGGTTACGACCATAACCGGTTGTCGCTGATCATCGCGGTGCTTGAGAAGCGAATGGGGATGTTTTTGCAGAACCAGGATGCTTATCTGAATATTGCGGGCGGAGTCAAGCTGGATGAGCCCGCTGTCGATCTGGCGGTTGCCGTCAGCATCGCATCCAGCTTCCGCGACCAGCCGACCCAGCCCTTCGATGTCGTATTTGGCGAAGTGGGCTTGACCGGCGAGGTACGGGGCGTATCGCGCGTCGATCAACGCGTCCGGGAGGCACAGAAGCTGGGCTTCAAACGGGTCATTATGCCGGAGAAGAGCTTGAAAGGGTGGACGCCTCCTCCGGGAATTGAGATCATCGGCGTGCAGACTGTAGCACAGGCGCTGTCTGCCGCATTGGTATAAATATGATGGGTGTACAAGAAGCTCGGCTTTTTGGAATCCGAACTTATAGTCGTCAGGAAGTCAGGAGGGACATCGCTTGAGCAAGGAAGATTCAAAACGCGACGTGATGAGCCAGCTGCTGCAGCTGGTTGCACCGGGTACGCCATTTCGCGATGGGCTGGAGAACGTACTGCGGGCAAAGACGGGCGGGCTGATCGTAGTCGGCTATAGCCCGGAGGTGATGGAGATCGTAGATGGAGGCTTCTCCATCAATTGCGATTTTTCCCCAAACTACTTATATGAGCTTGCCAAAATGGACGGCGCCATTATCCTCAGTGAGGATCTGAAGCGAATCCTTTATGCGAATACCCAGCTCATTCCGGATTCATCGATCTCGTCTTCCGAGACGGGGATCCGCCACAGAACCGCAGAGAGGGTCGCAAAGCAAACCTCGAAGCTGGTCGTGTCCATATCGCAGCGCCGGAATGTCATTACGTTGTATCAGGGAAATTTGCGTTATGCATTGAAGGATATTGGGGTAATACTGACTAAGGCGAACCAGGCGATTCAGACGCTGGAGAAATATAAGTCGGTGCTCGATCAGGATATGACGAATCTCGGTGCGTCAGAGTTCGAGGAGATTGTGACGCTGCATGATGTCACGGGCGTTATCCAGCGGATCGAGATGGTGCTGCGCATTAAAACAGAAATCAATCGGTATATTAATGAACTCGGCAACGAGGGCCGGCTGATCAGCATGCAGCTGGAGGAATTGGTGGGAAATACGGAACGCGAAGCTCTGCTGCTCGTAAAAGATTATATAAAGGAGGCTAACGAGGACAAGGTCAAGGATGTGTTCTCGCAGCTCAAGCGGCTTGCAGGAGACGAGATTATCGATCACTCCCAGATTGCCCGCGTTCTCGGATATCCTCATTTTTCCGCCAACGCCGAAGAAATCGTTTCACCGCGAGGCTATCGTGTGCTGAATAAGATCCCCCGGCTGCCTACGATTATTATTCACAATTTAATCGAGCGGTTCGGGCAGCTCCCCCATCTGATGATGGCTACGATCGGAGAGCTGGATGAGGTGGACGGGATTGGAGAGGTACGGGCACGAACGATTAAAGAAGGACTGAAGCGTATCCAAGATCAGGTACTCATTGACAGACATATCTAACTTGCTTACAATCATAGGGTGACCCCACTAGCATGTACGGCTTGGGGGAACAGTAAAACCAGAGGTGGACTAATCCATGATAACTAAATCCCTACCCAATGTCTTTACGATTGGGAATTTGTTCCTCGGTATCATCGCCATTATATCCGTTTTTAATAATAAGCCGGAGCTTGCGGCGATCATGGTCATTGTAGCGATGCTGCTCGATGGCTTGGACGGGCGCGTGGCACGTGCGTTGAATGCCCAAAGCGAGTTCGGTAAAGAACTGGATTCCTTGTCGGATGTCATTTCTTTCGGAGTAGCGCCGGCGTTCATTATGTATGTAGTAGCTTTTACCGATCTGAATACGGCTGCGGCCTGGATCGTTACGGCTGTGTTCCCGATCTGCGGAGCTCTTCGCTTGGCAAGATTCAACGTGGTCGCCGGAACGCCCGGCTACTTTATCGGACTTCCCATTCCAGCTGCAGGCGGCGTGTTGTGCACCCTTGCCCTGTTCCATCAGGAATTGAATACCCTGGTGCTGGTACTGTCCACGCTTCTGCTATCCTATCTGATGGTTAGCACCGTGAAATACCCGAACTTCAAGAAAATCGGCATCCCGAAGGCGGCTATCTGGATTACTCCGGTCGTTGTCGTCATTGCCGTTGTACTGGCCATTAAATTTCCAGGCACCTTGTCCAAGCTTATTTTCGTGCCGCTGCTCCTTTATGCGCTGTATGGCTTAAAAAAAAACGTTGATCGCCTCTTCTTCTTTGCCCGCAGAAAGCGGAAAAAAGAACTCGAGGAAGCGGAATCGCAAACTCCCATCCTCTAAAACACGTATAGACGGAAATGAAAAGCATTTATTTTCCTCCTGGAGAATAGATGCTTTTTTTGTTTTTTCGTCATTTTTGTAAATTCTTTGCCTGCAGGGATTAGCGAGGATGCTTTTGGATCATAATTGTAACGAGGAAGTTAGGAAATTATTGGAGGTGAAGACTAGGATGAAAAAAGGATTCCAGCTACTATTTGCACTGATCGGCGGCGCCTTGGGCGCGCAGTGGAGCGATGCGCTCGGTACTCCCGTATTTGATGTCCTAGCATCGATAGCGGGAGTGGACGAGATAAGGGGACAAGCCGTCTGGATGTTTTTGGCTTTCGCTTTAGTCTTTTACCTCGTCAGCGCTTGGGCTTTCCATTCCATGCTGGATGCCATTCAGGACGGGGAGCAACGGATCGAATCCGTCCCGATCATCGATCTGATCGCCGGGTCGACGGGCATGGGGATCGGCGTCTTGCTTTCCACGCTGCTGCTGCTCCCCCTCGATCGAACAGGCTTTTCCAATCCGCTGCTTCATATGCTGGTCATCGGCATCCTGGCTTTTGCCGGCTTTCGGCTGGGGCTAGTGAAGAAGGAAGAACTGCTGGCCCTATTGGAGAAGCGGGGAGAAGCGCGCGGTCGGCGCGGGGGGCAAGGAGAGGTAAAGGGCTTTGAGGAACATAAGATTCTGGACACCAGCGTCATTATTGACGGCAGAATTGCCGATATCTGCAAAACCGGCTTTATCGAGGGCACGCTTGTCATTCCCGAGTTTGTGCTGGAGGAGCTCCAGCATATTGCAGATTCGTCGGATTTGCTGAAGCGAAACCGCGGCCGTCGCGGGCTCGACATTCTGAATAAAATTCAGAAGGAGCTGGATGTGAAGGTGCTGATCTACGAAGGGGATTTCGAGGATATCTCCGAAGTGGACAGCAAGCTGGTCAAGCTGGCGAAGGTGCTGCGCGGCAAGGTGATCACGAATGATTTCAACCTCAATAAGGTATGCGAGCTGCAGGGCGTATCGGTGCTCAATATTAATGATCTTGCGAACGCCGTAAAGCCGGTCGTGCTGCCGGGGGAGGAAATACTGGTCCAGGTCATCAAGGACGGCAAGGAGTATGGTCAGGGAGTCGCCTATCTGGACGACGGAACGATGATCGTGGTGGAGGGCGGCCGCGAATTTATTGGAACGACGCTGGACGTGCTCGTTACAAGCGTGCTGCAGACATCGGCGGGCCGGATGATTTTTGCCAAGCCCAAGCTATTGGAAAAAGCGCTCTGAACCGTTATGATAGAGGAGATGCACCTTTACGATCTCCATCCAAGCGGTCAGAGATGCTTGTTGCGAGATGATGCGAATGTATGTTCGCGGCTGGTGTTAGACGGTTGGCAGGCAGGTGGGCATAGTGAGGAACAAGACAGGCGTTGTCGTCGTGGCAGCCGGGAAAGGCACCCGTATGGGCACGACGGAAAGCAAGCAGTATTTGCAGCTGGATGACAAACCGATACTTATACATACGCTACTAGCGTTCGAACGGATGGAGTTTGTCGATACGATCGTCCTGGTGACCGGCGCAGACGATGTGGAGCGCTGCCAGCATTGGGTCCGGCAATACGGTCTGGTCAAGACGGCTGCGGTGATTCGCGGGGGCAGGGAACGTCAGGATTCCGTGTATGAGGGACTGATGGCACTGCCTACCGGCATCGACTGGGTGCTTGTCCATGACGGCGTTCGTCCGTTCGCGGCAGCCCGCCATGTGAAGGCATGTCTGGAGCAAGCGCGGCTGACGGATGCGGCCGTTCTCGCCGTGCCCGTGAAGGATACGATAAAAATCGTGAACGGCGATGGCGTCATTGCGGCGACGCCGGACCGCAGCAGCTTGTGGGCGATACAAACCCCGCAAGCTTTTCGTCTTTCTTTATTGCTGGAAGCGCATGCCGGGGCTAAGAGGGACGGCTTTACGGGTACGGACGATGCGATGCTGGTCGAGCGTCTGGGGAGAAGCGTATCCGTCGTAGAGAGCGATTATTACAACATTAAGATCACGACGCCGGAGGACATGCCTTGGGCCGAATGGATCTTACATCATGTCAGGGGAGAGGGAAACGAATGATTCGCGTAGGACAAGGATTTGACGTGCACCAATTGGTAGAGGGACGGAAATGTATCATCGGAGGGATCGAGATCCCTTTCGAAAAGGGGTTGATCGGACATTCCGATGCCGACGTGCTGCTCCATGCGCTTAGCGATGCGATTCTCGGGGCGCTGGCTATGGGCGATATCGGCAGACATTTCCCGGATACGGCTGACGCGTATAAGGATGCAGACAGCTACGAGCTGCTGCTGCAGGTGTGGAAGCTCGCGGTGGAAGCGGGATACCGACTGGGCAATGCGGATCTGACGATCATCGCTCAGAAGCCCAAGATGGCGCCGTATATTCCGGCTATGGTGACGCGGATTGCAGCCGCCCTCGGCGCAGAGGAAAACCAGGTCAATGTGAAGGCTACGACGACCGAGCAGCTCGGGTTTACCGGACGTGGCGAAGGAATCGCATCCCAAGCGATTGTTTGTCTGGTTCGAGATGTGTTATCATAACACATTATAGATTTTACGGAAGGGGATTCAGGGGATGGCTGACGTTCGTGTAAGATATGCGCCGAGTCCGACCGGTCATTTACATATTGGCGGTGCCCGCACCGCCTTGTTCGATTATTTGTATGCCCGTAAGCATGGGGGGCAGTTTATCGTCCGCTTCGAGGACACGGATCAAACGCGTCATGTGGAGTCGGGAGTCGACAACCAATTGGAAGGCTTGCGCTGGCTTGGCTTGGATTGGGACGAAAGTGTGGATATCGGGGGCCCTTATGGTCCTTATCGGCAGATGGAGCGGCTGTCCTTGTATCAGCCATTCGTCGAGCAGTTGCTGAAGGAAGGACATGCTTACCATTGCTTCTGTACGGAAGCCGATCTCGAAGCGGAGCGTGCCGCCCAGGAGGCGGCTGGCGAGATGCCGATGTACTCCGGCAGGTGCCGCAGCCTGACTCCGGACGAGCGCCAGCGCTACCTGGATGAAGGGCGTCAGCCGTCCATCCGCTTCCGGGTGCCGGCAGATCGGACGATCGCCTTCACGGACCGTATCCGTGAGCGCGTGGAGTTCGAAACGAACGGGATCGGCGACTTTATTATCGTGCGGCCGGATGGCATACCTACTTATAACTTTGCCGTCATTCTGGACGATCACCTGATGAAGATCTCGCTCGTGATCCGGGGAGAGGAGCATCTGACCAACACCCCGCGCCAGATCATGATGTATGAGGCGCTTGGCCTGCCGGTTCCCGAGTTCGCTCATTTGGCGCTGATTCTGAATCAGGAACGCAAGAAGATGAGCAAACGGGATGAGTCGATCATCCAATTTATCCAGCAGTATCAGTCGCTCGGGTATTTGCCGGAGGCGGTGGTCAACTTCATCGCGCTGCTAGGCTGGTCGCCGAAGGGCGAGGAAGAGATGTTCTCCAAGGAAGAGCTGATCGCGCAGTTCGACCTCGACCGGGTATCCAAGAGCCCGGCTGTTTTCGATATGGACAAGCTGAACTGGATGAATAATGCTTACATCAAAAAAGCGGACCCCGAGCGGATCGCCGGGCTCGCGCTGCCGCATCTGCAGCAGGCGGGCTTGCTGCCCGGGGAACTGAGCGAGGAGCAGCATACCTGGGCCCGCTCGCTGATCAGACTGTACCAGGAGCAGCTGCGTTATGCCTCTGAGATTGTTAATCTGTCCGAGCTGTTCTTCCGTGAAGAGGTGCAGATCGGCGACGAAGCCGGCGCGCTGCTTGCCGAGGAGCATGCTCCTGTCGTACTCGCTGCCTTCCTGAAGCAGGTCGAGGCTGCCGCAGATTTTAGCGTGGATGCGATCAAGGGTCTGATCAAGGCCGTACAGACCGAGACCGGCTACAAGGGCAAGCCTCTGTTTATGACGATTCGCGTCGCGTTGACGGGCCAGATGCACGGTCCCGATCTGAACATGACGATTCATCTTCTGGGCCGGGACAAGGTGCTTGCGCGGCTTAAGAAGTTATTGTAATCAAGCGGTATTTCTGCTAACATCGTAAACAAACCTATATCCATCATGGCGTAGAACGGGAAAGTACGCGGAAAGGGCGGATTCACAGAGAGGATGACCGGCACAGAAGCCGGCTGCGAGTCATCCAATCCACCATCGGCGGAAGTGCACCCGGGAGCCGTAAAGACGATCTGATCCGCGAGGACTCCCTCGTGCTCAGGGTAGTTTTGCCGTACCGTTCACGATACGAACGAGTAAGATGCGCGGATGCGTGGTTTCCAGGCGGACAGCCGGACAGCCATCGCCCGTGCAAGCAGAGTGGAACCGCGACTTGACACGCCTCTGCAGCCTTGACGGCTGCGGGGGCTTTTTGAGCTTTAAGAAGGCGGGACAGTAAGAGAGTATTAGCCTGCGGGGCGCAGATGGCGCGGTTCGGTAAGGGAAGGAAAGCCGCAGAAGCGTTTATGCTGCAGGGAAGGATAAAGGAAGCGGGGTCCTAAAAGTCATGTTCGGCAGAATGAAAGAAGACATTGCCACGATTTTTGAGAACGATCCGGCCGCCCGCGGCTGGTTTGAGGTGGTATTCACCTACGCGGGGCTGCACGCTTTGTGGGCGCACCGGATCGCTCATTGGTTCTACAACCGAAAGTGGTATTCCTTGGCGAGGGTCATCTCACAGATCAGCCGGTTTATGACCGGTATCGAAATTCATCCGGGCGCCGTGATCGGCCGCCGCTTTTTTATCGATCATGGGATGGGAGTCGTCATCGGGGAAACCTGTGAGATCGGCGACGATGTCCTGCTGTATCACGGGGTGACGCTTGGCGGGACCGGCAAGGAGAAAGGCAAGCGCCATCCGACGATCGGCAATAATGTCGTGATTTCCGCGGGAGCGAAGGTGACGGGCTCCTTCACGGTAGGCGACAATTCCAGAATAGGCACCAACGCGGTTGTGCTCTCCGAGGTTCCTCCGAACAGTACCGTTGTCGGCATACCGGGACGCGTCGTGAAGCGCGACGGCGTGCGGATCGGCCGGCTGGAGCATGACAAGCTGCCGGATCCGGTCATCGAGATGTTCCGGAATACCCAGGAGCAAGTGGATGAATTAAAAAGGAAGCTGGCTATACTGGAATCTAAGAACGGAGGACAAAACTCTCATGACGCTTAATATTTACAATACGATGGCCCGTCAAAAAGAAGAATTTAAACCGCTTGAAGCGGGTAAGGTGAAGATGTACGTCTGTGGTCCGACCGTATACGACTATATCCATATCGGCAACGCGCGGCCGGTCATCTTCTTCGATGTGGTACGCCGGTATTTGGAATACAGCGGATACGAAGTCACTTTTGTTGTAAATTTCACGGATGTCGACGATAAGCTGATTAAAAAAGCGGCCGAGATGAACCTGACGGTTCCTGAGGTGGCCGATCTGTTCGTTCAGCATTATTACGAGGATACGCGGGGACTTGGCGTACGCGAAGCGACTGTGCATCCCCGGGTTACGCAAAATATGAAGGAGATCATCGAATTCATCTCCGAACTGGAAGCGAAGGGACTCGCCTACGAGGCAGGAGGAGACGTGTTTTTCCGGACGGCGAATTTCTCAGAATACGGCAAGCTGTCGCAGCAGAACCTGGAGGAGCTTCAATTCGGCATCCGGGTCGATGTGGATCAGCGGAAGGAGCATCCGCAGGACTTCGTGCTGTGGAAGGCGGCTAAGCCGGGGGAGATCAGCTGGTCCAGCCCGTGGGGCGAGGGACGTCCCGGCTGGCATATCGAGTGTTCCGCCATGGTGCGCAAGTACCTTGGAGATACGATCGACATTCACGGCGGCGGACAGGATCTGACGTTCCCGCATCATGAATGCGAGATCGCGCAGTCAGAGGGGCTGACCGGTCACACGATGAGCCGCTATTGGATGCATAACGGCTTCGTGAACATCAACAATGAAAAAATGTCCAAGTCGCTTGGCAACGGGATTACCGTGCATCAACTGCTCAAAACGATCCCGGCCGAGGTTATTCGATACTTCATGCTATCCGGTCATTACCGCAACCCGCTTAACTTCAGCGATGAGGCGGTAGAGCAAGCGAGAGGTAGCCTCGCCCGGATCGAGAACTGCCGGGCTGCGCTGAAGCACCGGTTGAAGACGGCGGATGCGAGCCATGCTGATGAGGCGGTGGCTAAGGCAGTGGCAGAGATCAAGGCGCAATTCGAAGCCAAGATGGATGACGACTTTAATACGCCGGATGCGATTACTGCCGTGTTCGAGCTAGTCAATGTGGCGAATCCCTACTTGAATCAGGATCATGTTCATGCCGAGACGGTGGAGCTGCTGCTTGGCCAGTTGACTGCAATGAACGAGGTACTCGGCATTCTGGCCAGCGATTCGGAGGAGCTGCTGGATACGGAGATCGAACAGCTGATCCTTGACCGGACGGAAGCTCGCAAGAGCAGAAATTGGGCGCGTGCCGACGAGATCCGCGATCTTCTGACCGAGCGCGGCATTGTGCTTGAGGACACTCCGCAAGGCATACGTTGGCGGCGCAAATGAGGGGGGACGAACAAGCGAAGCCGCAGAAGCCGGCAGTCGCAGCTTCTTCTCCCGGCGCCGAGATGTCCGTCTGCGGGCCGGTCAAGGATAGCGCGGCTGTGCCGGGGGCCCGGGGCATACCAAGTGGCGGTGCAGGGGCCGGTGGATCCAGAGAGGATCTGCAGCCCTTCCAAGGGAGCGCTGACCCGTTCGGGCTGAATCTGTTCGCCTACCCCCCTGCCCGCGAGCCGCGGCTGCTCAATCCGCTTGTACTTGCCTATATAGGGGATGCGGTATATGAGGTGTTCGTCCGTCAATATGTGATCGCGCAGGCGAATCATAAGCCCGATCATCTCCACCGGCTGTCTACGAAGTTCGTATCCGCCAAGGCGCAGGCCAAGGCGCTCGGCCGCTGGCTTCCTCAGTTGTCCGAGGAAGAATCCGATATCGTGAAGCGGGGCCGCAATGCCAAGTCGGGGACGACGGCCAAAAATGCAGACGTGCTGGAATATCGGCACAGTACCGCATTTGAATGCCTGATCGGCTACCTGTACTATACCCGCCGCTGGGAGCGTCTGCGCTTCCTGCTTGAGCTCTCGCTGGAGCGGGAAGAAGCCTGAATATGGCCCCGCCTGAGGGCCGGCACACCAACTAACCGAAGAGAAGAGGGATACAGCGTGGAAGATCTCATTGGTGGCAAGCATTCCGTTCTAGAAGCGCTCCGTTCAGGTCGAACGGTGAATAAAATATGGATAGCCGAGCAGGCCCAGAAGCAGCTGACCCAGCCGATCATTGCCGAGGCCAAGCAGCATGGAGTTATCGTTCAATTTGCAGATAAGCGCAAGCTGGATCAGATGGCGGAGGGCTTGCAGCATCAGGGAGTGGTCGCCCAGGTAGCCGCCTACGATTATGTGGAGGTGGAGGACTTGCTCGCACGGGCTGCCGCCCGCAACGAACAGCCCTTTTTGCTCATTCTGGACGAGATCGAGGATCCGCATAATCTGGGCTCTATTCTCCGGACGGCGGACTGTACGGGGGTACACGGGGTTATCATTCCGAAGCGGCGTTCGGTCGGACTTACCGCTACCGTGTCCAAAACATCCGCTGGAGCCGTGGAGTACGTGCCGGTTGCTCGTGTAACGAACCTGGCTCAGACCATCGAGCAGCTCAAAGAGCGGGGCGTCTGGATCGCGGGGGCGGATGTCGGCGCCAAAGCTCCGCTTTATCAGACCGACCTCAGCTTGCCCATCGCGATCGTGATCGGCAATGAAGGCAAGGGGATTGGCAGACTGATCCGCGAAAAATGTGATTTTCTGCTCCAGCTTCCGATGTTCGGCCGCATTAACTCCTTGAATGCCTCGGTAGCGGCTTCGGTATTCATGTATGAAGTAGTCCGCCAGCGGCACGCCGGCAAATGACGGTTCGGAAGTCGCGGCGCTGCGGCGGGTGTGCGCTATGATTCAGGAAATTCTTATCGTGGACGGCTACAACATCATCGGAGCGTGGCCCGAGCTGCAGAAGCTGAAGGATATTCGGCTGGAGGAGGCGCGTGACCGGCTTATTCAGATCATGTCGGAATACCAATCCTTCTCCGGCATGAAGGTCATCCTGGTGTTTGACGCCTATTATGTGCCGGGTCATGGACGCAAGTATGTGCACAGCAAGCTGCCGGTTTACTTTACGAAGGAAAAAGAGACGGCTGACGAGCTGATCGAACGGCTGGTGACCTCTCATGTAGGACGGAGGAAACAGGTCTATGTGGCTACCTCGGATATGATCGAGCAGCATGTGATCTTCGGCAAAGGCGCATTTCGGATACCGGCTGGCGAGCTGCTGATCAAGGTGCGGCAGGCGAGGCAGGAGGTGCGCCGTAAAATTCGCGAGGAGACGGAGGTTCGGCGCAATTCCTTCGACGAGGCTTTGAGCGACGAGCTCCGGAAACGGCTGGAGGATTGGCGTCGAGGGCGCTGAAATGCCGTAAATCCGCGCATATGCCAAGCAAAGGCAAGTCGAATTTTATTGACGTTGATAGATTACATAATGTATACTAGCCTTATCTTTCAAGCGCAGGCCGGAGGGATTGTGGTGAGTGTCGACCTCAAAGAGTTGAGAATGTGCGAATACGACCTCAAGGCTGACGAAGACGTAGTCGAAGCGGTCCGCGAAGGCGACAGCGATGCGCTGGAGTACTTGATTAACAAGTATCGTAATTTCGTTCGTGCCAAGGCCCGGTCTTACTTTCTGATCGGAGCCGATCGGGAAGATATCGTACAGGAAGGTATGATCGGACTGTACAAGTCCATCCGCGACTTCCGTGGCGATAAGCTCGCCTCCTTCAAGGCATTTGCCGAGCTTTGCATTACCCGTCAGATCATTACGGCTATCAAGACGGCTACCCGTCAGAAGCACATTCCTCTCAATTCTTACGTATCTCTGGATAAACCAATTTACGATGAGGACTCAGACCGAACGCTGCTCGACGTTATTTGCGGCTCTCGCGTATCTGATCCGGAAGAATTGATCATCAACCAGGAGGAATTCAGCGGTCTTGAGGACAAGATGGGCGAGATCCTGAGCGATCTGGAACGCAAAGTGCTGATGCTGTATCTGGACGGGCGATCCTATCAAGAGATTGCCGTTGATTTGGACCGTCATGTGAAGTCGATCGATAATGCCCTGCAGCGGGTCAAACGCAAGCTGGAGCGCTATCTGGAAGTCCGCGACGCATAAGCATGCACCTTTTCTTTCACGGAGAAGGTGCTCTTTTTTATGAGTGTCCCCTGCGTGCAGCGGGGCCCTGCGCCTCTAGGCTGACGGCATCTGTTTATCTAGCTGGCTGGATGCCTATACTAGTGGTAGAGGCAGGCGACAAGAGAGGCTGACAGTTCTACCTATTTTCTTGACAGAAGAATAACCGTGTGATAATGTATTCAGGTAGCCTTAGCCGAGTAGGCGTTTTTTTGCTGATCGTGCAAGGGGCTGTAAATCAGAGGCTGGTCCGTAGGAGGTGTACATCATGCGGGTGATCATCACATTAGCGTGCACAAACTGCAAGCAAAGAAACTATGCGTCTTCCAAAAACAAGCGCAACCATCCTGACCGCATGGAGCTCAAGAAATATTGCAAGTATTGCAATGAACAAACGGCTCATCGCGAAACTCGCTAGTTTGTTGGAGGTGTAGGTTGTGTCCTTTTTGGCTAAAGTGAAGCAGGGATTCGGCAGCACGTTTTCTTTTTTTGGGGACGCATGGTCCGAGTTGAAAAAAGTAAAGTGGCCCAGCCGTAAAGAGCTGATTAGTTACACGCTGGTCGTGTTATTTACGGTCATCTTCGTGACGGTGTACTTCTACGTTCTGGACTTAGGTATTTCAGAGCTGCTTCGCCTCGTGTTTAAATAATCTAGGCTGATTGGTGGCGCTAATGGGAATGGAAAAGAGATGGTACGTCGTACATACCTATTCCGGGTATGAAAACAAGGTGAAGGCTAACTTGGAAAAACGTGTGGAATCTATGGACATGAAGGACAAGATCTTTCGCGTGCTTGTTCCCATGGAAGAAGAGTTGGTGAATAAAGACGGTAAGAAGAAGACGGTTATGCGCAAAGTATACCCGGGATATGTGCTGGTGGAGATGATCCAGACCGACGATTCCTGGTATGTGGTGCGGAATACCCCTGGAGTTACCGGATTTGTCGGCTCGACCGGTTCTGGTTCGAAACCGACCGCGCTGCTTCCTGAGGAAGTAGAGGCGATTCTCAAGCACATGGGGATGGAAGAGCCGAAACCGAAGATCGATTTCGAGCTTCGTGATACGGTTCGCGTGAAAGTCGGCCCGTTCGCCAACTTTGTTGGGTCCGTAGAGGAAATACTCGTCGACAAAAGCAAGCTGAAAGTGCACGTCAATATGTTTGGCAGAGAGACGCCGCTTGAGCTCGACTACCATCAAGTGGAGAAGCTGTAAGCGACGGCTGCCATACTACATGCGAGGAGGTGTCACACAATGGCAAAAAAAGTAATTAAAATGGTGAAACTGCAAGTTCCTGCAGGGAAAGCGAACCCGGCGCCGCCGATCGGTCCTGCACTGGGGCAAGCAGGCGTTAACATCATGGCATTCTGCAAAGAGTTCAACGCTCGTACTGCAGATCAAGCAGGTCTGATCATTCCGGTGGTTATCACGGTGTTCGAGGATCGTTCCTTTACGTTCGAGACGAAAACGCCTCCGGCTGCCGTATTGCTTCGCGTTGCTGCCGGTATCGAGAAAGGCTCCGGCGAACCGAACAAGAAGAAGGTTGCGACCGTTAGCCGTTCCAAAGTCCGTGAAATCGCTGAGCAAAAAATGCCTGACCTGAACGCAGCATCCGTTGAGTCTGCTATGCGCATGGTCGAAGGTACGGCTCGCAGCATGGGTGTTACTATCGTTGACTAATCCGGCACTTTCGCTGGAGGAAAAGCAAGGCAATCAGTGGGAGGATATTCCGCTAGTACCACATAGGAGGACTATAAAGTGGCTAAACACGGCAAAACATACTTGGAAGCTGCCAAGTTGATCGAAGCCGACAAGTTCTACGAGCCGCTCGAAGCGATCGAGCTCGTGAAGAAATCGGCACGCGCCAAATTCGACGAAACTGTCGAAGTGGCTGTACGTCTGGGTGTAGACCCTCGTAAACAAGACCAAGCCGTCCGCGGCGTGGTAGTACTGCCTCACGGCACAGGTAAAACCAAGCGCGTACTTGTATTCGCCAAAGGGGAGAAAGCTAAGGAAGCGGAAGCTGCCGGCGCTGATTTCGTAGGCGATCAAGACGTGATCAACAAAATCCAGCAAGGCTGGTTCGACTTCGATGTCTGCGTAGCTACGCCTGACATGATGAGTGAAGTCGGTAAACTCGGTCGTATCTTGGGTGGTAAAGGTTTGATGCCTAACCCTAAAGCGGGCACTGTAACATTTGATGTTGCTAAGGCCGTTCAGGAGATCAAGGCTGGTAAAATCGAATACCGTCTGGATAAGGCTGGTCAAATCCATGCTCCGATCGGGAAAGTTTCCTTCGACGCTGAAAAGCTCGCTGAAAACTTCAAAGCCCTGGTCGATGCGCTGAACAGAGCGAAGCCGGCAGCTGCCAAAGGGGTATACCTGAAAAACATCGCGGTATCCTCGACGCAAGGTCCGAGCGCTCGTATCAACGTAACGGGTCAACGCTAGAAAATGTTTGCTGGTTGACTTTTATAGTCGGCTGTGCTAACCTGTTCTAGGTTGTTAACAAACGAATATGCTTACCGTAGACAGCAGGTGCCTGAGCTTCAGGCTTAATTTCCTGCCGAGGTGTTATGATAAAAGTTCGATATTCAAAGCTTCACGGCTTATGGAATATGGGAATCATCATGCCTTCGCTCTTGTCTGCGAAGGCATTTTTGCTTGCAGCGAAGATGCCTTCGCAGACGCTCGACATGTGCGGACGATGTTTACGATAAGAAAGAATGCTTACGAAGTCAGTTTTCCTTCGGAAAACTCTTAGGAGGTGCAAAAATGGCAAACGCAAAAATTATCGAGCAAAAAGCGGCACAAGTAACGGAAGTAGCGGAAAAGCTGAAAGGCAGCTCCTGCGCAATCGTTGCGGACTACCGTGGTTTGAACGTCGCTCAAGTAACCGAGCTGCGCAAACAATTGCGTGAAGCTGGTATCGAGTTCCAAGTATTGAAAAATACAGTGGTACGGCGCGCGACAGCTGGTGTAGAATTGACGGAGTTGGACAGCTACCTGACGGGTCCTACGGCGATCGCATTCAGCAAAGACGATATCATTTCGCCGGCAAAGATTCTGACGAACTTTGCTAAAAAGAATGATAAATTGGAAGTTAAAGCGGGCGTGGTTGAAGGTAAAGTTGTTGATTTCAACCAAATCAAAGCTCTGGCCGATCTGCCTTCCCGCGAAGGTTTGTTGTCCATGTTGCTTAGCGTCCTTCAAGCTCCAGTGCGCAACTTTGCCCTCGCGGTCAAAGCTGTTGCCGACAAGCAAGAAGGCGGCGCGCAAGAAGCTTAGTATCCTTGTAAGTTCAGCAAGATCCCAAAAACAAATATCTTAATTGATATAATGGAGGTTTAACCATGAGCAAAGAGCAAATCTTGGAAGCCATTAAAGGCATGACTGTACTGGAACTGAACGATCTGGTTAAAGCAATCGAAGAAGAATTCGGCGTAACTGCAGCAGCTCCTGTAGCTGTAGTAGCAGGCGGCGCAGCAGCAGAAGTTGAAGAGCAAACAGAATTCGACGTAATTCTGAACAACGCTGGCGCTTCCAAAATCAACGTTATCAAAGCAGTTCGCGAAATCACAGGCCTTGGTCTGAAAGAAGCAAAAGATCTCGTAGACGGCGCTCCAAAGCCAATCAAAGAAAGAGTTGGCAAAGAAGAAGCGGATTCCATCAAAGCCAAGCTGGAAGAAGCAGGCGCTTCCGTAGAAGTGAAGTAATCTAGCTTTGCGACAGACCCCCTTGCCCGAGGCAGACCTCCGCAAGGGGGTTTCTTGTTCACGCATAGCTAGGTTGGAATGGACGGAGCAGGTTGCCATGCCTACCGTCTTGCGGACGTTTTTCTTCCTTCATCAATAGAGGCGCGACTGATGTCTCAAGAAAAGCTGCTGCTGGAAGTGTATGTATACGGATTAGATGGAGGACTGGATATGTCGGAACATTATTATACTTCTAAACCCAGTGCCCGCCATGACCTGCATCGGTTGGAGGAGACGCTGCGGGGCCATAAGCTGACATTGGTCACGGATGCCGGCGTGTTCTCCAAGAAGGGGCTGGACTTTGGGTCCAAGCTGCTGATTGAAACGATGGCTATCCCCAGAGATGCGCGGGTGCTTGATGTTGGCTGCGGGTATGGTCCGATCGGTCTGAGCGCCGCTCTCCTTGCAGACCGGGGGCATGTGACTATGGTGGACATTAATGAACGGGCCGTGGAGTTGTCTCGGCATAATGCAGAGTTGAATCGTATTGCGAATGTAACCATTCTTCAAAGCGATCGCCTGGAAGAGGTTAAGGAGAACGTCTTCGACGTGGTGCTGACAAACCCTCCGATCCGTGCGGGCAAGGAGGTTGTGCACAGTATTTTTGAACAAGCGTATGAGGCGTTGGCCGCTGGAGGGCAGCTTTGGGTGGTCATTCAAAAAAAACAGGGAGCACCATCGGCAGTTGCCAAACTGGAAACATTGTTTGCGGAAGTGACGGAAGTGGAACGCGATAAGGGGTATTGGATACTCAAGGCAGTTAAGCAATAGACTTTGGTGAGCTTTGCCCGAATTAGACGCCGAATATACATGTTCGATCCTGGAAAAACGTTGACTTGTGTTCGGTGTTGTGATATTATTATAAAATGTCAGCATTATGATTGGGCCATTTATCTTTAGTTCGCTAAAATGTCAAGAACTTTTTTGTACGGGGTTGAATAAAATTAACTCATTTGACGTATAATGTTTAGATTTTACGTAAACCCTACAAGGTATGAAGAAAATTGTGGTAAGCATGCATGGATTGTGGTCTATTATCTTGCATCAGGATTAGAAGCTTCTAAAAGAAGTTAGACTTCGCGAGATTTTGGTCGAGAAGGCTTCCAGAGAGGCTTTTATTTTGTTCTATATGAGCAAATATGAGGGGTGAATCTAAGTTGGCGGGTCATCTTGTTCAATTAGGTCGACGTAAACGCAGGTCGTACGCTCGGATTCATGAAGTTTTGGAAGTTCCAAATCTGATTGAAATTCAACAAAAATCATACCAATGGTTTTTGGATGAGGGATTGCGCGAAATGTTTCAGGATATTTCCCCGATTCAGGATTTTACGGGGAATTTGGTGTTGGAATTTATCGACTACTCTCTCGGAGAGCCTAAGTATTCGGTAGACGAATCCAAGGAACGCGATGTCACCTACGCAGCACCGCTTCGGGTGAAGGTGCGGCTGATCAATAAGGAAACCGGTGAAGTTAAAGAGCAAGAAGTGTTCATGGGGGATTTCCCGCTCATGACTGAAACGGGGACCTTTATTATTAACGGCGCTGAACGGGTAATCGTCAGCCAGCTGGTTAGATCCCCTAGCGTATATTTCAGTACCAAAGTCGACAAAAACGGGAAGAAAACTTACACCGCGACGGTTATTCCGAACCGCGGCGCATGGCTTGAGCTGGAGACGGATGCGAAGGACATTATTTATGTGCGCATCGACCGTACCCGTAAAATTCCTGTAACTGTACTGCTTCGTGCTCTTGGTTTCGGAAGCGATGCCGAGATCATCGAGCTGCTTGGCGACGACGAATATATCCGCAACACGCTTGACAAGGACAATACCGACTCGACGGACAAGGCATTGATCGAGATCTATGAGCGTCTCCGTCCAGGCGAGCCGCCTACTTTGGACAATGCTCGCAGCTTGCTGGTCGCTCGCTTCTTCGATCCGAAGAGATATGACCTTGCAAACGTCGGTCGTTACAAAATCAACAAGAAGCTTCACATTAAAAACCGTCTGTTCAACCAACGTCTGGCTGAGACGCTTGCAGACGGGAATACAGGCGAAATTATCGCAGAAGCGGGTCAATTGATCGACCGTCGTTTGCTCGATACCATCTTGCCTTACCTGGAGGACAACGTCGGGTTTAAAGAATACAGCATTGCGAATGGCGTTATGGAAAACGAACGCATTCCGCTGCAATGTATTCACGTTTACTCGCCGATCGAGGAAGGTAAAGTAGTCAAGGTTATCGCCAATGGAAAGATCGATAAATCCGTTAAGCACATCACGCCTGCGGACATTATCGCCTCCATTAACTATTTTATCGATTTGCTCCATGGTATTGGCAGCACGGATGATATCGACCACCTGGGCAACCGTCGTCTGCGTTCTGTGGGCGAGCTGCTGCAGAATCAGTTCCGTATCGGTTTGTCTCGTATGGAACGTGTCGTTCGTGAAAGAATGTCCATCCAGGACGTCAACACCATTACGCCGCAGCAGTTGATCAATATCCGTCCGGTCATCGCTTCGATCAAGGAGTTCTTCGGAAGCTCCCAGCTGTCGCAGTTTATGGACCAGACGAATCCGCTCGCTGAGCTTACGCACAAGCGGCGTCTGTCTGCACTGGGACCCGGCGGTCTGACGCGGGAACGTGCAGGCTTTGAAGTCCGGGACGTGCATCACTCCCACTATGGACGGATGTGCCCGATCGAGACTCCGGAGGGACCGAACATCGGGTTGATCAACTCCCTGTCGACGTTTGCGCGGGTTAATGAATTCGGATTTATCGAAGCCCCTTATCGCCGCGTTGACCCGAATACCGGCATCGTTACCGCAGAGATTTCGTATCTGACGGCCGATGAGGAAGATAATTATGTGGTCGCGCAGGCGAATGCGGAGCTTACGGAGGATGGCTACTTTGCGAACGATTCCGTTATCGTCCGTTATAAGGATGACAACCTCCGGATCGCCAAAGAGCGTGTCGACTATATGGACGTTTCGCCTAAGCAGGTTGTCTCGGTGGCCACGGCGCTCATTCCGTTCCTGGAGAACGATGACTCCAACCGTGCGCTCATGGGATCGAACATGCAGCGGCAGGCGGTTCCTCTGCTTATTCCAAAGGCGCCTCTCGTTGGCACTGGGATGGAGCATAAGTCGGCGAAGGATTCCGGCGTATGTATTGTCTCCAAGGTCAATGGCGTCGTTGAGAAGGTATCCGCGAACGAAATTTGGGTGCGCAAGCAAGAGACCGTCGATGGCCGTTTGGTCAATGGCGATATCGTCAAGCATAAATTGCACAAGTTCCTTCGTTCCAACCAAGGGACCTGCATCAACCAGCGCCCGATCTGTCACAAGGGTGAGCAAGTGCGCGTCGGCGATATTCTGGCTGACGGCCCTTCCACCGAGCAAGGCGAGCTGGCGCTTGGCCGCAACGTTGTCGTAGCTTTCATGACATGGGAAGGCTACAACTATGAGGATGCGATCCTGCTCAGCGAGCGTCTGGTGAAAGAGGATGTCTATACCTCCATTCACATCGAGGAGTATGAATCCGAGGCTCGTGATACGAAGCTGGGACCGGAAGAGATTACGCGCGACATTCCGAACGTCGGGGAAGATGCGCTGAAGAACCTCGACGAGCGCGGCATTATCCGTGTCGGTGCCGAGATCGCAGCAGGCGATATTTTGGTCGGTAAAGTAACGCCTAAGGGCGTAACCGAGCTGACGGCGGAAGAGCGCCTCCTGCACGCGATCTTCGGTGAGAAGGCGCGTGAGGTTCGCGATACGTCCCTGCGGGTGCCGCATGGTACGGATGGAATCGTCGTCGATGTCAAAGTATTTACCCGCGAAAACGGGGATGAGCTGCCTCCAGGCGTAAATCAGCTGGTTCGCGTCTATATCGCGCAAAAACGGAAAATTTCCGAAGGCGATAAAATGGCGGGACGCCACGGTAATAAGGGTGTTGTCGCCCGGATTCTACCTGAAGAGGACATGCCGTTTATGCCGGACGGCACGCCGGTCGAAGTCGTTCTGAACCCGCTCGGGGTTCCTTCCCGGATGAACATCGGTCAGGTGCTTGAGGTCCACTTGGGCATGGCGGCTCGCTTCCTGGGGATTCATACCGCTTCACCTGTATTTGACGGAGCGCGTGAGTACGACGTGTTCGATGCGATGGAAGAGGCAGGCATGCAGCGCAACGGTAAGACGATGCTGTATGATGGCCGGACCGGTGAGTCGTTTGAGCGCGAAGTGACCGTTGGGGTCATGTATATGATCAAGCTGGCGCACATGGTTGACGATAAAATTCATGCCCGTTCCACAGGACCTTACTCGCTCGTTACGCAGCAGCCTCTGGGTGGTAAAGCCCAGTTCGGCGGACAGCGCTTCGGTGAGATGGAGGTTTGGGCGCTTGAGGCCTATGGGGCCGCTTATACGCTTCAAGAGATTTTGACCGTCAAGTCCGATGATGTCGTAGGACGGGTCAAAACGTACGAATCTATCGTCAAGGGCGAGAACGTCCCTGAACCGGGAGTTCCCGAGTCGTTTAAGGTTTTGATCAAAGAGCTTCAAAGCTTGGGTATGGACGTGAAAATTCTCTCGGAAGACGAGCAAGAGATCGAGATGAGAGAAATGGACGACGAGGACGAAGTAACCAGCGACAAGCTGAACTTGAATCTAGAAGGCGCGGAGATGGGTGTAGAGTAAGCTGCTTTGCTGCCATAGAGAGTGTTTTAGACGCCGGTACGGCGCCTAAGGCCGTATATCGATAAGACGCAGGGTTCCGATAGATCTGATGAGAGACAATAGCTGGAGGAGGGTTGCTCCTTGATTGACGTCAATAATTTTGAATTCATGAAAATCGGATTGGCTTCCCCGGAGAAGATTCGCTCGTGGTCCAGAGGCGAAGTGAAAAAGCCGGAGACGATCAACTACAGAACGTTGAAGCCTGAGAAGGAAGGTTTGTTCTGCGAGAAGATTTTCGGGCCGACCAAGGACTGGGAATGTCACTGCGGCAAGTATAAGCGCGTTCGCTACAAAGGCGTCGTCTGTGATCGCTGCGGCGTAGAGGTTACTCGCCAGAAGGTTCGCCGTGAACGTATGGGCCATATCGAGCTGGCCGCGCCTGTCTCGCATATCTGGTACTTCAAGGGTATTCCGAGCCGTATGGGTCTGGCGCTCGATATGTCTCCCCGTTCGTTGGAGGAGATCATCTACTTCGCTTCTTACGTAGTGACGGATCCAGGCGATACGCCGCTCGAGAAGAAGCAATTGCTGTCCGAGAAGGAATACCGCAGCTATCGTGAAAAGTATGGCTACGCCTTCCAGGCAGGCATGGGCGCTGAGGCTGTGAAGAAGCTGCTTTCAGACATCGACATCGAGAAAGAAGTCGATATGCTGAAGGAAGAGCTCCGTACGGCACAAGGCCAACGCCGCAACCGTGCGATCAAGCGCTTGGAGGTTATGGAAGCGTTCCGTAACTCCAAGAACATGCCGGGCTGGATGGTGCTGGATGTGCTTCCCGTCATCCCTCCTGAGCTTCGTCCGATGGTTCAGCTCGACGGCGGACGTTTCGCTACGTCTGACTTGAACGACCTGTACCGCCGGGTGATCAACCGGAATAACCGTTTGAAGCGTCTGCTTGATCTGGGTGCGCCGGATATTATCGTACAGAACGAGAAACGGATGCTTCAGGAAGCCGTCGACGCCTTGATTGACAATGGACGCCGCGGCCGTCCGGTTACCGGACCGGGGAACCGTCCGTTGAAGTCCCTCAGCCATATGCTGAAAGGGAAGCAAGGTCGATTCCGTCAGAACCTGCTCGGTAAGCGCGTCGACTACTCCGGCCGTTCCGTTATCGTTGTAGGGCCTAGCCTGAAGATGTACCAATGCGGTCTGCCGAAGGAAATGGCGCTTGAATTGTTCAAGCCTTTCGTGATGAAAGAGCTTGTGAATAAAGGGCTCGCCCACAATATTAAAAGCGCTAAGCGTAAAGTTGAGCGCGTAAGTCCCGAAGTATGGGACGTTCTGGAAGAGGTTATCAAGGAGCATCCGGTTCTGCTGAACCGTGCCCCTACGCTTCACCGTCTCGGTATTCAGGCATTCGAGCCGATCCTGGTCGAAGGTCGCGCCATCAAGCTTCATCCGCTCGTATGTACGGCTTATAATGCCGACTTTGACGGTGACCAGATGGCCGTTCACGTACCGTTGTCTGCAGAAGCGCAAGCTGAAGCTCGCGTACTGATGCTGGCGTCAGGCAATATCCTGAACCCCAAAGACGGCAAGCCGGTTGTAACGCCTTCGCAGGATATGGTTCTGGGAAGCTTCTACCTGACGACGGAGAACAAGGATTCCAAAGGCTCGAATACGATTATTCGTACGGTAGCCGAGGCGGTATCCATGTACCATCGCGGAGATGCCTCGCTTCATGCCCGTGTTGCTATTCCGGCCAAAGCATTGGGTAAAACCAGCTTCACGCCTGAGCAGCAGGAAGGCATGCTGATTACGACGATCGGTAAAATCATCTTCAACGAGATTTATCCGAGCGACTTCCCGTATATCAACGAAGCGACCAAAGCGAACCTGCTGAGCGGCGTATCGGACACGTACTTCGTCTTCGGCAAAGGCGGAGACATCCGCGCGAAGATGCTGGAGCTGCCTGAGACGAAAGCGGTGGGCAAGGACTAT
This sequence comes from Paenibacillus puerhi, assembly GCF_009846885.1. GTDB lineage: Bacteria > Bacillota > Bacilli > Paenibacillales > NBRC-103111 > Paenibacillus_G > Paenibacillus_G puerhi. Next base: position 29,454 of record NZ_WUWM01000034.1, read on the forward strand.
CTCGGAACGATTATTGCCGAATGCTTCCGTCGCTACCATACGACGCAAACCTCGGTTATTCTGGATAACATCAAGCAGCTCGGATTTACGTACTCGACACGCGCCGGGATTACGATCGCGGTTGCCGACGTTACCGTTCCTTCCGAGAAGGATGAGATCCTGGCACAGTCCGACGAGAAGGTCAAAGTCGTGACGAACCAGTATCGCCGTGGTCTGATTACGGACGACGAGCGCTATGACCGCGTTATTGCGATCTGGAGCAAGGCGAAGGATGAAATCACGGATATTCTGATGAAATCCTTGGATAAATACAACTCCATCAACATGATGGTGGAATCCAAAGCACGGGGTAACAAATCGCAGATCACCCAGCTGGGCGGTATGCGGGGTCTGATGGCCAACCCATCGGGTAAAATCATGGAGTTGCCGATCAAGTCGAACTTCCGTGAAGGCCTTACGGTTTTGGAATACTTTATCTCGACGCACGGTGCCCGTAAAGGTTTGGCGGATACCGCGCTTCGTACGGCTGACTCCGGTTACTTGACGCGTCGTCTGGTTGACGTGGCTCAGGACGTTATTGTCCGCGACGAGGACTGCGGTACGGATAAAGGCTTCATGGTCAGCACCATCCGGGACGGCAAGGAGATCATCGAGGAGCTGTACGACCGTATCGAAGGCCGTTATTCCTTCGAGACGATCCGCCATCCGCAAACTGGCGAGGTGCTGGTTAACCGCAACGAGCTGATTGAGGCGACGATTGCCGATCAGATCATCGCGGCAGGCGTGGAACGCATTCAGATCCGCTCGGTGCTGAGCTGCCGCTCCAAGCATGGCGTTTGCAAAAAATGCTATGGCCGTAACCTAGCTACAGGCCAGCACGTTGAAATCGGCGAAGCCGTCGGGATCATCGCCGCGCAATCCATCGGGGAGCCGGGAACCCAGCTCACGATGCGTACGTTCCATACCGGGGGCGTTGCCGGAGACGATATTACCCAAGGTTTGCCGCGGATCCAGGAGCTCTTCGAAGCCCGGAATCCGAAAGGTCAGGCTATCATCACCGAAATAGACGGTGTCGTGAAGGAAATTCGCGAAGCGAAGGACCGCCGCGAGATCGAAGTGCAGGGCGAAGCCGAATCGAAGACCTACAATGTTCCTTACGGTTCGCGTATCCGCGTATCGGCCTCGCAAGTTGTCGAAGCCGGAGACGAGTTGACCGAGGGTTCCATCGACCCGAAAGAAATGCTGCGCATCAAGGGCATCCGCGGCGTGCAGAACTATATCCTTCAGGAAGTTCAGCGCGTATACCGGAACCAAGGGGTAGAAATCAACGACAAGCACGTTGAAGTCATGATCCGCCAGATGCTGCGCAAAATCCGTATTGTCGATGCAGGGAATACGACGCTTCTGCCAGGCTCCTTCGTAGACATCCATGAATACGAGGATGCCAATAAAGTGTCGTTGTTCGCAGGGGAAGAGCCGGCAGTCGCTAAGCCCGTCCTGCTCGGTATTACCAAGGCGTCGCTGGAAACCGATTCCTTCTTGTCCGCAGCTTCCTTCCAAGAAACGACACGCGTTTTGACGGATGCGGCGATCAAGGGGAAAGTGGACCAATTGCTCGGCCTGAAAGAAAATGTCATCATCGGTAAGCTGATTCCGGCAGGTACGGGGATGAACCGCTACCGCAACATCCGGATTACCGATCCCAACGCTGAGCCGATCGATGAGCTCACCGATGAGGTGGAAGCTGTTACCGTAGAATAGCCGTCTACGCCGATCGCCTGATTTTGTATGAAAAAATCATCAATATGGCGGTCGGCGGTTCTTGACACGATAGTGGCGAAGTGCTACTATATCAAAGTGTGCCAATTTACAAGCCCCGTAACCTCTGCTTTGGAGGGGATTTACTTGGATCTCGATAAAGTAAAGCAGGCTGCGAAGCTGACGATCGGCACGAAGCAAGCCACGAGAACAGTGGAACAAGGCATGGCCGCTGAAGTTTTCGTAGCGAAAGATGCAGATCCGCGGATTACGATAAAAATGATTAACCTCTGCAAGAAAATGGGGGTTAAGGTCACATACGTTGAATCCATGAATATGCTCGGTAAGGCGTGTGGCATCGAAGTAGGCGCCGCTATGGCGGCTGTAGTAAATGAATAAAAAACCGACGTTTTTGTTCGGGAATTGCTTAAAGTCCCGGGCAAAGACGTTTCCTTTGTTCATTTATGATTCGCCTGGATCTGTGGGCTTGAAAAATGCAAGTCATTTTGATGAAGGAGGTGGCCACTATGCCAACAATTAACCAGCTCGTCCGTAAAGGACGCCAAGCTAAAGTTGTAAAATCCAAATCCCCGGCTCTTCAAAGAGGCTTCAACGCTTTGAAAAGAGAGTCGACGGAAATCAGCTCCCCTCAAAAACGCGGCGTTTGCACGCGTGTAGGTACCATGACGCCAAAGAAACCGAACTCCGCTCTTCGTAAGTATGCGCGTGTTCGTTTGACTAACCGTGTTGAGGTAACAGCTTATATTCCGGGTATCGGACACAACCTGCAAGAGCACAGCGTCGTTCTGATTCGCGGCGGTCGTATTAAGGACCTTCCAGGGGTTCGTTATCACATCGTTCGCGGCGCGCTCGATACTGCAGGCGTGAACAACCGTAAGCAAGCTCGTTCCAAGTACGGCGCAAAACGCCCAAAAGTGAAGAAGTAATAAGGCAAGCAGCTTGACAAAATCGAATGAGTTTTTGAGAAAGGGGGATAACTATGCCTCGTAAAGGTCCAGTTACTCGCAGAGACGTATTGCCAGATCCGGTATACAACAGCAAGTTGGTTACTCGTCTGATCAACCGTATCATGATCGACGGTAAAAGAGGAGTAGCACAATCTATTCTGTATAATGCCTTCGGTCTGATTCAAGAGCGTACAGGCAAAGAGCCGATGGAAGTTTTCGAACAAGCCATCAAGAACATCATGCCTGTGCTCGAAGTCAAAGCTCGCCGTGTGGGGGGCGCGAACTACCAGGTGCCGATCGAAGTTCGTCCAGAACGCCGTTCGACGCTGGGACTTCGCTGGCTCGTAAACTATTCCCGTCTTCGCGGTGAGAAGACGATGGAAGAAAGATTGGCAGCTGAAATTATGGATGCAGCCAACAACACTGGTGCTTCTGTCAAAAAACGTGAAGATACGCACAAAATGGCTGAAGCCAACAAAGCGTTCGCTCACTATCGCTGGTAGAATTATAATCCACGAGTTTAGGAAGGAGAAAACCTGATGGCTAGACAGTTCTCCTTGAAAGATACGCGTAACATCGGGATCATGGCGCATATTGATGCGGGTAAGACAACCACTACGGAGCGTATCTTGTTCTATACAGGCCGTGTACACAAAATCGGTGAAACCCATGAAGGTGGGGCAACGATGGACTGGATGGAGCAAGAGCAGGAGCGCGGAATCACGATTACATCCGCCGCAACTACCGCTCAGTGGAAAAACCACCGCATCAATATCATCGATACCCCGGGACACGTTGACTTCACAGTAGAGGTTGAACGTTCCCTCCGCGTATTGGACGGAGCAGTAGGTGTGTTCAGTGCCAAAGAAGGCGTTGAGCCACAATCGGAAACCGTTTGGAGACAAGCGGACCGTTATGGCGTTCCTCGGATTGCCTACGTAAACAAAATGGATATCATCGGCGCTGACTTCTTGCAAGTTATCGAATCGATGCGTGCCAAACTCGGCGCTAACGCAGTTGCTATCCAACTGCCGATTGGTGCAGAGAATGAATTTGTCGGCGTAGTTGATCTGGTTGAGCGTAAATCCTATGTCTATAAAGACGATCTTGGCAAAGACCCGATCGAAGGTCCTGTGCCGGACGATCTGAAAGACCAGGTAGAAGCGCTTCGCCTTGAGCTTGTTGAGAAGGTTGCTGAACTCGACGAAGCACTGATGGAGAAGTATCTGGAAGGCGAAGAGCTGACCATCGAGGAGATCAAAGCAGGACTGCGCAAAGGCGTTTGTTCCGTAAGCATCTTCCCGGTTATCTGCGGTTCGTCCTACCGTAACAAAGGCGTTCAACAAATGCTCGACGCAGTTATTGACTACCTCCCATCCCCAATCGATGTACCGGATATTAAAGGTACCCTCGAAGACGGTACGGAAGTTGTTCGTAAATCTGCGGACGATCAGCCGTTCTCGGCGCTTGCTTTCAAAATCATGACAGACCCGTTTGTTGGCCGTCTGACATTCTTCCGCGTATACTCCGGTGTATTGAGCGCTGGTTCGTACGTGCTGAATGCTACGAAAGGCAAACGTGAGCGCATTGGTCGTATTCTTCAGATGCATGCGAACAGCCGTCAAGAGATCAGCGAAGTTTACTCCGGTGATATCGCGGCTGCCGTAGGCTTGAAGGATACCGTTACCGGCGATACGCTGTCTGATGAGAAGAATCCGGTTATTCTGGAATCCATGAATTTCCCGGATCCGGTTATCCAGCTTGCTGTTGAGCCTAAGACGAAAGCCGACCAAGATAAGATGGGTATTGCTTTGTCCAAGCTTTCCGAAGAAGATCCAACTTTCCGTGCACATACGGATGAAGAAACAGGCCAAACGATTATTGCCGGTATGGGCGAGCTCCATCTGGAAATCATCGTAGACCGCATGCAGCGTGAGTTCAAGGTAGAAACCAACGTGGGTAAACCGCAGGTTGCTTACCGCGAAACCTTCAAGCAAGCTGCTAGAGTCGAAGGCAAGTTTGTTCGCCAATCCGGCGGCCGCGGCCAGTACGGCCATTGTTGGGTGGAGTTCGAACCGCTTGAGGCAGGAACTGGCTTCCAGTTTGAAAGCAAAATCGTCGGCGGCTCGATTCCTAAGGAATTCGTAGCACCGATCCAAGCGGGTATTGAAGAGTCCATGAAAAACGGCGTATACGCAGGCTTCCCGCTTGTGGATATCAAAGCAACCGTTGTTGACGGATCCTACCACGATGTTGACTCCAGTGAAATGGCGTTTAAGATCGCAGGCTCCATGGCACTCAAGGCAGCAGCCGACAAGTGTAAACCGATATTGCTTGAGCCAATCATGAAAGTCGAAGTAACCGTTCCGGAAGAGTACATGGGCGACGTAATGGGCGACCTGAACTCCCGCCGCGGACGCATCGAAGGTATGGACGCACGCTTCGGCGCGCAAATCATTCGTGCTAAGGTGCCTTTGTCTGAAATGTTTGGTTACTCCACGACTCTGCGTTCGCGTACCCAAGGTCGCGGCGTATACTCGATGGAAATCTCGCACTATGAAGAAGTACCTAAGTCGATTGCGGAAGAAATCGTCGCAAAACACAAAGGTGCCTAATATAAAATCCATTATCTGAGGAGGCAATCCACTCATGGGAAAAGCGAAATTTGAACGCAATAAGCCGCACGTTAACGTCGGAACAATCGGTCACGTTGACCATGGTAAAACCACTCTGACAGCAGCTATCACTACTGTATTGAACAAAAGATTCGGCAGCGGCGTTGCGTTCGCTTACGATCAAATCGACAAAGCTCCAGAAGAGCGCGAGCGCGGTATCACAATTTCCACTTCCCACGTGGAATACGAAACAGCTAACCGCCACTATGCTCACGTTGACTGCCCAGGTCACGCCGACTATGTTAAAAACATGATCACTGGCGCGGCTCAAATGGACGGAGCGATCCTGGTTGTATCCGCAGCTGACGGCCCAATGCCGCAAACTCGCGAGCACATCCTTCTCTCCCGCCAAGTAGGCGTTCCATACATCGTTGTTTTCCTGAACAAATGTGATATGGTTGAAGACGAAGAGCTTCTGGAACTGGTTGAAATGGAAGTTCGCGACCTGCTGAGCGAGTATGAATTCCCAGGCGATGACACTCCGATCATCCGTGGTTCCGCTCGTGAAGCACTTCAAAACCCAGAAGGTCCTTGGGCTGACAAAATCGTTGAGCTGTTCGAGCACATCGATTCCTACATCCCTAACCCGCAACGTGATACAGACAAGCCATTCCTGATGCCGGTAGAGGACGTGTTCACGATCACTGGTCGTGGTACCGTTGCTACAGGTCGTGTAGAGCGCGGTGTGGTTAAAGTCGGCGACGAAGTTGAAATCATCGGCTTGCAAGAAGAATCCCGCAAGAGCGTTTGCACAGGCGTTGAAATGTTCCGTAAATTGCTGGATTCCGCACAAGCGGGCGACAACATCGGCGCATTGCTTCGCGGCGTAGAGCGTAAAGACATCGAGCGTGGTCAAGTTATCGCGAAACCGGGTTCGGTTAAGGCGCACACAAACTTCACAGCTCAAATCTACGTTCTGACTAAAGAAGAGGGTGGCCGTCACAAGCCTTTCTTCACAGGCTACCGTCCACAGTTCTACTTCCGTACAACTGACGTAACAGGTATCATCAACCTGCCAGAAGGTACTGAAATGGTAATGCCAGGCGACAACATCGCGGTAACGGTTGAGCTGATCTCCCCAATCGCTATCGAAGAAGGTACTCGCTTCGCTATCCGCGAAGGCGGACGTACGGTTGGTGCCGGTGCGGTTGCATCGATCCAAAAGTAATAGATTTGCGAGACCCTTCATCCCTCGGGATGAAGGGTTTTTTGGCAGTGAAAAAAACTTTTAAATTTACTGCAAATTTGCTTGCAATTTGTATCTGGATTTAATATAATAGTGAACGTTGGTCTGTGACGTTGCGATGATGTGAGAGGTTGCTGACACACCCGGCCCCTTTGCCATAGGGATGGCGAGTCAGGAGATTTTCACGGAGTATGTCCGATACTAAATTGGGCGATAGAAGGAGGGAATACAATGGCAAAGCAAAAGATTCGTATTCGTTTGAAGGCTTATGATCACAGAATTTTGGATCAATCCGCAGAAAAAATCGTGGATACAGCCAAACGTTCCGGTGCAGGAGTGTCTGGTCCGATTCCGCTTCCAACCGAGAAGCAAATCATCACGATTCTTCGCGCTGTGCATAAGTACAAAGATTCGCGTGAGCAATTCGAAATGCGCACACATAAGCGTTTGATCGATATCGTGAATCCAACGCCGCAAACGGTTGATGCGCTGATGCGTCTGGATCTGCCGTCCGGTGTGGACATCGAAATCAAACTGTAATATAAGCGTTAGCGGATAAATACAAACAAGCAACAGAGGAAAAGAGGTGTCAACGATGACTAAAGGTATCTTAGGAAAAAAACTTGGGATGACTCAAGTGTTTACTCCCGAAGGATTGGTTGTTCCAGTTACCGTAATCCAAGCAGGTCCTAACACGGTTCTGCAGAAGAAAGATGCGGATAACGATGGTTACGAAGCCATCCAAATCGGTTTTGAAGACAAGAAAGAACAAAGAGCCACTAAACCGGAGCTCGGCCATGCTAAGAAGGCAGGAGCTACGCCTAAGCGCTACATTAAGGAGATTCGCGGCGTTGATATGGCTGGTTACGAAGTTGGCCAGGAAATCAAAGCAGATCTGTTCTCCGAAGGCGAATTCGTTGATGTAACGGGTGTTTCCAAAGGTAAAGGATTCCAAGGCGTTATTAAGAGACATAACCAATCCAGAGGCCCTATGACTCACGGTTCCCGTTATCACCGCGGTCCAGGTTCGATGGGCTCCATCCAAGCTAACCGTGTACCGAAAGGCAAAAAGCTGCCAGGACACATGGGTAAAGAAACGGTAACGATTCAAAAGCTTGAAGTGGTTAAGGTTGATGTTGAACGCAACGTGCTTCTGATTAAAGGTTCCATTCCGGGTCCTAAAAATAGCTATGTTACCGTCAAAGCTACGGTGAAGAAGTAAGCAAGCAGGAAAGGAGGATAACAAATGCCAACAGTAGCAGTATATAATGTCAGCGGTTCGCAGGTGGGCGAAGTCGAATTGTCCGAGAACGTATTCGGTATCGAGCCCCATGCACATGCACTGAATCAAGCTGTTCTTTTGCAACGCGCTTCGCTTCGTGCGGGTACGCACAAAACGAAAGGTCGTTCCGAAGTACGCGGCGGTGGCCGTAAGCCTTGGAAACAAAAAGGTACAGGACGTGCTCGTCAAGGTAGTATCCGCTCTCCTCAATGGAAAGGCGGCGGTGTGGTTTTCGGACCAACTCCTCGCAGCTACTCGTTCAAACTGCCTAAGAAAGTTCGTCGCTTGGCGATTAAATCCGCGTTGTCTTCCAAGGTGAAGACTAGCGAAATTATTGTTCTGGATCAACTGCAGCTTTCCGCTCCTAAAACGAAGGAATTCGCAGCTATCCTGAACAACCTGAAAGTCGATCGTAAGGCCTTGGTAGTGACAGCTGGCTACGAAGAAAACGTAGCATTGTCGGCCCGCAACATTCCTGGCGTAAAGTTTGTTATCGCTGAAGGAATCAACGTGCTGGACGTATTGTCGTATGACAAGCTGATCATTACGAAGGACGCGGTGCAAAAGGTAGAGGAGGTGTTTGCGTAATGAAGAACCCTCGCGATATTGTTAAGCGCCCGATCATTACTGAACGTACCAGTGAAATGATGGCCGATAAAAAATATGTGTTCGAGGTTGACATCCGTACAAACAAAACGGAAATCAAGCAAGCGATCGAACAAATTTTCAAAGTGAAAGTAACGAACGTGAACACACTTAGAATGCCGGCAAAGCCAAAGCGTTACGGCCGTTACTCCGGTTATACATCCGAGTGGAAGAAAGCAATTGTAACTCTTTCGGCTGATAGCAAAGAGCTTGAATTCTTTGAGTCCGTCTAAGAAACTTCTAAAGTAAGGAGGGAAACCACGTGCCAATTAAAAAGTATAAACCATCGTCCCCGGCGAGACGTGCGATGTCCGTTTCGACTTTCGAAGAGATCACGACATCCACACCGGAAAAATCGCTTTTGGCTCCATTGTTCAAAAAAGCAGGACGTAACAACCAAGGTAAAATTACGGTTCGTCACCAAGGCGGCGGACATAAGCGTAAATACCGGATCATCGACTTCAAACGTAACAAAGATGGAATACCTGGACGCGTTGCTACGATCGAATACGATCCAAACCGTACAGCTAACATCGCTTTGATCAACTACGTGGATGGCGAGAAACGCTATATCATCGCTCCTCAAGGCTTGAAAGTGGGCGATCAAGTCGTATCCGGCCCTGAGGCTGATATCAAAATCGGTAATGCTCTTCCAATGGAGAATATCCCGGTTGGTACAGTTATCCACAACATCGAATTGAAGCCTGGCAAAGGCGGTCAATTGGTTCGCGCAGCTGGTACAGAAGCGCAATTGCTCGGTAAAGAAGAGCGTTATGTAACGGTTCGTCTGTCCTCTGGCGAGATGAGGAAAATCCTTAAGGTTTGCCGCGCTACCATCGGTTCCGTAGGTAACGAGGATTATGAGCTCATCAAAATCGGTAAAGCCGGTCGTTCCCGCTGGCTCGGACAAAGACCGGAAGTTCGCGGTTCCGTCATGAACCCTAACGATCACCCTCACGGTGGTGGTGAAGGTCGCTCCCCGATCGGTCGCAAATCTCCAATGTCCCCATGGGGCAAACCGACGCTTGGTTACAAAACTCGGAAGAAAAACAAAGCTTCCAACCAATACATCGTTCGTCGCCGCACGAAGTAAGATTTGTTTGGATAGATGCGTTGCTTAAAGAAGGGAGGAACAATATATGGGTCGCAGTTTGAAAAAAGGACCGTTTATCGATGGCTATCTGCTTAAAAAGGTTGCAGAGGTAGACGCTTCCTCGAAAAAGCAAGTGATCAAAACTTGGTCCCGCCGCTCTACGATTTTCCCGCAATTCATCGGTCACACGTTCGCTGTTTATGATGGCAGAAAGCATGTACCGGTTTACGTAACGGAAGATATGGTAGGACATAAGCTTGGCGAGTTTGCACCAACCCGTACTTACAAAGGTCATGACGACGATAGAAAAACGGGCAAGCGCTAAGATAAATCGTTGAATATAGATTCAGTTCGTGAACGAGAGGAGGTACAACCATGCAACAAGCAAAAGCTATTGCAAGATACGTACGCATCGCTCCCCGTAAAGCTCAGCTCGTGGTCGACTTGATCCGCGGCAAGCAAGTGGGCGAAGCTATTGCAATCCTGAACCATACGCCTAAAGCGGCATCCCCGATTATCGAGAAGCTGCTCAAATCGGCGATTGCGAATGCGGAGCATAACAACTCCCTAGACCCTAACAGTCTGGTCATTTCGCAAGTGTTCGTTGATCAAGGACCAACCTTGAAAAGATTCCGTCCTCGCGCTATGGGTCGTGCGAGCCGCATCAATAAACGTACCAGCCACATCACTGTAGTGGTATCTGAGAAATAAGGAGGGACAACGTGTGGGTCAAAAAGTAAACCCGGTGGGACTTCGCATAGGTATTATTCGCGATTGGGAGTCCAAATGGTATGCCGGCAAAGATTTCGGCGATCTGTTGATGGAAGACGTAAAAATTCGTGAGTACTTGAAACAGAAATTGAAAGAATCCGCAGTTTCCCGCATCGAGATCGAGCGTGCGGCTAACCGCGTGAACGTTACAATTCATACAGCCAAGCCAGGTATGGTTATCGGTAAAGGCGGTTCGGAAGTTGAAGTAATCCGCGCTTACCTGACAAAGCTGACTAACGGCAAAAAAGTTCACATCAATATCACTGAGATTAAAACACCCGATATGGATGCGATCCTGGTAGCAGAAAGCATTGCACAACAGCTGGAGCGTCGCGTTTCGTTCCGTCGTGCTCTGAAACAAGCTATCCAAAGATCGATGAGATCCGGCGCTAAAGGAATCAAAACTTCGGTTAGCGGTCGTCTGGGTGGAGCGGAAATTGCAAGACAGGAAGGCTATAGCGAGGGTACAGTACCTCTTCATACATTGCGTGCGGATATCGACTACGGTACGGCTGAGGCTCATACCACATACGGACGGATCGGCGTAAAAGTATGGATCTATCGCGGCGAAGTTCTTCCTCCGGCTAAGAAAAAGGCTGCTGCGGAAGGAGGCAACTAATCATGTTAGTTCCTAAACGTGTAAAACACCGTAAAGAGCACCGCGGCAGCATGCGCGGTAAAGCTAAAGGCGGTCAGGAAGTACATTTCGGCGAATACGGCCTGCAAGCGATGGAGCCGGCTTGGGTAACCAACCGTCAAATCGAAGCTGCTCGTATCGCGATGACTCGTTATATTAAGCGGGGCGGTAAAGTTTGGATCAAGATTTTCCCTTCCAAGCCGATTACCCAAAAGCCGCTTGAAGTCCGGATGGGTAGCGGTAAAGGTAACGTAGAAAAATGGGTTGCTGTCGTAAAACCGGGTAAGGTTCTGTTCGAACTGGCCGGCGTAAGCGAAGAAATCGCCCGTGAAGCTATGCGTCTCGCCGCTCACAAGCTCCCGATCAAGACGAAGTTTGTGAAAAGAGAAGAACTGGGTGGTGAAGCAAATGAAAGCTAGTGAATTTCGCAACTTAACCACTGCTGAGATCGAACAAAAGATTGCCGGATTTAAAGAGCAACTCTTTAACCTCCGTTTTCAACTGGCTACAGGTCAACTGGATAATCCCGTACAGATTCAAAAAGTACGCAAAGAGATTGCTCGGGCAAAGACTGTTTTGCGTGAAAGAGAATTGGGAATCACTAGTTAATGAAAGAGAGAGGAGGATCTCGCAATGGCTGAACGCAACGAGCGTAAAACGCAATTGGGCAGAGTCGTAAGCGACAAGATGGAAAAAACCATCGTTGTTGCGGTTGAGACTTACAAGAAACACGACTTGTACCACAAGCGGATTAAATATACGAAGAAATTCAAAGCTCATGACGAAAATAACGAAGCTAAAATCGGCGACGTTGTTGAAATCATGGAAACACGTCCACTCTCCAAGGACAAACGTTGGAGATTGGTAAAAGTGGTTGAAAAAGCGGTTATTGTTTAATATAAGCACCTAGCATCAATACCGGAAGGAGGAACTACACAATGATTCAACCATTTACTCGTTTGAAAGTAGCTGACAACTCTGGTGCGAAGTCGCTGATGTGTATCCGAGTGTTGGGTGGTACTGGACGTCGTTCGGCTAACATTGGTGATCTGATCATCTGCTCGGTGAAAGAAGCAACACCTGGTGGCGTTGTCAAGAAGGGCGATGTTGTCAAAGCAGTAGTGGTACGCACGAGACGTGGCGCTCGTCGTAAGGACGGATCCTACATTACATTTGACGAGAACGCAGCTGTTATCGTTAAGGAAGACAAGAGCCCGCGCGGCACTCGTATCTTTGGACCGGTAGCTCGTGAGCTTCGTGATAGAGATTTCATGAAAATCGTATCTCTGGCACCTGAAGTTATCTAAGCTCCTTCCCTATGAAGTACCAAGCATGACTTACGAAGCGGTTTTCAGTCGCGAAAACCTGTAGGAGGTGTAATACCACAATGCCAAAACAACCGAAGAAACTGGAGTCCCACAACAATAAATTGCACGTGAAAAAAGAAGACACGGTTATCGTGATCACGGGAAAAGACAAAGGCAAGAAGGGCCGCGTACTCGCAGCTTACCCTCGTCAAAACCGTGTGCTGGTCGAAGGCGTGAACATGATCAAGAAGCATGCGAAGCCATCCCAGGCTAACCCGCAAGGCGGCATCCTTACGCAAGAGGCTTCTATTCATGTCTCCAACGTGATGCTCGTAGATCCGAAGAGCGGTCAACCGACGCGTATCGGCTACAAAGTATTGGATAACGGCAAAAAAGTCCGCGTCGCGAAAAAATCCGGCGAGGTTATCGATTAATAGTAAAGGTGAAGAAAGGAGGTAAACGAGTCTTATGGCAGCAAGAATGAAAGATCGTTTCCTGAACGAAGTAACGCCAGCGTTGATTCAAAAGTTTAACTACACTACGGTTATGCAAGTTCCGAAAATCGAGAAAGTAGTTATCAACATGGGTGTTGGCGAAGCAGTTTCCAACTCCAAGATCCTTGATACCGCCGTCTCCGACCTGCAGTTGATCTCTGGTCAAAAGCCGGTTATCACTCGTGCTAAAAAATCGATCGCAGGGTTTAAACTGCGTGAAAATATGCCAATCGGCGTGAAGGTAACGCTGCGCGGCGAGCGTATGTATCACTTCCTCGACAAGCTGTTCAACGTTGCGCTTCCGCGCGTACGTGACTTCCGTGGCGTATCGACAAAAGCATTTGATGGCCGCGGCAACTACACGCTTGGTTTGAAAGAACAACTGATCTTCCCAGAGGTCGAATACGATAAAGTGGACAAAGTCCGCGGTATGGATATCGTAATCGTCACGACGGCGAAAACAGACGAAGAATCCCGCGAATTGCTGACGCAGCTCGGCATGCCGTTCACGAAATAATAAGCTTACGATACGGGTTTCCAAAGAAACCTATGGAGGTGTAAACGAAAGTGGCAAAAACTTCGATGAAGATTAAGCAGCAGCGTCCTCCGAAATTCAAGGTGCAGGCCTACACGCGCTGCGAGCGCTGCGGACGTCCCCATTCGGTATTGCGTAAATTTAAAATTTGCAGAATTTGCTTCCGCGAATTGGCATACAAGGGCCAGATCCCTGGCGTGAAGAAAGCAAGCTGGTAAAACTCATAGTTTCGGGAAGGAGGTTTACAACACATGGTTATGTCCGATCCAATTGCAGATATGCTTACACGCATTCGCAACGCTAATGTCGTTCGTCATGAGACTGTTGAAATTCCGGCTTCGAAGATCAAGCGTGAAATCGCCGAGATCCTCAAGAAGGAAGGCTTCATCCGTGACGCTGAATATATCGAAGACAGCAAGCAAGGCATCATCCGCTTGTTCCTGAAATACGGCTCCAATAACGAGCGCGTAATCACAGGTCTTAAAAGAATCAGCAAGCCAGGTCTTCGCGTTTATGCGAAAAGCCAAGAGGTACCACGCGTACTCGGCGGGCTGGGTATCGCAATTCTCTCGACTTCTAAAGGTGTAATGACCGATAAAGAAGCTCGTCAATCCAAAGCTGGCGGAGAGGTTATCTGCTACGTTTGGTAATTTCCATTTTTAAAGAACGGAGGTGCACAACATGTCCCGTATTGGTCGCAAACCAATCACGATTCCTAGCGGAGTTAACGTGACTTTAGACAACGCAGTAATTACGGTTAAAGGCCCTAAAGGCACATTGAGCCGCGAGCTTCACAAAGACATGAAGGTCAGCGTCGAAGAAAGCATCATTAACGTAGAGCGTCCTTCTGACAATAAATTGCATCGTTCCCTGCATGGCACGACGCGCAGCGTCGTTCAAAACATGGTGAGCGGAGTAACTGACGGTTTTGCAAAAAACCTTGAACTGGTCGGCGTAGGTTACCGTGCGAACAAATCCGGCAACAAGCTGGTATTGAACGTTGGTTACTCGCATCCAGTTGAGATCGAACCGGCAAGCGGCATCGAATTCGAAGTTCCTTCGAACACGAAGATCACGGTTAAAGGTATCGACAAAGAGCTGGTAGGCGCATATGCTGCCAAAATCCGCTCTGTACGCGAGCCTGAGCCTTATAAAGGCAAAGGTATCAAGTACGAAGGCGAACGGATTCTTCGTAAAGAAGGTAAGGCCGGTAAGAAGAAGTAAGGCAGCTTAGCTAATGCGGCTGACTTGCTTCGCCAACGATACCGAAAGGAGTGAAGACTCGAATGATTACTAAAGTCGATAAAAACAAGGCGCGCTTGAAAAGACATCTTCGCGTTCGTAAGAAAATTCAAGGAACGGCTGAGCGTCCGCGTCTCAACATTTTCCGTTCTTCCAAACATATGTATGCACAACTGATCGACGACGTCAAAGGCGTAACCATCGCTTCCGCTTCCACGCAAGATAAAGAGCTGAAAGAAACAGTCGGTAACGGCGGCAACGCTGAAGCTGCTACGAAAGTCGGCGCTTTGATCGCAGAACGTGCGAAGAAAGCAGGCGTAGAGAAGGTTGTGTTCGACCGCGGCGGATACCTGTACCATGGTCGTGTAAAAGCATTGGCTGATGCTGCTCGCGAAGCAGGTCTTGATTTCTAAAACAAATCTACACATAAGGAGGTATGAACTTGCGTATCGATCCAAACACATTGGAATTGACTGAAAAAGTCGTTCAAATCAACCGCGTTGCTAAAGTTGTAAAGGGCGGACGTCGTTTCAGCTTCAGCGCCCTCGTTGTTGTAGGCGATGGCAAAGGCTGGGTAGGCGCTGGAATCGGTAAAGCTTCCGAGGTACCTGATGCAATCCGCAAAGGTATTGAAGATGCGAAGAAAAACCTGATTCAAGTCCCAATCGTCGGAACTACGATTCCTCACTTGGTAATCGGACACTTCGGCGCGGGCAGAGTGCTGCTGAAGCCTGCATCTGCAGGTACAGGAGTTATCGCAGGCGGTCCGGTTCGTGCAGTACTGGAGCTTGCCGGCGTTGGCGATATCCTGACGAAATCTCTGGGTTCCTCGAACTCGATGAACATGGTTAACGCTACCCTGGAAGGCTTACAACGCCTGAAGCGTGCGGAAGATGTTGCTAAGCTTCGCGGTAAAACCGTAGAAGAACTTTTAGGTTAGGAGGGATACCATGGCTAAGCAATTGCAAATTACCCTCAAGCGCAGCCTGATCGGCAGACCTGAGACGCAACGTCGCACGGTTACCGCTCTCGGACTTCGCAAGCTTCATCAAACGGTCTCGCAAGCTGACAATGCTGCTATCCGCGGTATGGTCAATCAAGTGAGCCACTTGGTGGAAGTTAAAGAAATCGAAGCGTAATGACTTAACATAAAGCTAGAGGAGGTGCAAACGATGAAATTGCATGAACTTACTTCTGCCCCTGGTTCGCGTCAATCGCGCAAGCGTGTGGGCCGTGGTGTTGGTAGCGGCATGGGCAAAACTTCGACTCGCGGTCACAAAGGTCAGAACTCTCGTTCCGGCGGCGGTGTTCGTCCAGGATTTGAAGGCGGTCAAAACCCGTTGTATCGTCGCTTGCCGAAGCGTGGATTTAACAACCAGTTCCGCAAAGAGTACGCCATCGTCAATCTGTCGGACTTGAACAAGTTCGAAGCTGGCACGGAAGTGACTCCAGAAGTTTTGCTGGAATCCGGTATCGTTAAGAACCCGCTTAGCGGCATCAAGATCCTCGGTAACGGTGAAATCACGGTTCAACTTAATGTAAAGGCGAGTAAATTCTCCCAATCTGCGGTAGAGAAAATTACAGCTGCCGGCGGTAAAACCGAGGTGATTTAATGTTCCGTACCATATCCAATATTATGAAAGTAGACGATTTGAGGAAACGGATCCTGTTCACCCTTCTGGTGCTGATCGTCTACAGAATTGGTGCTTTTATTCCGGTACCTAACATCAACACAGAGCTGCTTAAAATGCAGGACCAAGCTACCAGCGGAGTTTTCGCCTTGCTGAATACCTTCTCCGGGGGTGCGTTGTTCCAGTTCTCCATCTTCGCGATGACGATTACTCCGTATATTACGGCGTCGATTATCGTTCAGCTCCTGTCGATGGATGTCATTCCGACATTCACTCAGTGGGCTAAAGAAGGAGAAGTGGGCCGCAAAAAGCTAAGTCAAGTTACCCGTTACGGTACTATCGTGCTAGGACTTATCCAGGCTTTCAGCTTTGCGATCGGTTTTAACCGGATGGTTAGTGGATTGGTAATCAATCCGAGCTTTACGACGTATGCTTTAATTGCGATCGTACTTACAGCTGGTACAGCATTTCTGATGTGGTTAGGGGAACAAATCACCGAGAATGGCATTGGAAATGGTATTTCCATTATCATCTTCGCGGGTATTGTCGCTGCGATTCCGACAGGCATCAGCCAAATTTATCAAACTCAATTTGTCGATGCTGGCGGCGCGGTTTTCCTCAACATCCTTAAGGTGCTGATTATCGCTGCTGTTGTAGTCGCCTTGATCGTTGGTGTCATATTCGTCCAGCAGGGCATTCGTAAGATTCCGGTTCAGTACGCGAAACGGGTGGTCGGTCGCAAAATGTTCGGCGGTCAGTCTACGCACATTCCGCTTAAAGTGAACGCTGCGGGCGTTATCCCAGTTATTTTCGCACTGTCCTTACTCGTGTTTCCGCCGACCGTTGCCAGCTTCTGGCGTGGGAATCCGGTAGCCGAATGGATCATCACGAATCTGAGCTACACGCATCCGCTTGGCATGGTGCTGTATGTACTTCTGATCATCGGATTTACGTACTTCTACACATTCGTACAGATTAACCCTGTGCAAATGGCTGAGCAGATGAAGAAGAACGGCGGATATATCCCGGGCATCCGACCAGGGAAGAACACCGAAGTATACTTGACCCGCGTGATGACTCGGATCACCCTTTCCGGCGCGCTGTTCTTGGCTGCCGTATCTATTGTCCCGATGATTTTCGCTGCTCTGGCCGGGTTGCCGCAATCCGTGCAAATCGGCGGCACTTCCTTACTCATCGTAATCGGTGTAGGTTTGGAAACGATGAAAACCATCGAAAGCCAATTGATCAAACGCCATTACAAGGGCTTCATTAATAAATAGCATATAGGTTCTGATAGTACGCTCGCCCGGCGCCTGTGACGACCGACCTTCGGCATCATCGGCGTTGAGGTTGACGGGGCCCGCCTTCTGCGGTTTTCGTGAGAACTATCGGCACCTATTGTGCTGTTAGCATCGGATGATGCAAGTGAGGGAGGAAGTCACGGTGAATATTATCTTTATGGGACCTCCTGGTGCAGGTAAAGGTACGCAAGCGGAACGGATCATTGATGAATTCCAAATTCCGCATATCTCCACCGGTGATGCATTTCGGCTTGCGATGAAGCAAGAGACACCTCTTGGCGTCGAAGCGAAGAAGTTTGTGGATCAGGGGCTGCTTGTTCCGGATGAAATTACGATCGGCATCGTACGCGACCGCTTGTCGCAAGACGATTGCTCGAAAGGGTTTTTGTTGGACGGCTTCCCAAGAACGATCTCCCAGGCTGAAGCATTGGATGAAATTGCGACGGCTCTGAATCGGAAAATCGATCATGTCGTTAACTTGAGTGTAGATCGTAATTTGCTTCTTGCCCGTCTGACTGGCCGTCGGATTTGCAAATCCTGCGGTGCAACCTATCACGTCTTATTTAACCCTCCGGCAGTTGATCAGGTTTGTGACAAATGCTCAGGTGAATTGTATCAGCGCTCGGACGATAACGAAGAGAAGGTCGGAACTCGTTTGGACGAATATATCAATAAAACCGCTCCTCTTCTGGAGTACTATCGGAACAAGGGAATATTGCGCGAGGTTAACGGTGAGCAAGAAATCGATACGGTTACTGCACAAATCAGTTCACTATTGCGAGGACAAGCGGAATGATCATTTGTAAATCTGCCGCTGAATTGGACTACATGCGCGAGGCCGGACGCATCGTTGCCGAAACGCACCGCGTGCTGCAGAAGGCCATTCAGCCCGATATTACAACCAAAGAACTCGATCAGATCGCTGAAGATTTTATTCGCAGTCAGGGCGCAATTCCATCTTTTAAAGGCTACAATGGTTTTCCTGGAAGCATCTGCGCTTCGGTCAATGATGAATTGGTTCATGGGATCCCCGGTCAGCGCAAGCTGAATGAAGGTGACATTATCAGCATCGACATCGGAGCTCAATACAAAGGATATCATGGGGATTCCGCTTGGACTTATGGCGTAGGCACGATCACCGAAACGGCGAGCAAGCTGCTTGAGGTTACGGAGAGGTCGTTGTTCGCCGGTCTGGCGGAAGCGAAACCGGACGCTAGGTTGTACACGATATCCAATGCCATCCAAAGATGCGCCGAGAATGAAGGATTTTCGATTGTCAGAGAATATGTAGGACATGGCATCGGGGCCGAGCTCCACGAGGAGCCGCAAATACCTAACTATGGCATTGCCGGTCATGGACCGCGTCTTCGCCCGGGTATGGTGCTTGCAATCGAACCGATGGTCAACGTGGGTGAGCGATACGTCCGGACGCTTCAAGATAACTGGACGGTGGTCACGGTGGATGGCACACTGTGCGCACACTTCGAGCATACCATCGCCATTACGCAGGACGGCTTCGAGATACTGACGCTGCCGGGAGCGTAATTGCGTATGGAACCGACGAAAGTTCCGCAGCTCGGACAAATCGTGAGGGTAATTAGAGGACGGGATTCCGAGAAGCTTGCCGTTATAATCGGCGTCGTAGACCAACGATACGTGCAGATCGCTGACGGCAGCAAACGGAAGTTCGATGATCCCAAGAAAAAAAGTCTGCTTCATCTCCAGCTTCTTCCGGCAATTAGCCCCGAAGTGGCCGATAGTATCCGTGAAACGGGACGGGTAACCAATGCTAAGCTCAGGCATGTTTTGACGCAAGCAGCGAACCAATTTACGCAAGATGCGCAAGAGAAAGGAGAATGACTGTGGCCAAAGAAGATGTAATTGAAGTTGAAGGTACAGTGATTGAACCTCTTCCGAATGCAATGTTCAAGGTTGAGCTGGAGAACGGTCATCAGATACTTGCTCATGTATCCGGCAAAATCAGAATGCACTTTATTCGGATATTGCCAGGTGATAAAGTGACGGTAGAACTCTCGCCGTATGATTTGACCAGAGGCCGTATAACCTATCGTTTTAAATAGATCGAACGTCTTACAACTAGGCACACACTTACGAAGTAGCTTCCACGAGGGAGCCCTATATTCCTTACGTAGCAGCTTTCTGACGAAAGCTTGGAGGAGGTAACCACCATGAAGGTTAGACCATCGGTCAAACCGATTTGCGAAAAATGCAAAGTCATTCGCCGCAAAGGTAACGTTATGGTCATTTGCGAAAATCCGAAACACAAACAAAAACAAGGCTAAGGAGGTGCTGCATTCATGGCACGTATTGCTGGTGTAGACTTACCGCGTGACAAGCGCGTGATTATCGCTTTGACTTACATTTTCGGAATCGGCAACACGACTTCTGCGAAAATCGTAGCTCAAACCGGTATCAACCCGGATACTCGCGTTCGCGATCTGACAGAAGACGAAGTGAGCAAAATCCGTGAAGTAATCGACAAGACGCTGAAAGTGGAAGGCGACCTTCGTCGTGAAATTTCCCTGAACATCAAGCGCCTGATCGAAATCGGATGCTATCGTGGCGTTCGTCATCGCCGCGGCTTGCCTGTTCGCGGTCAACGTACTAAGACAAATGCTCGTACACGCAAAGGTCCTCGCCGTACGGTAGCTAATAAGAAAAAATAGTAAAGGAGGGTAATGTTACATGGCTAAACCAAAAAAAGTCGTTCGTACAAAACGTCGCGACCGGAAAAATATTGACAGCGGAGTGGCTCATATCCGTTCTACGTTCAACAATACGATTGTTACTATCACGGATCCGCACGGTAATGCAATCTCCTGGGCAAGCGCAGGTAACCTTGGATTCAAAGGTTCCCGTAAGAGCACGCCGTTCGCCGCTCAAATGGCAGCAGAATCGGCAGCTAAAGCTGCAATGGAGCATGGCATGAAAGTGGTTGAAGTTATGGTTAAAGGTCCGGGCGCAGGCCGTGAGGCAGCTATCCGTTCTTTGCAAGCAGCAGGTTTGGAAGTAAACCTGATTAAAGACGTGACTCCGATTCCTCATAACGGTTGCCGTCCTCCAAAGCGTCGTCGTGTCTAGTTCAGGATTGCTAAGCCCAGTGGTATAAATATCCAAATGGTGTCTATACTATTTGGATAGGCATACTACGCGTTTTATACGTCTTACGTTATCCAGAATGAAACGACGTTTGAAGGAGGGTTTACAATGATCGAAATCGAAAAGCCGAAAATAGAAACCGTATCATTAAGCGAAGATGGCACGTACGGCAAATTTGTCGTAGAGCCTTTGGAAAGAGGCTACGGAACTACGCTCGGCAACTCGTTACGCAGAATCTTACTGTCTTCCCTTCCGGGCGCGGCGGTAACATCCGTCCAGATCGACGGCGTTCTGCACGAGTTCTCCACGGTTCCAGGTGTCATGGAAGATGTTACGGAAATCATCCTGAACCTGAAAGGTCTCTCGCTGAAAATTCATTCCGATGAAGAAAAAGTGCTTGAGATCGATGCAGAAGGTGAAGGGGCTGTTGTGGCTGGCGATATTCGCGGCGATAGCGATGTGGAGATTTTAAACCCGGATCTGCACATTGCTACGCTGTCCTCCGACTCCAGACTTCACATGAGAATTCATGCGAATCGCGGTCGGGGTTATGTATCGGCAGACAAAAACAAAAGAGAGGATCAGCCGATCGGCGTGATTCCGATCGATTCGATCTACACTCCTATTACTCGTGTCAATTACAGCGTGGAGAATACGCGCGTCGGGCAAGTCACGAACTATGACAAGCTCACGCTCGAGGTATGGTCCGATGGAAGTATTCGTCCTGAAGAGGCCGTTAGCTTAGGCGCCAAAATCTTGACCGAGCATCTGATGCTGTTTGTCGGTCTGACCGACGAAGCCAAAGATGCGGAGATCATGGTGGAGAAGGAAGAGGACAAGAAGGAGAAAGTGCTCGAGATGACTATCGAAGAGCTCGATCTCTCCGTACGTTCTTATAACTGTCTCAAGCGTGCAGGCATCAATACGGTACAGGAATTGATTACGAAAACGGAAGAAGATATGATGAAGGTTCGTAACCTGGGCCGCAAATCCCTAGAAGAGGTACAAGAGAAGCTCGAAGAGCTTGGTCTTGGACTTCGGATGGAAGATTAGCGCCAGACTGAACGTTCAACCATCAAGCAGAAGGAGGTTGCACACATGGCTGCATACAAAAAGTTAAATCGTGATTCCAGCTCGCGTAAGGCACTGTTCCGCGACCTGGTAACCGACTTGTTCATACATGAGCGCATTCAAACGACAGAAGCAAAAGCGAAAGAATTGCGTTCGATCGCCGAGAAGCTGATTACTCTGGCTAAGCGCGGAGATCTGCATGCTCGCCGTCAAGTAGCTTCTTTTGTTCGTCGTGAACAAGCAAACGAAAACCAAGATGCGATTCAAAAGCTTTTCTCTGAGCTAGCTCCTCGCTACGCAGAGCGTCAAGGCGGATACACGCGTATCCTGAAGCTTGGCCCTCGTCGCGGTGATGCTGCGCCTATGGTTTATCTGGAACTCGTAGACCGCGCTTAAGAGATAAGGATGGGAAAGGGTGGACGGGATCTTCTGATTCTGATGAAACCCTTTTTTTGTATCTAGGAAACGGGTTAGGTTGAGTTTTTCGGAGGGCAGGGCCCGTGAGAAATTTATGTGTAACGGTGAGCTATGATGGGGCCGGCTACAACGGCTTCCAGGTTCAACCCGGTCTGAACACCGTGCAGCACCAGTTGGAGCAAGCGATACGTCTGTTAACGGGGGAAGAAGTGAAGATTCATGCCTCCGGACGAACCGATGCAGGTGTGCATGCGCGCGGACAAGTGTTTCATTTCCATACCGCCTCTCAAATCCCCGTAAACCGCTGGTGCATGGCATTGAATGGCAGACTTCCCCATGACATTCGTATCTGGGACGTACGCGAGGTGCCGTTGGAATTTCATTCCCGGCGATGGGCCAAGCGTAAGACTTATCGCTATACCATCCGCTGCGGCAGGGTTTTCGATCCGATGACCCGGCATATGGAATACTACCATCCTCCTGCTTTGGACCTTGATGCGATGCGTGAGGCTTTGTCTTATGTAGAAGGCGAACATGACTTTACTTCGTTCTGCTCGGTTCGTACGAAGACGGTGAGTCATGTACGCACGATCTACGAAGCCAGGCTGGTGAACGCATGGAAGGATGAGCACTTGAGATCAAGTGTTATTCATATTTATTTGACGGGCAACGGTTTTTTATACAACATGGTGAGGATCATCGTCGGGACGCTTATACAGGTCGGGGAGGGCAAACGGAAAGCTTCGGATATGAAGCGAATCCTGGAGGCTAGAGACAGAGGAGCTGCCGGTCCAACGGCGATGGCTCAAGGCCTGATGCTCTGGGAAGTTTTTTATGACGAAGCACCGTTTACTACTTGAAAATACCAGCGATTTGTAGTAAGATTATCAATGGTGTTTCTGACTGGCTATCCCACGGCCCCGGGTCTGAAAACCATTAGATTGTTGATTAATGATCATGGATGAAGATAGATCTAGGAGGAACATTTACATGCGTACCACATATATGGCTAAGCCAAATGAAGTAGAACGCAAATGGTACATCATCGATGCTACCAATAAAACGCTTGGCCGTCTTGCGAGCGAAGCAGCTGCTATCCTGCGCGGCAAGCATAAACCAGAATTTACTCCTCATGTTGATACAGGTGACTTCGTTATCGTCATCAACGCTGAGAAAATTCACTTGACCGGTAAAAAACTTCAAGACAAAAAATACTATCGTCACTCCCTGCATCCGGGCGGCTTGAAAGTTACAACAGCTCAAGAGCTGTTGAACACAAAGCCTGAGCGCGTTTTGGAGTCGGCAATCCACGGGATGCTTCCAAAAACCCGTTTGGGCAATCGTCTGAGAACAAAGCTGAATGTATACGCCGGATCGGAACATCCGCATCAAGCACAACAACCTGTAGTTTGGGAACTTCGCGGTTAATAAAGGGAGGACTGTCTTGTGGCACAAGTACAATATTATGGCACCGGCCGTCGTAAGCACTCGGTAGCACGTGTACGTTTAGTACCGGGTGAAGGCCGTATCGTGATCAATAAACGCGAATTGGACGAATACTTCGGTCTTGAGACTTTGAAGCTGATCGTCAAACAACCTTTGAACCTGACTGAAACGTTGTCCAAGTACGACGTACTGGTTCTTGCGCACGGCGGCGGTATTTCCGGACAAGCTGGCGCAATCCGTCACGGTATTTCCCGTGCTCTGCTGAAAGCAGACCCGGAATATCGCGGCGCACTGAAAAGAGCAGGCTTCCTGACTCGTGACCCTCGTATGAAAGAGCGTAAGAAATACGGCTTGAAAGCCGCTCGTCGCGCTCCTCAATTCTCGAAACGTTAATATCCTGCAGTCTCTGTTATACGAGCCCTTGGCCTTCATCGGTCAAGGGCTTTTTCCTGTTTTCAACTTGTTCTATTTATGAAACTTTGTCATTACCTGATTGCTCGGCCCTTCCTCGGGTTAAGTCAATATAAAAGAGAAAATCTCGGCTGAAGCGGCTAACTGAAGGAAAAAGCCGCAAGCGGCGTCCATGACGAGCTAATCTTTGTGTTCTGAGAATAAGAGGAAGGTGAGTGAGGCTGACAATGTATAGGCAATTGATCCCCATAGGGCTGGCTGTGGTACTCATCCTAGCGGCGATTCCCAGATCCGCAGACCCGTCGTTTATGGAAGATCAGGGACGCGATCGCAATAAGGGCGCAGAAGTCGCAGGAAAAAGCCTTGTCTACGGGGGAGAACATTTTGTAGAGGACGGGGAAATCTGGACTAGGCAATATACCGGATTAACTAATCATCTTGACGGCTATGCAAACGGTAGCGAAGAGTATGCAACAGATGAAGCAGCCCCTATGATTCTAGAGGCGGACGGGGGAGGGAGTGGCCTCTTGGCAGCGGAGGAGGAGGCCGGACATGCGAAAGGTTTCGTACGCTTGGACCGTCTACGCTATGAAGATGACCGAAGGGTGGGGGTAACAAGCAGTAGCGCCGATGCTAGCGTTTTGAGCCAAAGGGCAGGGCAGATGGTCGCAGGCGGCCAACCAATGCAGATCGAAGCTGACTTGCTTCCGATGGGTGCGGCGATGAATGAGATGAATCCGCTTACTTTTACGTCGGGGGCTGCTCTAGCCTTGAATGTTTCAGGGGAGAGCCCGAGCACGACCGAGTATGAAGACGGTGAAGGCGAGCAAGAAGACAGCCTTCCGCAACTGAGTATCGAGGAGATGAATTCGGTAGCCAAGCTAGCGCCTGCGGATCTTCCGGTTACAGCAGTGCCGGGCGCGGCAGTGGGCACGACCGCATTGACGGCAACCCCAGGTATTGGGAACCATCTAGTGCTCGTGGTTTCGTCCAGCAGCATCGTCCCGCCTGCAGTAGGGGATGGAGTGCCGGTGGGAGAAGGAGTGATTGACCCTTACACGTCCGGCACGGACTTGGTTGGGGTGGACCCGATAACGAACAACTACGTGGGCGTATATGAGGTAGATGGCAGCGGTCAGATTATAAGCTTCCGGGAGCTTACGCTGACCGAGGAACTGATCAAGCCTGCGGATAGCTCGATCAGTCCGGCAACCGCAAGCTTCAGCAACAACGCGGACCAGACGTCTTCAGGATTGGAAGAGGGGCTGGCTGTGACCGTCGGCTGGAACGGCAACATGCTTAACGACATCCTGCTTGACGGGGTAAGCATGGAACCAACGAATTATGAGATAACAGGGAACATTGTCACGTTTAAGAAAGAGCTTTTAGCGGCTTTGACCGATGGGGTACACCAGTTCACTTTCGATATGAATGTTGGCGCCGATCCGACGTTGACATTGACGGTCAGCAATTCGGCAAAAGCTATTCCAGCAGCGCCGACTCTGCAACCAGCTGAGGCGGATGACGCGAAGGTTACCATTCGTTGGAGTCCCGTAACCGACGCTACCGGCTATAAGCTGTTTGTAAGTACAGCGGCAGGTACCTATGGGGCCGAGGCTGATACGGTAAGCGAGTCGGTATACAGCTATGTATTTACCGGATTGACCAACGGCCAGACCTATTATTTCATGGTCAAAGCAATGAATCCAGGGGGGGACAGCGCAGCTTCCAATGAAGTCTATGCAACGCCGCAAGCACCGGCATCTGAAGCCCCCGTCTTGCAGGACGTCTACGGCGATAGGGTAAGTCTGAGAGGGACTCCCGTAGCCGATGCTCCTTCGAATGAAATAGCCATTACACCGGCGATCGTTTCGTAGATACCGGCATCGTCATCGGTAAGTTCCACGCTTAGATCGTATAAATAGGAGATAAAATGCCACTTTACAGGTCACCCTGGAGCCGATCAAGGCACGGGGTGGCCTCTTTCGATTCATCTCTGCGGTATGAAACCTAGTCTCCCTAAGTTTTATTAAAATGTATCACCAGATAGGCCAAAACCTAATAAAATAGGGAATCAACCTTCATAAATTTAAATTGACAAAAAGTCCGTATCAATTATAATTATTATCAATGGATATAAATCTTATGATAATACTCGGAAATTAATTTGGGAGGCATCGTAAATTATGAATTTATTCGAAAAAGAGGCATTGATAACTCAAGCTGCTGAAGAATTTGAAAGCAAAACCCCGCAGGAACTTTTAGCCTGGGCGGTAGAAAGATTCCCTAATATTACGCTTGCCTGTAGTTTCGGGGCTGAAGACGTTGTTCTTGTCGACATGCTCCAGAAGGTAAGCCCTAAGTCAGACATTTTCTACTTGGACACAAACGTACATTTTCAAGAAACCTATGAGACACGCGACCGTCTTCAGCAGCACTATGGCTTGGAGTTCGTCCATGTCCTTCCCAAGCTGACGCTTGAGGAACAGGCAGCCGCGCATGGCGAAGAGCTTTGGAAATCCAATCCGACCCAGTGCTGCAACATCCGCAAGGTGGACCCGCTGACGGATATTCTGAGCAACTACGATGCGTGGATTACAGGTATTCGCCGCGATCAAGCGCCAACACGCGCCAATGCGAAGAAAGTGGAGTACGATGTGAAATTTGGCTTGGTCAAGTTCAATCCGCTTGCCGACTGGACGTCGGAAGACGTCTGGAACTATATCCGCGCTAATAATATCATCTACAACCCTCTGCATGACCGTAACTTCCCGAGTATCGGATGCGAGCATTGCACACGCCCGGTAGCAGCAGGGGAAGACCCGCGTGCAGGACGTTGGGCTGGATTCGAGAAGACGGAGTGCGGACTACACAAGTAAGATCGAATAGATTAAGGAAAAGGCTACAGCCAGCTTGGGAGGATGAATAAGAAGATGAGTGCACCGATACAGCCTCATGGAGGTACATTGATTAACCGCGTGGTAGAGGGAGGCGAAAGAGAGCAGCTGCTGAATCGCGCAGCCGGTCTTCGCCAGCTCCGTATTAACACATGGGCGATTTCAGACTTGGACTTGATCGGCGTAGGCGCGTTTTCGCCGCTAAGCGGGTTTATGGTGGAAGAGGATTACCGTTCGGTCGTTGAACGCATGCGTCTTGCCGACGGCACGGTTTGGAGCATCCCGATTACCCTGGGGGTACAGGAAGAAGAAGCCGCTGCACTGGATCTTGGGCAGGAGGTCGCTCTTGTCGGCGAGCATGATGGAATAGTTTACGGCATCATTAAAGTGGAAAGCGTGTATAAGGTCGATCAGAACCATGAAGCCGTTCAGGTGTTTAAGACCGACGAGTTGGCCCATCCCGGCGTTCAGAAGCTGTTCACGAAGCCATCCACGTATATTGGCGGCCCAATCCAAGTGTTGAATCGGCCGAAGCCGGAGAAATTCGAGGATTTTTACTTTGATCCTGCGGAAACCCGTCGTATTTTTGCAGAAAAAGGCTGGAGAACGGTGGTCGGCTTCCAAACCCGCAATCCTGTTCACCGGGCTCACGAATACATTCAAAAAAGCGCAATGGAGATTGTGGATGCCTTGTTCCTGAATCCGCTGGTCGGCGAAACCAAATCTGACGATATTTCCGCCGATGTCCGGATGAAGAGCTACTTGGTCCTGCTTAAAAACTACTATCCTGCAGATCGTGTGTTTCTTGGGGTTTTCCCGGCAGCGATGCGCTATGCAGGGCCGCGTGAGGCGATTTTTCATGCGATGGTACGCAAAAACTATGGGTGCTCGCATTTTATCGTCGGCCGCGACCACGCCGGTGTAGGCGACTACTACGGCACGTATGAAGCACAGGAGATTTTTAGCAACTTTACTGCGGAAGAACTGGGCATCACGCCGTTGTTCTTCGAACACAGCTTCTTCTGCACAAAGTGCGGCAATATGGCTTCCAGCAAAACATGCCCGCACCCGGCTACGGATCATATGCACCTGTCGGGTACGAAGGTCCGCGCTCTGCTGCGTGACGGGCAGTGCCCGCCGCCGCAGTTTACCCGTCCGGAAGTGGCGGAAGTGCTGATCGAGGGCATGAAGGAGCCTGAGTATCAGGTATAACCATAAGGTATAAAGCGCCACCTCGTCCCATATAGATGATAAGGAGTCTATGTGGATGCGAGGTGGATTTTTCATGTTCGGAAGAAGGAAGAGGGTCGTGGTTTGGCTCACCATGCACAGCTGGCTGAAGATCATCATGTCGGCGCTGCTGGTGGCGCTTGTGGTATTTATGTTTACCTACGAGCTGCCTACCACTAGAACATGGACCTACTGGACGATGCCTCTCTCGGGGAAGGTTATTGCCCTTGACCCGGGGCACGGCGGACCGGACGGAGGGGCCAGCAGTAAGGACGGATTGGTGGAGAAGCATGTCAATCTCGCGATCAGCTTATATGTCAGAGACTACCTGCAGCAAGCGGGAGCGCTTGTGATTATGACACGGGAGGATGACCGGGACTTGGCGGACCCGTCCACCAAGGGATACAGTAAGCGGAAGACCGAGGATCTGCTCAAGAGAGCGGAGTTTGTAGCTCGGCAGAAGGCGGACATCCTGGTAAGTGTGCATATGAACGCCATTCCGTCGGCCAAGTGGTCGGGTGCGCAAACCTTTTATTATCCGACCCATACCGGCAATCAGACATTGGCTACTCTGATCCAAGAGGAGATCAAAAGCAATCTCAAAAATACAGAGCGGGCAGCTAAGCAAGCCGATAAAGACATTTATTTATTGAAGGCGATGACTATTCCTAGCGCTCTCGTAGAAGTGGGATTTCTGTCTAATCCGACTGAAGCACAGCTGCTTAGCGATCCGGCTTACCAAAAGAAAGTGGCCACTGCGATCTATCAAGGGATCCTGCGCTACTATTCGGGGGAAAAGGTGGGTAGCCGATGAAAATGTGGTATACTACCAGTAGAAAGCAGGCAACAACTCATATTGAAGAACGTCTGAGGTGACAAGGTGCTGACGAGAGAACAATTATTGGCTTCGCTAAGCGAGATTAAAGATCCTGTATTCGGTCTCGGGCTTGTCGAATTGAATTTTATCCGTGATATGATGATTAAGGAAGCACAAGTCTCCGTGACGGTGCTGCTATCTTCGGAGGAAGAGTCTTATAAGACAAACCTTCAGCAACTGATAACGAAACGGTTCGAGCAGCAAGGTGCCTCCAGTGTGCACGTGCGCTTTCGCGAGTTGTCGGACTACGAGCGCGGAGAAGCCGAACGGAAGCGGCAGGCGGCTGGCGAAATTCCTGAGCCGTCAGCGCCAGAGGCTGGAACGCAGCCTGCGCAGCAGGCAGCAGGCGCGTCGCAGAGCTTGCTGGATCCTCAGTCAGGGGTATCCTTTCTTGCTATCGCAAGCGGAAAGGGAGGGGTCGGCAAATCAACGGTAACCGTTAATCTGGCTGTAGCGCTGGCCAGGCTCGGTAAGAAGGTCGGACTCGTCGATGCGGACATCTATGGATTCAGCGTTCCGGATATGATGGGGATCGAGGAACGTCCGCAACTCGTGGACAATCGGATTATTCCTGTCGAACGATTTGGCGTAAAAGTGATCTCGATGGGATTTTTCGTGGAAGAAAATACGCCTGTTATATGGCGAGGACCGATGCTCGGCAAAATGCTGCGCAACTTTTTCAATGAAGTCGAGTGGGGGGAGCTCGATTATTTGCTGCTTGATTTGCCTCC
This sequence comes from Paenibacillus puerhi, assembly GCF_009846885.1. Classification (GTDB taxonomy): domain Bacteria; phylum Bacillota; class Bacilli; order Paenibacillales; family NBRC-103111; genus Paenibacillus_G; species Paenibacillus_G puerhi. The sequence continues at coordinate 59,179 of NZ_WUWM01000034.1, forward strand.
GGGTACGGGAGACGTCGCGTTGGATGTCCATCAAATGATCCCGCAAAGCAAGGAGATCATCGTGACGACTCCACATGCAACCGCTGCTTTCGTCGCAGCACGGGCGGGAGCCATGGCTCTTCACACCGATCATCAGATTCTTGGTATCGTTGAGAACATGTCTTATTATGCTTGCAGCGCATGCGGACAAAAAGATTACATATTCGGCCGCGGAGGCGGAGCCAAGCTGGCCGAAGAGCTGGGCGCGCCCTTGCTCGCGCAGATTCCTCTTGGCGTACCGGACAATCATGTGGCAGAGCCGGACTACTCTCCTTCCGTCTATAAGGCGGAATCCGATACGGGAAAGATCTATCTGGAGGTCGCAGAGCGAATCGCGGCGCAACTCTCAAAAGGATCGGCTCAATAGCCGATCCTTTTTGACTTATAAGTATAGAACCTACCCTCCACCGGAACCGCTGCCGCCGCTTCCTCCACCGCCACCACCGCCACCACCGCCGCCACCTTCGCCGCCCTGCCCGCCGCCTTGTCCTTGGCCCCCTTGGCCTTTTTGCTTAGGCATAGACTCCTCTTGCAGTACCTTTTTCATCAGCTCCATCAATTCCAGCCGGAACAGAGGGCTTTGGAGCGATTCCTGGATGACGGCTTTAACTTGCGTCCGGTATGGCGTGGTTTTCATAGTATCCAGCAGCATTCCCTCGAAATCCGGGCTTTTCATCGCTTCCAGCAGCTGCTTCTGATATTCAGGATCCTTCATTAGATCCTTCTGAAGCTTTTTGGTATCCTTCTCTATGGCTTTTGCGAATTGCCCCGCGAATTTGGGGTCGGTAATCATTTTCTGCAAAAATTTATTCTTGTCGGTATCGACAAGGACATCCTTCACAGCCAGCTGAAGCTGTTGAGTATCGCCGGCCGAAAGAAGCTGAAGCTTACTGTTTTGCTGAATCGTAGCTTCCTGGATGGCTGTTCGTCCGTCCTCGGTTTTGAGAATATCCAGAACCATCGATTTCATGTCTTTATAACTGTTCCCGTTGCTTGAAGCTTGAGTATCCGAGCCGCAGGCCGATAACAGACCGGCGATCAGAATGGCGGGTATGAGGAATCGGCGTTTTTGCGTTCTCATCCGTTCAGGCTCCTTTCATTGGTTTCGAGCTTAGTATTGGCCTGGCCTGAATGAATTAACACAAAAAGTCGTTAGCATTTTATTGTGAACGTTGGTACAATTAACTGTTGATACGACTTGTTAATGGAGGGTAACGCGCAGTGACACTTAGAAAATGGTTTTACTTATTTTGGACTACACTTGTGATAGGCGCTGTGATCGGTATGCTGACCGGGTTGACGATGCAGTTGACGGATATAGAAGCCGTCCGTACCGGCAAAGCAGTCGGCTTTAATCTGGTGACCTCATTGCTCGGAGGAGCTACGATTAGTGTGCTAAGCCAGATGGGCTTTTTTGCTTATCTGATCGTGCGTTACATTTTTATAGGGATGATCCCGAAGAAATGGGTATGGGACTACCTGCAAATGATCGCGGTCGTAATCGTTCTATTCGACCTGGTTTATCTTCGGTATACCGGTGCGGAAGGAACGCCTGCTTTCCTGCCTTACCTGGTGCTTCCTCTAGCTATCATCCTGGTAGGATGCCTGGTTGCTTGGCTCAAGGTCAAATGGACGAATAAATCGGCATGGATTCCTACCTTGTTTTTCATGATCGCCGTCACTTCGTTAGAAGCCCTTCCCTCCATCAGGCTTGATAAAGCCGCTTCTACCGTATTTATGATGGTGCCGCTGCTGGCTTGCAATGCATGGCAAATATTAATTTTGCAAAAGGTGCTGGGCACAGGAAAAGAGCCGATCTAACGGCTCTGGGATGGCGGCGGCCTATGTGTGATCCTCCACCGGCGGCTTATTATCGACGTGTGCCTGTTTCATCAACTGGCTTACGCTGAGAAATTCATAACCTTGGCTTCGAAGCTTATCGATAATAAGAGGTAACGCTTCGTGAGTTTGCTTGCAGGAATCGCTGGCATGCAGCAGCACGATGTCGCCGGGATGGGCCTTGCTGACGACCCGGTTTACGATATGCTCCACGCCGGGGTTTTTCCAATCCAGCGAATCGGTATCCCATTGGATGACCGAATAGTTCAGTTCGTTTGCGATCCGGAGTACTCGCTTGTCAAAATCTCCATTGGGCAGCCGGATCAAGCTAGGCGCGCTTCCTGCGGTTTCACTTATGATGTCATGAGCGGTTCTGATCTGTGTACGGATTTCGTCATCGTTCAGACTGCTGTAATTGATATGCTTGTGGCCATGACTGCCAACTTCCCAGCCGCTCTTCACGATACGCTTAACGATTTCGGGATGGCTTTGGGTCCAAGGGGAGGATAAGAAGAATGTCGCGCTTTTTACCCCTTTATCTTCCAATATTTTCAATATAGGCTCTGCGCGTGTGTCGCCCCAGCTAATATCGAACGTGAGAGCTATCACCTTTCTCTCGGTAGGGACATTATAAACGGCTACGGGTTCATTTTGAGAAAATACCGTGACATTCCCTCGCTCCGAGTAGATGATCCCCGCTGCGAACACAAGCGCTACACAAATAATTAAGGCTTGTTTCAATTTTTTTCCGTTCATGACATAAAAAAAATTCACTGGATAGCCTCCTTTGCCCGTCACGTTCGAAAGGCTTGTTTACATTCTTACTAGTAAATGTATGCTCGTACCACTAACTTATGCCGATATGGAGGGTGATCGAATGAAGTTAAAGGACGCTTGGGACCAGCTTCGGCTTATCAAGCATTATATTATTGCCGCGGCGTTAGTTTTTGCGGTTGCTATATTTTTGGGAGCAAGCGAGCCTGAACGCTATCGCTGGATGATAGATCTTCAGATGGAAGCCTTGAATAAATTGAAGCAGGAAGTCGGCAATGAGCCTAATATGCAATGGTCATTATTTTGGGTTATTTTTCTGAATAACACCAAGGTGTCGCTTCAAGTCATTCTATCGGGACTTTTCTTTGGAATCCCTCCGTTGTTTTTGCTCGTTTCCAATGGGATTTTACTAGGCTACGTGGGGGCTGATGGCGCAAATCAGCATTCGGTGTTCGACGTAGTAAAGGGAATTGCGCCGCATGGCATACTGGAGCTGCCGGCTATTGTAGTGGCTTGCGCGTTAAGCTTGCGCTTGGGCGTGCTGGTTAGCAAGTGGCTGATTTCTCTGCCGAGCCCGACGAGGTCTAAGATTGTCGTGCAGCAATTGAAAGTATATGCACGCTCCTTGGTTCCGCTTTGTCTGCTGCTCGTCCTCGTTTTATTTATCGCCGCTATCATTGAGAGCACCGTTACCTTCTGGATCGTTCAGAATTAAAAAAATCGGTTTATCCGCTCATAAAAATGCCAATAACTGTGCATAACAGTAAAGCGAGTAAGGGGCTATGGCGTTCGAAAGTGTGCATGGAACAGGCGCCGACTCACCTGAAACAGAGGCGGTGCTTGCTTCATGCATACTTTTTTTGTTGTCCCTTGATATTGGAATCGCGGAAGGAGCCGGACTCTACACATGCTAGGATTTTTGTTTAATGAACGGGAATGCAGGGAGCTCGACTATGTGCTGCGCAAGGAATTGGATGAAATGCTATTTGACCTGAACGATCAAAGGATCGACTCCGATATAAAAACCGCCATCGAATCCCGCTATAGAGTCATCTTTCGTATGTATGCAAGGCTTGCTTCACCGAAGGAAATCTCCAGATACGCCAGAAATCGGATGTCTCACAAAAACTTATAACAAACTGCTTGACTTCACAGCCAAGAGTATGATAATTTATAACTCGTCCTTGCTGAACAGGCAGGATAAACGGCTTTGGTAAAATCAGCTGTTGAAAAATAATGCTTGCATCTTACTAGGCCGATGTGATATATTATAAAAGTCGCCGCTAAACAAGGTGACACGAAATGACAAAGTGATTTGATTGAATAAATTTAACTTTGTTGCAAGAAAATTGCCCTTTGAAAACTGAACAACGAGTGAGTGTTATATAGAGAATGAAAATTCTCGCTAGCAGTAACTTTTGAGCAAGTCGAACAAACCTTGTAGTCATTTCGGCCTTCGGACCGAAAAGACTACCTTAATGGAGAGTTTGATCCTGGCTCAGGACGAACGCTGGCGGCGTGCCTAATACATGCAAGTCGAGCGGACTTATTCCTTCGGGGATAGGTTAGCGGCGGACGGGTGAGTAACACGTAGGCAACC
>NZ_WUWM01000035.1 GCF_009846885.1 Paenibacillus puerhi
GGGTGCCCGCTACCGAGATTTGCGCCTTTTCCTTCTGAATCTGCAGGTCAGTCGGATCGATGCGGAACAGAATGTCGCCCTGCTCGACGAACTCGCCGCGTTTTTTCAAGACCTGGAGCACATCCCCGTTGACCTTGGCTACGATATCCATCTGCACGGAGGCGGAGATATCGGCTACCTGCTCCAACGGCTCGCCGATTTTTTTCTTCTCTACCGGAGCCACCTTGACGGTTTTCACTTGCGACTCGGCTGAAGCGGCAGCCGGCTGCCCTTCCGGCTGGGCCGAGCAGCCGGCAACCAGCGCGGTGCTGATCACGACGGCGTTCAGCACCTTAGAGCCGGACTTGATTAACGTTTTTTTCTTAGACGGATTCATGGATGATCGATTCTCCTTTTCCTTGCAGATGAATGGACGAACCTTTCTTGACTGCCCGCTTATCCCGCCATTGCGCCAAAATAACGAAGAGCGAGGGAACAACGATCAGTGTGAGAAGCGTCGAAAACAACAGTCCCGAAATAATCGTTATCCCCATGGGGCGCCACAAATTGCCTCCCATAAGCGTCATGGGAAGAAGTCCGCCGATGGCCGTCGCCGTCGTCAGCAAGATCGGCCGGAGCCTTGCTTTTCCCGCCTCAGCCACGGCTTCGTACAGGGGCAGTCCATGTTCGCGAGACTGTTCGATAAATTCGATTAGAATAATTCCATTTCTTACCACAATTCCGGCAAGACTGACGAGGCCCATCAGTGCCATGAACCCGATCGGCGAATTCGAGAGGAATAGTCCGATCACCGCCCCACCTACAGCCAAATAAACCGTGGACAGAATAAGCAGCGGAATAGACAACGAGTAAAACTGCATCGCCATCACGACATAGATCAGAAGGACGACAACCAGCGACAGCTTTCCGATAGAGGCAAACGCTTCATTCCGCTCCTCGTTCTCGCCTCCCAAGGCGATGGAATAACCTTCGGGGAGCGCATATCCGGCCAGCTCGGCCTGAAACTCCTTCACGATGTCATCCGCTAGCCGGTCTTGCGTAAAGCTGCGCACAGTAATCGTCCGGGTCTGATCGCGGTGATGAATCGATCGGATCATCTTGTCGCTTCGAATATCGCCCAGCTCCTGCACCCCTACCGTCGTGCCATGCTGCGTCAGCACCTGCATTTGCTTCATCGTCTGCAAAGGATCGGAAGCCAGCAGCTTGGCATACAAAGTGACGTCGAGCAGCTTCTCGCCCTTTTGCATCTCGGCGACTTCCAGACCCTCTGTAGCAATACGCATCGTCATGGACAGGTCTTTCTCATGTACACCGAACAAACTCAGCTTGGCCGGGTCGGGCATGATTTGGATCGCACTCATATCCACGCCGATATCGTCTGCGACACTGACCGTACCGGGGATCGACTTCAGCATCTCCTGCACATCCGAAGAGATCTGGCGCAGCGGACCAAGCTCGCTCCCGCTGATCCGGACGGCGATCGGCGCACCGACCGGCGGACCTTGCTCCAGTTGGCGCGGGGTGATCTCCACGTCGTCGGGGAACAGCTTCTTCAGCTCTTCACGCCACTTCACGACGACCTCCTCGGCATGAATCAGCTTGGGATCGATCTTCACGAACAGCTGTCCGATATGGGTACCGGTCTGGTCGGACTCCGAGTAATAGAAATGCGGCGTCGTTCTGCCGGCATACGCCGAAACGAACCTCACACCCGGCTGCTCCGTCATCCAGGCGGCCGCTTTACTCATCGTATACTCCGTCTCGGCAAATTGAAGATCAGGAGAGTTCAGCTTAAAGTCAACCAGCATCTCCTCCTTTTCTGCCGGCGGGAAATATTGGACGCCCAGCAGCGGGAGCAAGCCGAAGGCGCTGGTCGCGACCAGCAGGGCGACGATACCGGTTAGCAGCGGTCGCCGCAGAAACTTGTAAATTTGCTTGCCGTAGAAGGAGCTCAGCCGCTGAATCGGTTTGCCCAGAAATCCGGAAACCTCCCCGGCGCTTTGCTGTTCTCCAGCCCGCTTGCTTCCCCCAGGCGTCCCTGCCCCGCTCCCCTTCCGCCGGAGCTGCCGCTCTCCCAGCCATTGGCGGAAAATAGGGACGATCGTCAAAGACATCATCATGGAAGCCGCCAGCGTGAAGGTGATAACGACAGGCAGCGGCCGTATAAAACTGCCGATATTGCCCTTCAGGAAAAATAAAGGCAGAAAAGCGGCTGCCGTGGCGATCGTAGCCGTCAGGATGGATATAGCGACATCGCGACTGCCTTCCAGCGATGCCTTCGAGGGATCGTCTCCGAGCTGCAGCCGCCTCTGGATATTATCATTGACGACGATCGCATCGTCGACCAATATTCCAAGCACGATGACGATGGCAACGATTGTAATTTGATTCAAATCAATTCCCATCATCTCCATCGGAATAAATCCGACCGTTATGGAGATCGGAATGGCCAATGCCACGATGAGCGAGGTGCCGAAGGCCAGACCGAGCGAGCACACCACAATAACGACAAGTATGCCGATCAGCAGCTCCTGGCTAAGGTCTTTAAACAGATGATCCAAGCTTTCTTTTTGCGTGAACAGTGATTCCAGCTGAACATTGGCCGGAAGCTTAGGCATTAATTCCGCCGCTTTCTGATCGATGCGCTTCTGGAGGGACGGGATGTCGGCTCCCTTCTCCGCATTGATGACCAGATCCAGCGTCGGCTTGCCATTATGTAGAATAGACACGTCCTTCTCTTTGGCCCGCAGCGATACTTCGCTCACGTCTTTGATTTTAAGCTTGACGCCGGGCGGCAGTCCCAGAATGTCCGTATTTCCGATGTCCTCGGCGGTCTGCCATTCCCCGCTCATATTGACGAAGTATTGCCGGGCTCCCACGTCCATGTTGCCGAGCGGAACACGACTTTGCTTGTTTTGGAGCGTCTGCGCGATGAGTCCCCATGGCAGCCGGAGGGTCTTCATCTTCTCCGTATCCAGAGTTACCGCTACTTCCTGTTCAGGAAGCCCAACGATTTCCACTTTGCTTACCCCGTGTACGGTAGCGAGCTGCTTCTTCCAATGCTCCAGCGTGGGCCGCAAAGGCTCCAGCTCTTCCTGAGTGTTCACGGTAAAATGCAGGATCTGCTCCGCGATCTGTCCCAGGTCGTCCTCAACCTCAGGCTGGTGCGCGTCAGACGGCAGATCGCCGGCGGCAGCCTGCACCTTCTGGCGCAGCGTGTCCCAGGCGCGTCTCACATCGGTATCCGACTTCAACTCGATTTGAATAACGGATACATTGGCGGCTGAGGTCGAGTTTAGTACAGCGACTCCGCTAATTTCTTTTATTTTCTCCTCCAGCGGACGGGTGACGAACTGCTCGACTTTCTCCGGCGAAGCGCCGGGGTAGATCGTTTTGACTATCGCGACGGTGACCTCGATTTCCGGATTTTCCCGTTGCTTTAACGTAGTAAGATTGAATACGCCGAGCAAGACGGCCATGGCGAAAAACAACAGCGTTACCTTTCGGTATTGAAGCAGCTTGGCGATCATGGTGCGTCTCCTCCGTCCGGTCCTCCGCACTCCATATTGATCTCCATGAGCACTTGAGTCAGCATATCCAGCTTCTCCAGACCATGACCTTTGCTTATAAACCATTGGTAAGCGGCCATTTCCACCATCCCGATCGTGGCGTAGACATGGGCCTCCAACTCTTCTTCCGAGTAGTGGGGAATAAAAGGCCGAATCAGATCCATAAGAACCGAACAAATCTTGCTATAGAATTGAGTCGCAATATCCTCGATCTCCGGAGAAGCCGCGCCATTCCGCTTCAAGATACGAAGGATAGGCTTATTGTGATAATAAATAACCAGCGAGGCCCGAATCACCTGGTAATGCTGCTCTCGCTCGCTCAAGCCGCTAGCCGCCAACGGCTCCGGACTCAGAGCAACAAGGATCTCCTCCAGACATTGCTCGATGACGATCCGGAATACATCCTCCTTGCTTTTGAAATACAAATAAAACGTTCCTTGAGCAATGCCCGCTTCCTTCACGATGTGGGATATCTTGGTATTATGGTACCCAAGCTCTTCGAACAGCTTTAAAGCAGAAGCGATGATGATCTCTCTCTTGTCTGGTGCCAAGTGCGATTCCCCTCCCGATATACGTTCTATACGTCTATTTAGTGACTGACTAGTCAGTCATTTTCTAGAATAGCATGATTTTCCTTAATATTCAACAGTAAGTAACCAATTTACGGCAGCCTCTATAGCGGTTGATTGACTTGCCATTATTTCGTAAATGCGCTATATTTAATACTTTGAGTAGTTCAACTAAAGATCGCGTAGGTGACGAATATGATAGAGGTCAAGACTTCCGCACTTAGCAATGGAGAGTTTAACAGAGGCGTATTTGCGACATGTAACATATCCAAAGGCGACTTGATTCACGAAGCTCCCGTCATTCCTTACCCCAATGAACAACATGTCCATATCGAGAAAACCTTGCTTGCCGATTATGCTTTCGAATATGGCGCCAATCACACCGCTCTTCTGCTGGGCTATGGCATGCTGTTTAACCACTCCTATACGCCCAATGCTTACTATGATCTCAACTTTGACAACCACACGGTAGATTTCTTTGCCTATACCGACATCCAGGCCGGGGAAGAAATTCTTATCAACTACAACGGTGAAGTCGATTGCGATGATCCGCTTTGGTTTTATGAGGAAGAAGACACTAAAGACAAGGATGGACAACCTTGAGTCCACCCGTCATGAAGGAGCTTGCTCTGTGCTACCCGGCATAAAGCAAGCTCCTTTTCCTGTCAGGGCACCAGAACAACCGTTCCCGAAGTCTGACGGGCTTCAAGCAAGCGATGGGCCTCACCGGCTTGATCAAGAGGGAACCTATGCTGCACAAGGGGCTTCAACCGGCCTGTACCCATCAGTTCGTACAGATGCTCCAAGCCGGCTTTTGCTTGCTCAGGCCGTGAAGTTAGCAGATGAGCGATGTTAAATCCTATGATCGATTTATTCTCAAGCAAACGGACAAGGTCGGCTTGGTCCCACTTGTCGTGGACTGCGCTTGCCGAGCCAAAGTAAACCAGTCGGCCAAAGGGAGCCAATACCCGCAAACTGCCCTGAAGTATTTCTCCTCCGGCCATGTCCAGGATGAGATCTACCCCTCTTCCTCCCGTGCATGCCAGCACCTGCTCGGTCCAATTAGGGTCGGTGTAATTAATGGCAGCATCGGCTCCTAATGAAAGAGCAACTTCCAGCTTGGCGGGCGTACTCGCCGTACCTATAATTTGGCCAGCATGCAACGCTTTGGCTATTTGAACGGCCAGATGGCCGACTCCTCCCGCTGCTGCATGGATGAGTACCGTTTCACCGGTTTGCAGGCGGCCGGCTGTCTTCAAAGTATGGTAAGCCGTCTGACCCTGTGTCAGAAGCGCCGTGGATTGAGCTGGAGTTAGGCTCGGAGGAGCTGGAAGCACGAAGCCCGCAGGGACTGCGACATATTCCGCATAAGCCCCTTGAGGAACTTGTGATATTACTTGCATGCCTGCCTGCAGCTGTGAAACACCCTCGCCCACTTCAACGACTTCACCGGCCACCTCCGCCCATTGCCCCAGGACTGTCGGCAGCTGCAAGGGATATGGATAGACTCCTTTTCTTTGCTGGACTTCCGCATAGTTGATGCCGATGGCCTTGACCTGGATCAGCACCTCGTTCATTCCTGGAGATGGCCTCTCTACCTCCTTAACTTTCAAAACCTCAGGCCCGCCATATTCATACATGCAGACAACTTTCATACCCGTTTTCCTCCTTCGAAATAATAATAGTTGAGTGATCATCTATTAAACGATCAAAAAAAAATTACTTGGCACCTGCCAAGCGAAGCGCTCCTTCAGCCAGCCTTTCGAAAAGGTCAGCTTGATTATGTACTCTGGCCATCAAGGACGTCCCCTCTGTGTAGCAAAGCAAAGCTTTGGCTGCGTCTGGCAGCTGTTCTTTTTCGAGGGCAATCGATCCTTGCTCATAGGCCGAAGTCAACCACTCGTTAAAATAGCCGGTAAGAGAAGAAAAGATCTCTTTAACTTTCTGGCTGATGACGGGGTCCTGAGTGGCAAGCTCACCGCCGAGTACAGCAAACGTGCAGCCCAGTACAGGCTTGCCTTCCTGACTTCGAAGAGCGTGAAGATGATACGTGCGCAAGTAAAAATCACGGATTTTCTCCAAAGGAGAGGCATCTGAAGCCTGAATGGGATCCAGAATATAGGCTTGTGTATCTTCCCACGCCTTGTCCAGTACCGCTATGACGAGTTGTTGTTTCGAAGGATATAAATAATAGAAGCTGCCTGGCTTTATGCCCGCAGTTTGGCATAATTCCTGAACGCCAACCCCGTGATAGCCCCGTTCGGGCACCAATGTCGCAGCCGCTTCCAGCAGTCTTTCCCTCGCATCGCTTCGTCTTCCCAATTTACCTGCCCCCCTATTTAATAGATGTTCACTCAACTATATATTAAGTCCAACTATTACCAGTGTCAACAACCACTTTACATGCTGTAGCAAGCAGCTCAAAAAGCGGCCGCTTCCTCTTTCGAGAAGCGCCGCCTGCTTCAACCCATCTCCGAGCGTTAGTTAATCCTTTTGGATCGGATCGGAGACCAGTCCTTCTTTTTCCAATTCGCCTTCGGTCTTGACATACTGCATATCCTTGCCCAGACGCTTGACTTCCTCCATATTGGGCGCCATAGAGCCGTTCATGATTTCCGTGATCGGATTATCGGAACCTTTTTTCTCCGCAAATCGCTCGTGTTCCTTTACCGTTTGTAAATCTTCGTTTCTATACTCCTTATTGGCCATAAGCTTCGCCTCCCATCTAATTAAACCGATACCCTTTATTAACCGGGGAGAGCTTCGCCAAAACAACATCCATAAATTCCCACGCAAAACAAGCTTAGCCTCAAAAGAAGCGTAAGCTTGTTTATCCGTGCCATCCTACAGCTAATCGTTGCCGGTGCCCGGCGAAGGATTCCATCCGTCGTGACCCGTTAATACGGCGAAGCCTTCAAGCGCCTGTACCTCGCTCTCGGACAACTGGCGCGCCCAAGACACTCGCTCCCCTGCACCGGGGCCCGTGCTTCCATATTCCGCATAACGCGACGTTTGCTCGTTGACTGGATTGCTCCAATTATCCCAGCCTGCCGCATGAATATGAGGCCCCATCCATGTGTCGATAAATACAGTATGGGCCCAGCCTCTCCAAGGCCGTCCGAGATAGACGGATTGCTTCTCTTCTTCGCCGGTCAGGCGACAGTTGCGAAACACATAGCCCGCCGCCTGATGAGCCGGTGTCGAAGCTGCCGTAATATACCCGGAGCGAAGACTGTGAATATGGCAGTTCTCGAAGAGGACCGTGGCCGAGCCGAATATGAAATCGACATGCCCCTCGATATAGCAGTTCTCAAAAAATTGACGGCCCCGGCTCGTATAGAGCGTGTCCTGATTGCCGAGCAGCCGCACGCCCCGGTACACCTGCCGGTCCCCGGCCGTATAGAGAGCCACCGCTTGTCCTATGGCGTCCCCGAAGCCTGCGTCATTCCATACCGTTAGCTGCTCCATGCGGAAATCATCGGCCTCCACTTTGAGAACGGCCGTTCGGAATGTGCCGAGCTCCTTCACTCCCAGCTTTTTGGCATAGTCGCCATAGACGAGTATCGTATTCTCCGCGCTTTCTCCTCTTAGCGTAATATGAGGTTTATTGTCCGGTACAACAATCCTTTCGCGGTATAAGCCAGGACCGATCGTAATGATAGCCGGCTCAAGCGGCAGCACGCGGACCGCGTCGATCGCATCCTGAACGCGAACGAAATCTCCCGTTCCATCCTGTCTGACCTGGATATGCCTTTCTTGCATCCTTATTCCTCTCCTTTACTAAGTCGGGTTCTGCCGCATCGCTTCTAAGGCGCAAGCTGCCGCTTTAACCAATCCCAGAAGCGGCGCCCGGATATCTCGTGCTTGCCCGGGAACAGATCCGAGTCCAGCTTTTCCTCAGCGTTCGCAGCGCGGTACAAGAGGCCGAGCCTGCGGATCGCTTCGCGCGTAGACTGTACGGGAAATACGCGATCCTCCTCCCCTGACTCGATAAACAAGGGCCTCGGAGCGATCAACCCGAGCAGCTCAGGCTGTTCCGCTTGCTTCAAGATGCCCGGAATATAGTTATCCAGGCAATGCGGGCGGCTCAGGATACTGCCCTCGAAGGTGCCTGCATAGCCGCATAATACAACAGCGCGGATACGCTCGTCCAGTGCCGCGGTAAGCGAGGCCACCAGCCCGCCTCCCGAGAAGCCGAGCGTTCCGATCGCGCCGGCGTCCTCCTCCGGCCTGGCGGCGATATAATCCAGCGCCCGCTTCGCTTCATAGACGCGAAGTCCGGCGATCGTCATGCCGCACATCAGCAGCATGAGCGAGATAGGCAGACAGCTCGTATCTGTCGCGTCCGGATTCGCTTCCAGGCTGGCCTGCAGACGGCGGTCGCCGAATCCGATCAGCTCGGGCACGAGCACAAACATCCCTGCTCCTTAGGAAGCGTTCCATTCCGCCTTTAATTTTTCAATCTCCATACTCGCGAGCAGGAAGGGAGCCACGCCCATCATGGCGTCCCGAACGACGGCTTCCCCGACGTAGTATTCGTACGAGCCGTCGCGGTATGGAGTTCCGCCAAGACCCGCCCCGTGACAGATGCCGGTCAGATGCAACCCGTCCTCGTCCTCCTCGATCAGCTGGCTGACAATGCCTTCATAACCGGCGAGAGCCGCTGCCCGAAACCTTCCCGACAAGTAGCCTAGACGTAGTCCTTTGGCGAGTGCATAGACGAACATGCAGGAGCCCGATGCCTCCGGATAATTGCCCGGACGTCCGGACATATTGAGCACCTGGTGCCACAATCCGTTAGCGTCCTGAACCCGCTCCAGCGCGTGGCACATTCGCTCGAAGATGCCCACGATCGTCCCGCGCTGCGGATGATCCGCAGGAAAATGCTCCAGCGCATCGACTACGGCCATCGCGTACCAACCCATCGCTCGGCTCCAAAAATGACGGGATTTCCCGGTAGCGGCATCGCACCACATCTGCTCACCGCTCTCATCCCACCCGTGGTAAAGCAGACCGCTTGCTTGATCCCGTGTTTTCTTCTCGACAAGCAGCAGTTGACGCGCTGCCTCATCAAACAGCTCCGGCGCCTGGAAGACGGCAGCATACTCCGCCACGAACGGCGTAGCCATGTATAAACCGTCGAGCCACATTTGAAACGGATATATTTTCTTATGCCAAAAGCCGCCTTCGCTCGTTCGGGGCTGGCTCTTCACCTGGGTAATCAGCAGATCCGCCGCTTTCGCATAGCGGTCATCCCCCGTTTGCTTCCATAGCGTAAACAACAGCTTGCCCTGATTGATCTGATCCAGGTTATATTCTTCCACTCTATAGGTCCTTACCGAGCCGTCTTCCCGGACAAATAGATCCATATGCTTTTTCGCATATGCCGCATAAACCGGATCCCCCGTCCATTCTCCGAGCCACTGGATCGCCTTCAGCATCATCCCGGGCACATAAGCCCATCTTTTAATCAGCTCTGGATGATACCCGTCCTCCCCCTGCATGTTCATAAATTGCTGCGCCATGCGCACGGACCACGGTTGGATCACGGTTTGCTTCATTCCTTTTTCCTCCTTTTGATTCAAGCTCCTGTCGTAACCTAAAGTTATTATAGAGCAAAGAAGAACTAGAATCTTGTAAGTTCCTTGTCTATATTACATATAGTTATATATAGTTGTTCAATAACGCTTGCTTCCCCCAAAGCAAAAAGAAGACCTGTACATTTCCTGTACAAGGTCTTCTTTTGCTTTGAGCTTTGTAGGCCTGCTCGCCCTATCCACACCTACGGCTTATCCCTCCCGCCATGCTTTCGAGGCAGGAGACCATTTTTTCAACAAGCGGTCGACCTCCGCCACCAGGATCGGCTTGCTGATAAAGTCGTGCATCCCGTTGGCCAGGCACATCTCCCTGTCCTCCTTGCGGGCGAATGCGGTCACGGCTATAATCGCCGGGCACCGCGACGCCGGCATGCTTCTCAGGATCTCACTCGTAGCTTCGATCCCATCCATGACAGGCATTTGTATATCCATAAATACGATGTCATAGTTGCCATTCAGTACCCCCTTCACGGCTTCCTCGCCGTTCTGAGCCATATCCGCCTCGTAGCCTCGTTTCCTTAGAATGGCGGTCCACAGCTTCTGATTCACAGGGTGGTCTTCGGCTATCAGGATGCGGATCGGCCCGAATTGTGCCGGGGGCAGAAGCGGAACGACAGCGGGTGGAACGGACGAGACGCCATTCGTGCCGCTGCGTTCCTCCCTATTTTTATCCGGGGGCAGGGCAGCCTGAATCGTAAAGTAGAAGGTGGCTCCCTCCCCCTTCTGGCTCTCCACGCCGATAGTGCCACCCATCAGCTCGACGAGCTTTTTGCTGATGGCAAGCCCCAGGCCTGTTCCCCCATATTTCCGGTTAATAGACGGATGGAGCTGGGAGAACGACTGGAACAGCTGCCCTTGCCGCTCGAACGGTATGCCGATCCCGGAGTCCTTCACCGTAAAGTGAAGCCAGATGTGGCCGTCAGCCGGCTCCGGCGTTGCAATAACCTTCAAGGAGATCGTCCCGTTGTCCGTAAATTTCACGGCATTGCCGATAAGATTGACGAGCACCTGTCTAAGACGGACTTCATCCGCGATAATCACCTCAGGTATCGAGGGGTCCGGATCCCAGATCAGCTCAAGCTGCTTCTCCGTTATTTTGGACGAGAACAATTCCATCACACTGGCAATAACCTGCTTAACCTCAACCGGCTCCTGGTTCAACACCATTTTACCGGCCTCAATTCGACTAAAATCGAGTATCTCGTTCAAAATATGCAGCAGCGCCCGGCTGCTTTGGCTGATAATCTCCGTATAGCTAAGCTGCTCTTCGCTTAGATCCGTCTCCGCCAGCAGGCCCGTCATGCCGATGATCCCGTTCATCGGCGTGCGCAGCTCATGGCTCATGATCGCCAGAAATTCGGACTTGGCACGGTCGGCTTGCTCCGCAAATTCCTTGGCCCTGATTATCTCCTTCTCATCGGTCATATCGCGGAACACTACCACCGCGCCTACGGTGAGCTCGTTATCCACTAGCGGAGTCACCCGGTATTCCACCAGGAAGCTAGACCCGTCCTTGCGCCAGAACACCGCTTCCTTGCTCTCATAAGTCCGTCCTTCCTTCAGTGACAGATAGATCGGAGCTTCGCCTGCAGCGTACTGGCTTCCGTCTCCGCGGGTCTGCTGAATCACATCCAGATAGGAATGTCCTATCATCTCCTCTGCGGTATAGCCGAGCATCGCCGCGCCGGCGGGATTCAGGAAAGTCGTGCGTCCTTCCATATCCATGCCGAAGATCCCTTCGGTAACTGCGTTAAGGATCATCCCGTGCTCATAGCTGAGCTTTTCGACTTGCTCCATATATCGCTTGCGCTCGGTAATATCGCTCGAAATCCCGTACACGCCGACAACCTTGTCATCGACGACGATCGGAATGTTAGCGACACTGATTTCGATGGGATGTCCGTTCTTATGGATGATCGTAGTTTCGTAATTTTGCGGATACCCCTGGCGGGCCATATTGAAGTGATACAGCGTTTTGGCCATGTCTTTCTCGGCTACAATCGGTCCAAAGTACATGCCGATCAATTCGTCGAGCGAATAACCCGTCAGCTGCTCCAGATTCGCGTTGGCTGTCAGGTAATCGCCTTTCGTATTCATGGAATAGACAGCGGCCGGATTGTATTCGAACAGCGATTTATAACGGCTCTTGCTCTCCTTAAGACGTTCTTCCGCCCTCAGCCGTTCCGTGCTGTCCCGGGAGGTCGCGATAATCTCCCAAGTCTGGGTTTCCTCATGTTTCAGATAACGGCTCACCGTCTCAAAATACACGTAGCTATCGTCCTTCCGCCTGAACCGGTAAGTAAAAGCCGCCGTGCCCTTTTGTGATAAGACATCTTTCAAGTAAGCTTGAACGAGGAATACGTCATCCGGATGGACAAAGCTGAGTGCGGACTTGCCCAGCATTTCCTCAGGCTCGTAGCCGAGGAGAGATCGGCATACGGGTGAAGCATACAGAAACGTGGCCTGGTCATCCCCGGCATGACGGGATATGAAGTCCAGCGAGTTCTCGGAAATAAGACGGTAATGGCGCTCGCTGCTGCTCAGCCGCTCCTGCATGACCATCCGCTCCGTGATATCCTGTACGAGCCCGATTACCTGCACGGCTCGTCCCGACTTGTTCAGCGTCGCCTCCCATTGGGAAGTGATAAAGCGGACCGTCTGATCCCGCAGCAGGATCCGGTAGATGAGCTCGCCGGATTGTCCGTCAAGGACGGCCTTGTCCATCATCTCCTGAACCTTGTTCTTGTCGTCCGGGTGGATGGCGTCACACAAGGCTTCAGAGCAAGAGCTTTCCGGAAGCCCCAGGATGCGCTGCGCTTCCTCGGAGAAGGACAGCTTGTTTCTAGCGATATCCCACTCGAAGGTGCCCAGATGAGCGATCCGCTGAGCAGCGGCCATCATAT
The DNA here is from genome assembly GCF_009846885.1 of Paenibacillus puerhi. GTDB lineage: Bacteria > Bacillota > Bacilli > Paenibacillales > NBRC-103111 > Paenibacillus_G > Paenibacillus_G puerhi. The sequence goes on from NZ_WUWM01000035.1 coordinate 12,639, forward strand.
CCTCACCCTTCTTGCGTTCGGTAACATCCCGGCCCATCGAGATCACTTTCTCTACCTGCCCTGACGCATCCCGAATAACCTGAAAGGACGTTTCCATCCATAAATACTGCCCGTTCTTATGGCGGAGGCGTCTTATATACTTTTCTTGCTCCGAATAGAGCCTGTCGTTCTCCAGCATATCCTGCACATCATCCGGATGGTAGAAGTCGGTCCGGTTATGACCTATCAGTTCATCGGCCTCGTAGCCGAGAACCGTGCTGCAGGAGCGGGACACGCTGAGGATCTTTCCGTCAGCATCGCTGTATGAGATGAGATCCTCGTTGTTATCGGTTATGAGCCGGTATAAGCTCTGATGTTCCTGCTTCCATTGCTCAAGCTCTTTTTTTTCGGTAATATCTATGAGTTCGGCCACGGCCCATTCAAGGGACTCGCCTTGGTTGTTCTCTAGGAACCGGATCTGAACAGTCCCCCATTTGAGACAGTCCCGATGCAAACATCGCAGCTCCCCCCTATACGTCTCGGAAGCATGTGAACGATGAGGATGGTCTGCCCATCGCCGCCAGTTCTGCTCATATTCCGCCCATTCGTCCGGGTGCCACAGTGGCCAGAAGGCCGTACCTTCGCAGGCTTCCGCTTGCAAGCCGAAGAAATCAGCAAAAGCCGGATTCGCTTGGCTGATCACCCCCTCCCGTACCGAAAAAATCGCTATGCCAGTCAGGGAAAATCGATAGATCTGTGCGTACATACTTCTGTCCATAGATTGGGAGACCTCCACCGGGTTACCTCCTAACTGCCTTCGCTGCTTAACATCCATATTTACCCTAAGGCGATCAGGTTTAATCTATATTGTAACGGATTTTGCTCGCAGGAGAAGGGTTTTGTCTGTTTTTCTCATCGTTTTTTCTCAGCCAAGCCCGTTCAGGCCAAAAAAGCCCGGCCGGGCGTCCGTTGGACACACACGTTCGAGCTGTTATTCTTCTTCCTCCTTGTTCTCCCGCCATCAAGCGCAGCGGAGATCGTTTAGGAAGTTACCGTCACTTCTTTTTTCTTGGTGATATGCAGATCGCCTTGATAGACATGAATATAGATCGTATAGACGCCGGGTTTGTCGAAGGTCTTCTTAACCGAATACGCCCCATTGCCTTGAGACTCGGCTGTCACTACATCCGGCAGCGCATTTTTATTCTCGCTTCGAATATCGAACTGTACCTTGGCCCCATCCGCCTTCACAAGCCCCGTCAGCTTAGCGATCAAGTCGACCTCCGACGCAGCGACGGGCGCTGCCGGTTCCGTAGTCATCTCCACCTTCACAGACGCCGGATCTTGTCCCTGTTCACCTGAGGAACAGGCCGTCATCGCTAACAGAAAACACAGAGTCAAACTTACAACGATCCCTATTCGTTTCAAGCTTATGCTCCTTCCCAGTTGAATGACCTTATCAGTCCTTTAAGTACATTCTACCTCTTTTTTGGACGATAAGGGTGACCCGTCCGGGCTAAGGCTTGTCTAAGCTGTGAACGAATGTTGACGAACAGGAGAACTTAACGCGTCATATGGTCATACAGATGCCCCGCTATCGTCGTCTCGCCCCTTACACGAAAGCCCATACGCTCATAGAGCCGACGGGCGTTGACATTGGTACGCTCGACATTCAGCGAGAGCTTGTTCCATTCGGATGCCTCGGCTTCCCGGATCAGCGCCTCCAGCAGCCTCGTGCCGATGCCTTGGCCTCGGAACTCAGGGAACACGCACAAGGAGTCCACATAAAGCTCGTCTTCCTCGGCTTCGCGGTCGAACACCATGAGCTCTCCGGGGTAGCGGCGGGCGATCAGCTCCGACAAATGCCGGTCCATCCTTGAGGCGTCCCGGCCGGGATAGATCAAGGCAAGGCCTGCCACCCGGCCTCCGCTCTCCAGGATTCGGACATGCGACCGGCTGAAGCGGTTGTCCTCTGTGAGGAAGGCTTCTTCGATTAAGGAAAGCAGCTCTTCCTCCGACAGTCTATCTACGAGAGGCAGGCCCATATCCCGGACAATCATAGCTATCAATTGCGATGCTTCGCGGCTATCCTGAATCTCGGCATTTCGGATCATTGAGGGTTCCCTTTCATATGTTAATGTAGTTAATTATTAGTATTATTAATCATATTTGTGGTTCGTTTATTATTAATATCATTAATCATTTAGGTGGCGAATTATAACCTTGCTCCCCATAAGGCCGAAGCTTTTCGAGCCATTTCTCCTCCAGCTTCTTCAACTCGTCCTTGATCCGGAAGAACGGGTTGTCCTTCTTTTCCAATATCTCCAATACTTCGAATTCGAATGCATCTTCCCCATATTTAGTCCAGTCGCTTTGCAATTCCTTGTTCATATGCGCACCGGAATTAAGCGCGAACCGATACCCGTTCAGATTTCGCAGATTAGGACTTCCATCGACATAGCTCTTTTTATTAACGGTATTTACGATTCGATAAATACCAGCCTCTGTTTTAATTTCACTATATTGCTGCTGCAGTTCTTTTCTCCGATCCTTCGTGCTCATCTTGTTTTCCTCTCTTTCGTATCTATCTCATTCCGCCCCGTCAAGTCAGCCAATACTCGCTTCCATCCGGCTTGCGATCCATGAAGCCGTATTCGATCAGATAGCGCCTCAGCGTAACATGATCGTCATGGACAGCGCTCAATACTTCATTGACTTCCTTCTCATGATACTTGCGGTCGCGTTCGAAGCGTGCCGCTATTGCACGCAGTACGATCAGCTTGTGCTTCTGCCTGGACGGGAATGCCTTCAGGAGCCCTTCCTTCCCTTCCGGGAAATACTTCTTGAGTACTTTCTCCTGTTCCTCCAAGGTGATATTATAACGGTCATCGACCATCGTCGCCGTTTGGTGAACCTCTACGAAGCGCGGCGCATGGCTGTCCTTCTCTTTCAGCAATTCCATCAAGGTCAAAAAAATCTTCGACTGGCGCTCCTTCTCCTTCAGTACGAATCGATGGTTGCGGATTGTGGAAGCACTGCCGATCCCAAGCTCCTTCTGGATCTGCGCATCGGTATACTCCTCGTAAAATAAGCGAAGCAAACTATTTTGATGATCGGTTAGGCCCGTCAGTCTCTTATTCAATTGAATCAGATAACTAAAAACCGATTGATGCGCCATCCTGATGTGCAACCGCATATATCGTTCCGCTTCGTACAGGACATCTTCTACCGGATAGATGACCCCTTGTTCACAGGTACTTCCGCAAAGCAAACAGACATACTGATCTCCAAGCCGACTATAGCCTTTTTTCAACTCCTCCAAAGAGGCGTTCCAGAACCGTTCAGACAATTCCATTAAACAAACACATCCTCTATTCGTTCGTAAATATATAGATATTATAAGTTGTTGTTTGATAAACAGTCAAGTATGAGCTCTGCTTCTTGCACAAACGTCCTGATTCTTTGGATTGTCGGCCTGGATTCGGTATACTAATAGGGAGAGGTATTCGCAATTTCTATACATAATAAATATTATGTAAACTTATAAAACTCCGTTGAAAGGAGCAAGCCTGATGAATGTGATCAAAGCCAAAGACCGGCTAGAGCTCGAGAAAAAAATACCCGAAATGCCGTGGTATGTCGAGAAATTCATGAATTACAAGCTGCCGGATCTTTCACCTTCCTCCCTTCTCGAGTATGCCAGAGATTACGAGACCTTCTTCTCCTGGATGCTGGCCGAAGGATTGGCCGGGGACGCCGCGCGTATCCAGGATATCCCGTTGACCGCGCTGGAGAAGCTGCATATGGAAAGCATCGATCACTTCAAGATGTTTCTGTCCATGCGCAAGACGAATGCCAATACGAAGACCACGATCTCACGCAAGCTGTCCTCGCTTCGCTCGTTGTTTCATTATTTAAGTCAAATTGCCGAGGACGAGCAGTTTTATCCGCTTCTAAAGCGCAACGTCATGGCCAAGGTGGAAATCAAGCGCACCCATAAGCCCAAGGACACGGCAGCCAAGCTGGAGGGCAAGCTGCTGCAGGAAGCGGAGATTGTCGAGTTCGTCGAGTATGTGAAGTCCGGCTATGGGCATGATGTCGTCAAAAACAAACAGGCGACTTACGCTTACGAGATCAATAAAACGCGAGACGCTTGCCTGGTCAGTCTCATCTTGAACTCCGGACTTCGCGTATCCGAAGTCGTTAATCTGAATATCGAGGATGTCGATATGAAGAAAAAGCTGCTTTACGTATTCCGCAAGGGTAAGAACGATGAAACCTTCAAGACTCCGGTATATTTCCGGCAGGATGCGGTCGACGATCTCCTCCGCTACCTGGAGCTGCGCAGCACGACGTACAAAGCTCCCAAACGCGAGAAAGCCTTATTCCTTGCCTTGGCTAACGGTAAAGCGGAAGGCGAGCGTATGACAAAGCGAGCCATTCAGGAGATGGTGGTCAAGTACGCCAAGCGTTTCGGCAAGCCCTATCTTTCGGTCCATAAGCTTCGGCATTCGTTTGCGACTGATTATTATCTGCGCAATGATCTGTATCGAACCCAGGAGCAGCTGGGCCATGCTTCCCCGGAAACGACGCAAATCTATGCTCATCTGACAGATAAGACGATGTCGGAGGCGATCGACAAACAAAAAGACGGCACCGAAGGGTGACCGTCTTTTTCTCGATTACAGGTGTACAAGTGCAGGTTTAACAGGAATTACTGCCCCTTGCTGATCCAGAACGATACGCTTTCGCCTTTGGCCAGCACCGTGCCGGGAGCAGGACTTTGACGGAAAACGGTATTGGCTGAGTTCGGATTCTTCTCGAGGAAATATTCATACTTCAAGCCCGAGTCCAATGCCCGCTTCTCCGCCTCCTGCTTATTAAGTCCGACAAGCTTCGGCGCCGGTACCGTTGCATCGTCGGCAAGAGTAGGTTCAGCCTCTTCGGCAGGCTCAACTGGCGGAGCGGCAGGCTGCTGCTTCTGCTCGGTTACCTTGCCGCTAACTAGCGGCGCCGTTTGAGCATGCGGGCTTACAGCCTGCACACTCCTGCCCCCCTCCGTTACCTCCGCCGCGGGTTCCTTGCCTAAGCGGGCACCCAGCTCCAGGAACAGAAAGAAGACCCCTACAGCGCTAACCAGCGCGACTCCCATCAACGCGAACCCAAAAAAGGTCTTGCGCATGACCCGGCGTACCACCGGTCGGCGCGGTTCGCTTTCCTCCTCAGCTGCTTCCTGTTCCTCTTCAAATTCTTGGCTTGACCGGTTAGCTGCAAGCTCTGCACGCGCTGGGTATGCAGGTCCGCCTGGCTGCGGCTCAAGCCCGACTCTGAGCGACGTCAGCGCCGCGGATACCGCTGGCTGCAAGGTTCCGAAGGCAGCATCCGCCTCCCGCATCCCCCTTGCCAGCAAAGGATTAGGCCGTTCTTCCGCCAACGACTTGCCGGCCAGAACAGCTAGCTGATCGATGAAGCTGCTCAGCGTCTCACTGCCCCGGCTGGAGCGGCGGAGCAAGTCGATGAAAGATTCCGTCCATTCGGATTGGCCATGATCCTCCAACGCGGCACGTAGTTTGCGTTCTCGCTCTTCACCATCAGCGGGAATCGCCTCGCTGCCAGCCGCAAGCTGATAGCAGAGGCCAGCTAAGCCGCGAACACCTTGCGCGTGGTCCTCCGTCTTTTCCCAATAATTGATAATCTTCAACCGGCCTTCTTCATCCAGCCATACATTATCCGCTAAGATCGAAAAGCCTGATATGTGCTTGCTCGCCGCATCCACAATGCCAAGGCCCAGCTCAGAGACGGCGGCAGCCATTTCCGTAAGAGACCACCCCGTCTTCTTCAGCTGGAAGGACAATGGATTGCCTTCATAAGCCTTCAAGACGGCGTAGATAGACAAGTCCTCGACTCCTACATCCAGCAGATGGAGAAAGCGGTTGTCATTATAATGGGCTACCGTCTGAAGTAATCTCAAATAAGCTTGCTGCTCGATCCGGCTGGGCTGTTCGGATACAAAAACGGCAATATCCCGTCGAAGGGACAAATCCGTTCCTGCGAACAGCATGCCGTTCCGGGCAGGTAGGATCGGTTTTCGCAGCACATATCGGGCACGGAGCGTCTTTTCCATCTGACCCCCTCCAAACCTTGTACTTTATCTAGGGATTAACCTCTATCCTGTTCGTTCAAACGTACGATTTTACACAGAGAAAAGTCCGTTCTCATACTATTCGGTACGCAGAAAGGATTTCGTGCCGTACCCAATAAGTTGACATAATATGAATTATGAAACCTTGTCTTGCTTTCCCTAATTTCCCTAAACAAGACCTTGCTCCCTCCTTACTATCTTAGCGTAATCCTTCATGAACATCAAACCTGTAGGGCCCTCTATACATTAGTTCCGGTTCATCGCCTCGGCACGAAGCAAAAAGGCCATCTGCCGGTAGAGCATGTCCGGCGGATGACCCGTTCGCAGAGCAGCTGCCAACTTGCTCCAACTACTTTCTCAGGGAGGACATGAGCAGCGATACGCCACGCGCCGGCTTTGTTTGCTCCCCTTCCTCCATTTCACCGGACCCCAGGTAAGCATTCCATTCTTCCTCCAATGCAGCGCGAAGACGCATGCGATCCGGAGGGAAAGGCGTGAGCAGGCTCTGCAAAAAATCCGGTTCGCCGTTACGCCCCTCATCCAGCCACTCCTGCCAGTCCTTTTCCTTCAAGATCGCCGGCATCCGCTCCGTATAATCATAAAGCAGCCGGTTCGATACGGTAGTCATCATCGTGCAGGTGCGGAATTCGCCCCCCTGCTTATCCAGCCATATCTCATAAAAGCCAGCCACTGCTAGTGTCGTCCCATCCTCGGCCGCCGCCTCGAAATTTTGCTGACGCTTCCCGATAGTCGCAGACACATAAAATTTGTCGCAAGGGAATACGCAGCGATGCTTGGCAAACAACTTACGGTACTCCCGCTTCTCCTGAATCTCTGCGCTGTCCGCCAGGATGGCATCCTTGGCCCAGAATGGAACCAGGCCCCACCGATGGCTCTCGAGCGCCCGTTTACCGCCATCATTAACGATAATGGGCACCTCTCGGTTGGGCGAATAATCATGCCTTGGGCGGAGCTTCACTCGCGCATCTTGAAGATCGAAACGTTCGAACAGCTCGGGAAGCGGTGTTGTCAAAGAAAATCGTTTGCACATGTCTACTCCACCTTTATTTGGCTCGTTTGTTCCAGTATCTTCCCGGAGCCAAAAATTATGCAGGGTTTGACAACGTTTTATGCCGATATGATAAGATACGAGGTGGAGATCAAGAAGGGGGTTTGGATGATGAGGGCTTACGAAATCCATGAGTACGAGGATACATACAAGGTCTATGAATTACGAGAGACCGCTACCGGTTCCTGGTTCCGCATTGTCCCCGCGCGCGGCGGCATTGTAACCAGCTACGGAACAGCCGGCGAAGAACGACTTTACCTGGAGCGGGAGACACTGCTCGACCCAGAGGCCAACATTCGCGGAGGAATACCCGTGCTGTTTCCCTTCAGCGGCTTTGTAACGGAGGGCAGCTACGAATGGAACGGGCAGCGGTATTCGATCAAAAATCACGGGGTCGCCCGCAATCATGCATGGACGGTTGAGAGGACCGGTGAAGACCGGGGCGTGTTTATAGTTCTCACGCTTCGCGCCAATGAACAAACGCTCGCCTCGTTTCCTTTCGACTTCGAGCTGCGCTTTACGTATCGCCTGCTGGACGGCAAGCTGACCATCGAGCAGGAATATGTCAATTACTCGGAAGAACCTATGCCGATGTATCCCGGTTTTCACCCGTATTTCCTGGCGGACCGCAAGGAAGCCCATTATCGTACGGATGCGGACCTGCTCTTCGACTTTAACGATCATCAGGTCAAGCCTTATGAAGGCTCTATCAATCTGGACGAGCTGCCTGAGTCTGTCGTCTTCCAGAATGCGAAGGAGCCGGTCATCGGCGTAACCTTCGATGGCCGCCAGCATGTCGAGATGACGTACAGCGGAACATTCCGGTTCGTCGTCCTCTGGTCGATCAAAGGGAAGCCCTTTATATGCGTCGAGCCCTGGATGGCGATGCCCGACGAAATCAATCGCAAGCAGGAGCTGACGTTTGTCCCTACGGGTAAGAGCGTACTAGCCGAGCTTGTCATAGAAAGCACTTCAGCATCCTAAGCTTCGGCAGGTTCATAGGACCGAAGCTCAAATCAAAGGGCAATTTGTCAGATCGGCGGTTTCAACACACGCGATTATGACGGATTGCCTCTTTTTTCAAGTCCGGCCCTTCCTTCTTTTGTCGAAAATGTCTGAAAAATCGAAAAACAAATCATTTCCTGCGCTTACCCGGGAAATGAACGGCTGCCAGCTATTATTTCCCGCTCCATTGCCCGGCAATCCCATCCGTTATGAGGCGGTAATACGCCTCCGGATACAGCACAAAATCAACAAGGTCTGCCCTCCGCATGTCAGGGATCAGCTTTCCCTCCCCGCTCGGCCTCACCCCGCGGATGTCTACCTGGCTGAGCTTCCGGGCAGCCAGCAGCTCCAGTTGGTCAAGCCCCAACGCATACAAGCCGGTTACCTCATCGGCCTGCAGCGTGTATTGTTCGAGCGGCTGATCGTGGCGATGCAGAAAGACGTGGGAAAACTCGCGGTCGATGCAGTCGGCAGCGATCACTTTTTCACTTGCAAACACCCCGCAAGGAATCAGATCGTGGAAGCTCGCGGCTACTCCCAGCTCCTCTTCCAGCTCACGGACCCCATCCTCCACGCTTTCACCGGTTAGCAGATGCCCGGCACAAGAGATATCGAGCAAGTCCGGGAAAATATCCTTCTCCGGGTGACGCAGCTGGAAGAGCACCTGAACTTCCCCCTCCCACTCCCGCCACAACCAGCAGTGAAACGTCTGATGCCAGTATCCCTTCGCATGAACTTCTGCCCTGGACGCGGTGCCGATCGGCTTCATCCGCTCGTCGAAAATATCGAACAGCTCGTCGCTAGTTGCCAATAGTCTCTCTCCTTCGGAATAACTTCACCTAATACCCGCGTTCGATCTGTACTCGGTTAGGTAGCTTCATCTGGTCCCGGCGCAAAGCGTTGCAAGTATCCAGCAGTTGCAGCGCCGCCTCTCTCCCTCCCGTAAGTGCGGCAATATGCGGGGTGATCTTGACCTCTTCCCTGCTCCAGAGCGGAGACTCCGCAGGAAGAGGCTCCTCGGATACTACGTCCAGCACAGCCATCCGGATGCGACCCGTATCCAGTGCAGCGATCAGGTCCTTCTCCACGAGGCTGCCCCCTCTCCCGACATTGATTAGAGCGCATCCGTCCTTTAATCCATGGAACAGCTTGGCATTGAACATAGCCTCTGTCTTCTCCGTAAGCGGGAGCGTATTAATCAGCCAGTCTGCCTGACCCAGGATGCCGGTCGCCTCCTCCAGAGCGGAATTTCCGTCAAATGCCGGGTCCCGCTTGCCCTGCAGCGATACTCCCCATACCTTCACGCCAAGCGCTCTCAGCGCGCCTGCAACCGTCTGGCCGATCGAGCCCGTGCCGAAGACGACGGCCGATTGTCCGGCCAGCGGGACGGCGGCTTGCGGCCCCCACTCGCGGGTGGCCTGCCGGTGCCGGAACGCATCGTGGCGCTGGGCATCGGCCAGCATATAGCCCAGGCAATATTCGGCGATCTGCCGTCCGAAGTCGCCTGTGGTCCGGGTCAGCACCGTTGCAGGATGCCATGACCTGCGGTGGATGAAAGCATCGACTCCCGCCCCCAAGGCGTGTACCCACCGGTATTGCTCCGACCGGAAGCCCGGAACAGGCCGGAAGCCTGCATAGGCGTCGGCCCAGGCAAGGTCCTGCTCGCTCACGTCCTGCTCAGGCATGCAGCGGAGCTCGGCGCCGATCACGGCTCTGAGTCTTTGCTCGAGTTCGGAGTGAAGCCTCCCCGTTACTAAGATGCGTTCGATTTTCATATCATAGTTCCCCGTTCTTGTCATTGTCAGCTTTACACCGGATAGTGTATCATGAATTTCATGGAAAAGCTTGAGGAGAAGGAGCATGAACATGAACGTACATGAAGCAATAACCGCACATACTTCCAAACAGCACGCTCACCTGCAGCGGTTTCTGGAGCTGGAAGAGGCAAGAGAGCTTGCGATTGACCGCGCATTGGCCGATGCCCGGGAAGGCCGCCCGGTTCAGGTCGAAGCCATTAATGGCTGGACAGACCTGATTAACGAGCATGCGAATCACGGTATCTCTCCAACACGGGTTCATGTGACGGAGCAGATGATTCGCGAATTTGCCCTCCGGCGTTAAGCTATCCCTAGCGGCCTGCCGTCGGCTCAACGAAGCAGCGCCCGTCCCCGCCATGAACCGGCGAAGGACGGGCGCTGTTTATTTGCTTGAAGCAATCTTACCCGTAGATCGACAGAGTCGGCTCCTCCTGCGTGAAGCGGTAGAGCTGAGCAGCACGCTGGGAATAGCGATTGGAGCTTTTAGGATTCCCGTTCTCATCGAGTACCGCCTCCAAAATCCCCTTGCGGCTTTGCGTAGAGGTAACCTTGCGGATGAAATTCTTCTCCTCGAACTCGGGAACGACGGTCTGTATGATCTGATACAGCTCGCTCAGCGTAAATTCCTCGGGCAGAAATTCCTTGGCGATCGTCGTCGTCATCATGCTTCGGCGGATCTGTTCGAGCGCATCCCGGATGATCTGGCGATGATCAAAGGCAAGCGGCAGTGCGAGCGCTTCCCCGATGGAGAACAGCCGCACATCGGAAGCGTCATCCGCCGCTCGGCGAGCCACCAGCGCTTCTTCCTTCACCAGCGCAAAAAAAGCATGGGAGATCATCCACCCCCGCGGATCTCGCCCCGGCTCGCTGTACACATTGAAGTACTCCAGATGAACCGAGTCGACCCCGGTCTCTTCCTGAAGCTCACGACGCGCGCACGCATGCATCGATTCCGTAGGACTTGAGAAACCTCCAGGGAGCGCCCAATGTCCTTCAAAAGGCCAGTTCTTCCGCTGAATCAGGAGCACCTCCAGCTGCCGCAAGGGCAGCGACTTCTTGCCGCTCTGCTTCTCCTGAGACGTAATCGTGAAGATCACGATATCCGCCGGAGCTCCGTCAGGCGTCCTGTATCGTTTTGGCGAATAATTCGTTTCGCTTTCTTGCATGGTCCAACCCCTCCTGAGCCGCGTTTGATATTGTCATTATGACATATAAAACACGCTTGTCAAGAAAAGCAGGATTAACCCCCTCTTGATCGCCCGGTATTTTTCCTCGGAGGAGCCGCATGATTTTCCCGTTACAAGCAGCGGCTTTTCAAGGCTGGACCTCTACCACGATGCTGTCATACAGCCGGTTGTCTATCATGGCGAGCAGACGCCACTTGCCTGGCTCCGGAAGCGACATCATGGCCGGCAGATGGCGATCCGCTCCGTTATTGGAGCCGCCCAGCTCGCTGCCTTGAAAAACATCAATGAGCTGATCGGAGCCCTGCCTGACCGCTCGAATCCGGAACTCTCCCCGAAGCGCCTCGGGGCTCCCCCAGAAATGCCACATGTATTTATTTGCCGTTCCGGCTCTAAATCCGGGGTCGATAAAGCCTGCCCGTCCCTCCGTCCCTCTTAGTCGGTAACCACCTGAACTGAACAGCGGACTTGCCTCCCAATCCCCGTCGCGCACCGAGACGATGACATCCCCATACTCCTGCCCGTCCAGCATAACTACTAGCCGCCATAGTCCGTCGATAGGCAGAGCAAACGAACTCGTCCACCGCTCCAGTCTCTCATACCCTGGGCTGGGCGCTGTTATGGGAACACCCGCTACAGCCGTTATCGCTTCTCCCGTACGTTCATGGATAGCCTGCACAGACAGCCGCTTTCCTTGAAATTCGGAGAAGGATGCTTCGAAACTGAACAAATACCCAAACGGACGTCCCGCTTTGAGCTCGGGATCGGGAAAGACTGCGAACAAGGCTTGGCCGTCCTTCTGATAAACAAGTCGTTCTCCTCCGTGGAAGCCCACCCCCGCCGGCAGAGGCTTGTTGTTCGGCTCGACCAGCGGTACAGCGACCAATCCGCCGACAACCAGAAGCCCGCTGAGCAGATGGACGGCCACACGGCGGCCGCTTCTCCGTCTGCTGACGGATGCCTGGCGTCTCCTTGCCTCGGACTCGATTCTTTCTGCCAGTTCCCGGCTAAATTTTTTGGTCAGAAACGGGGAGTCGCCAAGCTGGTCGCTCCATGAAGGTCTGTTCTCGTTCATCATCGTTCGCCTCCCTCTATGCCGGCTTCGAGCTGTGCCGATATTTTGCGGCGGGCCCGATACAGCCTCGTTCGGACCGTAGCTTCGGGGATTTGCAGAAGCTGGGCAATCTCGGCAGAGGTGAACCGGTAATAAGCATCCAGGACCAGCACCTCCCGGAATTTCTGCGGCAATCCCATGACCAGCTGCCACAGGCTGCGTGTCTGCAGCCGGTCGAATAGAGCCGCCTCCGCCGACGGCGAGGTTTCTTTGCGGAATACCTCGCCAACCAGCGTCACCTTCCGTAAGAAAGCGCTTCTCAACACATTCAGGGATTTGTTTCGAGTTATCGACAGCAGCCAGCTTTTTATACTGCTTTCTCCTCGGAAGGTGAGCATCTTTTCGTAAACGCTCAGAAAAACCTCCTGGGAGATATCGTCTGCGGCATCCGCTCTACGCGTGATAAAGAACGCATAATGCCATACATCTTCTCCATAACGCTCCATTAACTCACGTAAAATTGCATCCTTATCGGATGTATGGCTCAGATGCTGCAAATAATGGGGCTCCAAGCTAATCACCTCTACCAAATAGACAAAGCAAAGGGAGGTTTCGTTCCCGGTTTATTCCCAATTTTTTCGTTCTTCTACATGCTCAAGGCACATCGCGGCGATATCGAGCCATTGCTCCAGATCCTCGATATGACTTTCATCGATCTTGTGATCGAACCGGATACTTATCCGATAGGCATCCGGCACGGAGGATGGCTTTCCCCGCTCGGCATCGGCCTCGGGCAGCAGGGAAACCGCCAGCTCATGCCGGACTTCGGCTTCTTCGCCCCAGAGTCGGACCAAATAGTCGTGCAGGGCATTGATACGCTCGCTGTACGCCGCCGGCAGCTCCAGGATCAGCTGAAGCACCGCACCGGGGCGCAGGTCCGCAGAACGCGCTATCCTCCGCTCCAGCGCAAAGTCGGTCAGTCCGCTGGATAGCGAGATAACCGCTTGGCAATGCCCGCTCCCCTGACGCAGCAGCATACGGAAGGTACGAGACATCGCGGCCAGATCAACCAAATCCTCGCGCCCCGTGATGCGTACGCTGCCCTCCGAGTCCAGATCGTACAGCCTTCCTTCCATAACTACTTTCAAATTATCAAAAATCGTAGGATCAAACATGACCATTCTCCTTTGATACACGAGTTGGGCAGCACAATTCTCCCCGCGGATAACCCGGTACGGGGCCCATCAGGATTCGGCTTGTATATCCCTCAGATCAAGCACAGCCCCCTGCCTCCAGCCGTCCGAGCGGATGAACCCGATAAGCTTCCGGGCCGTATCCTCGGGAGATTGCAGCTTCCCGCTTTCCTTCAGCTCAATGAATCTCCCCTTGTCCGGGAAAACTCCGTCCTCTGTCGCACGAATCTGCTCTTGCATACGCGTATCGATAACGCCAGGAGCAATAGATAAGCAGCGGACCGCTCCGGGACCCTCTCCTTGCTCCGCTGCTATGCAGCGGGTCAGCATGTCGAGCCCCGCTTTGGCTGCACAGTAAGCGCTCCAGCCCGCATAAGGCTTGCGTCCCGCTCCGGAGGAGATACTTACGATCGCTCGATCAACCGAAGCCCGGTAGGACTCCGTTAGCCGGATGAAGGCCGAGCTGAGCACGAGCGGCGCCGTCAGATTCACCGCCATATGAAGAGCGAGCCCCTGCTCGTCCGCAAGCTCCAAAGGCCCGATCGGCTCTAGAATACCCGCGTTATGGATCAGCGTCAGCCGCCGCGCCTCATTGAAAGGAACGCGCTGCATCGCATCGGCCATTATCCCTGGATGAAGCTCGGAACGCTCCAGGTCGGCATGGACAAACTCGAAGCTGCCGCCGTACGAGGCCGCAAGCGCTCCAAGAGAACCGTCATCTTGGCGCGCCATACCGATGACGGCCGCTCCCTCCCGGATATAGCCAGCAGCAAGCGCGGCGCCTAGTCCTCTTGTCGTTCCCGTAATGATATAGACGTCCATCTTTGTCGATCCCCTTCCTTTTTTCATAATCTGCGAAAATAAAAAAAGAATCTCCGGAGCAACCGGAGATATAGGCAAGCTTGCAAGCTGGATTAGGGAGTCATCCAATCATCGGCACTGATCCCTTGTTCTACGGCAAAATCAAAATCGTACACATCGTATACTTGAACCGGGATCTCCGCCTGAATAATTTTATCCATAAATTCGACCTGATCGGTGATGACCGGAGCCTGCTCCCGGAGTGACGTCAGGATGACCTCCGTTTCGATCGGATCGATCGCTTCGCCGTATTGAGCATTCTCCATCGCATTGACGACGGTGAACGTTACATGCTCGTTAATCGGCAGCGGCGGACTAAGCCGCCATGGAGCTTGCAGCGCACGCTCCAGCTTCTTCTTGTTGAACGAATCGTCGAAGAAGGCGATCAGCTCGACAATTTTCCCTTTCACATGGGCGTCGTCACTCGCTTCCGGCATCACCGGCTCCGGGCTGTCCTTCATCTCATAAAGCTCCATAATCGTATTGTATGGGATCAAATACTCCACGGGCTGACTGGGCGCCATCAGTTCTCCGTATATGGCAACCAATACCGCTTCAATAACAAATCGCCGGGACATGCTTGATTCCTCCTTCAAATGATGCGTCCGTCCTTCTTGTCCGGCCTCATTCTTTCATAACATAAATAATCGGAAATGTCCATCGACAGGAACGTAAGTCATGCCAGGGATATAGACGGCTGGAGCCGCCCGAACGATGTTCATGAAGCCGACAAGAAAAAAAGCTGCCCGTCAACCGGCAGCCATTTCTTGTTTGGGAATACATACATGTATAAGAGCGGGTACTTAATTATAGCAGATCAACAACCCGTTTTCCCCGGCGTAAGTGCCGATGACAGGGCCCATATCGGTGATAATGGTATGGGCGAAAGGATAAAGGCTCAGGATGCGCTCTTTCAAGGACATCGCATCCTCCGGACAGTTGCTGTGCGCAATGCCCAGCACCAGCTTCTCGGCATGGATGCTCCCCAGCTTCTCGACCAATCGGGTAAGGGCATTTTTTCTTCCCCGGACCTTGTCGGTCACCTCGACCGCCCCTTCGTCGCTGGCCTGCATGACGAGCTTGATATTCAGAACCGAAGCGATAGCTCCCTTAGTCCGGTCCAGCCTCCCGCCCTTAATGACGTTTTCCAGCGTATCCAGATAGAAATAGGTCCGGGTTTCGCGAACTCTCCTTCGTGCGCGAAGCACAAGATCCTCAAAGGAATATCCGGCCTCCATATCCTCCAGCAGACGGTACAGCATCAGTCCGGCCCCAAGCGAAGCCGTCAGAGAATCAATGACTTCAATTTTCCCCGATCGATCGCCGGTTTCCTCCGCCATTTCCTTGGCCAGCTTGGCATGGGTGTACGTACTGCTCAAGGAGGAGGAAAGCGTGATCAGGACCAGGTCGTCCTCCGGATATTGCGCGAAGGCTCGAAGAAAATCCTCCGGCGAGGGGCTCGCCGTTTTGGGCAAATGCGTATGCGTTTTCATGAGCTGGTAGAAATCTGGACCGCCCTTGGTTTCATCGAACGGCTTCCCGTCGAAGGTGACATACAGCGGGATGCCATGCACCGTCCCTGCTTCCTTCCACTCCGCCGGATAGTCTACGCCTCCGTCAGTCATAAGCCGAATGGCCATTAGCTTCGCTCTCTTTCTGAATGTCTATTCCATTATTGAATCTATCTTCTCTCTATTATGACATATAACGACTTCATTCGACAAGTTGACCGACAATCGTTGATCGGATCGGGTAATCCGAGACCCCATCGCAAAAAAATCGGCCCAGACGGGGCCGATTTTATTTAATAACATTAAGCTTGTCCTACATCACACGACGTGCAGTGGCATAGTTTTTCTTCCACCAGTCTTTATTCATATCCGTAATGGTCACGCCAGGGCTCCCGTACGTATGAATGAATTTACCATCGCCGATATAGATGCCAACATGATGGATTGGAGAATAGAAGAACACCAGATCGCCCGGCTTCAGATTGCTCTTAGATACGTAAGTACCTACTTTGGACAACTCTTTGGCCGTACGCGGCAGCGATTTTCCGTATTTATGAAATACCGTCCAGACAAAGGAAGAACAGTCGAAATTGCGCGTCTGTCCTAGAGCGGCTCCAAACTTGTAAGGCTTGTTTAAATATTGCTTGGCTGTAGCAATGACATCCTTCGCTTGCGAGCTTGACATCGCGCTGGCTGGAGCAGCAGGTATGGCAAGTGTCCCGGTCATAAGCAGCGCCGCGCTCAAGCTGACGGACACGAAAGTTTGAATGAGACGTTGTGGGAACCGTTTCGTCATAAGATTTCGTCCTCCTTGGGTTTGAGTTGGCTCATGGCCTGAAGCCACTATACCACACGCCGCCTCTGGATGAAGCTGGCAGAAAAGCTAGGATCCCAGGCATGACGGACCTTCGGAAACGATTATGAGAATACGATTAAAATTTCGCTTTGGGCAGCGTAATCTGCACCTGTGTCCCTTCTCCGGCTGCGCTCTGGATGCGAATAGTCCCGCCGTGCCGCTCCAGAATCTGCTCGGCGATCGATAAGCCCAGCCCGCTCCCCCCGCTGCGCCTCTGCCGCGTTTTATCCACCCGGTAGAAGCGTTCGAATAAATGGGGAAGCTCTTCTTCGGGAATGCCCACTCCTTTGTCTTCCACCGTTAGGATGATCTCTTCTTCTCTCTCCCGGCAGCGGATATACACAGGGTCTTCGCTATACTTTACCGCGTTGTCAAGCAGAATAATCAGCAGCTGCTTGAGCTGCTCCGGACTGCCATGGCAGATCGGGGAAGTCCCCGGCTGCACGTCCAGACGGATATCGCGCTTGAATGCCATCGATAACCGTCCCGCCGTTTCTTGCAGCAGCGGCAGCAGCGGCACCGGGTGAAACGGCGTCTCCTCCCCGCGCTCTAGCTCCGCCAGCCGCAGCAGGGACTTGATCAATCCTTTGAGACGCACGGATTCCGAATGAATCGCCTGAACCGCTTCCTCCCGAACCTCGGGCCGTTCTCCACCCCACCTCCGCAGCAGCGAAGCGTAGCTCTCAATGACCGTCAACGGCGTACGCAGCTCATGCGAGGCATCCGCTACAAATTGCTTTTGCCGTTCATCCTTTTCCTTCAGCGTTTCGATCATGTCGTTAAACGTTTGCCCCAGCTGACCCAATTCATCCTTCTGGGAAGCATATCGCGGACTCAGCGTAACGAAATAACGGTTTTTCTTGATTTCATTCATCGTGTCCAGCAGCTCGCGGATCGGCCGGATAAGAACCCGGGAGTAAAAATATCCGCTCACCAGCGCGACTACCAGCACGGCCCCGGTCGTCATGTACAGCCCCGTCCCCAGCAGCTCCAGCCATTCGCTCATCACATTGAGCGACTTGCCAAGCTCAAGCGTGCCAAGCTGTGAGCCCTGCGCGAGGATTGGCACTTGGACAAAGAGCATGCGAACCCCGAATTCATTCACCATCGCGCTCCCATAGTAGGATCTATACACGGAAGGATATGCCGAAAGCCGCTCGTTAGTGGACACACTGGCGCGTACGACGCCCTCCTTGTCGATGATGCGCACCAAAATATCGGGCTCGTAAAATTCGTTCAGCAGCTCAGGCTTCCCCCAGCTCCCCGGATCGTGAGTCTCGGGATTGCGAAGGATGACTTGCGCTTTATTCCAAAGAAGCCGGGTTTCCGAGGTCGTCATCTTGCCCAATATGTAGAAGTAGATTGTTACATTGAACACAATGACCAGGAGCAGCACCCATACCGTAGAAAGCAAAATCAACCGGGTTCTTAGACTCATACGCTTGGAGGGGTCAGCGAATAGCCTACTCCGCGTGCGGTACGGATCAGCTTCGGACTGAATCCTTTATCGACTTTCAACCGCAAGTAACGAACGTACACATCGACGATGTTCGTATCTCCGGCGTGAGCGTATCCCCACACATCCCCGATCAGCTGCTCGCGGCTTAAAACTTGCCCCTGATGCTTCATCATATAGTGAAGCAATTCGAATTCTGTCGGCGTCAGCTCGATGACGCAGTCGCCCCGCATCACCTTGCGGCTCTTCGGATCCAGCGTCAAGTCCGCTGCCTCCAGCAATCCGTCGCTCTCCTCCTTGTCGCTTGTCAGCTTGATCAAGTTTCGTATCCGCACAAGGAGCTCCTCGATCGCGAACGGCTTGGTCACATAATCATTGGCGCCCAACTCGAACCCTTGGACAATATCTTTGGTAACATCTCTGGCCGTCAGCAGAAGCACCGGCGACTCGCCGCCTCCGCTTCGATAGCCTTCCAGCACATCCAGCCCGCTGCATCCGGGAAGCATCACATCCAGCACAATCAGGCTCCAGCTGCGTGCTAGAGCAAGAGGCAGCGCTCGCGTACCGTCCGTGGCAAGCGCTGTCTCATACCCTTCGTGCTGCAGCTCCAGCTCCAATACCCGGGCGATATGCGGTTCATCCTCGACAATTAGAATGGAACGATTCATAGGGGCGGCTCTTTCCTGTCAATCGGGATCATGCGGATAGCGTCCCCTGACGGCAGGCGGTTTATTCGCCCGTCCAGACCGTCCCGTCCACTGACCTCGGAACCGACATGGCTACGGAAGCCGTAACAGATTCTCACGCCAACAAGACGAGAGCATGGTTTCCCATATCCTCGTCTTGCTACATTTGGTGAATAAGCCCGTTGGGCCTCCACCTTCTTCTAATGTGCGTTAAGGCTCCTTGGACTGCCTTTCCTGCTCTTTCACGTGTTCGCTGCCGAACGCCAGAATCACCGTTTCAATCTTCTGCAGGCGAATAAATTCATTTTGCTTCAAGTCTGCGCGGAAGTAGGCATACATGTAAGCCCCCTCAAGGAAAGTCAACGAAGGGTAACAAACAAGGTCGGCATTGGTATACGGATTGTCGATCAGAATTTGCCACTCTCCGTCTCGGTTTTCCGTAGCGATCGTTTCCAGAACGGTACGCTTATAAGTATGGATCGCTTCAAACTCGTCCCATATGTGCGCCCAGGATGGGCTGAAGCGAGCGGGCTCCGGAAATAATCGTTTGGCGGCGGCAATTCGATCCGACATTTCTGCGTATTCCTCGTCCACATATTCCTTCAGCTTGATTCGAAAGCCATCAAGGAAACGCCGAAAAGCCGTAAAACCGCCTTCTACGATCATCTGCTGAAACTGCTGCAGTTCGTCTTCCGAAGCCGCTTGCTCAAACTTGACAAAAGGGTTCGTCATCCTCGCTCTCCTTGTTCCTTTGTGATTGCCAAAATTGTAGCATTTATCGGCGGTCAGCTTCCAGCGCACCCTCGGGATGCATAATCAGACGGCGGGAAGGGTCGTTTTTCAGCTTGACATTCCCAAGCTTAACTCGGGCTTCGTCGAGCCGAAGAACAAGCCAGCGATGGTCATCGTCATGGCCAATTTGCTCCAGAAACCGCTTCTTGTGCTCCAGAGCTTCCTCCTCGCTCTCCCACTGCCTGATCCCGTAATAGTGGAGGTCGTAGTGGTTCTTCTGCAGACATGCAGCGATTTCTCCGGTATCGGCATGCCTCAATACATAGCTCATGTCAGATTCCTCCACATTAAACTCCTGATTCATCCCCCATTGGTACATGGAGGATAGGACAAGAAAGGCGCAAGGCTCGAACCCGAGTTTGCGCCTTTCCCGTCCCCTACTTCCCCTTACAAATACGGATTCTCGTGTTTCGCCTTAAGACGGCTCCAACGGCGTTCCACCTCGTCCTCGAACGACTTGAGCGCCTCCGCATACTCCGGCTTGGTTAGATGCTTCGTCTTGCCCATATTTTTCAACCAGTCTCCGACTGGAATCCGCTTGCTCTTGTCCTCCGGATTATACGTAATCGAGGTGATGCCGTTCTCGACCTCGTACATCGGGAAGAAGCAGGAGTTCACGGCTTCGTCGATCAGCGTCTGCCCGATCTGCTCCTCGGATAGCCAGTTGAGCGGACAAGTGATCAGAATCTTGCCGTAGACCAATCCTTCATTTTGAGCGTAGTACTGCGCCTTGGCCGCTTTCTTCAGCAGATCCTGAGGCAGCGACTCGGAGCCGGTGAAGACGTATGGAATATTGGTAGCCGCCATAATCTGAGGCGTATCCTTGTGATGGAACAGCTTCCCGCCCTGGTGCTTGCCAACGTTGGACGTGGACGTACGGTGGCCGAGAGGCGTTGAATACGAAAGCTGAGCCCCGGTGTTCATGTAGCCTTCGTTATCGTACTCCAGGATGATCATTTTATGATTGCGCAAGGCCGCTCCGATCGCAGGCCCCATCCCGATATCCATCCCTCCATCGCCGGTAATCATGACGAATGTAAAGTCGGCGGGCAGGTTCAGATGATCGAGGTCCCCACGACGCTTCCGCTCCCAGAACATCTCTACGACGCCGGAGAGAGTGGCCGCACCGCTTTGGAACAGGTTATGGATATAAGTTGCTTTATGGGATGAATACGGATAGCCGGTCGTAACGACCATGGCACAGCCCGTATGGAACAAGGCAACGATATCCCCTTCGATTCCTTTGAAGAATAACTCCAGACCGGAGAAAATGCCGCACCCCGGACAAGCGCCGTGTCCCGGAGCAAGCCGCTTCGGCTTCTTGGTCAGCTGACGGATCGGCGGAACCTTGACTTTCAGCTGCCCGGTTGCCTCATCTTTATTGACGGTGATCAGGCCCGTTGTCAGGTCTTCATATTTCATCGGCTCTATAACGCGCTGCGGCTTCTTGTTCGGGTCGCCCGGCGTATGGCCGTAGTAGTCGAAAGGTACCGCCACGCTCCCCGCATCCACGGCATCCAAAGCCATCTGGAAGAAGGCATGCCCGTCCTCCGCGTAGAAATCCTTGCCGCCCAAGCCGTACACGCGGCTGATAACCATTGTATCGGTATATCCGGCCGTGAAGAGCGCAGCCTTGATCTCTAGCGACATGTTGCCGCCGTGAGCGCCGTAAGAATCCGCGCGGTCGCCGATCGTAACGGCCTTCACAGTCTTCAGCGCCTCCGCGATTTCCTTGGCCGGGAATGGGCGGATCATGTTCGGCGCGATGGACCCCGCCTTAATCCCTCTCTCGCGCAGCTGATCGACCACGTCCTTAATGATCTCGGATGAAGAGTTCATCAGGAAGACGGCAACCTCCGCATCATCCATCCGGTATAGATCCAGGATCGGATAGTCCCGGCCTGTCAGGATCTTATACTCCTGGCGGATCCGGTCGAATACGTCCCCGGCTCTATACATCGCCTCGGACTGCTGATAGCAGTTATTGATATAGTCGGGTTCGTTCATATAAGGCCCGACCGTGATCGGGTTGTTGCGGTCCAGCACATGAGGGAATTGCTTCGGCTGCTCGCCGATAAAAGCATGGACGTCGGATTTATGGGCGAACGTCTGAACCCGGCGCTTCTGATGGGAGGTGAAATAACCGTCGGAAGCGACGATGACCGGCAGGCGCACCTCAGGGTCCTCCGCCAGCTTGATAGCCATAATATTCATATCGTAAACAGCCTGAGGGTCGCGGCTCATCAGGATCGGCCATCCTGTATTCAGCGCATAATACAAGTCAGAGTGATCGCCATGAATGTTCAGCGGACCGGATACCGAGCGGCATACCAGATTCATAACCATCGGGAAGCGGGTACCGGACTGCACCGGCATTTGCTCCAGCATATACAGATAGCCGTTGGCACTAGTGGCATTGAAGACGCGTCCCCCGGCTGCCGCAGCTCCGTAACAAATCCCGGCCGAACCATGCTCGCCGTCAGCGGGGATCAGCTTAATATCGTGCTGACCGTTCGCTTTCATCAGATCGAGGAATTGGGCGACTTCCGTTGATGGCGAGATCGGAAAATAGCCCATCACATGGTAGTTGATCTGATGCGCCGCGTATGCGGCCATCTCGTTGCCCGATTCGTACACCATACGCTGCTCGATCGTACCCGTGCTCACTTCTTTATTTATCTCGATAGCCATAAGTAACCTTCACCTCTCCCGTATAGATTATGATTTATTCCGCCAGCTGGAAACGGTGCGCTACGCGATTCGCTTCCGCATACCCGTCCATTTCCCGATTCGAGGATAAAGCCTCCGTCGGACAGGCCACGACACACTTCAGACAGCCCTTGCAGTACTGATAGTCGATCCCCTGCAGGAACATCTGAGGACGGCCCTTCTTGTCCGGCTGCTCATCCCATACGAAGCAAAAGTCGGGACAGGCCGTATCACAGGCTGCGCAGTGGATGCATTTCTCGTCGTCAAAGTGCGGCATCATCCCGTTGCGGGAAATGCTCAAATCCTTCAGGATGCTATTGCCCGGATTGGCGACCATACCGCCGATCGGCTGAGTCAAATACCCGTATACCGGGATGTCCCAGCGCTTCGGCTCCGGCATGGTTGCTCCCTCAGGCAGATGGAACGTCTTGAATTTCACTTCATCGTAGCCTCGCTGAAACGTCCTCAGAGCAGGCTCTACAGCCCCGGGATATTTTTTCTCCAGGCTCTTGCGGATGATGCCTTTCATATGTTCAAAGTCGAGGAAGGTGCACAAACGGAATAAGCCGCCCAGCATAGCCATGTTAACCCGGTTCTTCTCCTCCAGGGAAATGCCGGTCGCATCGACTACGGCTACGACGCCCCCGATCAGCTTCATTTTCTCTTTCAATTCCTCAGGAGTTTTGCTGGAGTTGACCAGAACGACGCTATCCTCGTAGATTCCGCTTACGACATTGACGGTTTTAGAGAGATTCTCATGAAACACGCCTACGACATGCGGCCGTTCGACCGGCGTTGTATCGCGGATATTCGTATCCAGGTCACAGAATCGAATATGCGCCTTCACCGGGGAGCCTTTCTTCTCCGAACCGTAGGAAGAGAAGCTGACACCATTGAAACCGCTTCCCACAACACCGGCTTCAGCAAGCATCTTGCCAGCCAGGTTAGCCCCAAGACCGCCGATAGACTCCAGTCTGATCTCGAAGAAGCCGAGCTCGTTCATTTTGGGTAGAATCGTCATGCACCTATCGCCCCCTCAAAATAATCGTGGAATGGAATATAAAACCTTGGGATCAGTATAACAGCATATGGGAGTAGAGCATAGTGTTTTGGATACATTTTTTCTAAAAAAACGTATGAAATCAAGGTTTATACGAGGATATCCAGGACATAATTAACACTGTATAGTAGTTTCGTTCAATACGACTAATACAGATTTACATGATTTTGATGTGATATAAATCACAAGTTTACAAAGGGATATATCTTCAAGCAGACGAGGCCAAGCGTCTGGATTCAGAATATTCCCCCTATTTCAACGATTCTAAAACATAGAGAAATCGGGCATGACAGCATGGGGATGTTCTTCGTTGCCCCAAATAGCGTCACACCCTTATTCTTAGCCGATATCTAACTGTACACGTCAGATTTTCCGCAGTATCTCTTTTCGACCAAACTCATATCACATTACCTAACATCATTTTTGAGCTGGCTGAGCCTCCCAAAAGCCGTCTCAATGATACATTAATCTGAATTTATTAACCGCTGACGAGGATAAATTCGTCTCATTGGCAAGAAGCTGGCCTGTGGCTGAAACGACTTGAATGTATTTGCCGGTAGCAACCGACTTGATGGCGACTCCGCCGTTGCCTTGGTCAATAAATAGAAATTTGTTTCGATTGTCGACTACGCTTGTATCCAAAGCTTGTAGAGGTGATGTTTCACTGGAAGCGGATACATATTTATTGTTGGCATTTGATTTCAAAGTCCATGCACCGCCTCCAACATAAGTGGCAAGAAATTTTTCGGTGTTGGTCGCATTCGATTTGTAATAAGCCAGAGACACATCGGCGAGCAACGGATTCGCTCCGCTGTCGGGCGCGGTTAAGTAATTGGTCGTCTCCTTCACATTGATGGAAATGGTATGGGATAATGTGTTGGCCGCTCTTGAGGCGCGTGAGTACATTAATGTCGACAGCGGCTGATGATCGGTGTGAGTGGATTCCGGCCAGATGGCGGAGCTCATGAGGCGGGTGTAGTATACCGGATGACTCGAAGTGCTGTCTGCAAGCCCTTTGACATGTTTGTAATGATTCCAAACCATGGTATATACAGGGCGATTCTGGCTGCGGTTGACGGTCGAGACGACGGATTCCACACGGTTCCAGGTATTGTTGGATGACGTGTATACGGGAGTAAACGGCACGGTGTTCCCTAAATTATAAGAGGCGGTGTACTCGACTCCCTTGAGCAAAAGCTTGCTTGCATAATCGTACAAATCCTCAAAGCTCGAATCTCCCTTATGCTGCACATAAGACATTTGGGCCATTGTAGCCAGAAGCCCTATGCCCAGTTGAGCATGAGGCTGATCCCGTCCGCTTTCCTCATTTTGGGCAAAATTGGAATTGGAGCTGCTGACCTTGAGATAATTATGGATGCTACCGTTATGCGCCGCTCTTATAGCCGGTTACCGCTTCATTGTAGATGTTCAGATCATCGCACAGCACGCCGATAGCCATCATGCTGATTAATGCAGCCTGATCTTGGTTCCCTCTATAATAATAGGGGTAGGCCGTGCCGTTATTTTTCCCTTGATGGTTGGCGAGAAAAGTCTTGAGAGGGGGATAGAAGTACGTTTTGAGCATGGTCTGCACCTTCGCTAGCTTTCCGCTGCTCACCCAAGTGCCGTCTGCACGCATGATATCGGCCGCGGCCGCCAGCTTATAGGCTGTCAATCCGGCCAGCAAATGATTCTCGTCTCCACCGACCGCCGTATTGACCGTGTTGGCCCACGTATCGAGAATCAGCTGCGCCCTTGTCTTGGCGGTTGCGGCTTCGGCAGCGTTGTCGGATACTTTCCAAATAATCGCCTGCGTAAGCGCTGCTGTGGAATCGTCAAACAGCTGCTGATTGCCGGAGGAAGCCCCTGAGCCATACCGGGCTGGAGCAGCTACTGCGCTCGGCGTATAAGTCGGCGAGGCATACTTGCTTAGCTTGGCCACCTCCCAAGCCTCGATCCAAGGGCTTGCTCCGGAAGCAACGTTCGTCTTTGCACGGTCAAAGTCCTCTTGGCTGTAGAGTATGCCGGTGTGAGTAAAAGTCGCCGCATGGGCGTCCTCGTGCGTGATCGGAGAGGCGCTTAGTAGCGTTGTTACGGCTACTACCAGCGTCATGCTCCTCCATCCCTTGCCATTCATTCGTTTGGCACCTTCCTTCATCATCCTGCCTCCTTCGTATTTTTGATAATACCGACTTAGTGAAATCGCTTTCAGTCAACTCCTTTCCTTTACGTCTAGGGTGACATGCACGCCTCTCCATAAGAGTAGGACAGGTCCGTTTCCTAGTAAATGCTGTTTTTTAACCATGAAATGAGCTTTTTTAAGAATTGCATCTTTTCTATCCAGCGAGTTCGTTATTCATCACAATAACGATGGATAGCCAGAAAAACAAAAAAACTGCCAGAAAGATTCTTGACAGTTTTTCCTCTTGCCCCTTACACCGGCATGAACGGTTAACGAAACCGGCAGTCCGTGCAGCGCAAGTCTTTGTCGCTGGTCAAGTATGCTCCCGCCAGCCGCTGAACAGCTTCCATAGGACGACATACAGGGCATACATTCCGAGGTACGCCCCGCACGCTAAGAATAGCGAATTGTAGAATACGCGATGAATCTCCGTCATCATAACCATGTCGTCCCGCAATATTTTGTATATTGCGCCAGTAGCGATCCAGCCAAAGCCGTATAGTGCGGCAATCGCCATGACATCGAAAAACAACGCAAGCCGGGGAGCAAACCAACGAAAGATAAACAGTACCCCCGGAACCATGATCGAGCCAGCAATGAGCAGGATGTACAAATCACCATCTCCTTCGCCCCTATTCTCGCGCAAAGAGAAACGGACTATACCTCCTTACCCGGTCCGAACAGCCCCGACACATGGAACGGACGGCAGCGGATGAGGCGCTTCTTATCCGCGATCCGCCACGCCGTCCGCGCTTTCGCTAGAATCCAGCATGACTGCTTCGACTATGGGATTTGCCTGTCCGCCCTATAAACCAGCGTTTGGTCAAAACTGCGGCGAGCAAGCCCAGCACGCCGGCCAAGTAGAAGCCGCTCTTCAAGCCGCCCCATTCGTTCAGGCTCCCGGCTACGAAGGGTCCCGCAAACATCCCGATGGCATAAACCGCCTGGTAAAAGCCCATCGCCGTAGCGCGCTTCTCTTCCTCGATATGCTCGATCGACAGGCCGAGCAGCAAGGGAAAGTGAAGCCCTTGGACCGCGCCATTCAAGGCCTGCGTGATCACAAGCAGAGCGAAGCCGGGAACCAGCGACGTCGCTGCCGAGCAAAGCGCACTGACGAGGAAGCCGGTAAATACGATCTGCCAGGCCCCGAATCTCGGCGCAAAGACGCGTCCCGACATATATGCCGTCAGCGCATGAGGAATCATAAACGCCAGAACCAGCACCGTAAGTCCGACCTCGTCAGCGCCCAAATATATTGCATAGGACGGCGTAAAGCCGAACATGGTAATAAATAATACGCAATGGGCCAAGATGGACAGCATCGACACCTTCCACAGCAGCCGGTCCTTCATCACCGGCCATAAGTCGCTATAGCTCATCGCCGGTCTTGACGGCTCTCCCTGGGTTTCCTTCAGGAAGAAAGACAGGGCAAATCCAAGCAGACCGATCCCCGCTCCCATCTTGAACGTCAGACCGTAGCCGCCGGCATCGACAAGCATGCCGCTGATGGCCATGCCCAGCAACTGTCCCGCAGCGATCAGCAAACTGATCGTTCCCATCGCGCGCGTTGCCTGCTCCTTGGCGTACATCCCCGCATACATGACCGTGAATGCCACCCACGTCGATGCGGCGATGCCTGCCATGATGCGGCCGGCAAGCGCCCATTCCAGCTGTTCCCCCATGGCGAAGCATACGCAGCTCAGGCTGACCGTCAGCATGCCAATGACCACGTAAGGCTTGCGCTTCTTCATCCGGTCAGAGGCAATGCCCAGCGGGAGCCTGAGCACGATCTGCGTAAAGCCATAGCTGCCCAGCACGATGCCTATCCAGGTATAAGACATCCCCAGATGCTCCAGATAGGGCGACAACACCGGCATGTACACATAGAGCGAGCACCAGAAAAGCAGCGTGACTGTAATAAAAAGTGCCCGATTAAGACGTCCCGGCTCTGTCCTGTTCATACCTAAGCCAGACTACAGACTCGACTTGAGAATTTCAAGGACATCGCCGGCTTGCAGCTTGCGGAAGGAGCCGACAGGGCCGAAACGGACCGTCTCCTCGGCCATTCTCTCCAACTGCTCGCTGCCGATGTTCAGCTCGCCAAGCCGCGATGGGGCGCCGATCCGTGTGAAATAATTCCGAGTGGCTTCGATGCCGGCGCGTGCGACTTCTTCATCGGACTTTCCGTCCGGGTCGATATCCCACACCCGTACCGCATATTGGACGAAGCGATCCAGCCGCTCGCCGTGCACGTAACTCATCCAGTTAGGGAACAGCACAGCCAAACCGGCCGCATGCGCGATGTCGTACAGCGCGCTGACTTCATGCTCGATCATATGCGTAGCCCAGTCCTGCTCCATCCCCACACTGATCATTCCGCCATTCAGCGCATAAGTGCTGCACAGCATCAGGTTAGCGCGCGCTTCGTAATTATCGGGCTCGGCCAGCGCCTTCTCTCCGTTCTCGATCACCGTCTTCAATATCGACTCGCACAAGCGCTCCTGGAGCGGGGTATTCTCCGTCAAGCTGAAGTATTGCTCGAACACATGGGACATCGTATCCACGATTCCGTTAACCGTCTGGTTGGCCGGAACGGAATACGTCAAGGTCGGATCGAGAATAGAAAATTTCGGATAGGCATGAATGCTGCCGAATGACTTCTTCAGGTTTTCCTCCCAGTTCGTAATCACCGAGTTGCCATTCATCTCCGAGCCGGTAGCGGACAGCGTCAAGATCGTCCCCAGCGGCAGAGCGGAACGAATCTCCGCCTTTCTCATCAGGAAATCCCACACGTCGCCCTCATAGGGCACGCCCACGGCGACAGCCTTGGCCGCATCCAGCACGCTGCCACCCCCGACGGCAAGAATAAAATCAACCTGATGGGCACGGCACAGCTCGATGCCCTTGCGTACCGTCGTTACGCGCGGATTTGGCTCGATGCCGGGCAGCTCGACGGCACTCACTCCCGCTTGTTCGAGCTGCCGGAGCACGCGGTCATACAAGCCGCTTTTCTTAATGCTGCCGCCTCCGTATACCAATAACACCGTCTTGCTGCCCACAGAAGCCAGCTGTTCGCCGAGCTTGTCCACCATCCCCGCGCCAAACAAGATCCGGGTCGGGTTATAAAATGCAAACGAATTCATCGTCAATCTCCTCCTTATGAATAACAGCCAACCTCATTATAGCAAGTATTCTTCCAGAGTTAAAACAACTAAAAATCCGTTAGCAGCTAACCATTCATCCTTTTACTTCGGATCGAACAAATAAACGCCTGTCTCATAGGGCCGCAGCGTCCAAACCTCGGGAATTGAGATTAAGCAGTCCCCCTCTGCATCAGCTTGCCCGTTCGAATAATTCGTAAGCAGCAGACGGGACTCCCGGCCGGTCAGCTCCTCCGGCAGTCTCAGTTCCGTGGCTTCCGGCGAGAAGCTGCAGACGACAAGCAGTACGCCTTCCGTGCCGCGCCGCACGTAGACGAAGTGCTTCTCGTCCTCGGGCATCAGCAGCTCGTAGCTGCCGGTGAGAACGAGCGGTATTGACTTGCGCAAGGCAATCAGCTTCTTATAGAAGTGGAAGATCGACTCCGGATCGGCCAGCTGCCCCTCGACATGGATCGCCGTGTAATTGGGATTCGTCCGCATCCATGGCTCCGCTTCCGAAAATCCCGCGTGCAGATCGGCACTCCACTGCATCGGCGTGCGGCTGTTATCGCGTCCTTGCGCATGCACCGCCTGCAAAATATGTTCATCGGATAAGCCTGCCGCCTTCGCCTCCCGATAGAAGTTCATTATCTCCACATCGCGGTAATCTTGAATATCCGAGAACGGGGCATTCGTCATGCCGATTTCCTGTCCCTGATAAATATAGGGCGTTCCTTGCATCAGCATATAACAGACGGCCAGCATTTTTGCCGATTCGCTATGAAACGTCCCGTCGTCGGCGAAGCGGGAGACGGAGCGCGGCGCATCATGATTTTCCAGGTACAGCGCATTCCAGCCCCGATTCTCCAGGCCGGTCTGCCACCGGCTCAAAATCGCCTTGAGGTCGGACAGCTTCCAATTCGGGTTGTACTCCCATTTGCCTCCGGGACCGTGATCCACGGCCATATGCTCGAACTGGAACATCATATCGAACACGCCCGTATCCGGCCCGACGAATTGTTCGGCCTGCTCCAGCTCCACGCCATTCGCTTCTCCGACCGTCATAATATCGTAGCGGGCGAACGTCTCCTCCTTCAGCTCCCGCAAATAATCGAGAATGCCTTCCCGGTTGCGATGACCGTCCCACGAAGGGACATAAGTACGCGAGTCGGGGTTCGGGAGATCGGGCAAGCCGGCGATTTTCTTGATATGCGTAATGGCGTCGATCCGAAAACCGTCGATCCCTTTGTCCAGCCACCAGCGCACCATCCGGTACAGCTCCTGACGGACCTCCTCATACTCCCAGTTGAGGTCGGGCTGCTTAACCGAGAACAGGTGCAGATAGTATTCGCCGGTCTGCTCGTCAAGCTGCCAGGCCGATCCGCCGAAGATCGACTCCCAGTTGTTAGGCTCTGCTCCATTCGCGCCCGGCGGACGCCAGATATAGTAATCCCGCTTCGGATTATTCCGCGAGCTGCGGGATTCGACGAACCACGGATGCTCGTCCGATGTATGATTGATCACCAGATCCATAATGATCCGCATGCCTCTGTCATGCGCTTCCTTGAGCAATAACTCAAAATCCTCCATCGTGCCGAATTCCTTCATGATCCGGTAATAATCGCTGATGTCGTACCCGTTGTCGTCATTGGGAGATTCGTAGACCGGACAGATCCAGATCACATCGATCCCCAATTCCTTCAAATAGTCCAGCTTTAAGCGAATACCTCCGATATCTCCGATCCCGTCACCGTTGGAGTCCATAAAGCTTCTTGGATAAATTTGATAGACAACGCTTTCTTTCCACCATTTCGTCTGCATGGGTCTGCTCCTATCTAAGTCAGTTTTCTTTATTCCCTCATCGTAAATGGTAACCTCATGGCGAACAACAGACGCTGTTGACCAATATGGTGTCATTTATTGCTATACCGGACACGAAAATTGTCGATAATAGTGAAAAAAGATATAGCATTTTTGTCGCATTTTGATATGATAAATTCCGGTACTTTACCTACTTGTCGAAAGGGTGCGTCTGTTTGAGTCAAAATCGAGAAATTCAGGTGGCGGAACGTCCGCCGCTGCTTCAAAGTATCCCGCTTAGCTTGCAGCATCTGTTCGCCATGTTCGGATCGACTGTGCTGGTCCCAGTGCTGTTCAAGATCGACCCGGCCATCGTCCTGCTGATGAACGGGATCGGGACACTCTTGTATCTGCTTCTATGCAAAGGTAAAATTCCCGCCTACCTCGGGTCCAGCTTCGCCTTTCTCTCGCCGGTATTCGCCGTGTTCGCGGCAGGAATGCCTTATGAGGCGGCGCTTGGCGGCTTTATCGTCACCGGTATCATCTTCACGGTGGTCGCCCTCATCATACGCTCCTCGGGGACCGGGTGGCTCGATGTGGTATTCCCTCCGGCTGCCATGGGCGCTATCGTCGCCGTTATCGGCCTGGAGCTCGTTCCGGTCGCGGCCGAGATGGCCGGCTTCATCAAGCCTGCAGATGCTGGCGAGGACTGGGCGATTAATCCCGATACGATTCTGATCTCGACCGCAACCTTGCTCATTGTTATCATCGGCAACGTGATGTTTCGGGGATTCCTCAAAATTATTCCGATACTTATCGGAATCGTAGGCGGTTACGCCCTCGCCTATTGGATGGGTTATGTAAACTTCGATACGGTCTCGGAAGCTTCGCTGCTGCAGCTGCCTACCCGGTACACGCCGCAGTTCGAATGGTCGGCCATCGCAATCATCGCCCCGGCTGCTCTTGTCGTCATCGCGGAGCATATCGGCCACCTGATCGTGACAGGCAATATTGTCGGCCGCAATCTATCCAAGGACCCCGGACTCGACCGTTCCTTGCTCGGCAACGGGATCTCAACGATCATCTCCGGCTTTACCGGCTCCACCCCGAATACGACCTATGGGGAAAATATCGGTGTCCTGGCGATCACTCGGGTCTATTCCGTCTGGGTGATCGGGGGCGCAGCAGTGCTTGCCATCTTCCTGTCGTTCTTCGGCAAGCTGACCGCCTTGATCAGTACCATCCCTACACCGGTTATGGGCGGCGTGTCGCTGCTGTTATTCGGCGTCATCGCTTCCTCGGGTATTCGGATGCTCGTCGAAACCAAAGTCGATTACGCCAAAACCTCCAATCTGATCTTGACCAGCATCGTTCTGGTCGTCGGCGTCAGCGGGATGAGCCTGACGATCGGCAGCTTCTCCATGAAAGGCATGGCGCTTGCTACTGTGCTGGCTATCGTGCTCAGTTTGTTCTTTAAAGTGATCGAGATCTTGAAGCTGTCCAATGAGTCTTAGCTCCTGCCTTCGCTTCTGCACCGAGAACCGTCCGTAGTCCGGACGGTTCTTTGGGCTTTCCAGGCTCGGCCGGACTTGTAGCCTTGATAGAAGAACATAAAAATGAGTACGGCGTCGATAACGTCGCCCCCATAATACATGACCATGCCTCCTGTCTCCGCCTGCGCGGCCGGCACACCCGCAGGAGGATGAGCATAGATGTACTTGGACAACAGACCGTGAGCGGCTAAGGAAACGATTAGCACGATGCCACGATACGTTCGGCTTGTCCGGTGAGGCGTCGGGTCCACGCCGATCAGGGCTACCGTGAAGAGACAGCCGGCCAGAAACACATGGACATGAACCAACAGATGCAGCGCCACCGATTGCTGCATCCACATATACAGGCTAGTCGTGTAGAGTACAACCAGCCCCCCAACGTTAAGTATAGAAGCTGTTGCAGGATCGCACAAAACACGAATCGGCGCGCTTCGATGGAACCTGGCCAGTCTGCGGGACACACCCAAAGGCAGAACTCGCAGCATCAGCGTCATAGGTGCAGCCAGCACGAGAAGCAGCGGCGCCAGCATGCCTAGCAGCAGATGGCCGATCATATGTGCGGTGAAATCAAGATGAGCCTTCGCTGCCAAAGGACCGGCTGAGGCAGCCACGGCGCTCAGGTTGCCAGCGAACCAGAGGAAATAACGGATCGGAGGCCACGGCGAATACCTGCGATTGGACAGGATAGCCGCATATGCATACAAAAGCAGGCTAAGAGCTCCAAGAAGCATAACGACATAAAAATGCTCCTCAAACCCATGAGAGGATGCATGCAGATGCGTTTGATTCATAGAGCGGAATTCCTCCGTTCTGAAGACAGCTCCTGCCGCGCGTAAAGAATTAGCATGTATCCGGCGAGGATCATCGCGACAGCGATCACGTTCCACACGATATCGTAGATGATCACATGCTCCACGTACCGAATTTGATGCAGGCGCATAAGCTTGTGTTGAATCGTTCCGTCGTACAGCTGAAATCCTCCGCCCCCCAGCAGTACGCCTCCCCACCATCTCTTGAGGACTAGCGTTTTCCGCCCGCGAAGCTCGGCAAATAGAAACAAGGCCCAGATCGTCGCGAACCAGCTGAAAGCATGAAAAAAGCCATCGGAGAGTAGACCTATATCCGATGTGGATTTATCATAGAAATGATGCCAGTGCAGAAGCTGATGAAACACCGTTTCATCGATAAAGCCGACTAATCCCAGACCAAAGAGCACGCCAGACCCTAGATTTCGTCTCGAATCGTCCGGAATGGATCGATTTTCCCTGCGGTCCTGTTTTCGTTCAGCCATTCTTGCGGTCATTATTTTCCTCCTCCGTGCATCCGCTCACTTCTCTCCCATCTCCTAAATATACCCGGATAACGCCTGCCATAATCTAGGTAGAAAAAATGCCAAAGTAACTGCAGGTTCGCACATGGTGGATTTTGCCGACGAAGATTCTAGCCGATTGTTACCATCTTAAGTTCAACCTATAAATAAAAAATAATTATAGTGATTTTACTCTCGCAATAGGTTCTCTTTGAGAGTTATTATTATCAGTAGTACAGGGAATGGAGGGTAATAATCATGGACACTAACACTCATTCCATTTCAGAAGAAAACACTTTTACTATTGACTGTAAGGATGTAATTCTAAGAGAATTCATAGATACTGATTTAGATACTTTTCATTTACTCACCTGGCAACCTGAAGTATATGAATATTCGCCAGGTTGGAACGTTTCGAAAGATCAACGGAAAGATTGGTTAATCAACTATGAAATCCCTGAGAACAAGGGGTTTTTCAATGCTGTATCGAAAGGTGAAGACATTGGCGATATCCGTCTTCGTTTGGGAATTATCTTGAAAGAGACAGGAGAATTTATCGGATGGTGTTGTTCAGGAATTAAAGACGAATTGCCACCGCCAAACAGAGAAATCATGTATGCAATTTCTAAGGATCATAGAGGTAAAGGATATACAACCCAAGCCTTACAAGGAATGATAAATTATTTATTTGAAAGTACGAACGTTGAGGTGCTTAGTGCTATTGCTCTATTAAATAACGTTCCGTCGAATAGGGTAATACAAAAATGTGGTTTTAGCTTTCAGAGTATTATCGAGATTGATAATGAAAAATATAACTATTATAAACTTGATAAAAAGGATTGGACAGGCTTTTAGAATAGAGCAAACAAAAACAAGCCCCTTCTTACGCGGAAGCTTGTCCTGCCTTGCCTATTTATAAGTCCTTCACAACTAAGTTACGGCGTCCAAGCCTCCATAACGCGAAATCGCATGCAGCAAATCGCTCAACACGGGAAGAATGAACTGCACCGTATTCAGCTTGAAGATGCCGCTGCGGTTATGCAGCGTCGCCTCCTTGGCATAGATCCGGTAATGCTGCATCCCGGACAGCATGCTCACCGTCTCGCTTGCTCCTGCGCTTTCGCGGCGGATGCGCATGGGTTTGGAGCCGACAGGCAACTCGAACGGCGTGATGCTGATAATATCCTCCAGCCTGATATAATAATTCGCATGCGGCTTCTGAAAGACCAGTTCTTTAGTCGAAACCGTCAAGCCAAAATCGCTTTTTTTGTGAGAAAGCTTCAGCTCTCCCTCCAGCGCTTTGATCCGGATGAAATTTTCGTTCAAAGGGCCTTCCTCCTTCAACCGGGTTTTGTTGGGTGCAGATTGACCGACCTGCCTCGTCCGGCTTAGGTTTTCCATTCAGCATATCATAGATGCCTGCCCTGCGTCATGTCCTTTCTTCATATCGTCCGGACAGACAAAGCCGCCTGGACACAATGCCCAGACGGCTTTATATTTCCGCATAGCTATGGAAGAAATTACTGCTTCAGCGTTACGAGCAAGCGCTTCGCAGCGCCGTTCGGCGTTTGCACCGTCTCGTAGACGCGAATGCTGAGCGGGTATTGGAACTGATTGTTATTGACGTCCGCCAGCGTCACGTTCTGCCAATCATTGATCAGCTTATTGGTGCCCTGCAGCGGGTAGATGCTGCTGCCCAGCGCGCGGCCGCTAGGATCGACAAGCTCGAATTCCAGCGAACCCGTCGTATCGTCGACCATCACGTCAGGCTGCTTCGCGATCTTCAGATCCAGCGACAGCTTATAGGCCCACGTGTTGTTGCTGTAGGTTCCGTTTAAGGACCAGCTGTTGATGGCCACCTCATACGGGTACAGCTTCAGCGTCGTTTCGTTAATCACCGGCTTATCGCCGTCCACAGACTTGATCTCCACCTGCTTGGCCGCGATCGGAAGCTTCAGCGTAGACGAGCCGTTGCCTTCCAGAACACTCAGCTTGAAGGTCCCTTTGACGCCGGGAGGCAGCAAGTACGAATAGCTGTAAGCATAGGAGGCTTCGGGAACAAGCTCCTTCAGCGCGGTCGTTTGCTTCGTTCCCGTGTAGGTTTTGCCGCTGCTGTCCGAGAGCTCTGTAGCCAGCTCCGGCAGACTCAGCGTTTCCTGGCCTTTATTGGTGAATTTGTATTTCGCAATCACGGACTGATAACCCGTTTCGGGGTTCGAATGCGAATTAATTTCAACAAGCGAGACTTCGAGATTTTTATCCACCGACTGATTGTCCGTCTTGAATACAAATGGAACGCCAAGTCCGCTATCCGTTACCGGCGCGCCGTCTGCACCAGACTGCAAGCCGCTATCCAGGTTCAAGGCAACAAGCGGCAGACTGAGCGTGCTGCTCGAGGAATTACCGCCAGTCGCGGCGCCGGCCGCTCCGGACGTGCCTGTGCCGGTCGTCGCACTCGTGCTTGCCGGTGAGGTGCCGCCAGCAGACGATGTTTTTTCTGAGATATAAAGCTCATAGCCCGTTGACACCAGCTCGTCTGGAATTTCCACGACGAATTGATAGGAAGCTTCCTTTCCGGCCGACGTGTATTTATCGGTACTGACGATCGTTTCGGCAGCGAGAGAATTTTGCTGGTCCTTCGATACGAGCAACGCGGTAAGCACGGGATTCGCGATGGTACGGCTGCTTCCGTTATGAAGCTTGACGTTCACAATACCCAGCCTCTTGCCGGATTGATTAACCTCCTCGGCTGTCGTAGCTTCGAGCGTCAAGCCTTCCTTGCCGGGACCGGTCAGCGGGGTCTTCTCTCCCAGCTTGACCCTTTGGAACAACGTCTGGAGACCGATCGTTCCAATCTCCTTACCGGTCGACTTGACAGCCAAGCCCAGCGATAACTTGTCAAGATCCGGCTGAGCGTCAAGCTTGGCGGTCAGCAGCAGAGTGGCAACTGCCGCGCCGTCCAGCTTCGTATCGTCTGTTTTTTCGGCTGTAAGTCCCAGCGTTCGGCCCTGCTCGTCCTTCAGGACATAATTCAGACCGGTAGGATCCCATGTGCTGTTCGTCCCTGATACTTTCACCGTTGCATTCAGCGCTACATTCCACTTGCCGTCCACCGGATAGGCGAACGCGGAGCCCGCCTGCACCGAAACGAACGTGCTGCCGCTCAAGGCTGCATCAACCGTTGCCAGGTTAAAGACGAATTGATGATCGTTTTGCTGAAAGGACATCGCCTTGGATACCGATAAGGAACCAAGCTCCGCCTGGTTGCGGCTGCGGTCGAAAAACGTTACGCTCAGCTGATCCGCAGACAAGTCGGAAGCGAGCTTCGCCACGAAGGCGAACGTACGGCTGGTCTGGGATGCTACCAGCGCCTCTGCCTTCTCGCTGAGCTGTGCATAGTAGCTTCTGCCGTCGGAAGCGGAAACCTTCACCCCGTAATGGTTGAAGTCCATGGCAGAGCTCCCGCCGTTGGTCAGCATCACGCGGAACTGCATGGACTGGCTGTCCGAGCTCTTAGCCAGCGAGACTTCTTCGAGCGTAAAGTATACGCTGTTGTTCACGAAAACTCCCTCTTTGCCCGCATGGGAGACGCTCGGACACAGCGTGTACAACAGCAGGCAAGCGATGGTCAGCAGCCAGGCGATGAACGGATATTTGATGCGGCGCTTGTCCCCGCTGTAATTCAGATCGTTGTTCAATGTAGAAAACCTCCTTGTGTCTCATTGCGAAAGTGCGGCTACCTTAATCGGTGCGTAGGGCATCGATCGGACGCAGCTTGGATGCCTTGTTCGCCGGGTAGATGCCGAAGATGATACCGACAGCTACCGAGAACAGGAAAGCGTAGAAGCTGATATCCCAAGAAATAACCGTCATTTGCGTTTTATTCAGATAAGGCCAGGCAAGCGATATCCCTACGCCCAGGATCAGGCCGATCAAACCGCCCAAGCCGCTGATGACAACCGCCTCCACCAGAAACTGCATTAGGATGTTCCGACGCTTGGCGCCGATCGACTTGCGGATGCCGATCTCACGCGTTCGTTCAGTGACGGTGACGAGCATAATATTCATGATCCCGATCCCCCCGACAAGCAGCGAGATGCAGGCTACGCTGACAAGCTGGCTGGTCAGCGAGCTTGTCGCAGCGGTTCGCGCTTCGACCAGGGAATCCTGGTTCAGAATACGGAACCCGTTCGAGCTTTTGTAGGTGGTCGTCAAGTAGTTGGAGAAGGTCGTTTGGGCCAGCGACATTTGCTCTTTGCTCTTGGCCTCAATATAAGTCGTACGGATGTTGCCCAGCGCGAGCTGCCGCTGCGCGGTTGATAACGGGACGACGATCGATTCGTCCACCGACATGCCCATCGTAGCGCCCTTGGTCTTCAAAACGCCGATGACGATAAATTCATATCCTTTAATATTGATCGTTTTGCCTATCGGATCCGCAGACTCGAACAGCTCGGTCGCCACCGTGCTGCCCAGTACGGCCACGTTCGTGCGGAAGCTGATATCGGATTCGGACATCAGCCTTCCTTTGGCCAACTCGGTTTTCGTAATCGAGAAGTAGCGGTCATTGGTGCCAAGTATCGTATACGTATCCTGTGTCCGGTCATATTTGACATTGACATTGCCCGCACTGACGGCAGGAGCCAAATAATTGAATTCGGGAAATTCCTCGAACAGCATCACGTCTTCATAATCAAGGCTGTTGGCGCGTCCTTGTCCGAGGATGTTGACGGTGATCAGATTCGTCCCAAGATTCTCGTATTGCTTCTCGATCGCAGCGGTCGTGCCGCGTCCGATCGATACCAGAGTGACGACGGAAGCCACCCCGATGATCACGCCCAGCATAGTCAGAAGCGTCCGCATCCAGCTGGCCGTGACCGTCTTAAGCGCCATCGCTATCAGTTCGGAAGCTTTCATACGCTTACCTCCGTCGCCTGGCGCTCGGTCGGGACCTTATTGTGCTTGTCGCTGACGATCTCGCCGTCACGGATGGTTACGACCCGTTTGGCATGCTCGGCAATATGTAGATCATGTGTAATGAGTACAATGGTATTTCCCGCTTGATTCAGCTCGATCATCAGCTCCAGCACTTCCTGGCCCGTCGCCGAGTCCAGCGCGCCTGTCGGCTCGTCCGCCAGCAGAATAGCCGGCCCGATAGCCAGCGCCCTGGCTATCGCTACCCGCTGCTGCTGACCACCGGATAGCTCGCTCGGCCGGTGATGGGAGCGTCCGCCCATCCCGAGCGTCTCCAGCATGCGCATGCCGCGTTCCCTTCTCTCTTTCTTGGAGATCCCGGCATAGATCATCGGCAGCTCGACATTTTCGATCGCCGTCAGCCTCGGCAGAAGGTTGAACTGCTGAAAGATAAACCCGATTTTTTTATTCCGCACTTCGGCCAGCTGGTCGTCCTTCAGCTTCTCCGTCACGACGCCATCCAGTATATAGGAGCCCGAAGTGGGCATGTCGAGCAGGCCGATGGTATTCATCAAAGTCGATTTGCCCGATCCGCTCGGTCCAACGATAGCGAGAAATTCGCCTTTCTCCACGGATAAGGATACACGGCGCAGGATGGTCAAATCCTCGGTTCCCCGCTTGAATTGCTTCACAATGTCCTTTAATTCGATCAAGCTCATTTGCTTCCTCACCCCCGGCTCATTATCTCATACCGCCTCCGCCGCCACCGCCCCCTCCACCTGGAGCGCCTCCGCCAGGGAATCCGCCACCGCCGAAGCCGGCATTGCCGCCTCCCGCGCCGCCCGCTCCCTGCTGGAACTGATTGCGCATCTGCTGGATCTGCTGTTCGGACAGATTGCTGCTGCGACTCGTAACCCCGAGCACAACCTCGTCGCCTTCGGCCAGCCCTTCGATAATCTCCACATTCGTGCTGTTATTCACGCCTACCTTGATGTTCTTGCGCTCAATCGTGCCGTCCGCTTTCTTAACGGCAACGGAGCTGTTGCCGCCTCGCGATTGTACCGCTTGCGTCGGCAGCAGCAATACGCCCTTCTTGTCCGTTACGATAATATCGGCGCTCGCCGTCATGCCGTATTTGAGCTCTTCGCTGCTTTTCATCGAGAGGATGACGCTATAGGTACTAACCCCATTGGAGGTGGTGCCTACCGTGGAGACTTGAGTAACCTCGGCTTCGTAGGTTTTTCCCGAGATCGCATCGACCCGGACTCTCGCTTTCTGTCCTACCTTTACGTTTGGCAGGTCAAGCTCATCGACGCTGATCGCGAGCTGCAGGGTGTTCAGACTGGCAACTGCCCCAAGCTTCACATCGCTTTTAATGGTTGAGCCTACACGGTAAGACGACAGCACATTCGTCTTGGTATCCGCAAAATCCGTCGAGAACACGCCATCGAACGGAGCATACACCTTCAGATTGGACAACTGGTCGTTCAGGTCCTGGATAGTCTTGGTTTGCTGTTCAATCTGTTTCTGCTTATTATCGATATCCTTGGCCAGCGTATCGTTGACGATGGTAGCGAGCGCCTCCCCTGCCTTGACGTTAAGAGATTCGGTCACATCCAGTTTGCCGATCGTGCCGGTTACATTGGCAAAAACAGAGGTTGTGGATTTGTATTGCAGCTTCTCGGGGCTTGTAGACTCTACCTTAAGGCCGTTGATCACAACCGATCCCTGAACGCTTAGCTCGGCATCCAGCGTCCCGTCATTATCGATAGCGATTTTGACCTCGCTTAGCCGATTTCCTTTGGCATCCGCCTTGCTTCCGGCCGAGATGGACTCGACCACGCCGGACTTGGAAAGCAGGTACCCGTCAATCGTCAGTTGAATCGTGTCTCCCTTGGCCAGCTGCGCCACTTCTTCCTGAATAAAGGGAAGCGTGACGACAAGCGAGCTTGTATCGGCGATGGTAGCGACCTTCGTCGTTTTGGAAACGCTCGAGCCTTCGCTGATATTCGCCGATAAAATCAGCTTGCCGGCCACCGGAGCCTTAACCCTGAGCGAGCTTTGCTGCTCCTGCAGATCCTGCAGATCCTTACGGTACTGCTCAAGCGATATCTCGGCGCTATCCAACCTTTCGACGAGTGCGGTATCCGTCAGCTCGAGCAGCAGATCCCCCTGCGATACGGGTTGATTCCGGGTCAGATTGATGGTTTTGATCATTCCTTCCTTTGGCGGAGTAATCATCTGAAGCTGCTCCGCCGCAAGCTGCGAAGTGCCTGTGATCGTAGCTTGCAAATTGCCCCGGGTCACCTTGGCCGTCTGCTGCTGAGCTACAGCTCCTGTCGTCGGCTTGCTGGCTCCCTTGGTGATATATACCGTCGTTCCGGCTCCCGCGGCGAGCAGGGCAGCCACCGTAATCATAATCGTCTTCTTCTTGTTCACAGGCTACGTACCTCCCGATATGCTACTGATACTGATGCTGATCTCCTCGTTCTCTGTACCTATTAAATCAGACCTAGATTAAAACTACATTGGAAAAGCTTAAGATTAGCTGAAAGTCCGCTGAATAAAAACGAAAAAAGCCGCTATTCCCCCAATAAGGAATAACAGCTTTTTGGATTAATCGGACTTCAATATGGTCTACACTTTCATTCTTTTATTAATGAAAGCTCCCGCCATTATGGCAATCATGATGGTCAGAAACAGATTTAAGTAGGTTTCATAAGAAAAAGGTCTGCCTTCGAGCTCTACATCATTGGCGCGATATTCAAGCCGCTTAACCGCATGCCTGCCAGTTGCCATATCTTCTTGTTTGGCTAAATCTTCAAGTTGCACTTCGAATATAAATTTATCAACAGAGTCACTGTGAACAAACTGAAACTCCTTACTGATGTTATTTCCTTTCCAGGCTTCCAGTTGATTAGAAACTAAGGATCTTGCTTGAGTCCCTGGTATGATCATTTTATCAACATGAGGAGCATTAAAAGGAGTGTATCTGGGCAACAATCTTAAGCCATGCTTCGTAACGATAGGAGCATCTGTTTCAGAGAACGAGAAGACTTTCGTTGTTCCGCTGTCTGAATAAATATCGAACACGGAAGCAAGCGCCATTTCTTCCATTCCATTATATAAGAGCGCTCCAATTTTTTTCTTGTTCCATTGAAAAGCGTTATTTAATAAGTATGTAGAGAAAAATCTCCAATCCTTGTAGAATGGCATGACCGTAGGGTTTTTCACGAATGAATAGGACGGATACTTTAGCTCTTCGGCTATTTTTTCTGCCATCGGTTCGCCTACTTTTCGTGAGATCACGTATAGTACCGCATCAATTCCCGATGATATGCCTGCTGACGTAACCATATTCTGATCTGATATCACATAACGCTGACCATTAACCCAGTTCACATTGGGATATTGCCTGCCTAGGGCAGAATAAGTTTGCCAATGTGTGGCAGCCGACTTGCCGTCCAATAGACCAGTATCGGCGAGGTTGCCTGACCCTGCGCAAATGCTTAAGATCATAGTGCTTGAATGCTGTAAAATCCATTGCCGCAGCGGTTCAAATGACCCGCTCTTATACATGGTTATATAAGGGATTGCTATAATATCGGGGCTTTTACCCAGCAGCTCATCTAATTCCTTGAACGAATAGTGTGGTAGTACATCAACTCCACCTGATAGAGATTTAACATTATGGTCAGCTGCTACAGCATATACATTAAATTCTCCAGCCCTAGAGAAAATCTCATAGGGTATGGTGAAATCCAACCCCTCTGTTATTTCATTGCCCAGCAATACTGCAACAGTTGGTTTAGTAGGGTCGTGCTTCGGCCTATCCAATCCTTCCAGAGAAGGTACCGGTTCTTGGCGTATAGCATTCCAAAAATTTTTCTGAGAACTGTTCATTCCCCAAAGTCCCACTCCACCTACAATAACAAGGAAACTACATAAGTAAATAATTATTCGAGTCATCCATCTCTTCATCGCAATTTCTCCTAACCGTCGGCTTTATTTGTTCTTAGTGCTTCCCATTGTGAACATCTTTCGTTAGGGATGGTAAGGG
Organism: Paenibacillus puerhi; assembly: GCF_009846885.1. GTDB lineage: Bacteria > Bacillota > Bacilli > Paenibacillales > NBRC-103111 > Paenibacillus_G > Paenibacillus_G puerhi. The sequence continues at coordinate 54,971 of NZ_WUWM01000035.1, forward strand.
ATAGGTCCGATTACGGTACCTTCACAACAAAACCAGCGGTAAACACTTGTTTATTCCTCTGGAACTGCCCCCAGATTTTATACACTCCGCTGCGCGGAAAGGTCGCTTCGAAGACAGCATCCGGCCCTGTACCTTGCCCTTCTTCCGCATGAACATGCACATAACGTTCTCCGTCCTCCGACAAGATCACCACATGACCGATGGCTCCCAAATAAGGCTCCAGGTCCGCTAGCTCCTGATTGGTGTTTTCATCCGTCAGAGTAAAGGTCAGCTTCACTGGATTCCTGGCCGTGAGCCCTTCCATAGCGAGGGCTACCCTCTTACCGTCAATAACCTGAGCAAGTTCCTCATCAGGTACTACCTGTTGAGTCTCAACCTGCTTCCCTTCCACTTGAATCCACTCCATTTTGGCCATGGGGTCGCCATTCTCCGGTATGAAGTCGGCAATGACCCGGTAGTCTCCGCCCGCTGGAAAGGAGTTCTCTATCTCGAATACGCCGTTTCCCTTATGCTCAGGGTGGATGTGGCTGAAGGTTGAAAGGTCTCTGCTGATCACGATCAGATGCAGCAGCTTCTCGTGATTGAGCCGGAACCCTTCGACAGGATTACCATCAGCCTTCTTCACCTCTAGCCGAATTCTCTTCCTTAGGTTTGCATCCAAGGATGCCGCGTCTGACAAGCTCCAGGACACCATCACGTTTTCCTCCGCGAGCCGTTGACTTTGGCTAGCCGCAGGCGCTTGCTCTGTATCCCATGCCGGTTTGGAACCGCAAGCTGATACTAACAAGGTAAGCAGCAGTATACAAAAGATCCGTTTATTCATAGCGCAATGCCTCGCTTAAATGGATTTTGGCAGCCTTGGAAGCCGGTGCAAAGCTGGAAATCAGGCTAATGAGAAGACCGAAGAAGATGACCAGGGAAAGGATGAGACCGGAAACTTCGAATTGGTAAGTCAAGGAGATCACTTCCATAAACGTCGAAGTTAGATAGATCAGTAGGATACCGAGCCCGCAACCGATAGCTGTCGCAGTGAGTCCCATCCCGAAACCCTCCAGCATGATCATGCCGATCAGTTGCCCTCGCGTCACTCCTACCGCTCGCATCATAGCTAGCTCCCTGATCCGCTCCATAATGTTCATCATCAGCGTATTCGTAATGCCCATCCCTGAGATCAGGATCGCCAATACGACTAGGAAGTTAATGACGCTGAAGGAGCCTGTGAGCTTGGCGCCGACAACCGACACAAAATCTTCGGGTCCGAACATTTTCTCAATCCTTATGCCGAATTGGTTGAAGATCGTTTCTCTCAATTGCAGCGGTGAGGTATTTGGGTCCTTCAGAACTAAGGCATTTCTTTCAAATTTGAGCCCAAAATGATGACGAAAATCGCTGATCTTTAGGAAAGCACCATATCCGCTATTTTTCATCGTCTCGACAACGGCAACGACTTTGAATGATTTCGTTCCTTGCAGCGTCTCCAGCGTTAGTTGCTCTCCAACACTGCCTCCCCATATCTCGTAAGAAATCTTATCCATGATGATTTCGTCATGAGCTAACTGTTTAACCAACTCGCTATGCGCGGCTCCCTTAGTTGTGAACAGCGGGAACTTGTCGATCCATTCCTCGCCGACGCCAAACACGGGGAGCTTGCGCTTTTCTCCGCCCAAATTCCATATCACTGCTTGGAGGGCATAAGTCTGAGCATCAGCTACCCCTTCCAGCTGCTGGAGCTCTTCCAAGTCCGTTTTCTCCGTATGGTGAAACATTACATCCAGTTGGCCGCCATATGAGGAATAGATCACCTTCTCATAGGACTGCACAAGCGCGGAATTCAACGAACTCATTAGCAAAATCATCGCGATACCCATACAGAGGATAACGGAAGTCGTCGACGTCCTGCTAAGGTTCCTGGTTAGATTGCGTACAGCAACTTCACCGGTGAATCCGAAAACGAAACGGTAAGCCGGCTGCAAGATTTTAATACAAAGTCTAAGCAAATAAGGGAAAACAAGCGCAACTCCGATTAGCAGCGGCACAATCACCAGCAAATGTTTAATAAAGAATCCGGAGAGGATGAACATCACGCCTAGGATGCCCCGCCATGGTGATAGAGAAGCCTTCTCTGCCCGTACCTCCTTCAGTACGGCAATCACGCTAACTCGGCCAGCCTGTTGAACCGGGTAAAGCGAAGCGAGAATCGGTACCAAAAGGCCAGACAGGACTGAAACGCTAACCCCCTTCCATAGCACCATTCCTCCTTCTTCATGAACGCTGAACAGCATGAATATGGCCAATTTCAGCAAATTCCCCAGCGCGAACCCGATAAGCAAGCCGATGACCGTTCCTACCGAGGCAAGCAAAAGCACCTCCATAAGAACGAAAGTACGTATCTGCTCTGACGTATATCCGATCGTCTTCATGGCAGCAAACTCTTTCCTGCGCTCATTGATGCTGACGTACAACGAGTTAAAGATAACAAAGGCACTTAGAGCGATACCCAGTAAGCCCGCAATATACAACGCTAGAAAAAAAGTATCCGCATCTTTGAACTGCGTATCGAAATCCATAATGACCGGCTGCATATAGATGTTGTCATAACGCTTCGCCAACCCATCGATCTGCTGGGTCACAGCTGCTGTATCTTCATTAGGGAGAACTTTCAATTGAATGCTCTCAATTTTGCCGTTTAAATTGAACCATTCCTGCACGATGGGCAGCGGTACTGCGACCGTCCACGGGTGATACTTGGCCATCGACCAGCTGGAAGGCCCCATTAATTCAACGGTATACTTGATGACCGCTGTAACTGGGAGCTCCTTAAGACCATGATCGGTTTCAAAGGAAATCTTGTCTCCAACGCCTGTCTTCCATACCTTTGCCGTACGATCCGTAATGACTGCCCCGTCTCCTGCTAGACTTCCCTCAACAATGGCAAAGTTCGTAATTGGCGTATCCATGCGGCTGTAGCCCTTCAAGTCAACTCTCTTCTGAATCGCCGTAATATCTTTATTTTCTAAGTGAAGCTTCACACTTTGCGATAAAGTGGCAGTAAGTGACGTATTCGTTAGCTTCTCCGCTTCATGGTACAGCGTTTCCGCAAAATAAGTTTCCGTCCCATTAATCGAATAATCCGCCTTTCCAAAGGCTGCCTTCAGATATAGCGGGAACGCCAGCTTAGCTGTATCAACGGAAGCAATAACCGCAAACGTAGAGGCGACGGCAATGATGATGGACAGCAGGGTCAGCAGCGTCCGAAGCTTTCGGCGCATAAGATTGCGCCATGCAATGTGCCAAAGGCTCACTTCAGTTCCACTCCTTCATGTCTGGATTGGACGACTTCTCCGTCCTGGAGCATGATGACGCGATCCGCAGCTGCTGCAGCGTGCCGATCATGAGTTACCATGACGATCGTGATATGATCCTCTCGACTCAGGCGAGACAGCAGCTTAAGCACATCCTCCCCGTTCTTGCGGTCCAAATTACCCGTAGGCTCATCGGCCAAGATTAGCCTTGGCTTCATAGCGAGTGCTCTGGCGATGGCTACACGCTGCTGTTGGCCGCCACTAAGCTGAGCGGGGAAGCTGTTTGCTTTTCCTTCAAGGTTCACTTCACTCAGCAGCCTTGTAACTATAGCATCCGTTTCGGCCTTAGATGTTTTGTTCGCTGCAAGGGCGAGGGCAATATTCTCAGCCACCGTCATCATGGGAAGAAGCTGATAGTTCTGGAAAACGAAGCCGACCTTCTCGCGGCGGAACAGTGTTCTCCCTTTCTCATTTAGCTTATTAAGCTGAACCCCATCGATGGTAAGCGTTCCGGCAGTAGGAAGATCAAGCCCTCCGAGAAGCTGCAGCAGCGTACTCTTGCCGGAGCCGCTAGGACCCATGATGGCGACGAACTCTCCCTTTTTCATTTGAATGCTGCAAGACTCCAAGGCCGTGAAGCTGCCTGCTTCCAACGTATACACTTTGGACACGTTCTCCAGTTTGATCATGAATTGACGTCCTCCTATATGGCAGTTCACCTGCCAATTGATTGGTATGAGACCATCATATACCCGATCCGAACCTCCAAACGCGCAAACGATGCCCTTCTCCAGCGCAAATTTTTGCGTTTTTCGCGCAAAAAGCATCTCTACGCCCGCATCCGATGCAAGGTAAATACAAAAAAAATGGCGCCGCAAACGACGCCATTTCACTCAACTTTAATATAAGTCCTCCGCCGGTAAAATTCCCAGCCGCTTGGCTTTTTTAATCACTTCAACCCGCGAGCTTACCTGAAGCTTCTGGAAGAGCTCCGTCAGGCTGTATTCGAGAGAACGCTGGCTAATAAGCAGCGATTGAGAAATCTCCTTGTTGCTCTTCCCTTTCGCTAGCTCTCGAAGAAGCTTATCCTCTTCCTGCGTAATTGTCGTTTCCTCTCGTTCTTTCTCCCCCTGCACAACGATCTCCTGCCGTCTAAGCTGCTTCAGCAAAAACATAGGAACGATAGCTTCCTTCCTAGCAGCGCAACGAATCGCCTGGATGAGCTGCTCCCGAGTGGATGTCTTGGCAATGAATCCTGATACACCCGATTCCATAAGTAAATTAAAATGCGGCGCGATCTCGAACCCTGAATAGATAAGGATTATCGCATCAGGCACATAATCAAGAATTTTTCTCGCGAGATCAGCGCCATTCATACTAGGCATATAAAGGTCAAAGAGCATAACATCAAACTTCTTAAGTCGTACAATATCAGGAACACAATATACATCCGTTTCGATCGTAACGTTCAATCCAGGCTCGGATTCTATCAACATCTTCGTCCCTTCCACTACAGAACGATGATCATCAACCAATAATATTTCCATATTCCTCACCTATAAGCTAATTTTTTTGGAAAAGAAACCGTTACCTGAACACCTTGCTGCGGTGCTGACTGAAATTCAATTGTACCTTCCAGACTGATCACCCGTTTCTCCATACCCGCAAGTCCCATATGCTGAAAGGAACCGTCGAACACATTGAAGTCCATACCAACCCCATCGTCAGAATAAGTAAAGTGTACAAGATCCTCGCTTTCGGTCAAAGACATCGTCACCTTCGTCGCTTTCGAATGTTTGGACGCGTTATTGAGCAGCTCTTGAACAATACGGTATATGCCTAGTATCTGTTCTTCACCAAGTTCTTCTACTTGCTGCTCAGCATTGAATTCAATTTCGTAATTGGCAAACATCCTCGTATATTCGAATAAACTTTTGAGTGATTCGACCAATCCCATCTTCAGAAGAAAGGGGGGACGAAGCTCGTTGCATGTGATCCTGATTTGATGGATCGCATCGAGAAGCCCCTCCTCGATCTGCCTCAGTTCCCCCTGTGCCTCCGTACCAAACACACCGTCAGATCGTAGAGATTCCAGCTTGCGGTACCAGATGATTAAATCCTGGAGGACGGAATCATGTAAATCGCTCGATAAGGCAAACCGCTCTTTCTCTGACAATTTAAACAATAGTCGGAGCATCCACTTCGGCGTCTGGCTCGTCGTGACCAGATCCTCCAGCCGATTCATTAGATCTTCAATTAAACCAAGGTTATCGTAAAGCAGGGTCACATAATGCACAGCGGTCTCCAGCCACTGCTCCTCAATCGGGAGAAAAGTATGTCTGGCAACAATCTTCAAATAAACGGGGTGCTTCTTCTGGCCTATCGGAATCCATGTATCTTCCTCGCTCATGGTTGCTGCCTCTTGCCCAGACGGAACCTCCACAATTTGAGCGTCACTCACCCTCAGAACGGCTCGCACCTCCTTGAGGAGTCGATGCTCAAGATCCGATACTTTCATCACATTCGCCAGATCATTCGATAGTCCATTCAAGCTTTGCTGCAGAAATTTATATCGCTCTTCACTTTGGATAAGCTCTCTTTCATCGAGCTTTCGCCGTGTGATATCCTTGACAATGCCATGAATGCCGTTCAAGCTGCCGGATAAATAGATGGGCACAAAAGTAATATTCGCAATTCGCTCCCCATTACAGCTTAAAAGACGACATTCCATATCCCGCGGATCGCCGTTCTGCATCACCCCAAGTATAGCTTCGTAGACCTGAGGATGATCCTCATCATAGATCGTCCCCAGTAGGCAGCGTCCCTCCAGCTGGGATAGCTCGGCGCCGATCATATGTTCAAACGACCGGTTCGCATTTACAAAATAAAAATTTTGCAGTTCGATGGAAAAAACACCGTCCAAATTGTTTTCAAATAAAGACTTATATCGCTGCTCGCTTTCCTCCAGAGCCAGCTCAGAACGTTTTTTCTCCGTAATATCAAGCAGTAAACCATCCAATCGTTCTACGTCACCCATTTGATTTTTCCACGGCTGGATGGTCAATTCTCCCCACCTGGTTTCTCCTTCGACATGGATGTAACGAATAGGCTGGCGAATGGAAATGCCCTCGTCCAGCTTTCTTTTGATCTCCCCCATAAGCAACTCGTTATCATCCGGGTGAATATGGTCATGAAGTCGGATCGGATTGTTCATGATCTCTCTCCGGGGGATGCCCGAAATAGCCTCGATACTATCCGAGCAAAACGAGTACCGGGTGAAATTCTTATCTGTTGACCATACCGCTGCGTTGACACTATCCAGAATATTCTCTAAGAGCTGTTCTGCTTCCTTACGCTCGGATATTTCTCTCGCCACGGCCACCACGTACTTGACCTCTCCGTTATCGTCCAATACCGTCCTAACACTTGCCTCTATATAAATTAGATACCCTGACTTATGGAATAGCCGGTACTCAAGTTGAGTCGATTGCTTGAATGTTATGGCGTTCTTATGAGCCAGCCTAACTCGTTCTATATCCTCTGGATGGAGGATATTAAAGGCATCCATCCCCTGGTATTCATGTACATGGTAACCCGTTAAAGAAAGTATGGAGGGAGAAACGAAGTGGACAATGGCTTGATGATCCACCAATACGATCGTATCCGATGTATTTTCGGTAATAATCCTGTATCGTTCCTCTCGCTCGGTTTCTTCCTTGACGACCAAAGTGTATGCAACGATCTTTCCGCCTGCATTTTTAATCTCTATTTTATGGTTCGCAGCCACCGGGGGAACCATCCTCTGACCGTATTGGATCTCCATGGCCGTGTTGCCCCAAAGGTATCGCCCGTTCAGATCCATGATATACATCGGATCCGGCAAGTTCAGCAGCAGCTGCTGAGCCCCCTTGATCACCTCTTCATATACACCCATGACGTTCTCCTTCTAACTAGGGCTTGCTGAACAACTCAATTTATAAAGCGCAATGTGTTAAATCGAAAAAGGGTGAAAAAAACGAAAAAGAGACTCCGAAGTCGCTTCTCCAGATTCATGACTAAGAATTGGATGGCGATTACG
>NZ_WUWM01000036.1 GCF_009846885.1 Paenibacillus puerhi
ACATGTTTCGTCACTCCATCTGCAAGGTTTTTGAGCGTTTTGCCACGTTTTCCTTGCAGATATATTCGACGGAAATGCCCGGTAACCCTTGTGAAATATGGATTTATTCGCATTCAGCAAGCCCTAATATAGGAAATAATTCCTGCCTAAAAATTGTAATTTGTAAGACTCATTGATATCATACTTGTACAAATACTTAGAGGTAGGGGAGAATAATGGAGACAAAAGGGATCGGGATTCGAGTCACTCCTTCAGAAATTTTTTATACCGTAGTGGCGGAAAATGATAAGCAGGAAGGACATTATTTTAATGAGATTTTAATTGTACCTAAGGCTTTAGATATACCTCGCCAATTGTCTTTTATAAGAACTACACTGTTTTCTCTAATATGCGAACACAATATTACAGAAGCTGGCTTACGCACAGCAGAAGGAACAGCTCAGCAAGCTAACGTTTCACGTCTTAATATTGAAGGCGTCATACAGGAGCTATTCTCAAACAGCACTATTTCTAATTATTTTACAGGAACATTAACTTCAATGGCTTCCAGATTGGGCACAACCAATAAGAAACTAAAAGAATGCTGTGAAGGTACTAATGCTTTCGGCGTGGGCGATTGGAATCAGTTTCATAAGAATCATAGGGAAAGCTATATGGCGGCAATTGCTGCAATTCGTTGTAGAAAATAGGGGGAACTCATGTTTATATATAATGGGATTGAAGCGCATTTGTCACTGAATAAGTGGAAGTCTATCGGTGGAGAGGGTCGAAATTCAAAAGTACATATTGCACATGACCCACAGTTAAACGAAGCATTGGTGTTAAAGGAGATAACAAAGAAATCTCTTGATGATCAAAAGGTCACTGATTATTTCCTTGAGGCACAGATTTTGAATGAGGCTAACCACCCTCATATAATGCCGATCCGTTATGCAGCACAAGATAAGGATAATGTATATATTACGATGCCCTTTTATGAAAAGGGATCGGTAAATACATTAATGGAACATAAACCTTTGACAGTTAGAGAGATTATTAAATACTCTTTGGATTTCTTGAGTGGGCTATTATTCATACATGTAAAAGGAATGCTTCATCTTGACCTTAAACCAACAAATGTAATTGTTAATGATAATGATCGAGCTATACTGACTGATTTTGGTTTAGCAAGGTACTTAGATGAAAACGGATTTGCATCCCAAGAGTGGCAATATACACAACATAGATCACCTGAATCATATAATACAACTGATAAGACCGTTTTTGATGATGTTTATCAAGCTGGTTTAACGTTGTATAGAATGTGCAACGGTAATGAGGTATTTAAGAATCAGCATAAGATACTTGTGGAAGGCAATAATTTTGAAAGAGAAAAAATAATTGAAGCAATTCAAAAAGGCCTATTCCCCGATCGTAAGTTTTATCTGCCACATATACCAAAGAAATTACGGGGCATAATTAATAAGGCGATGCATAATGATCCAGATAAACGTTATAAAAGTGTTCTGGAAATAATAAATGCTTTAAGTAAGATTGACGAGAACCTTGATTGGGAGTACACTCGTAATAATGATGCGAACGAACATTCGTGGATTTTGGATAAAGAAAAATCTCAAATAACTATTTCCCTCGGAAAGACCAACGATGAGTGGAAAACTTCTGCCCTTAAATTAACTAAGGCAAGTGGAAGAACCACAAATATTAGCGGGATGAATGCGGTTTTCGGAAATGAGGAAGAAGCATTCAAGTTCTTAGAGGGAAACTTTAATCATTAAATTTATCGGGGGAGGCGAGATAATGTATAAAAAATCGAAGACGTTATCTAGGGAATGGCTTTCAAACCCTTATAGTGACCTCCCCCTGTTAAAGCGACTTGAGAAAAATGGTTCAGTTAATCTAATCCAGAACAATAAAGTAACTGATTTTGGAAACGGATATGATATGATTGAACCCATTAATTCCGAGAAACGCTTTAAAGGCAAAGATAAATCTATATAAAGATGGAATTGGATATTTGGAGCCCAAGCTAAAAACCAGCTTGGGCTTAGTTATTTTATGAGAACATATGCTTGCTGACATACTGATGTACTTAACAGCATGTATAATATTGGTAGGTGTATGTCGAATAAAGGGAATTCGAGTAAGGGTGTGGAATAAGTAAAAAGAACTATTTGATGTTTCTTAATCGGAGGGATTCAATTGAACAAAAAAGACCTCTCAGAACGCGACATATGCTCAAAGTATATTACACCGGCACTAGTTCAATCAGGATGGGATCTGCAGAAGCAGATTCGTGAAGAAGTAACTTTCACCGATGGACGAATTATTGTTCGTAAGAAAGTAGTTACTCGTGGCGAGAAGAAACGTGCGGACTATATCCTTTATTATAAAGCTAACATCCCGATTGCAATTATTGAAGCTAAGGATAATAAGCACTCCATTGGTGCGGGGATGCAACAAGCAGTGAACTATGGTGATATTCTGGACATCCCTTTTGTTTATGCTTCAAATGGAGATGGATTTCTCGAGCATGACAGGACAGCTACCTCAGGAAAAGTTGAGCGGGAGCTTTCGTTGACTCAGTTCCCATCTCCTGAAGATCTTTGGCAACGATATAAGATAGCCAAAGGAATTGGCACTCAGACTGAGGAAACGATTGTAGAGGATTACTATTTTACTCAGGATTCAAAGAGTCCACGTTATTATCAAAGGATCGCTATTAATAGAACAGTTGAAGCCATTGCTAAGGGACAAGATAGAATCCTTCTTGTCATGGCTACTGGAACGGGTAAAACTTATACTGCTTTTCAAATTATATATCGTTTATGGAAGTCCAAGTCGAAAAAGCGCATCTTATTTCTTGCTGATCGAAACATACTCGTTGATCAGACGATGACTAACGATTTTGCTCCGTTTGGCGATAAAATGACGAAGATTAAGAGTCGTAAGATCGATAAGGCTCACGAAATTTATCTAGCGCTTTATCAAGGAATATCTGGCTCAGAGGATTTTCAAAATGCATACAAAGAGTTCTCCAGAGACTTTTTTGATCTCATCATCATAGATGAGTGTCATCGAGGCAGCGCAAAAGAGGACTCTGCTTGGCGTGAAATTTTAGATTATTTCACTTCCGCTACACATGTAGGGTTAACTGCAACACCGAAGGAAACTAAGGAAGTTTCAAATTTGAGTTACTTTGGTGAGCCGCTTTATACTTACTCGTTAAAGCAAGGTATTGAAGATGGCTTCTTAGCTCCTTATAAAGTTATTCGAGTATTGCTCGATAAGGACGTCGAAGGCTTTCGACCTACCAAAGGGCAGCGAGATAAATATGGTTATGAGATCGAAGATCGCGAGTACAACATAAAGGATTATGATAAAAACTTGATCTTGGAGAAACGTACACAGACGGTTGCGAAAATGGTTTCAGACTACCTTAAAGCAAACCAGTCTCGAATGGCAAAGACGATCTTCTTCTGCGTGGATATTGATCATGCTGAACGTATGCGTCAGGCACTTGTCAATGAGAATGCTGACTTGGTCGCCAAGAATTCCAAGTATGTGATGCGTATAACAGGCGACAACGAAGAAGGCAAAGCCGAGTTGGATAATTTCATTGATCCTAACGAGTCTTACCCTGTTCTCGTTACTACAAGTAAGCTGATGACTACTGGTGTTGATGCGAAAACATGTCAGTATATCGTTTTGGATTCCAACATTAATAGCATGATTGAGTTCAAGCAGATTATTGGTCGCGGCACAAGAATTCGGGAAGACTTCGGAAAGCTGTACTTTACGATCATTGATTTTCGTAATGTGACTAAGCTCTTTGCCGATCCTGATTTCGACGGAGATCCAGTTGTTATCATTGATCAACCAGATGGCGACATTCCCCCAGAAGATACTGAAACTGGTGATGGGAATGAACCGACAGGTGATGATGGTATTGGTGGCGGTTCATATGATGATCCTCCAACTGATGGAGGGGATATTATTAACGATCCGCCTGCCAAATATTACGTTCATAATGTCGAAGTGAAAGTATTGAATCATCGTGTGTATTACTACGATAAAGATGGTAAACTTATCACCGAGTCGTTAATCGACTACACGAAGAAAAACGTAAAGAACGAATTCAAATCTCTTGATGATTTCCTTCAAAAGTGGAATACCGCTGACAAAAAGGAAGCAGTTTTACAAGAACTAGAGGCACAGGGCATATTGCTTGATGAACTAAAAGATGAAGTCGGTCAAGATCTCGATCCCTTCGATCTCATTTGTCATGTAGCCTTTGATCAGCCCCCTCTCACGCGCCGCGAGAGAGCAGATAATGTAAAGAAGCGTAATTATTTCGCAAAGTACAGTGATCAAGCGAGAATTGTTTTAGAAGCTCTGTTGGAGAAATACGCTGACGCAGGGATCGAAAATTTGGAGAGTATTGAAGTATTAAAGATTCCTGAGTTTCAGAGCTTCGGTTCTCCAATCGAAATCGTAAAACGATTCGGTGGGAAACAGGGTTATATGACAGCCATAAGGGAATTGGGCAAAGTAATTTATTCAGCATAGATACGATTTAGGAGGAACATGTAGATGTCAGTTTCTGCAATTATTAAATCTGTTCAAGATACTATGCGTAAAGATGCGGGTGTCGATGGGGACGCGCAACGTATATCCCAATTAGTTTGGATGGTGTTCTTAAAAGTATTTGACGCGAAGGAAGAAGAATGGGAATTGATGCGTGATGAGTATCGCGCTATTGTTCCCGAAGGATTACGTTGGCGCGATTGGGCAGCCAACGATGAAGGCATGACTGGCGATGAACTACTGGACTTCGTCAACAACAAACTGTTCAAAGAATTGAAAGAGATGGAATTAGACGAATATAGCGATCCCAAAGCTTTTATCGTTAAAGCTGTATTTGAGGATTCCTATAATTACATGAAATCCGGCACCTTGATGCGCCAAGTCATAAATAAGCTTAATGAGATTGATTTTACTACACAACAAGATCGTCATATGTTTAATGATATCTACGAAAATATATTAAGGGACTTGCAGAATGCGGGTAATGCTGGAGAGTATTATACCCCTCGTCCTGTAACACAGTTTGTTGTTGACATGGTTAATCCTCAGTTGGGTGAGAAGGTATTAGACTTTGCCTGTGGAACAGGCGGTTATCTGACTAGTACAATTGAACATTTTAAGAAAACCGGGCAAATCAGAAGCGTAGAGGATAATCAGATATTGCAGGATACAATTATGGGAATTGAGAAAAAACCGATGCCCCATATGCTGGCGGTAACAAATCTGATTCTGCACGACATTGATACTCCAAAGATAAAACATGACAATTCTCTTACTAAAAATGTTAGAGATTATCGTCCTATAGATCAAGTAGATGTAATTGTAACAAATCCACCTTTTGGTGGGATTGAAGAAGATGGGATTGACATCAATTTTCCTGAAAAGTTCCGCACTAAAGAAACTGCTGATTTGTTTATGGTACTTCTGATGTTTTTACTCAAAGATGGCGGTCGGGCTGGAATCGTTTTGCCGGATGGTTTCTTATTCGGAGAAGGCGTTAAAACATCAGTTAAGGAGAAATTGCTAGAAGAGTTTAACCTTCATACAATAGTCCGATTACCCAAAGGAGTGTTTGCTCCATATACAGACATAAATACTAACTTGTTGTTTTTTGAAAAGGGTAAACCCACAGACCAAGTGTGGTACTTTGAACATCCGCTTCCTATCGGATATAAGAATTACACAAAAACTAAGCCCATTCGATTGGAAGAGTTTGAAATCGAGAAAGAATGGTGGTTCGAACGCGTAGAAAATGAATATGCTTGGAAAGTAAGCATTGAAGAAATAAAAAAACGTAATTATAACTTGGATATAAAAAAACCTAATTCACAAAATGAAATGGCTCATAAGAGCACTCAGGAATTGTTAGAAGATCTAAAACTATCATTAGAGCGATCACAAGATATACTGCGTCAGATTCAAGGAGATTTATTATCATGAATATCGTAAGAATTGGCGATCTATTAACAAGACGTAAAGACGCAGTTGTTATTGAAGATGATGCTTATTATAGAAGAGTTACTATTAAAACAAAAAATCAAGGAATTTTATTAAGAGATATTGAGATAGGATCAAATATCGGAACTAAGAATCAGTTTATCCTAAAAAAGGGACAATTCTTGTTGTCTAAGATTGACGCTAGATACGGTGCGTTTGGTGTAGTACCAGATGAACTTGAAAACGCAATTATTACTGGAAATTTTTGGTCGTTCGATGTTGACACTACTCGATTAAACATTGAATGGTTTCATCTGTATACTTCTTCATCTCATTTTATTGAGATTTGTAACCAGTCAAGTTCGGGAACTACTAACAGACGATATCTTGATGAAGAAAAGTTTTTAAATTATGAAATCATTTTGCCGAATATCCTCGAGCAGAATAAAATGATCGAGTGGTATAAACTAACAAAAGGTAAATTTGTTGAGCTAGATGAAGAGGTTGAAACACAGTCCATTCTAGTTGGTAAATTACGGCAGTCTATTCTTCAAGAAGCTTTTCAAGGTGAACTTGTTCCACAAGACCAGATTGATGAACCTGCAAGGGTGTTGTTAGAAAAGATTAAGGCTGAGAAAGAGCAGTTGATTAAAGAAAAGAAAATTAAGAAAGAGAAGCCATTGCCCGAAATTACAGATCTAGAAATTCCTTATGAGTTACCACAAGGATGGAAATGGGTAAGGTTTGGGGAGATTTGTAAAAGTGTTGACTACGGAACTTCTACGAAAGCTTCATCTGAAAATATTGGGGTACCTGTCCTTAGGATGAATAACGTCATAAACGGAAAGATAGATTTTACAGACTTGAAATATGTGGAAGAAGGGATCAGCGACTTGCCAAGGTTATATTTAGAAGCGGGGGATCTGTTATTCAACCGAACTAATAGTTATGATTTAGTGGGTAAAACCGGAATATTTACAGACCCTTCCATGAAGTATACCTTTGCTTCATATTTGATCCGTTGTTCTATTTTCTTGAACTTTTTGAATGTCAAGTATGTTAATTATTACATGAATTCAACGATATTTAGAAAAACTCAGTTAGAACCACAAATAACACAACAAAACGGTCAAGCAAATTTTAATGGATCGAAACTAAAAGAGACTTTAGTTCCAATTCCACCCCTAAGAGAGCAAGTGCGAATTGTTCAAAAGGTTGACCAATTTATGGTGCTGTGCGATGAACTAAAGAAAACATTGCTACAGTCTAAGCGCAACAGTGAGGTGCTGTTACAATCAGTAATTCAGGATGCTTTTAACCAAATTAAAAAGGTTGATAATGTGGTCGAATTTACTTCAGCAAAGTCAAATGATTTTGAGGATTGGGAGATAGCTGCTCGTTCAGACGGTGAGATTGATTCTGAAACAAAGGTTAAGATTAAGAATAGAGTGACCGAATTACTCGGCAAATCGCAGCAATGATATCAGCTGAAAAAGCAAGACAGTTGCTTTGTGATTTCAATATTATAGCAACACCTGCTTTGAGTTTGGATAAAATATTTGAACATTATAATATCATTTATGATGAAATGGATTATGGTAATAAAAACTACATGGGGAGCTTAATTCGTGCCGAGGGAAGACAAATTATTCTCGTTAATACGGATATAAAGAATGTGGGGAGAATTAATTTCACAAAAGCACACGAACTCGGACATTTTAGTTTGAATCACAAAGGAGAGCAGTTTGAGTGTTCTCGAACTGATTTGATGGATAATACTAGAAAGCCACTTGAAATAGAGGCAAACCAATTTGCTAAAGAATTCCTTCTTCCTGAACAAATGGTCAAACCCATCTCTATTTCAGCATCATTCGATTTTGATACAATCAAAGCAATCAGTAATGAATATATGGTTTCCAAGCTTGTAGCTGTGTTTCGAATGCTCGATTTTCATTCGGGGAATTATGCTGTAATTGGTTCTAAAGATGGTTTAGTTGCACATCTTGGAATTTCAAAGAGTCTTATTGGAAAAATTAATTTCTTAAAATCAGGTGACTCTATTCGTAACAATTCGTTTGCTAAAGAATGTATGGTTTCAGACTTTCGAATGACTGGTTATGAATCTATTGATCCAAAAACTTGGGTTACAAGAAATAAGTCAGGCTCTGCGATTTCATTGAAAGAATATTCAAGAGCAGATAAGTCGTCGGGAAGTGCCTTGACTCTTCTCAAAGTGAGTTTCTTGTGATTCCATTTTATCAATGAGTGGTTATAGTGCCAACAGTCAAAGGATTTATGTTTTCTGCATTCCGGGTTGGCACTGAACTATCCATTGCCGTAAAGTTGCCGCAATAATTCGTGAGATAGTATGGTAAATAAAATTAATAGAATAAACAACATATACAAAATCCTTGAGCTCTCGTGAAATAAAGAGATTATAACAGAGCCCCAAAAATGAGGTAGCTTTCCGCATACGGTGCATGTGGAGTGTACAGTGTTGCTAAAATGGCGGGGCAGGAATAATCTTATGCCTCCATCTCGATACTTGGACTCAAGAATAAAAATGATAGGATGGCTTACCAATGTGGAAGATGCGGTAAGTATGGGAAAGAGTTTTGTTCCCATCACTTCATCAAGGCGGATTAATTGCTATCTAATGTGTTAATAGTTCTTAAGGAACTAACCGAAAAGGGTATCGATAAATCCAAATTGATCGAAGCTGCTAAAAAGAAGCAAGGAAACACGCGGCAACTCAGCGTGTTGAAGAAAGAACTCGTATATCTAGAAAAGTTTAAAACTCGAAAAGAAGCTACGGAACAAATTTTCGAGTATATTGCTTGCTTCTATAATGGGAAAAAGGATCCATTCCTCCATCGACTTTGGAAATTTGCAAAAGCTTAGGAGGAAACCATGTATAGGAGGGACTAAAATTTCAGTAACTTCTATTCTTGATTTTTTGAGGTCGGAGAAGCGGGTTTCAGAAATCGCTACCGTTTTGAATCAATATTCAGCGAAAATTCATGGTTCGTAGAATTATGTGCTTGATATTTTACAGTTGCAAATAGACGAACCTAACCTTACCGGACTGGATCTTGATGATATTGTAGAAACTCAGACTGGGGGGATCTACGTAATCCTTTCAGGGAAGAGCAGGTGGATCAAACAAGAAGTAAGTACATAAACAAGGGGAAGATAACGGCGTGATCTTCCTCTCTTATATTGAACTTAGGTCTTATTCCTTTTCCTGACGGTATCCTTCGATTGAGTTAAAAATATCCTTAGTTATACGATGAATCATTTTTATATCCTCGGTTTTCTTAGCTTTTAAAAACTGATAATGTACCTCAAGAATAGAACTTATCCCAAATTCGCATGAATTAATATCGACCTCACGAAAATCAAATAAATCCCCAGGCCTTATGTCAAGTGCGATCATAATCTTCTCCAACGAATCAAGGGATATATTTCTCTTACCTCTTTCAACATCCCCAAGATAAGAAGTCTGTAGTCCAGTTGTTTCACTAAGCTGTTGGAGGGTCATTCCTCTGGCATTACGTACATTACGTATTTTATCACCGATAATTTTTTTAAACTCACCCATTTGATCACTCCCATATTAAGAGTAGAGGATTAACTCTGGAAATTAAATAACACCATAAGTTTAATTCAGTTGTATTTAAAACTTTAAAGTGATAATATTTAGTTATTATTACCAGAGGTGATTTTATTGATACCCAAAGTAAGTAATGTGGACGCATTGATTTTGTCAAATAACAATGGACAAGCAACTTATAATTTCAAGAAGGTCATTTTTCATAAAGACGCACAGTTCCTTTTGCTCCATCAGGGAGAGAATTACAAAGTTTTAAAAACAAGATATGACGATGAACACCTGAAGCTTATCGATATAAGTAATGAAGAGTTTCAAGAATTGAGTGATCTTCGTTTACTCGACATGGACCGGCCTGAAAGAGACCACGAGTTAATTGATGAATACTCGGTAACAGGAATATCCTTTAATAAGCAGGGAAATGAAAGTGGTATGTTTGTTGAGTATAAATTTGCAAGCATAGAGAGACCTTTGGATATATATTACCGTACATTGTACAGACAGGAGCTGACCATGTCTTATTTTCAGAATGATACGAGCAATTTTATAACCGCTGGACAGATTACGGTCAAAACACTAGTGCGGTTGGGTCTAGTACCTGTTGGGCAATCTGTTATTCCAAATCAGTTTTATGAGAAGGGATGGGGAAGATGGCTTCCTATGCCGAATATCACTTTGCTACCTTACTTTAGCTACTGTATTGCCAGTGGCTTAAATAAAAGTGATATTATCCGCTACCTGAAGAAAAAAACAAAACCTAATACATTTATTAATTTTTCTATAAGACAACCATTGAATGGATCGGAAGCGGAGAAAGAGGAATACGAACTACTGTATGAGAGGGAAATTGAGGTTAGACGTAGATTAAAGCTCAATGGCTACGAGTACCCCACTAATACGATGGATGTCGTTAATCTCTATGTGAAGCTTGGGTTGGCGATTGAACTAAAAGATGAAGATTCAACGGTTATACTCGATTTAATTGTTTGGCCGCTTGCTCAAATTGATTCCATACTATCAATATAAAAACTGTAACAAATTATCAAGTAATAATGTAGGATTTGGATTAAATAAACAAATTTAGCTGCATTTGCTCTTTGAAGTTGCACAGGAGCGGGAGATCGATCCGCGTCTATAATCGTGATAGGGTGTCTGAATCATTCAGTGGATTCGGGCATCCTTTTTTTACATGGGAATCTCGGAATATTTGGGTCTAACCAAACATTCCCACCTCCCGAGCATTTGAAACGGTTATAATGCGATTAATGAATCAGAGCAACCAGGAAGAGATGTGTTAGTTATGATAAATCAAGCAAGCGAAAAAAGCTTAAGCAAATTGATGACGAAGATTCTTCGTCACACGCCCGAGGATTTCGGCGTTGTCTTAGATCCAGTGGATGGTTCGTGTCCGTTAAGCACTTTGTTGAGAGCTATACAGACCCAGCCAAAATGGGCGTGGGTGAAACAGGAAGATATCGAGCAGGTGGTCCGCAATTCGGATAAGCAGCGTTTTGAAATCGAAGGCGGCCGTATAAGAGCAAGGTACGGCCACAGCCATGATAAAGTTCAGTATGCTCCGGCTGATCCACCGGGCATTCTCTACCATGGTACGAACAAGAAAGCTCTCCCATCGATCTTGAAGGAGGGCCTAAGTCCGATGAGTCGGCAGTATGTTCATTTGTCGGAGGGCACTCATTTTGCAACGCTCGCGGGAAGCCGTAGAGGAGAGCTAGTGATTCTTAAGGTCGATACGATAAGTGCGAAGCAACTCGGAGTCAATTTCTATTACGCGGGTAACGAAGTATGGTTAGCTGAGCGTGTGCCGCCCGAAAGCTGCTCGGTGATGGAGACAAAGGAAAGGGCCACTCGAATCATGAATCATCCAATCGTTGATATCGGCGTCAATCTGATGCATCGTTCCTTTCACCAAGATCGTGAGCAGGTCGTCGAAAGAGCTATTGCAAACCATGTTACACCCCTTATCCTAACAGGTACGAGTCTGAGGAACAGTATAGAAGCGGCCCGCTACTCCGGACGTTACGTGGGGAAGTTGTATGCTACTGCGGGAGTACATCCCCATGATACCAAGAGCTGCAATGAAGAGACGATCACGAAGTTAAAGGAATTAGCGGCATTGCCACAGGTGGTAGCCATCGGGGAATGCGGCCTAGACTATAACCGGGATTTCTCGCCGCGGGACGTTCAGCGTAAATGGTTCACCGAGCAAATTCGTTTGGCGCTTGAGTTAAACATGCCGCTATTTCTACATGAGCGGGAGGCATTTTCAGATTTTATTGCGATTCTTAAGGAACATTCGGTTCAAAAAGCGGTGATCCATTGTTTTACAGGGACTCAGTCTGAGCTAAAGACATACCTTGAAAGGGGCTTCTACATCGGGATTACCGGCTGGATTTGCGATGAACGAAGAGGTAAGCATCTGAGGGACCTTGTACGAATGATTCCGCCCAATCGGCTTATGATCGAGACGGACGCACCGTTCTTGACTCCAAGGGACTTAAAGGAAAAGCCAACGGATGGACGGAATGAGCCTGCATTCCTGCCGCATATCCTGCAAACTGTAGCAGGATGTATCGGGAGACCTGCAGAAGAGGTCGCTAAGGCAACGACGGAGACAGCGGCGGAGTTTTTCGGTATTTGATCCGAAGGGATATAGTAACGGTTGGCAGCAACAATCACCTATAATAGCTTAAGCGCCGGGCTTCCCTGACCGACGCTTAGGCTTATTTTCTTCTATAGAACTTTTCCCAATCTTTAATAACTTCTGCCTGAGTCAATGCTGGGTCCCTCAGCCAATTTAACAGACAGTTCATCTGGAAACGTACGGAATCACTAGATGGCGATGTAAAGGGGATTCGACAATCTTACATTGGTTAAGAATGAATTAAATTGAAATTCTAATTGATTCTAATTAATTATAAAATTAATTGTTGAATCTTAATAATTCTTATGTTATATTAATCTCATAAGAACACATAAGGAGTGAATAGAATTGGTAAGAACAACAAAAGAATGGTGGTTCTATTTCAATTTAAGATTGAAGTCTCCAAGTGAGCTGGCTCAGGAGAAAGGAATCGAGAGCAAAATCAAGGATGCTTATGAAGCTGCAAAGGTCTTTAATGCAAAATTTAAAGGAATTAAATCGGTTACGGTGCTGGATGCACAAGATAAAACGAGGCTGGATGTGATCATGCATTTCAAAAAGCAATGCCCGGAAAGAGTTACAGCCAAAGAATTGAGAAGCTTCAGCCAATATCTTATTAATGAAAAGGGGTGGAGAGTTTTTTCAACTGAGGAATCGAAGCTCTTTGTCCCCATGCGTATCGTCCAGATGAAATGGTGGGAAGCGCAGTTAGCGGTTGAAGGGGAATGCGGTCATCAGTACGATGATCCGGAAAGTAATGAATGGGGTGATGCTTATTTTCCGGATTGGGCACATTCCGATTACGGTATTGACATTGTGGATGATGAAGCGGATGCTGGCGACGAAAGTATTCTGGAAGGTGATCTGAAGACGATCTCTACGGATGATATAGATGATATGACGGATGAGCAAATGTTGGCTGTATTGAAAAGCATATTAATGACGAAAAATCTTGGTCCGGAGAAAGCAAGTGCATCTAAACAGAGGGTTATTGAGGAAATCAAAAATCTAATTTATCCTTGGGCTATTTATGGAGAATAGGAGAAGAGACCTATGGCCGCACTTGCAGAGTTGAATGAATTGAAAGGCGCAAAAGCGCAGCTTGAGGCGATACGATTCGCAAATCCGGCTTTTTATATCGAGCTAATGATGCTTTTCCAGATGACGGGCAGGATGAATATAAAGAACGGTTATGTTTGCCAAATGATCATGGATGTAGAAATTGATGACCGATACATGGGTAATCTTCACAATAAACATGCCATTGACCAAGCGGTCTGGAGAATTAGGACCGGCTATCCGGTGGAATATATTCAATTCCGCTCGTTTCTCAGGGGAAATAAAATGATTGGTTATAACAATATTGTGAGCATGTTGTTAGGCGATACCCCGCAAGCAATTAAAGGAAATGGGAGGGCAAACGTGTGAGTACAAGGTTAGTTGTTTTACGCTATTTATCATCCATCATGCAACCGAGACAACTACATACGAAAGAGATGCTGGAGCGATACATGGGTATGAATCGGATCGAGCCAATCACGCCTACTGTAAAGACACGCAAGGTTATGGATGCAGAGGTCAGTCAGCATGCTGCAGACCGTTGGAACGAAAGAGTAGGACCGATTGTGACGAAAAGTGAATTGGTCGGGATCATCGGTTATCTGATGAATCAACCAGAACGAATCGAGTTTCTTTCATCCACTGTAGGTCTTATGGATAGAGATATCATTTTCACCTATGAGAGAATGGGACACGTTATTATGATTTCAACATTCTATGGACGTTTGAGCGAACAACCGATCTTGAATAACTTTGCAGCATTCAGACATTTTAACAGGTATGAAAGGCAGCGTGTTGACCTGGGAATTACAAAGGACCGACTTCAAGCTCAAATGCTCCCGCCTATTCCGCGGCAGACGATGCTGTGCAAGGGGAGAAGGAATCACTATCGCCTTGAGGAATACATGGTCTCTGAGGGAAGCTACATAACGATTGAAATCCGAGATGGCCTGTCGGGTAGAAGAAGAAGGTGGGGCTTTCTTGTGGATGAACAACCTCATGGGGTCTTAATGAATAAGAGCATTCAACGGGCATTATGCATGATGGGATTCGGGAAATGGGTCAACAAGTATGCTCATCTTTCATGGATGCCCGAGGTGGCGGGGTAATGCTGGCCAGTTTTACTGTCCTCAATTGCTCTCCGAAATGAAAACGGCCGCCGAGACTTACTCGGGCAGCCAAGATTCTATTCGAACGTGGATATAGGCTGATTGTTAAATTCGCATTCCAATGTATGAAGCAAATGCAGCATTTCCAGATGGGCATCAATTTGTGCCATCGTGTTCTGTGCATCGGCCAATTGATAAGTAAGTTCATTAAAAATACTCGTTTGAAGTTGAGTTTCTGTAAGTTCGATTATATTTAATTGTTTTTCGAGGTTTTCTGTTACAGGCTCTTCCGATATTCCGGCTGCCTTTGCTTTTGGTATTTCTTTTGATGATGCTTTCCATGTCGATTTTTGAATTTCTTCTTTTACGAATTGCCTCGCTATCCTGATTTCGCGTTGAACATGCTGCTCCGAGCTTTGAATTTCACTTTGTATATCTTGCTTGATTTTGTCATTTGTATTTTGAAAAAATTCCTGAAGCTTTCTTTGCTGCGAATTCACGAAATCTTTTATCCAATCTTGCATTTTTTCATTAGCTTTGTGTAGGTTGATTTGATTTTCTTTTTGAATATGAACAAATCCTGATTGAATTTCGCCTTTTAGTTTTTCAAAATCGTTGTGGTATTGCCTTGCGAACTTTCTTTGGTTTTCATTCATTTCATGTTGAAGCAAGTTGACGGAAGCTTCTTTATTTTGTTTGTATGCTTCAAATTCAAGAGCAGCCTCGATATCCGTTTGTGCTTGCAATCGGTTTCTTAACGGCGATGGAGCTTGGTTGGGGACGGCGGCGTTTTTATTAGAAAAGGATCCTCGAAAAACGAATCCGGTTGCTAATACCACTAAGATCAAGGTTAGGATGGTTATGAGCATTTTCCATTCCCCTTTCTAAAAAAAGGGGCTACGTAACGGTACGCAACCCCGCTTGTATGTTTATTGAATCGTGGTCTGATCCATACTTTTTTGGTTCATCTGGCTTTGATTCATGCTGCTCTGGTTCATGTTGCTTTGGTTCATATTTTGGAAACCGGAGCTTTGTTGCGTCATTTGATTGGCTTGATGTTGGGATTGCTGGATGAGCTGCTGCATTTGGCTTAACATTTGAAAGGATTGAACGGTTTGATTCGCTTGATTCAGCGTTTGGTTCGCTTGTTGGATAGACTGTTGAAGCTGCTGTATGGATTGTTTCTGTTGGTTTTGAATTTCAGTGCTGAATTGGTTCATTTGGCTGATTAATTGATTGAGCTGTTGTTGATTCTTGCTTGTCGATCCCGACGAAGCTGAGCTAGAGCTTTGATTAGACGAGAGCTGAGCTTGAGACAAAATTTGTTGCATTTGTCTAAGCTGAGTCTCTAATGGAGACAGCTCATTCGCTACTTCCGTTTTTACCGTTTCCGCGATTTCTGCCGCCATTCCCGCTTGAGCCGCGGCTTTTAATACTTCATCTTTTTTGGAAGTCATTTTTGTTGTTTCCTCCTAAGTTGATTTGTGATTACTTACACGCAACACGCAATGTAGTATGTGTTTGGGAACGATTTTTATCCTTATACCCGGGGCATTTCGAATTCGCCGTAAGACTGGTTAAACGCGTTAGCTCTCATGCTATTCGCGGGGCTGGCTATAGCAGGGGACTTGCTGGGATCCATTATGGCTATGAGGGAATACCTGAGCGATATTCGGATGTGATCCTTATGAAGAATAAGCTTGATACGTTGTCAGAACAGATTATAGAGTTGTGTAACAGGCTGGCATATACGCCAAAAGAGGATGATCACCATGATCACCCTCTCCACTTCACAGACGCTCCGCTATTCATTATACCCACATACAAACCACTAGAGCATTGCCTGAGATACTTTACGATTGAAGCGTATCCGGCACTTTCAATTTCATGACCGGAACAAGGGCCAAGGTACCAAGAAGGAATAGCAGTCCGATGCCGGAGAAGATGAATACCAGTGAGAACGAAGCCTTCAACACGCCTGCAATGGACATTGCGATCACCATCATGCCAACGAACAACGGATTGAGCACACCGTTGACTCTGCCGACAATCGACTCATGTGACCATTTTAAGATAAGGGTGCTGATCCCGATATGAATGCATGGGAATACCAGCCCGTTCACGAACTGAATCGTCAATGTCAGTGGGATGCTTGTCGAATATCCAACAATCATGGTGCACACACCTCCGACCAACATGCCAAATGCGAGCAGGAGCTGCGGGGGGACTTTCTTAGCGAATCCGGCCACGAGAATGCCGCCGATCAGCATGGCTCCGCCGTTTACCATCAGCATGTACTGCAGGAAGGTGTCCTCTTGCCCAAGTCGTTCCGAAACAATGAACAGATTGAGCGCTTGTGCGATGCCTACACCAAGCCCTGCCAGCATGAACGTGACGCCGAGTGTCCGAAGCATCCGACTCTGCCATACATAACGAAACCCTTCGTACAATTCCGAGAGAATTTTCCCAGACGTAGCGGTTTTTACACTGTCATCCTCAGGAAGACGCACCAAAACAAGCGCTGAGAGTAGGAACACAACCCCCATGACGGATATAGAGGTTTCCAGGCCAAAATGGCTGTAGGCGAACGTTCCCAGCATCGGACCCAGCACCATGAAAATCGCCATCATCGACTGGAAGAGCGCCATACCCTGCTGCAGTTGTTCAGCTGGTACGTGCCGTTTGAACAGCCGCATGCCGGAGGGCTGGGAAAACTGCGATAGGATCGCGGAGATAAACGTCACAAAATATACGGAATGCCAAGAACCAAAATGAATAGCGAACAGCACGGCGAATACCGACACCGATGAGAGCAGGTCGCACCAAATCATCGTGCGTTTGGGCCGCCAGCGATCCGCGAACGTCCCCCCAATAAAGGAAAATACGAAGATCGGCGCAAACTCGGCAACGCTGATCAACGCTATCGCATACGGATCCCTATTGGTAACTTCCGATACATAAAGCAAAATAGCAAAGTTTCGTACCCAAATCCCGATTTGTAGCAATACATTGGACAACAAGATCGTCTGTATAAAACGGTTGCCAAAGATACCTGGTGTTTGGGCAGCTGTTGTTTGTGAACTCAATACGCTCAACTCCCATTTTTTTGTTGAAGCAAGTTATATTAACATTTTTATGCAAGCATGGCAAGTGCGTATTTTTGCTTAACTGCTAAGCGGAGGCAGGTTGCAGAACTCGCCGCGCCATCCCGTGGCTCTATGATAGTCGAAAGCTCTTCGTTCGCTTGGAAGCATGTTGCTTGAGCCTTGCTCAGCCGCGGCCTTCCAAGCTTTTTTGTCGTTGCCTAGAGAAAAGTCCAATCGGTAGAAAAGTGCAAGGTGCGGGGAGAAATGTATGATTGCCGGCAAGACTCCGCGGCCTTTATGCTAGCGCTACGACCAGAAAAGGAGGGGCACCATGGGAAGTAGTTGGCTTCAAGCATGGAGACGCGACAAATATTTATACGCTCTGGCATTGCCCGGGGTATTATTTTTTCTTCTGTTCAAATACGTGCCGCTCGGGGGGCTTGTCATTGCCTTTAAGGATTATTCTCCTTATCAGGGAATCGCGGGAAGCCCGTGGGTGGGCCTCGAGCATTTCGAGCGGTTTTTCTCGAACCCGGACTTTCTGAATCTGTTCCGGAACACGCTGGCCATCAGCTTCATGAATTTGTTTTTATTTTTTCCGCTCCCGATCGTGCTTGCGATTCTATTGAATGAATTGACAAGTCAGCGGTTCAAAAAAACGATCCAGACGATCGTCTACATGCCCCACTTTCTATCCTGGGTCATCATCGTCGGGATTACGTTCCTGCTGCTGAACCAGTCGGGAGGGGTGATCAACGAGCTGCTGGCTTCGCTCGGCTTCGCCAAAATTGATTTCTTGACGAATCCGCGCCTGTTCTGGCTCATGCTTACTCTCCAGAACATATGGAAGGATGCCGGGTGGGGGACGATCCTGTTCCTGGCCGCGATCGCCGGCACGGACCCGCAGCTGTACGAGGCCGCCAAGATGGACGGGGCGAATCGCTTCCGCCAAATGTGGCATATTACGCTGCCTTCTATCCGGAACGTCATTGTCATTCTGCTTATTCTGAGGATCGGACATACGATGGACGTCGGCTTCGAGCAGGTGTTCCTGATGACCAATGGCGCGGTATCGGGCGTAGCGGACGTGTTCGATACGTACGTTTACCGGTCGGGCATTCAGCAAGGAGAGTTCAGCTACAGCGCCGCGATCGGCTTCTTCAAATCTGTAACCGGCCTTATTCTCGTCATCGTCGCCAACCGGCTGGCGAAGAAGCTGGGCGAGGAGGGAGTGTACTAGATGAAGCCATCTTGGGGAGACCGGGCATTCACGACGGCGAACGTCGGCGTGCTGTCCGTCATCGGATTGATTACGTTGTTTCCGCTCTACTACGTGTTCGTTGTCTCGTTCACGGAGCCGCAGGAGTATATCGACAAAGGGTTCGTCCTCTTTCCTACGGCCTGGAGCCTGCTTGCGTACAAATACATTTTCTCGACGTCGGCGTTCGTCGACGCCATCGGCGTCAGCGCCTTCCTGGCGATTGTCGGCACGATGCTATCGCTATTGATTACGTCCAGCTTCGCCTACACGCTGTCGCGCAAGCGGCTGAAGGGGCGCAGGGTGCTCCTGCTGCTCGTTCTGTTGACGACGTTGTTCCAGGCCGGCATTATCCCGGATTATTTGCTGGTGAAGGAGCTGGGGCTGATCGACAGCATCTGGGCGCTGATCATTCCCGTCATGTCGAGCGGCTGGTTCATCCTGCTCATGAAAGGGTTCTACGACGGCATTCCGAACGCGCTGCAGGAAGCCGCGACGATCGACGGCGCGAACGAGATCGGCGTATGGGTGCGGATCATCCTGCCGCTGTCCATTCCGTCGATGGTGGCCTTCGGCCTATTCTATGCTGTCGGCT
The DNA here is from genome assembly GCF_009846885.1 of Paenibacillus puerhi. Lineage (GTDB taxonomy): Bacteria > Bacillota > Bacilli > Paenibacillales > NBRC-103111 > Paenibacillus_G > Paenibacillus_G puerhi. The sequence goes on from NZ_WUWM01000036.1 coordinate 19,401, forward strand.
ATTGGAACACGTTCTTCAACGCCATGCTGTATATCAACGATTATCACAAGTGGCCGCTGCAAATGCTGCTGCGCAACATGATCGTCGATTCGTCGACCTCCATGGGAGGATCGATGGCGCTGGGCAACGATCTTCAGCTTCCGAGCGAGACGATCAAGATGGCGGCGGTCGTCGTTGCGACCGTACCTATTCTTATGGTATATCCATTCCTGCAAAAGCATTTTGCCAAGGGAGCCATGATGGGTTCCATTAAGGAATGAGATTATATACAATAGCGTTTATACAAAAAGGAGGAGTCATCCATGGCAAGAAAGAGCGCGCTGGTTATGCTCTCGGGCGTCGTCGCTATGACGGGGGTGCTGGCTGCCTGCAGCCAAAATACGAATCAAACCGCGGGAGGCTCGCTGCCGGGCGGAGCGTCGAAAGAGAAACCGGTCGAAATCAGCATCATGTCGGATTACTTCAGCCCGGAGCCGCCGAATGAGCAGGACCCGATCCGTCTGGAAATCGAGAAGCGGACGAACACGAAGCTGAACATTACGTGGGTATCGTCCAACAACTACAACGACAAGACGAACGTGACTCTCGCTTCGGGCGACATGCCTGATCTGTTGCTCATTCGCGACCCGTTCCAGGCGCAGGTTCGCAAGATCGCGGGCCAGGGCGCTTTCTGGGATTTGACGCCGCACTTGAAGGACTATCCGAATTTGAGCGCCTTGCCGAAGGCCAGTTGGGACAATACGAGCCTGAACGGCAAAAATTACGGGATTCCGTTCGCCAGACCGCTCGTCGGCACGGAAGGCATGCCGATTATCCGCAAGGATTGGCTGGATAAGCTTGGCTTGCAGCCGCCGAAGACGATCGATGACATGTACGGGATCATGAAAGCTTTCACGGAGAACGATCCCGACGGCAACGGGAAGAACGATACGATCGGCCTGATCGCCTCCGTCGCTCAGGGCAATATGGGCAATCTGTCCTGGGTCGAGAACGTTATGAACGGCAACCTCGGCAAGTGGAAGGCGCAGGACGGCAAGCTGATCGACTTGACGCTTGAACAGGGGACGAGAGAGGCGCTTTTGTGGCTGAATAAGGTGTACAAGGAAGGGCTGCTGTCCGCCGACTTTCCGACGCTCAAGAACACGCAGGTCAGGGAAGGCATTACGACGAGCAAGGCGGGCATCTTCGCCGACGCGATGAAGCCGACCTGGCTGCTGACCGGCCAGATGCGCGCGAGCAACCCGAAGGCTGATTTGTTGTATACGCCGTATCTCGACGGCCCAAGAGGCCGGTTCTCCCCGGTGGGAAGCGGCGCTTACGGCTTCTGGGTCATTCCGAAGTCCGTGCCCGAGGAGAAGATGAAGCAAATTCTCGCTTTCATGGACTACGGCGCGTCGGAGGAAGGCAGCATCATGGCGAATTACGGAATCGCAGGCGAGCATTACAACAAGAAGGACGATATGTACTTGTTCACGGAGAAGGCCAAGGAGTATTCCGGCGTTATTTTCCCCATATTCAGCGACATCAACAAGTACGCCTTCGCTTATCAGACCGGCATTCCGGAGGATTTCCTGAAGCGCAACATGTCGATCATCGACGAGCAGGCGAAGGCCGGCACGCCCAATCCGGCGATCGGCCTGAACTCCGAGACGCAGAACAAGGTCGGCGCCGATTATGACAAGCGCATTCAGGACCTGAAGATCAAAATCATCTTGGGCCGCGAGCCGATCGGGGCTTGGGATCAATTCGTCACCGATCTGAAGGCCGATAGCCAATACCTGCAAATCGCAAACGAGCTGAACGAGGATTACCGGAAAAGACAGGGCAGCTGATCGGATCGAAGGCCGAATCGAGGCGGTACGGCGAACGGACGGTGATCGGCGGAACGATTACAGGGCAGATGCGGCATGTCGGGCGTCTTGGTGGTAGTATTAAGGTATATTCGAATATTGAGGAGCTGCGCCCGCCTATGGGGCGCGGCAGCTCCGCACCGACAAAATGGAGAGATCGCCTTTGAAAAACTGGTTCGTTTCCCTTCGTGCGTTCCGCATGTCCGCTTTATTCCAAAAAAGATTTTACCGGCAAAGCCTCATCCTCATCCTGCTTGCGATCTGCATCCCTACCGTTCTGGTCGGCAGCGGAGTCAAGTGGATCGGCACCCGGCAGATGGAGAGTATTGTGCTCTCCTCCCGCCAGCATCAAGCGGCGGAGTCGGCGCTGCGCCTGGACAACGCACTGGCCAACCTGGAGAAGACTGCCACGCAATGGGCGTTCAACCCGGATTTCGGATTGAGGCTGAAAGGCTTGGAGACGCGGTACGATTACGAATTTATTCGCAATCTTTATACGTATTTGCTGCTGATCAAGGAGTCCAATCCACTCATCGATCAAGCCAACCTTTATTTGGACCGGACGGGCGATATGTATTCGGACAGCAACGGCACTTATGCCGTGCGCCCGGAGGATAGGGGGCGGTTCCACGAGCTGCTGAATTACCCGCAAACGACGTTCTGGCTGACAGCCTTCAAGCCGGCGGCCTATGGCGAGGGCGGGGATGCGGGGGCTCTTACGCTCGTCTATCAGCTGCCGGCCAACAGTGACGCCGAACCGCTCGGCGTCCTGCTCGTGCATGTGAAGCGGAGCCAAATTTCCCAGCTGCTCAGCGGCTCGACGCTGGACGAGAACGGTGTTGCCTTCCTGCTGGACGAAGCGGGCAACCGGATCGGCAGTTCTTCGGAGACCGAGGCCGCCTTGGGTCTGCAAAACGGGCTCATCGAGCGAATCCGGACGGATCGGGAAGCCGTGAAGAATCCGATTTATGAGACGGACCGGCAGAAGTATCTCGTCACCCATTCGGCCGTCAAGCGGCTCGGCAAAACTTGGAGCTATGTCAGCATCGACGCCTTGGCCCAAATCAATTCGCCGGTCGTCGCCGCCTCGTATTTCGTGTATGTATTCGGGGCATCGGTGCTGCTGCTGGCGGTGCTGTCGGCCTTCTTCGTCTCCCGCAGGCTCTATCAGCCGATCCGCACGCTGATCGACGTATTCCGGACGGGCCAAGGGGCAGGCGGCGAAGCTTCGGACGAGATCGCCTTCATAACGGAGCAGTGGAAGCGCATAAACGTGCGCAGCCGCGTGCTGGAGGAACGGCTGGAGCAGCAGCTTCCGGTCATGAAGGAGGGCTTCCTGCTGCAGCTGCTGCAGGGCCACTTCCAATACGCGCCGCCCGCCGAGCTGAAGGAGCGCATGCAGCTCTTTGGTCTCGGCACGGACGGAACCCGATACACGATCATCGGTATTCAGCTATCGGGCGTCCCACAGTCCGCGGTGCGATTCCGTGAAGGCGACCAGGAGCTGATTTCCTTCGCAGCGGTGAATATCATCGAAGAGCTGCTGAAGGACGAAGGCATGCGATGCGAGATCGTCAACCTGCATGATCTGTCGATCGGCCTCATCTTGAGCGATCCGCAGGCTGGTCGGGGCGAAGCGGGCAGAGGCGAGCTGCGCCGTCTCGCGGAGCGGCTCGCTGACGCCCTCCACCAATTTTTGCGCATGCCCGTCACTTTATGCGTCGGCAGCCCGATCGCATCCGCAGTCGAGATGCCTCAGGCGTGGGAGGAAGCCAAGCGGCTTGTCCGCTATCGGGACTTATACGAGGAGAAGCAGGTTATTCAAGCGGAGGATTTCAACATGTCCATGAGCGAAGAGATCCGTTACCCGTTTGCCGCGGAGTCGGAGATCGTTCAGGCGGTCCGCAATCTGGACGAGAAGGGAGCCGCGAGCGCGCTGGAACTGTTCTGTCGGGAGCTGCAGGCCAATACGACGAAGGAATATTTGTTCCAGCAGGGACTTCTGCAGCTGCTCGGCAACCTCCGGTTCGTCATGCTGAAGGCGGGCTACAACCCGTTCGAATCGGAGCCGTTCACGCTGCAGGAGGAGATGGAGCGTGGCATTGGCATTCCGGAAATTACCGCGCTCTTCCTGGAAAAAATCATCCGTCCCTACATGCTCAGAACGAAGCGGGAGTCGGAGGATCAGCATGTCCGCGTGAAGCTGGTGATCGAGCGGATCTTGGACGCGATCCATGAGCGGTTCGGCGATGCGGACCTGTCGCTCGACGGGCTCGCCGACGAGCACGACATGACCCCGCTGGCGCTGAGCAAGGCGTTCAAGAAGGCGGCCGGTATCAACTTCGTGCAATATTTGACGGATGTCCGGCTGCGCAGGTCGAAGGAGCTGCTTGCCGATACCGACGACAAAATCAACGATATCGCGGAGGCGGTCGGCTACCAGCCGACGTATTTCAATCGGATTTTCAAAAAAAGCGAAGGCATCACCCCGAGCCAGTTCAGGGAGCTGATGCAGGAGAGCGGCCGGGATTGAACCCCGGACCGCATACGGAGAGGGGAATGTTCCGCAAGTGAAAGCCGTCATGTTCATGTTCGATTCGTTAAACCGGCATATGCTGGCTCCCTATGGATGCGACTGGGTCCATACGCCGAATTTCCAAAGGCTGGCGGAGCGTTCCGTCACGTTTGACCGCTGTTATTCGGGAAGCCTCCCGTGCATGCCGGCCAGAAGGGATCTGCATACGGGCCGTTACGGCTTCCTGCATCGAAGCTGGGGACCACTGGAGCCGTTCGACGATTCCATGGTGGAACTTATGAGAAAGAACGGCGTCTATACGCATCTGACGACCGACCATACGCATTATTTCGAGGATGGAGGAGCGACCTATCATACCCGCTACGACACCTGGGAGTATGCTCGCGGCCAGGAGGGGGATGCCTGGAAGGGGCATGTCGAAGATCCGGTCATACCGGAGACGCTAAGCGCGAGGCGAGGCGGCTTGTGGCGGCAGGACTGGGTCAACCGCCAATACTTGGACGAAGAGGAGAAGCAGCCGCTTGCCGTCACGGTCAGCCGGGGGCTCGAGTTTATCGAGCGGAACCACGCGAAGGACCGGTGGTTTCTGCAAATCGAGGCGTTCGATCCGCATGAGCCGTTCTTCACGCAGCAGAAGTACAAGGATCTGTATCCCCATCCTTATGCAGGGAAGCATTTCGACTGGCCGGATTACGGGAGGGTGAAGGAGCAGCCGGAAGAGGTGCAGCACGCCATTTACGAATACGCCGCCCTCGTGAGCATGTGCGACGCGCATCTGGGGCGGGTGCTCGACACGTTCGACCGCCTCGATCTATGGAAGGATACGATGCTGATCGTGAATACCGACCACGGCTTCCTGCTCGGGGAGCATGAGTGGTGGGGCAAGAACATCCAGCCGTTCTACAATGAAATCGTCAACGTTCCGCTGTTCCTGTGGGATCCGCGCAGCAGGCTGCAGGGGGTGCGTTCCGACTCGCTCGTGCAGATGATCGACCTGCCTGCGACGCTGCTGGATAGCTTCGGCATCGATCTGCCGCCGAGCATGCAAGGCAGGCCGATCGACGAGGCGGTCGTCCGAGGCCGCGCGATCCGGGAGGGGGCGCTGTTCGGCATCCACGGCGGCCACGTCAACTGCACGGACGGGCGTTACGTGTATATGAGAGGGCCGAAGGACGAGACCAACCGGCCGCTGTATGAGTATACGCTTATGCCGACGCATATGAACCGGCTGTTCGCTCCCGAGGAGTTCGACGGCATGAGCATCAGCGACCCGTTCCCGTTCTCGAAGGACTGCCGGCTCCTGAAGCTGGAGGGTCGCACCTACCTCAATCCGTACGCGTACGGTACGCTGCTGTTCGATCTTAGTCTCGACCCTCGTCAGGAGGCGCCGATCGACGATCCGGTGGCCGAAGCGCGCATGATCCGGCTCATAGCGAAGCTGATGCGCGAGAACGACGCGCCGCCTGAGCAGTTCGAGCGACTCGGCATCCCGGCGTGGGGAGTTTCTACCTATATAAAATGAACTGAAGAATCTTATACTCCTAACAGCAGGCGGTCGATGACTTGAAGAGGATTCTGGTTAATCAGTTTCATAAAAGCAGTGACGTGTGTACGGATATGGTAAAACTTACTGAAAAACACGTTATTCACCACATCATGCTTCAACCATTTCCATAGTCCTTCGATCGGATTAAGCTCTGGACTATACTTTGGCAGGAAGATCAGTCTCAGTCTCTCATTCTCCTGCAGAAACGGCTTTAACTCGTTTGCATGGTGGACCCGTGAATTATCTAATACAACAACAATCTTGCCTTCCGGATATTTGGTTAAAATATCAACCAGGAACCGTTGAAATGCTGCAGCGTCCTGCTGCTCTTCTTCCCGATGGGTAACATACCCTGTTTCATAATGGATGGCCGCGAATAATTTAGCCCCTTCATGTCGTCCATACGTTGGGATCTTACGCTGCTGTCCTTTCAAGAACCAGTTATATTGCAGAGCCAGATAGGCGCGTATCATGGACTCATCTTCAAATAATAGATGTTGAATTTCTCCTGATTTCAGCTGTTCTTTGAGTTCTGGTAATGTTTCTTCGCGAAAATGCTCCTGTTCTTCGGAACTAGCGCGTGTAAGTGTGTAAGTCGCTTTGGTGTAGCTGAACCCTAAACGTTCGAGCATTTTTGAGACGCCGCGTTCAGTGAACGTTTCACCAAACTCTCGTTTAATCCACATGGCAATCGTTTTTAAAGTCCAGGTGAATCTCGCTTCAAAACCCACATCGGCAGGTCGTTTGGTCTTGATCGTATCAGCCAATTTTCGTTCCTGCTCATCGGTTAATTTTTTCGGGCCACCAGGTGCATGATCCAGCTCCAGACCAGCAAGACCGTCTTCTTGGTTAGCTTTCCAATAGGTGCTAATCGTCTGATACGTCCGTCCCAAAATCGAGGCAATCTCTGTAAAGGTACGTCCTTCCAAATGCAGGCGTATGGCAAGACACCGTTCGTAGAATCGTGTAGAATTCGTCTCCTTCATTGCAGCTGTAATTCTGTTCCATTCTTCTTGAATGCTCATTTTGTTTCCCGCCCTTTTTGGAATAGTTACTTCCTATTACCCGATTTGGCGGTTATTCAAATTATGAGTTCATCTTATTATAGTATAAAAATGTTACTTTTGTTTCCAAGCCCCTTGTCCTCATTCGGACAAGGGGTTTCAGTCTATGCCGTCCAAATACCGGAAGTGCCTGATTGATTAAAAAACGTTTATCAAAGAGTTTTTTACTGCCCAATCATTTTTTTGTCAATTTCGGTAAGAGTCATCATAAGTCACATGTATTGAAAATGGACACAGGACTACAACTAAAGACCTATTTGGCCGATATTGATTATAGAATATTTGGTATATGTTTGGTTAGCATTATAAACATTGAAAAGGTAGCTGCCGCGCTCAATGTTTCGATTGAATATTTGTTTTCTAGCGTGCGGTTTTCACCGAATTTGGCTTATTTGAAGAAGGATTTTGAAGTTCCATTCATCACTTGTACGGTGAAGATAAAGAAATGGTCGGCAAGGTATATAAATTTTTCGATATTAACGGAAATGACTAATAAAACCAATGCAATAAACCGCTGGTAAGTAACTCAGCGGTTTATTTTCTAAACTGAACGCCGATATTTGAAAAGCCAACAGGCAGGTACAGGGGAGGTTTTCAACATGAGTGAACACGCTGGGGAACATGAGTTCATAGCACATTTTGGAAGTATGTTGAGAGAGAATAACGATCCGCTAAGAGCCTTTGCCGGGTTCTTTATAGCCGTACGGTATTTTGGAATAACGCGGATCAAAGAACAAAATTCGCCGGATGACGTTACTTGCTTACAAGATCTAATTCAATATGAAAATAATGAAATAAGTGAATTGCTTACTGATTTGGGGTTCGATAGAGAACTTCAACAACTGTCCATTTCTAATTTGGGTGAGATCTATTCATACATCCATGAATGCATCCAATCACAAAGAATCATTGAAGGGCTGATCATTAGCCATACATTGTATCATTGGTTATATGTCATATTAGGCGAGCAAAAGTTTCATCAATGGATGGAGAGGTCACCCATTATCGAACAGAAGCTTAAAATATTCCCTACACATCGTACGGATAGCTTATTAGTTATATCGGATGAGAACCAGACCATTTTGGCACAGCACCTGGTGCTTTTTCAGCTAAGTATTGGTATGGATAAGATTCATATTGTTTCCTACGATCATAAAATTTTTGGCCAGACAGATTATCTAAATTTAATATCTACCCTTAAACGTAGAAAACTACAGGATTATATTTATCGCCTCGAGTTCGAAGGTGACCCAGTATTAAACTACAGTTATTTAGCTTCCATACTCGACAAGATGGATGAGAATACTTTCCTTTTAATCATCGGTATTAACAAATTTGTTTCTCCGAACAAGGACAAAGCCATCGGTACAACCACTTTTCGGGAGGGGAAATTAAATCTTCATACCCCCAATACGGTAAATTGGCATGAATTTATACAAGGAGTAGATCATGTATTCGTAAAGTCTGAAGAGAAAAACATTCATACAACCATGATCTATACGTTAGATGATATATATGACCCAACTCAACTAATCAATAATGCTGCAAGTGATGTGGATAGTTTCGGTATTTTTTCGATAACCACCCCTAAACCTGTTGAATTCAACGAAGTTTACGATCTGTTACATGAATTAAGTGAAGGTTTAGTTGATGATAAAACATTTGAAGCGGCCCTAGCCAAAAATAAAGAAGTGATTGGGGACGATAATTACTATTTTGCTCTGGGAATAAAATGCCTGACAAAGAATGACTACATCACTGCAGAGAAGCATTTTAAATTGATGTCGGATAATATGCCGCTGGCCAATAGACTGCTCATTGCCAACTTATATATGAATAAGAAGCAGTACCCGCAAGCCATGGAGATTTTAATGGGCCTGTATGAGAACGACAAGTATTTACCGAATCTGATGCCTGCCATTTTAAGAGTGGTTGCGCAAGTAGGGGATAATCAGCTTGTGGATGAGTGGCTCGATAAAGCCCTTCAAATAAATAATGAGGATCCTGAAGTTGTTCATTATGCCGCCCATTATTTTACCAGCAACGGGAAATACCTGGAGTCTGCGGAAAAATGGAACGAGCTCTATCAATTAACTAATGACATATTGTTTAAACTGTTGCACGAAATTAATATCATTTTGTCAAATATAGATCACTATAGGGAATCCGAAATCGAGCAAAAATTACTAAGCTACGCCGAAAATCATCCGGAGATAGCAAGTGAAGTGTTTTTCAGGCTGGGGTTGATCTTGTATAAAGATAAGAAAAATTCTAAAGAAGCCTTACCCTATTTTTCGAAAATAAATAGAACCATCGATGCTTCTTTCGCCTGCGAGGCTGCTTTCCAGAGATTGAATATTCTTAGAAATAAATTATCCGAGACCCATCATTCGGGTAAACGAAAAAATATAAAAGAATTTGCCATCGAGTTGGTCAGCAATATTGGAGTTTTAACCTATAAAGATCAAGGGAATCATAAGTGGAGCCACTATATGGAGGACACTTTGCCTTACGTGGAATGGAAGAAACAGTTGGCTGAAATTATTTTTGAAAAAATAGAACAATGGTCTACATTAGATGAGGCTTTGTTCATACGAACGAATATGCCTGATGACATAGATGAATCTATATTTGAAAGCATCATACAAGTGGAAGGGCAAAACTATCTTAGTCCGACTGATTTTAGAGAACAGGTAATGTTGATGTTTTTTTCAGCAATGGGGTTAATAGAGGTTGGAGAGTTCCAGCAGGCCAATGACATCATTTTTACGATCTTTAGACTTCCCTCCACGGCGAATACCGAGAAAGATAAGAACCTGGCTGTTATTTTTGGCCTCCTTGCCTGGAGTAGTTCCAATTTCAAAATGGGTGACGAAGTCGAAAGTATGGCAGCAGGGATCGCTGCAATCGAGATGGGAATACAATGGGAAGAAATACTGTATCCCTTTGCTTTTGGATTTCAAAATATCATGGACTTTTTAATGGATTACACAAAAAATCTTCAACTTGATCCTGATAAAAAAAATTCGCTATGCCGATTAGTGGATAATTTAGGTGATAAAAACCTTAAACTTAAGTATCAGTACATGACAGGCGAATATGATGGCATCATGGATAATCGATCGGAATTTCTAAAGGGACTAGACCGATTGTGGGATGAGTATCCGGAGCTTGAAATTGTATTAAATGTTCCTGAGGAGGAAGAAGAGTCTTTTGTAAATGAACTTAAGATATTAATTAATACCTATATCTGTAAGGGAATGGAGCAGAAGGCGCATCGATATATCCTCAAATTTTCCAATTCATTTCAAGTAAACTTCATAAATAAAATATCCTTAAGCTATAGGATCTACTACGAATGGGCCATGATCTTGCTTCGCCAGAAGGATTATAAGCATGCTAAACATTTTATACTACGATCAATAGAACAAATAGAAAAAATAAGAACCGTTTATTTCAAGAGGGAACGCTCTTTCATTGGAAAACAGGCAAACATGATTTACAGAACCTTATTGGAGATCGCCGGAAGGGAGTTTATGGAGTCGAAAGACTCCGCCCTATTGAATATGTCATATGTGAGAAACGGTCTGGTAAATATTGCGCCGAGAGCGATTATTGAACAAAAATTATTTAATCGTTTCGAACTAGCCAGTGAAGAAAAGATTGGGGATCTGATTCGTGCAAGTAACGATTATTTCGATCTTTTTCATGTGCTCCAAACTATGCAGCAGAAAGGGATTGTGGACGAGGAATATGAAAGTCTGGTTAGCCGGTTTATCGAATGCAAGAGGTTTTTAGAGGAGAATCATCCCAGTTTTAAATCCTTACCGTCCTATAACATTTTGACGGAACATGTATCGGCAGATCATTTCCATGCCATCAGAACTAAAATGAATGACGATGAATTACTATGTCAGTTGGTCGTGCTGGATAATCTCCTTATCTATAACTTTATTTCAAAAGAGCAGAGTGAAATAAGCGTTGAAGAAATTGACTTAGCCGCATATAAAGATGCTTTTGAGGTTTTTAAGCAAAATATATATTACGATGATTATCAATTATGTCAAAAGCAACGTAATGAAGCCTTTATCGAATTATGCGAACGCCTCTCATCCATGCTCATTAAACCCTTGTATAGCTATCTGGAAGAAAATAAATATAAAAAATTATTTTTTATGCCCGATCTCAACTTAAGATACGTCAGTATGAATTACATGAGATATAAGAATAAATGGTTGATCGAATGGTTTGACAGTATTGAGAATATCATTGATTTTAAAGTGATTGGGAGCATGAGCCAAACCGGCTATGGCAGCAAGGTTGTTGCAAATTTCATAAACAAACAAGATAAAAGCCTATCCCAAATCCTACATATGATAAGGCAGCAAGAACAAATTGAAATTCAAGAGGTGGACAGTTCATTCGTTGAAATCAATGATGATTTGAAAACTTATATCATAGTCGGTCATGGGAATTCCGAAGTTAACGGTTATGATTATGTGGGAGCGAAAGGAATCAAGAAGTCGAAAAAGATGACGATTCGTCTGGATGAGTTCCTTCAAGTTAAGGGCCGAATCGAGAATGCTTTGGTGATCTCCTGCAGCGGCGGAACTCCAGTCAATGATTATGTGGAAAGAAACGATGGCGTCTGGTCTTCCCTGTTTGAGAAAAATATAGCCTACATTTTGTACTGTAAGTGGGATGTTTCAACCGAGTACACCAATCAGCTTCTTGAGAAAATATTACACTTGATGAGTGAAAATAATCATATGAGTGTAAGCGAGGCTTTGATTCAATCGCAAAGAGAATTATGCAGCTATCATCCAATTTTATGGGCAGGTTTGGAAGTTTGGAAAAATGAATGACCTACTACAGAAGGGCTCTTCTCTGTAGCATTTGGAGCGGCAGATCCGAAACGATGTCGGCCTAAACGATTGCGGGGGGCCTTTAAGCTCTTCAATAACAGGCCCTCGCGTTGAATCCCATAGGAGATGCCATCTCTTTGGCGGGTGTAGGGCGGGTGCACGACGCCCGCCTCTGAAAATGTTGAACGCATTTGACAAGAAGACTAAATCACGATATAGTAATAATTAATTAATAACACCAGTGGACTAACTAACGTTTCTTTCAACAAAAATGAGAGGGTGGGATTATAACACGGTGAAAGAAACTAAACACGATCAACGAATGATCAGAGAGCATCATTTGCTCCTTCTGTTTAAAATTATTAAGCGCAATGGCCCGATATCACGAGCCGAACTGGCCAAAAAGACTCAAATGAGCGCGACAAGCGCTAGCCGGATCGTCAAGGAATTGATCGATCAGAACTTCGTTGATGAAACGGGACAAACGGAAGGAAATGTAGGTCGAAGAGCAACGCTGCTGAAGATAAACCCGAGCGGAGCGCTTATTATCGGAATCAATATCGATCTGGAGTCGATTGAGGTAGGCATTGTAGACCTGGACGGCAACGTCATATTGAAGAAAGATAGAGATATCGACTTGTCGCTACCGCCGACGGAGGTGCTGGATCGTGTCGTCGAGCTTGTTGCCAGCATCAAAGCCCAGATCGGTGAGTTGTCGAACCGGATTATCGGCTGCGGCGTGAGCATTCCGGGTATTGTGGAATGGCCGCAAGGCCGGGTCGTCATGATCCCGCAATTTCACTGGGCCAATGTCGAGATCAGGAAGTATCTTGAAGAAAAAATCGGCATGACCGTGCTCGTTGACAACCAGGTGAAAGCGATTTTGCTGGGGGAAAGTCTTTATGGCAGTGTAGTCGGCGTGGACCATGCCGCATGTATTTTTGTCGGCAGCGGTGTCGGCGGCGCGTTTATGGACAAGGGCGAAGTGATTCGCGGCAGTAAAAACATTGCCGGAGAGATCGGGCATACGACTATAGATCCGGACGGTTCCTTGTGTGACTGCGGCAGATTCGGCTGCTTGCAGACCTTTATTTGCGCGTCGGCTCTGGAGAAGGAAAGCGGCAAGCCGATCCATGAAATATTTGCAGCCGAACAGCAGCAGGAGGTATGGGCGGTCAAGATGCTCGACAGAGCGGCGGAATATTTATCGATGGCGATATCCAACGTCGTCTGTACCTATAATCCGGAAGCCGTAGTATTGGTGGGCCCGATGATCGACCAGCATCCGCAATGGGTGAAGAAGGTAGAGCAGAAGTGTAAGCGGTATTTGTGGGACAACTTCGACAGAATGCTGGAAATTCGCTATCCGCATATAGGTTCCCATGCCGGCATAGTAGGGGCAAGCTGTCTCGTATTGAGAGAATTTCTGGAATCACCAATCAGCAAGTGATTCCTTTTTCTTCAATTAATAAATTCAGTAGAGTAATTAATTAGTCGTAATGAGAAAGATGTAATTTTGAATGCGGTTTCATTTGACTGATACAAGGGGGTGAGGGAGAAAGCAAGAAGATTTTTCGCTCTTGAAAGCGCATTCAATTCTGGGTCTAACACTAAAGGAGGTTTATCAACAGTATGGCAAACCAAAAAAAGAGATTATTCGTCGTAGTCATGTTGCTTATGGCCTTGTTGGTCGCAGCTTGTGGAGACAAAAGCACGACCGGCGAGCCGGGAAGCAAGAGTTCGGGGAAAAATGGGGATAAAAAAATTCGTATCGGCATCGCGATGAAGACCGAAGTACAGCCACGGTGGAAGTTCGATATGCAGTACATGCAGGAGAAAGCGGATGAGCTTGGCGCCGAGCTTGTCGTGCAGTGGGCGAACGACGACGTGTCCAAGCAATCTAACCAGGTGGAAAACCTGTTGTCGCAAGGCATTGACGTTCTCGTCATTGTACCGGTCAGCGACAAGACGGGTCCGGTTGTCGACAAGGCAAAAAGCGCCGGCGTTCCGGTCATTGCCTACGACGCCATGATTCAGGACTCCGACATCGACCTGTATGTGACGCGCAACAACTACAAGGTTGGCGAATTGCAGGCTCAGGCGGCTCTGAAATATACCGGGGGCAAAGGCAACTTCGTACTGCTCAAAGGCGACCCGGCTACAACGGTTGCGCAAGGGATCGCGAAGGCCTATGAGGATATTTTGAAAAAAGACTCCAACATTAAGATTGTGGCGGAGCAATGGCATCAAAACTGGTCGACGGAGCGCGCGCTGAAAACAGCCGAGGACGCACTGTCCGCTCAAAATGACAATATTCAAGCCTTTATCAGCTCCAATGACGGCATGGCGATGGGGATAGCACAAGCGGTTAAAGGACGCAATCTTGACGGTAAAGTGTTTATTTCCGGCCTCGATGTCGAAGTGGGAAGCGCGCGCCTTATTGCCGAAGGCATTCAAACGATGTCTGTCTGGACGAAGCTTGCCGATGGCGCCCAACGGACGATCGAAGCGGCCGTACAGCTTGCCAAGGGAGAAACGCCGAAAAGCGACGAAACAACGAACAACGGCAAAAAAGACGTGCCGACGCTGGCTGTCGACGTTATGGAAGTGAACAAGGACAACCTGTGCTCGTTCATTAACGAAATTGCGCCTAGCGGATGGATGACGGAAAAAGAAGTATTCGTCAACGTCCCTAACGCGTGCGGTAAATGAGCAGGTTACGCCGCCCAAGTGCGCGGCGTAACTTTCTAAACAAGGGAGTGGGTTCGAATTGGATGCGACAGCATTGGAAATGGACAATATCAGCATACAATTTCCCGGTGTTTTGGCCGTCGACAGCGCAACTCTTAGCGTCAGGAAGGGAGAGGTCAGGGCGATTGTCGGCGAGAACGGCGCCGGAAAATCGACCCTGATGAAAATACTGTCCGGTGTTCACAAAGCGGGCAGCTACAGCGGGGAAATCAGGCTGGACGGACAGACCGTGAAGCTGACAGGAGTAGCTGACGCAGAAAAAAGCGGGATTACCATGGTGCCGCAGGAGCTCAACCTGATCGACGAGCTGACGGTTGCGGAGAACCTGATGCTGAACCAGATGCCGGGGCGGGCAGGCGTCGTCAACTTTCAGCAATTGTACCGCGATGCCCAGGCTATGCTGGACGATATCGGATTGGATGTGTCGCCGACCGCCAAGATCAAGGAGCTGGGCGTTGCGCACAAGCAGATGATCGTCATCGGGAAGGCGCTCGGCAATCAGGTCAAAGTATTGATACTTGATGAGCCTACCGCTACATTGTCCGATAAAGAAAGCGAAATTCTGTTTGAGAAAATCAGGGAATTGAAGAGAAATGGCATTACATGCCTGTATATTTCCCATCGGCTTGAAGAGGTGCTGGATCTGTCCGATTCGATCACGGTAATGCGTGACGGCAAAATCATTACGACGAAGCCGGTTGAGGAAATGGACGAGCAGAAGATCGTCTCCTACATGATTGGTCGCGATCTCGAAAATTACTTTCCGGAAACGAATCGTACTCCGGGCGAAGTGGTGCTCACGGTCAATAACTACAACGTTCACGATCCGAAGCTGCCTGACCGCAAGCTGGTGGACAACGCCTCGTTGGAGCTGCGAGCCGGAGA
The DNA here is from genome assembly GCF_009846885.1 of Paenibacillus puerhi. GTDB lineage: Bacteria > Bacillota > Bacilli > Paenibacillales > NBRC-103111 > Paenibacillus_G > Paenibacillus_G puerhi. The sequence goes on from NZ_WUWM01000036.1 coordinate 34,898, forward strand.
AATCGTTGGCGTATACGGGCTTGTCGGCGCCGGACGCACCGAATTGGCGCTCGGATTGCTCGGGGCATGGCCAGCGGCAACAAGCGGCGAAGTGCTGATCGACGGACAGCCCGTCCAGATCCCAAATCCTTCGGAGGCGATTAAAGCCGGGCTCGGCTATTTGCCCGAGGATCGGAAGCGTCAGGGGATTATCGAATTGATGTCTGTAAGCTCTAATATTTCGATCTCCAGCATTGATCGTCTCTGCCGTCTCGGTGTTATCGATCAGGGGGCGGAAATGGAGAAAAATAATCAATTTGTCGCCGATTTGTCTATCAAGACGGCCAGTCTGGAGACGGCAATCAAATCCTTAAGCGGCGGAAATCAACAAAAGTGCGTACTGGCGCGTCTGATCGCGGCGGATACGAAGGTCATGCTGCTGGACGAACCGACTCAAGGCGTCGACATCGGGGCCAAAACCGAGGTGTACGTGCTGCTCGACAAGCTGGCGAAGGCCGGAAAGGCAATTTTGCTTATCTCCTCCGACTTACCTGAAGTGCTTGGTGTTTCGGATCGGATGCTCGTCATGAGGCAAGGGCGTATCGTCGCATCGTTGTCGCCCAAAGAAACGAACCGTCATCAAGTTCTGGAGTACGCCACTTTAGGGTACAGCACAATGGAAGGGGATAAGAAGGATGGCTAACCCTCTGCTAGACAAAAATGGCGAGAAACCCGGGAAAGTAAGCCTGTTTGGCAAAGTCAGCTGGAAAAGCCTGCTTATTTTGGCCGGGATCGTCATTGTCATGATTTTGTTCGACTCTTTGACCAACGGCGTGTTTTTATCGCAGCGGAATATTACCTTGCTGCTGAAGCAGTCGGCGATTTTGGGCGTTGTATCCGCCGGCATGGTGCTGCTTATCGTTGCCCGGCAAATTGATCTGAGCGCGGGCTCGGCGGTCTATCTGGTCAGCGCGGTTATGGCGCAAGTATCGGTTACCTATCAATGGGGGCTTGTGCCTTCCCTAATATGCGCTATGCTCGTCGGCTTGCTGATGGGTGCATGGCAGGGCTTGCTCGTCGCCAAATTCAATATACCCGCCTTTATCGTTACGCTCGCGGGCATGCTTATTTTCAAAGGAATCGGTTATGTCTGGACCAACGCCGCGACGCTTGGCCCCGTCTCCTCCGATCTGGTGTTTCTGAGTGAAGGCTACGTGCCGATTGTGCTATCGGCCGTTATCATTATTGCCGGAGCGGCGCTTGCCATCGCCCTTGTTCTGCGTGATGCGTCGAGACTGAAGAAATGGGTGAAGTCCGGCTCGAAAAAGTGGGTTAAAATTGCGCTTATCGCTATCGTTACGGTTGTCATCGGCTGGATTTTCCTTGGCTACCGGGGTATTCCAATGGCAGTGTTATTCATGGCGATATCGGTTTCTCTCTTGTATTTCGTCATGTCGCGCACCAAATTCGGCCGCAATCTGTATGTCATTGGGGGCAACCCCGATGCGGCAAGACTCGCCGGCATTAAAACAACGAAGCATTTATTCCAGTCGTTCTTGCTGATGGGAGCGGTATACGGGGTAGCCGGCATTCTCATTACGGCAAGGCTGGGCAGCTCGGCTCCAACTGCGGGGAACCTGCTGGAGCTGGATGCGATTGCTGCCGCCGTTATCGGCGGTACGAGCCTGTCGGGGGGCGTAGGCATTATTCCCGGCGCGTTGATCGGCGCTCTGCTGTTATCGGCGATCGACAACTGTATGAGTCTTATGAACGTTTCTTCCTTTTTGCAGATGGTCGTAAAAGGCTTAATTTTGCTGGCTGCAGTGTGGTTTGACGTCTATGTTCGCAAAAGAAAATAAGCAATAAGGAAAATAGGAGCAGGGAGAGGAACAAAAAATGAAGATCACGTGGAGAGAAATGAAGTTACCGGACTTTGGCATACCTGAAGAGGTGCCAGTTATCCCGGCGGAAATCTATGAGGAAAGATGCCGAAAGGCGTATGCTGCCGCCAATTGCGACTGGTTTGTCGTATATGGCGACCGCGAGCATTTTGCCAACATGCATTATTTGACCGGCTTCGATCCCAGATTTGAAGAAGCGCTGCTGCTTATCGGACCGAATGGCCATAAATACTTGCTGGTAGGAAATGAGGGCATTGAGTATGCAAGCCTGGCAAAGCCGCAGCTTTCCGCTGTGCTGTGTCAATCCTTCAGCCTGATGGGACAGGACCGGACTCGTTCCCCGAGGCTGGATGAAATTATGCGCGAGGTCGGGGTGGCACGCGGACAAAGCATTGGCTTGTGCGGCTGGAAGTACATGGAGCAGAGCGAGACGAATGGTTACGACGGTCTCCATGTGCCGGCTATGCTGGTTAATTGCGTAGCGAGCGTTATCGGCGGGAAAGAGGGCATAAAGGACGTTACCCATGTATTGATTCATCCGGTGAACGGACTGCGTGCTTATAGTGAAGCGGAGCAAATCGCTGTAAACGAATGGGCGGCGGCGCGCGCCTCGGCAGCGCTGATGCGTATCGTGCAAGGAACACGCCCCGGCGTCAGCGAGCTGGAGGCGGTGTCCCGCATGCAATATGCCGGAGAACCGTTGTCGGCTCACATTATGTACGCGAGCGGCAAAGATGATATTGTAGGACTGCGCAGCCCGTCTGCGCGCAAGGTCGAGCAAGGCGATGGCGTATTTTCCGCTGTCGGCTATTGGGGCGGTCTGAGTGCGCGCGGCGGACTTGCGGCTGCGGACGATGCCTCCTTTATCGCGGATTGGGCCGTTCCTTATTATCGGGGAATCGCTGCCTGGTACAGCACGACGGCAATCGGCTCCTCGGGCGGCGATGTTTACGCTCGCGTATGCGACGAGTTGCGTCTGGGCGATATGAAGCCTGCGCTGAACCCGGGGCATTTGATTGGCTCGGATGAGTGGGTGCATTCCTTCTTCACGCCTGGCAATGAAACAAAGGTGGCTTCAGGCATGGCGATTCAATGCGACATTATTCCGGCCCCGATGCCGGAAGGAATCGTATTGAACTGCGAGGATTCCGTCGTATTTGCCGACGAGTCTTTGCGAAGCGAATTACAGGGGAAATACCCTGAGGTATGGGCGCGCATCCAGGCAAGACAACGGTTCGTGCGCGAGGAGATCGGCATCAGCATCAGCGATGATTTGCTGCCGCTTTCGAATACGCCGGCTTATTACGCGCCGCTGTTCCTGTCTCCGGGCCGCGCGCTGGCCATTAGCTAAGCGGATATTGCCCGCTAGGAAGGGGTACAGGAATGAACAGTCACAGCTATTACGAAGTCAAGGTTGATCGCAACGTCCCGATCGCGATGCGGGACGGGGTTGAGCTGCGTGCGGATATATACACTCCGGTTGGCAAAGGGACATTCCCGGTTCTGCTTATGCGGCTTCCTTATGACAAGTCGGTATCGGAATCGGTCGGATATATGCATCCGGAGTGGTATGCACGGCAAGGCTACCTGGTCGTGACGCAGGATGTCAGAGGGCGGTATGCTTCGGACGGCGAATTCAAGCCGTTCTACCATGAGCGTCAGGACGGCGTCGATACGATCCGTTTTGTCAGGGAGCTGCCGCAGTCGAACGGAAAGGTCGGCATGTACGGCTTCTCCTACGTGGGAGCAACGCAGCTGCATCCCGCGATGGATTGCCAGGACGAGCTGACGGCGATTGCACCCGGCTTTACGAATGACGGCTACTACGAGGACTGGATGTATAAGAACGGAGCGCTCCATCTGGCGTTTGTCCAATCCTGGGCAACCTCGCTTGCGCCGGATATTGCGATTCGTCAAAGCGATGCCGAGGCGGCGGGAGACCTGCTGCAGAAGATGAATCAAATCGGGGACAAGTATGGGCATTTGCCGATTCATGACCATCCGGGCATCAGCAAGCAATACTCACCATTTTATTATGAGTGGCTGGAGCATCCAACCTTCGACGACTATTGGAAGCAGTGGGATTTGCGCAGCCAATACGACCGTATACAAGTTCCTGCCCTGCATATCGGCGGCTGGTACGATATTTTTATCGAGGGAACGATCCGCAACTATATGGGACTTGCCGCTCGGCATCCGAATCAGAAGCTTCTGATCGGTCCGTGGCTCCATTATCCGTGGTCATCCTTGTCCAGGGACGCCGACTACGGTGACGAGGCCCGGAATGTGGTCGATGAATGGCAAATACGGTGGTTCGACTATTGGCTCAAAGGCGAGGACAACGGCATTATGGAAGAACCCGCCGTCCATATTTTCGTGATGGGGGACAATGTGTGGCGTCAGGAGCGGGAATGGCCGCTGGCACGGACGCAATATACGAATTTCTACCTGCACAGCGACGGCAGCGCCAATTCGCTGAGCGGATCGGGAACGCTCGATACGATTGCGCCGGACAACGAGCCGTGTGACATCTATGCCTATAACCCGCTTGATCCTGTGCCGAGTCTTGGCGGCAACAGCTGCTGCGTGCCTTCGATATCGCCGATGGGAGCGCGCGATCAGCGTCCTGTCGAAATCCGCAACGACGTATTGGTATATACAACGCCGGTACTGGAGGAGGACGTAGAGGTAACAGGCCCGGTTCGCGCCGTTCTCTATGCGTCCAGCTCGGCTGACGATACGGATTTTACAGTCAAGCTTGTTGATGTAAGGCCAGACGGCAAGGCGATCAATATTACACAGGGCATTCAGCGCGCAAGCTACCGGGATTCGAACGAGCAGCCGTCTCCGATCGAACCGGACGCCATCTACAAATACGACTTCCATGTTGGCTCGACCAGCAATGTGTTCAAAAAAAACCATCGAATTCGCATCGAAATATCGAGCAGCAACTTTCCGTTGTATGAGCGAAGCTTGAATACGTTCCGTGTAGATCGGAAGGGCGGTTATACGGATTTCAAGGTTGCGACGCAAAAGATTTATCACGACGCCGAGCATCCGACCCATATCGTGCTTCCGCTTATTCCGCGTAATAGCTAGAATCCGAGTATTAAGTAAGGAAGGGCTTCAGCGTGAGTAGTCATTGTACCAGAAGCTGGGGACGAGCCTTACCAAGACTTGCGCATTTCGCCCTAGTGAGGATACGCTGAATCTTAATCACAAGTCCTGGTATAAAAAGGTACCCATACGCTAAGCACTTTTTTGAAGTGCTACGTGTATGGGTACCCTCTTTTTTGAATATAAGTTGGTTGGACATGTAGAGGAAATTCCAGGATGGCTTCTAACCCTTTTTTATCCGGCTCGCTTGAAAGCTGGAGACGACCGTGATGGGCCTGCGCAATCCTCGCCACCATCGGTAGCCCCAGACCGTGACCTTGCTGGACAGACCTCTGTCTCTTTAGCGAATAGGGGTATTCGGTAATCCCCGCCAATTGCTCCAGCGGGATTCCTCGCCCATCATCCCTTACGATCAGGTGATAGCGGGTGCGGTCCTTGGCTAGGCAAGTTTCTAGGATGATTTTGCAGCCCTGCGGATTATGATGCACACTATTTTGGACAAGATTATGGATTGCCCTTAGCAGCAATTTTTCATCCCCATGGATCCCAACCGCTTCATCGCTCAGTAATAATTCAATATCATAGCGATCATCCAATCCGTTATTCAAAAAATCCGCGACAACCTGTTTTGCCAAAACGGATAACCGGACGCATTTCAGATGCAAAGGCTGCATGTCATACTCAAGCATGGAGACCAGGTTCAGATCGCTAACCAGGGAGCGCAGCTTCTCGCCTTGACGCCGGATGATCCCGGCCTGATACCTCTGCTCCTCGGGCATGTCAGAATTGTCTTCCATTTCGCTTGAGTAGCCAAGAACCATCGAGAGTGGAGTCCGGATATCATGAGAAATCCCGGCGATCCAGTTGGAGCGTGCTTCATCCCTTGCCTTCAACGCAGCCGTTTTGTCTTGAAGTATAGTCGACGCCGCATTCATGCTCAGGGCCAAATCGCCGAATATCCCTTTGGTATTCAATTGGACGGGTTCATCCCTGGCAAGATTATGAACTCCCGCCACAAGAGGACGTATGCCTCTTATGAGACGCGTTCCCATCACGATAGAAACAAGCAGGGCCACCGCCACATTAAGAAGAAGCAGCCACAAAAGCCGTAGAGGCAATGATCTTACCCAGTCGGCAACAAAATTCAATTGATACTTGCCATAGCTTCCCTTAGGATACCCCACCACAACCAAGCCATCTTTATGTACCCAAATGTAGACGGGATAGTCCATCAGATAATAACGCGTGAACTTGGCTACATCGATCAGATTGTAGGTTCGCGGAATGTCAATCGGCAATTGGTATTCCCATTGAACATGGCCATCATCACCGAGCAACATAGCCCAAGCTTGATTGTCCTGAAGAAGCTGGACGGCATGATTATCCAAAATATGGTTGTCATCCTGGAGATTTAAGTTAGCGGCCACTTCCTCAACCACGCCTTCCGGGGACGGTTGCTGATTAATTTTCTTGAACACCAACGTGCCCAGTAGGATGAAGTTAAATATCAGAAGCAAAAACGAGACAATGATGGTTGTGGCGACAAACCGACGTAAGATGCGAACAATTCCTTCCACTTAAGCTTTCTCCTTAACCAGCAGTTTATAGCCTAATCCCCTGACGGTAAGAAGATGGATCGGGTTAGAGGGATCTTGTTCGATTTTTTCACGAACGCGCCTGATATGGACCATCAATGTATTTTCGTAACCGTAACTGTCGTCTCCCCAGACGGCCTGACATAAAGCATCATTTGTGACGATTCGTCCCCGGTTCTCATACAGCTTGGCCAGAATGGCATGCTCCTTTGCTGTCAAAGGCAGTTCCCTCTGATCGTTACGCACAACAGCGCTATCTAGATCAATGGTTGTCCGCTCCCCCAAGCGGAAGACAGCCAGATACTCGGTCACGGGAGAGGAGTAGACCCGCCTTAATATGGCCATCAGTCGCAAGACCAGCTCGCGCGGCAGAAACGGCTTCACCATGTAATCATCCGCCCCCAGACCCAGACCGAGCAGCCGATCTGCATCTTCTCCGCAGGCGGATAGAAATAGGACGGGCAGATCCGAGAACTCTCTGATCGATGACAAGAGGGTGAATCCGTCCCCATCGGGCAGCATGACATCGAGAATCGCGATATCCGGCTTGTCTCTTCGGCAAATGGACAGAGCCGAAGCGCAATCCTCAGCTGTGTAAACGCGAAAGAAGCCCTCTTTTCGTAAAAATCGTTCGACCATCATTCTGATTTCCGGTTCGTCATCTACGATTAATATTTTTTTATCTTTTACCTTCTCCATTGGCGTCACCCACCTTGATTATACACAAACAAGAGGATAAACAGTGGTTTTCCGAATCGTTTTAAGGTTGATGTAAGGTTCTCTTTAGATGGAAGAAAGGTGGACCCCATACAGTTAAATTATAAAAAAGACTGGAATGGGGCTGACTTTTCGTATGAGTGCTTTGGCTATTGTGCAAACGCAAAACTTGACCAAAACGTATGGGGGGATGAACCGCGTAAATAAGCTCGAGCTTCATGTCGAGGAAGGAGAAATCTACGGGTTTTTGGGTCCGAACGGGGCCGGAAAAACAACCACGCTAAAAATGCTGCTCGGTCTCATCAAGCCGTCTGGAGGGACAGTTGACATGTTCGGGGAAAGTCTAAGCAAACACCGCCGATCGATTCTAAAGCGTACCGGATCGCTGATCGAATCGCCCTCCTATTACGGACATTTGACAGGTCTTGAGAATATGAGGGTCATGCAGCGCCTGCGGAATGTTCCAGATCAAAATGTAGACGAGGCGCTTCGTATCGTCAGGCTGGAAAATCACAAAAACAAAAAAGCGGAACAATATTCGCTCGGAATGAAACAGCGGCTGGGAATCGCCATGGCCTTGCTTGCCTTCCCTAAGCTGCTGATTCTTGATGAGCCAACGAACGGCCTTGATCCCGCAGGTATTGGTGAAATCCGGGAACTCATCCAATCATTGCCCGCACGCTATGGAATGACGATATTGCTCTCCAGCCACTTGCTCTCGGAAATCGAACAGATCGCGACCTCAGTAGGCATCATCAGTGAAGGGAATCTGCTATTTCAGGGCAGCATGTCAAGCTTGCGAGCCAAAAGCAGAACCGCTATCTGTCTAAAAACTTCGGACAATGCCACTGCAGAGCGGCTGCTTATTACTCAAGGCTACAGTCCGGTCCAGAGCGGAAGTCGGCTTGAGTTCGATAATTTGGAGGACACTGACGTGGCGGAGATCAACAGACTGCTTGTTTCACACGACATTCCTGTGACCCGGATCGAAGAGCGGGGGAAAAATCTGGAGGATATCTTCCTTGAGTTGACAGGAAAGGAGCGGAGCTTGTGATCAACACGCTAGGACTGGAATACTTCAAAATCCGCCGTAAAAAGATAGGGATCATGATGACCTTCTTTATTGCTGCAGAGATACTGTGGGCCTTCATGTCCGCCAGTATGTCCATTGCCCGTAATCCGGATCATGCCGTTTGGGAGTCTGTCTTTTTTAGCATATCCTCCATGAATGGACTTTTTATGCCGATTATCTCGGCCATTGTCGTCTCCCGAATATGTGATATGGAGCATAAAGGATCCACTTGGAAAATGCTTGTTGCTACCAATGTGAGCCGCGGCCGCCTCTATGCAGCGAAGTACATATGTATCAATAGTTTACTCCTGTATGGTATCCTCGCTCAGGCCGCACTTATGATTGCGTTCGGTGTGAGTAAGGATTTTCCCGGTGAGCCTCCTATTCATTTGCTAACCCGGTTTATAGGGGGGGCTTTGCTGACGACACTCGCCGTTACGGCACTTCAGCAATGGATCTCTTTGGCTATCAAAAACCAGGCTTTTGCGCTGTGCCTTGGCATGATGGGCGGTTTTATCGGCATGACTGCTGGGCTTTTCCCTCCTTATGCCCGACATATGCTTATCTGGTCTTATTATTTGGATCTCAGCCCGGTGACCTTGCTCTATGCCGAATCATCAACTACCTATATGGTACAGCCTATGGGCTTCGGGATCATAGCGGCCGTGGTAGTGATGGCCTTTTTGTTCTACAGCGCGGGAAGCCTCCATGTGACCCGGCAGGAAATCTGAGGAGGGATGGCTGAATGAAACGAAGTATATCCGCTGAATGGCTAAAATTACGGCATTCCCGAGTCAGTCTTATACTCGCTGTTCTTCCTATCCTAAGTTGGTTGATCGGGTGTGCGAATTACTATTTTAACCAGGGTGTTCTACAAAATGGCTGGTACAGCCTATGGACCCAAGTCAGCCTGTTTTACGGCGCGTTTTTCCTGCCTATTTTGATTGCTATCTGCTGTTCCTATGTCTGCAGGCTGGAACATCAGAACCGGAATTGGAATATGATTTTGACCTCTCCTGTATCGATCGGCAGTATATTTCTTGCCAAATTAATCATCGTGAGCCTGTTAATTCTATTCGCACAAGTGCTGTTCATGGGACTCTACTTGCTTGCAGGCACCTTGTTCCCCATACATGAGCCTTTCCCTATAGAAACTATACAATGGGCGTTACGCGGATGGTATGCTTCCCTGTCCATTAGCGCTTTGCAATTGGGACTGTCACTGTGGTTCCGCAGCTTCGCAACGCCTATCGGCATTAGTCTATGTGCGGTCTTTATAGGTCTTGGTATGTACATGGCAAAGCTTGGTCTATTTTTCCCGTTCTCGCTGCTCACCATCGGAATGAGCGTATTGAGCCAAGATAAGCTGACGGACGTACAGAGCATTTTGTTTTGGGTGATGAATATGGTTTACCTTATTACTTTTGTATCGATGTCTATTCGACGGCTAAGGAAAAAGGATATCGTGACATCCTGAGTCCCTTTCTGCTGCCGGTTGCCTATTGGACCTGTGGACCGCCCCCATCTGCTTGCCAGGTGGGGGCTAATTGGCGTCCGCTTCCCGCAGAAGATCCAATGAAACCGATAGATATCCAATCAGCGTTATCTAGCTGTCGAACCGCGTACCCCTTATCATTAAGGTATCAAGGGGGTGTGCGCATGTACGCAAGGCTATACAAGTATCGATGGCAGTATCTCATGATTTTACCGGGAGTCGTCTTGCTCCTGCTCTTCAGCTACATTCCCATGGCAGGTATTCAGATCGCGTTCAAGGACTTCCGGATCGGAACCTCCATCTGGACAAGTGCTTGGGTGGGATTGGATAACTTTTCATTTGTGCATGAGCCGCAATTCTGGAAGGTAGTCCGCAACAGCCTGTATATCTCGTTCCTGAAGTTTATATTCGGATTCCCCATGCCTATCCTTCTGGCTCTCCTGATCAACGAGGTCACCCATCCGGTCTTCAAGAGATTCGTGCAGTCGGTCAGCTATTTGCCTCACTTCTTCTCCTGGATCGTCGTGGCCTATATCCTGCAGTCCTTCCTGACTTTGGACGGCGGTCTGGTGAACGATGTTATCCAGCGGATGGGCGGCGAACCGGTCTTCTTCCTGGGCTCGGCGGAATGGTTCCGGCCAATGATCATAGCGAGCGGGTTGTGGAAGGAAGTGGGCTGGAACACGATCCTTTATCTGGCTGCGATTACCACCATCGATCCCCAGCTCTACGAGGCGGCCAAGGTCGAAGGAGCCGGTAAGCTGGCGCAGCTTCGCCATATTACGTTTCCGGGCATTCTGCCTACGATCTCGATCGTTCTGATCCTGAGCATTCCTAGTCTGATCACGGTCGGCATGGACCAGATCTATCCCTTGATGAACCCGGCTAACCTGGAAGTCTCGGATGTCCTCGATACTTACGTGCTTCGCAATGGGCTTCAGCAAGGCTACTTCGGCTTGGCTACAGCAGTCGGGCTGCTCTCCTCGGTCATCAGTCTCGTGCTCGTGGTTATGACCAATACGCTCTCCAAGAAAATTAACGGCGAGGGGCTGTGGTGACCATGAAGGCGACGCTTGGCGAACGGCTGGGGGCTGGTTTGATTATCGTCCTGCTCTCTCTAATGTGCCTATCCATTCTATATCCCTTTCTGTACATGCTCGCGATCTCGCTCAACACCGGCGCTGATGCGGCCAAAGGCGGGGTGTACCTGTGGCCGCGCTCGTTCACCTGGATCAACTATCAGATTGTACTGGGCAACGAGGTCATTCGCCATGCTTATCTGATCACGATAGCCAGAACGGTGGTCGGAACCTTGGGCGGGTTAACCGTCACCCTGCTGGCCGCCTATGGATTGTCGTACCGGAGCCTTCCGTTCCGTAAGGGCATCATGACCTACATTCTCGTTACGATGCTGTTCAACGGCGGATTGATCCCTTTCTATATCCAACTCTATAAGCTGGGATTGACCAATACGTTCTGGGTTTATATCATACCGGGCCTGTTCTCGGCGTGGAATATGTTCGTTATGCAAAAATTTATTCAAGGCATCCCGGAGGCCTTGATAGAATCAGCCGAACTGGACGGCGCCGGGCCGGTAAGAATTCTCGTTCAGCTCATCGTTCCGTTATCGAAGCCTATGCTCGCCGCTCTGGGCCTGTTCACGGCTGTTGGACATTGGAACGATTGGTTCGCCGGGGCGTTCTTCGTCACCAATCCCAAGCTGATTCCGGTTCAGACCTTCCTGCAGCAGCTTCTGTCTGCGGAAGATCTCTCATCCGTTCTGAGCTCCAACCAGAACCAGGAAGCATTCGCGCGCGGCTCCCGCATGACGAATATTACGCTCATGTCGATCAAGATGGCCACCGTCATGATCAGCGCCCTACCGATCCTTACCGTGTACCCCTTCTTGCAGAAATATTTCGTTAAAGGGGTTATGATCGGTTCGGTCAAGGGATAACTACCAGGTATACGGCATCATCCATATACTAATCCTTTCCTGATAAAAAAAGGAGGCATAACATGGCGTATCAAGCAAGCGGCCCCAGGTCCAAGACCGGGTTAGCCTTAGCAGCCCTATTGCTCATGACAACCGGCTGTTCCAGCAACAGCGCGGATAATCCGAGCTCGGCATCGAACCTTCCGGAATCGAAGCAGGAGGCGGGGGGAGCAAAGACAAGCACGGGAAGCAGAGGCGCCTTCAAGCTGTGGCTGGGCTGGACGGCTACGGTCAACAATGACAGCCTGATTCAACAATACTGGAGGACGGAGCAGCCGGGGGTCGACGTACAAGTGGAGGCCACTCAAGGGGATGCCATCACGGCATTGAATCTGAAGCTGAACACGGGCGGCTTCGAGGATGCGGCGATTTTCGGCCGGAATACGGTCGTTGATCATGCGATGAAGCGCTCTGGACTTATCCAGCCGCTGGAGAAGTACTTCAATATGCCGGATACGTATCCGGGCCTGGCGTCCATTCCCAAGGAATACCTGAACCAGATCAAGGATGCCGACGGACATATATGGTCGCTCCCTACCTACTTTGATCTCAATCCTTCCGATCCGTGGCCCGGCTGGTCTTCTAACGCCTGGTTCATCCGGACGGATGTTCTGGAGAAGGCCGGGATGAAGGAGGCCGACCTCCAGACCTTGAAGGGCGTCGAAGCGTACCTGGAGAAGGCGGCGCAATTGAAGGATGGATCGGGCAAGCCGCTGCTGCCCCTGGGCGTTCTGGCAGACAGCAACGATGAGAACGTCGTTCTGGCTACCTTCGGTGTGACGATAGCATCGGCAGGCGGCGTTACTCCAGTGAGCAAGAACGGAGACCAGTTTGTATTTCAATACGACCATCCGGGCTATAAAGCCGCTTATAAGTGGATGAACGACATGTACAACAAAGGCTTGATCGACCCCGAGGCGCTTACCGACAAGAAGGAAAGATATAAGGAGAAAAACAAAAACGGACGTTATGCGATGAATGCGGGGAGCTTCTGGAATTTCGATCAATATCTATGGGAGAGCTTGGATGGACCGACGGAGCCGGGCTGGTTCTACAAGCCGATTCCGTATCCGCAGGTGGAGGGCATCGCTCAACTGGGCGCTACCCAGATCGTGAACCCTTACCCGGGCTTCGACACGTATGTCAGCAAGAACACGAAAAATCTGGACGCCATTCTGAAGTTCTACGACTATACGCTGACATCGAAGCCGGAGCAAGGCATGATCGTCAACGAAGGGCCGCTGGGCAAGTATTGGGGTTGGATCAGCGAACCTTACGGCAAGTGGAAGTTCATCGATCCCGCCTACAAAGAGGCACGCAACTCCGGCGACCAAGCCCAGAAGGCGAAGGTGACACCGGAGTTATGGCAAACCTCCACCTACAGCAACAAATGGTACACCTGGTGGAACTACGGAGAGAATGATCATGCCGGCGCGTCCAAGACGGCGGAGTTCAGCATGCAGATCAGCAAGATGGGAACGGCCCGCGTGGCGGAGAAGTATGACATGGTGAAGTCCAAGGCAGGCGGCGTGTGGGAAAAGTATGGGCCGGAGCTGGAAAATGTGCGCAAGGAGTACAGGGCCAAGCTGATTATGGCGAAGGACGGCGCCCAGTTCGAGAAGGTCTGGACTGACTTTACTTCGGCGCTCGAAAAACGCGCCCACTGGAGCGAGCTCAAGAAAGAGTGGAACGACTTGTACCAAGCGATGGGCCGCTAATGAGAGATCGACGCCTAGATCCAGGGAGGACGATAAATATCCAACTGTCGTCGTATAGTCGTTGGGTGAGGATTCCCTTATGATTAAATGATCGAAGAAAGTTCCATGGAGCTGCCTCTCTTGAGAACAGGCTCCCTTGGGGGTTCCTGGAGGGGGATGCTATGAAGATCAGGCAGCTCCTGGAGAGATGGGTTATCCGAACGACCCGCTCCATGAGCTTAAGGGGCAAAATCGTCCTGTTCTACAGTCTTATCGTCTTCGTCCCGACCGTGCTCCTCGGCATCTGCGCCGGTTATCTGGCGCTGAACATCGTCCGGGCCAACTATATGCTGACGATCAAGGAAGCGGTCCGGCAAAGCGCCCAAAGCATCCATTTTCGTAAACAAAGCTATGACCTGCTGACGATCCGGACCGCGACGGACGGAGAGCTGGTATCCAGGCTGTCGCGGAGTTATACGGATAGGGAAGAGCAGCTCGGGACGCTACAATACGTGGACCGTTCCTTTCTCAATACGAGCAAATATTTGCCGGGTATTGGAGATTTCCGTATTTATCATACCAATGAAACGTTGGTCCAAGATGGCGGGCTTCTATGGAAGCCGGAGAACCGATTGCTCTCCGGCGTCACCGAGCAGGCCTGGTATGAAGAAAATTTGACCTCGCCCGGCAATCTGAACTGGTCCAGTGCGAGGGACGACAAGACCCGCCTGGTGGTCTCCCACAAGATCATGGATGCTCATGGGAGCATACTCGGCATGGTGTACCTTCTGCTGGGCTATAACGAAGTGTTCGCGGAGTCGTTCGAGCATCCCTTTGCCGGGGCGGGGGAGTTGTTTATCGTAGATGGCCTGGGCACGATCATGGCTTCCTCGGAGCCGGGCGAGATCGGAAAACGGCTGGCCGACACGCCGCTGCAGCAATATTGGGATAAGCCGGAGGCTGTAGATGCGCCTATCAACGGAAAGCTGCTGATCACTCAGAAGATGAATGCCGACTGGACAGTCGCAGCCCTCGTCCATCTGGACCGGATGGAAGAGCAGTCCACCCGGATTATGTATGCAGTTGTGGGGGGAATCGCTTTCTTCCTGCTCTTATCCATCTTCCTCATCATGACGGTGCTCAAAAATGTGATCTGGCGGATTCGCAAGCTAGGGGGGCGGTTGAACGACATAGCCCAGGGGGATTTTGAGGTGAAGGTGAGAAACCGGGACAACGACGAGCTCGGAGAGCTTGAGGTCTTGTTCAACTCCATGTCCAACCGACTGGGCCGGCTCGTCGAAGAGCATACGCAAGCCGTGACGAAGGAGCGGGAGCAATCGTTCAAGGCGTTGCAGGCACAGATCAATCCTCACTTTATCTATAACTCCCTCAGCTTGATCCGCTGGCATGCGCTGGATAGGCAGGATGAGCTGCAGGTCCGGGCTATCGACGCGTTGGCCACCTTCTACCGGCTTGCACTGAACAACCGGGT
Source organism: Paenibacillus puerhi (assembly GCF_009846885.1). GTDB lineage: Bacteria > Bacillota > Bacilli > Paenibacillales > NBRC-103111 > Paenibacillus_G > Paenibacillus_G puerhi. Next base: position 49,959 of record NZ_WUWM01000036.1, read on the forward strand.
CAACGTTACGAAGATCCGAGATGAGTTGGAGCATCTGAAGGCTTATGTCGAGATCCAGCAGCTGCGCTACCCGGACATGGTGCATGTGGAATGGCAGGTGGAGCCAGAGGTGCTCGACTTGTACACCATCAAGCTGCTTCTGCAGCCGATTGTCGAGAACAGCTACTTGCACGGCAGCATTACGAAGAGGAAGGATGCCTTTATCCAAATATCCATCCAACGGGCAGACCATGGGGTTGAATTCCTCATATTTGATAACGGGAGGGGCATTCCCGCCGAGAAGCTGGAGGCGATTCGGGCCGGCAGCCATACCGGTACAAGCAACGGGTTCGGCATGCATAACATCCGCGAGAGGCTGAGCCTGTATTTTGGACCGGAGAGCTGTTTTTCGATCGACAGCATGGAGGACGAATGGACAGCCGTTACCATTCGCATCCCCGCTTGCGAGGAACGTCCTGATATTAAACGAGGTGACGGGTGATGATCCAGGCATTGATCGTGGACGACGAGCCCATGCATATCCGGGGGCTCGTCCGGCACATCGGTTGGGAGGCGCTGGGCTATAGGAAACCCTTGACCGCCGAGTCGGGGGAGGAGGCGCTGGCCATCTTGGCGGATACCCGGGTGGATGTTCTCATTACGGACGTGTCCATGCCCGGGATGACGGGGATTGAGCTGCTGGCTAAGTGCAAGTCGAGCTATCCCCATCTGCAGTCGATGCAGGCGGTGATGATCAGCGGGTACGACGAGTTTGAATTTGTCCGGGAGGCGGTCCATCACGGCGCCAAGGCCTATGTGCTCAAGCCCATCAAGACGGAGGAGCTGGAGGAGAAGCTGGCGGCGTTCCGCGATTCCATAGTGAAGCGGGAACAGATCGAACGGGAGACCAGCCTTCTGAAGGAGAAGGTGACCGGCAGTCATGACGTGCTGCAGGAACGCTTCGTCAACGACTTGATCGAAGGACGGATTCTGAGCGCCGAGCTGCTGGATTCCTGGCGGCGTCTGCTGGACCTGCCCTCGGAGGAATGGCAGACCACTCTCTTCCTCTTGGGCTACGACCGGCTCTATCCTTCCAGCCCGCATGATGCCAGGCAGCGGATCGTCTTCAGCGAAGGGCTTGTGAGCTGTGTCAGAGTGGGACTATCCGGATTCGGCGGGACGTACATCGGCAAAACAGGGGCGGATGAAGCGGCGGTCATTCAGTTGAATGCTTCGCCTAGCGACCGGGCCAAGCTTGAGAAGCAGTTCGTGTTCATCCAGGACGTGCTGAAGGATCAATACCAGGCCACCGTAACGGTCGGTATAAGCAGGGAATGCCGCGGCTGGCAAGAGATTCCGCTTCTATATAAGGAAGTCAAGCACATGATGGCTAACGGCAGGCTGGCGGGAACCGGCCAAATCCTCTATTTCGACCGGATGGAGATGACGGAATACCGCGAGTTTCGGCTGCGTGAGGAAGCCATTCCCGAGATCGTCAAGAAGCTGGAGCAGGGAGACAGCGGCGATGCGCTGGTCTATCTCAAACACGTCTTCGACATGCTGCTGATGCAGGAGCCCGTGTCCTTCTCGTATGTGCAGGCCTTCGGTATGGGGCTGCTCAGCGAACTGGCGCGCAAGATCAGACGGACCAGGGACTCCGATGGGGAAATGAATATCAAGATGTGGCAGAGATTAATCGACTGCACTAAAGCGACGGAGATCCGGGAGCTGGTGCTGGAATACTTGAAGCGGTACAGTGGGCTGAAGGAGCAGTCCGCGCAGCAGCACCATCTCATCCATAAGATCTCCCGGTATCTGGAGGAGCATCTGGAGCATAATGTAACGGTCAAGCAACTGGCCGAGCAATTCCATCTGAACTCCAGCTACTTGAGCGTTCTGTTCAAGAAGGAGACAGGACAGACCCTATCGGATTTCGTCCAGGAGAAGCGGATCTCCAAGGCCAAGGAATTGCTTTGTGATCCTAACATCAAGGTGTATGAGGTTGCGGAGAGGGTAGGCTTCCAAACCGCCGCGTATTTTGCCTTTCTCTTCAAGAAAGTGACTGGCACTACGCCGCAGGAATTCCGAGACTACCACTATGAGGCGTAATTGCGGGCCAGGCGGAATCCAAGGTCATCGATGCCAAATGACGGGTGACTGCGGCGGCGGCAAGAAGCCCCGCAGCCTCTTTCCTCTTCGGCCCAGCTGCCGCCCCGGAAAATCCGGTAGGGACCATAGACGTTCGCGTCATATACATCCCAGCACCATTCCCATACATTGCCTAGCATGTCGTACAGCCCCCAAGCATTCGGTTCCTTTGTGCCCACTTCATGGACTCCGCCTTCTGAATTGTCCTTATACCAAGCGATCTTATCAATCTCTCCATAGCGGTACCCGGCCGCTCCCGCTTTACACGCATACTGCCACTCGGCTTCGGTAGGGAGGCGATAACCGTCTGCTTCCCAATCACAGATCATGTCTTCCCCATCTTCACCGATCGAATAACATTCCTTCAACCCGGCTTTCTGAGAAAGCAGATTGCACAAGCAGATCGCTTCATTCCACGAAATATTTACAACCGGCTTTAGACCTTCATCCATCGAAACGGCTGCTTTCCCCGTAATCGCTCTGTACAGCTCTACCGTAACCGGGTACGGGGCCAGAAGGAACGGCTTGATCGGGACGTTCCATATCTTTTTTATTCGATCGTCTCTTAATTCAACATCTCCACCAGGAATCTTGACCATGGGATACTCCCAATCGCCCTTTATCGCATCCGACACTCCACCTGCCTCCTCGTCCTCGGAGCTAAGCCTTGCTTAATTTATCAAGAGCTTCTTCTTCATTCGATAAGAAAAAGATGCTCCTTCCTTGGTTGATTTCGTACATAAAATCCTTGAAGCTCTTGCTCGAATACACAGAAAAATCGCCGATCAGGGCCACTTTTACACGGTAGTTGATAAACTTTTGCAGGATCTCTCCGGCGAGCTGTGTTTTGAGGTCGAAAAAATCCTCGCAGACGGCAGACTTGTCTAGAATAATCCGATCGCAGCCCGTCTCATAATTTACGGTTGCTATCAGATCCAAGGCAGACTGAACATCCGTTATCTGCAATTCACTGCTGGTGATCCTGGCAATATCGACACCATTTTTGTTTAGTTTAGTTAGATTCATACGATCCTCCCATGAGTTTTCGGACATAGTCCCAGAGTAATCTTACCATACACTTTCAGACCGCTGGAATTTATTCCATGACGGTATTAACGACTCGCCGGATCAGCACCGTAACGTTCCAAGGCCTTAGTCGACGACTCCAGCATCCGCCGCTTCAAATAATCGCCCTCTACGACCCGCACCCGTTTCCCAAGAAAGCGAAGCTTAGAGAGCAGGTACTCCGACTCATCTCCAAGCAGACAGACTCTGACCCGGTAGATATCCGTCTCCGTATCATACGCTACGGTTTTTTCGAAGCTGGAGAAGGCATACAGGATGCGGGATAACTCTTGATTATACGCGCGGACGACTTCGATAACCGCTTCGCTTTTACGCGAGTCGAGGGTCAAGCCGATTCTCTTTAAGAGATCATCTATCGCCGAAGGTTCGACAGGCTCTGCTGCGATAGAGAGGATGTTTTTCAGTTTGGTTCTCATAAGAGCGTGGTGCTGAAGATGATACCAGAGCAGGTACCATTCTCTTTTGACCATGGAGTATTCTAATTTGTACGGAAATCCCATATGGTCGGTGTTCACGCGGTTGCCTTTAATCTCGTAGGTTAAGCGGATTCCCGTCTGCTGCATGATGTGCCGGCGCAAGGTCCGCAGGAGCGGGTGATAGACCTGCTTCCCCATACTGCGCGCTTTTTCTATCAAGTGGCAGGAGGTATCGAGCCTTTGGTCGGGCTCAAGGATCATGTGCAGCTTATCCAAGGTGTCTGCCGTGAAGGCGTCGGCCGCTGCCGGATGTGCCAGCATCGTCTTCAGCCATGCCCGTTCGTGCGAGGTGACCATGAAGGTACCGGAATCCTCTAATCGGGTGAAGATCTGGTAGTTGAATATTTTCTCAAACAGATTCATAGTAAGACTGAATCTCCTTCCATTCGGCTATCATGTCCCGGCGGAGCTGTCCAGGCTCGAGGATCTCGCAGCTGGAGCCGAAGCTGCGCAGCCACGGCTTGATTTCGGTCGTACCGTTTACCGTAATCTCGTAGATAAAGGAATGTTCCTCTTCCAGCACAATCTGTCCCCATTGCCCCTGCAGCGCTACTCGCTCTTTCACGAAATTGGGCTCGGACCCTTGTGGATTAAAGAACCGGACACGCACCGTGACCGGGGGTCCCGTATCGATCAGCCAGCTGTACCGTAATTTCTCCGTCAACTCATTCGTCTTCGTTTCGAACCAGTCCTCGGCTGCAGGCTCAGCCTCCTCGATCTGAGTGATTCCCTCCATGCGGTATTTCCGAAACCCCTCTCTGCCATAGGCAAGCAAATACCATCTTCCGTATTGATGATCGTACACGATCTTGAGCGGAAGCGTCTTCTCCGGTCTACCCCCTGTTTCCTTCTCGAATAGGGGATTGGTATTTTTGGAGGCGTAGCTTTGTTCGGACTTCGGCGAGAAATAGAGGAACCGGACTTTACAGCGGCGACGGATAGCGCTTAGCAGCGTGAACAGATGCGCCTCATCCAAGATCCGCGAGTAATAATGATATTTATACAAAAACGGTTCGACGGCATGGGGCCGGGCAGCACTGCGCAGAAGATGCTTCTTAAGCCCGTCGCGCAGCAAATAGCCTTGAACGGAAGGGATTTGTGTGTTCGCCATCACATCCACAAAATCATACAAGTCCACAAGCTCCTCATCCGATAAGCTCCGGACCAGGTCGTTCTGAATGCGATACCGGTAGGGACGGCGGCCCGGCTCCCTCTTAATGACGCCCACTTCCTCCAAGTACTTGAGGTCTGACCGAATGGTCTTTTCGTCAGGCATCGGAAGGTCCGCGTGCAGGCCGCTGCAGCACATATCCAATAGCTCCATAGCCGTTAAGGCCTGATCGTTCATCGCACCCAGAAGCAGCGAGATTCTATGGCTTTCGGATTCCTTGACGGATTTGGCGCGGAACAGAAACAGCAGCATAGGGTCAGTGGAATCGTAGTAGCTGTAACGGATAGCCTGAGCGAACTCCAGGCTTTGATCCTGGGGGTTTTGCTGATGCATGGAGCTGGCGATGTCTTTAAGCCGCCGGATCGTTTTATCGAAGGTATGGACGGAGATGCCGAGTCGCTCTGCGAACTGTTGTCTGCTGAAGGCGCCGCTTGTCAATACAAGCATGCGCAGGAATTGGATTTCTTTATCAAAGCTTTCCTTAGCCAAAGGTATCCCCCGTTCAAAAGAAACATCTTCTTCCATTGTAGCAGGGGAGGCATTTGGTTGAAATGGAAAACTTTATGACCCGTCGTAATACTTTCGCCATGTTCGTTGCTTCGAAAATGAGCGAAGATAGACGCAGAAGGCCGGGGCGATTACGCGACGGCCGGAACAGATCATCGAGGCGCATGGAAGGGTTACTTCGAATTCCCATCGGCTTGTCGTTGGTTCGAGTCCAACTTCCTCCATGCGGAGGAATAGCTCAGTTGGTAGAGCAGCATGTACCTTTCCGAACCCATTTCCTCGATGATCCTTTAAAAGCAAACCGCTGGTGAGGCGCTGGGATGGGTTACTTCGAGCTTATCGACCAAAGTAAACCGGGCTATACGGCAGGTTCGACTCCTGCAACAAACCTATCCCGCTTTTTCCTCACCGGTGTTACCTGAAGGAGGGCATTAACATGAGTATGGCTAAGAATCTGTTCGGTTCGTTTAGGACGAATATATTCAATAAAGATCAATTCCCGGCTTTCGTGCGATCTGCGGAGGAGCAGTATGTGCAGATGCTTCTGACCAATACGATGAGCAATACCTTTTACGCGGAACAACATGAGTTGCTTACGGAAGCTGAGCAGCTTCATCGCGAGATGGCGGAAACCAGCCCGAATTTTATGGCCAAAGCGATTGTTTTTGCACGAAATGAAGGATTTATGAGACTGCAGCCTTTATTTGGCCTTGCCATCCTGTCGATGTATCGTCCGGATTTGTTTGCAAACATTTTCTTGCAAGTGGTGCGAATACCTTCCGATTTGTCTGACTTCTTAACCATATTGAAGGGGCTTGGTCGAGGAGAGGGCGGTCGCGCTGTCAAAAGGCAGGTGAACCGCTTCTTAGCCGGTACGTCTGAATATTGGGCCATCAAGTACAACGGACGTGGACGCGGATACAGTCTGGGTGATGCGATCGCAACTGCCCATCCGAAGCCGGAAGACTTGAAGCAGCAAGCCTTGTTCCGGTATTTACGGGGACTGGAGGCCAATCTTACCTTGCTGCCCCAGGTGGAAGCACTGGAAAACTTGAAGCTTGCCTCAGCCGAGGAGGAGCAGATCGCCTGGATTGAACGCGGCAAGCTTCCGTATGAAGCGGTTACGGGTGCCATCAAGCCATCAAGAGCCGTCTGGGAAGCGATGCTTTACCAGATGCCGACCTTTGCTTTGCTCCGGCATATGAATGCTTTGCATCGTGCAGGTGTTTTGGAGGATCAACGTAATCTGGACTATGTGGTGAGCCGTATAACCGATGGGCAGGCGCTAAGGAAAGCTAAAATCCTTCCGTTCCGGCTAGCGACTGCTTTCCGTCAAGTTGATCATCCGGTGCTTCGGGATGCTTTGCGGGAAGCCACTGAGCTTACGTTCGATAACTTGCCGGAGCTCGGAGACAAAACGGCAATATTCCTTGATATTTCCGGTTCGATGAACGGCCAGTATTTGGAGATCGGTTCGGTTTTTGCCTTAGCGCTGTACAAAAAGACGCGGGGCAGCTCGTTGTTCTGGTTGTTTGACACGGAGGTCATGGATGCTAAGCCATCACGCAGAGACAGTATCTTAACGCAGGCGGCGCAAATCCATGCCCGTGGAGGAACCGATACGGGTGCGCCCATTCGGAAGCTGATCCAGGAGCGGAAGAAAGTCGACCAGATCATTATCATCACGGATGAGCAGCAAAATAGCGGCAGCCCGTTTTACGAGCAGCTCAGACTGTACCGCTCGAAAGTGAACCGGGACGTGTTGGCATTTGTCGTGGACATTGCGCCCTATCGGCATGCGATGGTACCGGAGCAGGATCCGCAAACCTTCTACATCTATGGATGGAGCGATACCGTGCTTGCCTATATCGCGCAGTCCGTACAAGGGTATTCTTCGCTGCTGGAGCGGGTAGAAGCGGTCCATTTATAGACAAGGACTAGTAAGAATCGGCCGTGGTCCTGGATCTACGGTTCGTTTCTTTATGAAAGTACAAGGGAGGAGACCCGTATGCCGGAGGTTAGACAGCAAATCTTAGAAGAATTAAAAAGAATCGAAAACGAAGAAAACGTTCGAATCTTGTATACTTGCGAATCCGGCAGCCGTGCATGGGGGTTTCCGTCTAAGGATAGCGATTACGACGTAAGATTTATCTATATCAGACCGGAGGATTGGTACTTATCCATTTTTGAGAAGCGGGATGTGATCGAGCGCCCGATTAGCGACATGCTGGACATCAACGGTTGGGATCTTCGAAAAGCCTTGAAGCTGTTCCGCAAATCAAACCCGCCGCTGCTGGAATGGCTCCGGTCCCCGATTGTTTACACGGAGAATTATTCGATAGCCGAGCATATTCGCCGCATCTCTCCTCTCGCTTTTTCTCCAAGATCATGCATGTATCACTACCTGCACATGGCGAAGGGCAATTACAGAGAGTATCTGCAGGGTGAACGAATTCGATCTGCTTGTCGACAGCCTGGTCCCGAAGGACAGCGAGCTTAAGCTGGTTATCCAGGAGCTGCTGGAGCGCAAAAAAGCAGGCGAAGAAATGGATAACGAGCCGCGGATCAGCCTGATTAACGAGTTTCTAGAGGAAGGCATGGCTTATTACGAACGGACGGCCGCAGAGATGAAGGCTGCACAGGGTGATCAGGATCGCAGCTCGACGTTTTGTTCCGATCCGCGCTCAAGGAAGTATGGGACAAAACACTGTTATGAAAAGGATAACGACGATTATGAGCATGCTCCGCAGGTGTTATCTGATGATGTGGGCGGAGCGAATGTCCATGGGGTGGACGGAGCAGCTAAGAAACGGTACCATGGAGGCTAGTCGCCAGCTTATCGAGGCGGTCATTCATTCATCCGAGGCAGAACCTGACGATTCGGTGAAAGAACGGATTCATAAGCTGAGAGAAGCTAAGGGAATATAAACGCGGAAAATAAATGATTTGTTTTACAGGAGATGAGAGTCTGATGGCTTATCAACATATCGATGATGTGCGTGTCTGGGGCAGTCCAGACGAAGGTGCGCTTGCTCAAGCGAAAATGTGCGCGAAAACCGGCAAGGTCGTTCAAACGCTGCTCATGGCGGATCATCATAAAGGGTACAGTCAACCGATCGGCGGGGTTGTTGTATATGACGGGCAAATCTCCCCTTCGGGCGTAGGCTATGATATTGCATGCGGGAATAAAGCGGTGCGAACCAACCTGGTTGCAGAAGACATGAAGCCCAGATTGGCGAAGCTGATGGATGAGATCGCCCGTAAGATCTCCTTTGGGATAGGGCGTGTCAACAACGAGAAGGTCGATCATGACCTCTTTGATGATCCGGATTGGGCCGTTTATCAGTCGGTAGGCAAGCAGGAGCATGACAAGCTGAAAGCATTGGCTCGTGACCAGCTCGGCACCGTCGGCAGCGGCAATCATTTTGTAGACTTGTTCGAGGAAGTTGGCACGGGCCGTCTATGGATCGCGAATCATTTCGGGAGTAGAGGGTTCGGACATAAGACGGCGAGCGGCTTTATCAATCTGGCTGCGGGCAGAGAATTTCTCGCCAGCGCTCCCGGTGAGAAGATGGATCAGCCGCCTGTTCTGCTTGATCTGAGCAGCGAGCTAGGCGATATGTATGATCGGGCCATGAAGCTGGCCGGACGATACGCCTATGCCGGACGGGATTATGTGATCGAGCAAGTATTGGCGATTCTGGGAGCGGAAGCAGACTTTGAAGTGCATAATCATCATAACTATGCCTGGAAAGAGACTCACAACGGACAAGAAGTCGTGGTCGTCCGTAAAGGAGCGACCCCGTCAGCACCCGGTCAGGTTGGCTTTATCGGCGGCAGCATGGGAGATATATCCGTTATCGTACGAGGGAAGGATAGTCGGGAGAACCGGGATGCTTACTATAGCACCGTTCATGGAGCCGGGCGGATCATGAGCCGGACCCAAGCAGCGGGAAAAATGAACTGGAAAACCCGTACCCGAAGCGGGGGTCAGATCACAACAGAGCAAATGCAGAAAGCCATTCGGGCGTTCGGTGTAGAACTGCGCGGCGCCGGGACAGACGAAAGTCCGTTCGTTTACCGGAAGCTTCAAGAAGTACTGGATGCGCATTCCGAAACGATCGAGGTGATGCACGTGCTGAGGCCGATTGGCGTGTGCATGGCTGGAGCGGATGAGTTTGATCCGTATAAGGATTGATGGATTTGGCGGATTCTCTAGATGGAAAAATCGTGGGCGGCTGTTACCTGTTTAGAGCGGGCGACCGCTTTTTTTGTTATTTACTTGAGTCTTGCGAATTTCCGTTGAATGTGCCCCAAAGGGCAGACCTATAGCGTGAACGGTGAAATCGTGTTTTAGGCCGAAAGCTTTAAATGACGCAAAATATCGAGGAGAGGCTTCTTTTCCAAGGCTTGTTGGTAAACATAAACGATGATTTGCCCAAAGAACTCTTCTCGGATTCGGCGTACCACATCGCCAAGCGTCAAATCTGCACCACCATCTTTCATCCATTCCTGCCGCTGAAACTCAAGGAAGTTTTGAGTCAGGAACTGGATGGCCCAAAATCGCTGAATTCCCGTAAACGAAAGCAACTGGTATTGGTCAAAGCCTAGAAGCTCCTTGAAGTAGCGATACCCCGTCTCGATGTTCCAGCGTACGTGATAATACCGCTGAATCGTAACGAAATCCAGCGAAAGATCCGTACACAAGAGACAAACCTGCGGTTTGCTCAAGGCAGCATAATCGTCTTTCCAAGATAACAGCAGCCTGACATTCTCGATTTCGCTGACCGGTCCTTCATAGGCATAAACCCAGTACACGCCCTAACCTTCCACCGTAACGGAGCGGAGATCGGATTTACGAAGGAAGGTACTGCTCGGCGAAATCATTTATCTTGCTGGAAATGCCGGACGGACAGATGAGTCGGTTCATCTTGAGGGTTGCTACTGAAAAAATTAAAACATATGTCCTTAGAAGAAACGGCTAGTAGAAAAGAAATACGAAAGCAGGGGAATTGAGTTTATTCAAGAACCACGAAGTACCTTTCTATAGGTCAAGCTAAGCCGGACTCCCATTATTAATTTTTACTTTGCCCCAAGTGACAGCTTCGCTGGTACTACCCCTCAATAGCATGTTTTGGGATATATACGAGTAAACAACGATCACTTTGATTATTGTTGAACTTCGTCGGTTATTTAGGTATAAATAATCATTTACATTTAAAACCATATTATGGTATTTTTAACAAAGAAGGGAGTTGCCTTTTTGACAAACTATTATTATTAATGGGAGGTTGAACAATTTGAAGCGCCGTTTTATCTCAGCGATTATTGCTCTAGTCACAACTGCAACACTTTTCTCTTCTGTTGCTTCCGCTGCTCAGACAAGAGCATGGCATGGAGCAAGGATGCTTGCAACATATGATGGTTTTTGGTTTGAATCTACTTTTCCTACCCTTTATTCACGCCAGAGTGCCGGAACTCTAGAAAAGATAAACTGGGAGTTTTGGCATTTTATTAATGGCGATACATCTGGTAGTTGGGTGGAAATGGGTTACCACAATGGATACTCCTGGGATTCCTCAGGACAACCTATATCTTACAATTCTTATGACGGTTTGTTTGTTGCAAAAGCCACCTCTTCCAGTTGGTCATTGTCCAAGATATCTAGCGCTAACTGGAGTTACGGACAGAATCATACGATGGGAACAGATTTCTGGTCAGGAGCTAGTGGCACTAAATACGTCGATATGCGCTCAGACCAATCAGTGATCTATACTTTCTCTGGTGCCACACCCGCAGCTAGGATTGATGCGGGCGTAGAATTTGGACAAGATCCTATACTTCCTTCAACAAGTGCAAAACAAAAAATTACATTACCGTCAAATATGAAACAATTAAGTGTTCGAAGTGGCGGAACGTGGGTTACTTGGGCAAGTTCCGGGAAAACTATTTATCCTTTTAACCAAAACGAAGGGATTTGGTATGAAGCCCCATCAGCCACTTGGAGTTCTAGTAACAATCAGATTAATTTTAATTAGGCGGTGGTTCTTATATGAAAAGGAAAAATATTATTATCGGCACAGCAGTTCTTTCTCTTGCTATTTTATCAGTAAGTTTCATTAACAATAGCCCCGCATTTGGTAACAATCCTAGTAAATATGATATTATCAGCAATGATATTAAAAACCATATCCCTTCTTCAGGCCCTGACGGAAAAGAAGTAAAATTAAAATCTATCGATCACCCTGGGAATAAGGATAAAGTCAGTATGTTAAAAAAAGAAAAAGATATTGAGGGCTTCGTTCCTGAAGTTGAACTAACAAAAAAAGGTGGTAAATACACAAAGAAGTCTCTCATGACATATCAAGAATACATTGATTCGGAGACTCTGGACGGAATTCGCCATGACATTCACCCTGAGAGAATGGTATGGGTATTTACCGCCAAGTTTGATAAAACGCAATATATTGAGGGGAAGCCTGTTGAGAAAGCAAACATTACGACCTTATATGACGCTGAAACTGGAGAGTTTTTATCGATTACTGTAACATCAGACGATCCTAACGGGTTAAAAGAATTAACCAAAAGAGAATAGGAAACAAAAATAAGTCGAGTTTTCTCGACTTATCAGGCTGTCGAGAAAGTCTCGACAGCTCTTTTTATTTGCGCGTAGTTTAAGACGACACCGCGTTAATATGGTATAATATAGATAACAATTAATGGACGGTGATCAGTTATGCTACGAAATTCCAAC
>NZ_WUWM01000037.1 GCF_009846885.1 Paenibacillus puerhi
CTCGACTTGCATGTATTAGGCACGCCGCCAGCGTTCGTCCTGAGCCAGGATCAAACTCTCCATTAAGGTAGTCTTTTCGGTCCGAAGGCCGAAATGACTACAAGGTTTGTTCGACTTGCTCAAAAGTAATGCTAGCGAGAATTTTCATTCTCTATTTAACACTCACTCGTTGTTCAGTTTTCAAAGGGCAATGAAAATGCTTGGGTTTACTCTCAACTCCGAATTACTCATCCGTCGAAAGCAACTCTTATATCTTATCACACTTTCAATCGCGAATGCAAGCTTTTTTTCTCGCATTTTATTTTCTTAAGCGCATGCCTCAGAAGCGACAAGTGTTAATATATCAAATCCTATCGAATAATGCAACCTCTTTTTTTAAGCCAATCTTTACAAGATACATATAGAACTCGATTCTGCCGACACCTGTAAAAAAAGCGTACGGCTCTCGGGAGCCATACGCTTGTCTTTCTTAATGCTTTACTCTCCCTGACGTTCACGCATAAGCGGGAATAGCAGTACGTCACGGATCGAAGGCGCGTTCGTCAGCAGCATCACCAGACGGTCGATCCCGATGCCGAGGCCTCCGGTAGGCGGCATGCCGTATTCGAGGGCGCGGATGAAATCATCGTCCATCTCATGCGCCTCATCATTGCCCTGCTCTTTTTCTACAAGCTGCGCCTCAAAGCGCTGCCGCTGATCGATCGGATCGTTCAGCTCGCTGAAAGCATTCGCATGCTCTCGGGCCACGATAAACAGCTCGAATCGGTCCGTGAACCGGGGATCGGTCTCGCTTTTTTTAGCCAATGGCGAAATCGCCACGGGATGTCCCGTAACAAAGGTAGGCTGAATCAGCGTTTCTTCTACAAAGGTCTCGAAGAACTGGTTGACGATGTGACCGAAAGTCATCATAGGCTCAACCGGAACTTTATGCTCCTTCGCCAGGCGATGCGCCTCTTCGTCGCTCATCTGCACGCTGAAATCCACGCCCACGACTTCCTTGATCGCATCCACCATAGTGACACGACGCCAAGGAGGCGACAAATCGATTTCCTTCCCTTGGTACATAATCTTGGTGGAACCGAGCACTTCTTGCGCGATATGCGCGATCATTTCCTCGGTGAGTCTCATGATATCCTGATAGTCGGCATACGCTTCATACAGTTCAATCATGGTGAACTCCGGATTATGACGGGTAGAGATCCCTTCATTGCGGTAAACGCGGCCGATTTCATAAACCTTCTCCATCCCGCCCACAATAAGACGCTTGAGATGAAGCTCGATAGCGATCCGCATATACAACTGCATGTCCAGTGTATTATGATGCGTGATGAAAGGCCGAGCAGCCGCTCCGCCCGCGATCGAGTGAAGAGTAGGCGTCTCCACCTCCAGATAACCGCGAGCATCGAGGTAACGGCGCATAGACTGAATAATCCGGGAACGGGCAATAAAGGTTTGTTGAACGTCCTGATTCATAATCAGATCGACGTACCGCTGGCGGTAACGAAGCTCTACATCCTTCAGGCCGTGATACTTCTCCGGAAGCGGAAGCAGCGATTTGGATAAGACGTCGACAGAATCCGCCTTAACGGAAAGCTCTCCGGTTTTGGTACGGAAGAGAGTGCCGGTAACGCCGATCAAATCTCCGATATCGAGCAGGCTATAGGCTTTATACGAGTTTTCATTCAAGGCGTCAGCGCGTACATAAATCTGGATTTTGCCGGTGATGTCCTGCACGTGGGCAAAGCCGGCCTTCCCCATTTCCCGCTTCTGCATGATCCGGCCTGCAATCTTGACCTCGACCGACAGCTCATCCAATTCTTCCTTCGTTTTGGATTCATACGTCTTGGCGATATCCCCCGCATGATGCGTACGGTCGAATTTTTGCCCGAACGGATCGACACCCAGCGCGCGCAGCTCATCCAACTTGTTGCGTCTTATTTGCAGCAATTCATTTAATTCCATGTCCACGGTCATGTTCTTCGCTCCTTGATTCATAAGTCCGACTTCCAGGCTAATAGGCAAAAAAGCTTCCTAAGGAAGCTTCTTCTAAAAGAGGTTGTTCAAAAAGCCTCACTCGGTCGCGAAGTAACGGATGAAGCAACGCGACATGAACCCTCAAATCACCTTCGAGGCCCGGTACCCATGGTGAGGGTTTACCGGCATGTCGCTCTTCCTTCCTCAGTTTCTCGCGCTTTTGCCCAGTGCAGATAGGGTTGGCTCTTTGAACTCGCATCTCCAAGACCTGCCTGCTTACTTCTGAATGTCGATAATTTCATATTGAATAACGCCTGCAGGTACGGTTACATCAACAACTGAGCCTTTGTTCTTACCGAGAATAGCCTTGCCGACCGGGCTCTCATTGGAAATTTTGTTCTGGAACGGATCGGATTCGGCCGTACCGACGATCGAGTACTCCAGGATATCTCCGAACTCGAGGTCCTTCAGAGTAACCTTGGAGCCTACGCTTACGGTATCGGTATCCACTTCGTCATTATTAATAATACGGGCATTGCGGAGCATCTTCTCCAGCGTGATGATGCGTCCCTCGACGAACGCCTGCTCATTCTTCGCATCCTCGTATTCGGAATTCTCACTGATGTCTCCGTAGCCGATAGCTACTTTGATCCGCTCCGCCACTTCACGCCGCTTCACAGACTTCAGATGTTCCAGCTCTTCTTCGAGCCTTATCAGACCTTCCTGGGTGAGAATGACTTCTTTTTCGCTCATTGCCACATATCTCCCGTCATGTGAAAGATTTTCATAGAACCAGATCGATCGAACATGAGTTCGCTTTGAATTGCAATATGAACGCATGGAAAGCGGCTTAACTCCCGCTAACCCCGATGACTATTGAATGATTATATTTCAAGCCAACTTAAATGTCAATGTAAGCCAAATAACGGAAAAGCCCGACCTCGGCCGGCCTGAAATACTTACTGCGCCGCCACTTCACGATCCTCCAGCGTATGAATGAAATCATTCAGCAGCTGGACCATCGCATCGCGCTTCGTTTGCTCCATGATAGCATCTTTAATACGCGCTGCCCCGTGAAGCCCCTTCAAATACCAGGCCAGATGCTTGCGCATCTCCTTCACGGCTACGGATTCGCCTTTGAGCGCAGTCAACCGGTCCAGGTGAAGAATCGCAATCCGTATCTTCTCTTGAGGGGACGGCTCCGCCGGGAGCTCCCCGTGGGTCAGGTACTGAATCGTGCGGTACAGCATCCATGGATTGCCCAGTGCGGCCCGGCCGATCATGACGCCGTCGACTCCGGTATGATCCAGCATCCGCTTCGCATCCTCCGGCGTAAACACGTCCCCGTTGCCGATAACCGGGATTTTGACGGACTCCTTCACTTCTTTGATAATGTCCCAGTTCGCATGGCCGGTGTACATCTGAACCCGGGTACGTCCATGAACCGCAACCGCAGCGCCGCCGCCATTTTCCACGGCCTTCGCATTCTGCACGGCATACACATGATCGTCATCCCAGCCTATGCGCATCTTGACGGTAAGCGGTTTGCTGACAGCCTTGGAAACGGTAGCGACCATCTGTTCGATTTTACCGGGGTCCAGCAGCCAGCGCGCTCCGGCGTCGCATTTCGTAATTTTCGGAACCGGACATCCCATATTGATATCGATGATATCGGCGTTCGTATGCTCATCGACATATTTAGCCGCTTCGACGAGCGTCTCGGTATCTCCTCCGAAAATTTGCAGACTGAGCGGCTTCTCCCTCTCATCGACATACAGCATATCAAGCGTGCGGTGGTTGCCGTGCAGGATCGCCTTGTCGCTGACCATCTCCGCACAAACAAGACCGCAGCCGAACTCCTTGGCGATCAGCCGGAAGGCGGGGTTGCAGACTCCGGCCATCGGAGCCAGAACAACATTGTTGGGGGCGGTGACGTTACCGATCGTTAGCATTTGCATTCACTCCTTTCCTGATGTTCATTCGTTACAAACGTCCGCTTCGGGCAGAAACGAGAGACGGCTCCAGTTCCTCCGGATCGATCCCCAGTGCTTCCGAGATCTTAACGATGATGGCTTCATCCGCTTTGCGCGTCCCCCGCTCGATAGCGCCCAGCACAGCAATGGATACCTCCAGCCGCTGAGCCAGTTCGTTTTGTGTAAAGCCTTTTAATTTGCGAAAAGCGCGGATGCGCTGAGCTAGCACGTTTTTCTCCAAGGCCTAACGCCTTCCTTTCCTTCAACCCACTCTAGCCGCTCTCGGAAAGCCCGCGCATCGGGCACCTCCAGCTTCTCCATAGCATCGATCAACGGAACGAGGACGAAAGCCCGCTCCATCATGCGTGGGTGGGGTAATATCAAGTCCGGATCATCCTGACGGACATCCCCGAACAACAGCAGGTCCAGATCGATCGTACGGGGTCCCCAGCGGACCTCGCGCTTGCGGCCAAGCCTCTGCTCTACTTGCTGCATCCGCTTCAAAAGCTCATAAGGCGGATGCGAGGTTCTTACCGCTACCACCATATTAAGAAAGGAGTCCTGATCGGTATACCCGACCGGCTCCGTTTCGTATATCCCTGAACAGGAGGCCGTGTGTATCCCTGAATCCTCCCCTAACAGCCGGATTGCCTCCGACAAGTACCGCTCCCGGTCCCCCATATTGGAACCCAGAGCGATGTAAGCCAAGATTAGCGGCTCGCGCTCCTGCGCGTCCGTTGCATTCATCCGTTATGCCCGCTTTCTATGAATTTCTGCCGACACCCCGTCAAACTGAATCGCTACCGGAGGATTCGGCTTGTGTACGCGTACCGTAATGGCATGTATACCAGTATAAGTGGATAGCACCTCGGATGCAATATGTTCGGCCAGCGCTTCGATCAGCTTGTACGTACGCTCTTCGACGATGCTTCGGATCAGTTCGGATACTTCCGCATAGTTCACGGTATCCTCGAGCGCGTCGGAGCGGCCCGCCCGATCCAGCGGCATATGCAGCTCCGCATCGACGACATAACGCTGACCCAGCTTGTTCTCTTCCGGGAACACGCCATGGTAACCGTAGAAGGCCAGGCCCTTCATCGTGATTTTGTCCATTGCCGCAAGTCTCCTCATTTCGCTTTATATTCGTAGCGGATCATCATGTCCTCATGTCAGGCACGATGCCGAAGGATAGTGTCCGTCATATCGGCTACACGCCGCATCGCAAGCACATCATGCACCCGTACGATATGACAGCCTTGGGCGATCCCGAGGGCAACCGTCGCAGCCGTCCCCTCCACCAGATCATGCGTGGGCAAATCAAGCGTACGGCGGATCATGCTCTTGCGGGAAGTCCCGAGCAGCACCGGGTAGCCGAGCGCCGCAATCCGGTGAAGTTCGTTCATCAGCTGCAGATTCTGCTCGTAGGACTTGGCAAAGCCGATCCCGGGATCAAGCACGATCTGCTCATCCCGGATACCGGCCTTATGCGCGCGTTCTATCATCAGCCACAAATCTTCCATAACATCCTGTATAAAATTAGCATACACCGCTTCCACCCGATTATGCATCAGAACGATCGGACAGTTGAAATCGGTAGCGACAGCGGCCATATCAGGATCATACATCAGACCCCAGATGTCGTTGAGAATCGTTGCCCCGGCCTGCATCGCTTCACGCGCGGTTTCGGCCCTGTAGGTGTCGACGGAGATCGGCACGGTGAGGCCGGCTTCCCGCAAGGCCCGAATGACCGGCGTCACTCTCCGCCGTTCCTCCTCTGGGCTGACGGGGTCGGCGCCCGGCCGGGTCGACTCACCGCCGATATCGAGTATATCGGCCCCCTCCGCGACCATCTGGCGCGCGCGTGCTACGGCAGCCTCAAGCTCTACATAAGCTCCTCCGTCCGAGAACGAATCCGGAGTCACATTCAGAATCCCCATGACAAGAGTCCGGCCGCTTGTACCGGCTTGCCGCCCTAGGTCGAAGGGCATTGTCCCTGCAGCGTTATTCATTTACCCTATTGCCCCTTCCTGTAAACATCCTTGTCGTCTCGGCCCGGTACAATTGCTGCAGACGCCGCGTGAGCGTGCCGGTCTCTCCCGTACCGACCTGCAAGGCCGCCCCCTTCCGATCCAGAAGAGTGGCAACCGGTACGATCTCTTGAATCGAATTGGTCAGAAACACCTCGTCCGCACCCGCAAGCCGTTCCCAGCCGTAACGTCCCTCAGCCGCTTCGAGACCCAGCTCCGCAGCAAGCTCCAGCACCTTGCGCCTCGTTATACCCGGGAGCAGACCCGTGTCTACCGAAGGCGTGAACAGCCGATCCTTTTCTACGAAGAACAGATTGCTGACCATCCCCTCGCACAAGTCTCCCGCTCCGTCCAGAAACAGTCCTTCGGCGCCGGCGGCCCAGGGGTAACCGTTCAGCTCGTGCCTGGCCAGTATATTATTCATATAATGCAGCGACTTCAGCCTTATCGGCCCTTCCGGCGTATTGCGCCTTAGCGACAAGAGCTGCAGAGCCTTGGGTGTCGGGAACACGGCAGGATCGTAAGGCGGCAGCGGCTTGACGTAGATGAGATCCCATGGCGCTTCATAGTCTCCAGGCGGCAATCCCAGCGCCTCGACTCCCGCTGTCACCGTCAGCCTGAAATACGCATCGCTCAGGCCATTGGCCGCGAGCAGAGCCGCGAACCGTTCCTCCAATCTCCGGCGGTCCGGGCGGTAGCGGATTCCCAGCGCTTCACAACCGGCCAGCAGCCGCTCCAGGTGCCAATCAAGCAAGTAAGCTTCGCCGCCATAGGTTCGAAATGTCTCGAATAGCCCCATACCGTAGAGAAAGCCGTGGTCGTATACAGAGACCACGGCTTGTCGTTCCTCTATAAGGATCCCCTTGCAATCGATCATCATACCCGGCTCAGGACGGTCTCTTGAAGGAAATTGCGAAGCATCTGATGACCGTAGTCGGTGATGATGGATTCCGGATGGAATTGCACGCCCTCGATCGGGTACTCTTTATGACGCAGCCCCATGATCTCGCCTTCGGCGGTTTCGGCGCTGATCTCGAGGCAATCCGGAAGCGTCTCCCGCTTGACGATCAGCGAATGGTAGCGCGTAGCCGTAAATGGCGAGGGCAGATCCTTGAAGACCGTCTTGCCGTCATGGAAGATTTCCGAGGTTTTGCCATGCATCAAACGTTCGGCCCGAATGACTTCGCCTCCGAACATTTGGCCAATGGACTGATGCCCCAGACAAACGCCAAGAATAGGAACCTTCCCTTTAAAGTGATCGATCAGGGATAAGCTGATACCGGCTTCATTCGGTGTACACGGTCCCGGCGAAATCAGAATATGATCCGGAGCCAATTGCTCAATGCCAATCAGATCGATCTCATCATTGCGGCGAACGACAATCTCCTGTCCGAGCTCCCCGAGGTACTGCACCAGGTTGTACGTAAAAGAATCGTAATTATCGATTACCAGAATCATCGTAAACTACCTCCTGCGGCTAATCGGCTGCCGCTCGCTGTATTGGATAGCTTTCCACATCGCCTTGGCTTTGTTCATCGACTCCGTATACTCCTTCTCCGGCACGGAGTCGATCACGATCCCCGCGCCGGCCTGCACATAACCAACACCATTACAAACGACCAAAGTCCGGATAATAATATTAAATTCCATATCTCCATTGTAATCGATCCAGCCCATCGACCCTGTATAGGGGCCGCGGCGGACCGGCTCCAGCTCTTCGATGATTTCCATCGTGCGGATCTTGGGAGCCCCTGTAATTGTCCCTCCGGGAAAGGTAGCGGCGATAACGTCGAATGCATCGCGTCCTTTTGCGAGCTTGCCCTCCACCTCGGAGACGATGTGCATCACATGCGAGTAATATTCGATAACCATAAACTCTTTGACCTGAACGCTTCCATATTCCGAGATACGTCCGATGTCATTGCGCTCCAGATCGACCAGCATAATATGCTCAGCCCGCTCTTTCTCATGATGGATAAGCTCAGCGGCCAGCTGCCGGTCCTCCTCTTCGCTCGCGCCGCGCGGACGCGTGCCTGCGATAGGACGCGTACGGACGACTCCCTCCTCCAGCTGGACAAGCAGCTCGGGAGAGCCGGAGACAAGCTGAAAGTCGGCGAATCGGAGCATACCCATGTACGGGGACGGATTCACCCTCCGCAGCCATTCGTAGATCTCTTCAGGCTCTGCGGAAAGCTTCTTGTGCTGCCGCACCGACAGGTTGACCTGGAACACGTCGCCGGCCGCGATATATTCGCGAATGCTCCGGACAGCGGCTATATAGTCGGCTCGGGGAAAATCCGCCGCAACATCTTGCATCGATTCGGGATCGATCTGCAAGAGGTCCTCGTCCATGCACCGGCGCTTTTCCTCCGCTTCTTGAATGTGCCGCGCGTCCTGCCAAGCCGCTTCGAGCCGGTCCCACAGCGACTTCATCTTGTCAACCGCGGCTGCGGCCGCCTGATACATCGACTCTAACCCCGACTTTGCACCTGTATCCCCGGAGGGAAGATGCGTATGGAAAGCGCAGTACAGTCTGTTGTCCTGATGGTCGACGATCCACAATTCATCTACACGAACAAAAGCATAATCCGGTATGGGCAAGTCCGCGGCAGCCCGTACCGGAAGACGCTCGATCGTGCGGATCGTGTCATAGCTCCAGAAGCCGAGGCAGCCTCCAAGCCACTTGGGGGCCTGCTCGACACGCGGCGACCGGTAAGGCGCCATCCATTGCTTGACCAGCTCGAGCGGTTTACCCTGCAGGCTCTGCGGGCACTGCCCTTGTTCCGTAACTACGGCTTCCAGGCCAGTGCCGCGAATCTCGGAGACCGGCCTCAAGCCGAGAAACGTATACCTTCCTCCCTTACCGCTTTCCAGCACGAAGGCCCCAGGCAGTGCCGTCTCCCAGGCAGGAGCCCAGGAGAGCATAGGACTTCCCTTCAAAGGGAAGCTTCGGACGTAAGGCAGTACGGAATAATCCTTTGCCCAACTTGTCCACATGTCATAGGATGTCAACAGCATCGATCATTCCGCCTTTTCTTCCGTTCGGATTCAAGTGTTGGAATTAGTATACTTGAAATCCGCTATGAAAAAAAGGGGATTACCAAAAAGCCCGCTCAGGTGAGCGGGCCATGCAGGCTGCAAGCTTAGTCTTCGAATTGATACAGAGGAGTGGACAAATAACGTTCCCCGTTACTAGGTACGACAGCTACAACGCGCTTGCCCGCACCAAGCTCCTTGGCTACTTTCAGAGCGGCAAAGATGGCTGCTCCGGAAGAAATACCGCCGAGGATGCCTTCTTCTTTCGCTACGCGGCGCGACGTTTCGAATGCATCGTCATTCTCAACAGGAATAACAGCGTCATACAAGCTGGTGTTCAGGATATCCGGCACAAAACCGGCACCGATACCTTGGATCTTGTGAGGACCTGGCTTCCCGCCGGAAAGTACAGGGGATGCAGCAGGCTCAACGGCATAGATCTTAATGTCAGGGAAGTTTTCCTTCAAGACACCGCCAGCGCCTGTGATCGTACCGCCAGTACCAATCCCGGAGATGAACGCATCCAACTTGCCGTCATGAGATTTAATAGCTTCTACAATCTCAGGTCCCGTCGTTTCCCGGTGAACCTTAACGTTCGCCTGGTTTTTAAACTGCTGCGGGATGAAGTAGCCTGGGTTTTCAGCTACGATCTCTTCAGCGCGCTTGATGGCGCCCTTCATTCCTTCGGCTCCTGGCGTCAGAACGAGTTGAGCACCATAAGCACGCAGCAGGTTGCGACGCTCGATGGACATCGTTTCCGGCATAACGAGGATCGCTTTGTAGCCTTTAGCCGCAGCGACCAAAGCCAGCCCGATTCCCGTATTTCCGCTCGTCGGCTCTACGATCGTATCGCCCGGCTTGATACGGCCCTCTTGCTCAGCTACCTCGATCATGCTGATCGCGATCCGGTCTTTTACACTCGCACCCGGATTCTGGTACTCCAGCTTCACATAAATTTCAGCGCTGCCTTCCGGCACAACGCGGTTAAGCTTAACAAGCGGCGTATCCCCAATCAATTCCGTGATGCTTTGGACCAATCTTGCCATTCGTATTCTCCTCCTCAAGAGCGCCAAAAATATCCGACTAATTTGCTAGGTATTATACAGTCAATATTATCAACCCATGAGGATGTTGTCAATATGAAAGTTAGCCGGATGCTACCAGCTCGGTCTCCCGGATCTGCACGTTCCACTTCTCGCGGAGCTTAGCTATCGTTTCCTTCATGGGCAGAGCTTCGCGCAGAGCCAATTCCCGGCGCACCTGCTCGCGTATCGCTTCGGGCGAGCCCTTGGATTCGACCTTGCGTTCCCTCAATTTCACAATAACATACTTACCGTCCACCTCGACGGGCTTCGACACCTGTCCAGGCTGCAGCTGCTTGCCCGCCTTCAGAATGGCAGGATGGATAAACGGATCGTCCTCATCCAGCCACCCCAGATCGCCCCCCGAGTTGCGCGTGGCGTCATCCAGCGATCGTTCCTTAGCGACTTTGGCAAAATCCGTTCCCTTGGCCAGCTCCGAGCTTGCCCGGTTCGCCTGTTCCCGGCTCGCGGTGACGATCTGCTCGAGACGCAACTGCACCCTAGGTTGAAATTCCTCCTGGTGATGCCGAATATATTCGTCCACTTCGACATCTCCGACTTGGATGCCTTGAATCGATACCTTTTCCATCAGCAGCTTGTGCTTGACGTCTGCATTCAGTGCTTCGCGGGACAGACCCAGTTGTTCCTCCATCGCTTGATAAAACTGACTTTCACTTTCATAGCCTTGCTGCATCCGTTCCAATTCCCGCTTGATCTCTGGCTCATCGGCGCTGATGCCGACCGCTACCGCTTCCCTGCGAACGACCTCCCGGTCAATCATCTGGTCGAGCACTTCTTTGCCGTATTTCTGAAGCAATTGTTGCTGCAAATCTTGCCGTGTAATGACTAATTCTCCGATGCTGGCAATCGCTCGCTCTTGCTCGGCCTTGCTCGGCGGTTCCGGGTTCGAATGGGCATCAGCGCTTGGCTGCTGATAGAGACGGGCCGTTAATACGGAGGAAAGGACGCCGACGGCGACCAGCAAGATTGAGATCATTCCCCATAGTACCTTAACGTTTCGCATGTCCTATCCCCTCATATAATCACTCGCTTGAGTTCCGGTCACAACCGCTTGACGCTGCTATCGTAAGCTTCGAAGATTTATAACGATTCGATCAACGCGGTTAGATCGTTCCCGGCGAACCGATACGTTTCATTGCAAAAGTGACAGGAAACCTCGGCCTGCCCGTCCTCAGCCAGAAGCTGCTCCAGCTCCGATTTCCCCAAGCTGATCAAGGTTTGCTCCACCCGCTCGCGCGAGCACTTGCACTGGAAGCGGATGTCATCGCGCCGCTCCAGCACCTGCACGTCGGGAAGCAACGTCTGCAGGATCGACTCCAGACTTTCTCCCCGCTCTAGAAGGCTGGTGATCGGCGGAAGTCCGGAAAGCTGCTTTTCAAGCTTCACAATCTCCGCATCGCTCAACCCGGGCAGCAGCTGGATGATAAAGCCTCCAGCCGTTTTGACCGTGTAGTCCACATCCACGAGCACACCAAGCGCTACCGCTGACGGCGTCTGTTCCGACTGGGCAAAATAATAAGTGAAATCCTCGCCAAGCTCCCCCGATACGATCGGAATGCTGCCGCGGTAAGGCTCCTTCAGGCCCAGATCCTTGGTCACATACAGAAAGCCTTCCGTACCTACAGCGCCTGCCACATCCAGCTTGCCGATTCCGTTGAGCGGAAGATCGACAGACGGATGATCGACGTATCCTCTTACTTCTCCATGGGCATTGGCATCGGCGACAACTTGACCGATCGGCCCGCCGCCCTTCACCTGAACCGTGAGCTTCTCCTCGCCCTTCAGCATGGCGCCCATCATCAGCGCGGCCGTGGCTGTGCGTCCGAGCGCAGCCGTAGCTGTAGGCGTCGTCTGATGTCTGACTCGAAGCTCTTCAACGATCGTTCTCGTTCTAACGGCAAAGGCACGCACTTTACCCTCTAGGGCAGTCGCCCGAATTAAATAATCCTGCATGGTCCACTCCTTCTTACATATTCCGATTATAGATGATCTGCAGCCCCTGCAGGGTCAAGAGGGGGTTGACAAGCTGAATCGTACGTGACTCGCTGGCGATCAGCTCGGCTAATCCGCCTGTTGCCACTACGGTGGGGTCTGTCTTGTATTCTTGCCGGATACGGTCGATGATACCGTCCACCTGCCCGGCGAAGCCGTAAATAATACCTGCCTGCATTGACGAGACCGTCGTGCGCCCTACAACGCTTCTAGGCTTCACCAGCTCGATGCGGGGCAGCTTGGCTGCATGCTGATACAGCGCTTCCGTTGATATGCCGATCCCCGGCGCGACAGCGCCTCCGATGTACTGTGACTTTTCATCGATATAATCCAAGGTTGTGGCAGTGCCGAAATCAACCACGATACAGGGAGGCCCATACAGCTCAATGGCCGCTACCGCATTGACGATCCGGTCCGCTCCCACTTCCTTCGGATTTTCGTAACGAATGTTCAGCCCCGTCTTAATCCCCGGTCCCACGACCATAGGCTTTTTCTTTATATACTTTACACATAACTGCTCCAGCACAAACATGAGCGGGGGCACCACCGAAGAGATGATGACGCCCTGCACCTGCTCAAGGCCGATGCCGGCATGCTGAAACAAATTGTACATCATAATCCCGTATTCGTCCGCTGTGGTCGCCCGACTCGTGCTCAGCCTCCAGTGATGAACCAGCTGCTTCTCCTTGTAAAGGCCGAGTACGATGTTCGTATTGCCCACATCCACTACCAGAATCATGCGTTCGAGTCCTCCCCGGGACCCTTGCGTTCATTGAGATCCAGGCTGATGTCGAGGGCCTGCACGGAATAAGTCAAACGGCCAACCGAGATGACATCGACCCCCGTTTCTGCGATCGCACGTACGGTATCCAGGGTGACCGTGCCCGAGGCTTCTATCAGAATATGCGGCGCGGCGCTTTTCATGCGCTGAACCGCTTGGCGCATAAGCTCAGGCTGCATATTATCCAGCATGATAATATCCGGGGCTGCTGCAAGCGCCTCTTCCAACTGCTCGAAGCTTTCTACCTCGATTTCGATTTTCATCGTATGCGGAATGTTCGCGCGTGCACGGCCGATAGCCTGGGCTATACCGCCCGCGCCCTTGATATGATTATCCTTGATCATGACAGCATCGTACAAGCCGTATCGGTGGTTATGTCCGCCCCCGACGCGCACCGCATACTTCTCCAGGGTCCGATGGCCCGGAGTCGTTTTGCGGGTATCGACAAGCCGCACAGGCAGTCCATCCAATCGCTCTACAAACTGACGAGTCCGTGTAGCGATACCTGACATACGCTGCAGCAGATTCAAGGCAAGCCTTTCCCCAAGCAAAATGCTGCGCGTGCTCCCATGTATCTTCGCAAGAACAGTTCCGACCTGAACAGCCTGTCCCTCGACAGCCTTGACTTCAAAACGAAGCTCCGGGTCCACGACCGAAAATACCGTTTCCGCCACAGCTAGACCTGCAACAATGCCTGTGTCCTTCACATGGATAATACCGACAGACTGCGAGGATTCTGGAATCGTCGTCATCGTGGTCACGTCGCCCATCCCGATATCTTCTTCAAGCCAGGCCCGGATGCTGTTCTCCAGTGCCGTCCGGTTTATTTCAAACATCGTCAATCCGCCCTTCCGTCGTCCCATTCCCGCGGCTGAACACCGTATGCTTCCGCCACACCAGATCGTCACGCTCCGGGAAATCCTCCCGATAGTGTCCCCCGCGGCTTTCCTCTCTAATCAAAGCGGCTTCCGTCGTCAGCAAAGCACAGATCAGCAGGTTAGCGAATTCATATTCCTCCCGCTTGCTAAGCGAGCTGTCGAAAATCGCAAGATGCCGCTTCAATTCCTCGTAACCTTTGGCTAATCCTTTGCCATTACGTACAAGCCCCGCATAGCGAAGCATCAGCTTCTGCAGCTTTAGCTTCTTCTCGACCACCGGCTGGATCGCCTGCTCGTGGGAACGCTTAAACTCAGCGATGGGAGGCGTGCTCCCCACTGGCGGCAATTCATTAATGCGTTCGACAATCCTTCTGCCGAATACAATAGCTTCGGATAAGGAATTGCTAGCCAGCCGGTTAGCGCCATGAACGCCGGTGGAAGAAACCTCGCCGCAAGCAAAGAGACGCTTTACCGTAGTTTCGCCGTGAAGATCAGTTTCAACGCCGCCCATCATATAATGCGCAGCAGGCGCTACCGGAATCCAATCGGAGGAAAGATCGAGTCCGTAGTGCAAGCAGGTTTCGTAGATCGTCGGGAAGCGCTGCTTAACCCCTTCCTCCGATTCATGGGTGAAATCGATATACACGAACGTAGATTTCGTATTTTCCATCTCGCTGACAATGGCACGGGCCACAACATCGCGTGGCGCAAGCTCAAGCTGCGGGTGGTAGCGTTCCATGAAGCGTTCTCCGTTAATGTTCCGCAATACGGCGCCTTCTCCCCGAACGGCCTCGGAGATGAGAAAACGCGGCGCACCCGGGTAGCATAAGGCCGTCGGATGAAATTGAATAAACTCGACATCGCGAATACGGGCGCCGGCCCGGTAAGCGATAGCGATTCCGTCGCCTGTGGCAATATCGGGATTTGTCGTATAACGGAACAGCTGCCCCGCGCCCCCTGTACAAAGCAGCGTCGCCTTGGCTTTCACGAAAACCTTAGCTCCACTCGGCTTCTGCACGATCGCCCCAAAGCATTCGCCTTCATGCGTAATCAGATCGATTACAAAATGATCGTCCCATATTTCAATATTCGGGTCTTGCTTGGTCTTCTCCGACAATGCACGTACGATCTCCGCTCCAGTCGCGTCGCCCTGCGCATGAAGGATACGGCGCTGACTATGCGCGCCTTCCTTCGTCAGAGCATAACGCCCGTCCTCCATATCGAACTCGGTACCCAGACCGATCAGGTCCTCGACTCCGGCCGGACCTTCATGTACCAAGACGTCTACCGCCGTAGAAGAGCATAAACCGGCTCCCGCGATCAACGTATCCTGCCTGTGATAAGCCGGAGAGTCCTCATCGGAGATGACCGCCGCAATTCCCCCTTGCGCGTAACGGGTATTGCTGTCGAGCAGCGATTTTTTGGTCACCATCAGCACCTTATGCTTTTCAGCGGAGCGGAGTGCCGTGAACAGTCCGGCTATGCCGGCTCCGATCACTATAACATCCGTATGTACAGTTGGAAGCTGCTCCAGGTCAAAATTAACCATATAACGCGGAATTTTAATTTCATTCACCTTCCCGGGCAAGAGAAGTAGCGCATGCTACTTGACCAGCAGCATGCGCTCCAAGGATGCACGAGCCTTGTCGGCCACGTCTTGCGGTACATAAATTTGGGGACTGTTCGTTTCCAGGCACTTGACCACTTTCTTCAAGTTGTTGACCTTCATATTCGGACAGACCAAATATTTGGTTGCGAAATGGAACGTTTTATCAGGGCTGTCCAGCCGGAGCTGATAGCCAGTCCCATCCTCCGTGCCGACAATAAACTCCTTGCAGTCCGATTCCTTACAATACTTGATAATCGCCGTCGTACTGCCGACGAAATCACCCAATTGGACAACCTCCGGCCGACATTCCGGATGAACGACGAACTGGGCATTCGGGTACTGGGCTTTCATTTCTTCGACATCTTTGACGGTAAGCATATCGTGAGTATTGCAATACCCTTCCCAGATGATCATTTTTTTGTCTGTGAATTTGGAGACGTAATCGCCCAGGTTTTTATCGGGAACCCAAATAATTTCATCCGAATCTACAGACTCGATAACTTTAATTGCGTTGGCCGAGGTACAGCAAATATCCGTCTCCGACTTCACATCGGCCGACGTATTGATGTAGGCGACTACCTTAGCGTTCGGATGCTGCCGCTTCAGAGCACGCAGACCATCGACATTCACCATATCGGCCATAGGACAGCCCGCCCGTTCATCCGGGATAAGGACGGTTTTGTTGGGCGCTAATATTTTGGCGCTTTCTCCCATAAAATGAACGCCGCAAAAAACGATGACATCCGCATCCGTCGAAGCGGCCTTCTGAGCCAATAAAAAGGAATCTCCACGGAAATCGGCGACTTCTTGAATTTCATCCCGTTGATAATAGTGAGCAAGAATAATAGCGTTGCGTTCCTTCTTCAGTTGCATAATCCGTTCCTTGAGTTCGCGCTGCTGTTCCGCTTTGCGCTCGAGAGCCAGAGCTTCCATCATGCACCTTCCTTTACTTCCTTATGATAAGACCCCTAGATGGTGAAAATGTTCACAAAGATATTAAAGATTTACACCTAATTTACACGTGAGGCCCCTGCTATGTCAATGCTTAAATACCAGTGAAAGCAGGCGAATACAGGCATTTCCCACTCGCCCGTTCCGTCCCTCTGCGGATTAGGCATAGTTTCTCGCGAATCGCCTGCTTTTAACCTGGTGCAATAAAGGAAAAACCGATGCAGTTAAGCATCGGTTCCTGTAGCTTATTGGTTCGATTCGTCATCCGAATCCTTTTTGTCGAAGTCCAGCTTGTTGGCATCCGCACTTGTTTCCTGGCTTTGGATATTAACTTTGATATCTTCGCCTGGTTCCGTGGCGGAGCCGGGCTTCGGCCCGAGCTTGCCGCTATCGATCAATTCCTTGATCTGTTCTTTCTCAAGCGTTTCCTTCTCGATCAGCGTCTCGGCGATCAAACGAACCTGGTCGCTGTATTGGGTCAAAATTTCCTTAGCCCGCTCATAGCAGCTGCGGATAATCGACTGCATTTCCTGGTCGATCTCATAAGCGATCGCGTCGCTATAGTTTTGCTCGTGCCCGATGTCGCGGCCCAGGAATACTTGACCTTGTGTCGTTCCGAACTGCATCGGACCGAGCTTCTCGCTCATGCCGAACTCCGTAATCATACGACGGACAATGCCTGTCGCCCGTTGGAAGTCACTGTAAGCCCCCGTGCCGATCTCGCCGATGAACAGCTCTTCGGATACGCGCCCGGCCAGCAAGCCGGTAACTTTATCGAGAAGCTCGTTCTTCGTCTGCATCATCTTGTCTTCTCCCTCTTTCGGGAGCATCATCACATACCCGCCGGCACGGCCGCGCGGAATGATGGTAACCTTATGCACGACATCCGCATGCTCGGCATGAATACCGACAATCGTATGGCCCGCTTCATGGAAAGCGACCATGCGCTTCTCACGTTCGCTGATCACGCGGTTTTTCTTCTGGGTACCGACGATCACACGGTCGAACGCCTCATCAATCTCATCCATCGAGATATCCTTACGGTTGCGGCGCGCGGCGATCAGTGCGGACTCATTCAACAGATTCTCCAGATCAGCTCCGGAGAAGCCGGTCGTATAACGCGCCAGCTGGTCCAGCTTCACATCTTTGGCCAGCGGCTTGTTGCGAGCATGCACCTTCAGTACCGCCTCGCGACCCTTCACATCCGGACGGTCAACCGTAATCTGACGGTCAAATCGACCCGGGCGGAGCAGGGCAGGGTCAAGGATGTCTGCACGGTTCGTGGCCGCGACAATAATGATACCCTCGTTCGCGCCGAACCCGTCCATCTCGACAAGCAATTGGTTAAGGGTTTGCTCCCTCTCGTCATGACCGCCGCCTAGACCGGCGCCACGCTGACGTCCGACTGCATCGATCTCATCTATAAATATGATACAAGGGGCATTTTTCTTCGCATTCTCGAACAAGTCACGCACGCGGGATGCACCGACCCCGACGAACATTTCCACGAAATCAGAACCGCTGATGCTAAAGAACGGAACCCCGGCTTCCCCGGCAACCGCTCTGGCGAGCAATGTTTTACCGGTACCCGGAGGACCTACAAGCAGAACCCCTTTGGGAATACGCGCGCCGACAGCGGCGAATTTGCGAGGGTCCTTCAGGAACTCGACCACTTCGACGAGCTCTTGCTTCTCCTCGTCTGCTCCAGCCACGTCCTCGAAGGTAACTCTCTTCTTCTCTTCATTATAAAGCCGCGCCCGGCTCTTGCCGAAGTTCATGACTTTCCCGCCGCCGCCTTGGGCTTGATTCATCAGGAAGAAGAACAAAATGAAGATGATGACGAAAGGAATGATGGATGTGAAGAAGCTAATCCAAATGTTATCCCCTTCCATCTTCTCGACGACAATCTTACCGGCGGGAATGTCGCTTTGTTCGATCAAACGGAAGATATTCGTATCTCCCTGTTCATACGGCGCACGGGCTTCGAAATTTTTCTTCTCCGGCGTTTCCGCGTTCTTGAGCGTCCCCCTGACCAAATACGTTTGGGCGTCATACTTGACGATAATGGAATCTACATTCTTGTTTTGTAAGGCCACCCGAAGCTCGCCATAGCTAATGACTGACTTTTGATCGTTCTGGGTGCTTATGAAATGGACGATTCCGACGGTGACCAAAAAGATCAGCAGATAAAAGCCTGTGTTACGTATAATGCGATTCATCCCCTACCTCCTCTCGACAAACGGCAACTTTGTATATTGTACCACAGCACGTCTTTGCTTCTCAAGAAATGCTAAGTGGCGTAAATCTCAGGCTTGAGCACGCCGACATAAGGCAGGTTGCGGTATTTCTCCGCGTAGTCCAGACCGTATCCGACAACGAATGCATCGGGTATGACAAAGCCCTTATAGTCTGCATCCAATTCGGCCGTTCTACGCGCCGGCTTATCAAAAAGAGCGGCGACGTTAATGGATAAAGCATTCCGTCTCTCCAGCACATCGATCAGATAGCTTAACGTAAGACCGCTGTCAATAATATCCTCGACGATGAGGATATGGCGGCCTTCCACGGGAATATCCAGATCCTTGATGATCTTAACGACGCCGGATGACTTCGTGGAATGCCCATAGCTGGACACAGCCATAAAATCAAGCTCAAGCGGTATCGTAATATTCTTAACCAGATCGGACATAAAGATAAACGCGCCCTTCAATACACAAATGACGAGCGGGTTGCGGCCTTCGAAATCCCGGCTGATCGCTTCTCCCATTTCCTTCACTTTGTCTTGAATTTGCTTCTCGCTGTACAGGATTTCTTGAACGTCGTTTTGCAAGAGTAGTCCTCCTACTGTAAGTTAAAATCGGTTTGCAGCTCTATCACCAGCCTGCGCTCGCTTTCCGCCCGGACCATCGCGTGCGACGATCTTCTTACCCCGGGCAGCCACAGAATCCGTCCTTGCGAGTCGGTTATGATCGGAATACGTTCCCTTAGCCGGGCAGGCACCTTCGCATCGATGAACATATCCTTTACTTTTTTCGAGCCGTTTAGTCCATAGACAGACATGCGGTCTCCAGGCAGCCGGCTTCGTATCACGAGGGGAAACGACATGTCCACCACGTCGAATACCTCGCTCATGGCGCCTTCCGGACAGACAGGTACGAGATTCTCCCGCTCCAGCCAGTAGAGCCTCATCCAGACACCCGTCTCGGTGATTGCTAGCTCTGTCTGTCCCTCAGACACCTCATAGGTATAAGGGACGGGGGGTAACACCATAGTATGAAGCATTACCCGATCATATTCCCTGCTGAGCATGAGCGAAGAATCCAGCTGCAGTCGAAGATTTGCACCTTGAGTACGGACGGCAGCGCTGCGGATTTGTTCGATCCTCTGGTAGTCGGCGCATTCCGGTTCTAGAGCAAGATAACTTAATATTAGTTTAATCAATCGCCTTTGTAAAGCGACGTGAAGCGTGGCAAACCACGAGGCCGACCACGAGATTTCGCCGCTTGCGACGGCCACATGTTCATCCAACAGTTCCTGAGTCAGCGACTGGAGCAGGTCGTCCTCGGCTCCGGCCATCTCGGCAAGACGGTTCAATGATTCGGGCAGGCGCTCCTGATAGCGGGACAAGTAAGGCAGTACGTCCAGCCGTATCTGATTGCGGAAATACTTCGTGTCCAGATTACTGCTGTCGATCCGGTACTCCAGCGACAAATCCCGGCAGTATTGAATAAGCTCCGCTTTATATATACGGAGCAAGGGGCGGACAAGTTCCGTTTCTTGCTCCATTCTCTTCAGCGGTATACCGGTCAGGCCGGTCAAGCCCGTCCCTCTCAGAATGCGCATCAAAACCGTCTCCGCCTGATCGTCGGCATGATGAGCCAGCGCTACGCGCCGCGCATCCGCCTCCCTGGCCGTTTCCAGCAAGAATTCGTACCTCCGGGCCCGGGCCGCTGCCTGGGAATTCCCGCCGTACCGCGCCAAGTAGCCGGGCATGTCCAGCTTCCTCAGACGGAAGCCCACCCCGAGCTGCTGCGCCAGCCTCTCTACAAAGGCCGCTTCTTCCGCAGACTCCTCGCCCCGGTACCCATGATCGACATGCGCGGCCGTCAATGTCCATCCCCAGGAGGCCGACAACGCGAAAAGGAGATGCAGCAGCGCGACGGAATCAGGGCCTCCCGAAACCGCAACAACTACTCCGTCTCCTTCTGCCAGAAGCGATTCTTCGCGTATGAGCCGCTCCACCTTTGTTCGTAACGTCCATCCCGCTTCCATAGCTGTCCCCTTTCCATCCAAGCCTTTCGTCGGCGCACGAGTCTGCGCTTCTAATAGATGCTATAAGCGGTCATCAGACCCAAGACTTGTCCCTACGTAAACGAGTAATACAGCGCAGCGGCGAACAGAACGAGCGAGGCGGCAAAGCACACCTTAATCCACGAATCCATAGCGGCCGGCCTTGGAACCGGACGACTGGACTGCCGGCTGCGGGCCCGCCAATCGGCAAGCGCCTGCTTCGAGGTCTCGTAGCGACCGGTCAGCGCCTTGCGAAGCACCGGCTCCACCGCACTCAAGTGACGATTGGTTTTTAGCATATCCAGCAGCACATCCGTGCTGCGGTTCTGCGGCAGCATGGCGGCAGCCTGAACGAACTTGCGTTCCCGGTCCGTCACGCTGAGCAAAAGTACGGCAAACGAAAACAGGTCATAACCGTCGCACGCCGTCCGCTCGCCGGCACTCCAGTATCCGCGGTCGAATACCTCCGTAAATTGCTTTACGCTTCGGCCTTTGGCGGTCACACCGCCAAAATCGATCAGTTCTACCTCACCGTATTCCGTTACCCGCATATTCTCCGCCTTCAGGTCGCAGAAGGCATAACCGCTGGCATGAAGCTCCACCAGCTTGCGGAGCAGGTGCTGACCGATCAGATAAGTCCAATCGAGCCCCTTGTCCCGCAAAAAATCGGTCAGTGATTTTCCTTTGATATATCGCATGACACTGAACGGATATTCCGTCCCCTTCCACTCCAGATCGTCGGATTCGATCCAAACCTGTTGAAAGGAAGTGGAGGAACCCGAGAGCACCTTCAGCGCATTGACCTCCGACTGATGCTCCAGCGTATCGAAGCCAAGCTTGAGCGCATAAGACTTCTTGCCGCGCTTGACCAGGTACACCTTGCCATTGGCGCCTTCCCCCAGCAGTCTCTCGACCTGGTACTCGTTCTTGTTCCATTTCCCGATGATGACTGTTCCTGGGGAAAATGAGAGATCAAACGATGTAGTCACTCCATATCCCTTCCTCACGCGTTCTTCCCGGAACCACCTGCGCAGGAATGGCAGGCAGCTTGTCAACTCCATACCTTTCATCGGCATTTCCGGCGACAAACTGTACTACTTTCATCAAGGCCGGGCCTGTCGGCGTCGTGCCCCTCATGTTTAATTTATAGAACAACCTGTTCAGATTTGCAAGATTAGCCGTCCAATCGAGATCCATCTCCACTTCCTGCTCGCCGCTCAAGTTGCCGGGGAAATGGAATACGGACAGCAAGCTTTCCCCCGTCCGGGCCTGCAGGCTTAGCTGCAGATCGCGGATCGATTCCTTGACCGCCTGCAGCTTCGGCTTCATGCTGGCGCTCGCATCGATCAGCAGGGCCACCTTCAGATCGGCTTTTTCCGCCCAATCGTCGATCACCCGGACCACCTCGGAACGCTCGTGCGGCGGAAGAGCCTCCACCTTGTCATGTCCGAGAATACTGCGAAGCTCCTGTCCGACTGCCTGCCGCACGGTTTGGGCGACTGTTTTGCGCGTCATCATCTGCACGGTCTGCGAGAGCTGTGCCGGCTTCACGATACGACTGATCCCTCCGCCGGCCCCTGCAATCTCTTCTATCTCGGAAGCTCCCAATACCCCAAGCTCCCCGTCGTCGGTAATTCCCACAACATGTACGACAATGCCTTCGGCATAAGCGTGGGCAGCAGCGATAACCGGACTCATCCCCACATTCGAGCATCCATCGGTAATGAGAATAATCTGCTTCATACACATTCCTCCCAAGCTATATTATTCTCATGATTTCCACTTGGAAGAATTCTAAACTTGTAGGAATCCAGGATACCGAATATACCGAATTATCGCCTGGACGTACACGCAGAAAGCGGCGTCCTTCACGGACCCCGCTTGTTACGTTATATATAGAAGAAACATCAGCTCACCGTTCGGGGGCGCTCGATCGGGTCGATCCCCGGCATCCGGAAGGTGGCCCACTGCGGCTGGAATTTGTCGATCCTCGCGACAACGACCGTCATATCGTCATAAATATCCCCGTGATGGTAGCGGACTACCCGTTCGAGCAGCACATCGGCGAAGTCCTGCGGATGATCGGAATCGATCTCTGTAATCATCCGCTTCATCCAGAGCTCCTTGTTGACGGCATGGCCCGGCGCATCATAGATCCCGTCCGTCATCATAATCAGAATATCGCCGTGCTTAAGCGGCACCGTAACGAGATCAACATCGATATCATGGAGAATCCCTACCGGCAAATTGTTGGCGGTCACCGGAAACACCTCGTTTCCTCGCTTGATGAAGCTGGGCGTCGATCCGATTTTCATAAAGGTCGTATTCGCATTGTACAAGTCGATCAAGGCGACATCCACCGTAGCAAATACTTCATCCGACGAGCGCAGCATAAGCACCGAATTGACCGACTTGATCGCCAGCTTCTCATCCATGCCCGATTGAAGCAGCTGCTGGAGGATAGACAAGGCCGCGCTGCTCTCCGCTCGGGCGCGCTCGCCATTCCCCATGCCGTCGCTGAGAGCCACGGCGAACTTCCCATTGCCCAGCTCAACCGTGCTGAAGCTGTCCCCCGACAGCAAATCCCCGCCCTTCGCAGCGCCGGCGATACCGGTCTCCACCTCGAATTCCTTGGCCGAACCGAAGAGCACCGTACTGTAGCCCTCCTTACGCTCTACGGCCAGCTCGTTTTTCACAGCGATATGCTCGCCCAGTATTTCCGATAGGAGCGGGGCGATAATTTTCCGGCATTCATCGAAGCCCCGGGTATATTGGTGGATGATTTCGATCTCCACATTGCCTTCATCGAGATTAATGATATCGATGCTGTGAATCGACAAGCCCAGCTCCTCCAGCGCGCTGCGGATCTGCTCCTCTTGCATGAAGAGCTCCTGGCCTTCGCGCTTGATTTCTTTGGCCAAATCCTCCATCACCTGAGACACGCCGGACAATTGCTCGGCCACCAGCTGCCGGCTATCCCAGATTTGCTTTTTCCAATGCTGGTCGTTTTTATATACATGATACTGCTGCTGCATAATCTGCAGCACCTGATCAGGCTTTACGCACAGCCTCTTCCACTCCGGCAAAATATCCTTCCTCGTCATCACCTCGCGCAGCTCCACCTCCGTCATCATATCGGTCATATATTTGTAGGTTTGATAGAAACGGTCGTCCCAACACTGGTTGCGCTTCCAGCAGGAGGCGCAGGATTTCTCGGCTATCGTATTCATAAAGTGCCCGATCTCTTCGTCTTTACGGAGCGGCTGAGTGTCCACGGTGATCTGCTTGAAGCTCCGGGACAGCTGCCGGAACACCTCCGAGAACTGCTCCACCCGCTGGGCCGTCACATCCCGAACGCGACGGGCATAGTCATGCTGGGACTTCAAATTTTCCTGCGTGCCGGGCACATACTTGGCCAGCGTCTGAACAACGGCGGCCGGCGTAAGCAGGAATAGCGCGACAGCCGCAACCGATTCCCAAGTGGAACTCATAATATCCGCCTGATTGCCCAAGTAGACCGATAAAATGGATGAGCCGAGCAGCATGCCGAACGCGACGCCCATCCGGCTCCCTTCTTTGAGCAGACCCGCCAGCATCCCCGCAAAGGCCAGCAGGCTCATCTGATAAATAGCGCTGGAGTTGGCCAGGCTCAGAATGAGTCCCGTTACGACGCCCACCGAGGCTCCGAGCGGAGCGCCCCCGACCAGAGCGAAGAGCAGGAGCAAGTAGCGGGACAACACATGCTCAAGCGTCAATGAACCGACGGTCCAGCCTACGGTCCCCGTCATGACGGAAGCGAGAAGAATGATCAGACAGATGACCTCTTCATTTTTGAGATTGTAGTTTTTGCGGGTTAACGTAAAGACCGGCAGCGCTTGGAGAAAGATATGCGTCAGAATGAGACTGAGCACAGCCTCTACGCCCGTCATCATCAGCGTGTACCAGCTGAACTGTGCCGAGACCAGGTGGGAGAACAGCTGAACAAAGAAGACGGTCGCGAATACCATAGCGGGTGCATAAGAGATATCGGAGCGTTGGAACCGCTCAATCCCCTTCTGAAGCAGCAAGAACACGAGCATCTCCACGAGCAGGTACCCTGTGTGCATCGGTTCGAACGAGAATAAGCTCCCCGCAGCGAGAAAAGCTCCCGTCCAGAGCAGGTGCTCTCTCCGCAAAAAATACATCACCGCGAAAAAAGCGACTCCAAACGGCGCCAGCTGATCGAGAATCATAGCTCGTCCCAACAGGAACGCCATGAATAACAGGAGTATCGACCATTTCCTGGCGACGATCGTCTGCACCAATCTGTTTTCCACGACCCAGCTCTTCAAGGAATTGCCCGCTCTACTCATCGTGTCCGCACCGGCCAACTTTACGCGTTTGAACATCTGCTTTTTTTGCATAATTTCTTTACACCACCCATACACTATTAGTGTTCCCTAGTATAAATGGTGCGCACCGGAAAGTTTGTCAGAATGAGCGACTGCCTTGCAAGTTTTTTCCGACAAAACGGGGAGGGCTGCGAAAACAGAGAGACCCATGCCCCAACGGCGTTTGTAAACGCTTGCAATTCGAGGTGGCGATCGGGTTGTCACCTTATGTTCGCGGCCTGTTCGATTCGAAAAGACGGTCTTTACAGGAATCTCTGTCGATTCTCCCCTGCCGACGAGCCGATCCGACAAAACTAGTGCCCTCATGAGAAAGTCTGAGGATTCCCTATTCCCGTAACCCCATGAATAAAATAAAGACCCCGCGTACAGCCTAACGCTGCACACAGGGTCTTGTTTGTAATCAATAGCGGCGGAGGGGATCGAACCCCCGACCTTACGGGTATGAACCGTACGCTCTAGCCAGCTGAGCTACACCGCCACAACAAGCATGAGTATATAACAAGGGGGAAGCGCTTGTCAAGCAAAAAAGCTGTTCGTACCGGAAACCGGTCAACGAACAGCTTTGAAAACGTATATGAAAGAACTAACTCATGAATTAATCCCTGCGCGCGCCTCGTCCGCCCCGTTTACCTTCCGTGTTCTTCTTCAGGGACGAAATTCGGTCTTCGCTGTCCTTCAGGAAACGCGCCATCTTGTCTTCAAACGTAGGTTTGCCTGCGGGGGGTTTACCGCCACGGCCACCACGGTCTCCACGGCCGCCTCCAAATCCGCCGCCGGGCCGGTCACCGCGACCGCCAAATCCTCCGCCAGGGGGACGGTCACCTTGCCTGTCAAAACGAGCGGGCCTTGCCGGAGCGGCATCCACCGGACGATCAACGGATTGCTTGATCGATAATCCGATTTTGCCGTCTTTGTCGACATTAATCACTTTCACGGTGACGGTATCGCCTAGCTTGAGATGATCGTTGACATCCTTCACATAATTGTCTGCAATCTCCGAGATATGAACGAGTCCTGTAACTCCCTCGGAAAGCTCGACGAACGCCCCAAAGTGAGTAATGCCTGTCACCTTTCCTTGCAGCTTGCTGCCCACTTCAATTGCCATAAAGTAAACTGATCCTCCCTTAAATAGTTAGACAAACATAAAAAGAAAACGAAGCTACGCCGATTATAACGCACGGCCTTCATACGGTCAACATAGGCTTGACAGATCGTCGTGCTTATTTCTTGACTGGCTGCGGCGAATAAAAGAGCGTTTCTCCGGGTTTCACGTATTGTAGTTCTTTGCGAATGATCTGCTCCACATACTCGGGGTCATTCAGCCTGGCGATCTCACGCTTCGCCTTGTCCTGCACCTGCTGGGCTTCCGCTTTTCTCTGCTCCAGCACTCTGACCTTTTCCTTCCGGTCATTGATCTTGTCGACTTGGTTCCAGAGAGTGACACCAGCCCAACTCAAAAAGCAAGTGAGTACCAGCATCACCAGGCGGCGCCGACGTATCGAGCCTTTATTAGGGAGCTGCGGATCGGTTGCTTTAGAGATTGCCTGCATCTTTGAGCGAATCCTCCTAGAACGGCCAAAAGAACCAGCGAACGAAATTCGCGACGCTTTGACCCGATTTCTTCATCCACGCGGGAACGGGGAACCGTATCCACTTGCCGAGCGGTCTGAGCAGCCACATCAGCAATTTCCACACAGGATGGCATAATTGTATCACAATTTTATACAGGAACATAGCGGTCGCTAACAAAAATCCCAAAATGATCACCAATACCCGGTACAGGATGACCACCGGTTTGAAGATCAGAATGACGACCATCCGTCTTAGGAAGCGAACCGTACCCACGATAACGCGGATGATGAGCTTTATTACCCAAACGGTCGGACGGCTAAACAGCAAAAAATAAAAAATAATTCCGATCCCAAGCCCCAGAAAAATAAAAGGCCTGACTTCCCCCCAATTGCTCTCGTAAAGCAAGGCGAACACGAGCAGCGTTCCGACAAACCAGTATACGAGATCCAGGACAGACTTGACCCAGCCGGGTATCTTCAGCTGGCCAGCAAGCACCCGATATACGTCAAATAATCCGCCCAGCGACAGTCCTCCCGCACACATCATGCCGAGCGTCACGAACTGTACATGGAGCGTCACTTAAACAGCTTGCCCCACAGTCCCTTGGATTTCCCCTGGGCATTGCCGTCCAGGTAAGCCAGCTCGTTCACGAAACCTTCGATCGCTACCAGGCCTTGGTCCAGGCTGAGGTTTTTGATATGCAGGTTCTGTCCCCTAATCATCAGATAGCCCGCATCGGTTTCAAGCAGAAACTCTTCGCTGTCAAAGCTCTCTACATTCAAGACGCCCGATACTTCCAGCAGCTTGCGGTTCAGCATCTTGATTTCCTGACGCTTGATCTTGCCCGGTTGCTCCACCATGGGTTCGTCCCCCTTCGAACGCTTGGCCGCGCTAGCCTCCCGCGCGCGGGTCCAAGCTTGTTTACTATTCAAAGTATGGGATAAGGACGAGGTTTAGAACCTCAGCCCGCGCCGCTCCATGCCTAAAGTTAAAAGGGCAGTACGATCGCACGCTGCGATCATACTGCCCTGCCTGGGTCATGCCGATATGGAGAGCCGCCCTCTAGAACAAAGGGGAGTCGCTCTCCTGCTGAATCTTTTCTTCCTTCAGCAGCGTGAACATCTTGGCCGCATCTTCCTTCCGGGTCGATTCGGACAAGAGCTCCACGCGAACGGTGACGAGCTTCTGTCCGAACTGAACGACAAGCTCGTCGCCCACCTTGACGGCGCTGCTGGGCTTGGCCTCCCGTCCGTTGATCCAGACTCTGCCCTGCTCGGATACGTCCTTAGCGACCGTACGCCTCTTGATCAGCCGGGACAGCTTCAAGAACTTGTCGAGACGCATTACTTCACCGCGTCTTTGAGCTTATTGCCCGCTTTGAACGCAGGAACCTTCGATTCCGGAATGGAGATTTCCTTGCCGGTTTGCGGGTTACGGCCTGTACGTCCGGAGCGCTTGCGGGTTTCGAAGGTGCCGAAGCCAATCAATTGCACCTTTTCGCCGCTGGCGAGCGCATCGGTTACTTCGCCCAAAAATCCGTTCAATACGGATTCTACGTCTTTTTTGGTTAATCCGCTTTTCTCAGCGATACTGTTGACCAGATCTGTTTTGTTCATGGTTATGAGTTCCTCCTCGAAAATGACACTGATCTAACATATTCTTTGCCACTCAGGAAAATCCTGCTAGACGCCATCGCTTTTCTGAACTTTTTTTGCTTCCTGCCATAGATCTTCCATCTCCTGCAGGTCGGTATGCTCCCACTTCTTGCCTTGCTCCTGAAGCCTCTGTTCGATGTAGCCGAAACGCCTGGAGAACTTACGGTTGGCATCGGCCATCGCTTCTTCAGGCTCGACCTTCAGGAAGCGGGCCAGATTGACGACGGCAAAGAGCAGGTCGCCCAGCTCCTCCTGCTGCTCGGCACGGCCCAGATGGCGGATCGCCTCCTTGACCTCCTCCAGCTCGGATTCTACGACAGGGAGCACTTCGTCCAGGGTTTTCCAGTCGAAGCCGACGGCTGCGGCTTTTTTCTGAAGCTTATACGCCTTCAGCAAGCCGGGCAGGTCGCGCGGAACTCCGGCGAGCACTGGCTGCTTCTCGGGATCGATGCCTTTGCGGCGCTTCTCTTCTTCCTTAATCTGCTGCCAGTTGCTGAGCGCCTCGTCCGCATTCTCGGCCAGCTCCGTGCCAAACACATGGGGATGCCGGCGAATCAGCTTCTCATTCAGCTCGGCGATCACGTCGAATACCGTGAAGGAGCCTTCATCCGCCTCGATCTGGGCGTGCAGCATCACCTGCAGCAGCAGATCGCCGAGCTCCTCGCGCAGATGATCCGGATCATCCTCGTCGATTGTCTCCAGCACCTCGTATGCCTCTTCGATCAGGTTGCGGCGCAGCGACTGGTGGGTCTGCTCACGGTCCCACGGGCAGCCCTCGGGGCTGCGCAGGATAGCGACAATTTCATGCAGCCGGGCAAAGGTCCGCTTGCGCACGCTCTCGCTCTCCGTACGCGGCACCCAAACGAGCGACAGGTTGCCGAAGCCCTCGACCCGGTCCAGCTCATAGAGCGGCACCTCGCGCACCCGCTCCTCGCCAGCGACGCCCAGCGCATGACCGACCGTAACCGGGTAGTCGTCCGGATACAGCTCCATAAGCGTCAGCTTGACGTCAGAGGCCGTAAAGGAGTCATACACCTGCCCGATCAGCGTATGCAAGCCGGGGTTCAGGTCGTAGGCGGACAGCGAGGTTCCATCCAGCAGTTGAAACCCTTCGATCGGATCGAAGCCCAGGCGGAGAAATGCCTGATCCAGGAAGCTCTCCCCGCCCAGCAGCGTCAGCAGGATGCCCTCGCCTGCGCAGCGCTCGCGCAGCAGCTGGACCGTACGCTCGGCTACCATCGGGTGCCCCGGCACGGCGTACAGCAGCTCGCCCGCTTCCGGCTGCCGGGCCTTGGCGATTAATTCGTCCGCGATCGCCTCATATACATCCTCAAACCGGTCGTTCGTCTCGTAGATCGCATCGAACGACTCGTAACGGATGCCATGATGGTCCAGCATCGAAACCACCGGATGCTCCTTGGTGCGCAAGTAAAGCGCGCCCCCTCGGTTGCCGGCCCCTTCCAGCTTGCGCCAGGCCCCGAGCGTCAATTGGGCTTCGTCGCCGGTACCTAGTCCGATGACGGTAATTTGCGGTTGTGCACTCATCGTAAAGCCATCCTCCTTCGGGTATGATGGATCAAGCGGGACTCGCCGCTAGCGCAGCAGTCCCAGCCGCCGGAGCCGCTCCAGCGGCTTGCCGCGCAGCTGCGGCACGAGCTCCAGGTCGCGCGCGGTGAAGACGCGCAGCGCCAGCAGCGCGAGCGCATAGACGAGCGCGCCCACGGCGACGCCGACGAGCGCGGTGACCGCGGCCAGCCCCCGCGAGGGGATGGCCATAGCGAGCGGGAGCTGCGCGAGCAGCGGCGCAGCGCCGTGCGTCACGGCCAGCAGGCTGGCGGTCATGGCCCCGATGCCCAGCAGCGGGGCTAGGACCGCGCGGCCGCGCGGGGCCGCGATGCGGGCGGCGCGCAGCGCATGCGCAAGCGTGAGCGCCGCCGCCAGCCCGAAGGCGGCGACGGCGGCCCAGGCCGCGCCGTCGATGCCATAGCGCGGCACGAGCGCAGCGTTGCCCGCCAGCTTGGCAAGCGCGGCCGCGAATAGGTAGACGGCCGGGGCGCGCACCGCGCCAAGGCCTTGCAGCACGCTGCCCGCAACCAGCTGAACCACCGTCAGCACGGCGGTGAAGGAGAGCACCCGCATCGCCGATGTCCCGACCGTGGTGCGGTAAAACATCAAGTTCAGCGGCTCCGCCAGCAGCGCCAAGCCGAACGAGGCCGCCAGCCCGACCAGCAGCGTCACTCTCAGCGCGTAAGCAGCCCGGCTGCGCACCGCCTCCAGATCGCCCCGGTGCGAGGCTTCGGCGAGGGCCGGAACAAGCGCTGCCGACATCGAGGCGGCAACCATCGCGACCAGCTGAACCAGGGGCTGTCCATGGTGATATAGGCCATATTGGTATAAAGCCCTAGTCTCATCCAGCCCGCCGATGCCAAGCAGCCGGGGCAGGGTGAACGCATCGACCAGCCCCAGAACAGGGACGGCGAGCGAGCCAAGGCAGACCGGCAGCGCGTACGCGGCCAGCTTCTTCGCCAGCTCCCAGTCCCCTAGCCTGCGCCGTTCTCCGTTAGCCGGCCGGCGGATATCTTCCGCCCGGCGCGGGCCTGACCCGTGCATACGTCCCCGGCGTGCCTTGCGCCAATACACGAGCATAACGGCCAGCCCGGCCAAAGCGCCGGCGACGGAGCCGAATGTCGCCCCGGCCGCAATCGCCTCCGGCGAGCTCCCGAGGCCGAGCAGCAGGAACAACAGCGCCAGCATGGTTGCGACGCGTACCGTCTGCTCCACAACCTGCGACCAGGCTGTCGGAGCCATGAGACCCATCCCCTGAAAGTAGCCGCGCAGCGCGGACATGAGCGGGACAACGAGCAGAGCGAACGATACGCTCCTTATCGCCATCGCTGCGGGAGCGGCGCCCATCCAGCCGGCGATCCGTTCCGCGCCCAGGTATAGGCCGGCGAAGGCAGCCAGCCCGGTAGCCAGCAGCACAAGCGAAGAGACGCGCAGTACCTGTCTTGCTTCTTCATCCCTGCCCTCGACCGCATACTCGGATACAAACTTGGAGACGACCAGCGGGAACCCGGCTGTCGCCAGAAACAGAATCAGCGTGTAGAGCGGGTATACGGTGTTGTACATGCCGAATACCACATCGCCCGCCATGTTCTGCAGCGGAATCTTCTGCAGCGTACCGAGCAGCTTGGACACGAGCGCCGCGATCCCCAGAAGCGCAGCTCCCTGCAGCAGAGCCGAGGCGGCAGCTTGCCCGCCAGGCGAACTATCGTCGCTAACCTGTCTAACCCCGCCTTGCTCTATCCCTTCTACGCCCGCCTTCATGCCGGTTGCCCCGCCGTTGTTCCCTCTTGTCGTGCCGTCCTCTACCTGCTGAGCGTGCCAGTCCCCTGATCCCTGCTCCTTCGCGCCTTCCCTCATCCTGCTGTGTGCCCCCTGTATGTTACCGTCCGTGTCTATCGATCGCCTACATTATACCGCAGGACACCGGTATTTACCAAAAATTCGCCGTCCTGCCCGGAATTTCAGATCTCGTAAGCTGCCTGAACGACAAAAAGGCCTCCTGTCTTCTCCCCAGCAGGAGGCAGTCAGGAAGCTTGTTGTCGCACCAAGGCATAACCGGAGCGTTTGTTCATAGACAGAGCTCTTATTGCTCCATCTGCTTGGCCAGAAAGCCTGCTGCCGTCTCGGCCATCTTCAATTCCATTTGACCCATCTTAAGGTTTTCATCCTTCGTCAACAGAATCACCGATCCGATCGGATCTCCGCCAGCCACGATTGGAGCGATAACATAAGAGCCGTACGTATCCGGAGCATCCTTGCATACCTCATAAGAGCCGGCCTCGCTTTCCATCGAAGCCTTGCGATTCTCCATACACGATTCGACCAGGGAGCCGATCGATTTTTCAAGATAATCCTTCTTCGAGCCACCGGCAACGGCGATTATCGTATCCCGGTCCGTAATCATAATCAGATGATTCGTGCTTTCAAATAGCGATTCGGCATATTCCTTAGCGAAATCCCCAAGTTCGCCGATAGGGGAATACTTCTTGAGAATAACTTCTCCGTCACGGTCCACAAAAATTTCCAGTGGGTCCCCTTCCCGGATACGCAGGGTACGACGAATCTCTTTCGGAATCACAACCCTGCCAAGATCGTCGATACGACGAACGATTCCAGTTGCTTTCATAATTCTAGATGCCTCGCTTTCCTTGAGGAATGTAAACCAATCTGGATGACCCTGTTATATACGCATGGAGGGAATTCGACTGACCCTAGTATTCTTCGATCCCCTGAGGGTTATGCATCAGACGCTTCTCTCGGGCGGCCGCCCTGCCTCAT
Organism: Paenibacillus puerhi; assembly: GCF_009846885.1. Lineage (GTDB taxonomy): Bacteria > Bacillota > Bacilli > Paenibacillales > NBRC-103111 > Paenibacillus_G > Paenibacillus_G puerhi. The sequence goes on from NZ_WUWM01000037.1 coordinate 32,577, forward strand.
CCTAGGTAATGGCTATGTATGGCCCGCCGCTGTTTTCATTATGTCCCAAATAAAAGAAAACAAAACAGGATGCCCCTTGGGGCACCCTGGAAATTGTTACTTCTTTTCTTCGGTTTTCGGCGCTTCCGCCGCTGGCGCTTCCGTCTTCGGCTCCTCAGCCTTAGGCAAGTTATTGGTCTGAATCAGCCCTGGCAGTTCCTTCTCCAGGAAATTATAAATCTTTTCTTGCGCCGCCTCCGAACGGAGCCCTTCCTTGGCTTCATCGAACGTCTTGGCGCTGCGCGACTCGACCTTCATGACATGATAGCCGTAAGAAGTTTCAACCGGATCGCTGATCTGATTGAGCGGCAGCTCTACCGCAGCTTTCTTGAACTCAGGCACCCATTGGGAAACCTCAACGTTCTCATACTTGCCGCCTGCATCCTTGGAGCCCGGATCATCGGAGAATTCTTTCGCAAGCGCGTCAAAATCTCCGCCGGCCTTGAGCTTATCCTGAACTTCTTTCGCTTTCTTCAGCGCGTCCTCTTTGCTGCGCGTCTCTGCGCCGGTCGCCGCGTCCGTCGTACCGACCAAAATATGGCGGACCGTCGCCGTCGTATACACAGCTGGATCCTGTGCCAACCTCTCATCGTAAGCCTTCTTCATTTCATCATCCGTTACCTGCTTCTCGGCCGAGACGATAGCAACCAGACTGCTGCCGATAAAGTCCTGAACATCCTGCTCCGATACATTATTATCTTTAAGAGCCTTCTCCAAGCCGCCTTCCTGCATGCCCAGATAGGTTTTAATTTGTTCCATTTGCTCTTTGGCCTGCTTGTCTGCTTCGGCTTTCGCCCCGGCATCCGCACGGGAACCGAGAATCTTGAAGGCAAGCAGCTGGTTCATTATATCCTGCTGGAATGCCGGGTCTGTCTTAAACTGCGCGTATTGCGGGTAAAACAGCATGTTGATATTGACGAACTTGTCAAATTCGCCGCGCGCGATGCTGCCATCCTTATAAGTTACGAGCACATCGGCTGGATTCCCCGTCGATGTATTCGCAGGCGTCTCCGTCCCCGCTGCCGGCGCCGCAGGCGCCTCTTCCTTCTTGCCGCATCCCGCGGCGAGCCCCGCTACCAGCACGAGCGACATCATCGCTGCGGCCAGAGTGCGGTACGATTTCTTTTTATTTTTATTTTGCTGCATTTTGCAGTTCTCCCTTCGATTTCAGCGCACGCTTGTATTGTACCAGAAAACGCTCCAACAAATCGATGGATTGTTCTGGCGTCAGTCCCTTGCCCTTCGTCTCGATCGTCATATTCGATCCCGTCATCAGCCTTACGCGATTCTCGAACTCTTGAGCAAGCTTGCCCCACGCCGCCGTATCGAGGTTGTTTTTGTGCTCCGCATGAATCCGAAGCTCGTAATCCAGTCCTTTCTGCGCAATCGTCTCGATGCCGTATATCGCCCCGTACACCTTGAGACGTGCGGCTCGCAGCAGATTATGCACCGCATCCGGCAGGTCGCCGAACCGGTCGACCAGCTCGTCATGCAGCTCTGCTGCTTCTTCCAGCGATTGGACGGCAGCCACCTTCTTGTAGATCTCGATCTTCTGCACGCTGTCGTAAATATAATCGCCCGGAATATAAGCATCCAGTTGAATGTCCAGCGTAGTAGACCAAGCCTTGACCTCGGCCGCTACATCGCCGCCAATCTCCTTCTTCCGCTTGTTGACCTCCTCGGCCAGCATCTGCGAATACAGGTCGAAGCCGACCGACGCAATAAAGCCATGCTGCTCAGCGCCGAGCAGGTTGCCGGCCCCGCGTATGGACAAGTCCCTCATGGCAATTTTAAACCCTGACCCGAGTTCTGTAAACTCCTTGATGGCCTGCAGACGCTTCTCCGCCACCTCCGTCAGCACTTTGTCACGCTGATACGTGAAGTAGGCATAAGCGATCCGGTTCGAGCGGCCCACCCGGCCGCGGAGCTGATACAGCTGGGAGAGACCCATCTTATCGGCATCATGGACGATCAGCGTGTTGACATTCGGAATGTCCACGCCGGTCTCGATGATGCTCGTGCTGACCAGCACGTCGTATTCTCCGTCAAGGAAGTCCAGGATGGTCTTCTCCAGCTCTTGCTCCGACATCTGGCCATGGGCTACCGTCACCCGCGCATCCGGCACGAGCATGGAAATCTGCTCCGCCATCTGGGTGATGCCCTGCACGCGGTTGAACAAGTAATAAACCTGCCCTTCCCGTGCGAGCTCGCGCTCGATAGCCTCGCGGACCAGCGAGGCGCTATATTCCACGACGTACGTTTGGACCGGGAATCGATTCTCCGGCGGCGTCTCAATGACAGACAAGTCCCGGACGCCGAGCATGGACATATGCAAGGTACGCGGAATCGGCGTAGCCGTCAGCGTTAGAACGTCGACATTCGTCTTCAGCCGCTTGAGCTTCTCCTTATGGGAGACGCCAAAGCGCTGCTCCTCGTCTACGATAAGGAGTCCGAGCTCCTTAAACTGGACATCCTTGGACAGCAGACGATGAGTGCCGATGACGACATCTACGGTTCCCGCCTTGATCCCCTTCATCGTGTCCGTCTGTTCCTTCTTCGAGCGGAACCGACTGAGCACTTGAATATTGAACGGATAGCCCGAGAAGCGCTCCCGGAACGTCTCATAATGCTGCTGCGCTAGGATCGTCGTCGGCACAAGCACAGCCACCTGCTTGCCGTCGATCGCCGCCTTGAAGGCAGCGCGGATCGCCACCTCGGTCTTGCCATAGCCTACGTCGCCGCACAGCAGTCGGTCCATCGGCCTTGGCCGTTCCATATCCTTCTTGATCTCTTCGATAGCACGAAGCTGATCGGCCGTCTCGTCGTAAGGAAACATGCCCTCGAACTCCTGCTGATACGCAGTGTCCTGACTGAATCCGTAGCCTGTCGTAGCCTGCCGTTCCGCATACAGCTTGATCAGATCGTCGGCGATGTCCTGGACAGCCGCACGCGCCTTGGTCTTGACGCGATTCCAGTCCGAGCCTCCGAGCTTATAGACCTTAGGCTCCTTGCCTTCCTCCGCGCCGACATATTTCTGAACATGATCGATCTGATCGATCGGTACGGAAAGCTTATCGCCTCCAGCGTACAAGATATGCAAATAATCCTTATGAATGCCGCCTACTTCCAGCGTGCCTATCCCTACAAATTTACCGATCCCGTGGTTGACGTGAACGACGTAATCCCCGACCTTAAGCTCCTGATAGCTCTTGATCCGCTCGGCGTTCTCGATCTTCTTATCTACCTTCCGGGCTTTACGCTGCTTCTGGGTGAACATCTCGCCTTCCGTAATGACCACAAGATGAATACCCGGCAGCTCGAAGCCCGTCTGCAGGCTTCCGTCTACAATCATCGGCTCGTCGATCTGGTAGTCGGCCAGCACCCGCTTCATCCGTTCGACGCGCTCTGGACCGCCAGCCAGCATCATAACCTTGACGCCGGATTTTTTCCAGCGCTCCATCTCGCTTTTCAGCAAGTTCATCTGACCGTGGAAGTTCTGCATCACCCGGCTCATGAAATTGATTATATTTTGCGGGGTGGTATTCGGCACCTGACGTACGAACAAAGACACGTACAGGGTCGGGTAAGGCCTTTTATGCAGTAATGTCTCAAAGGATTTGGACAAGGTCAGCTGAGGCAGGCACTTGCCATCCGCCAGCGACGTGGTGACCCACTCCGCCTCGTCCTTCTCCAGCTGCCTGGCCGTCTCCAGAAGACGAGCAGGCTCGTCGACAAGCAGCACCGTATCCTTGGGCATGTAATCGAGCAGCGTCTGCTTGTCGGGATACAGCAGTCCCATATACTTGAACACGCCCGGGAACAGCTGTCCCTGCCGCATCAGCTCGATCTCATGTCCGATGCCTTCAAGCAGTTTGTCCTTCGCCGTGCGGTCGGACATTTTCGCAAGCTGCTCCTGCAGCAGCTCGTAAGCGTGCTGTGCCGCCGATTGTAACCGGTTTCGGTCGATAACGATCTCACGGCACGGCATGATGTCCAGCCGCTCGAATTTGTCCATCGAGCGCTGGTCCGCGACATCGAAGGAACGGATCGAATCGACCTCCACATCAAACAGCTCAATACGGAAAGGATGAGGACTAGTCAGCGGAAACAAATCGACGATCCCGCCGCGGACGCTCATCTCTCCCTTTCTTTCCACTCGCTCCACACGCTCGTAACCGAATTCCACGAGACGCCCGATCCATGCTTCGAGCTCCAGGGTTTGGCCTACCTCGACGGTCATCCGGGCGGCCGCGATGGACTCCTGCTGCGGGAGCAGTCTCCGCATTCCCGCATACGGAACCACGACTATGCCGCGGAAGCCCGCTGCCAGCCGGGACAGCGCGTCAATGCGCTGGGCCAGCATCTCGGGGCTTGCAATGGCGGCCTCCGCCGCCAGCAGCTCCTGTGCCGGAAACAGCAGCACCTCCCCAGGAGGCATCAGCTCTTCCAGATCCTCGAACATTTTCTGTGCGGCAAACATATTGTGCGTCACGACAAAAAGCGGCTGACGCAGTTCCTCATACAGCGATGCCAGCATCACCTGCCGTGAAGAACCGGTCAGACCGGCTACCAACTGTTCTCTCATGCCCGAACGGATGCCAGAGACGATGCTCTGGAATTCCGAATCGGCCGAGAATGCCTGTATTAACGCCTGCAACCAGGACACCCCTCTCAACCACGTCACACCAAAATAACTCCGCAAAGTGTAGCCTCGGCCTCAGCTTTAGGTACCCGACAAGGTACAAGGTCCTTTGCCGCGACCCCAAAAATCCTTTACGTTAAAAAAAGCCTAGAGCGGTGAAGCGCTTTAGGCAGATCCACATAAGAAAAGCCGGATAGCCGAAATGCGAAAAGCCCCTATTGCAGAGGATTCGCGAGGAGCGACAGCTCCGGATTGGCTTCCAGCGCTTCCTTGCAGTAATCGCAAACCACCTTGACGGTGATATCCCCATTAGGGTTATACGATATTATATCTCTCCGCTCCTCGGGGGTCAAGAAATGGAAGCCCAGCTGGAACTCGCTTGCTTCCCCTTGACGGATTTCTCCGATAAACGTTCGACAATGGCGGCATGTATACGTGACAGCCATAACCTATCCCTCCCTGGCGCTTTGCTTTCCACGCAAAGACTCGTATGGATTCAGTATGCCCAGCCCGAGAGGAGATTAGCCGAAGGTACCGGCTACACGTTAAATTTCGCCATTGTCGTTTCAAAAGGATGCGTCAGCAGATGCTCCATCGCATCGCTAGTCTTGTCCAGCACATCTCCGATCCGGGACGCTTCATCCTTGGAGAACGTATGCAGCACATAATCGGCAATATCCCGTCCGGGCGCCGGTCGCGAGATCCCCATCCGGATCCGGTTAAACGACTGCGTCCCCAGATGCGCGATGGCAGACTTGATGCCATTATGCCCTCCGGCGCTTCCTTGGTAGCGCAGCCGGATATGGCCATACGGCGTATCGAGATCATCATACACAATGACCAGATCCTCAAGGCTCACCTTGTAGAAATCCATACATGCACGAATGGATTCCCCGGACAAATTCATGTACGTCTGCGGCTTCAGCAAATAGACTTTCTGCCCGTTCACGACACCTTCGCCAAGCAGTCCCTTGCATTTACTCTGCGTAATCCGGATGCCATGCCTTCCGGCAAATCGGTCCAGCGCCATAAACCCGATGTTATGCCGGGTTTGTTCATATTGTTTGCCCGGATTCCCCAGGCCCACAAACCATTTCAAAACGACCCCTGCTCCCTTCCCGCTTCCTGAACAGGCGCTTCTATCTCCGACCTGTAGTGCGTATACCTCTTCCATGATACTCGAAAAACATCATCTAAGCCAACTTTATAGAAGACCCCCACAGATGCTTCTGCCCGCCCCATTCCGTAGAGTCACTATCTGGGGAATAAACGCCTGGCAAGGCAAACTGCAAAGAAAAAAACGCACCGATCGCATCGGCACGTTTTCCTCTTTGCTCGGACAAGCCAGGCAGCTTAGCTGACCGGCTCCTCCGACTTGTCGGCCTCGGCAGACGCCTCGGCTTTCTCGGCGGATTCCTCCACCTCTTCGGCATCCTCCGCTTTTTGCGGCGCCAGAATTGTAGCAAGGACGTCATGCTCGTCCGTTTTGAGCTCCACGTTGTCCGGCAGCCTCAAGCTGGACACCAGCAGATTCTCGCCAATCTCGAGCGCCGAGACATCCACTTCGATCGAATCTGGGATTTGCGTCGGCAAGCAGCGCACTTCCAGCTCATGACGCTGAATTTGCAGGATTCCACCGACTTGTACCCCAGCCGGATCGCCGGTGTAGTCCAAGCGCACTGTCGTATTAACAGGCTCGTCCATATTGATTTGATGGAAATCGATATGCAGCAGCTGACGGCTGAGTCCATCCCGTTGAATTTCATTGATCATTACCGGTTGTTTGCCGTATTCGGGAACGTCCAGCTCGATCACCGCATGAGGGTTAACCTTAAGCAGCGCCAAAAGCTCCTTCTGGTCGATCATGATCGGGGTTTGGGACACCTTCCTCCCGTACACCACACCAGGAACCTTTCCTTCAGCACGAAGACGCTTGCGTTCTCCCTTCGTACCTACGTTGCGAGCTTCCGCTTTCAATGCAGTAGTCATCAGACAACCTCCTTCGATTGGGAACAAGCTTAGCTTCTACTTACTTTACCCAATCGACGGAGGTCTAAAACGTCCGGACTATGATTGCTTCTTGGATGCCGCTTTCTTGGCCGCGAACTTGGCGCGCAGCTTGTCGGCGTAGCCTGACTTATTAGTCTGTCTCTCCCTGGCAATCGCCAGATCGCCCGGTTCAACGTTTTGCGTAATCGTAGAGCCCGCCACAACGTAAGCCCCCTTGCCTACCTTCACAGGCGCAATCAGGTTTACATTGCTGCCGACGAAAGCATCGTCCTCTACTTCGGTAAGCTGCTTATTGAAGCCATCATAGTTTACCGTAATCGCGCCGCAGCCGAAGTTCACGTTTTTGCCGATCTCGGCATCCCCGATGTAGCTCAGATGAGATACCTTGGTATCGTCGCCCAGCTTGGCGTTCTTGATCTCGACGAAGTCGCCGATCTTCACATTTTGCCCGAGGTCCGCTCCCGGCCGCAAATAGGCGAATGGCCCGACCGAGGAGCCGTCGCCGACTACGGCGTCCTGAAGCACCGAATACTTCACGGTTACGCCCGATCCGATCTTCGAATCCACAATATCCGCCTGCGGACCGATCACCGCAGCTTCGCCGACCGCCGTACCGCCGCGCAGCACAGTTCCGGGATAAAGCACCGTATCCGATCCGATGGTGACATCGGCCTCGATATAGGTAGCAGCCGGGTCAATGATCGATACGCCGTTCAGCATATGCCGACGATTGATGCGCGCACGCATCGACTGCTCCGCCTCGGACAAGGCGATCCGGTCATTCACGCCGATCGACTCGGAGGCATCGTCCAGCACATATCCGTCAATCCGCTCTCCTTGGGCATTCAAAATGCCGATAACATCCGTTATATAATATTCGTTCTGTGCATTATCGTTCTTAACCTGAGCCAGCGCAGCGAACAGCTTCCGGTTGTCGAAGCAGTAGGTGCCGGTATTGATCTCCTTCACCAGCCGCTCCTCGGGCGTGCAGTCTTTTTCCTCGACGATCTTCGTGACGAATCCGTCCTTATCGCGAATAATGCGTCCGTAGCCCTTCGGCTGATCGATATCAGCGGTCAGGATCGTAGCCGCCGCCCCGCGTTCCTGGTGCAGCTTGATCATTCCCTCCAGCGTTTCGGCCGAAATCAACGGCGTATCTCCGCATACGACAAGAGTCAGGCCCTCTTCCTCGCCGACCAGCGGCTTCGCCTGCAGCACCGCATGCCCTGTACCGAGCTGCTGCTCTTGCAGCGCATACTCCGCTTTTTCTCCGAGATACGCTTGTACCGCTTCAGCGCCATGACCTACGACGACGACAGTACGGGCCGTCTGCAGACTTTCCAGCGCGGAGACGACATGTCCAACCATCGGTTTGCCGCATACCGGATGCAGAACCTTGTACAGCTTCGACTTCATCCGTTTACCTTGCCCTGCTGCCAGTACGATTCCTATGATTTTCAATCTCTTCATCCCCTACTCCTCAAAGAATCCTATCCCATGGCTATGCGGCTTGTGGCCGCTTCTCTACCTATATTTCAATATAGCTTACTCATCGCCAAAAGAAAAGAGAGCCCACAAGGCTCCCTTAGAATGTCGATTAAGCTCCTTCTTCAATAACTTCTTCTTCCGTAGCGGCACGATCGTATTCTGTGAGTACGGCGGCTTGAATCTTCTCGCGTGTGGAAGAGGAAATCGGATGCGCGATATCTCTGAACTCTCCATCGGGAGTCCGCTTGCTAGGCATCGCGACAAACATACCGTTGTTTCCGTCGATCACGCGAATGTCATGTACGACGAATTCATTATCGATGGTAATGGAAGCGATCGCTTTCATTCTACCCTCGGAATTCACTCGGCGAAGTCTGACGTCTGTAATTTGCACCTTCGGTTCACCACCTTTTTCCATCTAGAAGACTTGAGGTAGTAATTCCACATTTTAGGGCAAATTCCTTCTCAGACATCGAACTTTTTAAGTAATTTTAGAAATACTTTATAAAAGGCAAATCATTCGACATTTACTGTGGCAATCAGATCTATTTCGACAAGGACATCCTTCGGAAGCCGCGCCACTTCTACGGTTGAGCGGGCTGGCTTATGATCGCCGAAGTAAGAAGCGTAGATCTCATTGACCTCGGCAAACTGGTTCATATCCTTAATGAACACCGTCGCCTTGACCACTTGCCCCAGCGACGAGCCCGCCTCGGCCAGCACAGCCTGAAGATTTCTGAACACCTGATGCGTCTGTTCCCCTATGCCGCCTTCTACCAGCCGGCCGTCAGCCCCGAGCGGAATTTGACCGGATGTAAACAGCAGATTGCCGAATTGAACGGCTTGCGAATACGGCCCGATCGCCGCAGGAGCCTGATCCGTAGATACGGTTTTGATCGTCATACGCAATACTCACTCCCCGAGAGTTCGTTTTCGTTGAAATAAGTGCCCGGAACCACTTTGATCTGCCGTGATTTCTGATCCACGGTCGACAGCTTGGCCAGCGAAATATAATCGTCCACGAGATGCTCGTCCACTTCCCCGGACTCCACGAATACGCCGACCCCTTCTACAGTAGCTTTGAACTCCTGCAGCAAATCCATCATGCCGTGAATCGTCCCCCCGGCACGCATGAAGTCGTCTATGATCAGCACCTTAGACTCTTCCTTCAAAGCCCGACGCGCCAAGGACATCGTCTGAATCCGTTTATTCGAGCCGGATACATAGTTGATGCTAACGACCGACCCTTCCGTCACCTTGCTGTCGCGACGGACGATCACGACGGGCAGATTCAGATAGGTTGCCGTTGCGTAAGCGAGCGGAATCCCTTTCGTCTCCACCGTCATGACCACATCAGGGTTTTTCTTGGCGAACACGGATGCAAACAGCTTGCCGACCTCATTCAGCACCATCGGCTCCCCGAGAATATCGGACATATACAGGTAGCCTCCCGGCAAAATGCGTTCCGGCTGCTCCAGTTGGCGGCACAGCTGCTGGATAAATTGCAGTGCGCTTGCCGAAGTGACCTTCGGGATATAGCGGACGCCGCCAGCCGCTCCTGCGAGCGTTTGCAGCTCGCCGAGCCCTTCTTCCTCAAATACTTCCTTAATGATGGCCAGATCCTCGCTGATGGACGACTTAGCTGAATTATAACGGTCTGCGAACGTCGTTAAAGGAATTAGCGTATGGGGGCGAATCAGCAAGTATTGGGTCATTTCCACCAATCTTGCGCTTCTTTTTAGTTTTTTCACGAGTAATCCCCCTTCAGCCCGACACAAAGTCAGGAAAAACCGAATATTATACTGTGAATATAACATCTTTATACGGTTAGGATCAAGGAGATTACCGATTTTTTTCGTTACATACATGTAAGGATATATAACATTTTCTTTATGCACTTGTGACATTTTTATGTAAGCAGGCTCAAGTCAGAAGCCGAACCGCGTACACATCCTTACAAAAACCGCGCAGCCCATTGTAGATCCGAGCTACCTTGGCTTCTTTGGAAACAAGCCCGAATACCGTCGGTCCGCTTCCCGACATGAGTACCCCCTCCGCGCCAAGACGCATCATGACCTCTTTCAGCTGCTTGACCTCGGGATATAGATCGAGCGTCACTTCCTCGAGCACATTACCCAGCGCCGCGCACAAGTCATCGAATCGTTTATGCCGGATGGCTTCTATAATATGTGGGGTGGAAGGACGCCTTTGGATTTCGGAGGCTCTCAGCTTGCCGTATATTTCCGCGGTCGACACGTTGATCGGCGGCTTAGCCAGCACCACCCAGCATTGCGGGGGCGCCTCGATAGGCTCGAGGAGCTCCCCCCGGCCACGGGCTACAGCCGTCCCCCCCGTTACGCAGAACGGCACGTCGGAGCCGAGGACGGAGCCCAGCCGCTGCAGCTCCTCGTTGCTTATGCCCAGCTTCCACAGCTTATTCAAGCCCCGCAGAGTGGCTGCCGCATCGCTGCTTCCTCCGGCAAGACCGGCAGCGACCGGGATTTTTTTATCAAGATGAATATAGACGCCCTGCTTTACCTCATACCGTTCCTTGATCAGACGTGCCGCCTGGAAGGCCAGGTTCTTCTCGTCCAGCGGGATATATCCGGCTTGGCTGGAGATGATGATGGTATCGCGCGGAAGCTCCTGCATCTCGATCCGGTCAGCCAGATCCACCATCGTCATCACCATCTCGACTTCATGAAACCCGTCTTCGCGTTTGTACAATACGTCCAGCGACAAATTAATTTTGGCCGGCGCTTTCTCGAATACCTTCATACGACACCTTCTTTGCAACTGTCTATCTTGCTACTGTCGGCCCGTTTGCCATGTAACCTAATACTATACCAAAAGCCGCACAAAAAAAAGCCGAAGCCCCTTGAGGGGATCGGCCCGGTCGGTATCGTGTTCAGTGGCCCGGATAAGGGGCGCTCGCGGGAGCAGGCTGGACCGCTGCATAGGGAAGGAATGGCGCCGCATAAGCGGGAGCAGGACGCTGCGCTTCCTGGGAAGCGAAGGTCGCCGACTGCACCATAGCGGGGATATGCGGCTGCCCCGGAGACGGAGTAGCGGCCTGCCGCACCGGGCTGCCCGCATAAGGCGGTCTTGAGGCCGGTGCCGCCGTCTGATTCGCCAGCGCCTGCTCCGCGATCTGAATAGCCCTCTTGACCATATTGCCGGCATCCTTGGTTCGGATGCCACTCCAGCCTTCCCGCTCCACCGTCTCATAAAACCCGAGATCCTTGGCCAGCTCATACTTGAACTGCTCGGACATAATTCCTCTGCGGTTTCTTCGGCTCATACGCTTCAAATCCCCCTTTGATGAAAAGTAAGTGGGCTTAGTATGTCCCATCACACGAGAGCATACTCAAGAAGCTGTATGAAGCCGCAACCTTCCGCTCCTTTGGGTCGTCAGATAGAATACACGCTATCCTTATGAAAATGCCTGTCCTTCGCCCGGTAATGGGCAGTCTGAAGGAGCCACCATACGAAAACGGCCAGCCGCTGTAAACGACCGACCGTTCTTATGTACGGTGGAGCTATTGTGGAGCTATTGATGTATCGCAATCCGTAATTCACCATCGTCGTGGCATACGGTGACTTCCACAGATTCCGTCAAAATGTCTGCATAGCTGTAGGAAACTCGCTTGAACGATTGCTGCTCTTGATCAAGCTTCACAATAAATACGGAAGGGTAGGTTTCCTCCAAGACACCTGAACGTTCTACGGTTTTGCGACGACCGCCGTTCGCCCGCAACATGATCTTTTGTCCGACATGAGGTTCCAAACAACGTTTGATCTCCAACAGCGTATTTTTTGCCATTGACTGCTACCACCTCTTTCCCATTAAGTATACCGCAATAAAGGTAGTATGTCAATTTAAGCGGAATATTATATCAACGATACCGATTAATTGTCAATAATTTTTTTGTTGAGATTCGCAACAGACCGAGCGTCTCCTTTTCTCTTTCCAAAGGCTAAGAAAAAAGCACCTTATCGGCGCTCAGGTAGACGTTACGTATTGAACTTTAGGAACCCCCCGCCGGTAATTGCCGCGGGACTCTATGCCTCCCATGCCTTCCAGGCCGCTATGGGTGAGGCTGATTACGTCCAGAATATCCACGGTTTCTCTTATAGGCGTATAGGCGACCTTGACTGCGATGCAGAGAGGATCCAGCGCGTGGATCAACACACGGGACGGCGAGCTTGCAAAGTTGGCTCCCGCTTGAAGCAGCGCCTCAAAGTGCGATTGGCAGGCTCCCGCGATAATCGTCAGTGCGTCGCGATTTTTCTCGAATTGCCTCGCTGCATGAACTGCATGCACAAAGTTATGGGAGTTTTTGTAGCTGCCCAGCTGAGCGATATCCCCGTTAACCCGATGCTTGAGCAATCCGTCATGACCGGTGATTACGACGATATCAGGCCGGACCTGGGGAAGGAGCCGACGCAAGGCATCCGCCATATCAGGCTCCGCGACATAGTAGCCCTCTGCCGGCACACGAAGCTCGCCGTATAAATTCATGCATTTGCGCAAATATATCGGATCTCCGTCCAGATGAAGCACCTTGCCGGGCATATCGAAGAAAACCGGTCGAGGCTTAGAGGCCTGACCTGCGGTGGCGGCACTCGAGGGACTTCCCCACCCCGGAGACTCTGCGCCTATCGCAGCGGCCGTACGGCTGCGCTGCACGGCTTCCATCCACTTAGGCCTTGTCAGGATTGTATCCACATAGGGGTCGAACTGCGGCATCACAATAAGGTCGGGAAGCGGAGCGTCTGCCAACAGCCGCAGCTCCACACCGCGAAGCACGGCAGATTGCCTGCCGAGTTCATGAATTTTGAATACAACGTCGCCGCCGTACGATTTCCGAGTGACCAGATCTCCCTGTTTCATGGCTCATCGCCTCCTCGTCTATCGTATGGCGGCTCTAGGCAAATGGTGCAGGGGAATTCGCCTATTCCCGGGCGGTCTGCCTGTCCGCCTTGCTCAAATAATCCGACAGCGCCTTTGCCAGCCTCGCATATTCGCCCATCGACAGCGTTTCGCCGCGGCGGGACGGCTCGATCCCCGCCTCATGCAGCAGGCGTTCGAGCTCTGGTTTGTTTTCTTTCGTAAAGTATCGGGCTGACAGGTTGTTATACAGGGTCTTGCGGCGCTGGGTAAAGCTGGCCTGCACCACCTCAAAGAAGAACGATTCGTCTTCGACGTCGACGGCAGGCGTCTGCCTCACCTTCAGCTTGATCACGGCAGAATCAACATTGGGCTGCGGGATAAACACCGTTTGCGGAACGATCGCAACAAGCTCGGGCTCGCAATAATATTGTACGGCGATGCTCAGCGACCCGTATTCCTTGCCGCCAGGCTTAGCCGCCATCCGTTCGGCTACCTCCTTCTGAATCATCACGACAATGTTCTCGAGCGGAAGCCGCTCCTCTAGCAGCTTCATCAGAATCGGCGTCGTCACGTAGTAAGGGAGGTTCGCCACCACGCTTACCTTGTCCACTCCCTGGAACTGCTCCGCGAACAACGCCTGCAAGTCTACCTTTAATACGTCGGCGTGTACCACCGACGCGTGGGGATAGTCAGCCAGCGTTTCTTCCAGCATCGGCAGCAATCGCTGGTCGATCTCGACAGCTACTACCTTGGATGCAAGCTTGGCGAGCTGCTGAGTTAACGCTCCGATCCCCGGACCGATCTCCAGGGCCCCTTTAGTAGCGTCAAGCTCAGCGGCCGAGACGATACGACCGAGCACATTCTGATCGATCAGGAAATTTTGACCCAAACTTTTCTTCAAGGTAAATCCGTATTTCTGCATCAATTCCTTCGTACGCTTGGGCGATGCAATATCGCCTGTCGCTTGTCCGCCCGTCTTGGGCAGCTGTTCCCGGCTCATGGTCGTTCCTCCTTATCGGCTTCCTGTTCCAGCTCATCCCTGGCTGCGGCAAACTCCTCGCGGGATATCTGAAACATCCGGCAGCGGTTGTAGAACTGCTTGCCGTTGCAATATCCGATGCCCAGCCTGTTGCCCATAGCCAGCCGCCTTGCCGCCGCTTGAGGATGGACGATCAGGCCGGCTTCCAGCAGGTCGTCCCAAGAGATCTGCGACTCGCTCTCCGGACAATCCGTGCGCACGTTCGCCAGCGCTTCGCGGATCGCTTGGATCGAAGCATTCTCAACGCCGATATCGCCCTTGCTCGTCGCCGCGGCTTGCGTCAGGAACGCATGCTTGGCACCCGGTATCTCCTTAGCGATAATTTTGCGGATGCGTTCTCCGGCATGATCCGGATCGGTAAAGACAATGACCCCTCTGCGCTCTTGAGCGAGGCGGATACGGCGGATGACCTCAGCATTGATCGCAGAGCCTCCGGTTTCGATCGTTTCCGCTTCTACCGCCCGCTTGATCGCGACCGTATCGTCCTTGCCTTCTACCACGATAATTTCCTTAATCACAATGGTTCGTCCTTTCTGCGCGCAAACATGGAAAAAGAAGAGAGCGTGAGCGCCTCTTCTTAATCCGTTCATCTATATGCATCAGTCTTCCCGAATTGCAAGCTCCTAATCGGCAGACGGCTTCTTCGGCCCGATGACGTATACCGTATAACCGCGCTTCACCCCGAAGCGCTCGGCATACTTGTCACTCTGGAAGAAGACGTCAATCTTATTCCCCTTTACAGCACTGCCTGTATCTTCAGCCCGGCGGAAGCCTAGACCGTCGATATAGACCCACCAGCCGATCGGGATCACTTTAGGGTCCACTGCAATCGTGCGACCTTCCGTTACCTTCGCACCCGAAGACGTTACGCCGTATTGCGGATGGCTCTCATCCTTCCCCGTCGATTCCGGCCCAGCCGAATAGGCGGTTAGCGTAACATTCTTAATCACTTGTTTGTATCCGAAGTTAACGCCGTTCTTCGTCACTTCCTCCACGTTCGGGGAAGAGGCGGACAGAGCAACAACCGGACTTTTCGTACCTACAGCGACGATGCGCTGCTTACTCTCCGTATGCACGGCTTCTTCTACGACCTGCTCAGATACGAGCACGCCATCCTCAAATACCTTCTCCGTCTTCTTCACGAGAAGACCTTCCTGACCTTCCTGCACCACTTGCTCTTTGCCCTTCAACAGCTGGGGCTCATTTTTCTTGACGGTCTCGAACGCGATCGCTTCCTGCAGCTCGCCTTCTTCTTTTTTCACACGAATCACTTTAACTTCATCTTCCGGTGCAAGCTCGCTGTCCAGTGCCGGTACAACCTTATCCAGCTCGCCGAGCTCTACATTCAGCTCCTGCAAGGCGCTTGCTACCGTCTTGCCGACCGTGTATACCGTTTTGGTCTCACCGTCCACCGTTAGCTGCAGCGGTGTCGAATGCGTAATCGTAATGCGGTCTCCCGACTTGATCTGCGTATCCAGCCCATGGGAAAGTCTATCGTAATCATTAACTGCAATGCCTTGCTCATCCAGGATTCGTTGCAGGACAGCTTCACGGGTTTGGAACGTGCGTTCCTGTCCATCCACAACGAGCGATACGCGCTTAACGGCCGTACCGTGTAACATCAGTAAGAACATGAAAGTCATAGCGAATGAAAGAAGTACACCAATCGTTATCATACGCAAGTTTCCATGCTTCCATCGCAACGCGAAGGTCATGCTGGATGATCGTCTTTCATGGGTTTGCTCAGGTGATACAGCTCCCACTTGTTCGGTCCTCCTTAAAGCCTCGCCATTTTGAGTGTTATGCATGATTAGAGTCTGACGCGACTATGGTAAATTGTTTTGACTACATTACCAACGTTTGTTCCGCTGTCATCAGAGCCGCCACTTGCCTGCTACGTCCCCCCTTCGGGTGCATCTTGGTGCTTGGACATTTATCCCATTGACGGGGAAACACAAAAAAGTCAGCGGAGAAGAGGAACCTTCCCGTGACTTTTTTCATTTGGCCCAAATGAAAATGTAAGCACACGACAATCGTTACCTCTCTCTGGACGCTTACGAGGTTAGCTGACGGATTCGGACTTGAGAGTCGCCCTACCTCTTGCGCACAAGTGCGCTCAAGGATTCACCCCTAAAAAAACACCCCGGAATCGGATAAGCGATCGGCCGTGATGTGGTTCCCCCGTTTCCCTTACGGAAACTCAGCGATGTTGGAAATGTTATGATCGTATGAAGTTATTATTGAGTGTACGACGGCGAGGCTTCGGTTGTAAAGTATACAAACCGAGAAAAAAAGAGCGAATTTGATTCGAATCTGCCACTTTTAGCGCTTTTGAGCGATCAAAACCCATCTATTTCTCGACGGGACGTAGTTTTTCACTCCTTTTACTCCCGTTTTCTTGATTCGTTATATGGAACTAGGTTTGTGAATGCGTTTTCTTAGGGCTTGGAGGGTCAGGTCATCCGAAAAAGCTCCATCGCGTTTCGGGTCGTAATTTCCGCTAATTCCTCTACGGAAATGCCTTTTATTTCCGCTGCCGTTTCTGCGACCAGACGTACATATGCAGACTCATTTCTCTTGCCGCGATATGGATGTGGAGCCAGATAAGGGGCGTCTGTCTCAATCAACAGGCGATCGAGCGGCACCTTTTCCAGCACCTCTTTCGGCTGCTTGGCATTTTTGAACGTGACGGGCCCTCCGAAGGAAATATAGAAATTCATGTCCAGACACATTTTAGCCGTTTCCCAGCTGCCCGAGTAGCAGTGCATCACTCCGCCCACCTGGGCCGCTTGCTCCTCGCGCAGCGTCTGAACCACGTCACGATGCGCATCCCGGTTATGAATGGCGATAGGAAGTCCGACCCTTCGAGCCAGCCGGATCTGTTCCCGGAACACCCGATCCTGGACATCCTTCGGGGACGTGTCCCAATAATAATCAAGCCCGATCTCCCCTATGGCGACCACCTTATCGTGGGAACAAAGCGACTCGAGCCAGGCCAGATCCTCTTCCGTCATATCCTTGGCATCGGTCGGGTGCCATCCCACAGTCGAATAAATGAATTCGTACTGCTCGGCAAGTGCCAGCGAGGTAGGAATCGTCTCCTGATTGAAGCCTACGTTCACGATTCGACGAATTCCATTTTCCTGTGCGCGGGCAATCACTTCATGTCGGTCTTCATCGAATTGGGGTGCATTCAAATGAGCATGGGTGTCGATCAACATACAAAGTTCTCCTTTTGATGGTCGTATTTTGGCGGGCTAGTCCGCTCAAGTCGGACAGGCCCGTGTTCTTTATAGAAGAAACACCATTTGCCGGTTTACAGATCGAATAACCTCCGTACTTCGGAATTCAGCTCCGGCAGCTGCTTCAACATCAGATCACGCGGGTAATACAGGTGGTATTTCCCCATCTGGATGCCGCTGATCGAACGAACAATTTCGGATCTATGCGAGATTTCGGTTAGCTGTTCCTGGGAGTCGAGCAAAAGAATCGGCAGCTTCTCATCCTGCTCGCCCGGACGGTAGACGTCATAGGACTGATCCGAGGGGAAGTCCACCTCCAGGTAATAAACCGGATCGATGCCGATAGCCGCCAGCTGCTCGCGGAGCCGCTCCAGCAGTCCTACATCCAAGATTTCTAGCGTCACGTACTTGAACAAGCGTCTCTGCAGAAAACGGCAGCACAAGTCGGATAATATCGGATCTTCCTCCATCGTCCACTGCATCAATGTCGTTTGCATGAACGCTTCATCCAGCAAATAATATTCGTCACACGTCAGCTTGCGCTCAAACAGGGCAGGCAGCGGCTTCAGCAGCGATCGGAACAGGAAGCCCTCCTCATACAGGTGCTTGGCTCTTTGAAAAATCTTGTGCAGGGTTATCTCGGCGCTACGGGTAACGGGATGGAAGTAAACCTGCCAATACATCTGATACCGAGACATGAGGTAATCCTCGACGGCGTGCATCCCGCTATCCTTAACGACAATATGCCCCTTGTAGGGCCTCATGACCCGCAGGATGCGCTCCAGATCGAAAGTTCCGTAGTTGACACCGGTAAAATAAGCATCCCTGAGCAGGTAGTCCATCCGGTCCGCATCCAATTGACTGGAGACGAGGCTCACTACAATCTCTTGGCGATAGGTTTTGGCGATTACGCCGGCTACTTCCTGGGGAAATGTCGGAGAGACGCGCCT
The DNA here is from genome assembly GCF_009846885.1 of Paenibacillus puerhi. Lineage (GTDB taxonomy): Bacteria > Bacillota > Bacilli > Paenibacillales > NBRC-103111 > Paenibacillus_G > Paenibacillus_G puerhi. The sequence goes on from NZ_WUWM01000037.1 coordinate 50,881, forward strand.
CAGCACCTCGTTGACCTCCGTATCGCCAAGCACGATGCGGCAGGACCACTCCTCATGATGCGCGCCGAACGTTTTCTCAATAGAATGAGAGAAGGGCCCATGCCCCACATCATGCAGCAGCGCCGCGCACAGGCACAGCAGCCGCTCATCTTTCGGCCAGTCTTCGTATTGGTTGCGTTCGAACTGCGAAATAATCTTACGCGTCACTTCGTAGACGCCCAGCGAGTGGGAGAACCGGCTGTGTTCGGCGCCATGGAACGTCAGGAAGCAGGTGCCGAGCTGGCGGATACGGCGCAGCCGTTGAAACTCCCGCGTATTGATGAGATCCCAAATCGTCTGATCCTGCACATAAATATATTTATGAACCGGATCTTTAAATACCTTCTCTTCCTGTAAGGGATAACTCATAGTAACGCCTCCTTTATAAAAAATCATTAAGCATTTCGACAAAATCATTTTTTTATCCAAGGGCCTGTCGAATAATGTTTGTTCATTTCTTCCAAAAATGTTTGATGGAATAGCCCCCCCTTTCGCTTGCAACAGTAGGCAATCGGCTTTCATTCCAACGCAAACGATCATGCTCTCCAGCAGCGGCCGGGTGCGCTGACTTCAGGCCTGGCCCGGTCTATCAAACACGTCTAAATGTGCAATGAAAATCTGTAATTTTAGGTTGACTATTTTGGGAATGGTTGGTATCATATGTATAAAGAAATATGTCGAAACATGACGATAATTTTTTTTATTCCGCTACACCAATAGTTTAAACGGACTTCTGAGAGAGGGGAATTTTATTATGATGAAATCTACAGGTATTGTTAGAAAGGTCGACGAACTGGGTCGTGTTGTTATTCCCATTGAACTGCGCAGAACGCTTGGTATCGGCGAGAAAGACGCCTTGGAAATTTATGTGGACGGCGAAAGAATCATGTTGAAAAAATACGAGCCTGCCTGTATTTTCTGCAGCAACGCCGAGAATGTATCCTATTTTAAGGGAAAAATCGTTTGTCACGAATGTTTATCCGAGATGCCAATACCTGTGACAAAATAAAAAAAATAGGTTATAATAGAGATAGCAAATTTAACTATGGTAATTCTAACCTTTTTCATATCTCCTCTTGATCCCTGAGTCGGGCTTTTCCCGAATCAGGGACTTTTTTTGGGCCGAATTAGACCCATTAACGCTCACGATGCAATTCATTATAAAGCTCCCGCTTCGGCAGCCCCCGATCCTGCGCGGCGAGCTTGATCGCTTCCTTGCGTTCATGCCCCTCCGCTTCGTACTTGTCGACATGAGCCTGCGGAGTAAGCCCGCTCCACCACGTATCCGCCTGCTCTTCTTCTGAGCTCCCCGCTTGCAAAATAAAGCAATATTCCCCTTGGGGCGGGTTCTCCTCCAGATACTCCAAGCATTCGCGGATAGTCCCCCGAATCGCCTCTTCATACCTCTTGGTCAGCTCCCGTACCAAGCACAGCTCCCTATCCTCTCCTAAAGTCTCAGCCATCCGCTTCAAGCTCTTGACGATGCGGTGAGGCGATTCATAGCCGACGATCGTTCCGCTTTCCCTTTTCCATCCGGCCAGCTCCTGCTGCATGGGCTTCGCCTCCCGGGGGGGAAAGCCCACGAACGTGAATCGGTCCGTCGGCAGCCCGGATATAATGAGAGCGGACAAGGCTGCATTCGCGCCCGGAATGGGAATGACCGGCACGTCCGCTTCAATAGCCAGCCGAACCAGGTCGACTCCCGGATCGCAGATCGCGGGCAATCCCGCATCGCTGACCAGCGCGATATCGGCTCCGCTTGTCAATAACCGGATCAGCTCGGGTCCGCTCGCCTGTTTGTTGTGTTCATGGTAAGCGACGAGCCTCGTGGATATTTCGAAGTGCGAAAGCAGCTTGCGCGTCTGCCTGGTGTCCTCAGCCGCGATCCACTTGACCTCGCGCAGAATACGTACGGCCCGGTAGGTCATATCCTCCAGATTGCCAATGGGCGTCCCCACCAGATAAAGCCGGCCAGTCGGCTGCGCTTCACTATAGCTTTTTTGTATATTCACGCTTATCGGTTCCTTTGCTTAGTAAGTGTCGGGGTCGTGCTCCAACGTCAACCGGCGGCCAAAATACACATCCGCCAGTTCATCGCTGTACTCCGTCTGATTTTTATACACAATAAGCGGAGGCAATGTCCTCAGCTCCGGCTTGCCATCCCGCATTCCTTCGATAAGCACCATATTCGCTTCTTGATCTGCTCGCGGGTGCACGAAGCGGATACGCTTCGGTTCAATCCGGTACTGCCGCATCAGGAAGCAAATGTCGACCAAACGACTTGGACGATGCACCATCGCAACCTTGCCGCCAGTTCGAACAAGCCGGCTGCTGACCCGGATCACGTCCTCCAGCGTGCAGAACAGCTCGTGGCGAGCCGCCGCAAAATGCTCATTGAGGTTTTGATCCCCGTTTGGGACGGGCAGATAAGGAGGATTAACAGTGAGGGCATCGAACAAGCCGTGCCCCACTTCCTCCAGAGCTTGACGTAGGTCGCCATGCCGGATGTCGATTTGATTCTCCAGCCCATTGAGCCTGACGTTGCGCCGGGCCATCTCCGCAAGCTTGTCCTGAATCTCGATGGCCGTGATCTGGGCCTTCGTTCTTGTCGTCAGCAGTAACGGGATCACGCCATTGCCCGTACACAGATCCATGATTCGGCCCCGCTGCGGAAGAGAGCAGAACCGCGCCAGCAGAACCGCATCCAGCGAGAAGCTGAATACGTCGTCGCTCTGTATAATTTTTAAGTCTTGAGTTAACAAATCATCTATTCGTTCTCTGTCAAATATCGGTACAGCTTCCACGCAGACAACTCCTCTTAGCTTCCAAAAAAACCGTAGAGAAGTTGCTCCTCCCTACGGCTGGCATTCTTATTTATTCAGAAATGACATGCAGAACAAACAATCGCCTTCCGTCCGCAAATGTCCGTAATTCACATTGCAGATATGAAAGCCCTCCTGATAGATCCGTGCCAGGTTATCCAGTCCTTCACCGGCCGATTCCTTCGGTCCTATCAATTCTTGTTGAAGGCGAACCACAGCCGGAGCAGCCGGACCGGCCTCTTTCTTTAACAGCTTTCGCAGCTGGCTGTTTTCTATACTTAGCCGCTTATTCTCTTCAAGCAATTCAATCACATGCTGCTTCATCTGGCCAAGCTCCGCATAGAACGAGCCCACTTGCTCTTCCATTTGGTCGATTTGCACGAAAATATCCCGTTTCACCACGATTGACATCACCTCTACTCCGCTGGGAGCCGTTCCCCTACTTCCGGGCGCTTGCTTAGTGGTGCTCTACCACATCATCTAACGGTAGATCCATCACTTTTTTCAAATCGAATATTTGTACTTTAGCCATGCGCTCCCCGACGTTCAGCGAAACGAGACGTCCATTGCCGAATGAGGTCACCACTTCGCTGCCTACACGAGGAAGATCGTCCTTGGCGCTTTCATAATTATCATGCTCATATTTCAAGCAGCACATCAATCGGCCGCATAGTCCCGATATCTTCGTCGGATTAAGGGACAGATTTTGATCCTTAGCCATTTTGATCGAGACCGGCTCGAAGTCTCCCAGGAAGGAAGAGCAGCACAGGATTCGGCCGCATGGGCCAATTCCCCCCAGCATCTTGGCCTCGTCCCTTACACCGATCTGACGAAGCTCGATCCGGGTACGGAAGACGCTGGCCAGATCCTTCACCAGCTCCCGGAAGTCGACCCGTCCTTCGGCTGTAAAATAAAAAATAATTTTATTGCGATCGAATGTATATTCAACATCGACCAGCTTCATTCGGAGCTGGTGATCCTTAATCTTTTCCTGGCATACGGCAAATGCATGCTTCGCCGCCTGCTTATTATCCTCAACAAGCTGCGCATCCTGATGGTCCGCAATTCGGATCACCTTCTTCAGCGGCAGCACCACATCACTCTCGCCCACCGTTCTGCGTCCGATGACGACTTTACCGTACTCGACACCTCGGGCCGTCTCGACGATAACCGAGCTATCGGGATCGACCGGCAGATCGCTGGGATCGAAATAATAAATTTTACCCGCTTTTTTGAAGCGGACCCCTACAACGGAGAACAATCCTACACCCCCTTAAGCTGTATCAATATGTGTTCCAGCGTGAGCTGGGGATTGGCATGAAACCGCAATCTCTTTTGCGTCTCGATCGCTTGCTCCATACAAGCGATCCAATGCTCGGGCGGACGGCTAAGCGCCTCCCGGGCCATCCAATCGATTTGGTCGGAGAATACAAGCTCCTCCCGACGTCCTGTTCCGAGCTGAACCATATCCTTCAGCCATAGAATGAGCATGTCGAGCCAAAGCCCAATCTTGTCGCTAAGCTCGCCCTTCAGCAGCTTCTGCTGAGAAATCAGCAGCGCGGCAGGCAAGCGGGACAAGCTCTCCTTTGTCAATTGTATCACTAGGTTTCGAATCTCTGCAAACCCATTTCCTTGAATCATGTCCCGTGCCGCCTCCGGTCCAGCCGCCAGATGGACGGCCGCTTGTACAAGCAGAGGAGCTTGTCCTTCGGCTAGCAGCAGATCCTGCATCCGGCTCCGGGCCATCGGAAGGAATGGTACCCATTGCGACCTGGAACGGATCGTCGGAAGCAGGGCCTGTCCATTATCTGTAATCAGAACGGCTACCACCTGCGAGGCCGGTTCCTCGAGAAATTTTAGTAAGCTGTTGGCGGCCTGGGTCGTCATCCGATCCGCCGATTCCAGCACGTACATCTTGATCCCGGATGCTGTCGAGCGATAGGCAAACTGCTTCTGCAGCTCTCTGATCTGCTCAATTTTAATAGATGCGCCGTCCGGTACCACCCAGTGGAGATCCGGATGGTTCCCGTGCTCCACCTTCCTGCACTCCAGACATTCCCCGCACGCATCATCCGGCAATACCTTGCAGTATAAGGCCATCGCGAAGGCTTTGGCCATAGCTCGCCGACCGGAGCCGGCAGGTCCCGTAAAGATATAAGCATGCGATACCTTGTCCGTACGAATGCTTGTCTGAAGCATCTGCTTGACGCGTTCTTGTCCGATGACCGATTGAAAAGACATGATGCTCAATTTCCTTTCCTTTATCCCAAGAGGACGCATGACGACCGTTTTTCTAGAAAAACAGGTTGATCAGCATCCCGCGTATTTCTCCGATTTTCTGCAGCAAATCAATCCGGCCCTGCTCGCTTTCGAGCAGGTCATCAGCCAGGCCAAGCAGCTCCGTATCCAGCTCTTCCAGCAGCTTGTAGCGCTTGGAGCGTCCTCTGCGGTCCCAGCCGCGTGTTTCCCGAAGCTGTACCCCCCGGCGGGCCGTTTCCTCCAGAAAGCTCTTCACCATCAGCTTATACTGACGCAGCTCCCTGACCGTCATCGATTTGGCCAATCTTTGTCCTTGCTGGTCGATCTGGTCCAGCATGCGCTGGAGCTGCTCCCGGGTGGCCCGCTCGTCTTGATGCTGCATCATATCCTGAAATGATTTTTGCTGAAGCTGCTGGGAAGATGAATTCTCGCTGCGTACCCATTCCTTGCCGACTGGACGCCATCCCGGGTTTATTTTCACGCGGCTCCGACCTCTTCTCTAGAAATGTTCGAACCGTTCGACCGGAAGCACAAATACCGCAGCTCCCCCAACTTGAACCTCGACCGGAAACGGAATGTAAGAATCCGTCGTTCCGCCCATGGGGGATACTGGGGTCACCATCTGTTCGCGAATCTTGCAATTCGCTTTAATGACCTGCAGCGCTTCGCTTACGCGTTCATTTTCCGTGCCGATCAAAAACGTCGTATTGCCCGCACGTAGAAATCCGCCGGTACTGGCCAGCTTTGTTGCGCGAAAGCCCTCTTTAACCAATGCATTCGATAATCGATTGCTATCTTTATCCTGGACGACTGCAATTACCAATTTCATACATCCAGCCCCCTTAGTCAAGGATACGTTTTCCGCCTACTCTTATATAATTTGACAAGCACGTGATAAATTCCTTCATTAATATAGGAAACGTCTGCTTAAAATCCAAAAGTTCTTGATATTATACGCGCCCCCGAAGCCATTGGTTCACGATCCGCCTAATTTGCGAAGCAACCTTGTCCGGAGCTTGCTCCGCATCTATCCGTTGTACCCGTTCGGAATAGCGGCGGAGCACCTCCTCATACCCGTCGCGAACCTTCTGATGAAACTGCAGCGCTTCCAGGTCGAGACGGTTTAACTCCCGATTACGGTCCGAGCGGATGCGCGCGAGCCCGACCTCCGGGCTCACATCCAGGTATAGCGTAAGGTCCGGCATCCAACCCTCAATCGCAAATTTGTTAATAGCAAAGACTTCGTCCATCCCGAGCCCACGGGCGTAGCCCTGATACGCGAGACTGCTGTCGATAAATCGGTCGCATACCACCACACGTCCTGATTCCAGAGCCGGAATGACCTTTTCGCTCAAGTGCTGCCTGCGGGCTGCCGCATACAAAAGCGCCTCGGTGCGACTATCCATCGCGGTATGGCGGTTGTCCAAAACAATGGCTCGAATTTGCTCCGCGATCGCTATGCCCCCAGGCTCCCTCGTAGCTATAGGCTCAAGCCCCTGCTCACGAATCTCAGCCAAAATGGAGGCGATAGCTGTTGTCTTCCCTGCGCCCTCTCCGCCCTCAACGGTAATAAAAAATCCTTTATTCACAATAGTGTCCCCTATTCTGTCCATGAAATGTTTGTACCGGTACCGTCCCAAGCCCCGTAATATTGTGGCCTTGAAAATGAGCGCCCGACGCTGCCAACCGGCGAAGGCTGGCCGCTGTCTGTGGTGTTATCCGCTCTCCTGGATATAGCAGCGGAATACCCGGCGGATAGGGCACGATCATCTCCGCCGCCACATGCCCCTCGCAGGCGTCTAAAGCGATATAAGAATAAGCCTCGACCTTATCATGGATCGTGCCGAACGTAAAGGAGACAGGCTCCGAGATCCTCTCCTGGAGCTGGAACAAGTCGGCCTCTCGCCGGTTCTCCTGCCGACTGCCTGACTCCAGCCGGCATTCATCCCCGATCTTCCCCTGTATCCGGTCTAAAGCTTCAAGCAGCCGATCCACGTCCTGCTGCCGGCTGGCAAGGCTGAATGCCAATACGACGTGATCGGCATCGGCCATCTCGGGATAACAGCCGTAACGCTCTAGCTCAGCTTTAAGCTCGTATCCGTTTAACTGTCCTGTGTTATCATACAGCACTTGCTTAAAGGGATCCATCTCATATTCGCCTGTTGCGCAGACCAAACCCCAGCGAGGTCTTAAAGCCAACTGCTCTCTCCATTTGCTTATAGCTTCAAGTGCCTCGTCCAGTGCATTAGCTCCCCGCTCTTGCAAGTAACAGCGGCTCAAGTCCAGACTTGCCATGATCAAATAAGATGGGCTGGAGCTTTGCAGCATACCGAGAGCCCGACGCAAGGCTGTGCGATTGACAAGCGGGCCTTGTACATGAAGCATCGACCCCATGGTCAGCGCCGACAGCATTTTATGGGTAGACTGGACCGACACATCGGCACCGCAAGAAAGCGCAGATCCAGGAAGCTTAGGATGAAAGCCGTAGTGAGCGCCGTGCGCTTCATCCACGAGCAAGCATTTACGCTGCGCATGCAGCAGATCGGCCATAGACTTAAGATCGGGGCCCATGCCATAGTAGGAAGGGCAGGTAGCTACTAGCCCCTTCGCGGAAGGATACCTTCTTAGCGCCTCCTCCACGTCCTCTACAGCTAATCCGGTGCGCAGGCCCGTCTGTTCATCCACGCGCGGATGTACAAACACAGCTTTAGCCCCAGCTAGCATCAACCCGTGAATGACAGACTTATGAGCATCGCGCTGAACCAGCAGCAGATCCCCAGGCTCGCATACCGCTGCAATCATCGCCTGGTTGCCGACAGTGCTGCCGTTCACCAGGAAATACGTTTCCTCCGCCCCAAAGCATGCCGCGGCAAGCCGCTGGGCCTCCTCTATCGCTTCCTCGGGATGATGCAGGTCATCCAATCCCGGAAGCTCTGTAACATCCAGAGCCAGCAGTCTCTCGTAGAACGAGGCGCCTTGTCCGAGCATCTCTGGCCGCGCCTTATGCCCAGGCACATGAAAGCGCCCTAACGTACGACTATGATACGCCAACATCGCCTCGAATAAAGGTGCTTGTGCAGACCCTGAACCCATCCCTAAGTCCTCATTTCTCACATCATCTATCGAAAGCTCGACAAGCTGTATTGTACCAAACTAAAAACTCCTCTTCCATCCCTTCTTGGGATAAAGAGGAGCCTAAAGATGGAGAGAGGCGTTATGCATTCTTTTTATATAAGATCTGCTTCATTTGATGAATGAAGAATGGATACTTGATGTCGCTGACGTCCGTCCTTACCATTTCCTTCTCGCAATCCTCGCAAATGAATTCTGATATGATCATGATGCCATTTTCCTTCTGTTGTCCGCAGATCATGCAAGAAGGTGTCCATTCGTTCTGCAATGTTTCGCTCATGCAGTCTTCACCTCGAATCTTCTTTTCTATCAGTATGTCCGATTCTCTCAAGAATAAACATCTCTAAACTATTTTTATGTTCGTAGAGCTTATCCGGTGCAAAATATCTTCATAATTCCGGGCGGACAACCGATATAGGAAATGTACAACACTACGATTACTGGGTGATTCCATATATGACGAGGCATGCTGTCGAGCGATCGCTATCCAAAAACTCGACCATTTACAACTACCGTTTGTTAAAAAGAATTCACCATAAGCCGCTCATGCATTACGCGTACTGGCTATGTACGGTGCTTGCCTGGATTGGCGCCCTGCTCCTGATCGATCCCTTGCCCTTCGGCTTGGTATTATTCGGGGTCCCCGTCTTTCATGCGATCTTCCTGCGCCTTCTGCTTCAGATTAAAGAAAGCTACGTCCCCCGTTCATGGCGCTGGTCACTGCGCTTGCCCTGGTTCGGTTATGCACCCGCCTCCTACATCTCTCTTTCCAAAGTAGGACGCCTGCACAGCCAACTGTTCTGGGTAGGGCTGCTCGTCCTTGCGTGCCTGTATCCTTGGATCGGCGATCGCCTCTTGTTATTTTCCGTGTTCCTCCATGTATGGATCCTTCTCCCCCGGCTCCTTCTGCTCTTTCTACTGCGCAGACATCGTGCGGCCGGCCTGATGAAAATCAACGAGCGAGATACCTCTTGCTATGCTCAATAAGCAAGAATATCTTGCTTTTTTATTTATATTTCCCTCAAACCTTTCCGTTCCCGAAAAAACCAAAAACCCTTAACTCAACTCTCGTTGAATGAAGGGTACTTATTATTCCCTGAAAACTGGATGCGAAATGAAAGCATGCTGAATGCTGTTAGCTTATTTGGATAAGCCCTCGACCGATTAGTATTCGTCAGCTACACGCGTTGCCGCGCTTCCACCCCGAACCTATCAACCTCGTCGTCTACAAGGGGTCTTACTAAC
>NZ_WUWM01000038.1 GCF_009846885.1 Paenibacillus puerhi
AGTTTGCAATTGGACACACTCCCATTAGAGTTTTTCGAGTAGAGTCGAAAAACTCCAACGACTACTCTAACGGAATTGTCTCAAAATCTAGACTGAGTTGGAATACACCTTCTTGTTAGACGCTTACGTCATGATCGGGAAGCCTTCGTGGATCGTGGGATCTTCCATGGGATTGTTGGGATCTGTCAAAGCGCAGGGCCATCTGCGAGACATTCTGTTCTCTTCCGGTATCTCCTCGCCGCTTTTGCCTGGAAATGAAGCGTACATCGGCCTGGTTCATGAAAAGATCAATGAGAAGGGCGAACTGACGGACGAACCTACGATACAGTACCTTGATCTCGTAGCCGACAATTTCGTGAAATGGATGAAGGAACAATCCCAATTGAAGCAGCTGCAGAGCTAACTAAAATCAGAAACCTTGGAGGGAGAATAGATGTTCGAGCATATTGTACTGTTGAAGCTCAATTCCAATTTTTCAACTGACCAACAAGAAGATGTAGTGAAGAGTGTGCTTGCCTTTAAAGATGAGATTCCGGGTATTGCCGATATAAGCGCCGGAATTAACGTTACGGAGGAAGTAGAGCATAAGCAGGGTTATACGTTGGGCATTCGAGTTACTTTTGAAAATCAGCAGGCTTGCCGGGATTATAATCAGCACCCCCTGCATCAAAATTTATTGCAATCCATTGGCCCATTTGTTGAAGGGATCGTCGTTATGGATTACCCAATTGCTTAACGCCTCAGAAAAGGAGATAGCAGAAATGGATAAGAAGCTTGCCGGCAAAGTTGCCTTGATCACCGGAGCGTCCAGAGGAATCGGCAGGACGATAGCCGAAAATTTAGCACATCATGGCGCGAAGGTGGTCATCAATTATGCGAACCGTTCGGAGCAGGCGGCAGAGGTCGTACAGGACATAAAAAGAAACGGCGGAGAGGCGACGGCGATTCAGGCCGACATCAGTCGATTGAGCGAGTTAGAGAGACTCTATCAAGAAACCCTTCAAACGTTTGGAAAGCTTGATATTGTTGTCAATAATGCAGGAATTGTCATTACCAAACCTATTGGCGATATTACGGAAGCGGATTTCGATCAGCTGTTTGCGATTAATGTCAAAGGGACCTACTTTTCATGTCAACTTGCGGCCAAGCATCTAGAATCAAATGGCCGCATCATCAACTTCTCCACTTCTGTGACGGGCCAAATGTTCCCAGCCTATAGTCTGTATGCTGGCTCCAAAGGAGCCGTCGAACAATTCAAACGTCAATTGGCAAAAGAGCTTGGAAAGAGAAATATCACGATTAATGCCGTAGCGCCCGGTCCTGTCAATACCGAGCTCTTTACGGTCGGCAAAACGCCGGAACAAATCCAAGGGCTTGCCAAGATGAACGCATTCGGCCGTCTCGGGGAAACCGAAGACATTGCAGCTGTCGTCCTCTTTCTTGCGAGCGAAGAATCGCAGTGGGTGACGGGGCAAACACTTCGCGCCAATGGCGGTTTTATTTAACTTACAGGAAGAACTTCATCAGCCCCTTCGCGGTTAAACCGCTGTAGGGGCTATTTGTTTTCAGCAATAATAGCTCTAGCATGTTTTACAGTCGCTATCTGCGCCTAAATCCTAAAAAATTCGCCCTACTTGTGATAGGGTTCAGCTTAACTGTCATAACGGCGAAAAAGCTGCGTGTTTCCCAAAAATATGTCCCTCATGTCCCAAATGTTACTTTCAAGTAACTATATGAGTTCAAAGTGCGTACTTTTCTCCAGTTCTCCTCCAGCTCATACTAACGGTAAAAGAGGAGGAATGTTTTATGGAACCAGATGAAATGAAAGTAAATAAAACTGCTCTTGTCGTTGGAGCTAACGGAGTGATCGGACGAAATCTCATCGACTATCTGATAACGCTCCCCGAATGGAATATCATTGGCGTTTCACGACGTGGCGGTGAGGATGCCGGCCGGTTACGATATGTGGCGGCAGACCTACTTAACGAAGAGGATACCTTAGCGAAACTAGGCAATCTAACCACAGTCACACATATCTTCTATGCCGCTTATCAAGATCGCCCTACATGGGCCGAACTGGTTCCGCCCAACTTAGCCATGCTTGTAAACGTGGTCAATGTGATCGAACCGATTGCCCCAAACCTTGCGCATATCAGTCTGATGCAAGGCTACAAAGTATACGGCGCACATCTCGGCCCATTCAAAACGCCGGCACGGGAGACGGATGCCAACCATATGCCTCCCGAGTTCAATATCGACCAACAGCAATTCCTTGAACAACGTCAGCCAGGAACCGGATGGACCTGGTCGGCCCTTCGCCCGTCAGTCGTTAGCGGGTTTGCATTGGGTAACCCGATGAACCTCGCAATGGTTATCGCTATTTATGCTTCCATGTCCAAGGAGCTTGGCCTGCCGCTTCGTTTTCCCGGGAAGCCTGGCGCTTATAACAGCCTGCTTGAAATGACCGATGCTAACTTGCTGGCTCGCGCAACAGTCTGGGCGGCGACCGATGAACGCTGCGCAAATCAGGCATTTAACATTACGAACGGCGACTTGTTCAGATGGAACGAGCTTTGGCCGAAGATCGCTTCATTTTTCGAACTCGAGACCGCCCCTCCGTTACCGATGTCTTTAGAGGTAGTCATGGCTGACAAGGAAGCGCTATGGAACTCTATGGTGGAGAAATATGATTTAATGCGGAATAGTTATAAGGACGTTTCTTCCTGGCGGTTCGGGGACTTCGTGTTCTCTTGGGATTACGACTTTTTCTCCGATAGCTCGAAATCTCGCCGTTTCGGCTTCCATGATTTCGTCGATACGGAAAAGATGTTTATGAACATCTTTGAACAATTCCGCCAGCGTAAGGTAATTCCATAACTTAAGGGTAAACTCGTCATACCGGCTCCTATATCCAGGGACCGGTTTTTTATCTCATTCGTCCGATTGCGGCGGTTCGAACAACACGATTCCCCTATCGCCGTATACCTTTTCAATATGCGTATCGCCCCATCTGCACATAAGATGAAGGATTTCTTTCAGGCTCCAGCCATAGACCGTCAGCTCATATTCGACTTTCGGCGGCACTTGATTATAAGAAATACGGTATACGATTCCATCATCTACTAGTTCACCTAGTTGCTGAGTCAGCACTTTTTGCGTTATGGCAGGCATCAGGCGCTTCAATTCGCCATTACGCCTTTTTCCGAACGTGAGATGAAACAAAATAACCGGCTTCCACTTGCCTCCGATCACTTCAAGAGTGGCTTCGACCGCAGTGTTATAAATTTTATCGGGCTCCTGCATAATCTGAACTACCCCCTGCACTTCATTTGTTCTCTTGCACTCGAATACTTTCTTATTCTCGCTGCTGCTTCGCCCTACTTATGATACGGTTCCCCCCTCATAATCTTAAACGCCCGATAAACCTGCTCCACCAGCACTAACCGCATCAACTGATGCGGCAGCGTCATCCGCCCGAACGACAGCTTCAGGTCCGCGCGCGCCAGGACCTCGGGGGCGAGCCCCAGCGAGCCGCCGATCACGAAGGCCACATGGCTGCGCCCATAGGTGGCCAGGTCCTGCAGCTGCCGCGACAGCTCCTCGCTGGACAGCGGGCGGCCGTCGATGGCGAGCGCGACGACGAAGGCATCGCTGCGCAGATGGCTGAGCAGGCGCTCGCCCTCCCGCTGCTTCACCTGCGCCTCCTCCGCGGCGCTCATGGATTCGGGTGCCCGCTCGTCGGGCACCTCAACCAGCTGCAGCTTGGCATAGGGGCCAAGCCGCTTGGCATACTCGGCGATACCCTGCACGAGATAGGATTCCTTCAATTTGCCGACGGCGACGATCTGTATGTGCATTGGCGCTTATCTCCTTTTCAATAAAATCCCAAATAGTTCCACGTGCAACATCGTGGTCTCAACAAAAAAGAAGGCCGTCCCCGACCCTCTCTCCCGCTTGCCTATTATACAACCAGAAACCGTCCCGCTTCCTTACACCGTTCGCAAGTAGACGGAGGCGTCCAGTCGCTGAATGTAACCTGCTCCAGATCGACGATATCCGGCGCTTCCTCATATTCGTCGACGAACATATCGATTGCCAATTCCAAGTGCTCTTTACAAACTACATACATAAACGAGACCCCTTTTTTCCAAACCTATTCGCTCCTGTGCAGACTTTGACCGACGTGCGAAGTACCCTCACACACCGGCTGCTGCCATATGGCGCCTTTCTAGTTTACCCTAATGAGCCACGTCCCACAACTCAGACTTGAGTCCCAATCCTCAGCGGTCCTTCAGCTCCTCCAGCGTCACATTCACCGTCTGCTTCTTCCCTGCCCGGTAAAACGTAATCGCCAGCTTGTCGCCGATCTTCTTGGCATTGTAGATATACTTGCGCAGTGACAGGGTGCTGTCCACCGGCTTGCCATCCAGCTCGACGATCACGTCGCTCCCCTTCAACCCCGCGTCCTTAGCCGGTCCCGTTGCCTCGACAATCAGAATACCCTGCCTCACGTCCTTCGGCAGCTTCAGATCCTCGATCCCCTTGAGCCCCTGCAGGTTCTGCGTGACTACGCCGATATACGGTCGCTTGATCTTCTGCTCCTTGATCAGCGACTCGATGATCGGCTTCGCCTGATTGATCGGGATCGCGAAGCCCAGTCCCTCTACGCCCGAGCCGGCGACCTTGAGCGTATTGATCCCGACGACTTTGCCGTCCAGGTTGACGAGCGCGCCTCCGCTGTTTCCGTGATTAATGGCCGCATCGGTCTGGATGACCTCCATCTCCCAGTCCAGCTCGCCTTCACGGCCTAGCGTTACCGGAATCGTCTGCTTGGGCCAGCTAATAATGCCCTTCGTCACCGTAGGGGCGAAGCCTACGCCCAGCGGGTTACCGACGGCGATAGCCGTCTCGCCAGGCTGAAGCGCATCCGAGTCGCCGAATTCCGCGATCTGCTTGATCCCGCTGCCGTCAATCTCAAGCACCGCCAGATCGGTTATCTGATCGCGTCCGAGCAGGGTAGCCTTGCGGCGTTCGCCCGTCAGCGTGATCACATCCAGCTGATTGAACCCCTCAACCACATGGTTATTCGTGACGATCCTTACCTTATCCTCCATCCGGGAGAAAATAACACCGGAGCCCAGCCCCATCGCATCGGGTCGGGATGATGACGATTTCTCCCCTTCCATGCCGGTGCCCAGAATGCTGACTACCGCAGGCCATACCTGGGCGGCCGCGCCTACGACGGTGTCGCTCATCTGCCTCTCGCCAGCGCCTGAGGAAGCGGCTCCCGGCAGCCCATAAGGTCCTGGACCGCCGCTGCCTCCTGAGCCCTGCCCCGAAGAAGGGCGGGCTATCGCAGCTACCGCCTCCTGCTGGGGATCGGCAGACATGCCGACGCTGCATACGGCCAGGAGCGTGGCGATCAAGAGCGCGCCGCCGGCGGCTGGAATCGCCCAACGCGGCAGATTCCCGAGACCAAGCGGTCCGCGTGCCGGAAGACGCCATGCTTCCCTCGGGGACATTTTTGTCGAATAGAAATCGTCATCAAATAAACTCACCGCCGCTGCCCCCTTGTACGGCGCCTGTCACCAAGCGACTCGTGCCTGTTGTATTGGTTACCCTCATTTTAACCGAAAACTACGAATCTCCGAAACTAAAAAATATAGGAATAGATGGCGCCGAATCCGACTAGAATAAAAGCATACCGTTCCGCAAAGCCGGAAGGAAGGATGATTCCCATGTCCACGAACCGCATGCATTCCCATCTCGACGAGATCGCCTGGATCGGCAAGCTTGCCGACCTGCAGGATCATCAATACCGCTGTACCCTGCTGTTGACGGCCATGCTGGAGCTGATGCAGGAGAAGGGGCTGCTGTCCATGCAAGAGATCGCCGACAAAGCCCGCCTGCTCGAGCAGCTGGACGCCGCCGAATGGAGCCACAGTGATACATCTGCATCTGCATCTGCACCGACACCTACATCTACACCAACCACAACAACGACAACGACGGCTAAGCCTACGTAAGGAACCGGGCGCGCGCCCGGTCTATTCCTCGCCCAGCCGGTCCCAGGCGGTAGCCCGGTCGTGGTACGTATCCATCAGCTTCGCGCGGTGGTCGTCCTCCTCCAGTCGGTCTTCTATGATGTTATTCACCGTAAGCCTGGCCAAATCCATCAAATTATGGTCCCGGCTCAAGTGAGCCAAATATACGCGCTTCGTGCGCTCGGAGACGATGTCCAGCATCGCTTCTCCCGCCGCCTCATTGGATAAATGGCCGACGTCGCTCAAGATGCGGCGCTTGATGTTCCAGGGATAGCGCCCCACGCGCAGCATGTCGATATCGTGATTCGATTCGAGCACGAGCACATCGCTGTCGCGCACCTTCTCCTTCACCTTGGAGCTCATATAGCCGAGATCGGTAGCCACGCTCAGCTTCTGCTCCTCATGATAGAAGCAGTAGCCTACCGGCTCCGCCGCATCATGCGAGATGCCGTAGGATTCCACCTGCAAGGAGCCGAACTCGCGTACCTCTCCGGTCTGCATGACGCACTTGTTCGACTCGGCGATCTCCCCGATGTGGCGCTCCAGCGCTTCCCAGGTTTTCTCATTGGCGTAGACTGGCAAGTCGTACTTGCGCGCGATCGCCCCCAGCCCCTTGATATGATCGGCATGCTCATGAGTGATCAGGATGGCATCGATCTCCGAGAGCGACATATCGCGCTCCTTGAGCAGCTGCTCGACCTTCTTGGCGCTAAGCCCCGCATCGATCAGCACCTTGCCCTCTTCTGTCGCGACGACGGTCGCATTGCCCGTAGAGCCGCTTCCGAGTATGGTAAATTGTATGCCCATGTTGTTCTGTTCTCCTAATCTGCTTGCACTAGTAAACTCTATTGAAATAAGATCTGTTGCACGCCTTATGCCGCTTGAGAGCGGCTAAGGTCTTTTATTCTGCGGGGCCTCCACCGCACCGTTGATCGCATGGATAAAGTAGGGATCGCCTCCGCTAACCGACACGCGCCAGGATGGCACCATATACATCGTCTGCGAATTGTACACCTGCCCGTGATACCCGAGACGCACTCCGGTAATGACCGAGCCGGGGGGCAAATAGTTCTCGATCAGGCTCGCCAGTACGATATACGGCGAGATGACGCTCTGCTCCTTCTGCACGCCCTCGGACTGCACCTCCACATACCCCTGCTTGTACGAGGTGACGATACCGTCCTTCTCCAGCAGCTCCAGCTGCACCTCGAACATCGGGAGCGAGCCGTAGAGCTGGTGAAACACATACGAACCGCTCCGGCTGCCGATCGGATCGAACTGGTACGATTCCGTGTTGGGGATCCCCGTCTTCGCCAGCATATCCTTGAAAGTACCCTTGATGATCAGCGGGTCGAATTTGAACGGAGTGGCAAGCGTCATCGCCTTATCCGGATTGGAACGTTCGTCGAATATGACGACAATCTCCCGAAGCTTCGGCGTCTCCTTCGGAATATCCGAAGGAAGCTGGATATTGTTCAGCTTCATCAGCCGCTGCAGCTCTTCCTTCGCCTGGGCTTCCGGACTCGTGCCGAAGTCGTTCAGCAGATCGGACCGGCTCGACCCGAGCTGCACCGCCAGAATAACATTCAGCAGCAGGAAGGATAGTATCAAAATTGTCTTGGCCCGGCCCCAATCCATCCGCCTTTCCCCTTCCCCGGCGAGTCCGCCGCCTCTATTCTAAAAACTCGTATTCGCCGTTGTACAGCTCGACCGCCCACATCGGCATCAGCTCGAATGTCTTTTCGCTAATCACCGGACGGTACGCCGGGAACAGCGAAACGATCTGCGATTTATCCTTGTACGGCTGCAGCAGCGCATCAAGCACCTCGCCTCCCGCCAGCAAGGCGTCCTGGCGCGACAGATTGCGCGAATCCAGCGAGACCGTCGACCGTTCATAACCGGAGACGATATCCTTCTGCAGCGTAACCTTCATAAACCCGATGTTTTCATCACGTGGATTGATAACAGGGAACGAGCCATAATATTGCCGGAATACATACGCCTGACTGCCCGGCAGGAAACGCTCAGGCACCCGCTGTACCCCATAAGTGCCATTCCAGCCGCCATGCTGGTTAATGAACGAGACGGCGGTCAGGAGCCCGCCGAGATAGTCGATCCGCGTATCCGTCGCCGGCGCGACCGGGTCCGAGTAGGTCATCCAGTGCTGCCCGTTTTTTAACTGCAGCCCCCGCTTGGAGTCCGTATAGATCTCTGAGCCGTCCCGTTCCGTCAGATTCCGCGTCAGGGCCGGATCGACGAAGAAGGTACGCTTCAGCTGGTCTACCGTCAGCTGTGAATATCCCATCGTGTAGGCATTCATCGGGAAAGGCTTCTGCGGGATATAAATATCCGATTGGAATAATTTGTATGGAATATGCGTGCCGACCGCCCCGACGAAACGCTCCTCAATGTCCTTAGTCGTGTAATCCGCCTTGGTGACCTCATACACCACGTTGGCCGTATCGGTGAACAGAATCGTCCGCACCTCATTATCGGTCTGGGCAAAAATCCAGATTCGCGTGATGACATCATTCTCCATCGGCACATCTTCCTTGAGCTGAATAATCCGCTTCAACACCTGAAGGGGAAGTCCGTCCCGGAAGCGGACTTCAAGGCCTGGACGCTTGGCCCGCACCTCGTCCCAGTCGATGCCGAGCGCGACTGCGCTGTTCTTGCGCAGCCCGTCCATATTCCGCTGCTTGACCGTGTTCATAATCTCCGTATATTGCCGGTCGAGCGGATACAGCACCGTGTGCTGCTGATTGCCCAGATGCACGACGAGCTGGTCCGGGAACAGCATGTCATCCAGCGAAGCCTGGGAGCCGAACATCTCCGTCTTTACATACTCGGCCTCCATGGCCGGCTGCTCCGGCTGCGGATAGCTGTAGGACAGCAGATAGCTTTGCAGCAGGCTCAGCAGGACGAGCAGCGTCAGGGCAACCGTCTTCAGCTTCTCCATCATAGGACTGCCTCCTCATGGTGGTAAGGGAGCGTAAACGTCACCTTGGTCCCTTGACCGAGCTCTGACTCCAATTGGATAGATCCTCCATGCGCTTTGACTATTTCCCGGGCAATCGATAACCCAAGCCCTGTGCCCCCCATCGACCGAGAACGAGCCTTATCCACGCGGTAAAAGCGCTCGAAGATGCGGGATAAATCCTTGCGCGGTATTCCGATCCCGTCATCCTGTACCGACACTTCCAGCCTGGCCTCATCCGGACAGCCCCCATGAATGACGATATGACCGCCCTCTGGCGTATACTTGATCGCGTTGGATACCAGGTTGTCCAGCACCTGATCGATCCGGTCGCGGTCAAGCAGGATGCTGCGTACGCCAGGCTCCACTTCCACGTCAATCGCGATACGGCGCTGCTCCAGCTGGAACGAGAAACGGTCCGCTACCTCCTCCAGCATCTCCGTCACATCCGTCTTATCTTTGGCAATAGTCACCCGTCGCGAATCCAGCCTGGAGAGCTGCAGCAGATCGTTCACCAGGCGGATCATCCGCTCCGTTTCGTTGTGGGCGACTCCGACGAATTTGCCGGCAAGCTGCGGATCCTCAAGCGCCCCATCCTCAAGCGCCTCCAGGTAACTCTTGATCGTCGTGAGCGGCGTCCGCAGCTCATGCGAGACATTGGCTACGAACTCCCTCCGCGACTGCTCCAGCTTCTCCTGGCCCGTCACATCCTGCAGCACCGCGATCGTGCCTGCCGCTCCCCGGCCCTTGCTGTGGAGCGTCGTATACGTAACCCGCACGGAGAGCGGATCCTCCTCCTCATGCGAGTATTGCAGCAGAGTCGTATGATCCTCGCTAGCCTCCAGCTGGCGGGCAATATCCGGCGTAATCCCGAGCAGCTCGGCGAGCGGCATGCCGAACGTCGTATCCTCATTGACCTTCAAGAGCTGCTTGGCCCGCCTATTGATCAAAATGACCCGTCCGTTATCGTCGGAGGCGATTAGCCCATCGTTCATATTGGCCAATATCGAAGCCAGCTTCTCCTTCTCTTCTTCATTCAGAGTAAGCGCCTCCTGGAGCCGTTCCATCATGAAGTTGAACGCTTGCCCCAGCTGCCCGAGCTCATCCTGTCCCATGATGAGCACCTTCTCGTCGAACCGTCCCTCGGCCACCCGGCCGGCCTGCTTGGTCAGCGCCTTGATCGGATTCGTGATCGTCGCCGACAGCATGACTCCCAGCACAGCCGTCATAGCCAGCGCGATCAGCGTTCCTGTAATAAAGAACCGGTTGATCCGGTTCAGCGTAATGTAGACGTCTTCCATCGAGGAGACGATGTAAACTGCCCCGATATATTTCGTCCCTGACCCGACAGGCTTCGCGATCACCAGCTTCCGTACCCCGCCCGCATCGGTAAAGGTACGCTGGTTCTCCTTGATGCCCTGCAGCGCCCGGGTGACTTCCGTCTGCGTGTTTTTGCTGCCGATAACCGACTTATTCGTTTCCAGCGAGGTCGTCACGACAAGCCCGTTGGCATCGATGACCTGAATCTCGGCCTGCATGCTGGCGAACAGGCTGTTGACCACCTGATTCAAGTCTGCATAAGTCCGCTTCGGTTCACGCTCGCTTCCGCTGCCCTTGACGGCATCCTGGCTCTGATTCTCGACCAGGTAATTTTCCGCGTACTGGGCCAGCAGCATGGCCGTGCTGTTCATATTGTCGATGAAATCCCTCTTCAGCGAAGCCTCCAGCGTCTGGGTAAAATAAACGGCGATCAGCTGCATCGCAATCATGATCATCAGCAGATAAATAATGATCAGCTTGGCCTGAATGGATTGAAAAAAACGGATGTTTCTCATCGTCCGCAGCACCGCCCGTTCACGCTAGTACCCGCCTGCGCCATTCTTCGCATTCCGCATCATGTACCCGAGACCCCTGCGGGTAATGATATACTCCGGCCGGCTCGGATCATCCTCCAGCTTCTCCCGCAGCCGGCGGATCGTCACATCGACCGTCCGCACATCGCCGAAGTACTCGAAGCCCCATACCGCCTGAAGCAAATGCTCGCGAGTCATAACCTTGCCGCTATGGCGAGCCAGGTACTGCACCAGCTCGAACTCGCGATGGGTCAAGTCCAGCGGCGCTCCGTCCTTATAGACCACGTACATGTCCGTATCGATAAACAGACTTTGAATACGCAAGCCCTGGCGCGCCGTCTCCTCAGCCCCGCCCGTCCCGCCTCCAACAGCCGAGGCCGTTTTCTGCTGTCTGCGCAGATGGGCCTTTACCCGGGCCA
This sequence comes from Paenibacillus puerhi, assembly GCF_009846885.1. Taxonomy (GTDB): domain Bacteria; phylum Bacillota; class Bacilli; order Paenibacillales; family NBRC-103111; genus Paenibacillus_G; species Paenibacillus_G puerhi. Next base: position 11,294 of record NZ_WUWM01000038.1, read on the forward strand.
GCAGCTCCCGCGTTCCGAACGGCTTGGTCACATAATCATCCGCTCCCAGCTCAAGCCCGAGCACCTTGTCGATCTCATTATCCTTGGCCGTGAGCATGATGATCGGCGTGTTCAGCTTGGCTCTTACCTCCCGGCACACGTCCATCCCGTCCTTGACAGGCAGCATCAGATCGAGCAGGATGAGGTCCGGGCTCTCCGAGTACGCCAGATCGACCGCCGTTCCGCCGTCATAGGCGAGGATAACCTCATGGCCCTCCTTCTCCAGGTTAAACTTCAATATATCGGCAATCGGTTGTTCGTCGTCTACCACTAATATTTTTGCCATGGTACGTCCCACCCGCCTGTCTCTAACAGTCTCTTGCAATTCCAGGTTCATTCTATTTATTTTACCATATTCTCATGCAAAAAGAGACATGGACCCCGCATTTCCTGCGGCTTCCATGTCTCTATCTTTTTATTCCTTCCAAGTGGTTTGAACGGATCTATCAGCGGTTAAGAAACTTTAGAGGATTCTGCGGGGAATCGTTGCTCCGTATCTCGAAGTGCAGATGCACGCCGGTAGAATCTCCGGTGCTGCCCATAATCCCGATCTTCTCGCCTTTCTCCACGATAGCGCCCTTGGTCGTCAAAATCTTGCTCAGATGTCCGTATAACGTCGTATATCCGTTCAGATGATCGATAATGATATAATTGCCGTAATCGCTCTTCGAGCCGGCCGCGATCACCTTGCCGTTATCTGCCGCCATGATGTTCTTGTTGCCCGTAATATCGATGCCCTTATGGAAAGCGCCCCAGCGGGTGCCGAACGTACTTGAAATATTGGCAGACAGCACAGGCCAAGCAAACTTGCCCGTACCCTCTCCTTTAATAACTTTGGTCCCGCGCTTAATCACGGCCTTCACCGGCTGATTCACGATGTTCTCGTTCAGCACCGTTTCTTCTTCCAGCATTCCATTCACCTTGGTCAGCTGGAACGTGACCGTCTTGAGTCCATTCTTGCCGTTCGTGAGCGTCTGCGTCACACCGAGGCGCATCGTATCGTCCTGCACGTATTCCGTATCATGCTGAATCTCCTGATTCTCGACGACCTTCTCTACCGTACGGACGGCCAGCGCCGGCTGCAGAACCGTCAGGTCAAGCTGCTGCCCGACCTTGATCATATCGTTAGTAACCGACGGGTTGTTTTGATAGATGACCTGCTTCGGGATATCCAGTTTTTTCGCGATGCAGGATACGCAGTCGCCTTCCTCCACCGTATACTTCGTAGGAGCGATATTGCCCGTCTCCAGCTTCTTCTGGAGATCCTCCGGCTCCATCAAGTCTTCTTCCTTAATGCGAATCTCCTTCATCTCGACCTGCTGCACGAAATCAGCCTTCAATAGCTCCGTAGATACCGGAGTTTCCTTGGCGGACGCAACAGACAGAATACCTACCTTGCCCGATTCCTTCTTCTTGCCGAGAGAGGCTACCGCGTTCGCTTTCATCTGCTCGAGCATCGTTTGCACCGCTGCCTCATCCTTAAGAACGCCCATCGGCTTGCCGTCTACCAGCAGCTCTACCCCTACCGGATACGTGCTGAAAAAACCGCCCAGCCGATCCAGGACAGCCTGATCATCCGTCTGCTCGTTGAAAGCCTTTTCATGCTTTAATTCGATCCGGGGCTCCATAACGACAACTCTGACATCGGAAGTGCCTTTGGATAGCTCGCTGCGCTTCTCCTGCTTGAATTGCTCGATCTTGGCCGGATTCGCTACAATCCCGATCTCCTCGCCATTGACGATGACCTGGTAATAATCCACCATGCTCGCCTGTACATAATGATGGCCGCTCCACACCACGGCGATCATTAAACCGAAAGCGGCAGCCGACTTCCCGAACAACCATTTATGTTGACGGATGCGCTCCACAATCGTCGCGTTACCGTGTTCTTCCTTGTGATCATTGGATTCTGTCCTGGAGTGTTCAGTCAAGCTGTTTGACCGATCTCCTGAACCTATGGAACGCAGCTTGTCCAATAGGCTTCTGAACCGATCCTTTCCCTTGTTGAATACTGTCATGTTTTTCTCCTTTTAAGCCGTTTTTTGCCGCATTCGACCTGTCGACACTTGCCAATAGCCTCTGACGCTGCTAGCGTCGAGCGCCGTATCCCTTGCTCTGCGAGCGATATCCGAGATGCCGACTCTTGGGAACTGTACGCAGAACGCTCAAAGCTGCAACTCGCAACGGAACATCCGCCGCATCTGCTGCAACCCGGGTTGCTCACGACCTGCACATAAAAACACCTAAAATTGGGACAATAACCATGATGCTAAATTTATAGCCTTAATAAATTTACCACATTGTCTCTACTTATTTCAACAAAATTGTATATTATACCACACTCTGATTAAAAAACGTGGCAGGAGCGTGAAGGGAAGCGATGGAAAACTTAACAGCATATTTTGACAATCAAAGCGATTTGGAGCTTGCGGCCGCGGCTCTCCGGGAGCAGGGAGCGGTCGATATCAAGACGGCGGCCGCCGATTCTCCGGACAACGGCTTTATGGATGGGCAGCCTCACTCCCTGCAGGCTGGAGCCCTGGAGCACTCCGCCCCGCTGAACCGTCTGCAGGTCGTGGTGGAATCCTCCAGACGCCGGCAAGCGGAGGATACCATCGCCCACTGGGGCGGTAAACTGTAAGCTGCAAGCGGCTGTCCAGCCCGCAACAAAACGCCCTGAAGCGTCAAGACTGCGCTTCAGGGCGTTTCTATGATGGCGAGCAAGTCGCGGTATTCTTCGGGCTTCAGATGCTTTTGCAGGATATTCTCCACTTCCTTCATCTCCGCTGCGGTCAAACCGTCCTCCATCAGTCGGGAGATATGCTGCATATCCTCCGGCGGCACTCGGGACACGAGCGTCGAGAAAATCTTTCCCTTCGCCTGATCGGACAGCTGATCCTTCTTCTTCGCGAAGTCTTCCCCCGACACGACGACGCGCCGTTCCTCCTCGGCTGCATCTGTCGTTGCCGCTGTTCCGCTCTGCCCCGTCTGGCGGCTCCATACGGCAACGGCGTCCTCCGGGACCCGATAAGGGTCGCTTTGCGCCGCCGGCGGCTTGCCAGCGGCGTCCTTTTGATGGGAGCCCGTCCCCGCTTTCGTGGAATCAGGCGTCCCGTTAGCAGCGACAGCCAGCTCCTGTTTCTTATCAGTACCGGAGCCGGAGCCTCCTTCGGCCATGTCCCGGCCACCCCGAGCGGCATCAGCCACAGGCCCGATTCCTCCGGCCAAGCGGCTTACGAATGGCCCCCATTCGATCTTGGCCGACGCCGGACGTTCGATATGCAGCTGCTCCAGAATCAGATCCACATACGTATTCACCGCCATAAACGTAAATGCCACACAGCAGCCCGCGGTCACTAGCGCACTCACCGCAAGCTTTGCCAGCCATTTTAATCCTCTCACTTCCGTTCATCTCCCCTTCCTGCCCTCGGTAGCCGTTACGTTCAGTATTGACCTTTTTCTGGGAAATCAACCGAAGGAAGCAAGAAAAAAGAAGCGAACCCAGGGGCCCGCTCCTTCGATATAGAATTCCATTGATTAATAAATCGGCTTTACCAGATTGGTCTGCTCGCGGTTGCGCCCGACCGAGAAGATAGCGATCGGGATACCGGTCAGCTCCGACACCCTGTCCAGGTAACGGCGGGCGTTCGCCGGAAGCTCCTCCAGACTGCGGACGCCGCTCAGATCCTCGCTCCAGCCCGGCAGCTCCTCATAGACCGCTTCGCATTCGGCCAGCATCTTCAGGCTCGCCGGATAGTGCTCGATAACCTCGCCGCGATACTTGTAGGACGTGCAGATCTTAACCGTCTCGAGGCCGGCAAGCACGTCCAGCGAGTTGAGGGACAACCCTGTAATTCCGCTGACACGGCGGGCATGGCGCACAACCACGCTGTCGAACCAGCCTACACGGCGGGGACGCCCGGTCACGGTGCCGTATTCATGGCCGCGCTCCCGGATCCAGTCGCCGGTCTCATTCAACTGCTCGGTCGGGAACGGACCGTCTCCGACACGCGTCGTGTACGATTTGGCCACACCGATGACCTGCTGTATCTTCGCCGGTCCGACGCCCGAGCCGATGCACACGCCGCCAGCCGATGGATTGGAGGAGGTAACGTAAGGATAGGTGCCTTGGTCGATGTCGAGCATCACGCCTTGGGCGCCTTCAAACAATACCTTCCTGCCCTCATCGATCAGATCGTTCAGCACGACCGACGTATCGGCGACATACTTGCGGATGCGTTCGGCGTATCCGAGGTATTCCGTGAGGATGGAATCCGCATCCAGCCCCTTGGAGCCGTATACCTGCTCGATCATCACGTTCTTCTCAGCCACGATATGGCGCACCTTGCGTTCGAATTCCTCCGCGTCCAGCAGATCGGCGATCCGAATGCCGTTGCGTGCCGCTTTGTCCATATAGCAGGGACCTATTCCCTTGCGGGTCGTTCCGATCTTGTTATCGCCCTTGCGCTCCTCCTCAAGCCCGTCAAGCAGAAGATGGTACGGCATGATCACATGCGCCCTGTCGCTGATCTTCAGGTTATCCGAGCTGAAGCCGTTGTCGTGAATATATTGAATTTCTTCCAGCAATGCGCCCGGATTAATAACCATGCCGTTCCCGATCACACAAACCTTGTCTTGGTAGAAAATACCGGATGGAATCATCGTCAGCTTATATTTCTTGTCATTGATAAGAATCGTATGCCCTGCATTATTACCACCTTGATAACGCGCTACAACCTCTGCGGACTCCGCCAGAAAATCGGTAATCTTTCCTTTTCCTTCGTCTCCCCATTGGGTTCCGACAACTACTACCGTTGACATTTCGCACTACCCCCGCGAGGTGGAAACCACCCATTGATTTGCCCTATAGGCGCTTTTAACATGACTAGTTTAGCAGTCGCGGGTAGCAAAGTCAATAAAGACGAACAATTTCCAGTGATAATCATTCATTGTTCGGAATACATTCATTAAATAGCTGAAATTTCGACAAAAAGAGCGGACCCCTTATCGGAGTCCGCATATTGGCCTCTGGTCACCCACCTTATCACGCCTCTTTCCTCCCCGCTTTTGCACCCGCGATTACGGCTGAATCGGGATGACGAATTCCAGATCCCGTTCATAGCTAGGCTGCTCCATTTGCCGGGTTACAAGCGTCAGCGACTCGCCGGCCTCGAAGGCGGGGAATTCCCGAACCCATTTATACGTATGAGGATCGATGACTTTCGTGCTTCTATCCAGCAGCAGATGCTTGCGTCCCGCTTCATCCTCTAGCCATAAAGACGTGCCCTGCAGATGAGGCGAAGCGCCCTCCGCCTGATAATGCACCAAGGTCTTATCCGATAAACGCTCGACCTTCGTCACCAGCAGGCGACCGGCGGCTCCCTGGGAGAGAATCAGCGGCTCCTCCTCGCTCGGCAGACGGTCCAGCGGCACCCGCGTCTCGGGCAGCAGGCCGCCGCTGACGCCCAGTCCGTCGATGTAGGGGCGAACGGTCACATAGTCCGGTATACGCTGCGCCGGGCCGAACTGCTGCTTCCATTCCGAGATCTCAAGCTCCCCTTCCCGCTTCCCGGACCCGCTCCCTCCGCGCTGCTCCAGAAATACGCCCTGATCGTCGATCATCTGAAATTGAATCAACTGGCCGGCCTGGAACGTCTGCAGAGGAGCCTTATATGCTACTTCCAGCTCTGTGGAGCCGGGGGTGAAGGTGATCCGCTTCACGGTCATGGTCACATCCCCTGCCGTCTTGACAGCCATCGGCATGACCACTTTATTGGTGGAAGCCATCTTGCGTACGGGGAATTCGAAGGACCACATGCCCTTGAGCTCGCCGATCTGATAAACCTTCAATCCAAAGGTAAATCGGTCCGGCAGCTCCTGCCCCGGGGTCAGGGTCAGCACCCCCGCATACGTCTGCGCGTCCACGTAGCTTCCTGTCGCACTCCAAGCCCCCTCGTAGGATGTTCCGTTCACTTCAAATTCGAGACCCGGACCGCTTAGCTCCTGAATGCCTCTGGCTGATTCCTGGAAATAACCGATCGATAGACGGACTCCGTCATACATCGCCTCCGTGATTTTCAACGATATGCCTTGATCGGTCGCGGTCTGATGAACCTCGGTCACCATCCCCTTCTCGTCGGCCGCCCGTAAGCCGAAGTCTCCTGCGAACTGAAACACCGAGGTCAGAAGCGGTAACTGCCTCAGCGCAGCCGCCATATCGGGGGAAACAAATCCCGACCCGAGCACGCCGATGCCCACGAGCGCTGCTGCCGCCGCCCCTACAGCGGCTCGCGGCAGCCATCGTCTGCGCCGCTTGAACGGAGGAAGCTCTGACAACGTTGTGTCGATACGCTCGCGGAGCAGGGCGGGCAGAGGCGCACTCGGTTCATGTTTGACCTGCTGAAGACGTTCTTCCCAAGGCGCGTCGGTAGGCTCAACTTTCACAGTTCATCATCCTTTCCGCAGGAAGCTCCAGCCACTGGGCAAGCAGCAGACGGGCCCGATGAAGCCTAGATTTGACGGTCCCTTCCGGAGTGTCCAGCACCTGGGCTATTTGCTTTAGCGGCATGTCTTCGAAGTAATGCAGCGTAACCACGACCCGAAGCGTCTCCTCCAGCCGGTCCACCACCGCCCGGAGATCGATTCGGTCATATGCATGCGAAGCCCCCGGAGCATCCAGCTTGCCGGGCAGCGATTCCGTCGGAATCGTGCGTTTCCTCTTCCTCAGAATCAGGTTGCACTCGTTGATCAGTATACGGAACAGCCAGGTTTTGAAGTAGGCCGGCTCCTTCAAGGCGGATATCCCGCGATAGGCCTTCAGGATCGTTTCCTGGATCGCATCGGCGCAATCCTCATCACGCGTCACCATGGATCTTGCCACTCCGTAGAGACCGTTCTCCAGCCTGTGGATCAGGCGCGTGAACGCTTCGCGGTCTCCTTGCCGGGCAAGCTTGACGTCGTCTTCGAGCTGCAATCGGGTTCCCTCCTCTTGATGTAACTTGAATATGGATTAGATGCGCGGCCAGACGGAAAGGTTCGCAAGGCAAAAAAACAGCCCATGATCTTGGTCAGGGCTGTTGGTTTATCGTAACTTGGTTGGCGGCGTGCCGCCCCCTACACTCGGGAGCGCCTAGCTCGCCGGCTCTTGATGCGTCCGGTCGAGTCCGACGAACTTGTTGAAATTTTTCAGAAACGCCAGCTCGACCGTACCGACCGGGCCATTCCGCTGCTTGGCGATAATAATCTCGATGATGTTCTTCTTCTCCGATTCCTTATCGTAGTAGTCGTCCCGATAGAGGAACGCCACGATATCGGCATCCTGCTCGATCGATCCCGACTCCCGAAGGTCGGACATCATCGGGCGCTTATCCTGCCGCTGCTCGACGCCCCGGCTAAGCTGCGAGAGCGCGATGACCGGCACGTCCAGCTCACGGGCGATCTGCTTGAGCGTACGCGAGATCTCGGAAACCTCCTGCTGCCGGTTATCGCCCTTGCCGCGCCCATGGATCAGCTGCAGATAGTCGATCAGGATCATGCCAAGCCCCTTCTCTTTCTTCAGCCTCCGGCACTTCGCGCGGATATCGGCCACCGTCACCGACGGCGAATCATCGATATAGATGTTGGCCTCCGACAAAGAACCGATCGCCATCGTCAGCTTCTCCCAATCGTCCGGCTCCAGGAACCCGGTCCGCATCCGTCCCGCATCGACATTCGCCTCGGCGCAGATCATCCGCTGGACCAGCTGTGCGGCGCCCATCTCTAGCGAGAAGATGGCTACCGTTTCCTTCTCCCTCACCCCGATGTTCTGGGCGATGTTCAGCGCGAACGCCGTCTTCCCTACGGAAGGACGGGCAGCCACGATAATCAAGTCGGAGCGCTGGAAGCCGGACGTCATCTTATCCAGATCCGAGAAGCCCGACTTGATCCCGGTCGTGCTCCCCTTCTGGTTGAAGAGCATCTCGACCTTCTCGAATACTTCCATCAGCACGTCGCGGATAGCGATAAAGCCCGAGCCTGAGCGTGCCTGGGATATTTCCATAATCCGCGCCTCGGCATCGCTGAGCAGGGTGCCCACCTCGTCCTCGCCGGCATAGCCGTTGGAGACGATCTGGGTAGCCGCGCGAATGAGACGCCGCAGCATCGACTTCTCTTCGACAATCTGCGCGTAATAATCCACGTTGGCTGCAGTAGGCACCGCATTGGCGAGCTGGGATAAATACGAGATTCCGCCCACCTCTTCAAGCTGCTGCTTGTCCTGCAGCCTTGCCGTCAGCGTGATCAGATCGACCGGCTCGTTGGCCTCGGCAATTTCAATCATCGCTTCAAAAATATGCTTGTGCGCCCCGCGATAGAAATCTTCATCCGTAATCCGCTCCATTGCGGTGACCAATGCGTCCCCATCGAGCAATATCGCCCCGAGCACCGCCTGCTCGGCTTCCAGATTTTGCGGCGGTACGCGATCCATAAACAAGTTCTCGTTCATACGTGTTCGTTCCCCCCCGGTTCCTCGCTCTCTCCCTGCCTACGATTATCGATATGAGGGCCGGGCGGACGGCTGCCCTAGCCGCTCCTCAGTCCGTCCGCCTTCTAAATAAAGAAAAGCCCCTGTTCGGAGCCTGCTCGATAAAATAATACTTGCGTGTTTGGCCTTGCCAAAGAACCGGCGCCTCCATCGCACCGGCTCCCTTTCTCTTGGGCAGACGTCTTTCTCCGTCTCCAGGACATGGCTTCCTCTTGCCTGGCAAGCCGCCCTGATCTGCCCTATTCTTCCGTGACTTGCACCTTCAGCTTAGCTGTAACCTCCGGATGCAGCTTGACCACCACTTCCGTCACACCTAACGTGCGGATCGCATCGTCCATGACGATCTTACGCTTATCCACCTTGATGCCGAGCTTCTCCAAGCCTTCGGCTACCTGCTTATTCGATACCGCGCCGAACAAACGTCCGTCCGTTCCCGACTTTGCTTTCAGCTGTACCGTCAGCTCTGCGATCCGGCGGCCGAGCTGTTCGGCATCAGCCTTCTCCTCGGCTTTTTTGCGGTCTTCCGCCTTCTTCTGCTGATCGAGCACCTTGACTGCCGATTCGTTAGCGGGCGAAGCCAGCTTCTGCTTAAACAGGAAGTTCGTCGCGTAGCCTTCGGATACTTCCTTAATCTCACCCTTTTTGCCTTGACCCTTCACATCTTTCAAAAAAATGACCTTCATTCGAACAGTCCCTCCTCGGCATGAATCTGATTCAATACTTGCTTCAGGCGCTGCGTAGCCTCCGCTACCGTGCCCTCCAGCTGTGTCGCGGCATTGGTCAGGTGACCGCCGCCGCCCATCCGTTCCATCACGACCTGCACATTCATCTGCCCGAGAGACCGGGCGCTGATGCCGATAAGGCCATCATTGCGCTCGCTGATGGCAAACGAAGCCATGATCCCTGTCATAGTTAACAATGTATCAGCTACCTGCGCAATGTTCAACTGAGAATATTTGCGTCCTGGCTCTGCAACGGCCAAGGCGATATGATCGAAGATGATAACGGCATTCTTGATAATTTCGGATTTCTTGATGTACTGATCCAGATCTTCCTTCAACAGACGCTGGATTAAGGATGAGTCCGCCCCGTTGCGGCGCAAGTAAGAGGCAGCCTCGAACGTCCTGGCCCCGGTCCTCAAGCTGAAGCTTCGCGTATCGACCACGATACCGGCCAGCAGCGTCGTCGCCTCCAATACGCCCATCGTCAACCGGTCGTTGAAGTAAGGCAGCAGCTCCGTCACCAGCTCGCACGTTGAAGAAGCATAAGGCTCCATATAGACCAAAGTGGCGTCATGAATGAAATCCTCGCTGCGGCGGTGATGGTCGATGATGACTCTCCGGTGGGTCATCTGCAGCAGCCGCGGCTCGCTCGTCATCGGAGCCCGGTGCGTATCGACAACGACCACAAGCGAGCGTGAGCTCGTGACCTGAATCGCCTGATCCGGAGTAATGAACCAGCGGTTCAGCCGTTCATCCTCCTGGATGGCCTCCATCAGCTTCTGAATCGCCGGGTTGATGCCTTCGATGACGATATAGCCTTCCTTGCCGCTGACATGCGCCATCTTCAGCACCCCGATGGCCGCTCCGATGGAGTCCATGTCCGGCAGCTTGTGTCCCATGATCAGCACATTGTCGCTGTCTCGGATCAAGTCCCGCAGCGCATGCGAGATCACGCGGGCCCTCACCCGCGTACGCTTCTCGATCGCATTGGAGCGCCCTCCGTAGAAGGAAAGCCGCTCTCCCATCTTGACGGCCGTCTGATCGCCGCCCCGGCCCAGCGCCATGTCCAGACTCGTCTGTGCCCAGTGCCCAAGCTCCGGCAGCGAGGACGTTCCGGCAGCGATCCCGATGCTGAGCGTCATCGGCAGCTTGTTCTCGATGGTAATGTCGCGAACCTCATCCAATATTTCGAATCTGGACTGCTCCAGCAGCTTGAGACTCTTATGATTCATAACAAGGAAATAACGGTCTGAGGCCGTTCTCCGCATGTAAAGATCGTATTTCTGCGCCCACTCCGTGATCTCGCCGGTAACCTTGGCCATCATGATGCTGCGCGACTGATCGTCCAATCCCTGCGTCGCTTCGTCCAGATTATCCATCATCACGATGCCCATCGCGATCTGCTCTTCGCTGGCCTGGGCTTGCAGCGTGCGCAGCGCGGTCAAATCCGAGATGAAGAGAAGACGTTCCTCCGGCTTCACCTGAATCTCATAAATGTGCTCGCCTTGCGTGATTTCCACGCGCAGCTCCTTCTCCTTGCGGTTCTTGAGACCGGGGAAATGCTCCAGCAGCGGCTCGCCGATCAACGTGTCTTTATCGAACATGCGGGCCACGAACGGGTTATGCCATTCGATTGCTTTCTCCTCATTGAACAAAACAATACCAATCGGCAGATCGTGCATCGCCTCGCTGCCGGCTTTCTTAACCCGAAGCGTGAGCGTGCTCACATAGTCGGTCAGACTGCGCCGAAACTCCAGTTCCGCCCGGTATAAGAGAAACACCAGCACTCCGGACAGGGCAAGGGCGGCCACTCCGATCCGCCACTCAAAGTAGGACAAGATCAGGATCAACGCGAATAGCAGGCCGAACATCCAGTACATGTGCAAGCCGCGCCATCGTTTCAATAAGAACTTCGGCATTTCATTCGCTCCAATCTTGCAGAATTGCGCAGGTTCCAACTCCAGGGTCTAGACCTATTCCTTGCTCTTGATGCGGTCCCGGACGGGAAATGCCACATCGAATACCCCAACCAAACTAAGCAGAAAAAAAGCCGGCGGGAAAACGAGCAGCAGCACAATGCCGATAATCGGCAGCGTCTTGTTCCACCTTTTGGCATGGGCCACGAAGAAAAGCAATGAAATCGCTTGAATCGCAAAAGCTGTACTCAGCAGCGGCAGCAGGTTCAGGACAAGCGTGAACACCGTCGACTTGGTGTCCCTCGCGAACATTTCCAGAACAAGCGCAATGACATAAATCCAGATGAACGATTTCGGCAGCATCCAATCCTTCACAGCCCGGAAGGCCGGAATCGACTCGCCCGCCCGCACCAGAAAGCGTCTGGCGATCGTATGCGATATCACCGTATACACGATGGAAAACACGATCATGTACAGCGGAAGCATCTGGACCGAGAGCTGAACGAGCGTATCGACATCGATGCCGATCAGACTTCTCATCTGCGGCGAATACATATTGAACGATTCGATCATGAAAGCCTTGATTTTACTTATCGGATTCAGGCCGAGCAATTGGGCGATCACCAGACTGATCAGCAGCTCTGCAAGCAGCGTGACGGAGCCGGCCGTCAATACGTTTCTGGCCGGGGCGCGTTTTTTGTACAGGTTGCCCATCTGAATGACCGGCGGCAGCAGGAATAAGGACACCGCCACCAGCAGCGCACCGACCCAGCCCGCCAGCAACGAGGAGACAAGCACGTACACGATGGCCAAACACGCCAGATAATGAATGAGAAACGCCTTAGTTCCAAGCCGCACATACATCACCAATACCGGCACAAGCAGGAAAAACATCGTGATCAGCATTAACGGCGGCAAGAAAAACGATAACAAGGTTAACATATAAACAATGCTCCATACGAGCATTCGCGGCTTCTGCGTTTCCTGCAAGCCCTTCACCTCTTACGCAAGTGATCTTCTAACGCGGATATATCGCCATACCATTCTTCGAGCTGATGGCCTTCTTCGCGATGTTTTTTCATTTTCTCCATCACCGCTTCATCCAGACTTCGCAGAGAGATGCCGAGCCGTCTGCCAAGAATATAGCAGCATGCCACAAGACTTGCGAGCCCATCCATCATTTTATGATGGCTTCCTTCCCATATGCCTTTAAGCAGATGAGCCAGTTGATCAACCAATTCCGTCTTCAGCCATTCGATGATTTTGGCCCGCTTGGCCAGGTCGATATCCTTATCCATGAATGACAAAACGGCTTCACCCCTTACGTCGGGCACTTTCAAATAGTATACCACAATTGCTATATTTTTTGTTCGGACTGCCAGAGCTTGAAGCAATAATCAATAATATCACTACGCCGAATAATGCCGATAAATACTTCGCTGTCATCGATGACGGGTACATAGTTTTGCCGCGTAGCGAGCGTGATCAGATCCTGCATCTGCTGGTCGATGCGCACCGGCTTGATCGCCATATGCTGCGGCACATCCTTCAGCTGTACCTTGTGCGCGTGCTCAAAGCCGATCTCCGGCGAGCGCTTCAGCTTCCACAGCAGATCGCCTTCCGTAATCGTCCCCGCGTACCGGCCTTGATCGTCGACCAAGGGGACCGCCGAATAGCGGTGATATTCCATCCGTTCAAGCGCCTGTCTGATCGTCGAATGCGGTGATAAATAAATAACCTGATCCTTAGGTACTAAGAAAAAAGCGATATTCAAGGAACCCCCAACCTTTCTTCAATTGCCAGTTCGACAAGTCGGCATGATCCGCCCCGACTTCGCGAACAACCTCTTTTCAAGTATAAAAGCGCGATGAATACACCCCTTCCACTATATCACGTTCAGGCCCTTATTGAAAAACTGTAGGCACGGTATTTCTTTCATCTGCCAGAAGTCCGTTTGTTGGAATGAGGGGGAATCCCCCTTCCCTTTTCGCATGGCTCCAGCCAGCCGCAAGCCCAAAAACAAACGCAAAAAAGGACTGACGCAAACGTCAGTCCCCTTGTGTCCAAACCATCAGGCTTCGACCTATTCCGTTGTGTAAGGCAGCAATGCGATTTGACGGGAGCGCTTGATAGCGATCGTCAGAGCGCGTTGGTACTTAGCGGAAGTTCCCGTTACACGGCGTGGAAGAATCTTGCCACGCTCGCTGATGAACTTCTTCAACGTCTCGATATCTTTATAATCAATGTGCTTGATTTTATTTACAGTGAAGTAACAAACTTTACGGCGCTTGCCGCCTTTTTTGCCACGTCCGCTGAACTTTCTTTCGCCGCGTTCGCCACGGTCTTCGGAACGTTCTCTTTTTTCAAATGCCATTGTTCTCCATCCTTTCTACGTTAGATTCATTCCATACCGTTCCTTAGAACGGCAGATCATCGTCGGAAATATCGATCGGTCGCCCGTCGTCCTGGAACGGATCTTGATTGTTATCGCGTCCACCGCCGTAGCCGCCACGGTTGCCACTGCTCCCGCTTCCGCCGCCATAATTACCACCGCCGCCGCTGTTATTGCCGCTGCCACCGCCGTAATTACCGCCTCCCGCGCCGCCGCCTTCCTCACGGTTGCCGCTGTTCGCCGATTCCAAGAAACGCACATTGTCAGCAATGACTTCAGTCACGTAAACGCGCTTTCCCTCATTGTTGTCATAGTTGCGCACTTGAATTCTGCCTTCTACAGCAGCCAATCGACCCTTGCGAAGGTAATTCGCGCAAGTCTCCGCCAGTTGGCGCCAAGTGACGATCGGGATAAAATCCGCTTCCCGCTGCCCGCCTTGGTTAGAAAAAGGCCGGTCTACTGCAAGGGTAAACTGGGTCACAGCCACACCTGCAGGCGTATAGCGCAGTTCAGGGTCGCGTGTCAGTCTACCGATCAGAATCACACGATTCAACATCCGCATTCCCTCCCGGATTCACTGCCTGCATCGCTGCCTGCAGCGCGCTCGATTACAGCACTTAATTAAGCTACGTCTTTCGTGATCAGGTAACGAATGATTTCGTCAGAAATCTTCATCACGCGGTCAAGCTCAGCAATAACTTCATTATTAGCGTTGAATTGTACCAACACATAATGACCGTCACGGAACTTGTTGATCTCATACGCAAGACGGCGCTTACCCAACACATCGTGCTTCGTAATTTCGCCACCGTTGTTGATGATGCCTTGGAATTTCTCCACCGCAGCCTGAACCGCTTCTTGCTCGATATCAGGACGGATGATGTACATCACTTCATATTTGCGCATGTTGTCACCTCCCTTTGGACTATGGCCCCTGACCGGCTTGTACCGTCAGGAACAAGGAGCGAGAATAAACCTAAGTCAAAAACTCGCACCTGAATACTATACCAGAATGAACGCATCAAATCAAGCAAAACCCTGCCAATAATTGATCTACATGCCTCCGATGCTTCTGGGCCAATCTAAACCTACATCTACAAGCAGGAGGTGACCTGTGATGGGTGAATGGAGTCAATTCCGTCCCGGCGATAAAGCGCCGAACGACGGCGAGTATATGGAAGTCGGTGAAGATGCCTTCCATATGGGGATTAATGACCCCAAGATCGTCAAGCTCAAAAAAGGAGACGCCTTCCCGGATACGAGCAACCACAACCGCAAGTGGAAGCGCATGTTCCGCGGATGATGCCTTCTCCCGTCCGCCTTCCATATAAGCGGACGGGGCTTATTCTCCCTGTTGCCGCCTACTTTGGATAATCCGTAGCTATAGCGGCTTATTATGAATCGTATCGATACTCCAAGCAAAGGAGACTTTGACTGATGAATTATAAATGCACGGCTCTCTTTACCGTCATCGGCGCGGCGTTATGTCTGATCCACTACTTCGGCCATGAATACGACCCGGTGTATCTGCTGTTCTATTCGCTGAGCGTACCGGCCTGGTTCTACCCGATTTTTACGTATACCGACGTCAATCCCCTTCTGCTCTACCTGCTAACCACGCTTTCCTGGACCTTGATAGGCTACGTAGTAGACCGTTTTTCCGTCTACCGTCGCGACCGCAGCACGTCCAGATAAGCCAGATATGTACAACCCTCTTTTTTCCGCTCCTTGCGACTCCTTCCTTCCCTAATCCCTGGAACAACGGCTATCCATCCCAGTCGTTTCCAGGGATTGTCTTTCTCTTTCTATTACCCTTGTCCCCTAAACTAACGATTTTCAATGAAATATAAAGAAAAATAAATATTTAATCGCTTACATGGGTTTTTCGCTTCCCCGCGTTACCTTGTTTTTATGTATAATTTCATATCGTAGACATCGGCCCCGACTTTTCTGAGAGTGGAAAGTCATATTTCTCTATGGACTAAGGAGGATTTCTCGCTTGAACAAACAATTGAATAGCAACGGATGGTTCAGCAATACCCGGCAGGATGTTTTATCCGGCATTACGGTTGCACTCGCCTTGATTCCCGAAGCGATCGCTTTCTCTATTATCGCGGGTGTCGATCCGATGGTAGGTCTTTATGCTTCCTTCTGTATCGCAGTTGTCATCGCCTTCGTCGGCGGAAGACCCGGGATGATCTCCGCGGCGACAGGCGCCATGGCTTTATTAATGGTGAATTTGGTCAAGGACCACGGCCTGGAATATTTATTCGCCGCTACCGTACTGGCGGGCATTCTGCAAGTGATACTCGGTATGCTGCGCCTTGGGCAGCTGGTTACATTTGTCCCGCATTCCGTGATGACCGGCTTTGTGAACGCGCTCGCCATCCTTATCTTCATGGCCCAGCTCACTCACTTCACCGGCGCGGGCTGGTTAATGTATGGACTGGTAGCGCTGACGCTCGTTATTATTTACTTGCTGCCGCGGATAACCAAAGCCGTACCGTCCGCCCTTGTCGCCATCATCGTGGTGTCGATATTGACGATCAGTCTCGGCATGGACGTGAAGACGGTAGGCGACATGGGCAAAATGACCAGCGAGCTGCCTGTCTTCCACCTGCCTCAAGTACTGCTCTCGCTCGATACGCTGTGGATCATCCTGCCCTATTCGATCTCCCTGGCCATGGTCGGCATTCTCGAATCGCTGCTGACTGCGACCATCGTGGACGAGATGACGGATACGACCAGCGACAAAAACCGCGAGGTCAAGGGACAAGGTATCGCCAACATCGTGACCGGCTTTTTCGGCGGTATGGCGGGCTGCGCGATGATCGGCCAATCGGTCATCAACGTCAAGTCGGGCGGGCGTACCCGTCTCTCTACCTTGGTGGCGGGCGTTTTCCTGCTCTTCCTGATCATCGTGCTCGGAGATGTCGTCAAGCAAATCCCGATGGCGGCCCTTGTCGGTGTCATGATCATGGTATCGATCGGAACGTTCGATTGGAAATCGGTAACACGGCTGAATAAAATACCGCTCTCCGACGCGATCGTCATGATCGTGACCGTGACGATCGTGGTCGTTACGCATGACTTGTCTTACGGCGTCTTCGCCGGCATCCTTCTGAGCGCGGTCATCTTTGCCTGGAAGATGTCCAAGATTCGGATCGCCTCCTCCCTTCGGCCGGATGGGAGCCATGTCTACCGGGTTTCCGGCCCGATTTTTTTCGGCACAGTTTCGGAGCTTCTGGCTTCCTTCTCCTATCTGGAGGACCCGGAGCAAGTCATCCTTGATCTGACCGACTCCCATGTATGGGACCACTCGGCCGTTACAGCCATCTCCAAGATCATCGCCAAATATCAGAGCCTCGATAAGCAGGTCACGATCATCGGGCTCAATGAAGAAAGCCGGACGCTGATCGACCGGACCGATTTGGTCGTGCCTCAAGGCCGTTAAACCGAAAGTAGGACCTAAAGGGATATCCCCTTAGGTCCTTTTTTGGTGCTTCTGCGCTTTTACACACCTGTTAATAAAAAAAAGGATAACACGCCTACGGCGGTTATCCACATGTTTATAACTTTTGGCCGGAGGCATTTGCATGTTCTCGAAAAAGTTATCAACAATCTGCATGCTCGCTTCCACTCTCCGGTTTATCCACAGTCGGCCTATAATTATGATCTCTTGTCATAATTGATTTTATCAAGATAGGAATCCACCACTTGATTGCCGGTTCTGATGCTGTCGCTGATCGTTAAAATAACATAGTTTCTTGTTCTGCGGATAGCATAACCTCGCAAGCGTTCATATTCCTCTGCATTCTCCACTCGATATTTTTCCGCAAGCTCATTGCAATAGGAGCTTAACGCAGTTTGAATGCTGTCGGCACTTTGTGAATTGTTCGCTTCGATGATTGAGAATTCTCGGGCACTCCCATCTGTGCTGACGAACACTTTCGCGCTGGAAACATCAGCATTGGGCACGCCGCTGTAATGCTCCATGATCTGGGCAGCGTTCAGTTCCTCCATGTCCTTGTAATAAACCGACGACGTTAGCATAAACTCGGAAAACTTATTAAGATCTATTTTTGTTTTGGGGCGCATCAGACCGTACATACTGGTCAGGACAAGAACGACAGCTATTACGGCAGCAACGACTTTATTCTTTGAAATAGTATTTATGATGGCTCTCCTCCTTGCCTCAGAGACTGACTCCTAAGATCCCGTCGATGGTACGCAGTTCACCTTCTAGGTCCAATACGAAGATCTATAAAGAAAAAGACCCCTACGCATAATTTTAACGTAGAAGGTCTTAACGAATCAGTCAGCTACTTTTCCGCTTAAATTTCCCCGTTTATAGAAACAAAAAAGTGGCTCCACCCTAGAGCCACTTGGTTAGTTATGTATGGCGGAAAGAGTGGGATTCGAACCCACGCACGGCGCGAGCCGCCTAGCTGATTTCGAGTCAGCCCCCTTGGGCCTCTTGGGTACCTTTCCGCATTTTCAAAAGGGACAAGTAGTATAATACCACACAACCGGTCCCTATTGCAAGAGGTATGCCCCTATATTTTTTAACTTTCAGCAGATGCTTCCGAATTCGCCTCCGCGTTCGAGCGGAGTACCTTCTTTAGCTTGCTTTCGAACTTGGCGCGGGGTACGAGCACACTGTGCTTGCAGCCGACACACTTGATCCGGATGTCCATGCCCATGCGGATGATTTCCATTTCATTCGTCCCGCAAGGGTGCGGCTTCTTCATCTGCACAACATCGCCGAGCTCATACTGTTTTCTCTCCATCAGGCTTCCGCTATCTCCTTCCTCAAGACGCTATCCGGTATTTAGGGAAGCTCCATACCTTCTTCCCTGAGCGCCTTACGAATTTGCTCATTAAGCTTCCGTGTTACGTTACTGGCGGTATTCGGCTTGCACTCCGCGGTTACCCGAAGCGTGATCTCCGAACCGCTGACATTTTGGATTCCCAGAACCTGAGGCTCCTTCACCAAATCAACATTTTCTTCATATCCTTTTTTAATCGTATCCTCTAATAATTTCCTTATCTTTTCAATATCAGCTTCTTGACTGATAGGAACATCGATGACCGCCAGGGCGTTATGAATAGAGAAATTGGTTACCTGAGCAATCGTCCCGTTTGGAATAATATGGATTTCCCCTGTCCAGCTTCTGATCCGGGTCACCCTTAGCCCTATTTCCTCTACATTTCCTTTAAATGCTCCGATTTGCACCACATCGCCTACTGCAAATTGATCCTCAAAAATAATGAAAAAGCCGGTTATAACATCCTTCACCAAGCTTTGTGCGCCAAAACCGATAGCAAGCCCCACCACCCCTGCCCCAGCAAGCAGCGGACCAAGATCAATATTAAATTGACCCAGGATCATTAATATCATAATAAAATTAACAATATAGGTTAGAATATTTCCCACAAGCTTGCCAATGGTTTTGGTACGTCGGGTATCCAGCTTCAATGGATTTTTATCCCGTGCGACGATCAATTTCTCCACGGCTCGATGGGCAACCTTGGTTATCGCTCGAGCGACTAAGTAGATTAGCGCAATTTTCAACGCGATAATGAGGATGCCCAGCCACAGCTCCGGATTGGATATATAGGTAACAAATCTTTGCTGTAAACCCTCCCAGCTCTGCTCCCATTCCTTAATGGACTTAACCTCCGTTATGAGTGGAGGATTCGTGAACACAAGCATCCCCTCCCCTCATTCCATCGTAACATACTTTCCATCGATTTTGGAATAAATGCCTCGGATTTCGACCTTCTCACTTCTCACAATCTCCTTCACTTCCAGTAACGCCTCTTCCGGAAACTCCAACGATAGAGCACAGCCGGCCGTAATTTCCTTCGGAGTCGGGCACATATCATTTTCGATATCGGCATACTCCAGCAGCATCTCGGCTCGCAGGGCCTGTTGGGTCGAATCGAACGCCATCAAGAGCATATTTTCCGACTCCTCTCTCCAAGCTAATCCCCTAGATCTGAACGTATTCTTTGAAAATTTTTGCAGCCATCCTATTTCTTTGGATCGAGTGAGTATAAAACCTATCTACAATCCGTATACTAGTACTATTCTATTCAACCGTATGTTACTAGTCCTGCCAATCCTTCATCTCCCAAGGAGGGAAAGCCTGTGAAGCTTCCATTTTCGAAAGATGTCTCCCCTAAAGAAAGAGAAACCGCCCCATCTTCGCAAACCCTTAAGATTATGCATTCGGAAACGAATTGTATCGAGCTCTTATCCGAGGCTTTATTTTCATCTATCCAGGAAGTTCCGGCACAGCAGCCTATCATTATCGTATGCGTAGGCACAGACCGGTCTACGGGCGATTCCCTGGGACCGCTTGTTGGCTCTCAGCTGAGACGCATGGCTCTGGATGGAGTTCATCTATACGGTACGCTAGATCACCCTGTACATGCGATGAATTTAAGTGAGACGCTGACGACGATTTACCAACACTTTAATAATCCTTACATTTTAGCGGTGGACGCATGTCTTGGCCAACTAACCAGTGTAGGCTGCATACAGCTCGGTCAAATTCCGGTTAAACCTGGTGCAGGTGTTAACAAGGAGCTGCCTCCGGTCGGCAATATGCATGTCACCGGTATTGTTAATGTAGGGGGATTTATGGAATATTTCGTCCTTCAGAACACTCGTCTAAGTCTTGTCATGTCGATGGCGGAAGCCATCGCCAAGTCTATTCATTCCGCGCTATTGATGAAGCGTAGATGGTCTCCTATTCCTTTAGTGAAGATCGATTGATCGCTTCCTTCTCCTCCGGCGACAAGGCGTATTTCGACTGCCCTTTTACCAATGGCTTGGCATACACATAGGCTTGATCCCGATTATGTATCGCGCTAAGTACGACTCCTGTTGCTTCCTCATCTACCAGAGCGATAGCAAAGCTCAAATCACTGCCGCTTTCAGAAAAGGCATTAAACCGGTATACACCCAGTCTTGACTTCATGCGGATCATGTCCTGACGGATGTTCTGGATGGATTGATCCGCCTGATCAGTCTGCACCTTCAGGGCATTATACCGATCTTGTAGTCCGATAACTACTTCTTCTATATTCATTCCCGTCTGACCATTTAGAAGTGCCGTATATGTCTTTTTTACTCGATTAAGCTTCACCCACATGATAATAAGCAGAATCAGAAAAATGAACAAGATTGCTGCCGCGGCAAGTAAAACAACTTCGATTGGTAGTTCCATTCAAACGCCCCCATGTTCGCGATTACGGCTTCATATGCTTCGCTATTTCCCTTATTGCCTCTACCAGCTGCTCGACTTCGCTCTCCGTAGTAAAACAACCTACGCTAGCCCTAACGGCTCCCCGTTCCATTGTGCCGGCCGTTTCATGCGCAAGCGGAGTACAATGATAACCGGCTCTCACCGCTATCCCGAACGACTGATCGAGAATGAAAGCTATTTCAGACGAGTCGGTTTGAGCGACGGTGAACGACACGATGCCGGTTTTAGCTTGTCCGATATCCGGCCCCAGTATCTCTACCCCTTCGATTCCCAGCAAGCCTTCCATCATTTGTTGAGTCAAATTCCACTCGTGCTGGTATACACGTTCCACGGTTTCTCGCTGAACCCATTTCACTCCCTCAACAAGGCCAGCAATACCCGGCGTATTTTGCGTACCGCCTTCGAATCGATCCGGTCGTACCGTGGGCTGCTCGATCGCCTCCGATTGACTTCCCGTCCCGCCATGAAGCAAGGGATCAAGCTCGATATCGGGATGCACATATAACCCTCCCGTTCCCTGGGGGCCTAGAAGGCCCTTGTGACCCGGGAAAGCAAGCATATCGATCCCCATGCTATTGACATCAATATCGACCGTCCCAGCTGTCTGTGCAGCATCTACAAGCAGCTTGATCCCTCGTCCTCGGCATAGCTCTCCCAGGTCGGATAGAGGCAATATACTTCCCAATAAATTAGAGCTGTGGTTGCATACGACCAAACGGGTAGTTGGGCCTATAGCCGCTGCCACATCATCCAAATTAAGATGACCTTGTGCATCTGTTTTTACGTAACTAACTTTAACATCGCGTGTTTGCCGCAAATACTCGAGCGGTCTCCTGACAGAGTTATGCTCCACAGCCGTACATATAACATGATCGCCTTCTTGCAGAAAACCTTTAATCGCCAGATTCAACGCCATCGTTGTATTTAATGCGTACGATATATCATTTGGATTTTTGATGCGGAACAATTTGGCAAGCTGCTTTCTTCCCTCGAATAATGTCCTGCTTGCCTTCACGGCCATCGCATGACTTCCCCGCCCCGGATTGGCCGCATACTGCTCCATGCATTCCACCATAGCCTTCACGACCTCAGGGGGCTTAGGCCATGACGAAGCAGCATGATCCAGATATATAGTCGACATCCTTTATTCCTCCTCTTGTGAAATGCTCTCATTTACACAAATATAGCATACCTAGAACCTCCTGATCTTATCAGGCAGATCCCTGGTATGCTATGAGTTTAGTCTACGAGGTTTTGCCTTGCAAGAGCTCCAGCAATCGGTTCAGGTCATCATTCGAGAAATACAGCAGCTCGATTTTCCCTTTGTTATTGTTATGTTTGATTTTTACGGTCGTTCGGAAAGCCTCACGCAAGTTTTCTTCGATCTGATCAATATAAGGATCCTTGCGTTTCGGCTTCTGCTTATTCTTTTTCGTATCGTTCTTTTCTTCCAGCTTTTTAACTTCCTCTTCCAGCTCGCGAACGCTCCACTGCTCTTTGATGGTCGTATCCGCCAAAGCTTTAATCAGCTTTTTGTCCTTTAAGCCTACGATAGCTTTGGCGTGACCCATCGATAATGTTCCACGTGAAACATATTCCTTCACTTCCTCAGGCAGCTGAAGCAGTCGAAGGAAGTTCGCAATATGCGACCGGCTCTTTCCTACTTTCGTGGATAGCACTTCCTGAGTTAAGGAAAACTGATCGATTAGAGCCTGATAGGCGATTGCAATTTCCAGAGCATTGAGGTCTTCCCGCTGTACGTTTTCGATCAAGGCGATTTCCATCACCTGTTGATCGGTAAACTTCTTGACAACTGCAGGTATAGTCGCCAATCCCGATACCTGAGAAGCGCGGTAGCGTCTTTCTCCGGCAATAATCTCGAAGCCCTTCAGTACGCTGCGAACAATTATCGGTTGAATAACTCCATGCTCCTTAATGGAGGAAGCTAGTTCCTGAATCGATTCGTCGTTGAAGTGCTTTCTTGGTTGATAAGGGTTTGGACGAAGCTGAGACAACGGAATTTCTACTACTTTATCATCATCATTTATACTAAGTGCCGGCAAGAGTGCATCCAATCCTTTTCCTAAACCTGTTCCAGCTCGCTTACTCAAACCTCAATCACTTCCTTCGCCAGCTCCAAGTACACTTCCGCACCTTTGGATCTTGGGTCATAGGTGATGATCGACTGTCCATGACTCGGAGCCTCGCTTAATCTTACGTTTCTTGGGATTATAGTTTGATAAACCTTTTGTTGGAAATACTTTTTAACCTCTTCGATAACCTGCATCCCCAGGTTAGTTCTTGCATCAAACATCGTCAGCAGAACGCCTTCAATTTGCAAAGTAGTATTCAAGTGCTTTTGGACCAATCGAACGGTGTTCAATAATTGGCTCAGTCCTTCGAGCGCATAATATTCGCATTGAATAGGGATAATGACGGAATCGGCAGCCGTTAAAGAATTGACGGTTAGAATCCCCAGTGAAGGCGGACAATCGATCAGAATATAATCGAATTGCTGCTTGACCAAAGAAAGAGAACGTTTCAACCTAACTTCTCTTGAAATAGTAGGAACTAACTCAATCTCAGCTCCAGCCAGTTGGATGGTGGCAGGGATAATTTTCAAGTTTTCGATCGCCGTATCGACCATGGCGTCCTTCGGATGAACATCGTTAATCAATACATCATAGATACAGTACTGTACATCCGCCTTATTTATCCCGATACCGCTAGTCGTATTTCCTTGCGGATCGATATCGACCAGCAGCACTTTTTTACCGAGAGAAGCTAGAGAAGCGCCCAAATTAACGGACGTCGTCGTTTTGCCAACCCCACCCTTTTGGTTTGTGATGGCGATTATTTTAGACAACCTATTCACCTCAAATACTAGGATAGCCGAGCATGCAAGCAGCTAATGATATGTACATAAAGCCTTTGACTGTGAAGCCGCCCGTACCAGTAATGCGAACTTGCTAAGAGTCTACCCGACTTGCTAAACCACCATAATTCCCGGTACGCATCATGTGTAAACCCGTCAGGCCGGCAGCTTGGACCGCTTGCACAGACTCAAGTGCTTCAATAGCTTCCTTACAAACTGGCTTCGGAAAACTATCGGTATTCGGATTGCATAGAGGTAACCTGGCAATGTGGTAAAAAAAGATCATTAGAGAGATATGGGTGCCCTCCCCAATGACCAAAACTGCGTCTATTCTATTTTATCGTTTTGGAATTCGAATTACAATCTCATAGTGGTCATCCCGGTCATTTTCTTCCGTATTGATGGGTAAACCGGACGAAGTTACCATATCGACGGACTGCCGAATGGTATTCAAGGCTAGGCGAACATCCTTCGAGAAGGAAACCCGCTTAGATTTATTGCTTTTCACTTTTTCCGCTTCCTTGAGAAAGGCAATTCTCGTTTCGGTCTGTTTAACGTTTAACTCCTTGGCGATAATTTCCTCTAACAGCTTTACCTGCTGCTCTTCCTTTTCTAAGGAAAGCAGCGCTCTGGCATGACGCTCGGTAATCTTCCGTTCCATAAGTGCCAATTTGACCGGCTCGCTCAAATGCAGCAAGCGAATTTTGTTGGCGATGGTAGATTGGCTTTTGCCCAAACGCTGAGCTAAGCTCTCCTGAGTCAAGCTGTGGAGATCGATGAGTTGCTGGTAAGCGATCGCTTCCTCAATGGCAGTAAGGCCCTCGCGTTGAAGATTTTCGATTAACGCAATCGACGCGGCCTGAGCATCATTGAACTCGCGGATAATAGCGGGAATCGTTTCGAGTCCTAACTTTTTCACGGCACGCCAACGACGTTCGCCCGCAATCAGCTCATACTTTTGATTCCGCATTCTCACGACGATCGGCTGGATGACGCCATGCGTTTTGATGGTCTGACAGAGCTCTTCGATCCGTTCATCGTCGAAAATCGTACGAGGCTGATACGGACTAGCCACGATATCTTGAACAGGAATGTTTTTCACTTCATCAGTAGAAGTCTTCTCATTTAACCCGAACAATCTGGAAATCTGTTCCTTCATAACGATAACCACCCGATCTTTTTCATCATGATAGAACAAGCCAAGTTCAACTTTCCTATATTATTTATCCTTTAAGAAAAGTGACGTCACAGTCTTTACCGGCTGGGCAGCAAGCTTGTTCTCATCCCTGCTCAGCTTCGCTCATTTCCTGTTTCCAACATGGAACATCGCACCTGATTCACTCTATGTAAGTAAGTAATTGTAAGAATCCGTGCTATATGGTTACAACTAAATATTCTCCAGACGCACCTTATTTTCCTGCAAAGGCATCTACAGAACTTTCTTGTACGATTCTCCAAAAGAAAAACGTCTTGCGACGTTATGAGTAAAAATCGATGTTTTCGGTAAATTCTTCCCTCTGCATATAACAACTTATGTTAGCTTTTATAGGATGGAGTTGTTCCACGTGGAACAACTCTCTGTGTTCTTCCAATTTCATTTCACGGTGAAAGTAAGGGTGTTTTTAATGGTGTTCCCGCTTTTCTCGGATACTTTCGGGGCGTTGATGCTATCTTCCTTATCTCAACTAATTGTCTCGTAGATTCTTCTATAGGAAGCTGGAAATGATAAGTATTTACCCATTCCCCTTGTAATTCCTTCAGGCTGAATCCGGCTTCTTTCAGTTCGTCCTGTACATCCTGCCCTTTCATCGCCACAAACCTACCTTTAGGTTTTACGAAGGGCAAGCAAAATTCATTGAGTACAGCGAGCTTGGCAACCGCTCTGGCAGTAACCAGGTCATATCGGTCCCGATGCTCGGGAAGACGCGCTATATCCTCAGCACGTCCATGCACGCAGCGCACCTCCTGAAGCTCGAGCTCCGTCACGATATGCTGCAAAAATTGAATTCGCTTGTTAAGAGAATCAACAATAGTAACCTTCAAGTGAGGAAAGGCAATCTTTAGCGGAATACTTGGAAAACCTGCTCCGGAACCGATATCAGCCAGGGAATGGATGTCCGTCATCTTCGTAAAAAAAGCCAAGGAGAGCGAATCATAGAAATGCTTCACATAAACCTGTTCCCTCTCCGTGATACCGGTCAAATTCATCCGTTCGTTCCAGTCCACCAGTTCGCGATAATACGCTTCGTACTGACTGAGCTGGGGCTCGGTCAGTACGATCCCTTTCTCCTGCAATAATTCGCAAAACAACCGCTGAACGTTATCCATCATTGCGCCCGTGCCGCCACGACTCTGTTATAGTGCTCGAGATGAACCAACAGAATGGAAATATCGGCAGGTGTGACCCCGCCAATACGGGAAGCTTGCCCGATCGAGATTGGACGGATCTTGGCCAGTTTCTGCTTGGCTTCCGTCGCGATCCCATGAATTTCTTCATAGATAATATCGTCGGGGATCCGTTTCTTCTCCATCTTCCGCAGACGTTCTACCTGCAGCAGCTGCTTTTCGATATAGCCGCTGTATTTCACTTGAATCTCGACCTGTTCCTTCATATCGTCTGTCAACTCCACAGGCGACGGGAAGAGAGCATGAAGCTTCTCATAAGAAATCTCGGGGCGGCGGAGAAGCGAGATCAAGTCTACCGAATTATTTAGCAAGGTACTGCCGAGCGATTGAAGCATGGCTTGCACGTCTTCGGTTGGCTTTACCTTTGTTGTTTTCAACCGTTCGATTTCTTCCTCCACACGTTGGACCTTTTCCAGATAACGGCCATAACGCTCTTCCGTGACCAAGCCAACCTCATAGCCTATTTTCGTCAGACGCAGATCGGCATTGTCATGACGAAGAAGCAAGCGGTACTCGGCACGCGAGGTTAATAGACGGTATGGTTCAGTCGTCCCTTTCGTCACCAGATCATCGATCAGAACACCGATATAAGCTTCGGAGCGCTCCAGCACGATCGGTTCCTTGCCTTGCGCCTTACGCGCCGCATTAATCCCGGCCATGATCCCTTGAGCGGCCGCTTCCTCATAGCCGGACGTGCCATTAATTTGACCGGCGGTGAATAATCTGGAAACCGCTTTGGTCTCCAGGGAAGGCATCAGCTGTGTCGACACGACGGCATCATATTCAATCGCATAGCCCGTTCGCATCATTTCCGCCTTCTCGAGCCCTGGAACCGACCGGACAATTCTCAACTGCACATCCTCCGGCATACTCGTAGATAAGCCTTGAACATAATATTCCTTCGTATTGCGGCCCTCTGGCTCCAGGAATACTTGATGCTGCGGCTTATCGCTGAACCGGACAATCTTATCCTCAATCGATGGACAATAAAGCGGCCCCGTTCCTTCGATCGCACCCGAGAACATCGGCGCACGATGCAAGTTTTCGCTAATAATCCGGTGCGTATCTTCAGACGTATAAGTCAGCCAGCATGGCAGCTGATCGGGAACCTCTTCCGTCGTATCGGCGGAGAAAAACTTCGGCTTGTCATCACCCGGCTGAATCACCGTCTTCGAGAAGTCGATCGTATCCTTATGCACGCGCGGCGGCGTTCCCGTCTTGAACCGGATAAGCTCCAACCCATGCTTGCGCAAATCCGCCGACAGCTTAACGGCCGGTTGTTGATTGTTGGGACCCGATTCATACATGAGCTCGCCCATGATGATCTTGCCGCGCAGGTACGTTCCCGTCGTCAACACGACCGACTTGGCATAATAAGTCGCCCCGGTTTGAGTTATGACTCCCTTGCAGACGCCATCTTCAACTACGAGATGCTCAACCATGCCTTGACGCAGCGTCAAGCCTTCTGTCTTCTCGATCGTCTCCCTCATCTTGTGCTGGTAGAGGAATTTATCGGCTTGCGCTCGCAGCGCATGAACAGCCGGTCCTTTTCCCGTATTCAGCATTCTCATCTGGATATAGGTCTTATCAATATTCCGTGCCATTTCTCCACCAAGCGCATCGATCTCCCGTACGACATTCCCTTTAGCCGGCCCTCCGATGGACGGATTGCAAGGCAAAAAAGCGATCATATCGAGATTTATCGTCAACAGGAGCGTGTCACAGCCCATACGCGCGGAAGCGAGTGCAGCTTCACACCCGGCGTGCCCCGCTCCGATGACAATCACATCATACTCACCTGCCGTGTAACTCATTCTGTCTACCTCCTAACAAATATAGAACTTGCTTTGTATGCTTATTTCCCCAGACAAAACTGAGAAAAGATTTGATTAATTAACGATTCGCTGACCGCATCTCCGATAATTTCCCCCAGATGCTCCCAGGCGTTGCGGATGTCGATTTGAATCATGTCGATCGGAACGAAACCTTCCGCAGCCGTATAAGCTTCCGTCAAGTCGGATTTGGCCGACTTTAACAGATGAATATGCCGCGCATTGCTGACGTAGGTCAGATCGTTTGCTTCGACCTGACCGCTGAAGAAAATACCAGCGATCGCTTTTTCCAATTCGGAGATTCCCTCATGCTCAAGCAGAGACATGCGGACCACGCGATCTTCTCCGAAAGCCTTCACAAGCTCCTCAAGCTCCAGCTGTTGAGGCAGGTCGACCTTATTGACGATGGCGATTACCTGGCGATCGGCTAGTTCCTTCACCATCTCGCGTTCCTCGGCCAGCAGCGGCTCCGCTCCGTTGAATACGAGCAGAATCAGGTCTGCGTCCGACAGCGCCTGACGGGATTTCTCAACCCCAATTTTCTCCACCACATCGCTCGTCTCCCGGATACCGGCCGTATCGAGCAGCTTCAGCGGAATGCCGTTCACATGCACATACTCTTCCACCACATCGCGCGTCGTTCCGGCAATATCCGTTACGATAGCACGGTCCTCCTGGGCCAGCGTGTTCAATAGCGATGACTTCCCGACATTCGGCCTGCCGATGATCGCCGTCACTAAGCCCTCACGCAAGATTTTACCCTGTTCGGCGGTCGCCAGTAAACGCTCGATATCTTCCAGCGCTGCTAGGCACTTATCCTTAATATACGAATTGGTCAGCTCTTCGACATCGTGTTCGGGATAATCGATATTCACTTCGATGTGAGCCATCAGCTCCACCAGCCGATGGCGCAGCTCCGCGATTCGCTTCGACAGACTGCCTTCGGACTGCTTCATCGCAATACGGAAGGCGCGGTCGGACTTGGCGCGGATCAGATCGATAACAGCCTCCGCCTGAGACAAGTCGATGCGTCCGTTCAAGTAAGCCCGTTTCGTAAACTCTCCCGGCTCGGCGAGTCTGGCTCCGTTCTCCAGCAGCAGGTCCAGCACCTTGCGCACGGACACAAATCCCCCGTGGCAGCTGATCTCCACCACATCTTCCTTGGTAAAAGAGCGTGGCCCCCGCATAACGGTAACAAGCACTTCCTCCATCCGAATTCCGGTTCTCGGCTCCCGGATAAACCCGTAGTGTACCGTATGCGTCGGTACATTCTCAAGCCTTGACTTGCCGCTGAACAGCCGGTCGCTTACTGCGACGGCCTCATCTCCGCTCACGCGTATGACCGCGATGCCCCCCTCGCCGGAAGGGGTCGCGATCGCCGCGATGGTGTCCTGCATCATGTCCATTCGCACCTCATTTTTATAGTTGAAGCATCCTAACTAAAGAAAAAGCAATGAAGTCATTCGAACCATGACGTCATTGCAGCATCAGATCAACGTAATACGATAACAACCCGGCGATTCGGATCTTCTCCGCGGCTGAACGTCTTTACTCTCGGGTGTTGTTGCAGTTGATAATGAATCACCTTGCGCTCCTGGGGAGACATGGGCTCCAGCACAACCTCTTTCTTCGTGCGGATGGCACGGTCGGCCAGCCGGTCCGCCAGCTCCTCCAGCGTCTTCTTCCGGCGCTCCCGAAACTGCTCGGCATCCAGCACAACACGCAGATGACGGTCGGAATAACGGTTGGCCACGATATTGACCAGGTATTGCAGAGCATCCAGCGTCTGGCCGCGGCGCCCGATCAGCATGCCGAGTTCGCCTCCATGCATATGAAGCTCTATGCCTTCCTTGTCCTGCTTTTGTTCGATACGCACATCCAGCTCCATCGTGCGCAGGATGTCCTGCAGGAACTTGACGGCTTCTTCCATGGCATCGGGCAGCAGCTCCAGCTCAACCTTGGCGTTCTTCACGCCGATGAGGCCGAACAACCCTTTGGAGGGCTGCTCCAAGACTTGAACGTTAACCCGGTCTTCGGTTGTGCCGAGCTGCAACAATCCGCTGCGAACAGCGTCTTCGATCGTTTTGCCCGTTACCACTATTTTTTTCATCTCATCGGCCACCCTTATTTTTTAGATCCGCCGGTTTTCTTAGACTTGGTTTCGACAACCTCTACGCCCTTGGCCGCCGACGGTTTCCCATAAATAAAATAAGTTTGTACAACGGTAAACAAGTTGCTGTATACCCAGTATAGCGGCAATGCTGCGGCAAAGTTCATGGCCATAACGAAGATCAGCACCGGGAAGATAAACATCAAGCTTTGCATCTGCGGATTCATCTGCGAGGACATCATCTTCTGTTGAAGGAAGGTAGTCAGCGCTGCGAGCAGCGGCAAAATATAATACGGGTCCTTCTGTCCAAGCTCGAGCCAAAGGAACGAGTGGGTGCCGATATCCGGATTACGCATAATCGCGTTATACAAGGCGATCAGGATCGGCATCTGAACCAGAATCGGGAAACATCCGGCAAGCGGATTGACGCCTTCCTTCTGGAACAGCTTCATCGTCTCTTCCTGGACTTTTTTCGGGTCATCCTTATATTTAGCCTGGAGCTTCTTGATTTCAGGCTGTACTTCCTGCATCCGTTTGGAGCTCTTGTACTGCTTGAGCGTCAGCGGCAAAATGATCATCCGGATAATAATCGTCACGACCAGGATCGAAAGTCCGTAAGAACCTCCCATCAGATTGGCGAACCAATCGAGCGTGTCCGACAGCGGACCTACGAAATACTTGTCCCAAAAGCTGTTCTCCCGATCCAATTTGGCCGTAGCCGGATTGCTACATCCTGCCAGCAGCAGCAATGCCGTCAAAGGCATATATTTTAATAATCGACGCGTCAAAAGGACATCCTCCCAGCTTCATCTTTTCCAATAATAAACTATATCACATTCGGACTCACAAAGAAACTAATCCACAGGTTTCGCCTGCTCCCGCGGACGCAGCAGCGACGCCCGCTTCAGCACATGGAAAACGCTCTTTTCCATCTCGTGATACGACATCTGGGTTACCGGCTTGCGCGCGATCAAAATCAGATCGTAGCCGCCAGGCAGCCGATCCGCATTCAGCCGGATAATTTCCTTCAAGACGCGTCGGATCCGGTTGCGTACGACGGCATTGCCGAGCTTCTTGCTGACCGACACGCCGAAGCGAAACGATTCCTGCCGCGGCTGCGGCTTATAATAGAGCACGAACTGGTGATTGGCCGACGACTTGCCATGCCTGTACACCTTATCGAAATATTCCCGTTTGGTCAGCCGATTCTTCTTTTCCACCTCAGGATCTCTCCCATACGTCTTTCGATTAACGCCCAGCTCATCTCTTGCTTCCATATATGAAAAACAAAAAAGACCACCGGGCAGTGGTCTTTCGTCTTAGGCACTCAGCACTTTTCTTCCTTTAAGGCGACGAGCAGCAAGAACCTTGCGGCCATTCTTTGTGCTCATTCTTTTACGGAAGCCGTGAACCTTCTTGCGTTTTCTTACATTCGGCTTAAATGTCGGTCTCATTTCGATCGTGCACCTCCTCTAGGACAGGATTTATTCCAATCCCGAAAATACCTTACAACATTAAACCATTTTACAAGCCAAAAGTCAACCAGCCGCTTTCCCCCTTACGCTCAAAAAGTTATACACAAGCCCCTTCCAAAAATTCCTCTCCCCCCCTGTGCATAAAAAAAATCGGATTTCCGCCGAATTTGTCGAAATGTAAACAGATTATAAACAATATCTTGTGCTGTTGATAACTTTTATACACAAGGTATTGGGTATGTGGATAAATCGGAACCTTCCATTGCGGATCAAGGTCTTTTTTGATATCATGAATATGTTTTCCTTTGTGGATACTCCATAGTCCGTCAAAAGTTATCAACAGCCTGTGGATAGTTTTGTGAACAATTTACAAGGTTCTGTATAAGAGGTTTGTCGCTCATCTGCATACTGTGGATGAATTCCGACACCTTTCATTTTTTTTCTACAGCCGCGCGAAAGAGCGCTGCACCGGTATCCAGCTGAAGGAGTGAATAATTTGTGGAAAGCCATCCTAACGAACAATGGCAGCAAGTCCTTTCCATTTTGCAAAAAAGGGTGAGCAAACCCAGCTACGAAACGTGGCTGATCTCCACAAGGGCTGTCGCATTCAACGAATCGGCCGTCGTCATCTGTACCCCAAATAATTTCGCGCGTGACTGGCTTGAAAACCGGTATACCAAGCACATCAAAGAAGCCGTCTACGATTATACCGGCAAGCAGGTCGAGCTGAAGTTCATCATTGAATCCGACGACGATACGCATTCGTTCGGTGCGCCCCCCACACCTGTCATTCCTCCAGCGAAAGCCAGGTCCGCGGCCGAAGAAACCTTCGCTCATATGATGAACGCGAAATACACATTCGATACCTTCGTTATCGGATCCGGGAACAGATTCGCCCATGCCGCCTCGCTTGCGGTCGCGGAAGCGCCCGCCAAAGCTTACAATCCGTTGTTTCTTTACGGAGGCGTGGGACTTGGGAAAACTCACTTGATGCATGCCATCGGACACTACGTGCTTGAGCACAATCCGAGCGCCCGTGTCATGTATATTTCATCCGAGAAATTCACCAACGAATTCATTAATGCCGTCCGGGACAATCGCGGCGAGGATTTCCGCAACAAATACAGGACGATCGACGTGCTGTTAATTGATGATATTCAGTTTCTTGCCGGAAAAGAAGGAACACAGGAAGAATTTTTCCACACGTTCAATGCCCTTCATGAGGAACGCAAGCAAATCATCATCTCCAGCGACCGTCCGCCCAAAGAAATCCCCACCCTGGAAGAAAGGCTGCGTTCCCGCTTTGAATGGGGTCTGATTACGGACATTCAGCCTCCGGATCTCGAAACAAGGATTGCCATTCTCCGGAAGAAGGCGAAGGCCGAGAATCTGGACATTCCCAATGAGGCTATGGTGTACATAGCCAACCAGATCGATACGAATATCCGCGAGCTGGAAGGCGCGTTAATCCGTGTCGTAGCTTATTCCTCCTTGATTAACAAGGACATCACGTCCCATCTGGCGGCGGAAGCGCTGAAGGATATTATCCCGAGCAGCCGGCCCCGCGTTATTACGATTCAGGATATTCAGCAGAAGGTCGGGGAGTTTTACGGCCTTAAGATCGAGGATTTTAAAGCGAGGAAGCGGACCAAAATGGTTGCTTTCCCGAGGCAGATTGCCATGTATATGGCCCGCGAGATGACCGATTTCTCTCTGCCGAAGATCGGCGAGGCTTTTGGCGGGCGCGATCATACCACCGTCATCCATGCGCATGAGAAAATATCGGAAGCGATCAAGGCTGACCAGGAATTATATAAAATCATCCAAAATATTACGGAAAAAGTGAAAAACGTGACGATGTAAGCGTGGTGAAGCGAACCTCCGGGCATCGATTCACAGCTGAATAAACCAAAGCCTATGCACAAACTATTCACATGTGGATAGGCTTTGGTTTTGCGTTGTTCATGCACATATCCACATATTAGACGCCCCTACTACTTCAACTAAATAAAAAAAACATGTAATATAGATGCATATGACCATCTGGCCCACTTTAGAACCTGTAGGAGTGACATTATGAAATTATCGGTCCTTAAAGATTTTTTGAACGAGTCCATTCAGCATGTGTATAAAGCCATTTCGAACAAAACGACCATTCCCATTCTCACCGGTATCAAAATAGATGCGGATTCATCCGGGATGACGCTAACGGCCAGCGACACGGATATTTCGATTCAGAGCTTTATCCCGATAGAAAAAGGCGAGCTTCAGGTCATCGAGATGAAGCAATCGGGGAGCGTAGTCCTTCCTTCCAAATTTTTTGTAGAAATTATCCGCAAGCTGCCGGCCCAGCATATCGAAATCGAGGTTAAAGAGCATTTCCAAACGATCATCCGCTCCGGCTCCTCGGAGATCCAGCTGATGGGACTTGATCCGGAAGAATACCCGATCATGCCCGGCATCGAAGAAAGCAAGCGTATCCAGATTCCAAGCGATGTGCTGAAGACGATGATCAAGCAAACGTCCTTTGCCGTCTCGACGAATGAAGCGACGCCGATACTGACCGGGATTTTGTGGTCGATTGCCGATGGCAAGCTCAAATTCATAGCCTGTGACCGGCACCGTCTCGCAACCCGCGAAACGCCGATCGATACCGAGGAAGGGCTGACCTTGTCGAATGTCGCGATTGCCGGCAAGACGCTGAATGAGCTCTCCAAAATTTTGCCTGATCAAAATACGCTGATCGACGTCGTATTTGCTGATAATCAGGTGCTCTTTAAGATGAATTCCATCTTGTTCTACACCCGTATTCTGGAAGGCACCTATCCGGATACGTCCAAGCTGATCCCGCAGTCCTACCAAACTCAGCTTGTGGTACAAACCGACAATCTGGTCGATGCGATCGACCGGGCTTATCTGCTGTCCCGTGAAGACAAAAGCAACATCGTCAAGCTGGTCATGCGCGAGGACCAAACGATCGAGATCTCTTCCAGCTCCTCAGAGCTAGGCAAAGTCACCGAGGAATTGAACACGGAGAGCTTGACCGGGGAACTGCTGCGCATTTCTTTCAACTCCAAATACATGCTCGATGCGCTCAAGGTGATGGACAGCCACCATATTCACATTGGCTTTACCGGCGCCATGCAGCCGATCATCATCCGGCCGGATGAGCAAGCGAGCCTGCTTCAGCTTATCCTGCCTTACCGGACAACAACGTAAGACAGCCTAGTCAAGCAAGGCGAGAAGGGAAGGCGAAGCGAATGAAACCGATATCGATTCATACGGACTATATTACGCTCGGGCAGTTTTTGAAGCTGTCGGATTGCATATCCACAGGTGGACATGCCAAAAGTTTTCTGCAGGAAACGAAGATCGTTGTGAACGGAGAGGCGGAGAACCGCCGGGGCCGGAAGCTGAGAGCCGGGGACCGCGTCGTTGTCGACGGCTGCGGCGAATTCCAGGTTGTGCAGGAGCAGTAGGTGGGAGGAAGACATCCGTGCTATTGAAAAAGCTATCGGTCCAGAACTACCGCAACTATGAGCATATCGAGTTTGCGACGGACCAGATGGTTAACATCATCGTCGGTCCGAATGCCCAGGGGAAGACGAACTTGCTGGAAGCGATCTATGTGCTTGCGCTGACCAAGTCGCACCGTACGAACCAGGACAAGGAACTGATCCGGTGGACGGAGAAGACGGCGCTGCTTCATGGGGAAATCGAAAAGCGGTACGGCTCGCTGCAGCTGGATCTGTCGATTTCCAATCAAGGGAAGCGCGCCAAGGTCAATGGGCTGGAGCAGCGCAAGCTCAGTAATTTTATCGGGTCCCTCAATGTCGTCATGTTTGCTCCGGAGGATCTGGAGATCGTGAAGGGGGCGCCCGGCGTTCGCCGCCGGTTCCTCGACATGGAGATCGGACAGGTGCATCCGGCTTATTTGTATGACCTGTCGCAGTACAACAAGATTCTCGTGCAGCGCAACAATTACCTCAAACAAATGTTCGGTTCGGCGGGAAAAACGCCTCTGTTGGACGTCTGGAATGAACAATTGGCGCAATTTGGTACTAAAATTATTAAAAAACGTCAAAGCTTTATAAAAAAGCTGCAGAATTGGGCTGAAAGGATTCATGCCGGCATTACAAACGGACAAGAAAGGCTTCAAATCGAGTACGACAGCGCTCTATCTTCGTTCCTGGAACAAGAAGACGCTGTTTTATTTGAACAGTTTATGATAAAGTTATCACAGGTAAAAGAACAGGAATTGCGACGAGGCGTTACACTGGTCGGCCCGCACCGAGACGATTTGCGCTTTTATATCAACGGCAGGGAAGCGCAGACGTTTGGATCCCAAGGACAGCAACGCACGACTGCGTTGTCTTTGAAGTTGGCTGAGATCGAGCTAATTGGCGAGGAAGTCGGCGAATATCCCCTCCTGCTTCTCGATGACGTTTTATCCGAACTGGACCAGTTTCGCCAGACCCAGCTGATCGAAACGTTCCAGAGCAAGGTTCAGACGTTCATTACAACGACCGGAATTGAAAGTATAGATTTGTCAAAATTGGAAAGTGCTTCCGTAATTCATGTGCGGGACGGAAGCTTCATATAGATCGATTTCCCGATAAGGAGTGGGCTTCCTCTATGTTTATCCATTTAGGCGGGGAGAAAATTATCCGGGCGTCGGAGCTAATCGCCATTTTTGACTTGTCCATCGAGAAATCTTCAAAAATATCCAAGCAGTTTGTAACCTATGCGAGCAAGGAGAAGCGGGTCGAGGTTATCGGTGAGGAAGAAAGTAAATCGCTTGTCGTTACCCAGACAAAGGTCTATTATTCTCCGATCTCATCGATGACCTTGAAGAAACGTGCGCATCAGCTGCTAACGACGTAATGTTTTTTCGTGCGTTTTAGCACGGTTTAAAGTTTGGCGGGAACCACTACGACCGCTGAACGCGGTCGCTCATCCTGCCAATGGCCTCGGCTCGAGGCTAACACAGTTCTTATCATGGAAAAGTGGGTGTCTGCATGTCTGTAAATCCGGGTACAACCTATGATGAAAGTCAGATACAGGTGCTTGAAGGTCTGGAAGCGGTACGCAAAAGACCTGGTATGTATATCGGCTCCACAAGCGCTCGGGGACTTCACCACTTAGTCTGGGAAGTCGTTGACAATAGTATTGACGAAGCATTGGCCGGCTATTGCACAAGGATCCAAATCACGGTCCATTCCGATAACAGCATTACCGTCATTGACAACGGTCGCGGTATTCCCGTGGGCCAAAATACGAAGCTGAAGAAGTCGACCGTCGAGGTCGTGCTTACGGTGCTCCATGCCGGCGGTAAGTTCGGAGGCGAGGGCTATAAGGTGTCCGGCGGGCTGCATGGAGTCGGGGTTTCCGTCGTCAATGCTCTCTCCAAGAAGCTGGTCGTTACGGTCAAATTAAAGGGCAAAGTGTACCAGCAGGAATATCGCTGCGGGGTTCCCCAGTATGAACTTAAGGAGATCGGGGAAACGGAAGATACCGGTACGACGGTGACCTTCTGGCCGGACGAGACCGTATTCACCGAAACTACGGAGTTCGATATCGATACGCTGCAATCTCGAATTCGCGAGCTGGCCTTCCTTAACCGCGGGATTGAAATCGTACTGACCGACGAACGTACGAACGAAAGCCAGACCTTTATTTACGAAGGCGGCATCATTTCTTTCGTCGAGTACCTGAACCGCACGCGCGAAGCGCTTCACCAGCCTCCGATTTATGTCGAAGGTAACAAAGATAATATCCAGGTAGAGGTCGCTCTGCAGTACAATGACAGCTACACGGAGAACATATACTCGTTCGCCAACAATATCAATACGCATGAGGGCGGAACGCATGAATCCGGCTTTAAGAGCGCCTTGACCCGTGTTCTGAATGAATATGCCCGCAAATACAATACGATTAAGGAAAGCGATGCAAATCTGTCGGGCGATGATGTTCGCGAAGGCTTGACAGCTATTATTTCGGTTAAAATTCCTGATCCGCAATTCGAAGGCCAGACCAAGACCAAGCTTGGCAACAGCGAGGTTCGCGGGATTGTGGAGTCGTTATTTGCCGAGAAGCTGCAGGAATTTCTGGAAGAAAATCCTTCCATCGCCAAGAAGATTGTGGAGAAGGGCGTATCGGCGCAGCGGGCCCGCGAGGCCGCGCGTAAAGCGCGTGAGCTGACGCGGCGCAAAAGTGCGCTTGAAGTAAGCTCGCTGCCCGGCAAGCTTGCTGACTGCTCCTCCAAGGATGCTTCGATCAGCGAAGTTTATATTGTCGAAGGTGATTCGGCCGGCGGCTCAGCCAAACAAGGACGGGATCGGCACTTCCAGGCGATCTTGCCATTGCGCGGTAAAATTTTGAACGTTGAGAAGTCCCGACTGGACAAAATTTTGTCCAACGCCGAAATCCGCGCCATCATCACAGCGCTCGGCACTGGTATCGGCGATGACTTCGATCTCGCCAAGGCGCGTTATCATAAGATCATCATCATGACGGATGCCGATGTCGACGGCGCGCATATTCGTACGCTGCTGCTGACCTTCTTCTACCGGTACATGCGCAAGATCATCGAGGCTGGCTATGTTTATATCGCCCAGCCGCCGCTCTACAAGCTGGAGCGCAACAAAACGATCCGCTACGCTTATAACGACAAGCAGCGCGAGCAGATTACGGCCGAGTTTGGCGAAGGAGTCAAGATCAACGTCCAGCGTTACAAGGGTCTCGGCGAGATGAACCCGGGTCAGCTGTGGGAAACGACTATGGACCCGGAGAGCCGCTCAATGCTTCAGGTCAGCATCCAGGATGCGATCGAAGCCGATATTATGTTCGATACACTTATGGGCGACAACGTGGAGCCGCGGCGCGATTTCATTCAACAGCATGCCAAATATGTGAAAAATCTCGATGTTTAGTCTTTATTCCACATCGAGGGATTTAGTATAAGAAGCTCAGTCGATTCGGTCAGGGCTGAATTTCGATGCTATGCGTACTGCTTGAGGCGCCCGGGTTCGTTCACTCGGGCGGTTCCTCTGTTTATTATACCGAACGGCCAGTGAAAACGTATGCGCGCATACGTCCGACCGTTATGTCGGATACGGTGCGAAAGCTTCCTGTGATTACTCAGGATGCCTAGCGTACGAAGGAATTCTTTAACTAATGTGAATGTGCATAAGCTGCAGCGTTCGTCATCCAGCACTACTATCAACTCATACGAAGCGGCCTGCTCCGTAAACTTGTAGGAGGTACACATGTCGGAAGAATCCCGTTCGCAGATCAAAGAAATCGATATCGGCTCAGAGATGCGCACGTCCTTTATGGACTATGCGATGAGCATTATCGTCAGCCGTGCGCTGCCCGACGTCCGGGACGGACTAAAGCCGGTTCACCGCCGCATCCTATTTGCGATGTCCGAGCTTGGCATGGCCCCGGACAAGCCGTATAAGAAATCGGCAAGAATCGTCGGCGAAGTTATCGGTAAGTATCACCCG
This sequence comes from Paenibacillus puerhi, assembly GCF_009846885.1. Lineage (GTDB taxonomy): Bacteria > Bacillota > Bacilli > Paenibacillales > NBRC-103111 > Paenibacillus_G > Paenibacillus_G puerhi. The sequence continues at coordinate 50,367 of NZ_WUWM01000038.1, forward strand.
CACGGCGACAGCGCCGTCTACGAGACGATGGTCCGGATGGCACAAGACTTTTCCCTGCGTTACATGCTGGTCGACGGGCATGGCAACTTCGGATCGATCGACGGCGATATGGCGGCAGCCATGCGTTATACCGAAGCGCGTCTGTCCAAGATCGCTATGGAACTGCTGCGTGATATTAATAAAGAGACCATCGACTTTGCTCCGAACTATGACGGCGAAGAGCAAGAGCCGGTTGTATTGCCGGCCCGGTTTCCGAATTTGCTCGTCAACGGTTCATCGGGGATCGCGGTCGGGATGGCCACAAACATTCCGCCGCATAACCTGGTAGAGGTCATCAATGGCATTCAGCAAATGATTGAGAATCCGGACGTGACTTCACTCGATCTGATGCAATCCATCAAGGGCCCGGACTTCCCGACCGGCGGCTACATTATGGGACGGGAAGGCATTCGCTCCGCCTATTCTACCGGACGCGGCTCCGTGACGATGCGCGCGAAGGCCGATATCGAGGAATCGGGCAACAAAGCGCGAATCATCGTGCATGAATTGCCTTATCAGGTCAACAAGGCTCGCTTGATTGAGAAGATCGCGGAGCTCGTTCGCGAGAAGAAAATAGAGGGAATCACCGATCTTCGCGACGAGTCCGACCGCAATGGTATGCGGATTGTAATCGAGCTTCGTCGCGATGTCAATCCCAATGTCGTACTGAACAATCTGTTCAAACAAACGGCTATGCAGTCCAATTTCGGGATCATCATGCTGGCTCTGGTCAATGGCGAGCCGAAGGTGCTTAACCTGCGCGATATGCTGTTCCACTACCTGGAGCATCAGAAGGTTGTTATTCGCCGCAGAACGGAATATGAGCTGCGCAAAGCCGAAGCAAGGGCCCATATTCTAGAAGGCTTGCGGATCGCGTTGGATCATCTGGATGAAGTCATCGCGCTCATTCGCAGCTCGAGAACCGCAGAGCAGGCCCGTGAGGGCTTGATCGAGAGATTCGGGTTAAGCCAAGATCAGGCTCAAGCTATTCTCGATATGCGTTTACAGCGCCTAACAGGCTTAGAGCGTGAGAAAATCGAGGAAGAATATGCCGAGCTTATGAAGCGTATCGCCGAATACAAAGCGATTCTTGCCGATGAGCAGTTGGTCCTTGAGATTATCACCACGGAGCTAAACGAGATCAAAGAGAAATTCGGCGATGACCGCCGCTCGGAAATTACGATGGGCGGAGACATCGAGGATGAGGATCTCATCCCTCAAACGGATGTGGTCATCACCATTACCCATACGGGCTATATCAAGCGTCTGCCGGTTACCACCTACCGCAGCCAGCGCCGTGGGGGCAAGGGCGTGATCGGGATGGATACGAAGGATAACGACTTTGTCGAGCATCTGTTCGTCACGAATTCCCATCATTACCTGATGTTCTTCACGGACAAAGGCAAGGTATACCGGCTGAAGGCTTATGAAATTCCAGATTTGAGCCGTACGGCTCGCGGTACGCCGATTATCAATCTGCTCCAGATCGAGCAGGGCGAGACGATCAATGCGGTCATACCGGTGGAAAGCTTCGACTCGGACAAATATTTATTTTTCGCGACGAAGAACGGTATTGTGAAAAAGACACCGCTTGACGATTACAGCAACATCCGCAAGGTAGGCCTTATCGCCATTAATCTGCGCGAAGACGACGATCTGATCGGCGTGCGCCTGACCGACGGCAACCAGTCTATTATTATGGGAACTAAGGAAGGCATGTCCATTCACTTCCCTGAGCATGACGTACGCGCGATGGGTCGCTCGGCGACGGGAGTGAAAGGTATCCAGCTCGACGAAGGTGATGTCGTTATCGATATGGACGTGGCTCAGGAAACCGATAGTGTCCTGATCGTAACGTCCAAAGGCTACGGCAAGCGTACCCCGGTAGAGGAATACCGTATTCAATCCAGGGGCGGCAAGGGTATCAAAACGCTCAATGTAACGCCTAAGAACGGCCCTGTAGTCGGCCTGAAGGTCGTGCGCGAGGATGAGGATCTCATGATCATCACGGCGCTCGGTACCGTCATCCGGACAAGTATGGGCGGCATTTCGTTGATGGGACGCAACACCCAGGGCGTACGCGTTATTCATATCCGCGATGAGGATGAGGTATCCACCTTGGCGCGCGTCGATAGAAGCGACGAGGAGCCTGAAGAGAGCGAATTCGACGAGCTGGCTGCGGATGAAACGGCCGCGAACACAGGAGACGAGGACGCGGAAGAATAAGACGCTGCTGTTGTGTTGTTTTTGAAAATAGAGAAGAATGGGGTTACATCCCCATTCTTTTTCGTTTATAATGATTGCAGAAATGGGCTTGTGTCTGGAATTAGTGCCCATTCTGGCTACATTGAGCGGAAATGAGGAATCACCTATGGCGACTGTTCCAGTTTCCCAATTGAAACTTGGTGAGCGAATCATCGAGAATGTCATGACTAAGTATAACAACGTTTTGTTTGCCAAGGGACGAATTGTAACGGAGCGGGATCTGGAGATTCTTAGGGCGTTTATGATTCCTTCTGTCCAGATCGATTCTAGATATGCGGAAGCCGTCCAAGGGTCGGAGGATATAGGGTCCGAGGAATCGTCAGCCACCGTACTGCCCTTTCATAACTGGTATGAGAACATGCTGCAGCTGGTCCGCCGCGTCTTTACAACAGCCAACTCGGGTGGAGAAAACCTGCCCATCCTGGACATTAGGACGTCGCTTGAAGGACTTATCAAATATATTAACCATTATAACATCCTAACTTTCAGTCCTAAAAATTTCCAATTACAGGATTACGTTTATCATAACAGCATTATGGTAAGCCTGACCTCCTACTATTTGGCTAAATGGGCGGGAATGCCGGTCAAGGATCTGATGCCTATTGCGTTAGGCGGATTATTCCATGATATCGGAACGGCCAAAGTAGACTCGGCAATTCTGTTCAAGCCGACCAAGCTTACCGGTAAGGAACTCGAGGAAATGAAGCAGCATACCGTCATAGGCTACAATATGCTGAAGACCGTCCCGGCTATTAATGAGGGAGTTAAGCTTTGCGCGCTTCAGCATCATGAACGGGAAGACGGGTCCGGCTATCCGCTGGGTACGCGAGGAGATAAGATCCATACTTATGCGAAGATCGTGGCTATATCGGATATGTTTCATGCCATGACGACGGATCGTTTTCATAAAAAAGGAGTCTCTCCCTATCTGGTTTTGGAGCAGCTTCAAGACGAAGCCTTCGGCAAAATGGATCCTGTATTGGTTCAAACCTTTGTTCAGAAGGTCACCTCCTTCCATAACGGGATGCTGGTAAGGCTTAGCGACCATACCATCGGTGAGATTGTATTTTCAGATCGGGCTCATCCCACAAGACCATGGGTTAACGTGAATGGGAATATCGTCAATTTGACGACGGATCGGCGCTTGTATATTGAAGACGTCATCCAAAGATAAAGTGATCTAAAAGAATGCTTGACTTGTTAAGTTTTTATGTGATATATTAATCTTCGCTGCTTCGGCGGCGGAGCTTTTTTTTAGTAAGTTGAGCCTAACTTAAAACTTAAATTAAAAAAAAGCTTGCATTAAGATATCAGAATATGATATATTGTAAAAGTCGCCGATTGAGAGGTCGACGGATTGTCCTTTGAAAACTGAACAACGAGTGAGTGTTAAATAGAGAATGAAAATTCTCGCTAGCAGTAACTTTTGAGCAAGTCGAACAAACCTTAATGGAGAGTTTGATCCTGGCTCAGGACGAACGCTGGCGGCGTGCCTAATACATGCAAGTCGAGCGGACTTATTCCTTCGGGGATAGGTTAGCGGCGGACGG
>NZ_WUWM01000039.1 GCF_009846885.1 Paenibacillus puerhi
TGAAGCCCTGGACCGCTTGCTGCCTTGGTCACCGTCGCTGCCGCTGACCGTACGCGTATTTAAATCATAATCTCATCATAGACAAGCCCACATCCTCTTGCCAAGGTGTGGGCTGTTTGACGCTTACGTTGGTACTCAAAGATCCGTATGGGATGCACACTATGCTGTCCGCTGCTGTAGATCCACATGTAGGAGGGGGTCGTGTTCTTCCGACCCTTCTCATTCATCACCTGTAAGGGCGTCTCATCCGCATGCAGATATCGCTCTTGTACAAGTCGCTCATGCAGTCGATTCACCAGTGATTTCAGCCAGTCTCTCGTGGCCGCGATCATCCAGTTCGCCATCGTGGCCCGACTCAGATCAAGGCCGATGCCCTTCCATTCCTTCTCCTGACGGTACAGGGGCATGCTGTTTACAAACTTCTGGTACATGACCCATGCCACAGAGGAAGCGGAGGCCATCGAATGCTGGATGACCGGCGCTGGCGTCGTTGCCTTTTTCATCTGAGGCTTGTCCTCTTTCTGACGAAAACCCACAGCTCTGACCATGCTTCTCCCCCGAGCAGGACCGCCGGTCCGAAACTTCTCGCCGGATTGACCGAAGTCCCCGTCAAGCCGATGCCGAGAATATGTACAAACGCGAGCGTCAAGCCGATGACCAGCCCGGCGACTCTACCGTTGCCGGACTCCGAGGTCACGCCGAGAATGGCGTAAACGAAAACGAACGTCAAAACAATCTCCACCACAAAGGCCATCAACGCCGTAATGCCGATGCCGTAGCCTGCGCCGAAACCGTTCTGACCGAGGCTTGTCACCGCCTTGCCCGTCGAGTCGATGATCGCGTATAGCAGCGCCGAGCCGGCGACAGCACCGGCGACCTGGGCGACGACGTAGCCGACGAAATCTTCCTTTAGTTGCTTTGGAAAACACCGTATTGGACGTTCTCCTTTGTTTTGGCTTGATGGAGCATCTAGCTTTTCTATCCACCTTGACAACGCTCGCTATTCCTGTTCCTCTTCAATGCTTAAATCATCGATTTCTAAGCGCAAGCGTTGTTCTCCTTAATAGTGATACAAGCGAAAGATAAATGGGCTAATGAGTCCTCTCCACTGTATTTAAAACAGATTTAACTGCTTCTTCAATTTCCCTATAACCCGTACATCTGCAAATGTTGGACTCCAGCCAATCTTTTATCGTTTCATCACTAGCATTCGGCTCAGTATTAACTAAAGCATGACAATTCATTAGAAAACCTGGTGTACAATAACCACATTGAAACGCAAATTTTTCAATAAAAGCCTTTTGAATTGGCGTATTTATAAGTCCTTCAATTGTAGTAATTTCCTTTCCTTCTCCTTCTACTGCAAGCATTAAACAAGATTTCATCGGTTCCCCATCCATTAATACCGTACAGGCGCCACAATCACCATTTAAGCAACCTGGCTTCGAACCAGTTAAACCAAGACGAAGACGAAGGGTATTTAACAAAGTATCGGCTGGTCTGACAGTAATCTGTCTTTCCTTACCATTTATTTTTAATGTAATAGGATTAGACATTTGGACCTCCTTCTAATTCATGTAAGGTATCTAAGATTGTATGTTGTAAGACAAATATTCGATATTCACTTGAGCCTTCTACATCATCAAGAATTGGTTTAGGTAAATACTGTAAAGACCTGCGTACTCTATCTTCTATTGAGTACCTTTTATCGTTAAACACATCCTCCATTTCAACAGAACGAAAAGGAAATGGACATACGCCACTAAAGGCCATTCTAACCTCTTCATCTTTTTTTAGTGCACAAACGGTCACCAATGGGTATCCAACATTCCACTGTTGTCTTCTTTTCATACTTACAAATGGCAATTCTACATACGTTCGATCTATAAGAATATTAAATAAAAAATCCCCTTTTTGTAACTGTATTTCCCTGTTAAATACTTTATTTATCGGATGGTAAAGAAGCCCTTCTCTCCCGGCAATCCCTACCAAACTATCGGAAATTAATAACGGCAAGACTGCCTCACGGTAATATATGTTCCCACAAATATTTCCACCCAGGCTAATTTTATTTCGAGCCGTCCGATCCGCAATTTCTCTTACTGTTTTACTTAATAACGGAAATGGATTTTCTTCTTCTACTTTCGTTAATGTCACACCTGCTCCGATCACTAGATAATTTTTATAAAAACGGATGGTATGAAATTCTGGAAGTGCGTTAATATCTATAACTGCATCCGTATATAAGAGATTCAACCTTCCTAACGTTATAATTTCTGTGCCGCCAGAATAATACAAGGGTGTTTTCTTTTTGGCCACAAGAAAGCGAAATAAATTGGTTGTTTCTTGAATTGTCTTCGGTTTAAAATATTCAAAATCAAACGGTATCATCTTTCCACCCCTCTTGCGTCCTCCATAATAGTTCAGGAATAAGTGGAAGATGATTCAATTGGACACCTGAAGCAACAGAAAGACAATTTCCTAATGCTGCTGGCATCCCCAACAGTCCATGTTCCCCACCGCCACGTGCCCCATAAGGCGCGATAATATGTGGAGTTTCGATAAATTCAATGATATATTCAGGCTGCTCTCCATAGTGAAGGGGTCTGTATGTTCTAAGTTGAGGATTTAATATTCTTCCATATGGATCAAATACAAAAGTTTCTCTTCCTCCAAATGCAATCCCCATACTCATCGCTCCCATCACTTGACCCCTCGCAGCTTTTTCATTCAATACAGTTCCTATATCCAAAACAGAATAGGCTTTTGTAATTCGATACGTATAATCCCGTTTATCTAACTCTATTTCAATTCCCTGAGCACCTACAGCCCACTCGGGTCCTGGCTTTCCTCTTCCTGTTTCTCGGTCTAAATAAGTCATCCGGGTTAATGTGTAGTTGCCACTCGCAATAATTTGGCCGCCAATAGTATTTCCATTTGGAAACGTATATCCATAAGCAATGTCTTTTATTTCAACATTTACATAAGGATTATCTAAAAAGTAAACCTTTCCATCAGCTACTTCTAATTCCTCGACAGGAACTCTTAAAACACATGATGCCACTTCCTTAAGCTTTCGAATCGCTTCATCTGCTGCATCTAGTACAGCTCTTCCTCCCATTAAAGTTCCTCTACTTCCAACAGTTTTCCAATGCTCAGGTGTTGTTTGTGTATCTACAAGCATTTTTACATGAATTTTACTTATATCCATTTTCATTCGTTCCGCTAAGATTTGAGCTAACACTGTTTTTGTCCCTGTTCCAATTTCCACTACCCCTGACATCAAATTAATGCTTCCATCAGGATTAAAGGTTAAAATAACTCCAGATGTTGCGTTTGTATCAAATGTTGAAGTTTTCCAAATACAGCTAATTCCCTTTGCCCGTATCTTCCGATCATCGATTTCAATTCTCTGTCCCTCAGACCAATTCATTAATTCCTTCAATCTTTCAATGCATTTTGGTACATTTCCAACCGTGCTTGAATTGAGAAGCACTTGAGTAGGTGTAGTATCCCCAGGACGAATAGCATTTTTATAGCGAAGTTCTAATGGATCCATGTTTAGCTTTTCTGCCAAAACATCCATCGTTCGCTCAAAGGCAAACAAAACTTCAGCATGACTATAGCCTCTAAATGCACTGGCATAAGGATGATTCGTATACATACAATATGAATCACACCATATATGGTCGATTGCGTAAGGACCCGTACAATCAACCGCTCCAGCTCGACTGATGTCAACTCCTTTATCAGAGTATGCTCCACCATCAAATAAAAACTGAATTTCTGCCGCCTTTAAGATTCCATCCTTTGTTGCTCCTAATTTTACAATGGCATCCAACCCGATATGAACAGGCGATGTGATCATATCCTCTTCTCTCGAATTAAATAATTTTACGGGCTGGCCTCCAACTGCTTTTGATGCCAAATAGGCAATAACCTCCAACTGAACTGCTGCTTTTCCCCCGAATGCCCCTCCTACTAAAGGTGTTTTGACGATAACTTTTCCAGGTTCAATGCCAAAATACCACTCCATTAATTTTTTAATGGTAAAAGGAGCTTGAGAGGATGTTGTAATGACAATCTCCCCATCCGCTCGAATTTCAGCAATTGAGCATCTTGTTTCCATAGCAGCGTGATCAGAAGGATTAAAGGAAATTTGGAACTCTGCTACCACATCACTTTCCCTAAACCCTTCTTCAATATTTCCTTTTCTAATTTTATTTAGGCTTGCGATATTCGTTTTCGGAACTGGGTATACACCTTCCTTCTTCTCATAGCGGTCTAAGTTTTCATGGACAAGGGGAGCATTCTTTTGAAAAGCTTCACGGGGGGAATTTACGACGGGGAGTGGTTCATAGGTCACTTTGATGGCACCCACTGCCTTTTTAGCTATGATTGGATTTTCCGCAACAACAACAGCAACTGGCTCACCATGGTATCTAACTCTTTTATAAGCAATCGGCGACCTGTCTTTAATTTCTTCACCTACAAGTGGAAAAGGTTCGTCACCCAATATCGCTTTCACTCCAGGAATCTTCCAAGCTTCTGAAAAGTCAATAGAGGTAATATTGGCATGAGCATATGGACTAATCAACATTTTTGCGTGTAATATACCTGCTTCTTGAAAATCATTTGTATATTTCGCCTTACCTGTAACTTTTTCAAAGGCATCTTTTCGAATAACACTTTTCCCGATATACCTCAACTCATTCACTCCCCGAATTATTGAGCAGTAAAGTATAATCTTCAACTGTATCTACGTCATAAAATAGCAAAGGGTCTTGAAAGTCGATCATTTTTCCCTTATTTATAATACTTTCACGTATTACATACCGAGCGCCTTGATCTCCCTTTAACTGAAGTAATACTGGAAAACATTGATTTGAGAATAAGATAGGGGGCATAGGTAGATGTCGATTTTTAGCAGCTATAAATGAATAGTGAAGCTCTCTTTGATAGGAATCAATTAACGTATTGATTATATTTGTGGTGACAAATGGCTGATCTGCAAGGAGAATGATAACGGCATCAGCTTCATACTCTATCGCTCTTTTTAAACCACATTGTATGGAGTGGCCTTGACCCTTACTCGCTTGCTCACATTCTACCTGACTCCACTTATTTGACATAGGATCTAAAAAGAAAAAAGCTGAAAGCCAATGTAGTGAATCTCCTTTTCTAGTTATAACGAGAATATGATCTAATTTAGATAACAAGGCATTTTTAAGAGCAATACTTCCTAAGGAGACTCCATTAAGGCATAAACTTCGTTTATCCATCCCCATACGTCTGCTTGAACCAGCTGCCAGGTAGATGGCTACTGTTTTCATGACGTAGACCTTTGTTTTCGCATTTTTTTAATCATCTCGCCAACAATACTTATAGCAATTTCCTCAGGGCCTTGTGCCCCAATGGGAAGTCCAATGGGGGAATGAATATCATCTGGAATCTTAGCCCCACCTAATAGTCGTTCCGTTCGCCTTCTAGGACCTAATAGACCTTTATAAAATACATCTACATTTTTTAATTTTTGTAAAATAATCTGATCTTTTTGAAAGCTGTGTGTCATAATGACTATAAAATCCCTTTGCGTAATGCTTAGATCCTCCATTACTTCTTCCAACACTCCTACAACCAAATGGTTGGCTTTAGGAAAATTTCCGTTATGACATAAAGCAGGACGCCAGTCAATCACCGTCACTTGAAAGCCTATACTAGCTGCCAATGAAACTAATGGCTTAGCATCTTCACCCGCTCCAAAGACATATAAACAAGGTTTTGGTACCATCTGATGGATAAAAAATAAATCAGGTGTATGTTCATCCCTCTTGATACCGTTATCCGTTTCATAAAGGGGATTCTTATTTCTCAGTTTTTTAATAAAGCCTTGATCCATAAAATCCCCAGTTCCAAACACTGCGCCATCTTCAACTATGTACATATCTTCCCTTGACTCTAACCTTTTAGTGAATCGTTTAATTCGAGTAACAGACTTTTTTAAATCTAAATATTTCTTTACTGTCCTAAGATTTTTTTCTAATTCCCCGTTTACAGGCTCGAGTAAAACCGTCAAAACCCCATTACAGCCAACTCCCTGTCCCCATGATAAATCGTCCTCCTGACTCATATCAAAGTGAACAATCAACGGCTCTCCTGTAGCCCAAACTTGCTCTGCCCTTTCAACAAGATCTTCTTCCAGACAACCCGCAGACAACATTCCAACTGTTGTTTTGTCCCCTAAAATTAACATGGACGCCCCTTCTTTCTTATAAGCGGACCCCTCTACTTTAATTATGGTAGCAAGTACCTTTACATTTTTAGAATTGGTGACTATATCCAAAATTCGGTGCATATCATCCATTTTATTCCTCCACTTTTACCTAACTATCTACATCTGTATATCCATATTCTCCTTTTCTAAAAAATATTTATAAATTTTTTAGCAATTTAGTTGTTTCTAAATAAAAAGAGTCTTTATAGACCTTATGACTAGGCGTTGGGTACAACGGCATTTTTGATTGGAGAGATTCCAATAACATTTTCTGTTCCTTATATTTCCAATTGTTTGTGTTACCCTGTTGTATTCCTTTTAAGTCCTCAAAAAATTCACTTAAAACTTTTAAATCATTGCCCAACTCCATTTTGTCACTGGAAGATAAAGTCCCTTCTTTTTCCCATTCTTTTAACGTTTTCACTATATTTGATATATACTCATATCCAGCATTCATCTTTTGCATCTCCATTTGATATCTTGAAAGAATGATTTTATGCTTCTTACTTATTGGATTGAATTTTAAGCTCTTGGAGGCCGTTTGTAATATTTCTTTTGTCATATTTAACTCCTGTAGGAGATTGTTCACTTTATACTCCACTATGTTCCCTTTTCCTTGTCCCCACTCTAATTGAACCCATTTGGAAAGTTCTAAAAGTGTTTCAGAAAGCTGATGAGCTAATTTTTTAAAAGATTCCGCCGCCTTTTTTGTAAAGTCTGGCGGAAAAAGTAACATATGAATTAGGATAGCGATGATTACTCCAATAATCGTATCGATTATTCGATCCAGTGCATAATCTTTAGAGTTTCTTTCAAACGTAAATATTAATAAAATTGTGAGAGCTACCTGATGTAAAACCGTTTTATCTAATCTTAACCACTTTGCAATGTAGGTCCCACCTAACATTAATAGACCCAATATCCAACCATTCATATATAAATGACTAACAATATAGGCTGTTAAAATGACCCCAATTGCAGTTCCCACAATACGATGAAAAGAAAATCGAATCGACTGATCTATGGTAGGTTGCAAACATAATATAAGAGATAGAGGTGCTAAATATGGGTGGTTAGAGCCCACTAGTTTTGCCACTTCCCAAGAAACAGCAGATCCAATAGCCATTTTCCAAACCAAGGATGTTTTGTTATCCGCTTTTTCCTTTTTCTTCATCATATTACTCCTCTTTTTAGCGAACCTTTTCCATTAGGTTTCTGTTTTTCAAAGGCTTTTATACTGTCATTTTAAAAAAGCTAAAAGAAGCTGTTATTCAAAGAAGAATTCCTTGAATAACAGCCTCTTGCCAGTGTTTTCTAAACTATCAGTAGCAGACGGGCAGATTAAATGGAGATAATAATAATGAATTATTATTCTGAAGTGGGGTAACTTTTTAGGAAAATAACACAACAAAATACTTTTGGTAGGTTTGGCAAGATGAGGACTATAATTCAATTCTTTTTTAATTTTCAAGACTGAAAACTTAAAAAAGTCTTATTCTAGACGCTTTTATCTATTTATTCGAATTTAATTTTAAGCATTTATTTATGATACGGTTCACTGCGCTGTCTGTAACGGCAAGTTTTAGGGTCATCCTTTTAGGATGACCCTTCCATCATGACCAATCCGTGCGAGGATTTTCTTTCCACAAGCAAAAGGTCGCCTTCCTTACTCCATTTCATTTGGAGACGTTAACGGATTTTTGAGGGCAGGGAGTAGGATAACGTCGATTAGCGAAGTGTAGAAATGCTTGTCGAATGTTTTGCGCTGTACGAGTCCGCGATAAGATGCCATTGAAGTAATAACCTGGCAAGCCATCTCAATGTCCGCGTGGGTGGAGATTTCACCGCGGCGGACGGCCCGGTGCATGAGCTCACGATTCACTACAGCCCACGGTTCGAAAATCCCTCCGTTAACCGATTCCCGATTCTGCGAAAAAAAGGAGCCCAGGCCTGCGAGTACTCGAAGTTTGCGTTCACCTTCTTCGATCGATTGCGGCTTCAATAGCGCGAGCAGATCATTGCGCAAGGTTCCCGTATCGGGCAAGAGGTCAAGCTCAAGATGATTTCGATTCATCCAGGTCAAGGCATCTCGGACTAACTCTGCCTTGGAGGACCAGCGGCGATACATTGTCGCCTTTCCGGCCTTCGCTCTAGCTGCGACCATGTCCATTTTCATTCCATCAAAACCGGCTTCGGCGAGGATGTCGATTGTCGCTTCCAGGATTTTGGCATCCCGCGTGTGATCTCGTTTACGGCCTAATGTTTTCGCTGGTTTTTCCGCTACTTTGTCAGCTAATGTGGATCCGACTGACTCTTCATTTGTAATCTTATTCATAAAATTTAACCCCCTTTTTCGGAACTTTATAGTTCCGGAACTTTACAGTTCCGTATTTGGATGCTTTAATTTAAGTATCCCATACATAACAGGGAATTTAAAGGAGGAGTATACCATGGACAAAAAAGTCTGGTTCATTACGGGAGCCTCTCGCGGTTTAGGACGCATATGGGCAGAGGCCGTGCTCGCGCGTGGAGATGAGGTTGCGGCTACCGCCCGCAAATTGGAGGACATTTCCGATTTGAAGGAACGTTTCGGAGACCTCGTTCTTCCCATGGCGCTCGACGTAACGGATGCTGAGCAGGTTCGCCAGGTCGTTCAGCAGGCTCATTCCCATTTCGGCAAGCTGGACGTTGTCCTCAATAATGCCGGTTACACCTTGGTCGGAATGGTCGAGGAGGCAAGCGAAGCCGATGTTCGCGCTCTGTTTGACGCGAACTACTTTGGTTATCTTCGAGTCATCCAAGCCGCCTTGCCATTGCTGAGGAAGCAGGGCAGCGGGCATTTGCTCAGCGTTTCAAGCGCCCTGGGGATCGAGGCAAGGCCGCTCATCGGCTTCTATTGCTCCTCCAAATGGGCGGTCGAAGGACTCCACGAAAGCCTGGCGCAAGAGGTCAAGGACTTTGGGATTAAGGTGACGCTGCTCGAACCCGGTGCTTATGCGACCGAGTTTGGCGCTTCAGGTAAGCGAGTACCGGAAATGGACGTCTATGCCGATGTACGGAAGCAGGTGTTCACGCGTCTATCAAACGAAAAACGCGGCAACCCTCAAGCGACTGCAGAAGCCGTTCTCAAGATCGTGGACGCAGCGGAACCCCCACTACGATTTGCGCTCGGCTCGGAAGTCTTGCCTATGGCACGCGGCATCTATGCTGACCGTCTAGCTACCTGGGAAGCCTGGGAGACTGTCTCGAATGCAGCGCAAGGCAACCCTATGCAATAAGCCGCTGCAACTGGACTGGAGCGGACGTCAGCATCACTTAGCAGAATATATGTCAGATAACCAACCGGCTTTCTATTTTAGCAAGGAACCTCTCCGACTTTTTCGAAGAGGTTCCTTTTTATACCCATAAATTTCGCCCTACTTGTGATACGGCTCGCGATCAATGCATCATAGTGTAAAACACGGCGCAGTTTAAGAGGATTGTTGCTTACTGTCATCAGTCACTTTAATTGACGGTGCTTTCGGAACCGCCAATGACGGTGGCTTTTTATTTTCGTCACCGACATATAATCGGATGAACTTTTTGTCATTGCATAAGAAAACCTGCTCGTGCGAGCAGGTTCATTGTAGCAATAGCACTTTGTATTTCATCTTGGTATGGAACCAAAACTTCGTACCGCCGAAAGCTACATACCATTCGGTACACCATATTTATTTGTTCTGTTTGCCATATTGGCTACCTTTCCAAGGCTGGATCAAGAAACGAACAGCAAAAAGAGACTTCAGTGATCTGATGAGCTTCACTATGGTTGTAGATTAGCTTTTTAAAGAGTGACCATCTGCTTAACTTCTGTCAACTAATAACACGGATTCATTCTCCGATGCCCCCAATGCTTATCTCGATACCTGGTTGCGATCCACCGCCAGCTGCAATAGTTGAATGGCTCGCCCAATCTTCAGATCCTTCATCTGGTGCACATGCTCGTCAAAGGCGTCTGGCGAATCGATGCCCAGGATCATCTTGAGGGAAGCCTCGTCTACTAGCGTCGCAACCTCATTCATGATAGAAGCAAATTCAGCGCTGTCCATCTTCGACATTGACACTTGCGGAACTATCGTTACATCCGCGTCAGTATCTGACCAGAGTCGCAAGGCCTTCTGCTGCTGCGGCAAGGTGTAATACTGCTCCATATAGCGAACATCCTGTACGAACGGTCCGAAATAGCTGGCGCGGGTAAACATCGCCAGTGCTTGCGATGGCGCCAGCTTGTCGGGATTGCGCAGAATGAGGTCTGTGTATTTCGGATGGCCGTCAACAAGTTGATAGCTTACACCTTCTACACCGAAATTAAATAGCATGTGTCCCTCGGGGCTGTACCCGTAGTCCAGCAGATTGGCCGCTTCCTCAGCGTGACGGCTTTTACGGGAGATGGCCACGCCGCCCGTACCTTCATAAGCGTGGCTCCGCTGGCCGAACCTCGGGCGTACCCCTTGCTTGAGCACGGGGTACGGTGTAGGTTCAAGCCAGGCCTTGCTATTGCCCGCTTGAAGCAGCGGCTGCCATTTCCCAATGCCTGCACCTACATTCCACAGTGTCGCCCCGCTCCGTCCCGTCAGGATGTTGGCATCCAGCGTCGTCGTGTCCACAGTGGCAAAATTGCGGTCAATCAGACCTTCGGCATACCACTTGCGGAAGGTCAGCAGAAATTGTTTGTAGCCTGCCTCGAGCGGACCGTACTTTACCACACCCTCATCCATATAAAAGCCCTTCTTTACGCCGAATGCTCCCGTGAAGGCTCCGCTTTCGATGCCAAACAAGGGATTGGGCACGCCCAGGAAGGTGAGCGGCGCCTGAACGCCCTTCTTTTCCTTGAAGGCCTTTAAGACGGTATACCAGTCATCCATCGTCACGGGGATCGGTATGCCCAGCTCATCCAGCCAATCCTTGCGAACGAGCGGCCCCTGATAAGTGCGCAGCAGATCGTCTCCGCGAATGAACGGAAATACGTAGTAGCTGCCGTCGGCCGTCTTGAGCTGCCGGTCCACCTCCGGGTGCTCCTGCAAATATTTCTTCAGGTTCGGCGCGTGCTTATCGATCAAGTCATTTAGCCGTAATATGTAACCGTCCTGTATGGCCTTTTCCGGCCCCCCAGGGAACCGGTTCCATTCGTATTCAATCATGTCGGGCAGCTCCCCGGAAGCCAGCAGCACATGGAGCGCTTCCTGGGCCTGATTCGCCGGGGGTTGAATGAAGCGGAGGTGGACGCCAGTTCTCTTCTGCCACTCCTGGAAGAAGGGAACCTCCTGGAAGCTGGGCACGACGCTGCCAGCATTGGCATTCAGCTCGGACCAATAGGTCATAGCGGGCTTCTCGGCTGGTTCCGGCAACCGCTGTGGCTCCTTGCATCCCGAAGCCAGATTGCACAGCAGCAGAATAGGTAGTAGACGGATGATGGATCTGTGTGTGCTCTTCATACTGTACCCCTCCTCGGTTAGCGCTGCTACGAAGATGCAGCGCCTTGCGTCTCCTTATATCGGCCCGGCGTAATGCCCTCGTATTTCTTGAACACCCGAATAAAGGTAGCCGCTTCATGGTAACCGACCATCGCAGCGATCTCAGCGACAGAGGTCGCTTTATCGCGCATCAACCGCTTCGCTTGTTCGATCCGGTGCTTGGCGACGTACTCCAGCAATCCCTCCCCTGTCTGCTCCTTGAACAGCTTGGAAAGATAGCTCCCCCTCAGCTCAAAATGCTCTCCGATATTGTTGACATTCAGCTCGGGATCGCTGTAATTCTCCTCGACGTGCTGCCTGATTCGGTCCAGCAGTCGGTGTAAGGCAGCATTACGTTCTTTGGATTGGCTGTCCTCCAATTTCGCTGCCGCGAAGGCACACACCTCGCGGAGCAGCGCTTGCAGTTCGGCCTGCATTTCGGCGAGCGTATCGCAGGCAATGATTTTGTCCACCCATCGAGTGTGGTCACCCAGTATGCTATTGTGGCTGTCGCCCAGCTCATGAATCGCCTTTATCATCGTTGCCGTCAAATTGAACATCAAACAGCGGACCCAGGTCAAGGAAACATAAGGCCTCGCAGTATTCCTTTCCATCACTTCAGTCATGATCGAAGCGGCCTGCGCTACATTGCCCGCCTTGATCACATTCATAAGCTGCTGCTCCACATGCAGCGGATAATAATAGCCTGCTCGGGCTTCATTTTCATTTTCTTTATCTCTTCGTATATCTTCATATATAATCAACTCTTGCTTGCCTACAACCAGCTTGTATTCCATCGCATCCATTGCTTCCTGATACGCTTGGGGCACACCGCTTAGCGTCTCGTGAACACCGCCTATTGCTATGGTAAGCTCCATACGGAATCTTGTCAGAAATTGCTGTGCTTCAGCGCCGATCCATCGCAGATCTTCCTTTCGTTCGATCATGTCCCCATCTTCGAGATTAATGAGACAAGCTGTCATATCGTCGAGCTCGACCGCGTAACCTGTGTGTCCACGCTGGCTGGCGAGCTCTTCCACCACGTTGGCAATTATGAATTGCACCAGCCTGCGCCGTTCATTCAAGTCCATCCCAGGCACGCTGGCATACATGGTGCCTTGATTCTCGATCGCCATCAGAATGACGGCAAACTTATTCGAGGCAAGCTCGATACCGAACGTAGCGAAGGCATCCTCATAAGAAATCAACGTATCCAGCCTTCCCTTTAGAAGCCGACCGAGCATGTTCGTACGCAGGACGTGATGGTGATGCTTCAGTTGCTGCGCCATCTTGTCCTTCTCATGGCGGGTATTCGATACGGCATGCTGAATGAAGTGCAATTCGTTGCCCATCATTCTCTCATCCTGCGGCGTACCCTGATCGAATAACGTGCGCATCAGCTGCTGGATCGGCGTGTAATGACGCCGAAGGAAAAACCGGGTCAGCATGCCAGCGCCGATCAAGCTGATTAAGACGCTGATAAAAGCAAAAGCTCGTACATATTCGGCCTTCTCCCAATAGAGGCTGCTTGGGATAACAAGTACATATTTCAGGTCGGACACCGCGGATTGAATGTAGAACAGCTCGGCGTTTCCTTCACTGGAAGTCTTGTAGACGACTTCATCGCCTCCTTGGATCTCGGGAAGTAACAGCTGCATCTCATTCGCAGGCAGATTGGACATCAATACCTCGCCTGCCCCGTTCAGGAGCAGAAACTGGCTACCTTGAAACAAGTAGAACGCTTCAAGCGCCTTATGTACGCGTTCCAGATCCGTCATCACGACAACGCTTCCTGTAGCTTTGCCGTTCAGCCCCTGCGGCAGCCTTGTGATATAAGCAATGGAGGAGGTTCGCTTACCAGCATTCACATGGGGAAGCAGCGTAAATTCATTGTGGGGCGAGCGCTGCAAGGCATCGATCCACTGCTCGTACCGCAGATCTCCCGTATCATGAAGCGTATAGAATGCTGTCTTCCGATCTCTCACATTCCCTGGACGAAGCACCGCATCCCCTTCATCCCATGTTACGTAGAACTCATCAATCGAAGCGTAGGAGGTCTGGTTCATCCGGAAATCCTTCACGATTTGATAAGCAAGCAATTGCGCGTCGTTGGCCGTCTTCGACGAATACATCAGGGATTGCAGCTTTGCATTCCAGGTGATTTCCATATTCAGACGCTTCATCAGATCAATCTGCGTATCGATGGTGTACCGCACCTGCTTCAGAAGCGAATCGTTAGCCCGGTGGATCTCGCTCTTCAAAGCATGGCTGGACTGCATGTAGACGATGATGCTCATGATGACCGGAACTATTAATACCGCACTGTATGAAATAAGCCAAGCGAAGACGATGCTCTTCCGCTTTTGCCATAAATTCCTGATGGGCAGTTGCCTTGCTTTCATGCGATGTCCTCCCCGGAAAGTAAGGAGCAGGTGTAATTTAGACCTCACTCCACTTTTCCATTATACCAACCTAAGGACCTCGAGAGGAATGGTGAATATATCAAATGCGATGGACAAAAAATGCAATATGCTGTTGACTAGCCCTTGAGAGAGCCGACCATGACGCCTTTGACAAAATATTTCTGCACAAATGGATAGATGCCGAGGACCGGCAGAGTAGCTACAACAATCGTGGCGTATTTGATCGTTTCTGCGATTTGGAATCGATCTCCCGCATCGGCACCCGCCGACATACTGTCGGTGGAATTCGCGATCAAGATTTCGCGCAGGATCAGCTGCAGTGGGAACAAATCCCGTGACTTGATGAATACGGAGGCATAAAACCACGCGTTCCATTTGTCCACGGCATAGTAGAGAACCATGACAGCAATGACAGGCATGGAAAGCGGAATGATGATGCGGAACAGGATGACGAAATGATTGGCGCCGTCGATCTTGGCGGACTCCTCCAGACTGTCCGGAATGCCCATGAAGGCGGTGCGCATGATGATCAGGTTAAAGGAGCTGACGGCGAACGGAATGATCAACGCCCACAGCGAATCGAGCAGCCCGATATTTTTCACCACAAGGTACGTCGGAATCAGGCCGCCATGGAAGAACATCGTAATGACAATGATCAGCATGAAGGTTTTATTCCAGAGTACATGCTTGCGAGAAAGCACATAAGCGCCAAGCGCTGTCATCAGCAGGTTCACGGAAACTCCTGCAACAAGAATGAATAACGTGTTGCGATAACCGGTCAGAATGCCCGGGTTACCCATCACGCTAGTATAGGCTTCCATGCTGAAACCAAGCGGCTTCCACAAAATGCCCTTGTGCGCGACCAGCTGTCCGGCGTCGCTCATGGAAGCGAGCACAACATACAGCAGCGGATATACGGTTGCGAGCACGAGTGCTAGCAGGACGGCATAAATAAAGTAATCGAACAAGCGGTCTCCTAACGTCAGCTCTTGTTTCATTGCTCCCACCTCACCATAAGCTGCTTTCGTTGACTTTGCGGCTAACGTAGTTCGCCGTAATCAGCAGCATCAGATTGATGACTGAATTAAATAATCCCACAGCCGAACTGTAGCTCCAGCCGAACTCCAGCAGACCCTTACGGTAGACGAACGAGGAGATTACATCCGCCGTCTCATAGGTAATCGGATTGTAGAGCAGTATGATCTTCTCGAAGCCTACATTCAGCAGATTGCCCATTCGCAGGATGAACATGATGGTGATGGTCGGCATAATCCCTGGAAGCGTAATGTGCAGAAGCTGCTTCCACCGGCTTGCGCCATCCATTCTCGCGGCTTCGTATTGCTCCTGATCAATGCCCATGAGGGCGGCAATGTAGATAATGGACTCCCAGCCGATCCGCTGCCAGATTTCCGACAGGATATAGATCGAGCGGAACAGCTCCGGCTTCTGCAGCATCGCCTGCCCGTCGTAGCCGAAGGCTGTAAAGAGCCTGTTCACCATGCCGTCGGCATTCGTAAAATCCGTAATGATGCCGCAAATGACAACCATCGAAATGAAATACGGCATGTACGTAACGGTCTGCGCGAACCGCTTAAATAGCTGGTTACGCACCTCATTGATCATAAGCGCCAGCAGGATCGGCGCGGGAAATTCAAAGAGCAGCGAATACAGGCTGATAATAATCGTATTTTTCAGAATACGCCAAAAATAATAACTCGCGAAGAAATCCCGGAAGTGCTGCAGCCCCACCCATTCGCTGCCTATAATCCCCTTCATCGGCGTATAGTCTTTAAAGGCAATCAGCGCGCCGTACATAGGCGCATAGTGAAAGATAATGTAATACGCGATAACAGGCAGCATCATCAGGTACAAATATTTATTCAGCTTAAAATCACGCACGTACCGGTGCAGACTCGTTTTCGCGCGGACGGATTCCTGCATTGGCAGCTCTGCTGACTTAGCCATACTTCTCCCCACCTCATTCCCGAGATTTGCGAGAGGGCGCGAGCGCCCTCCCCTTCATGTAAAACTAGCGCTTGTTATAGCGGTCCAAAGCGGCCTTCTGAATTTCGATCGCGCGATCAAGACGGAGCGATTTCATTTTGGCGACATAAGAATCGAACTGCTCGACCGGCTCGCTGCCCAGGAGGATCTTCAGCGTCATTTCATCGATCAGCGTGTTAATGTCGTTCATGATTTTGGCCATTTCGGAGCTTTCCTCCGGCGTCGGCGTGAGCTGAGGGAGATTGTATTTCGATGCATCTGTTTTCCTCCAGACATTCACGGCATCCCGCTGCGTCTGCAGAGCGAAGAATTGCTCGACGTAGCGTTTATCCTGAACGAACGGACCATTGTAGCTGCCGCGGGCATATTGGGAAATCATCTGAGCTGGAGCTAGCTTATCCGGATTTTTCATCAGCAAATCCGTATACTTCGGGTACCCGTTCTCGAGCTGATAGCTAACGCCTTCGATGCCGAAGTTGAAGAACATGTGGCCAGCCTCGCTATAACCGTAATCGAGTAGCTTCACCGCAAGTTCTGCATCCTTGGCACTTGTAGTGACAGCTACCATGCCGCCCGCATCGAAAGCACTCGATTTCTGTCCGAACTTCGGCGTCTCACCTTTGTTCTTCACCGGGTAGGGAGCGGCAACCAATACGGCTTTCGGGTCTTTCGCTGCAACCAGCGGCTGCCACTTCCCGATGCCCCCGCCCGCATTACCGATACTTGCCCCTGTAGCGCCGGAGGCGAATCCGCCGTCGAGCGCTTTCGTGTCGACTGTAGCGATGTTCTTGTCCAGAAGGCCGTCCTGATACCACTGGCGGAACAGGATTAGATAGTCCTTAAAGCCCTTCTCCGCCGGACCGAACTTGATCTCATTGTTCTCGAGATAGAAGCCGCGGTTCACGCCGAATGCTCCCAGGAAGGCTCCGTTATAGGACTCGTTGAAGAAGCGTGGCTTACTGATAAAAGATAAAGGTGCAGCGGCACCCTTCTTATCCTTGAACGCTTTCAATGTCACCGTCCAATCATCAATGGTCTCCGGCACCGGCAGACCTAACTCATCCAGCCAATCCTTGCGGATGATCGGTCCTTGGAACACCTGCAAGTATTCATCGCCCCGTATGAACGGGAAGGCGTAATAGCTGCCGTTGTCCGTCTTCACCATCTTGTCGACGTCCGGATGCTCCTTCAGGTACTTCTTCAGATTCGGCGCATGTTTATCAATCAGGTCGTTCAGCTTCAGGATATACCCGTCCTTGATCGCTTTCTCCGGTCCGCCGGGAAAATCGTTCAAAAAGTTGAATTCGATCATGTCCGGCAGGTCCCCGGAAGCGAGCATCACGTTGAGCGCTTCCTTCGCTTGACCCGTCGGAGGCGCGATGAATTTCAGCGGCACACCGGTTTTCTTCTGCCACTCCTGGAAGAATGGAACGTCGGTGTGAGCTGATTTCACCCCCGTCAGGTTGCCGTTCAGCTCGCCCCAGTACGTGAGCGTTTTGTTGGTTGAGATAGGATACGTAGTAGGCTTGCTCGTGCTGGCCGCTGGCGTTCCTTCATTAGGCTGCTTCGCGTCCGGACTTGACGAGCAAGCGACCATGCTTCCTAGCATCGATAGAGCTACGGGAATGACGATCATTTTTTTCATTTGTAGTACCTCCCCTTGATCTGCAAGCGAATTTGGGAATGCTGCTCCCTGAATTCACGGTACAAGAAACCTCGGGGAATGGGATATGGGCAAAATCAAGAATTGGATGTTGAATTCGTCGCGGCGAATTGATGAATTTGCAAAAGCAATGGTGATTTAGTGAAATGAACCTTGCATGAGGGGGGGAATGCCGACGTTATGTTCAGCGCAGTGAGGGAGATGGTGGGTTTCCGGGGCACCTGTAGCTTTATTTTTCCTATCGTTCAACAGGATCTTGCTGTCGTTAACCATAAGCAAATGAGCCCCAACTCTCCAGAGTCGGGGCCCATTTTTGCATCAATTTCAAAACAATGTAGTCTTTGATTGCCAAATACTCATCACCGCAGGAGACCTGTTGTATTAGCGCTAGATTCTCGTACGTAAAGGCATTTCCGGCGCACCAGCGATCAATTCGTCAATCGTTGAACATTCATAGAAGCTATTGGAGCAGGTAAGTGGTGGATCCTCTGAATTACACGCCGGCATGGACAAATGACAGTTGTTGTAAGGCCTTCGCGTAAATAAACTAGCTTAGACATGAAATTTATCTCCTCTCGTCCTATGGCTCCCTTTGCTCGCTTCCGATGTGTCAAACCCAAGTCCAGGTTCCGTATTTCGTGTATAATTAAGGAAAATCATTTATAGGCTTAGTAAGGAAGGATACCTATGAAAAAAGTTTTTTATATCATGGACTGGGGGATATTTGGACTCAGGTCCTATAATTATATTTTGATATTATTTCATATTTTAATGGAGAATGAATATTCGGCTCGATTATTCGTGAACATCGTCTGGCTCTTGGCGGTGCTTATTATTCCAGTTCTATTCTGGTTTCCGCAGCGAAGGATGAACAAGGAATGGTTCATCTCTCTTGAACTATTGCTAGGCGGATCTTATTATATGAAATCGTTCATGCAGGCGGATCATTTGGGCAGTGTCGATTATCTTATTCCGAGTCTTACCATCGGTTACTTATTGACCAGAAAGACAGCCTGGACTATCCCGGTCCTATTATTAATGCCCTTTACCAGCATGTTATTTGGAAAAGTGACATGGGAGCTGGCGCTCGGTTCAAGCTCAGATAACTTTCTTTTCTCCTTTATCGGGATTTGGGTCAACTTCATTGCCAAAGCCTATCATGAGAAAAATAAATTAGCCAAAGAAATTGATGAACAAAATAAATTATTAACCCAATATGCTGCCGAGATCGAAAGGATGACGCTGCTGGAGGAACGAAGTCGTATGTCCAAGGAGATGCATGACACGTTAGGACACTCTTTTATTTCCCTTATTATGAGTCTCGATGCCGCTATTGCACTTCTAGACAAAGACCCAAATCTGGCAAAAGATAAATTGATTCGTATAAGAGGACTGACGGAACAAAACTTGGATGAAATGAGGGACATTGTGCACAAGATGGGGGAGGAAGAGAATGTAAGCCTAGTGGACCACGTCGAGAGACTCGTGAACAACTTTCGGGAATATACCGGAACGGTTATTCGTCTCACGCTGAACGGAACAGATCGGGTCCTTCGTTTCGATGTGCAGCAATCGATACTTCGGGTGATACAAGAGTCTTTTACGAATGCACTAAAGCATGGAAAAGCGACGGAAATCGAGTTGGGCATCCACTTTCATCCATCGACTTTGCGGGTTACCATCCAAAATAATGGAAGGCCCTTGGGCAAGATAGAGCATGGGTTCGGCCTGACAACAATGAAGAACCGGATTGAGAGGCTGGGAGGTACTTTTTCAATCTCTGCCATGGCGGTCACTGGCGTTGAAGTCAGATGCGAAGTGCCACTGAAAGGAGGTACGTTGGATGCCGAAAATTAAGGTACTCATCGTTGACGATCAGGAATTGATCCTTGAAAGTCTAAATATAGTCCTAGAGATGGAGGACGATCTCGAGGTTGTCGGATTGGCTAAGAATGGTGAAGAGGCGATCAGCTATTGTGAAAAAACCCATCCGGATATCATCCTCATGGATATAAATATGCCTATTATGGATGGCGTTGCTGCTACAGAGAAGATCAAGCCTCGATTTCCTGCAGCGAAAATTATTATTCTAACTTCGTACAAAGAAGTCGAGTATGTTCTGGCAGCGCTAAGCCATGGAGCTGAAGGCTTCCTGCTCAAAGCCATCCATCCCAAACACCTCATCGCCGGCATACGGGTGGTTCACACAGGAGGCACACTTATTTCGCCGGAAATGGCAGACAAAATGATTAAAAGCATGCTGAAAAGCGACATTTCATCGACTATGGAACCAAGGTCCCTGGAACCCGAATGGCTTGAGAAAAACAATGAATTCGGACTTAGCACCCGCGAAGTTCAAGTTCTTCACAAGCTGGCGTTAGGTCTGCGCAATCAGGATATCGCTAAGGCATTATATCTTAGTGAAGTTACGGTTAAAAATTACATCTCGAATGTTTATTCGAAATTAAATGTAAAAGGAAGAAGAGAAGCTGCCTATAAGGCAAGGGAAACAGGGATTATAGATCCTTAAAGAACACACACTAAAGAAGGAATAAGATCTCGCCATAGATCTGCTCAAAGCCGACACCTTAACGGATGTCGGCTTTTATTTTGCCAACGTCATATGACCAGGATATGACGAAACGGTACTACTGACTATGACTTTTTTAAAGTATTGTATGCTGTGTAACCTGCAATATCGGAATATAAATCGATATCCCCTCAGGGGAAGAGGAGCGATCGCTGATCATGAGAAGGATGACTACACCCGACAATAAAGCGCTGGGAAGGAAGAATACATCCCCGTTGGTTTCGTTCTTCCAATTCCCCCTCGTCTGGATGTTGGTGGGAGCGCTTGGGATCATCCTAGCCAACGTGACATTCAGCTTGTTATCCAAAGATTTAAAAGCACCAGGTTCCATCATACTGACCCTTGTCGAAAGCGCCGTTGCCATCGTGATCTACTGGCTTGTGATGAAATTTATGGCGCGGCGTCCGGTTCCCGAGCTTCTGTTCCAACGGCGTGCGGTATCGGAAGTTATTTTCGGCGCTGTGGTCGGCCTTATCTTTATCCTCGTTTCAACAGCCCTCATCGTCTTATTTGGCGGATATTCATTCAAGTGGTCACCCGAAAACGCCAGCTCTGTCGTCTGGGCTATCATCACCACACAGCTCGTCGCTGCCTTCGTAGAAGAATTGATCTTTCGGGGACTTGCCTTTCAAGCCATTGAAAAAAGGGGCGGAAGCTTGCTTGCACTGGCCCTCACCTCCCTATTCTTCGGGATCGCTCACCTAGGAAACCCTGGAGCTACAGTTTGGGGAGCTTTCTCTATTACCATCGAAGCCGGTGTATTGCTGGGTGCAGCCTTCCTTTGGCGGCGAAATGTTTGGTTTATCATAAGCCTCCATTTTTTTTGGAATGCCATAGAGGGACTCCTGGGCATTCCCGTTTCAGGCCATCCCTCCTCCGGTCTTTTCACGGTCGAAGTTACGGGCCCCGCCCTTCTCACTGGAGGCGAGTTTGGCCTTGAAGCTTCGATAATTCCCGTAATCATCAGTCTGTTGATCGCCATCCCTATGCTGTTCTTTGCCCGCCGCAAAGGACATCTCCTATCCTTCCGTCAAGATCCGAAATCATAACGAACCTGAATAATACTAAAAATTTCGCCTTACTTGTGGTAGGGTTCAGCTTAACGGGGCTAACGGTGAAAAATGCGCCTAAGTGTGCCTTTGCACAGCACGTTCATTAAACAAAGCCCTAATCTATGCGCGGTCAGATTCCACGGTCCGTCCGCATACCGAAGACATGTCCTTGAAGTACGGACATATCTTTTTTTTTCAACAGATCTTAAGAAAATCTTTACTGTTTTCGGACGTAAATGCTAATAACTTTTCGATAAGATAATGCAAGTAATCGATAAAGTACATTAAGGAGCTGAATTGAGCGATGCTGGCTAACACGTTTATAAAATCCAAGATCACCGATAGATGGCTTTTCCTTAATAAATTTATCCAAAATCCCCACGACGTCGGGAGTATTGTCCCGAGCTCGAACAGCTTGACGCAAAAAATGCTGGAGCCTGTACCCTGGAATCATGTGCACACGTTAGTCGAGCTGGGAGCGGGAACAGGGGTATTCACCCAAGCGATTTATGTCCTGGTTCGTCCTGATTGCCAAGTCGCCGTCTTTGAGAAGGAAGAGGAGATGAGAGAATTACTTAAGCGAGAGTTCGGTGGATTCCATATATTCCCCAATGCGCTGGAGCTTAAAGACAGCTTGAGCAGCATCGGGGTAGCCCAAGCGGATTGTATCGTCTCAGGGCTGCCTTTCGCCAACTTTTCGCATGCGGATCGGGAGAAGATCATCCGGCAAGTTCGCGAGACGTTAAGTGAAGACGGATTGTTCATTACATTCCAATATTCGCTGCAGATGAAAACCATGCTGCAGGCTGCGTTCGACGAGGTAAGCATCTCACTTGTTCTGTGGAACATCCCTCCGGCCTTCGTCTATATATGCAAATAAATGCCATGGGCTTGAAAATTCCTTGTATTTCCTTTTGTCCATTATTAAAATGGAGGAGACATCATGAGCATTGATTCCATACTCGATGCCATTCATCAATTCGGTTATTTCGCGCTCTTTTTCTCGTTGTGGCTGGGCATAGTCGGGATGCCGATACCGGATGAAGTGGTTGTCATGACCGGGGGAATGGTCGGTTCGCTACATTTGCTGCAGACGGTTCCGGCTTATGTTATGACCTACCTGGGAGTAGTATCCGGGTTATCTTTAGGCTATATTTTAGGCAGGGTGATGGGACCGCTCGTCGTCGATCGTTTGCGCGAGAAGAAAAAGATCGAGCCCTACATTCAAAAATCCGACCGGTTGCTCGAGAAATACGGGTCGTGCGCGCTAGTGATCAGCTACTTTTTGCCGGTGGTTCGTCATGTTCTGCCTTACTTGGTGGGAGTCAATAAAATGCCGTTCCATAAATATGCGATGATTTCCTACTCGACTGGACTGATGTGGACAACGATTTATTTTATTATAGGTTATTTTTTGGGAGGCAATATCGAGCGGATAGGAAATAATGTGTATAAATACGGTTATTATGGCCTGGCTGCAGCCGTTATTTTCATAATCAGTGCCGCCATTATCCAAGCGATTCGTAAAAGAAGAAGGTGTGTTCCGAATGAAAAACGAGAAAGAGGCCTCCGTACTAATCATTGACGATGAGCCGGAAATCCGCGACATTGTCCAGATTTTTCTCAAAAATGAAGGATTCGAGGTCATGGAAGCCGAAGATGGGGCCGCGGGCTTGGATCTGCTTCGGAAGAAGGAGTTCGATCTGGTCATTTTGGATGTGATGATGCCCACGCTCGACGGGATCCAGGCCTGCATTCAAATTCGGCAAACCCGGAATATCCCTATTATTATGCTCTCCGCCAAAAATGAAGACATGGACAAAATATTAGGCTTAACGAGCGGAGCGGACGATTATTTATCCAAGCCGTTTAATCCTTTGGAGCTTGTCGCCCGGGTCAAATCGCAGCTGCGGCGAGTCCGGATGAGCGAGACGCAGGATAAGCAACAGCCGCTAGAGCTTAGTATTGGAGATTTGGTCCTGAATATCCCCCGCCACCAGGTAACGGTCAAAGGCAAGGATATATCACTTACTCCGCTGGAGTTCGATATTCTGGAGCTGCTCGCGACTCACCGGGGGCAGGTATTCAGCGTGGACAAAATTTACGAAACGATCTGGAAGGACCCCGTGATGCAATCCGACAAGACGGTAATGGTGCATATCCGGAATCTTCGCGAAAAACTCAAGGACAATCCCCGGGAGCCCAAATATATTAAAACCGTCTGGGGAGTAGGTTATAAAATTGATTAAACTCAAAAAACCGGATTGGATCAAAAGTCTGCGGGTAAAGCTAGTACTGGCTTTCGGAGCGACCCTCGTGCTCACGACGGTTTTGAGCCTGCTCTTCGACTATGTGACTCGGGAATCGCGTAAGGTTTATTTCACCAGCTTTGAAACAAGCAAACAGAACGTTAAACAGCAGTTGATCGAAATTGAGCGGCAGATGCCCAAGCTCTCCGGTCCGGAGGGGATCGATCCGCTGCTGAAGCGCGAGAGCGAGGCAAGCCGGCTGCGCATTCTGCTTTCCGATATGCAAGGGACTATCGTCTATCATTCCCCATCGGTTACAGAGGATAAGATCGATTTATACCAAATTATCTATGAGCAGAGGGAGACGGAGAATCAGCCTGAGCCCGGCAATATGTTTACGGCGATTACACCTATCCAATATCAGGATCGGAAGCTGTTTCTTGTCGTGTCGGGGCCGCTCTTCGCAGAACAAGGTTATGTATATGAGAATCCTCGTCTGTACAGCTCTCTTGTGTTTCTACTGTTATTCCTACTGCTGTTTTATTTGTTCACCTACAGCAAAATGAAAGAAATTCGGACCATGAGCAGAGGAGTCCAGCAAATTGCCGAGGGCAAGCTATCCATACGACTTCCGGTCAAAAGCAAGGATGAACTCGGGACGCTCACCGCAAGCATCAACGAGATGGCGGGACAGCTTGAGAAGATGATCGCCAAAGAGCGGCTGGCCGAACAAACCAAGAGCGAGCTTATAACGAATATATCTCATGATTTGAGGACTCCTCTGACGAGTATTATCGGCTATTTAACCGTCCTGATCGAACATCCGGAGACAAGTGGCGTGCTGAAGCCTTACGTTAACAATGCGCTGAACAAATCCAACCAGCTTAAAAAATTAATTGACGATTTATTCGAGTACACACGGCTGACAAGCAATCAGGTGGCTTTGGACAAAAGCCGGGTCGATCTGGTCGGGATGCTGAATCAGATCATTATGGAATTCTTTCCGCTCGCTGAGCAGCATCAGGTCAGAGTGAACATTACGCTGCCCGACCAGAAAGTGGAGGTATTTATCGACGCAGACAAAATCGTCCGGACCATTGATAACTTGTTAACCAATGCGCTCAAATTCAGCGTAAAACCGGGCAGCATTGATATCGTACTGCATGCAGAGCGCTCGTGGGCCGTACTGTCTATCGCCAACACGGGCTTAGCCATTACGCCTGAGCAGGAGAAAAGGCTGTTCGACCGATTCTATAAAGCCGACGAATCGAGGAACGATCACCGGATGCCGCACGGGTCGGGTCTTGGCCTTTCGATTGCCCAGAGCATCGTGCAGTTGCATGAAGGAGATATCTGGCTTCAGCGAACCGGACCGTACTATGAATTTTTTGTACGGATTCCCTTGCCGCTCTCGTATTAGCCGCCCGCTTCCGCTACAAAGTAAACAAAGTTTTTGCCGTTATTTATGATAAGGCTTAACGGTTCCGACATCCCGACCACGACCCACTGGAACCAGTTGCTCCAAGCCGTCGCATAACCTGCCAATGGATGAATGTATTTATAGCCAAAGATTGCAAATGACCCCGTGCTCGGTTCTATATACTGCATTTCCCCCATGGCACGCATGATGAAAAATATAAAAATCCCTACAATGGCATACGCTAGCATAACGGATGGACCTGTCCATTTGATCGTGCTTGCAGAACCCATAAATAGCCCAACACCGAAGTGCCGCCCAAAGCAATCATCTGAATATGACAGCATGCTGTAGCCTGTAGATGTGACAGTGAACAAGTTCCCTACGAAAATAATCCCAGAGCCCACAGCATAAGCTTTCTTCGATCCATTCTTGCCGTGAGTGTAATAAGAATCGGGGTGCCGATGGCATAAGCAAGCGAGCAGACCGTAATCAGCTGTCCAGCCGCCGCTACCGACACTCCAACATCTTTTGCGAGCATATCCAAAATACCGCCAATTACGAATTCCGAAGTTCCGACCAAAAAGCTGAGAATGGCCAGAATATAAATTTTCCATGAATTTACCACCTGTATCTCTTCTTTTCATTTCAACAGATCTAAATCTATAGAAGTCATAATCAAAAAAAATGAATGCTCATTTGCCGACTTCATTTCTCGGCCTAATCAAGCCTCGCAACAGCTAACGGATAATTAATCATTACTTGCATCATCTGATCGCAATAAGGCTAGCGGAAATGCCGTAAATCCGATGTTGGAACTACTATTAACTATTTCTATGTTCTCCACCAAGCGCTTCTCCGAATTTCCTTATTAGCAATTGCAACGGTTTCTCCGATTCTTGGTGTCGCGATGTCGACCTTCCGTTCCGATGCCGCTTTCGTGACCCGTTCTATAGGATCAGTCCATGAGTGAAAAGCAAGCGTGAACGCTCCCCAATGAACGGATCAAGAGCCCTCCTCGAAGATCAAGATGCGCTTGCACGGTTTCTTCCGGCTTCATATGAATCAACCACCGCTCGTCGTATTGCCCGCATTCTAGCATCGTCAAGTTAAACGGCCCGTACGTCTCGCCGATTTCCTTAAAGTGCGGACCATAACCGCTGTCTCCACTAAAGTAAACCCTCGTCTCACGTCCGACAATCGCCCAGGAGCACCACAGGGTACAATTACGGTTAAATAATCCTCTGCCCGAGAAATGCCTAGCCGGCAGGCAGGCCAAGGTGATACCGTCGATCGCCGGCTCTTCATACCATCGGTGCTCGGAAATTTTATCCGGAGCGACCCCGCATTTGACCAAATGCCGGCCTACTCCCGATGGCACGATGAATCGACGGGCTTTGTCCTTTAGCTTGCGAATAGAAGATACGTCCAAGTGATCGTAGTGGTCATGGGATAATATAATCGCATCCAGCTCGGGAAAATCCTCTGCTCGAATAGGCAGAGTTTTGCTGTATCTTCTCGCGCCGGCCCACGGTACCCGAGCGCCGAGCATCGGATCGAACAGGAGTCTTTTGCCCTCTATTTCCAGCAGAAACGCCGAATGGCCAAACCAAGTTACGCGCGCAACATCCGAAGCGACAGGCTCGCTAGATAACCGAAAAGCCACCACGTCAACGTTAGCCTGGGGCTTTAGTTTCGATCTTAGGAACAGAGTATCCCTTAATAGGCTGAATATCTTCTTCGGCCCCATGCTCATATCGGTCGGGATCTGATTTTCATATCTCTTCATTGTCATTTGTGCATAGCGCGCTTTAGAGCCGTACGATATCCCGCTACAACCGAATCGTTAACGGGCAAAGACGCAGCCATACCCGCATATATCTCGTTCATCTCGTTTCTTGCGGCACCTATATTCTCTTCTGTATAAATCGTTTCCGGCACGAACGAGAACATCTCTTTAAGCTCCGGATGAAGCTTTTCCTCCATGATTCCACCATCCCTTTATTTATCGTTAGATTTCTTGCTTATTTCTCCATGCCGTTTGCCCCAGCAGATCTTGCATGGTAGCCATGTACGTATTTCTCCGTTGTGCTCCATCTCAGCTCCGGAACGGACACGACTTGGGAGGCGGACATCGTGTTCGACGCGAAGCTCGTCGTTCGCATGCGCGGATCTCTTAGTCGGTTGCCGCGATTTCTTATATGAGTAATTGTTTGTCCTTAGCTCGATAACATTTGTGTGAATGCCCGTTACTGCAGCTTCATATGGCTGCGGAGCATCCGGTCGAGCAATCTGTCCGGGAGGAAGCGGACCAGTCGGGTCAGCAGTGCCGAATCGCGACCGACCATGTAGCGGGTGCTCGGTCTGCGTTCGCGGATTGCGCGTGAAATCACTGCTGCCGCTTTCTCGGGTCGGGCACCGCTCCTTGCCCACGTTTCAGCCTGAGCCTTCACGGCGGCAAAAAGACGATCATGACGCCGGTGCTGATCCGGCGTCATCAACCTGGCTAGTCGCTCCATTGTCGTGATACCTTTCTCCGACATGCCCGTGCTGACACCACCTGGAGTGATCATTATGACCTTGAGGCCGAACGGGACCATTTCCCTGCGTAGACTGTCATTGATCGCCTCCATAGCAAACTTTGCTGCTGAATAAATCCCGAAACCGGGCATGGAGACCTTGCCGCCGAGCGAGCCAATATTGACCACGCGTCCGCCGCTTGTCAGTAAAGCCGGGGTAAGCGCCTGAATAACCGCGACCTGCCCGATCACGCCGACTTCGATCTGATGGCGCAATTCATCGAGCGGAACCATCTCGATAGGTGCATTGACGGCAATGCCGGCATTGTTGACCACCGCACGTAAAGGACGACCAAGCCGATCGTGCTCCACCCGTTCAGCCAACGCCTTCAATGTGTCGACATTCGTGATATCAACGATCACTGCCTCGATATTTTTACCGTTGATTTCACTGGCATCTTCCTGACGCCGAACCCCCGCCAGAACATGAAAACCGTCGGCAGCGAGCCGCTTTGCGGTAGCCCGACCGATGCCGCTGGATGCACCCGTGACGACGACCAGTTCCTGAGATTTGGATGACATAGTAACACCCCTTAGTTTGATCAGAATTATATTATATAGCACCGCTATATGCACATTATAGCACCGCTATACGAGAATGTCTATAACGGTGCTACATTAGAACAAAAAAAACAAAGCCCCAAAAGTGGGGCTTTGTCGGCATTCCGAGCGCTCTGTCACCGAAACCATCATTCAAGAAAGTCTTTCTGTCCACGGACCAGAATGGTCTGTATGGTGCCTTCGCGAATGAGATCAACGACAGATTGCCGGGGCGGAGGCGCTTTGCGAATTTGGGCTGTCACATGCAGCAAAGAGGCGGCATTGGCGGAGGCCCAGGCCAAATCCGCCGCTGCTTCAACTGACAAAGCCAGTTGACCTTCGGCGGCAATCTCCTGAATATTTTGCACGAGTTTTTTGTACGCCTGTTCAGCCGCCTCGATCTGAGCGCCTTCGAGCAACCGCCCCATCATCGCCGCATAGAGCCGAGGACGGGTTGCCGCGAAGCTGACATAGTCATCCCATCCTTGCCTAAGGGCCGTCTCTGGAATGGTGGACACAACCGCGGCATTCTTGCTTTCGAGAAACTGTCGGAACGCTTCCACTACGGCTGCACTCAGCAGTCCATCGGCATTGCCGAAATGGTGGTAAAGCGTCGGAGCCGAAACCTGTGCTATCGCACAAACGGCTCGCGTCGAGAACTGAGCCCCGCCCTCCTCTTCGAGAACCTTAAGGGCG
Source organism: Paenibacillus puerhi (assembly GCF_009846885.1). GTDB lineage: Bacteria > Bacillota > Bacilli > Paenibacillales > NBRC-103111 > Paenibacillus_G > Paenibacillus_G puerhi. The sequence goes on from NZ_WUWM01000039.1 coordinate 28,980, forward strand.
GCTGCCAATATTTTGTCATGTGTATTCATTTCATCATTATAGCAATGCTATATGCGTAAGTCCATGGCTAATGCAGGGCGCCCTAGACAAATTTTCCCGTGAGCAGACGAGGCAAAAAATTTGCGTCATTTATGATACGGCTCAGCTTAACGGGGCTATCGGCGAAAAATGCTAAAGGAGTTCCTTTCCGCTGTTCTTCATAAATGGTCAACAGCGGTTCGTACGGATGTACCTCCAATTCCGTTCCGTCAAAAAGTAGGCGGGGTAGCAACCGCTATTAGCAGCGTTTCGCCATCCCAGATATTCTTATAACTATGGGGGATTCTGGCATCATAATAGATGCTGTCCCCTTCTTCGAGCGTGTAACGTTCATTGCCCAGCATAAACTCCAAACGCCCGGAGTGGACAAATAGAAATTCCTCGCCATCGCTATGGCCGACGCCGATGTCGCCATAAGCCGCTCCTTCTTCCAACACTCCCCATATCGGTCCCATTCGGTTGTTGCTTCCTTGACTGAGCGCGTACCAGGTAATACGGGAACCTTCGGAATGTACCAAAGGTTTGCGTTCGTTTTTTCTAACGACAATGCTTCGTTTCTCCTCGCCGAACAAATCGGTAAAATTCACGTTTAATGCATTTGCTACGCGCTTCAGAACACTGATGGACGGATTCGCCTTATCGCGTTCAATTTCACTGAGAAAAGATAAGGATACAGAGGCTGCTTGAGCTACCTTCTTGAGCGTTAATTTCTGTTTTTTTCGCGTGCTTCGAATGGCTTCGCCGATCGAATTCATGTGCAAACCTCCTAAATTTCGATATGATTTCGCTATCGGCGAAATTTATATATTTATAATAGGCGTAAACATGAGCAATATCAAGCCCTTTCACTAGAGCGAAATTACGGTGTAAAAACGTTGATTTAACGCCATTATTGGGCTACCATTTAATCAAGATTGGTGAACGAATCTTACCCGGGTTTCTTGGCGATCGTTCGTTTCAACAGAATCATTTTCATTTGCAGCGAAATTCTCATGGACAATGAGAAACGAATCACATTGATTCAATGGCCTCCTTGTTATCCGGATCAAAGAGTTAAGTTAGATGGACGAAAGGAGTTAAAAGAATGACTGCTAAAATTCCCAAGGTCTATCGAGTCGGTGATGTTACCGTGACGCGTGTCACGGAGATGATGCTGGACGGTATTCCGCCAGAAGTATATTTCCCGGGATCGTGGAACCCCCTGTTCCTGGAGGAGAATCGGAACTCTCTTCCGGCCGGCCTGATCGATGGCAATTCTCAGCTTATCGTCAGCATTGGAACGTGGGTGGTGAAAACTCCGAAGCATACGATCCTTATCGATACGGCTACAGGAAACGATAAAAACCTGCCTTTAAATCCCGATCTCGCCAATCTCCAGCTCCCCTATCTTCAGCGGCTGAAGGAGGCAGGGGTTACACCGGAGGAAGTGGACTACGTTCTACTGACGCATCTGCATGTGGACCATGTCGGCTGGAATACAAAGCTTGTGGACGGAAAATGGGTACCGACCTTCCCCAATGCCAAATACGTATTTCCCCTCGCAGAACAGCAATATTACTCCAGCGAGGTCAGTCACAACAAAGCAAACGAAGCAAATTTTAACGTTTACGAAGAAAGCGTATTGCCTGTTGTTGAAGCCGGCTTAACGCAGACCATTGGCCCTGAGGGCGGAGAATTTCTTGATATATTCACATTCATTCCGACACCCGGCCACAGCATCGGCCAAATGTCCATCCGTCTCAAATCTGGTGGGGAAGAAGCTTTATTCGGCGCCGATGTGATGCACCATCCGTTTCAGGTCTATAATCCGGAATGGAATTCTATGTACTGCGAATTTACCGATCAAGCGCGTATTACACGGCTTAGGGTGCTGGAGCTCATAGCGGATCGCCCAGTCATTTATTTCAGTACGCATTTCCCCGGAAGCGCGGCGGGGTACGTGACTCGCAGCGAGGGCAAGTATAAGTTGAACTTTATTTAATACAACCTGACAACAAAATCCAATACGAAAGGCGCTGAGCTTATGACAACCCGTGATATTCTTAAAGATAACCATATCGTGACCGAAGACCTGCGTATCCCGAGCGATACGCCCGGAATCGAGCTTTATGTACGAAATAAACGTCCCGCTTCCATGAATACCTTCTCAAACGAAAAAACAATCGTGATGGTTCATGGCGCTACCTATTCAATTGGCAGTCTGTACGATGTGGAGCTGGACGGCTTCACTTTTCTGGACTACCTTGCCGGCCATGGCTATGACGTATACGCCGTGGACGTTCGCGGCTACGGCGGCTCGACAAGACCGCCTGAGATGGAGCAGCCTGCCGACCTTAATCCGCCGCTTGTCCGCACGGAGACAGGGGTGCGGGATTTGGGTACAGCCGTGGACTACGTTCTGAAACGCCGGAATTTAACGAAGGTCAACATACTGGGAATGTCTTGGGGGGGAACGGTTGCGGGAGCTTATACCAGCCAAAACAACGAGAAAGTAAACAAGCTTACGCTTGTTGCACCGCAATGGCTAAGCTCCAAACCGGTTCCGATCGATACCGGAGGCCCACTCGGTTCATATCGCCTTGTTGCTGTCGGCAGCACGAAGGAACGCTGGCTCAGCGCGGCGCCAGAACATAAACGCGGTGATCTGATTCCGGACGGTTGGTTTGAACAATGGGTCAAAGCCACTCTTGCTTCGGATCCGGGGAGCTTAACCGATCATCCTGAGCATATCCGGGCGACCAACGGCCCTATTCTGGATATCCGCGAATACTGGACGGCTGGCAAAGCTTTCTATGATCCTAAGGATATCACGGTTCCTGTCCTTCTTGTCCATGCCGAGTGGGATATCGATGTCCCTCTTGAATTGGCCCAGAATTTCTTCACTTCCCTGACAGGGGCCGCTTATCGCCGCTGGGTGGAAATCGGTGAAGGGACGCACATGGTATTACTGGAGAAAAACAGACTTCAGGCTTTTCAAGCCATCCGCGGTTTCTTGGATGAAGCATACGCGCCGGCGAAGTAAAGCTGCCACTGCACGAGCGGATCTTTAAGATTATATTGCTTGCCTAATGAGAGGCCCGGGCATTGTCGCCTCGGGCCTTTTTCTTCACCCATTTATCAAAAGAGACGGAGAGGAATTAAATACGATGAGCCATACCGCTATTACAACAACAAAAGCACCCGCAGCTATCGGCCCTTATTCGCAGGCCATCGCTTTAGGAAATGCCGTCTATACGTTTTCAGCGATCACCACCCTGCCAGAACAACCGTAGAAGTGTCTAAACTTCCAAGAGACGCCAAGATTGAAATAGAGCTTATCGCAGTCAAACGCATTTAAATCCGCTCCATTATCCCTATTTCTGTGAAAGAAGGCGCATCTGCTTGCGAACTTATTTGCTTCTCTTGTTCTGCGCAGTCCTTTACGGGAGCAACTTCGTCTTAGGCTCGCTGCTGCTGGAAGCATTTCCTGCCTTGCATCTGTCAGCATACCGGCTTATGGTTTCATCGGCGTTCCTGCTTATTTATTTGGTTGTAACCCGTGGCTTAACGAAGATTACGTTCCGCGACTCCGTTTATTTGGTCCCCTTCGTTCTAATCGGGATGCTGCTTCACCAAGTTTCTTTCTTTACGGGTCTCCGGACAACGGACGCAACCACGGCTTCGCTCATCTTATCGTTAGCTCCAATTTTTACGGCGCTGTTTGCCCGCTTATTTTTGAAAGAGCCGTTAACGATACGCATGGCTGCAGGCTCAATTGTCGCCCTCGCCGGTGTCTTTTTCGTGGTTGGAACTGGCGGAAGCATGGGCACAGCCATTACCGAAGGCGTCTGGATCATGTTTATCTGTATGCTGGCATTGTCGGGATCTATGATCCTCATGAAAAAGCTGACGGAACGTATGGATGCGTTTGTCGCAACGGTGTATACCACCGTGCTAGGCTGCATCTCGGTATACCCGGTGGCGGTCTGGAGTGAGCCTCGCGTACAGGTACAACCTCAATTCTGGTGGTGGGTTCTCTTGGTCGGATCGGCGCTGCTTATTCAGGGCTTATGCGCGGTTATCTGGAATGCGCAGATCCGCAAGGTAGGGGCGGCTAAAGCTTCCCTGTTTCTGAATTTACAACCGTTTGTCGCCATGATTTTAGGCTATATCACGCTCGGCACCCCGATTTCCTTAACGCAAGTGGCAGGATCTGTTCTCATCATTTCCGGTGTAGTTCTAGCCACTGTGCAGGGACAGAGAACAAGGAAAACTCAAGACGATAAACTGAAATTATCCCCTACCGAGAGGTAATAAGCCTACACAGTAATGGACTTACGACATTTCCATCAGTACTCTCTGTATCACATGAAAAATTTCGCCGTCACTTATGACACTGTTCCCCCGATTAATCTAATCGCCCAATGCACCTGCCCCAGCAGAGCATTAACCCAATTGGTGCGGATAGGTCATGCGGGCGAAGGTGAGGCGCTTGATAGGCAACAAGCTTCCGTGAAGCATCGTGGTTAGGTCTTTGTCCGCCTGATCCCGCTTCTCTACTTATAGCTTCGAGTGGTCCGAGAAGCCGACAGGCTCCGATGATGAATATGCCTACTCCCTGGTTGAGAGTGCGGCGGAAAACAATTTGGGATTATAGTTAGCTTGATGACACCAATCCTCTGGCAGGCTTTGAACGTGATAAGGTTGTTGCACATTTGAACTGGACGACGAAAGGTATGTACCGGTCATGATCTTCTCAATCGGAAAAGTGAAAGACGAGGGCCATGAATCTGTGCGCTTGCATAGTGAACCAATTACCTTTTGGCGCTAGTAGGAATTTGCATTCCCCATTAGACAGAGAAAGCCGGACCGGTTATCGGTCCGGCTTTCATCTACTGTATGCCAATCCTATGCTAAAAATATCTCGATACGCCCAAGTACTTCCTCGGACAACTGTATGCCGAAGCGTTCACGTGTTCGACAACTGCTCCGATACAAGTTCGTGCCACGTAAGCAATTCCACAAAAAGCTTGCCGTTATTTATGATATATGTCAACATGATGATCCGGCTACCCTTCATTAATCTCCTCGGAAATCGTCATTTCGTCAACAAGAGAGCTGCGTAAACGGCGAACGTCCCGGACTGGCGGCAGCCCAAACATCCGCGCATATTCCCGGTTAAAATAGGATGGGCTCTCGTATCCGACCTGAAACGCGGCTTCCGCCGCATCAATCGATTCGGAGAAGAGCAGGCGACGCGCCTCTTGTAATCGGATATGCTTTTGAAACTGGATCGGGCTCATCCCCGTGACTTCCTTAAAGTAATCGTACAAAGACGAGGTGCTCATATGGGCCTCTGCTGCCAATTCGTCTACGCGCAGGGGCTGGGCAAAGTCGCGACTAAGCTTCTTAATGACCCCCGCGATTCGCTGCGCATGGCTTCCGATGACAGCAAATTGCTTCAAAGACGCGTTGTTTTCGTTCTGAAGCACCCGGTAAATGATCTCCCGAATGACATAAGGCGCAAGTACCGGGATATCCTGCGGCGTTTCGACCATTTTTACAAGCCGAAGCACCGCATCCAAGAGTGTATCGTTCATCCTGCTCACCTTCAACCCCCGGCTGGCCTCACCTTTTGATCGTATAGTCTCTCCAAATACCTGAATGATATCAAGAATCTGGTTCATATCGAATAGGATCTGGAGGCTTAAATATGGCGTTTCTCTCGAAGCTTCCATCACTTGTCCAGTAATCGGCAAATGTATCGAAGCGGTTAAATAGCTGCTTGGATCATACTGGTACACCTCTTGCCCTAACATAACCACCTTGGAACCCTGCGCCACGATGCAAAGGGAGGGTTCATAGACAGAGTAAACCGGCTCGGATAACCGGGAAGCACGAATCAATCGTAAACCGGGAACTTGCGTGTCATGCGTCCCGTCTTCCGGGGTGAATTTATCGATGATTCGCAGCAGTTCTCTCCTTTGTTTCTCGAACCATTCATCCATACTCTTCGTCCCCCTTTATCCTCACGAACTACTTAATTTTATCTTTTCCTGGAGGATTAGGCAATCTTTTCGTGTGATGCTGCTACCGCCTAGCTTTCCGCTGGTACGATAATGGAAATGTAACAAATGCGTTGCATAATACGAAGTTCGTAACTGTGAAACCAATGACTAGGCAGACATAATCCTCGACTCGTAAATGGAAGGAGAAGATCCTAAATGAGTACTCCAAACGTAAACCCCCATCCCTATGTAGGAATGTGGGTGACAAAAGATGGTTATATTCGGCATGAACTGCTGCTGAACGGCCGGTATGACGAAGCGCGAGGAAACCGGAAGAGCGCTTATCAGGGCCGATATACCATCGTAGGCGACCATATCGAATATGTGGATGATACAGGCTTTACAGCGGACGGTGATTTCCGTGATTCGGTGCTCTATCATGCCGGCATGGTTCTCTACCGTGTTAAATAGCTGAAAATAGTAATCTCATCATGGATTAATTTAATGGAATAAATTGTAATTAACCAATTTAAAAGGAGAAATGTGCAATGTCCGAAATCAATGGAAAAGTAGTTGTGATTACAGGAGCAAGCAGCGGGATCGGTGAAGCAACGGCGAAGTTTCTCGCCAGCCGGGGGGCCCATGTCGTCATTGGGGCCAGACGCGTGGAAAGACTGGAAGTTCTGGCATCCCTCATTGAAGCCGAAGGAGGTTCCGTCGCTTATCAAAAGTTGGACGTTACGAATATCGATCAGATGCAGGCGATCATCCGCTTGGCGCAGAGCCGGTTTGGCCGTGTTGATGTGGTAGTGAACAACGCCGGTGTGATGCCTCTCTCTCCTTTGGAAGCCTTGAAAATCGACGAATGGAACCGAATGATCGACGTCAATATTCGCGGGGTTCTGCACGGCATTGCTGCCGGTCTCCCTATTATGAAAGAGCAGCAATCCGGTCACATGATTAACGTGGCTTCCATCGGTGCCTACGCGGTCACGCCGACGGCAGCGGTATATTGTGCGACCAAGTACGCCGTTCGAGCTATCACGGAAGGTTTACGGCAGGAGGTTGGTAGCAATATCCGGGTAACGCTTGTTTCTCCCGGTGTGACGGAGTCCGAACTTGCTGAGAGCATTTCAGACGTCGAGGCTAAGGAAATGATGAAGACGTACCGGCGCGACGCCCTCCCGGCTTCCGCTATAGCCCGTGCCATTGCTTATGCGATAGAGCAGCCGGCAGACGTTGACGTGAACGAGCTGGTCGTCCGACCTACAGCCCAGCTTGCCTGACGGGCCGCTAAAGAGAGGAACTTGGCCTAGGAATAATTTTTCGCCGTCACTTATGGTACGGTTCACCCCGCTGTCTGTAATGGCAAGTTTTAGGGCCATCCTTTGCAGGATGGCCCTTTCGCTTTGTTAAACTATCGTTTCCCGTTAGGAATCCTTACTTTTCCCGTGACGGAGAATTCCCAGTCCCAAATTAAAAATTTATCAGTACATCGAGCCAGAAGCGAATCTGGGCGATACTTAAATGAATTGGAAAATCCACGCCTTGGGACATGGTTTTTTGTGCCAACTACTGAATGATCTGATCTTACAAGCTTTGCGATGTGGGACGAACAATAAGTTCGTTTATCGTCACGTTAGCCGGCTGCTGGATTGCAAACAGTATGGTTCTCGCAATGTCGTTAGGGTCAAGTTGGTTCCATTCCTGGCTGCCCAATTTCTCCAATTCCGGGTAAATCGAGTTGTCAGTAATAGTATCATACAACTCGGTTTCCACGGCGCCGGGGGAGATAAGAGTTGTGCGAATATTTTGCTTGGCTCTCAGTTCGGTTCGCATACCTTCCGTTAAAATCCGTACAGCATGTTTGGTTGCACTATAAATGGAGCTTGTAGGGAAAATGATATGCCCCGCAATGGACGAGAAATTAATAATGTGTCCCTCATTGCGTTCTTCCATATGCTTGTAGACAGCTGCCATCCCATAGAGGACGCCTTTAATGTTTACGTCTATCATTCGATCCCATTCATCAACCTTTAAATTCTTAAAGAATGAAAGTGGCATAATCCCCGCGTTATTGATCATAATGTCGATTTGTCCGTAGGTTTTAATGGTTTCATCTGCCAATGCTTCCACGTCGGCACGAGAAGTGACATCAGTCACTTTATAGCTGGCTTCGCCTCCGGCATCACGAATTTCTTCCTGCAGTTGCTGCAAACGATTTTCCCGACGAGCGGCGAGCATGACTTTAATACCGTGTTGGGCGAGAAGTCTGGCAGTAGCCGCTCCCATTCCGCTGCTAGCGCCTGTGATAATTGCTACTTTATCCATGTGCATTTCCCCTTTGTCCGGTTTTAGCCAGTCATCGTTGGCTTGATTCAAGGTTATCAAATGAAGTTAACTCTAAGTCAAGCCTGAGAAAATAAAAAAAATACGCCCTCCATCCGGAGGCGCGCATCACTTAGAGAGAAGTGCTGCATACGGCCGATCTAGGGCAGCATCTTAGTCAATCCTTTTTCCTGCATATCGTATAATGCCAACTTGTAATTGATTCGCTCCAAACATTTAACGGTTTCCGAGAGATCCCTCTCCACTTTTTCCTTATGCTTGAGCATCATTTGTTTTCGTAACTTAAGCGTGTTCTCGCCTTCTTGGTACAAATCCACATATCGCTTGATCTGGGCCAGCGGCATGCCCGTCGCCCGCAGGCCCATAGTAAAACTCAACCATTCTAGACTTTCTTCGTCATACAACCTATTTCCGCTTTGATCGCGCTTCACGTACGGCAATAAACCTTCCCGCTCGTAATACCGAAGCGTGTAAGCCGAAATACCAGTTTGCTCCGAAATTTCTTTAATTGTAGACATATCCAAGTCCTCCTGTAATTAGAGTTCACTCTAATATTTACCCATAAACTCTAATATTTTACCCAATTGTTTCTATTTCTATTAAATAATTCAGGATAGCCTCCAATTATTTAATTATTAGAACGCAAAAAAAACCCATCCCATAAGGGACGGAGTTACCCGCGTTACCACCCTGATTGACGTTTACAAAAACGTCCTCTTAGCCATCGTCCAACAACGATGCTTCTTTGTAACGGTAGAATCCCGGGCCCGTCTACTATTATTTCGGGGGCCTGCTCAGAGGCGATTTTTTGATTCGGATATCCGCTGCTCGCCCCACGAGGCCTGCGGTTACTCGTAGACCTACCTAGATAATAACGCTAACAGGGCATCTTAATAATCTAGTAGACGTCCATTATCATTCCATTGACCGTACATTTTGTCTTCTCTCGTGTTGGTTATGAATTTGTCTAATCTGCTCTTAAATAATTCTGGCTGATGCTTATTGCTTTGTATCGTGTCGATCCGAACTCTTTTATAAAGATCTGGAAATGCCATGAAATTTTCGTATACTTTCCTTTCCTCATTTAGCCTTTCCTCTATAACTCCGTCTATTCTGAAAGAATCACAATTCATATCAGGAAGAACGTTTCTTCCTTCGTCTGTCATCAACGCCATCTTTTCGAGACGGCGGACACGTTCTTTATTCAATTCAGTCCATGAGCTTTTTTTGCTTCGGGGGGACAGTCTCTGAGCCAGCTCCGTTTCAGATATCTTCTTCTTGACTCCATCGATCCATCCAAAGCACAAAGCTTCCTCGACCGCGTCTAAATATAAGAGTGTATCCGATTGGGGCGCCATACTGACCAAGATCCAACAAGATTTTTCAGTCTTACTATTTTCCTGTAGCCAGAACCTCAACTCTTCTCTCGATTTTACAGAAATTAAATTATCCATTTTCATATTTAAAAGAATTTCCTTTCCATATTTATGATATCCGTTCTTTCATGCTTACTTTTTCAACATTTGATTTGAAAATTACTATTTTTATCATGATTAGTAAGAAAGCAAGCAACAAAAGTATGATACCACTCCAGACGAGCTGATGCGCGCCCAATTGAGAAATAAACAAGCCGCCGATCCATGTCCCTACCGTAATGCCAACATTAGAAAAGGAAACAAATAAACTGTTACCGAATTCGGGAGCTTCTTTCGCATCAGTCATCAACAAGGCTTGACTTAGAATAAGCCCCCCGGAATGCACAGCACCCCACACAAATACGATGACCGCCATCGGCCAAAAATGAGAACCCCAATAATAAGTAAATAAGTAAATGACCGCATACACGAGAGGAAACAGGATAACCGTTTTGGTCATGCTTTTGTTCAGAAAGAACCCGAACAAGAAGTTCCCTGCAATCATAGTGATCCCAAAGATCATCAACATCATGCTGATCCAGGTACCGTTCATATGGGTGACTTCTCCGAGATATTCGGCAAAGTAACTATAAACCGAACTCATCGCTGTAAAAATCATCACCACGATCAAGATCGTTAACCACAATTGAGGTTTGCGCAATATGCCGAGCTGCTTGCCGAAAGACATCCTTTCCTTAACAGGCATTGAAGGAAGCAAGACCAGTATGCCTATAAAGGCAATGACGCTCACAATAGCTCCAAACAGGAAAGCAGCTTCCAGCGAAATTTTTGTGGAGAGATAGGATGTGATCGGCACGCCAAAAGCGAATCCAACGCTTACTCCGGCCATTACCTGGGTGATCGCTTTGCCGCTCTTTTCGGGAGAAACAAGGCAAGCTGCGGTCGCAAGCGCAATCGAAAAAAAGACAGGATGAAAAAAAGCAGGAACAATCCGGAAAGCCAGCATAACTTCGAAGCTGGTAGTATAAGCATACACCAAATTAGAAATGGCAAACATCAGGATAGAGGAAAGTAAGATTGTTTTTCGATTCATGCCGGAAGCGAGTATGGTTAGGAATGGGCCTGAAATGGCGACGATTAAAGCAAATGCACTCACTAGGTAGCCGGCCTCCGAGGTTGTTATATGAAATTTTTGAGTGATTTGAGGAAGAACTCCGATCATGCCCATTTCAGTTGTTATGATGCCAAATATACCTAAAGCCATAAAAAAGATAAGCGAAGAATAGCTATTTTTCATAAATCGTACCTCCATCGGTATATAAAAAAATGGCCTTCGGTTGGAAGACCATTTTTTAGAATAAGTTACTGTTTGTTCGATATTACGCTATCAAGAAATTGATCTGCGTCGCTATTAAACTTCCAATTAACACCGAATTTATCAATTAGCGTTCCAAAGCACGAAGACCAAGGATAATTCGATAACGGCATGGTGACATGCCCGCCAAGGGACAAACCATTAAAGTATTGTTCCAGTTTTTGCTTATCATCGATGACTAGACTGATCAGAATATTATTCCCTTTCACCAGCTCGCCTGTCACCGCCTTCATTGAAGGCAAAATGTCAGACATCATAATTTTCCCGCCTGCGAATTCGATGGAAGACTCCATGATCATATTTAACTCATTATCTGGCATTGGGTAGTTTGGATCTTGCGGGATATCCCCAAATCTCACTTTTTTTACTTCAGTCGCGTTTAAAGCCTCCGAATAAAATTCAATCACTTGTTCTGTATTTCCATCAAAGTTTAAATATGCAATAGCTGACATAAAACATAACCTCCTTCTTGTTATAAATGTAGTATAATTCATAAGAGGTGACAGCCGCATGTCACCGTTTCATACTGAAGTAGAAAAAAGAGGGGACCGATGGAAAAGGTTGGGAGATTAATATCGATCATCATGATATTGCTGAAAAAAGATATCGTTTCAACAAAAGAATTCGCACAATTATTTAACGTTTCCAAAAGAACGATTCTTCGTGATATGGAAACACTGAGTTTATCGAACATCCCGATCTATTCTATCATCGGAATTAATGGCGGCTATGGCATTATGGATGAATACAAGGTTGATAAACGTCTTTTAAGCAGCTCCGACTTGGAGAATATATTGACTGCGCTCAGTGGTTTGGAAGAAATTTTAATTAGCGAAGAAGTTGAAGTGACGATCAGAAAAATAGAAGCCATGGTTAGCCCGTTGGCTCCGAAAGGCTCAATTCAACTGTCTTTTTATGATTGGGAGGGTCGGTCTGAGATTCGTCAAACCTTGAAGACATGTCTAGAAGCCATATTAAAGAGTAGATTAGTTTCATTTGATTATATAGATAAAAATGACACTGCGACGAAAAGAACGGTCGAGCCTTATCAGCTTCATTTTAGCGACCCTCCACACCCATGGAAAATATCAGGAAAATTTCTAGTCACAAAGAATTAATAAGCCCCTGAGACCAACAGTCTCAGAGGCTCCAAACATCCACTATTCCACATGTTACCCTCAATCCTAGACCTATTTTTCGCTGTCACTTGTGGTATGGTTCCCCGTAATGTATCTAAGTCCAAAGTAAAGTTTGACCATAAAATATACATCAATATATAAAGACAAAACCACTCCTGACAACAATGGGGTGGTTTTGTGTTAAACGTTATGAGAAAATGATAGGTCTAAATTCCTGAAATAATCCATTTTACTATCAATAAATCCATTATCAAAGTCAGCTTTTCCTATAAGTTCTGATTCACTAAAACATAAACCAAAGAGCCAAAGTTGTCTAAGTGCAACGAATATAGGGACGACTTTAAGATCGTTTTCACTGATATATCTTATGTCCCTATATCCATTTAGAAATGCTTCCCAAAGCTTATCGACTTCATCTTTATCGTGCCTACTATGAATTTCTCTCGCTAATCTGAACTCTGCAATATCGTAGGCTCTCCACCCATATCCACATATATCGAAATCATAATGTGTCAGTTTCCCATCGTCCGTAAAGGCTACATTTGTATTGCCATGTAAATCTCCATGACATACTCCCCAATCTAACCCTTCTTCCAGATGTTTTGATAACTGTTCCTTTAGTCCCATAGCAATTTCATAAAGAAAATCATAATCAGCTTGACGATGTTCCATATGTAACCTAATTGTGTTAAGCGGATTCTCAATCAGATGCTCTAAATCCAAATTACCTCTTATGTGTTCACTATTAAAATTGTCGGTAACATTGTGAATTTGTCCTACTGCTTTTCCAAACAGATAACTATCTTCTATAGCATGAATAGGTTTTTCATTTCCTTCAGCAAAACTAAACATAACGCCACACTTTACACCCTCAGGGACAAAAAATTCGTTAATAAAAGTTCCATCTTTTTTTCTGATAGGTATTGAAACGCATACACCTTTCATACTGAGATAATTCAATAAATCTAATTCAAATGCAATTTCTGAATTATTTCTCCTATCAGCACGATAAACTCTGAAGATATACTTTGCTTGTTCAGTTACTAAGACATAAGTGTCATTCATTCCTCTAAGGAAATACTCAAAACTAACTGGTTCATCAATTTCATAATTTTCTTTAATATGTGCTAATATCGCTTCTTTTAACAAGAGTGTATATGCTACAGGAAACAAACCTAATTCCCCTCCATCTTTTTAACTTTTCAGTCATAAATTACTATACCATATGTTGGTATACATGTATTCCTTATCGCATCATTTTCTACCGTAGAGAACAGTAACCACTTAGATATAAACTCCCCCCATCACTAGATGGTCTAGAAGCCACTCACAAGGCTCGCTGGCAAACCCAATAACCCTAGGGCAGGTCTCGTAGATCAGAGATTGAGCAAGAACTAAACATACCGACAATAAAAGAGGTGTCTTTCGAGCGGGTATATTATGTTCTGAATGGCTTCTCTAAGATCATAATGAAGATTGAACCAGAGAAACAGAAAGACTTATTACAATCGATCATCAGTAAAAGAACTGTGAATACTGGCAACCATCCAGCAAAAAGAAGCGTCAAGGATATTGTATTGTTCTTTGACGCTTCCCTTAACGATGAGTTTGTGCTTACTTATGGTACGGTTCCCCGTAACGGCGTTATCAGCGAAAAAAATTGCCTGTGTTCCTACACAGGCTAGAGAACATTATTGTAATGAATCGAACAATTCACGAAGATAGTCACGTCGATCATGCAAAATCCTAAACAACACCGTACCCATAGGATAAAAAATTCAATCCAATTTTACTAATGTTCCTGCGGTAAAGAGACGGTAAAGCTCCTCTATGCTATTTACAACGACATCTGGGCGTGAATGCTCTTGCTTTTCTCCCCCCGGCCAGACGATAGGATCAGCAGATGTCCTGTTAGTAATCCATACGGATTTTAATCCCGCACGTTTACTTCCCAATATATCCGTTTCCGGATTATCCCCGACCATCACACAGTTTTCGGGAATTGCGCCGAACAGCTTCATTCCATGAAGAAATATATAGGGCTCCGGCTTTCCGATACATTCCCCTGAGGTCCCTGTCATGGCCTCGATGGCAGCCAAGAGTGCTCCTGTTTCGGGAATCGGTTCCCCGGATGCCCCCGGATGATAAATATCCGGATTGGTGGCAATCAGATACGACCCTGCGCGAATATCTGCCGTAATTTGTTGCAGCTTACCATAATGAAACTCCGTATCCCGGCCGACGATAACGACATCAGGAGCCGGGTGGTTCCAAGCTACCGTCCGGTGACCTGCTTCCCCGATGCTGCGTTCGAGACTTTCGCTGCCGATTGTTTTCACCGTAACGGTTCCGAATTTATTTCGAATGAAGGTACCGGCGAAATCCGTTACCGGAAGAATGGTACCCTCCGGCACAATTAGACCCATAGCCGCGAGTTTTTCTCCTATTTCTTCGCCGCTCTGCCGAGAATTGTTCGTGAGAAATGCATAGCGGATTCCCCTTTGCTGCAGCTGCTCAAGAAGCGGGATTATACCGGGAGATAACCGGTTTCCATGATAAACGCATCCGTCCAGATCAAAAAAGTAAACCTTTGTGTGAGGAAAAAATTCTTGATGCTCCAAAACATAAACCTCCGCTTCTACTTCAGCAAGGCATTAGCCTGGTCCGCTGCGTCTTTTACAGCTTGGTCCACCGGTTTTTGCAGTAACAGCGCCGCTTGTATGTTATCTTGCACGATCTTATATACCTTCGAACCGGCTGCCCCCGGGAAGTTATACCATGGCACCATGTTGCCGACTTGATCATAGGTTACCTTTGCCGTAAGGTTTTCCTTAAGGAAATTGCCCATCAGTTGAGGATCCTCGAGAGCGCTTTTGCGGGTGACCATATACCCGATGCTTTGAGCGATATTAGAGGTAGCCTTCGCTGAGGTTGCGAACTTCACGAAATCCCAAGCAGCTTCTTGCTTCTTCGGATCCTTGGCCATAATAACAAGATTGTTCCCGCCTGCAGGCACAACGCGTTTTCCATCCAGGGTAGGAAAAGCAGCCGTACGCAGGTCGAATGTCGACTGTTTGCGGAAACCGGAAAGGCTTGCCGTGGTGGTTACATACATGGAAATGTTGCCCGATTGGAAGCTTTGTGCAGCCTGCTTGCTGTCCATATTTGGCATCGACTTGTCCGCATTCACCAAATCGACCCAGTATTGCATCGCCTTACGTCCTGCTTCGTTATTGAAGCCGACCGTTTTCAAATCCTTGGACATCATTTGGCCGCCTGCTGTTTCCGTCATCGCTTGATACAACCAGTTACCAGTAATCTGGTAGTCGAAGAAAATACCGCTTCGTCCATTTACAGTTAATTTTTTCGCTGCATCGCGGACCTCCTGCCATGTTTTCGGCGGATTTGACGGATCCAATCCGACTTCTTTATAGTGGTCGGCATTGTAATAAAGAATAGGTGTGCTCACGGCGAAAGGCAGGGCATACTGTTTGCCGTCATCGCCTTTGCCCAGATTTAGCATGGTTGGGAAGAAATCGGATAAATCTGTCTTTTCCTTGTCTACAAACTGTTGAACCGGAACGATCGGAAGCGTATCGATAGCGAAACGGGTGTATACAAATCCGTTAGTAAATACGTCCGGAAATTGCTTAGCCGCCGCCTGTGTCTGGATTTTTTCGATAATTCCTTCATAAGAGCCCTGCACAAATACCGGCTTAACCCTAACTTTATTTTGAGTATTATGATATTCCTCAACCAGCTTATCGATCGTGCCACCGGCATGCATATGCATAAATTCGATTTCTATTACTTCGTTCGATGCTTTTGCAGCACCTTTTCCATCTGCGGATCCGACTGATTCCGTTTTACCACAGGCAGAAAGGATAACCGACATCGACATAACGGCTGCCAGCATTCTAATACCCCATTGTTTTTTCATAATCATACTTCCTCCCTATTTTGGAAAAATGATGTAAGCTAGCCTTTCAAACCGCTGTTCATAAAGCCCTCGATAAAGTTTTTCTGCGCCGCAAGGTACAAAAGCAGAATCGGCAGCATGGATAGGGTTGCGACTGCCATCGTCGGCATCCATTCGAGGGCCTCTTCTTCGCGAAATTGCACGAATGCAACCGGCAGCGTCTGCATGCTCTTATCGGAAAGCACGAGCAGCGGCCAGTGATAATCGTTCCAGTTTCCGACGAAGAGAATTACAGCTAGGGCGCTTATGACCGTGCTGGACAAACGAAGATATACATGCCACATCGTGCCGAAAGGACTGCAGCCATCAATGACGGCCGCTTCCCCAAGCTCGCGAGGAACTGTCATGAAGCCTTGGCGGAGCAGAAAAATCGCATATCCGCTGGCCAAGTGAGGCACGATTACGCCGGAAAAGGTATTCAGCCAATCGAGCTTGTTAACGATCATATACGTAGGTACCATAGTGACTTGGTGTGGAATCATCATAGTCATCAGAACGAAGAAGAATAAGGCGTCCCGGCCCGGGAAACGGTAATGGGCGAACGCAAAGGCGGCGGCCACACCGACAATTAGCTGTCCGAGTGTTTGCAGTCCTGCGGTAAGCGTACTGTTCCAAGCCCAGAGCAAAAAGGGAATATCCCGGAAAACCCGCAGATAACCTTCCAAATTGAAATGATCGGCCCAGAATAGATGACCGGCAAATACCTCCTGCGGCTCTTTAAATGAGGTAGCCAGCATCCAAAGGATCGGAATGAGACAGGTTAAAGCGACGGCAATCAGAACAATATGCTTCGTTCCTTCTTCAACAAATCGTAAAGTACGGTACAATGGAAACTCCCCTATCTCCAAAGTGCTTGTTTATTGGTAATGAACCATTTTTTGCGACATGCGAAGCTGGATGACCGTCAGTAAACCGACTATCAGCAGTAAAATGGTCGAAGAAGCCGTGGCCACCCCAATATTGAAAAACTGGAAGGCTTCCTGGTAAATCTGATACACCAACACGTTAGTTGAATTGTTAGGTCCGCCTCGTGTCATAATTTGAATGGTTGCAAAAACCTGGAACGACGAAATAATACTCATGACGAGGATAAAAAAGGTTACAGGGGAAAGCATCGGCAGCGTCACATGCCTTAGCTGCTGCCAGCGTCCGCCGCCGTCCATGGCAGCAGCTTCGTAAAGACCGCGGTCGATGGACTTCAGTCCCGATATGTAGAGCACCATATTGTAACCGAAGCCCTTCCAAATCCCCACAATAGCCAGTGCCCACAGGGCAGTTGCCGGGTTGTTCATCCAGTTAGGCCCTTGAATGCCGAAGGTACGAAGTAATACGTTTAGCGCTCCAACCTGAGGATTGTACATCAAGCTCCATACAATACTGATGATACCGATGGAGGAGACGACCGGTAGGAAAAAGATGAGCCGGTACAGTCTTTTGCCTCTCCATAGGCTTTCAACCAATATCGCAAGCAGTAAACCGATTCCGATGGCAAAAGGTACGGTCATCAGCACATACAGCCCGGAATTTTTCAGTGAGATCCAAAATACTTCATCCTGCAGCAGGTGTCTGTAATTGGCCAGTCCGACAAATGCCTTCTTCGGGCTGATCAGGTTCCACTTTTGAAAGCTGAGACTGAAGGCGAAGATAAACGGGTAAATGAAAAATACAGCATACAAGGCAAGCGCAGGCAGCAGGAAGGCTAGCGGAATGAGCATCTTCAGCAGCCTGCTGCGGGACCGGGCTGGAGCTCTGCTCCGTTTAACACTTAATGGGATCGAGGTTTCCAAGCCTTATCTCCTCCTTCAATATTTCGTCCAAGGCACTGCCGTCCGTATCTTCAAGTTCCGTGCCGAGAAGTCGTACGATAGTCGGCGCTAGATCAACGATGCGGATTTCCGGCAGGGTCAGACCGGACCGGATCGAAGGGCCCGCCGCCACAAACACGGCCTTCAATTCTTCGCGCTGTGGCAGATAGCCGTGCATTCCTTTAAATTTGGCTAAATGTCCGATCACTTCATCCCCGCTATGGTCGAAATAAACAAAGCAGTCCATTTCAGCCTCGAAGACAATGTCCGGACATAAATGCTCCAACTCACCTTCTGCCGGCAGACCAAGAGCCGGGTGTTCTTCTTTCTCGAACAGACGCCCGACGCCTTCGCTATCGGCAAGCACGCGGCGGACTTCGCCTATCATCCGCACCTTTTCCTCGGGGTCATCTTCGAGAACGTATACGTATCCCGAGCCTCCGTTGGACACAGCCATCACCCGGCTTTCCTTCAAATTCTCGCTGTTTAGCCATCCCTTCTGCTTAAACAGCACGTTCGGATAGAACGTCTTGGTCGTGTTGACGAAGCCGTGGTCGGATACAACAAACACATTCGTTTTGTGTAAAATGCCCTTCTCCTCAAGCGCCTTCAATAGCTCCCCTATTCGTTCATCCACATACTCCAGCGACCAATAAGCCTCCTTGGAGCGAGCGCCGTAGTCATGCTGGAAGCTGTCCGGCAGCAGGTAGTGAAGCTGCAGGAGGTTAGGGCTGTACCGATCAATTAGGTATTTGGCGACCTTAGTCGTCAGCCAATCCTGCATGGGCCCGCGGGCATGATCCTTGCTCCAAGCTCCATAGCATTCCATCGGCAGGCCGGTCGCTTTGAGTTCTTCCCAGAGTGAGGATGTGCAGCAGGTATCGAACAGATCCTGCTCATAAAATTCAGGGATATTGAAATCGATCGTTTCCGCTCCCCTTGTGACCGGCCAACAGATGGAGGCGGTCGTCAAGCCCATGCGCTTCGCGGCATCGTACCATGTTTCTCTCCGCAGCACTTCCGTTTTGCTCCACATGCGGTCTCCGAAATGCTCACCAACCCGGCGGTTCGGACGATCAATCACCCAATTCCCAAGAACGCCATGCTTACGCGGATACGTTCCGGTGACCATGCTGGAATGGATCGCCCATGTCGCCGTCGGAAAGACGCTTTCCATGCCGGCAGCAGAGACGCCTTCTCGGATGAGTCGCCGAACGTTGGGCATATGGACATGCTGGTCCTGCAGATAGTAATGGGCCATGCCGTCGATGCTGATGATAAGTACATAGTTATCGCTTTTTGGTTGAGTAGAGTGCGCCATAATATACCTCCAAGTAGTTATAAATAATAAAAAGAGAAAACCGCCGACAATAAACAAAGGACCTAAAAGTCCCGATTGTTCATTGTCCAGAGCTTTCTCTTATTCCTCACTCTAAACTATGAAAATGGAATTTCAAAAAATTCAACCGCTAGGATTGAAAATCTTGAAATGTAAGATTCCAGAGCGCTGCTTCGCTGACAGACAGGCTGGTTGCGCCGGCATGCAAGCTTTCGGCGGCTTCCTCCTTCGTTTGTATCAGTCCGCTGGCGACAATTGGAATATCGGTTATCATTTCGGATAACGAATGAATCGTCTTCGTGATTACGCCCGGCATAAGCTCGATGGCATCCGGCTGGACATTTTCAGCCACCTTCAGGCCATTCTTAAGTGCCAATGAATCGAGCACGAAAAGGTGAAGAATCCCGTAAAGACCAACCCGTTTCGCCTCCTTGATCAAATGGCTTTTCGGTGTAACGATCCCATCAGCGCCAATGTAATCCGAGACGAAATCAACACTTTCCTTGTCGGTGCTGGATAGTCCGCGAATCAGATCGAGGTGGACAAAAGCGCCTTTTTTCCTCTCCTTCGTCAGGCGGACGGCATGAATAATTTCTTTAACTTTGCCCCCCATGAAGAAAATGTTTTCCACCCGGCTATCTAGTGCTGCCTCTACATCCTCCGGTTTACGTACCGCGGCAATAATGGGGTTGTTCCCAATCCTGTAAAGTAAAGACATTGGGGAATATTTTCCTTTCATTCCTTCATACCTGCCAGCAGTTAGGGCTCATTGCTTGCCTTTATCATAATAATTCAATGTTAACCCTGTATTAAACGGATGATTACATTTTGTAAATTTGAGTTTTTAGGACATCCGCAAGCATTTTCCAAAAGCACCCTATTTGACACCGACCATGTCCTGATGATTTGGGAAGAACCGCCAACTGCCAAACATCAGGCTATTTTAAGTAATAAAAATGTTGAAATAACTAAAGTTCCCAGATAACCCTCGAACTGGCTGAGATGCTTTTGCCGCTTCCCCTCGATCGAATCCACCTTATCGCCCCCGAAACATTGGTGAACCGCTTGTACGAGCTGAAGGCGGAAAGGGAGCGGCTTCTCGCCAGAAAGTCCGGGATCGAATCGGAACTCGGAAACGATAGCAGCCAGATAATCGACTACGACTACGTTCGGGCCACCCTGGGCCAGTTGGACCAAATTCTTGGCAGTGCTCCTACCGAGCAGATCAAGTCCTTGCTACACCTCATCATCAAGAAAATCTGCGTTGAGAACCGAAAGATCGTAACGATCGAACTGAACTTTGACGAAAACACCCAAAAGCATTTTTTAGGGTTAGCCCCCATCCGATAACGAGTCGGAGGGGCTTTTGCTGTTTCTAGGCAAAAGTCCCCTCTGTACAGGGTTCGCAAAAGCCCTTCTTGACAGAGAAGACGCAGTTCTCGATTTCGCCGTTACATGGCTTCGGGAACATTCAACACAACCAAATTGAGCACCACTCATGACAAAAGCCGAAAACCCTTGATACACAAAGGATTTCCGGCTTTTTAGCTTTCTAGGCTACTGTTTCATCACTCACGCACATCTTATTTCTACCGGTACGTTTCGCTTCATATAACGCCGTATCGGCTCGCTTAAACAGGGTTTCCTTCGAGTCCGTTTCGCGCTTTCGATACAGCCCGATGCTGATCGTGACCGCTTGAAAGTGGATCTCCGATAGACGAATGGAGGCTACAGCCATGCGAGCTGCCTCCAGCCTATCCCTTGCTTCTTCATCGGTCATCCCTAGGAACAGGATACCGAACTCCTCGCCGCCGTACCTGGAGATCAACGAGCAGGGCTGCAGCGTTTCCTTTAATATGGCCGCTGTTTGCTTCAGTACAATATCGCCGGCCCAATGTCCGTACGTATCGTTGATCGCCTTGAAATTATCAATATCCGCAAGGGCCAGGTGCAGCTCAAGCTCAGGAATGTGCTCCTCTGAATCGAGTATGAGGTCGAGATGATCGTGAAACGATTTATGATTCGCAAGTCCGGTTAAGGCATCCGCCTTAGACATTTCTTCAATCCACGTCTTCTCTTCCCGGAGCTTGATCTCACTGACCACTTTCTCTCGAAGGTCCTCCAATAGCTCCATCCCCCGGTTAATGACGATCAACCCTGCGGCGCAGCAGGCCAGAATGATTGTACAGATTACGATCAACGAGAAAGGCGCCGGTCCGAATCCTGCCGCAACTTCCGGACTGGCAAAGCTATAGAAAATGAGGATGAAAGCCAAACAGATCACTGTGGTGACGAGGATTTTTACCTTATTAAAGTAAAGAACCGATAACACGATAGGCACCAAGATAATCGCCTGCATGACAGGAATGTGCCGATTGGTAATGATAAGCGAGCCGGACAAGATCACCGCGGCCCAAATAAAGATATAATCCAAATTCCTATTGGTATAACGGCATAACAATTCCAACACAAACAGCGTAATCAGCATGGTGGAAACAGGGAGTAAGGTACTATCGTATAGATACGTGATGACGTAATTCAGGCCCGACCCCCAGTCTGCCACGAACGAAGCAGCTTCCCCCAACAGGTAGAACAAGATGAATATGCGATAAATGCGGAGGATTTTCCGCTTCCATTTCACACTGCCCATGTCATGCTGATTAGATATCATACCATCCCTGCTCTTCGTTGAATATCCTTTAAGTAACACCCATTATAACAGGTGATACGTTACCCTGCCAATTGGAATTAGAACTCCTCAATCCTAATAAATATAAGACTGCCCCACGGGAACAGTCTTGGTTGGCGTATTCGTTATCAGTTTGTAAATCCTCTTGTATACCAATTATTGCGACAGATCTGCCTGAGCTCTAAGTATACTCTAGCACTTGACGCTGCGATAACTTCAATATTACCATAAAAATATAATAAGGCGGTTGCTTGACGCAGCAACTGCCCTCTAATCTTATCCCAAAAACTTGCCGTCACTTATGATACGGTTCTCCGTATCACTTATAGAGCGAATTCAAAAGGCACCCGCTTGGGTGCCTTGATTCATGTCTAAAAAAGTTCTGATTGCCTCCATACTAAACTCTTTGAGAAGATTCAAGCGGCTCTGAATGCCGGCTCCGATAATCGATCAACAGCCGCTGCATCTTCTCCTCTGTGCCGTCTCGTTGGGGAACATGGATGGAAATGGTCAAATTCGAATCGTTCGAATACTGAAACGACACAAGGTCAAAATTCAATATCCCGAGATTCGGACAATGCAGTGTCTTGGGAGCATCAATGGCATCGAGAACCTCATGGGAGTCCCAAAATTCCCGAAACTCCCCGCTAGCCTGGGACAGCGCCTCGAACTGCTCGGACCACCAAGGGTCGTCGCCGTGACGCGCATACCCGGCATGGAAATGAGCGGCGATCCGTCGCGCATGCAATTCCCATTGGTCTCCCTTAACATAGCGGAAACGGGGAGAAGTAAACGTCATCCAGACAAAATTTCGTTCCCTATCCGACATCACCGCGAGGTCCCCATTCAATGCGCAGTAGGCTTCATTCCAGGCAATGATGTTCATGCGCGCATCCATGACATTTGAAGGGGACAAATTTTGGCTATCCAAAAAACGTTGAAGTTCCGGAGTTACCTTAGAGGGTTGCTTCGTATCGATCAAGGGAAATTGCTTACGGGCAAGATGGTATAGATGCCTGCGTTCCGATTCATCTAACCGAAGCACTTCTGCTATTCGATCAAGAACCTCGGCGGATACGTTGATATGACGCCCTTGTTCCAAGTAGGTGTACCAATCCAATCCTATATCTGCCAGCAGAGCCACCTCGCTACGACGAAGTCCGGGTGTGCGTCTGCGTCCGGATTCCGGCAATCCTGCTTGCCTTGGGGTCATTCGTTCACGGCGTGAACGCAAAAAACGAGCTAATTCCTCATAACGGTCCAATCTGTTCGCCATGATCACCATGCCTCCTATCCATTCATGAACGTAGGATTCCCAATCCTACGATATCCAGATCTCTCCCTAGCCTCGTTAGGCCCATGTACACTAGTCTATGTCCTCCTTAGGAAGAATAGCAAGAATAGAATGGATGAGGTGGATCGGTTGAACCTGTTTAATTCCATTCGAAAAATAATCATTGAGGTGATGAAAATGAAAGTAGCTGCAATTGTCGGGAGCATTCGTAAAGATTCGTACAACTTGAAGTTAGCCCGTTATATTCAGAACCGTTATCAGCATCTTTTCCAGTTGGATATGTTGAACATTCGGGATCTCCCTTTTTACGATCAGGATATCGAGTCTGTTCCGCCGCAGCCGGTTATCCATTTTAAAAGCAAAGTCGCTGCTGCCGACGCGGTGTTATGGGTCACTCCGGAGTATAATTCAACCATTCCCGGCGTCATGGCAAATGCAATTGACTGGTTATCCCGCGTCGACCGAGTCATGATGTAAGCGTCTAATAACCAGGTGTATTGAAAAAGAAAAGCCCATGGTTCATGAGAATCCATAGGCTTTGCGTTATGTACAATGTTGCCTAACTGCTGGACTCCATGGAAGGTGCTCATCAAGCAACT